>NZ_JBZCNJ010000002.1:0-588949 GCF_058269255.1 Arthrobacter sp. TJ-217
GGGAAACGCCCGGTCCCATTCCGAACCCGGAAGCTAAGACCCACAGCGCCGATGGTACTGCACCCGAGAGAGTGTGGGAGAGTAGGACACCGCCGGACAACACGTAACGAAGAGGCCCCACCACGGTGGGGCCTCTTCCACGTTAACCACCCCCCCCACCACCCGCGCACCGGACCACCCGGAAACTCCAACGCTGCAACCGGTACAGTCGGATCATGAGTGATCTTTTTTCCCATGCGGCGCCGGAACCCTCTGCCACTTCGAGGGGCGAGGACATTACCGTGAGCGTCGATGTTCCGGCCGACGAGGTGCATGCCTTCGCTGGTTTCACTGAGCACATCCACCTGTGGTGGCCGGCGGGCGAGCTCAGCGTATGGGGTGAGGGCAGCTTCTTCGACCTCGAGGACAACGCCCTTGTTGAAACTTCGGAGGAGGACCAGGAAGCGGTCTGGGCCGAGGTCCACGACCGGGAGCCCGGCAGCAGCCTTGAACTCCTCTGGCGCCACCATCCCGGAACGGCACCCTCCACAAATGTCAGGATGACTTTCATTTCGGCAAACCGGGACGGCCACGGCACGCTGACCACCGTACAGCTCACGCACAGCGGCTGGGTCCAGGGCAGCGAAACACTCACGCTGCGTGACCGCTACGCCCAGTTCTGGCCCCTCGCACTGGCGCGGTATTCCCGGTTCATGGGCGCTGTCTGATGCGGCAGGCCGGCTCCGCCTTCGGTGCATTAGATGCCCTCCAGGAGTCCCTCGCGGCACTCCTGCCCGGCAAGGTGATCACCGAAGGTCCGGAACGGCTGCTCTACGCGCGCGATCAGGGCCCCGTTGTGGAACTTGTCGAGCCGATAGCGGTGGTGCACGCCACCTGCGTTGACGACGTACAGCGGCTGCTGGCATGGGCCACGGCCAACGATGTGCCGGTGGTGCCCCGCGGCGCCGGCACCGGCGTCTCGGGCGGCGCCCACGCCACAGCGGGCTGCGTTGTGCTGAGCCTTGAGCGGATGAACAGAATCCTTGCGCTGAACCCGGAGGATGAAACCGCAGTGGTCGAACCCGGGGTCATCAATGCGGACCTCAACGCCGCAGCTGCCGAGCATGGCCTGATGTATGCGCCGGATCCGGCCAGCTACCGGACTTCGACGATCGGCGGCAACGTCGCGACCAACGCTGGCGGACTCCGGTGCGCCAAGTACGGGGTGACGAGGGATTCAGTGCTGGCCCTCGACATCGTGCTCGCTGACGGAACCCTCCTCTCCACGGGCCAGCAGACCTTCAAGGGGGTGGCCGGATACGACCTGACCTCGTTGTTCGTCGGATCGGAGGGAACCCTCGGTGTGGTGGTCGGGGTGACAGTGCGCCTGCGCTATCTGCCCGAGAACGTCCATACAGTCGCCGCCTTCTTTCCCGACGTGCAGGGTGCTGCCGCAGGGGTACTCGCCGTGGGCAGGGCCCGGGTTCAGCCCGCAATCATGGAACTGCTCGATGGAATGACGCTCCAGGCGCTGGACACTGCCCAGGGGTCTTCACTTCGCTCCCGCGGCAACGCACTTCTCCTGCTGCAGACCGACGGCTTCGGTGCAGCGGAGGAGGCCGCAGCGGTCCGGCGGGTCCTTGCCGCGCTCGGAGGCATCGCGGGCGAGGAAAACGCCGCCGAGGCCGCCCAGCTCATCGAACTGCGTCGCCACAGCCGCGGTGATGAAGTCGATCACGAACACCGGGTCGGGGAGGACGTCGCAGTACCGAGATCACGGCTAGTCCACTACATTGCTGCCCTCGAGGAGATGGCCATCCGCCACGCGGTCCGGCTGAAGGTCGTTGCCCACGCAGGAGACGGCAACCTGCATCCCACCTTCTGGGTAGGAGCCGAGGAAGGCGAGGAGGGACGCGGGCGGCTCAACGCCGCCCTCGACGATTCCGTCCGAAAGGCATTGGAACTCGGCGGGACGATCACGGGGGAGCACGGCGTCGGCCAGTACAAGCTGCGCTGGCTCGCGTGGGAACAGTCGGAAGAACTGCTTGAGCTGCAGCGCCGCATCAAGCAGGTCTTCGACCCAACGGGCATCCTCAACCCCGGGAAGGCCATCCGCTGAAGAACAGGGGAGGGAAGCCGCGGCCCCGGCTTGCGAGCTGACATACAGTGACGCGGGGGAAGAGAACGGGCTGACCCCCGAATAAACCTGCGTGGTGCGGTGATATTCTCGGGCAAGAGGCCGTTCCCGGCCTCAATAAAACTTATCCTCTACCGACGAAAAGCCCGGGGGCAATTGTGTCAGAGAACCGTCCAGGACCGTCCGACAGCGGCTCCGACCGGAACAATCCGTGGGCAACTCCCCAGGGCGGATCGGTGCCTGAACGGCCGGCCTCGAGCCCGCCCGCCTATGGCCAGCCGCAGCCCCCTTACGGGCAGGGGCAGACCCCGTACGGACAATCCCCCTACGGTCAGCCCGGCGGAGGTTACGCCGGCTATGGGCAGCAGCCTCAGCAGAATCCGGGGCGCACGCTCGGGATCATTGGACTCATTCTTGCCGTGATCCCCTTCCTCAACCCGGTGGGTCTGATTGTCAGCATCGTGGCCATGGTGAAGTCATCGAAGGCCCGCATGAGCAACGGGTTTGCACTGGCCGGCATCATCATCGGCGCTCTTGCCACAATCGGCTTGGTGATCCTGATCGTCGCAATCATCGCCGTCATCCCGCTTGCCACGGAGGTTGCCGAATTCTGCGAGCAGGCGGGCCCCGGTCCGCAGGAATTCCGGGGCAACCCGGTCGAGTGCCCCGCGGTACCGTAGGCCCGGGCGAATCATCCAACGGGAGCTGACGGCCCGGCCCGACCGGGCCGTCAGCTGTTCGGGAAGCTGTTGTCGCCGTCGAGCCCGATCGTCTTTGAATCGGCCGTGAGCATGATCTCCGCTTCGTCCCGGCGGTGCCGCAGCTCGGAGTCGAGGTAGGACTGCACTGCTTCAGCGAGGGGGACGTTGCGGTCCTGCTTCTCGGACATGTACCAGCGGTGCTCGAGGACCTCGTGGACCACCTCAGCGGGTTCAAGCTTGCCGCCGAGTTCGCGCGGAACCGCCCGCACGATCGGCTCAAAGACTTCGCTCACCCAGAGGTGGGCGCTGATCTCCTCATCGATGTCGAGGTTGTTGTTGTCCGCACGGTAGGCGTCCATGTCATTCAGGAGACGGCGGGCCTGGTTCTCCTGGGCATCGATCCCGGTAAGCCGCAGCAGGCGCCGGCTGTGGTGTCCGGCGTCGACGACCTTTGGCTGCAGCTGGATCTTGGAACTGTCGGCCACGGTCTTGATGACGTACTCGTCGACGTCGAAGCCCAGCTGGTTCAGCCGGCGGATACGCGCGTTGACCCGCCACCGTTCGCCGAGTTCAAAGGACTCCTGCTCCGTCAGCTCCGACCACAGGCGGCGGTAGCTGTCCATGATGAGCTCGCTCGTGGCCAGCGGGTCGACCTTTTCCTCGATCAGCCCGCCCTCGGCGAGGTCCATCAACTCACCGGCGATGTTCACGCGGGCTATCTCGAGGTCGTATTCGCGCTGCCCGCTCGAAAGCTCCGGGTAGAGTTCCCCGGTCTCGGCGTCTACAAGGTACGCGGCGAATGCTCCGGCGTCCCGGCGGAACAGCGTATTTGATAGGGAGACGTCGCCCCAGTAGAAGCCGATCAGGTGAAGGCGGACCAGCAGCAGCGCCTGCGCATCGATCAGCCGGGTGAGCGTATCTTTGCGCAGTGTCTGGGAGAACAGGGCCCGGTAGGGCATCGAGAACTTCAGGTGCCGGGTGACAAGGACCGGGTCGAGTTCAGTGCCGTCGGGGGCTGTGCGCCCGGCAATGACAGCGACCGGTTCGACGCAGGGAACGTCGAGTCGCTGGAGCTTGCGGAGCATGTGGTACTCGTGGCGGGCAACGTGCTCGCTGGTTTCCTTGATGGCGATGACGGATCCGCCGAGATGGGCGAACCTCACGATATGGCGGGAAATGCCGCGGGGGAGCGCCGCGAGGCTGTGTGCCGGCCACTCCTCGAGCGCGACGTGCCAGGGCAGGTCGAGGAGTTCGGGATCTGCGGCGGCCGCGGTGATGTTCAGCGAGCCCAGCGTCGACGCCGGAGGTGTTGACTTGATGCGCGGCAGCTTGCCCGTCTGCGCATAGTCCGTCGGTTCGTCGTGCCAGTTGGCGTTGTATGTCTCGGTCATGGTGCTGCCTTCTGTCGGACCGCCGGTGCGCCGGTCACTGTGTGTGCCTCAAGCAGGCAATCCGTCTGCTTAAACCGGAATGCGGTGGTTCCCCGTCCGCGAAGACGCAGCCTGGGAACCACCGCACCGGAAACGATGCTTCGTACTAGACCGTCTCGGCCAGGCGTGCGCCGGACGTGGTGTCGAACAGGTGCACGTGGCCCTGCTCGGGGCGGACGTAAACGGTGTCACCCTTCATCGGAGGGCGGCGGCCGTCAACGCGGGCAACCATGTCGTGGTTCTGGCCGTTGAGCGTGGTGTGGCCGTAGATGTAGGCGTCGGCGCCGAGTTCCTCGACGACGTCGACCTCAACCTGGAGTCCCTCACCGGGGGCCGCGAGAACGAGATCCTCGGGGCGGACACCCAGCGTGACGGTGTTGCCCGCTGCTGTGTCAAGGATGTCGCGGCGGACCGGGTAAACGGTGCCGCCGAACAGGACTCCGCCGTCGGCAACAGGCAGTTCGAGCAGGTTCATTGCGGGGGAGCCGATGAAGCCGGCAACGAAGACGTTCTTCGGGCGCTCGTACAGGTTGCGCGGGGTGTCGACCTGCTGCAGCACGCCGTCCTTGAGGACCGCAACGCGGTCACCCATGGTCATTGCCTCAACCTGGTCGTGGGTAACGTAAACCGTTGTGACGCCCAGGCGGCGGGTCAGCGATGCGATCTGGGTGCGGGTCTGGACGCGAAGCTTGGCGTCAAGGTTCGACAGCGGCTCATCCATGAGGAAGACCTGCGGGTTACGCACGATGGCGCGGCCCATTGCGACGCGCTGGCGCTGGCCGCCGGAGAGTGCCTTCGGCTTGCGGTCGAGGTAGTCCTCGAGGTCGAGCAGCTTGGCTGCCTCCCGGACGCGCTCGGCGCGCTCCTCCTTGGAGACGCCTGCAATCTTCAGGGCGAAGCCCATGTTGTCGGCGACTGACATGTGCGGGTAAAGGGCGTAGTTCTGGAAGACCATCGCGATGTCGCGGTCTTTCGGGGGAACGTCGGTGACGTCGCGGTCGCCGATGAGGATGCGGCCGGAGTTGACGTCTTCGAGTCCTGCAAGCATCCGCAGGGAGGTGGACTTGCCGCAGCCGGAGGGGCCTACGAGGACGAGGAACTCACCGTCCGCAATTTCGATGTTGAGGCGGTCTACAGCGGGCTTTTCGGTGCCCGGGTACACGCGTGTAGCTTGGTCAAACGTAACCGTTGCCATGTTTATTTTCCTTTTCACGGGCAGGTACGTGCCCGACGATCCGTAGTGAATGGAGTGTATTCAGTTAGCTGTTGTGCGGGGTGTTGTCGGCCAACGGCCTGTTACACCCTTTTGGAGTATGGCATGAATGCTAGGAAGAAGCACGTTGGGTCCGCAGGGCGAGCACTGCCTCGAGCACGTCGGCAAGGGCCTCGGGGGACTCGACCCGGTACCGTGCCGCGGTGTCTCCCTCGCCGATCTTGAGCCCGACGTCCTGCGGTTCGAGGGCCCGGAAGGCGTGTTCGTCGGTGACGTCGTCGCCCGCGAAGAGCACGCTCGTGGCCCTGCTGAGTTCCCGCAGCAGGCGCAGGCCCTGCCCCTTGTCGGTGTGCACCACTGAGGTTTCAAGGACGCGCTTGCCGTCGGTGAGCACGACGCCGTCGAGCCGGGACAGGGCGTCGCGCGCCGCCTCGACGGCGGCCGCTGCGACGTCGTCGTGCGCGGTGCGGGTGTGGAGGACGACGCCGGCGGGCTTGTGTTCAACAAGGGTGCCCGGGTGTGCGGCGACGACCTTTTCGACCGCGGACGTCGCCGATCCGAGCAGGGCCTGCTGCTCGGGGGTGAGCGTCAGCGGCGATCCGTTGGGGCCGGTCCAGGTCTCAGCTCCGTGGCTGCCGATGAGCAGGGTCTCGGGCTCGGGTAGTGCCACAGCGCGCAGACTGTCGAGGGCCCGGCCGGAGATCAGCGCCGTCGTCGTGTCGGGCAGGGCCGCCAGTGCCTGAAGTGCGGCAGCCGAGCGGGGCAGGGCGCGCGCATCTTCGGGCCGTTCCACAAGGGGTGACATCGTGCCGTCGAAGTCGAGCGCCACGAGAAGACGCGGGGTCGAGACGAGCTGCTCAAGCGCGGAGGTGAGGTTTCCGGAGGGCTTCTCAGTCATCACTTGTCTCCTCGTTGCCGCCGCGCAGGGCGTTGAGGAAGGTCTGCGACCAGCGTTCGACGTCGTTCTGAAGCACCGAACGGCGCATTGTGCGCATTCTGCGCGCTGCCTCGGAAGCGGGCATGTTCAGCGCGGACACGATCGCGGCCTTGAGGCCGTCGATGTCGTGCGGGTTCACCAGGACGGCCTGCCGGAGGGTGTCGGCAGCGCCGGCGAACTCGCTCAGGACCAGCGCGCCGCGGTTTTCGGTCCGCGCGGCCACGTACTCCTTGGCAACAAGGTTCATGCCGTCGCGCAGGGCGGTGACAAGCATGACGTCGGCGGCCAGGTAGAGGGCCACCATCTCTTCGATGGGGTAGCTGTGGTGAAGGTAGCGGATGGCGGTGTTGCTCATAGTGTCGTAGGTGCCGTTGATGCGCCCGACCGCCCCCTCGATCTCTTCACGGAGCAGGCGGTACTGTTCGACCCGCTCGCGGCTGGGGCTGGCCACCTGGATCAGCGAGGCGTCTTCGACGGTGATGAGTCCGTCCTCAAGCAGTTCGCCGTACGCCTTGAGGCGGTGGCCGATCCCCTTGGTGTAATCGAGCCGGTCAACCCCGAGCAGGACGTGCTTGGGGTTGCCGAGTTCGCGCCGTATCTCCTTGGACCGCTCGATGATGTCTTCGCGTTCGGCAAGCTGGGTGACTGCGTCGACGTCGATCGAGATGGGGAACGCCTCGGCCCGTGACGTATACGCCGGTGCGTTGCCATCCTCGGGGACATACACCTGCTGCTGGCGGATGGTGTGGCCGAGGAAACGGCGTACGCAGCGCAGGAAGTTGCTCGCGTCGCTGGGGCGCTGGAAACCGATCAGGTCCGCGCCCAGCAGCCCCTCGATCACCTGTTTGCGCCAGGGGAGCTGCGCGTAGATCTCAAGGGGAGGGAAGGGGATGTGGTTGAAGAAGCCGATGACCAGGTCGGGGCGGGCCTTCCGGAGGAGTTTCGGCACCAGCTGCAGCTGGTAGTCCTGCACCCACACCGTCGCACCCTCGGCGGCGGTGGCCGCGGTCGCCGCGGCGAACCGCTCGTTGACGCGGCGGTAGGCGTCCCACCAGGTGCGGTGGAACTCCGGAGGGGCGATGACGTCGTGGTAGAGCGGCCAAAGGGTCGCGTTCGAAAAACCCTCGTAGTAAAGCTCAACCTCGTCCGCGCTCAGCGGGACGGGTACGAGGTGCATGTTTGCTTCGTTGAAAGCGTCAAGGGTTTCATCGGGTGCGCCGTGCCAGCCGACCCAAGCCCCCTCGGCCTTCGACATCACCGGGGCAAGGGCGGTGACGAGGCCGCCGGGGGAGCGCCGCCAGGAACTGTTGCCGTCGTCGTCGGTGACGCGGTCGACCGGCAGCCGGTTCGACACCACAATGAACTCGCAGTCACCGTACGGGGTCGTTGGGGTTGTATCCGCTTCAGTCACACTTGCTCCTGCGCATTAGTAGGCCTACTGGTGAACTCTATCGGGTCGGCACTGGTCTCCGGGGGGGGCGCGAGGGTATTGGGCGGTACTCGGTAAACTGGAATGCACCGTGTGCGGGTGCTTCCGCCCGCGGACTCGATTGAAGGATTCATGGCACCGAGCAATAACCGAAGGCCGTCCAAGGCAGAACGCGCGGCCGAGGCGCGAGAGCGCGAGCGGCTCCAGCGCGAGGCCCAGGCACGCAAGGACCGCCGGGCCTCGCTGCTGCTCCGCTGGGGTGTCGTGGCCGCAGCCGTGGTGATCGTCGCGGTGATCGTGGTGATCGTGCTGAACAACATCCGGGGGCAGGTTCCCGATGCCGGCCCGGCACCGCGGCACGGCAACGAGTTTGGCGGTGTCACGCTGACCTCAAGCGGCCAGCTGGCGGAGACGGCCGGCGGTGAGGTGAGCGTTGAAGCGCTGCCGGAGGCCGCGGGAGAGCTGCCCACCGGGGTGGCCCCCGCCGCAGACGGTGAGCCGGTGCCCGTTGTGGCCTACGTCGACGTCAACTGCGTTCACTGCGCCGACTTCGAGGCCCGGCACGCCGAACAGATGCGGCAGTGGCTCGATGCCGGGGACATCACGCTGGAATACCGCAACGTGGCATACCTCGACCGGTCCTCGCAGACCGACTACTCGTCGCGGGGCGCCAATGCGCTCGGCTGCGTTGCGGACGCGGCTCCGGAGGCATACTTCGACTTCGCGACCGCGCTCTTCGCCAACTACGAAAACGGCGAGCTCGACGACGACGGGCTCGCGGGCCTGGCCGCCCAGGCCGGTGCCGGTGAGATCTCCTCCTGCCTCGCGGAGAACACGTTCCGCCCGTGGGTTGCCTACACCACGAAGGCGGCGCAGGCAGACGACATCGGCGGCACCCCGACCGTGTACGTGGACGGGCAGGAAGTTCCGAACGCTGTTGAGGACTTCGCGGCCGCCGTCGAGCGCGCGATCGGCTGAGTTTTCAGGAAGGGCGGCGCTGGGCTAACCTTATTGAGCGTTCGTTATGCCCTCGCGGGTTCATGACGGCGCGCGCTGGCAGTGCCAGCACGCCTCCTTAGCTCAGTTGGCCAGAGCACCTGTCTTGTAAACAGGGGGTCGCCGGTTCGAATCCGGCAGGGGGCTCCACTCAAGTTTTGAGACGCTGCCGCTCCGCTTCCCGCCACGACCAACGCCGACGAGGCCGCGGCTATCGCCGGACCACACCGACACCACGATGACCCGACAGACGGGCCGAAGAACCGGCGGCGGAGCCCGGGGCTGCGGTGACCGCCGGGTCGGAACACCAGCACCGTTACGATGTCCCGATGGCGAGAGCGGTGTCTGTCGGTCGCCGCCTGAGGACAGATCACCATCCCCCGTGTAAGGATGGCGGCAGCCAATATGGGGGTAAGGAAATGAACAAGCGAACGTCCAAGATCACAATTGCCGCACTGCTCGCAGGGACACTTCTGCTCACGGCATGCGCGTCGAACATCGCCAGCGCGGACATAGGGGAGAAGCCGAGCTTTGCCTCCATTGATGAGGCCCGCGCCGCCGTCGACGAAGTGCTCGCCTGCGAGGACGACCCCACCGCGGACCCGCTGGAGAACCGCATCGTGAACTCCACCGTCGAGTACGCGATGTGCACCGAGCATGTCCAGATCGAGCTGTACGCCAGTGACGAGGACCGCGAGACCTCCGTCGAGGGTTACTCAACTTCCGCCGGCGGCGGCTACGACAGGATGCCCATCAGCATGGTCGCGGGCAGCAACTGGCTTGTGCACGATCTCTCTGAAGCACGGGGTCTTCCTTCAAGGGCAGAGGACTTGGAGAAGCTCGCTCACGAGCTGGGCGGAACATTCACCTCGGTCGCTGCCATCAAAGCCAAGTAGTTCCCGCCCGGGGGTGGCAGGACCTTCCCCTGCCAACTCGCCACCAGGCCGTGCAATACTCGGCGAGTGGGATCCTGGGGCCGGCAGTCTTCAGCAACGACACATCGCCGGACGTGCGCGAGGACGTCCGGGACCGTATCGTCGGCGGGGCCCAGGCGGCCGCTGCAGCCGAACGTCCACGTGGTCGCAAAGCACGCCGCTCGCGCTTTGACTCTCCGGACAGAGGCGACATGCATTCCTTCAAGTAGCGTGCCGCAGGAAGGTTTTGGTTGACCCGCTTGGTCAGCATGGGGGCTAAATAGAGGCGGGTCATCTCTAGTTCAAGCAGTCGGCGTGGGGCGGCCTGCGCTCCATGTGATGCACTACCTAAGGTGGCCCTGCATTGCATGGGGCGCCTGGGCGGCGGAAAGTCTCCGGATCTTTCGAAGAGGAGCTAGGAGCGGCGCGATCGGGACTTGGGGCTGCCGCCGAAACTCTCGGCGAGATCATAAGTGAAGTCGATGAGCAGCCCGATGACGTAAGCACAATCCCGCCGGTCTTCGATTTCGCCCTTCACCCTTTTGAGGGCTTCCAACAACTCCTCGTCGGACGTGCCGTTCTTCAGATAGCGGTTGACGTCGTCGTCGAAGCCGGCCGCGCCGGCGCCCGGCCGGACGTAGCGGTACGGTTCCCAGTTGAGGTGCCGCCACTGTGCCTCGAGTTCCCCGGACATCCACGGAACACCGGCATCAGTGATCCGGGGCTTGACGATGTCCTCCAAAAACTCCTTGGTGCTGTTCAGCTCGATCATGGCCCGCTCCGGGTCCGCGACGGTGAAGGCCTCAAAGCGATTGAGTGCCGCGCCGGCTTCATCGACCGCTAACTGGAGCCGTTCCTCAAAGGTCGGGCCCTCATAGGGAACTCGTCCGGAATCACTCATGTCCAGCACCAGAGCCGAGACGTCGGCGTAGGCGAGATCGAGGTCGTGGTGGAGCGCGGTGACCTTCTGGTCACCGCCTGCAAGTGCCCAGGCCTTTTCGTGCAGCTCCTTGGCGGCGTCGACGGCGAGCTTCCTCGCGCCCAAGGCAACGGACTTCTTTGCCCTGCGGTTGGCAAACGACCTGGCGCCGACAAGAACAGTCGAAACGCCGGCGGCCAGAAGCGGCCACGCCAGTCCGGAAGACCCAGGTCCCGAGGTCTTCCGCGCAGCTGCTCTGCGGCTCCACCTGCTATTGGCCACGACGCCTCCGTAGGTTTCGATGGCACATTCTTTCACGCGAATACCATCAGAAGGGAGGCTTTGGCGGCACATGACAGCGGCATCCGCAGTGGTCAAGATTAGGCAGTGGTCAAGATTAGGGGCGGCGAGGTTGGGAGCCGGGTTCCGCTAGTTGACTTCGGCCTTCGAGGCGGCCGACGCCTTGCGCTGGCGGTAGGAACGCATGGCCATCTTCGCTCCACACGTTGTGGAACTGCAGAAGGCCCCTGACGAGTTGCGGGTCCGGTCATAAAAGGCCGTCTTGCATTCAGGGTTTCCGCACGCCCTGAGCCGGTCCCAGCGCCCCTCGAGGATGACAGCTGTGACAGCGGCCAGAACGCTTCCCAGTACGCCGGCGACTCCCGTCTGCAGCGGGAACAGCTTCACGCCATGCGACGAAGGGGTGGCGACGAGCGGGTGGGCGGCTCCTATTTTTGCCACGCGGTTTTCCGCGTCAGCCAGCTCCTGCTCCGATACCCCGTGGGAGGCATGGTTCAGCATGATGACCACCAGTGCGTCGCGGAGTTCCTGTGCTGCTGCGACATCGGCGGCAGTCACTGCAAGATCCGCCGGGGTGTCCGCATGCTCGTTCAGCCACTGGGACAGCTCGGCCGGTCCCGACCACTGTTCCTCGGCGATCCCCGTGGCCCTGGTGTTGACGAAGGACATCACGGCTTCTGCTTCAACGGACGGGACGAGGGGGGAGGTGCGCGGAGCCGTAGTCACGTCTCCAGCATACGCTGTTGAGTTACAACCGTAAAGTTTTTACACATAACCGCATGGCGCCGCGAGGGTTGATAGTTATAACCTAACCGCTTATGCTCCCTACATGATTTTTTCAGAGACTGCCTCCACGCAGGCAAAGACATGGATCATCACCGGCGCTTCCAGCGGAATCGGCCGGGCACTTACCGTCGCCGCCCTCGGCAGGGGTGACAACGTTGCGGCACTTTCCCGCAAGACGGAGCCTCTTTCCGGGCTCCTCACCGAATACCCAACGCAGCTGCTGGCGCTGAGCACCGATGTGGCCAGCGAGCAGGCCGTCGCAGACGCGGTGCAGCGCACCGTCGCCCGTTTCGGCTCGATTGACGTCGTCGCGAACAACGCGGGGTACGGGCTCTTTGGAGCCGTCGAGGAAGCCTCCGACGCCCAGGCGCGGGCCATCTTCGATACAAACGTCTTCGGGGTGCTGAACGTGCTGCGCGCTACCCTGCCGGTCCTGCGCGCTCAGGGTTCCGGACACATCCTGCAGGGGTCGTCCCTTTACGGACAGTTCGCCCACCCCGGCGTCGGGCTGCTCGCCGCAACCAAGTTCGCCGTGGAAGGACTCTCCGAGGCCCTCATCCAGGAAGTTGCACCGCTGGGCATCAAGGTGACCATTGTGGAGCCCAGTGCCACCGAAACCCCGTTCCTCGCCAACCTCGCATTCACCGAAGTCACCGGGACCTACGACGGAACGGTGGGCGAAGTGAAGCGGGCCATCGAGCAGGCACCGGCAGGAGCCGGAGTCGATCCGGCCCAGGCTGCGGCAGCGATGCTGGCCGTTGTGAATTCCATTACGGCCCCGGCCCGCATCATCCTCGGGGCGCAGGGCGAGGGTGCGATCCGCACGGCGCTCGAAGCGCGGCTGAGCGAGATGTCCGACTGGTCATCAGTAGCCCACTCGGCCGACAAAGCGGCCTGAACCCCTACCCACACGGTGCCGGTCAGCAACGCCGATAACGCGGACGGCCGCGGAGTTGTTGACCGGCACCCTAGTTCGAACGCGCAATTGATCTTTCCAACTGATGAACCGCGCGGTGGCGGCGGCGATGACGGATCCACGACGAATCCGACCCGCCAACGGGACGAGGGCCGTGCCGTTCGGAAGAACGGGGAGCTGCTTGGACACGGCGGCGGATCCGTCCTCGTGGATCCGGTTCGTCAAGGTCCCGGACCGGGTTCGAGGTCAGTGGGTCGTCAAGGCGTCCGGGACCGGCTTGTGACCGGACCTCAGGCAAAGGTCGGGCGTCGATCTGGCCGGACATCACCGCTTCACTCCGGAACCCGGTATGGGGATTCAACTCGGGCGTGACCGGCGAGGACCACTCCGACGAACCCCAGCCGGGACCATCAAGGGCACCTGCCGCGACCAGTGGAGCGAGGAGCAGTTGGAGTTGCCGGTTCGAAAAAAGGCCCGGAAGGTTGATCGCCATACAGGCCCCCTGCAGGGATCCGCAGATGTAATGGGTGCCCTCGATTCCACCCATCACCGTGATCACCATTGCGCGGATTCGGGAAAGGTCGACGGCGTTCGCCCGGCCCGCCATCACCTTGGCCGCCAGGCGGTATTCGCTGTGTTCCTGTGCTTCCCGGTTGGCCTCGGCGGCCGCCAGCAACTGCTCCCGCGTCCACGGATAATCGAAAATCCGCGGTGAGGAAAATACGACCGTGTCCATGGCGCTCCTCCGAGCCCGACCCAACCTCTTGTACCTACCGTATGTTCGGCCACTGACACTTTTAGGATGGGTCGGCGCGGTGCAGGGCGCCCCTAGCGGTAGATGACCCGGGCGCCGGCAGCGGCGCTCCAGGTGATGGTGCCGCGCTGGTAGTCCTGGACCGAGGCGCCTGCTTGGTTCTTGTAGACGTTGGTGATCGGGTAGCCGAGCCGTCCCTTCTCATAGCCGGTCTGTCCCCATGCGGTGCGGATCGGCCCGGTGGAGATTCGTGCTCCACTGGTAGGGGAATGGACGATGGCACCGCGCTGGAACAACTGCTGGGAGCCTCCGTTGATCAGGCCGAAAATCTGATCCGTACGGGGATAGCCCAAAACCCCGTTATGGGCGCCGCGCCCCTCCCAGGCTGTCCGAACGACTCCGGTGATGGAGCGGGCGCCCGTCGTCGGGGACCAGATGACGCGCCCCCGCGCATAGTCCTGGTAGGAGCCGCCTTCGCTTTGCCCGTAGACCTGGTTCGCCACCGGGTTGCCCAGTTTCACCTGGCCTCCGGCGGAGGAATACTTTCCCATGACGGGGCCCAGTGGATTGTTCCGGTACGGGGTGAAGACGTCGTCGACGGAGCCCATGATGATGCGGTCGCCCGAAGCGGCGGTCTGGAGGAACCGGGCCACCTGGCCTTCAGGCAGGGAGATGCACCCCGCGGTGGGGGCGGGGTTGGAGTGAACGAAGATTGCGAAGCCAGCACCAGCCTTGATCGATGAATCCGGCGGGCGGTTGTAGTTGATGACCGCGCCAAGGCGGTAGTCGCCGCTGGGGCGTGTTGCGAACCACCACATGTTCTCGTCGGGCCAGACATCCCGTGTCGACTCAAAGTACTTGTTGTAGTTGGAGGCGTACTCTCCGCCCCCGCCCCAGCGCGAGTTTCGGTTCAGCGTGCGGAAGGGCAGATTGGTGCCCGGATTGTAAAGACCAAAGCCTTCCGTCACGGAAAAGGACCCCGTGGGTGAGTACTCGTCCTTGGTATGTCCGCTGGCAACCCCCGGTGGCTTGAAGCCGTTGATGCCGACGTACCCGCGGGTCTGCCACTCCTGGTAGTACGTGCTCCCTGAACGAACGCAGCTCGTGACCAGCGCTGTGCTTGTGGCCCGTACCGTCGTCGTTGCGAAAGTGACGCGCTTCGCGCCGAAGCCCGAGTACTTGACCTGGCCGGAGGTCAGGCGAGCGCATGGATTTGTGACCTGTGCGGAGGCATGCGCCGGCGTCGCTGCCGAGAGCGAACCTCCCATCAGCACCATCGTGAGGATGGCGGTGAGTCCGAGCAGTCTGTTCTTGGAGAGCAATGATAGTCCTTTGAAAAATTGGGTCTGCAAGGTGGGCGACCGGTTGCCGGTTGCGCGGTAGAAGATGAGGTCAGGGCGGCATGTGCCAGCTGTAGCCACGTATTGCGGGGATCGACAGCGAGGCTTTTGCCCACCCCTGTGCGAAATGGTGCTTTCGGGTGTCGGCGGTCGCCTACGACGGAGCTTCGATTCCGGTGGATCGGATGACGGCTTCGGGAACCGCGTCAGCAGGCGGTAACCGCCAGGAATGCCGTGCTCGGGGCGGCGTTCATCGCCGATGCGAGTGCGTGGGGAGGCCGCTGCCGGGCGGCGACTGGCTCGTGCTTGTGAGCCGGGGCGGTGACACCCGGCGCGGGTCCGCCGCCGAGGCCGAAGTGGATGCACGCCGGTGAACCGGGATGCGTGTTCGGAAATGCGGATAGCGAAGTGCCTCAACGGCCATGTTTCCCCCAAAACTAATCGTTGGGTGAAGCGTACTTGCTCGCGGTCGAATTTTGTACCAGCCTCTGTTTGGCTGCACTCGGCACCTGCCCTATTGCCCTAGGATGGAGCGTCCTAAACCCCCATCGCGCGCCGATGGAAGCGAAGATCACCCAGCATGAATGCATTCGGCCTCCCATGAACAGCGTCGGTTGCTTTGAGTGCCGAAATATCCACGGAACAAAAAACTGCGTAAAAACTGCGGATTTGTTTTCATCCGCTCCCGGAGGCCGCCCACTAGGCTCGGGTCAACTTGGAAGGTGTCCGGTGCAAAATTGAGAAAAACAGTTGGCGCGATAGTCATCGTGGCGGTTCTTTTATGGGGGGCTGTAGCTGTTGTAATTATCCGCGCACACGATCAAGAAACTGACCGCATGATTGCGTTGGCCGACCGTATAGAAGTGCCCATCAGCTGGACGCTGGTATCCGAAAATATTGAAAAGGAAAAGTTCATCTGTCTCGATGCCAATCCCTGTCCCGGGTTGAGCAGGACTTGGCAGGCTGATCAAGAGCTCCTGCCAGAAGACCTGCTGCGCCTGACCGAAGCGGCCGGACTGGACGCTCAGGTTGAGGGAGACTGCAGGCGTCAGGAAAAGAGAATCGGCGAGGGGCAAGTGTGCTCGGGTTCGGCTATTGCTGAGGGGTACGAAATATCGATGGGAGTTACTAGCCCAGATCGGGGTGCGAACAGCTTGTTCCATTTGCATGTGGAATCGTCACGCGGGTGAAACGGAAGTCCCGCGCGGAACCGAGCGGGAGCCGCTGATCGGCGGCTTTCGGGTAAGCGAGTAATGGGGGAAATATGTTTGGAAATAGACTTGTGCTGCCTTCGGCCGCGCTGCTCAGTGCTGCGATAGCGGCATCGCACCTGATGGGATTACCAGCGTCAGCCGCCACTCCGGCAATCGACGCTCCCTGCGCTGAAGTCGAATCTGTCTTCGCGAGAGGCTCGGGCCAGGTAACTGGCGCGGCAGAAGCAAGAGCTTTCGACAGCGAAGTAGCGACGCGTATCGGCACAGCGCTTTCATATCACTTCTACGAGCTTGGTAAAGAGAGCATAGACGGGCACCAATATCCGGCGGTCAGTGTCGATCCCGCATCCTGGTCCGGGTTTTGGAACATGATAGGCGCCAACAACAGCAGCGGCGGAAGCTTCGACTATGGAGCAAGCGTCAACAGCGGCATCGCCGAAATGAATGCATACCTGGAGGCTAGAGCCGAAGCCTGCCCTGGGGCGGTCTTCGTTCTAGGCGGGTACTCCCAAGGTGCGCAGACCGTCGGTGAAACCTATGTTGAATCCCTGCCGGCTGATCTTCGCTCAAAGGTTCTCTTCCAAGCTCTCCTCGGGGACCCGAAACTCCACCTTCCCGAGGGAGAGGGGGCATCCCCACCCGCGTGCCGGGGCGAAGAGTACTCCGACTGGCGGAGAACAGTGCCGAATTGCGACACCGATGGGGGTGCGCTCCGTGCTCGAAAGCCCTATCTCCCGGCAAGTTGGACTTCGAGTACAGGGCTGTGGTGCGCCGACCGCGACTTCGTATGCGGCTCATCAAAAAACGCTTTCGAAAACTCCGGGCATGAAGATTACGAGTCTGCGGGAGGGGACATCAGCGCAGCCGCAATCGAAATCGCTGAACGGCTTCAGCAGGCATTCCCGGACCGTGCAGATAAAATCGACACCTCCATAAAGGACACCGGTAGCGGAACCACTGGCTTGGATGTGGTGTTCCTCATCGATTCAACCGGCTCAATGGGTTGGCAAATCGAAGACACCAAGAGCTTTGCTGCGAAAATGGCTACCACCATCAAAGCGCAGCGCGGGCGCGTCGCACTTGTCGAATACAAGGACCAGGGAGACACGTTCACTGCGAAAATCCTCTCAGGATTCAACGAAGACACCACCGATTTCAACGAGAAGCTTGCGACGATACGGGCCTATGGCGGCGGTGATCTGCCGGAAGCAGCCCTCCACGCGTTGATGACGGCGTTCAACGGACTCGAATGGCGCAATGGTGCAACCAAGGCGGCGATCCTGCTCACTGACGCCGGATACCACGACCCTGACAAGGTCGATGGAAGCACCTTGGCAGCCGTAGCCAAGAGGGCGCTTGAGATAGACCCGGTCAATGTCTATCCGGTCGTCCCGTCCTGGTACGGCAGCTTTTACTCCTCCCTGGCACAGGCGACGACGGGTGAGGTGATTGTCAACACCGGTGACACTGAAGCGGCGCTAACGAAAGCTCTCACGAAGATCAACACGCGACCGGTCGCACTGATAAAGCACCCCCACTACTACGCCCAGCCGGGCCAGAACATCACGTTCGATGTCTCAACGTCCTATTCCCCGAACTCGTCGATAGTGTCCTACGAATGGGACTACAACGGCGACGGGGTGTTTGAGGAATCATCGACGACGCCGGTTGCCATGCGCAACTACCCTGATGTATTCGACGGGGTTATGCAGGTGCGCATGCGGGATGCCAACGGAACCGTTTCGAATATCTCCGCATTCGTCCATGTTGGGTCCGGCCCCGCCTCCAACCAGCTTCCCGCTCCCGGAAACATTCAAGCCAAGGTGGTAGCGAACGCCAGTGGTGGCAGCACTGTTGAAGTGAGTTGGGATTCGGATGCTGCCAATGCGGCCAACCGCTTTGGCGTTGCGGTCAACGGAATCCCGGTCGGCATGACCGATGGAACCGGAAGGGCGTTCACAATCACCGATGTCGAACGTGATGCCGATGTGGAAATCAGTGTCACAGCGTTTACCGAGGCGGGTGATATGGGCCTAAGCGGCTCGGTCATTGTTAAGGCCGCGTCAAAGTACGAGTTCGGCGGGTTCCAGCCGCCCGTTGACCCAGCTCCCGCCCTGAATGCCATGCAGGCGGGCCGGGCGGTACCGCTGAAGTTCAGCTTGGGCGGTGACTTCGGACTCGGTGTAATATCTGAGGGCACACCAACGTCCCGCACGGTGCGGTGTGACACTCAAGCGCCGGTCGACGAAGTCGAGTCAACGACAGCTGCAGGCGCTAGTGGTCTTGGCTTCGATGCCTCGACTGGTCAATACACCTACGTTTGGAAGACAGATCCGCAGTGGGCAGGCACATGCCGTGTTTTCCAACTCGGCCTCGATGACGGAAGCGTGCACGACGCCATGTTCCGGTTCCGTAAGTAACGAACCGCAAGGGCGGTGGCCTTCCCTGCACATTGCACGGAAGGCCACCGGTCGCTTAACGGACCTGTCCCAACCTGTTTTTCAGGGCAGTGACCGCAGTAGCCTTGGGTCATGAGCCACCCGCCGTTGGAAGGCCTTTCCTACAGCCAGATCGCCGCCTTGGTTGAGGAGCGTCTGGGCCGCGATACAGCAAGCAGCTCCGAAGCAAGCGGAGTGCTCCCGTTTGCGCGAGCCGAATGGGAGGAGCACCAGCCGAAGGCCAAAACCATAGGTGAAGAGTGTGCCGAGTGCGGGGAAACCTGGCCCTGCAACGCAATCCGACTGATTCTGGCCTCCGAGTAGCTTCCCTAGATCAGAGGGCCCGGAAACGCAAGCCCCTTCACGATTCCCGCGCTTCATGTACTTGACATCCGGAGCCGCGCTAATCTCAGCAACATGGCGGGCCAGAGGCGGGTCCGCCGGTTCTTCTCGGGCATATCCCGCCCACTTCGGAGGTATGTGATGTCATCCTCAAACCCTGTTCGGCGATCCCTTCTGGCGGTGACGATCGCGCTGATCACCTGTTCCTGCAGCACGCAGGGCCCTCCCAGCGCTACGGAAGCCACCCCCGAACCTTCAGCTTCTGAATCCGCTCCTGCGGCACCGGTTACGACGGAGGAAGGGGACCTTCTTCCCGACATGACCATGCTGCCGCTGGAGACATTCCGCCTTGCCTACGAGGGCGACAAGCGGGTCCTTCGGTTCGACACCGACGTCGTCAACGAGGGGTCGGGCCCTCTCGACGTCGTCGGCACGCGGGACAGTACGATGACCGCTGATCTCACGGTGACGCAGAGTATCCTCCAGCAGGGCGGTTCGCAGCGGGAAGTGCAAACGGACGCGGTCATCCGCTACGAAACGGTCGACGGCCACGAGCACTTCCACTTCCAGGACTTCGAGCGGTACAGGATGAGGCCCGAGTCAGGCTCGGAGTGGACGGGATCACATAAGGAGGGCTGGTGCATCGTCGATGACGGCAACCTCGGTGGTAAGCCCTCCCGGTACGATCCGGAGGAGTTCGACTGCGGCGCCGATGAGGAACATGAAGCGCTCGAGGTCCGTCAGGGCCTGACCGAGGGCTGGGCCGACGTGTACGACTGGTACCTCGAAGGCCAGTACATCGAGCTTGAGGGATTGAAGCTGCCAGGCAACTTCTGCGTAGAGGCCGAAGTGGATCCGGAACGTCTGCTCACCGAAGTCACGCGGGACAACAACGTTGCCTCGACCCTGGTCCGCATCACCGAATCGGAGGTTTCCATCGTGCGTGAGGGTTGCTGAGAGGCTTTCCACGCCGGGGCCGAGACCGCCTGAGCAGCCAGTCCCGGAACTCCGTCGGACGAGGAGGAGCCTCGACACCACGGGGCACGGATGCTAGACACGAATATGCCTGTTATCGGATTCCATGCTTCGCACGAGCAAATTTCACCGGCTCAGCTCCTGTTGGACGTCCAGCAGGCGGAAGCGGCGGGATTCGATGCGGCGATGTGTTCAGATCACTTTGAACCCTGGTCCGGAGCGCAGGCTCATGCCGGGTTCGCCTGGAGCTGGCTGGGAGCTGCGCTTGCAACCACCGGACTCAGTATCGGTGTTGTGACGGCGCCGGGCCAGCGCTACCACCCCGCCATTACCGCGCAGGCGTCGGCAACACTTGGAGCGATGTTTCCCGGCCGCTTCTGGCTTGCCCTTGGCAGTGGGCAGAACATGAATGAGCACGTCACCGGCGACGTCTGGCCTGACAAGGACTTCCGGCAGCGCCGGCTCGAGGAATGCGTCGACGTCATCAAGCGGCTGCATGCGGGCGAGGAGGTTACGCACCATGGCCTCGTGACCGTGGATCACGCGAGGGTGTGGGATACGCCCGATCCCCTGCCCGCGCTGCTCGCCCCGGCGATGTCCGTCGAGACAGCACGAAGGGGCGCCGCGTGGGCGGACGGGCTGATTACCACCAACCAGGATCATGGAACGCTTGAGGAATTGCTCGCGGCCTACCGTGGGGCAGGGGGCGGCGGCAAGGCGGTGCTTCAGGTCCATCTCAGCTGGGCCGACTCGAAAGCCGAAGCCGAGTCCATTGCGCACCGCCAATGGCGGACCAACGCCGTCGGACCTCCTACCACGTGGGATCTGGCGACGGCTCAGGACTTCGACGCGCTCGCCGACCGGCAGGGCGTTTCGTTGGAACAGGTCCGCGGGACAGTCAATATCTCAAGCGACCCCGAGCAGCACGTCCAGTGGCTGAAGGAGTATCTGGAGCTGGGTTTCGACGAGCTCTACCTTCACCATGTGGGCCAGGAACAGGCCCGGTTCATCGAGGTCTTCGGTGCGAAGGTCCTGCCGCTGCTGCGCGGCGCGTAGGGGTAGATCGAACCATCCCTATGCGCCACGCAGCCCGCAGGGGTTGTGTTAACCCGCAGGCGGCGTTCGCACGCCGACGCGGAATCGGGTTGATCCGGTTCTACGCACCGCCGGGTCGTTCCTGAGGTCAATCATCAACGCCGTGCACAGTCCGATCATGATCAGGACGAACGGGGCTGCGGCGATGATTGTCAGGGTCTGGAGCGCTTCGAGGCTTCCAACCGACAGCAGCACAGCGGCTACGGCGCCAGTGAGGGTTCCCCAGAGAATGGTGAGCCACTTCCGCGGTATCACTGCGCCGTGGGAGGAGAGAGAACCGAGGACGATCGACGATGCATCTGCGCCGGAGACGAAGAATACGGCGACGAGAAGAACGACGATGACCGAGGTGACCGCGGCCAGCGGATAGTCCGCCAGCAGGGCGAACATCGCTGATTCCTGGCTTTCCGCGTTCGCGGCCGCAATATCGGTTCCCGAGTTCTGGGCGGTTATCGCGGTTCCTCCCCATACGCTGAACCAGATCAGGCTGATGGCGCTGGGGACGCCAACGACGCCGATGACGAACTGCCGGATGGTTCGACCGCGTGAGATCTTGGCGAGGAACGAGCCGACGAAGGGCGTCCATGAGACCCACCAGGCCCAGTAGAAAATGGTCCAGCCTGCGAGCCATTCGTGTCCGCCGAAGGCCCCGGTGCGGGATGCCATCTGAGGGAGGGCGGCAAGGTAGCTGCCGGCCGACGCTGGAATCAGTTCGAGGATGAAGACGGTCGGGCCAACAACGAAGAGGAAGAACAACAACGCAAGGGCGAGAATCATGTTTCCGTTCGAGAGCCACTTGATTCCGCGGCTGACGCCGCTCACAGCGGAAACGACGAAACAGACCGTGAGCACGGCGATGATGGCGATCTGGATGCCAAGGCTGTTACCGAGCCCGAAGACCTTGGTCAGGCCACCGTTCATCTGCAGGACGCCAAGGCCCAGCGAGGTTGCCGATCCGAAAAGGGTGGCGAAGATTGCAAAAACGTCGACTGCCCGGAGGGCCTTGGGGGCAGGCCGTCCACGGAAAAGGGAGGTGAACGCGGCGCTGAAGCCTGCTCCACGGCCCTTGCGGTAGGCGGAGTAGGCGAGGGCGAGGCCCACGACGGCGTAGATCGCCCAGGGGTGGATCGCCCAATGGAACAGGGTGTAGTTCATTGCCTGGCGCGCGGCTTCAGGAGTACCCGGCTCGACTCCCTCGATTGGGGGAGCAAGGTAATGCGAAATAGGTTCAGTCACGCCGTAGAACATGAGACCAATACCCATGCCGGCGCTGAACATCATTGCCACCCACGAGAGCGTCGAATATTCGGGCTTCGAGCCGTCAGGACCGAGCCGGATCTTCCCGTACTTGCTGAAGGCGAGAAAAAGCGCGAACGCGACGAACCCGGTGGCCGTGAGGACGAAAGCCCAGCCGAACTTGGTGACCACCCCGTCGAGGATGCCGGTGGTGATGGCGGTGAAGGGCGCCGGAAACAGCACGGCGGCAAGCAGGAGAACGACCGCGACCGAGAGAGCGACGATGAAAACCGGCTTGTCCACGGTGTTGCCGGGGCCGGGTGCGGTGGGTGGTGAGGCGGAGCGCGGAAGCTCTCCGCCGGGCGGTGTTTCGGTACGAACAGGGGAATCAGACATATTCAACCATCCCACTGATTTCGTACCGGGCCGTCCGGTTCCACGGCCCGGAGCCGGGAACCTCGGGCTTCACGGCGCCGAATATCGAGTGGACGGGCTGTCCCCGCGGCCCCTTAAGGAAGCGTCGAGGAGCATTCAAGAGACGGAAATCACCGCCGGCGGGCCCTGGTCAGCCGCCTTACCGCCGAGAATCCAAGTGCTCCCGCGGCAACCCACGGGGCTCCGACGATGATCGGGTCGAGCCACTGATGGTTGAGGTCGGCACGTTTCGTCCCGGTCCGGGAGGCGATGCCGTGGCGGGTGGCTTCGCTGAGAACTCCGGTTTCCGTCACCGGGTTGTCGGGGCGCAGGGTCAGGAACGAGGCGAGGTGGCTTTCCCACGCGTCGACCCTGTCGGCAGCCAGCAGGATCAACCAGTGCGCGGCCCGCCCTTCACTGTATTTCTTGTAGGAGTACTTCCGCATCACCCCCGACAGGCCCTTGGGCGGCGCAGAGGTTCCAAAGACGGGGGTGAGGAACTTGTGCTCGATTGACCTCTCGCGGGGCCACTTCTCCGGCTGCCGTTCGGGAAAGTCCCAACGTGCGCCGTTCAGGGAAGGGTCGAACTTCTCCTTGGGCACCGAGGGCCGGTCCCTGGGATCGAGGTCAGCACCCCATCCGGGGATCAACTTCCGCAGTTCCTCACTCGACTTCGCGCGGCTCGGCTTGTCGGCTGTGTACGGCATTGGTCCGCTCCGTTTCAGTTGGTGCCGGGGATGATCAGCGGCTTGATGCAGTTATCGAGCTTCGCCGAGAAGATGTGGTATCCCTCGGCGATGTGCTCAAGGGGTATGCGGTGGGTGATGATGTCGCTGGGCTTGAGGTAGCCGTTCTGGATGTGCTCGAAAAGCCGCGGCCACTGCCGTTTGACCGGGGCCTGGTTCATCCGCAGGGTGAGCCCCTTGTTCAGCGCGTCTCCGAACTTCACGGCGCTGAACATCGGGCCGTAGGCACCCATCACCGAGATGGTCCCGCCCTTGCGGACTGCGTCGATCGCCCAGTTCAATGCAATCGGTGATCCGCCCTGGAGTTTGAACTTGGCCGCGGTGACATGCTGCAGGAAGTTGCCGTCGGCTTCGGCGCCGACGGCGTCGATGACGACGTCGGCGCCCAGATGGTCGGTGACCTTCTTCATTTCCACCACGATGTCGTCGTACTCGGCGAAGTTGTAGGTCTCCGCATGGGCGAAGGTACGTGCCTTCTCAAGGCGGTACTCAAGGTGGTCGATCACGATCACCCGACCGGCACCCATCAGCCAGGAGGACTTGGCGGCGAACAGGCCCACCGGTCCGGCGCCGAAGACGATGACGGTGTCGCCCTCGACGATGTCCCCGAGTTGGGCGCCGAAATAGCCGCTGGCCAGGGCGTCGGTGAGCAGCACCGCGTCCTCTTCGTCCATCCACTCCGGAATGATGCTCGGCCCTATGTCGGCGAACGGGACGCGGACGAACTGCGCCTGGCCGCCGTCGTACCCGCCGCAGGTGTGTGAGTACCCGTAGATTCCCCCGACGGCCGTGGCGTTGGCATTGACGTTGTGGCAGTTGGAGTAGAGCCCGCGCGAGCAGAAGTAGCAGGTGCCGCAGTACACGTTGAAAGGGACCATCACGCGGTCGCCGCGTTTCAGGTTCTGCACCGAGGAGCCGACCTCCTCCACCACGCCGACGAACTCGTGGCCGAAGGTCATCCCGACCCGGGTGTCGGGCATCATGCCGTGGTAGAGGTGGAGGTCCGACCCGCAGATGGCAGCCGTTGTCACCCGTACGATCGCGTCGTTAGGGTGTTCTATTGGCGGGATGTCCTTTTCTTCGATGCGGATCTTGTACGGTCCGCGGTACACCATTGCCTTCACGGGAGCCCCCTCAACAAGCGCTGTGGATGCTCGCAACTCTCACACGTCACAAAAGTGGCGGTCAAGGAATGATTTTCCCGTGCAGTTGAGGCGGCGGTGTACTAGGGTCAGCCCAGCGCCGGCCCCCGTGCCCGGGTGTTACTCCGCCTCCAACTGCTTCTCGCCGGCTTCGATTTTGAAGTCGAGGCTGTTGTTCTTCACCGGCATGGGGCAGGTTCCGTAGGGCGTGAACGCGCTTGGGTAGTTGATCGCACGGTTGAAGTCGAGGATCACCGTTCCATCGGGGCGGGGACGGGCCGTGGCGACCTTGCGCCAGTCATCGGTTGTCTCACCGTTGGTTTCGTCATGAAACGTGACAGTCAGGGCACCGAGTTTTTCCTCCTCGGCCTGGAGCCGGTATTCGTGGTCGGTTCCGGGGAGCCGGAAGACCAGTTCACCCACGGCACGGTGGACGCCGTCGACCAGCGGATTCGCGGTGCCGATGACCATCTCCACGGGTTCCGGGTACCGCTCGAAGCGGGCCTCAACCACGAGGTCGGGGCGGTACTCGAACGTGGGAACCCCCCGGAACTCACTGCGCACCGGCGACTTCGAATCCCTCGTGCGGATTGCGTACTTGTCCGCCCGCTTTGCAAGCTCCACGACCAGCTGCTTGCCGTCGCCGCCATACTGCACCCACATGAGCGATTCTTCGTCTTCAAGTTCCGCCGTGACGGTTCCGTCAACGGGCTCGCCGCTGTCGACGAGGGTCAGCCCGTCCGCTGCCGTGGCGGTGAGCACCGCGGCGGGGCCGTCGAACGACCACAGGCCGGGAACCAGCTCGACGGGGGAGGGCTCGCTTTCCAGCCACTGGAAGGAGGTGAGCGTCAACCAGCCATACTCGGTGGCGAGAGCGGCCTCCCGGCTTTTCCGAAAGCGGAGCCAGCGCTCCAACTGGGCATTTTCACTAGCGCTCATGGTTCCTCCAAAGTGGGCGGGTACAGCCTTGTCATAACGGAACGCGCGGGACGGGAATTCCCGGCCCAGGTCACGAGGCTTTCCAGTCCTTGGGGACCGTCCCGAGGCAATCTATACACGAAGGAGCCTGCGGCCGACAGGCCGCAGGCTCCATTTCGCGCGGTGTTCAAGGCATCACTGCGGCCTCGGATCAGCGCCGGGGCTCGTCTCCCCGCTCGGCGGCGCTGAGCGTGTCGCTGGCCGCTGTGCCGTCGGACTCGCCCGAGGTGTCAGCGAGACCGTTCGTCTGGTCGAACGGGCGCACGACGTCGTCGTCGGCGACGCTTGTGGGCGCAACCAAGGGGTCGACCGGCTCCGGGGGGAGCACCGTCGTCTCCGACGCGGGGGTGACGGGGGGCAATGCGTCGGTTGCCGGCTCGGCGTCGTCGGATTTCTTGCCGCTTGTGGCTGCTGCTACGCCGGCTGCCGCTGCTGCAGCCAGACCGACGCCGGCAGCGACAACTTTGCCCGACACTCCGGCCTTGCCGCTGTCGCCACGTGATCCGGCGGCGTCCATGGCGCCGGGGGTCCCGACGGGTGAGCCCTCGTTGACCGAACCCCGCCAGGCACCGGAGGCATAACCCTCGGACTCGATGAACTCCTTGAACCGGTTAAGGTCGCCTTCAGCCTGCTTCTCGACGATATTGAGCTTGTCACCCACCTTCTCAACGATTCCCTCGGGCTCATAGTCGAGCGAGAGCACGACCGACGTCTGGCCCCCTCCGAGGTCCTCGAACGTTACCGAGCCGGCGTTCGTCGCACCCTCGGTTGCGGCCCAGGCGACCTTGCGGTCAGGAACCTGCTCCAGGATCTTTGCTTCCCACCTGCGGCGGACACCGGCGATTTCAGCCACCCACTCGAGACGGTCATCGCTCAATTGCGTCACGCTCTTGATACCACCCATGAACTGGGGGAAGTCCTCGAACTGCGTCCACTGGTTGTAGGCGGTGCTTACCGGCACGTTTACCAGAATGCGTTTTTCGACCTTCGTGCTCACAACGTCTCCTTCGATTAGAAAGGCGATGACGAAAAGGATTCCGATTCGTCAGTAGGCTTACTATACATCCCCGCCCCGAGCCGTTTCCAGAGTGCGTGGAGTGACGTGTGGCGGTGTGGCTCACGCCTTGGCAGGGTTTACCGGGCGGCTGCGAGGCGGTGCCTGAGCCCGGACCGGACGGCCGGCCACTCCGGGGCGGTGATCGAAAAGACGACGGTGTCCCTCAGGGTCCCGTCCGGCATGCGCGAGTGAGCCCGAAGGACTCCGTCCTGCCGTGCACCGAGACGGGCGATCGCCCCTCGTGACTGGTGATTGTGCCAATGCGTTGTGAATGCGACCGCCGCACACTGCTCGGCCTCGAAGGCATGGGTGAGCAGCAGCAGCTTGCTCTCGGCATTGATTCCCGTCCGCTGCGCCGACGCGCGGGTCCACGTGTACCCGATCTCGGCACGGGGCGTTGAGCGGTCGATGTCGCAGAAGGTGGTCATGCCGAGCATGGAACCGGTGCGGGCGTCGCGGGCAGCGAACGGCAGCATTTCACCGTGTTGCTGCCGCTCGAGGCGGCGGTCGATCTCAGTTTCCATTGCCTCCGGGGCCGGGATGTTCGTGTACCACAGCTTCCAGAGTTCGCCGTCCCGGACGGCTTCGATGAGGCCGTCCCGGTGTTCGTGCGCCAACGGTTCAAGAGTGACGAGGGAACCGGTCAACGTTATCGGGGAAAAGGTCATGGAACCGATTCAACCCCACAAACCGAGCCAACCAGGCGCGGCCGGGCCGAGGGAGGTGATTTTACGCCGGTCGGTCCCTGCGGGGAAGAAGTCCACCCGCCGGGGCAACTCCTTGTTTCCAATTTTCGCCGATGGCTACGGTTGACGGGTTACCAGGCACGCTGTGAACCAACCTAAGGACGTGGTAAGCGTGAATCCGAAAAACCGCAGGAACCTTCCCGCCCTCCTTGCCGTCAGCGCACTGCTCCTCCTTGGCTGCGACAACACCGCGCAGGAGGAAGTGCCTGCCCCGCAGGAGCAGGTCACCGAGGAGCCCACTGAGCTGATGACGCCATCTGAAGGAACGGTTCCGACAGGCACCCTCCCCACCGACGATTAGCAGCCCGAGGCTCATCTTCCACCCAACTGCGAACGGAGCACCTCGATGAAAAACAAGCTTGTTTTCGCATCCGGCATGGCGGCCGGATTTGTTTTTGGCGCCCGAGCAGGCCGGGGCAGCTACGAAAAGATCAAGTCGAAGGCCATGGAGGCCTGGAACAGCCCTTCCGTCCAATCGACAGTTTCAAGCACAACAGAGACCCTCAAGACCAAGACCCCGTCCCGGGAGTCGCTTCCCGGGGTGCTCCGGCGCGCGGGAGGACGGCGGCCTTCGACGCAGAACAGCCCCCGCTATGACGGAACACCGCCGGCCGTGGTGCCCGCACCCGGAGAAACCGAGCCGGGAGGCCTTGCCTGAGCCCCTGATGCCCTGTAGTGCAGGACGACGGCAGCCGGGCAGTCTTCCAGGATCGCGGCTCTTCGAAGTCAGGGCGTTGTCTTAAGGACCGGGGCTGAGATCAGCGCGCGGTCGTACATGACGAGCGCGTTGTTCTCCAGCAGGAGGTCGTCGGCAATCTCATTGCCCGTGCGCTTGTCCCGCTGAATCCGGTGGATCCGGTTATGGCGGTACACCTCGCCGTCCTTCTCGTAGAAGTAGGCGTCACGTTCCCGGACGTGATACTTCACCGAAAGCGGCTCGGCCGCGCGCAGTTCTCCCCGCAGCTGGTCTTCCGCCACGTGAACCAGGACCTGGAATGTGTTCGAGGTCCGGTTGATGAAGCGGTAGTCAAGGTGGTTGTAGACGATCGAGGTCCCGGTGCCAAACGGTATCTGCCGGTTGAAGTCGGGGAACAGGTCCAGTTCGCCGTGGTGATGGTGCTCGGTGATTTCAAGTGGGCTGTGGAGGACCACCCAGTGCAGGAGGTTGGTGAACTGGCGCATCCCGCCTGCGATGCCGACGTCGGCGCCTCCGTTGTTGATGGTCAATCCCATCCGGTAGCCCTTCTTGGCGGTGCAGTGGCCCACCAACTCCCAGAACGAGAAAGTCTCGCCGGGCCGGACCAGGATCCCGTTGACGTGGGGCGCGGCGAGGCCGAGGCTGATGGCCTTGTTGTCCTGCAGTTCCAGGTCGACGTTCCCGAGGCGCCTGCGGATCATCGAGTTGTGTTTGTACACCGCAACGGGCAGCGGATCCGTGCTGCGCTCGCGGGAAAAGCGCACACCGGCCAGAGCGTTGGCCAGCTTGCGGCGAAGAATAAGCCGCTTCACGGCCAGCCAGTAGGTCTGCGGTGACAGCTCGGAAAACAATTTTCTAGCGATGACGGATCCCCCATGGATGAACGAATAACAGGTTCCGATTATCCGGTACGGCTTTCGACGCGCGCGGTGGCCTGAACATCGTGTCGGGGTGCCTGGCTGCCTCCCGCGGGCGCCGCACCGGAAAAGGCCTGCCCTTCGGAACGGTTTGGGGAAATGCGCTAATCAGGGCGGATTAGTCGATCTGCCCGCCGCACTGTAGCGTTGCTTAGACGCCGCGGGGTGGAGCAGTTCGGTAGCTCGCTGGGCTCATAACCCAGAGGTCACAGGTTCAAATCCTGTCCCCGCAACGAAGCTCAGGCTCGGAGATCGCGGATCTCCGAGCCTGCTGCGTTAAGGCCCGCCGCCGGTTTCCGTTCAAATCGCCTTCCTGGCGATGAGTCGAAGCCTTTTCTCCCCGTTGACGCCCCGCCCATTGAGGGTGCTGGTCCTGCCCCGGGGCGCTGGGAAGGGGGCCCTTTCAGCAGGCGCGGCGGGGCCGCACCGGCGCGGGCTGCGGCCTCCTGCTCAGCGGATGATGCGCCGCTGTCCGCGCCGCTCGGCCGCCCGGCGGAGGAGGTCGGTGGCGGCAAGCACAGCAACGATGATCGACACCGCGACGAGCGCGAGCATGAGGTAGAGGCCGGTGAGCATGGCCATGGGTGAGCTTGCGTCGTGGAGCAGTCCGAGCCCGCCGGCAGCGGCGACAATCCAGAACACGACTACCACCAAGAGGGCCACGGCCGAGGGTATAGATGCCCTGTTCTCTTTGAGCCACTGCATGAATTTTTTCCTCACCTTGCGCCGTTCCTCCCATTGTGAGGCCGCTGGTCCTGCAGGACAGCACTGTGTCTGTATCGGGTTGATCACATTGACGGGCGCCTGCCTGGCCACGGATCGGCGGCGCCGTTCGGGCACCACACATGTCTGGTCCGGCCGGAGCGAATCAAGCGGTCAGTGGCGGACTTCGCGGCGTGACGGACGGGTTGCCGTCGACTTCACATCGTGCGCTGTGGCAAGAAGCTCCGCTCTTCCCATGCCGTGGTCGGGCCCCCAGTACCAGCTGACCCGCTTCTCGAGTTCCACGGCGAGCGCGCCTGCATCGAGGCTTCCTGCGACCGGGAGGATGTCGCGGACCGCCTGGGTCACCGCATCACCCAAGTACGCGTATCGGCGCGCATCCATCCGTTTCTCCTCTTGCGTCGTCGGGCTTTGCCCATGGGCAAAGATAAGCATACTGTTCAATCCGGTGGTGTCTGGTCACGCACCGCAGCCTCGGAGAACGGCCGATGGCGGCGGGATCGGCAGCAAGCGGCCGGTCAGCCAAGAAGCCGGTGCTCATAGGCGAAAGCCACAAGCTGGATGCGGGTCCGTACGCCGAGTTTGCTGAGGATGCTCCGCACATGGGTCTTGATCGTTGCTTCCGACAGGAACACGCTTGCGGCGATTTCGGCGTTGCTCAGGCCTTTGGCGATGAGCAGGAAGACGTCCTTCTCCCGAGCGGAAAGCCCGGAGATCGACTGCAGGTCCGGCTGCTGCGGCTCGGCGTTGCGGGCCATGTGTTGGAAAAGGTCGTGTGCCGAGCCGGGGGCAATGACTGAGTACCCCAGGTAGACGGTGCGGATGGCTGAGAGAAGGAACTCCGGCTCAGCGCTCTTGAGCAGGTATCCACTGGCGCCTGCGCGGATGGCGTCAACGACGGCGGCGTCGCGGTTGAACGTGGTCAGGGCGATGATCCGGGGCCGATCGCGGCCGGCCTCACGTGCCCGTTCGATGATCCGCAGGGTTGCTGCGACCCCGCCGAGCACGGGCATCCGCAGGTCCATCAGGATCACATCCGGCTGCCGGGCCTCGGCAAGCTCAATGGCGTCCTGCCCATTGCCTGCACCTCCACTGAACACCATGTCGGACTGCGACTCGATGAGCATCTGGAGGCCGGCGCGGAACAGGGCCTGGTCGTCAACCAGTGCCACGGAGATGCGGCTGCCCCGCGGACCGCTCTCAGGCATTGGCGTTCTCGACGATGCCCTGGAGCACAGCCGAATCGGCGGCGAAGGGCTGGAGGCCGTAGGGAACAAACGCTGTAACACGGAAGGTTTCGCCATCGGGCCCGGCGGTCAGCCATCCACCGGCGAGATGGGCGCGTTCGCGCATGCCGGGGATGCCGCGGCCCGTCCGTTCCGGATCGGGGGCAACCGTTCCGGCGTGCGAGGCAACCTGCACCGAGAGGCCGGGTCCGCTCCAGTCGAGGTGGAGGGTGACCCGGGTTCCGGGGCCTCCGTGCTTCAAGGCATTGGTGAGGCTTTCCTGGATGATCCGGAACACCGCCAACTCCTGACCGGGGCCAAGTTCCACCGGCGTCCCCGAGGCCGAGCGCTCGACAGCCAGACTGCCGCTGTTCAGCCGCTCCACCAAGGCGTCGACGTCACCCAGGGCGGGCTGGGGCTGGGCCGAGTTCTCGCCGCTCACGCCCTCGATGACCCGCTGAGCATCACGGAGCGCACCGCGAGCCGACGCTGCAATGTTCTCCAGGGCGGCGAGCACAGGCTTCGACTGGTCCTTGCTCAGGTAGCGAGAGCCGTCGGCCTGGGCCACGATGACGGCGAGCGAATGGGCGAGCACGTCGTGGAGGTCCCTTGAGATGCGGGTGCGTTCCTGCTCGATGATCAGATCCACCTCGGTGGCGCGCAGGTCCTCAACCGCGGCCGCCCGCTCCCGGAACAGGGTGCCGCGTTCGTTGTACCCGCGGACCACATAGCCGGCGAGCCAGAACGGAACCATCATCACCAGCAGGAATGAAGCGCAAAGCATCCAATACCCTGCCATGTAGCCCCGGGACATGCTGCCGTCGATATAGAACCACCCGACGCCGGAGGAATGCTGGCGCGACAACATCAGGAAGGCCATCACCGCGGCGCATACGGGGGCAAGGGCAAGCGCCGACCACTGCACCTTCGGCCGGGCGTTCAAGGCGATGAACAGCAGTGAATACGCCGCCCCGAGGTAGATCGGCCAGTCAGAGTTTATCGGCGGAACGAGGTAAAGCACCTGGCCTGCCAGGAGCCCTCCCGTCACGGCCATCGAAATCACCGGAAACCGGGCCGAGACTCCCAGCGCCACGGTGAGCGCGATCAGTGAAGGAGCCGAGGGCCAGTTCAGGAAAGTGCCACCCATCCGCCCGGCCTCACCGACGCACCACAAGACGAAAAACACTCCGGCCGATGCCGGTGCACCCCAACGTTGTCCAAACCTGCTGATTTTCCCCATTGCCCGAAACTATCCCGCCCCCAACGTCGTTAGCGCCCGATCGTACGTCTTTCATCCCTGCTGCACCCCAGAACCATCCCGCGGGATGAGTTGCTGCCCGTTCGGCAATACCGGAGGCCAGTGCCGGCTCAGGCTCCGCCCCGAAGCCGTCCAAGCAGTTCAAGTTCTTCGGCCCGGCTGAGCCCCGAGCGGCGCGGCCGGTCGAGCCCCCGGCGGCGCTCGTCGTCGAGCGTATCGGTAAGCGTCTCGGTGAGGCTGCGCAGGGCACCTCCCGCGCCGCGGAACGCTGTGTTGCTCCGCCGGGCCATTGCATCATCGTTCCCGGGCAGCCACAGCGGAAGCGACCGCGGACCGGCCCAGTGGTGCACCCCCTGCTCGATCAGCCACCCCTCTGCGGCCTCAACGAGTGTCCCGGTGAACCCTGCGGCCGCTGCGGCTTCGGTGAGCATCGCCGCAAAGGTGTGCTCGTTGCCCACAGCGTTGAAGGTTCCGGAGAGGGTGCTGCTGCCGGCTTCGACAATCCAGGTGGCGAGATCCCGGACGTCGATCACCTGAACATGGCGGCTATCAACGCCGGGGACGAGCACCGGTTCCCGGCCGGCCAGGGCGAGCCTGGCCACCCAGTACCCGAAGCGGTCGCTCCCGTCGCCCGGTCCCGCGATGAGGCCGGGGCGCACGATCAGCAGCCGATCTCCGAGCGCCCGGGCCGCAGCGCGCTCGCTTGCGGCTTTGGCGGAGGGATAGTCGGTCTCGTCCTCCGGTTCGACGACGGCGGCGCTCTCATCGGCGCCCGGTTCGGCGTTGGAAGCGTAGACGGAAACCGACGACACGAGCGTCCAGTGCTCCGCCTCGGGAGCGAGCGCGGAAAGTGCGCCCCTGACGAAGGCGGGGCTTGACGACAGTTCGACCACCTCATCCCAGGTTTGGCCGGCCACCTCGTTGTACGCGCCGTCCTCGGCGCGGTCCGAGGTAATGAGGCGCGCACCGTCGGGGGCGTGTCCGGATCGGCCGCGCGCCAGGCAGGTGACATCGGCGCCCCGTTCAAGCAGGGATGTGGCGACGGCCCGGCCAAGCCATGCCGTGCCTCCGAGGACGAGAACCCGCCTCACAGCGGCACGCCGCTGGAATCCCCGGCGGCCGCAGGGAGAGCTGGTGCGCCGACTCGAGCGGCCATGTTGCCTTCCTTTTCCCTTGGCGGCGGGCAGGTGCCCCCTGACAGCGGGCAGCCGCGTTGACGAACGTCGCGACGCCGCCGTACCGCGTTACAGAGGAACCCTACCCAACGCCCGGTCGGCGCAGGGGCAGCTGGTGAAGGGTGGCGTCGATCCTGCCGTCAGCAACCACGGCGCTCAGGTAGGAGCAATGCGGCTGGCGCCGGCGGTCGGTGGGGGAGCCGGGGTTCAGCAACCTCATCCCTGCCGGGGTGGTGGAATCCCAGGGAATATGGCTGTGCCCGAAGATGAGGACGTCGGTGCCGGGGAACTGCTGGTCCATGCGCTGTTCCCTGCCGGTCTTCGCGCCGGTCTCATGGACAACCCTGAACAGCAGGCCTTCGATTCGGGCTTCGGCAACCAGGGGCAGCCTCTTCCGCAGTTCGGGGCCGTCGTTGTTGCCGTAACACCCGATCAGGCGGGAGGACCGTTCCAGCAGGTGGTCGAGGAGCGCCGTTTCGGTCCAGTCACCGGCGTGGATGACGATGTCGGCGTTCGAGACCGCGGCTTCGACCTCAGGCGGAAGCGCCTTGGCGCGTTTCGGAAGATGCGTGTCCGCCAGGATCACCAACGAGGTAGCCATGCTCATGATTCTGCCACCGGATCAACCCCCGGCTCGTGACAAAGGACCGTTCTCGTGCAATGCTTCCCTAAGCGTGCTTAGTATTGCGCCGTAAGGAATCCGCGCCGTACCGTCGGCGTCCCGCACGAGCAACGGAGGAACCAATGAATATCGACAAATCGCAAATCATTGACCTGCTGAAGTCCCAGGGGAAGTCGGACCAGGCCAGCCAGGCGGAGTCAGAGCTGCCCGACTCGGTGGACTCCGAAAAAGACGCAGGGCTCCTCGAAAAATTCGGAATCAATCCGCAGGATCTGCTCGGCAAACTTTCCGGCGGATTCGGCGGACTGGGCGGCTGACAAAACTCTCCGCCCCGGCGCGCGACGCCAAACAAGGCAAAACCCTGAAGAAAAGGTGAGTGTGAAATGGATACGGGCCAACTGATCTGGATCATTGTTGGGATCATCGTCCTGCTTGCTGTTATTGGTTTTGTGATTGCCCTCGGGCGCAAGCGGAAGCGCGCCCGGTCTGACCGTCAGCTGGAGAAAGACCGCCAGAAGGCGGCCGAGATCCGTGAGCAGGCGCGCGTTTCCGACCTTGAGGCGCGGGAGCGCGAAGCGAAGGCCGCGATGGTCGACGCCGAGGCCCAGCAGGCCGAGGTCGAAGCCGAACGGCTGCGCCGCCAGGCCCAGGAGCGCCAGGCGGAAGCGCAGGACCTCAGGGACCGTACGTCGACAACCACCCAAAAGGCCGATGAGCTCGACCCTGATGTGGACACCCAGCGCCGGGATGGCAGCAGGTAGCACCTCGGCAAGAGGGGCCCGGGCGGCAACTGCCGCCCGGGCCCCTTTGTGCGTTGATCCGTCAGGTTTTCTGCCGCGCGGGAGCTAGCTGGCTGCCGGGACGGCAGGGCCAGTCGGCCACCGCAGGAGCGCCGCGATTGGATGCGAGTCGAGCGCTCCGGGAGGGTAGAAGGTAATCTCCGCGTCGGTCAGCGCCGCCGCCCGCAGGATTGCTGCAAGCGCCGGAACCGGCCCTATCACTTCAGCACCGGCTGTTTCCCCTTCCGTTGTGGCTACCCACGGTGCGGCGTCGAGCGCCAGGAGGGTGCGTCCCTCCCAGGCGCCGGTTTCGAGCAGCAGGGTGTCGACCTGCGCCTGCTGCAGCGCAGTAATGACCGGCCCGACCCCCGCGGCGGAGGTCCGGCCGGACTGCCCGGCCTGCTCGGCGAGCCGGTCAAGCAGCTGGTGCTGACGGTCCGCCATGACGCGCGTAACAAGCTGATCGACCTGGATGGCGAACGCCTCGGCGTCGGAGCCGCCGGTGCGGGTGTGGCTGTCAATCACCGAAAGGATCGAACGGGTTTCCTCGGAGACCTGTTCGGCAACGAGCTGCCGGGCGCGGATGTCTCCTGACACAATGACCAGCTTGGCCCGGCTGGCCGAGACAACCCTGTCGATTTCGGTGGCCACCCCGCCGGCGTTGGACTTCCAAACCTTCTCGGCATGCTGGTGGAAGCTCTTGTGCGCCCACCCGCCTCCATGGACCTTGCGCATATGTTCGGTGTCGCCCTCAATCGAGGCGACCGGTTCGCCGCGCGTTGGGCCTGCCGAGAGCTGGTCCGCGTGCCGCAGGTACACCTCGCCGCCGTCGCGCCCCACTTCCGCAATGACATAAGCGAAGTCCTCAGGGCAGTGGCGCACCATCGGGGTGAAATCGGGGATCGGACCAACGGCAATCACCTGGGGCGTCACCATGGGTCCGGCAAGGAACTCGTTGACGACCGCTTCGCCGTCGTGCACGAGAAGAAAGCGGGACACCGGGTCCGGCAGTCCCTTCGACGTCTTCGCGAGGGCAGCGACCGCGGCCTTCACGTCCTGCTTCGGGGTTCCCGCCCGCTCCATCGTCTCGGTGACAAGGCGGGGCAGCTCGTCGTCGCTCGCCACCGATTCGACCGTTGCGGTACTTCCGTCCACATAAAGGGTGGTCCACGGGCCGGGGAGCTTGTAGAGGTGTGAGTGGTCTTTGAGTGCGTGCGTCATTGGCAGCACCTTCTCTCTTCGATGTTGCTTCTGCGCCGCGCCGGCGCAGCGTGATGGATAGGTGCGGTCCGCTCCATCCGGAAGGGAGTGGACGGACGGTGAAAGGAGATTGTGGGTCCGGCCCGCACGGTGGCCGCGGCTCTGGAGCCTCGCGCGTGCCCGGTCACTGCTCTACCGTGTGTCGGCGTCTTTCCCGTTGGCGGCCGGGTCGGCTCCCTCTGCGGGATCCTGCGTGTGGTGGCGGATGTCTGTCGGATCGGCGTCGGTGTCCCCCTCCGCCGGGGCCTCGTTGTGGCTTCGTTCCTGCTGGTCGGGGCTTTCTGACATGGCGGGTACTGTCCTTTCGAGTGGCGGCAGGAGGTACTGGAAGTCTACGGAGGACCCGCGCCCAACATAACCCCCGGGAAGTACCCACGGGTCGGTCGCCGCGGCGGGCATCCGGTGCTGGGTGGGGAATTTCCCTTTCCAACATGTGCTGTGCGGCGGATACTGCTAAGTAGGCTTACGGTAAGGTGCCGGAGCCCTCAACGACCGGTCCGCCCACCGGTGGAACCCACAAGTGAGGAGAGCGATATGCCAACCAAGGCTCGAGACATCATGACAGGCAGCGTAGAGTGCATCGGCGAAAACGACACACTGCAGCAGGCGGCCGTGAAGATGCGCGACCTGGACGTCGGGTCCCTGCCCATCTGTGGGGAGGACAAGCGACTCAAGGGGATGCTGACGGACCGTGACATCGTTGTCCGGTCCATCGCCGACGGCAGGGACCCAAGCACCGTCACAGCCGGTGAGCTGGCGCAGGGCAAACCCGTCACCATCGGAGCCGACGACACAGTCGAAGAAGCGATCAAGACAATGCAGGACCACCAGGTCCGCCGCCTGCCCGTGATCGACGGCCACGATCTCGTTGGAGTCATCAGCCAGGCGGACATTGCCCGAAACTACCCGGAGGACCGGGTCGGCGACCTCGTCGAATTCATCTCCTACTAGGTTCTGCCTTCCTGCCGCGGACAGCTGCAACAACGACGGCCGCCCCGGAGGGGGCGGCCGTCGTCGCGCGTCGTAGTGCGTCAGCCGATGGTGCGTTCCGGATCCAGTCCCGCGCCGCGCTGCCGGACCCGCTACTGCAGGTCGCGGTCGTTGATGTGGCTCAGCGGCGAGCCTCCGCTGTTCGCCGGATCATCGCTCGAGTCGTAATCGTCGTCTTCGCCCACACCGAAATCGACGTCCGCCGCGGCTTCTCCGAGGGTCGGCTCATCCGGGGGAATCTGCTCGTCGCCGCGCTCCCAGCGCGCCTCAAGCGATTCATCCCTCAGGATCTGATCGCTGAGCAGTTCCTCCTGCTCGTCGTCATCGTCAATCTCGCTCTGCAGCAGCGGATCCTCCTGCCAGCGGTCAGGGTCGGTTTCGGCGGCACCGGGATAGTCGTCCGGCCTCCCGGGGATAAACGGCACATCTGCCGTTGATTCGTCGAGGATGTCCGGATCGTCATCGGTAATGACGTGCATGTCCTCTTCGGGGAGGGTTTCAGGAGGGTTCTCTTCGCTCATGGTTCCACCTTTCGATGCGGGGCGTCACTGGATGAATAATAAGCCTACTGATTTTTTCCTGACGGGGACAATACAGACTCCGGAACGTGGTCGCGCCAGCTGTGCCGGGGCTCGAAGCCGAGCAGTTTCCGCGCCTTGTCGATCGACAGCAGGGTTTCCGTGCCGCTGACTTCCGCAACCAGCGGCACCTCGGGGAACACCTCGGCCGCGAGGTCAACGCTGGGCCGGCTCATCACGGTGTCGGCCGCTGCAATCAGGAACCGGTCGAACCCGGGAGCTGCGTTCTCGAGGGCTTTCTGCACCGCCTGGGCGCCATCGCGCCCGTCGATGTAACCCCAAAGGTTCCACTTGCGCAGCAGCGCGTCGGCGTCGAAGGAGGGGAACTCGGCGTAGTCCTCGGGATCCATCACGTTCGAAAAGCGCAACGCCGTGATGCGCAGCTCCGGGTCCCAGCGCGCCATCTCGATCGCCATCTGCTCCTCGAGGTGCTTGACGAGCGAATACGTGCTCTCGGGCCGGGCCGGATACTCCTCGTCCACGGGGAGGTAGGGAGGGGCCTCGTCGAAGGGAAGACCCTGCACCGTCTCGCTCGAGGCGTAGACGACGCGCTTGATCCCTGCCCGCCGGCACGCCTGGAAGACGTTGTAGGTGGCGAGCATGTTGTTGTGGAACGTCGCGGCGTCGGCGGTGAGGCCCGGGGCGGGAATCGCCCCGAGATGCACCACCGCGTCGAAGCCGTCGGTGCGGTCGTCGACGCCCAGCAGCGCGTCGAGCACCTGCCCATAGTCGCGCAGGTCGACGCGCAGGAAACCGGGGCTGCGCTCGCCGTACTGGTCGAGTTCAAGCACGAAGTTCCCGTCGGCCCGGAGTGAGCGCACTACGCTGCGGCCCAATTTGCCCGTGGCGCCGGTGACGGCGATCCTGTCCGCCATCAGACCGGCCGCGATTCGGGGGAGCGGGTCAGTGAAGGATCGGTTTCGGCGAGGGCCCCTACGGCGTCGTCGATTGCGGCAAGGACCGACTCCTCAAGGACCACGCCCGCCGCGCCGACGTTCGCCTTCACCTGCTCCGGCCGCGAGGCGCCGATGATCGCCGACGCGACGTTGCGGTTCTGCAGCACCCAGGCGATGGCCAGCTGGGCCATGGTCAGCCCGACGCCGTCGGCGATCGGCTTCAGCCGCTGGACGCCGGTGAGGACGTCGTCCTCCATCCAGCGCTTGATCGTCGTAGCGCCGCCCTTCTCGTCGGCGGCGCGGGTTCCCTGTTCCGGGTCGCGGCCGGGCAGGTACTTGCCCGTCAGGACGCCCTGGGCGACGGGGGACCAGACGATCTGGGAGATGCCCAGCTCCTCCGAGGTGGGCACCACCTCCTTCTCGATGACCCGCCAGAGCATCGAGTACTGCGGCTGGTTCGAAATCAGCTGGATGCCGAGTTCGCGGGCGAGCGCATGGCCGGCCCGGAGCTGTTCAGCGTTCCATTCGCTGACACCGATGTACAGTGCCTTGCCCTGACGGACGACGTCGGCGAAGGCCTGCATCGTCTCCTCAAGGGGAGTCTCGGAATCGTAGCGGTGTGCCTGGTAGAGGTCGACGTAGTCGGTTTGGAGGCGGCGCAGCGATCCGTCGATCGAAGCCCGGATGTGCTTGCGCGAGAGGCCAGCCTCGTTGTGGCCCTTGCTGCCGGTGGGCCAGTACACCTTGGTGAAGATCTCGAGCGTTTCGCGGCGCTGCCCCTTGAGCGCATCCCCGAGGACCGTTTCCGCTGCGGTGTTGGCGTATGCGTCGGCGGTGTCGAAAGTGCTGATGCCGGCCTCGAGGGCGGCGGTAACGCACTGCACGGCGATGTCGTTCTCCACCTGCGAGCCGTGGGTCAGCCAGTTCCCGTACGTGATCTCCGAAACCTTGAGTCCGCTGTTTCCCAGATATCTATAGTCCATGAGGCTGATGCTATCCATCATCGGCCCGGCGGGTACAGGACCGCCGGCGCCGATGCGGCCGTACCGGCGGCAGCCGCTAGACTTGGACGGGTGGAACAGGGCGCCCCGGCGCCTGAGTCGGCCACCCTCCCCGCCACCCAGAAGAGAAGGAACCTTGGTTAACTTCACCGCGCGTTTCGCCACCGAGACGGAGCAGAACAAGTGGGACGACCTCGTCACCGCCAACCCGGACGGCGGGAATGTGCTGCAGTCGGCTTCATTCGCCGAGGTGAAGTCGCACCACGGCTGGAAGCCCAGGTTCCTTGTGCTGGAGTCGGACGACTATACGAGCCACAACCTCGTCCTTGAAAAGTCCTTCCCCGTGATGGGCAGGCTCTGGTATCTGATCAAGGGGCCGGGAGTGGCCGATGTCGCCCACATCCCCGCGGCCCTCCAGGCCGTCAAGACCTTCGCCGCGGTTTCGCGGCTCAATGTCTTCGCCGTGAAGATCGAACCCGACATCGTCGACGGCCCTGAGGTGCGCAAGGTGCTCCCCGGGGCCGGCCTGGTCAAGACCTTCGACCTGCAGCCGAATGACCACACGGCCATCCTCGACACCACCCCCGAATCAAACGCACTGCTGCGCACGCTTTCGTCGCGGGGACGCAATGCAGTGCGCCGTGCCATCCGGGAAGGCGTGGAGGTGCGCCGGGTGGAGCCGACCGAGGAAAACTTCCGCATCATGTACCGGCTGATGGCCCACATCGAGGACCGTTCAGCGGCCCGCCTGAGGTCCTTCGAGTACTACAGCCGGTTCTGGGGGAACTTCGCGGCCGCAGGCCAGGGCAGGCTCTACTTCGTCTATGAGGACGGGGAACCCTCGGTCGGGGCCTTCATCATCAACTACGGCAGCAAGGGAACCTACAAGGACGGCGGGTCAAGGCCCGGCCGGTCCCAGTACGGGGACTCCCACCTGCTCCAGTGGACGGCGATCAACGACCTCAAGGACGAATTCGGCATCCACGAATACGACTTCTGCGGCACTCCGCCCGCGGACAAGCTGAAGGACACCTCCCACCCCCACCATGGGCTCGGACTGTTCAAGACGAGTTTCACCAAGACAGTCACCGATTTCACCGGCTGCTGGGACCTCGTCCTCAGCGGCTGGAAGTATCGGCTGTGGAACACCGCCGGAGAACGCGTCGCACGCCAGATCTACTGGCGCCGGCACCAGCAGCCTTTCTACTGACCTTGACCTGCCACAGGCGAAGGGGTGAATCATGAACAACAACGCCGATGCAGGAAACGACAAGGCGCCGGGCACCAATCCTTCCCCGGCGGCGGGCCCGCTGCCGGTCATCCGCCGGTCCTTCGACCCGACACCCGAGGAGAAGGCGAAGGCCGCGGCGCGTACCTCCCGCCGCACCACGCCCGAACCTCCGGCCGCCCTGCCTGCGGGCCCGCGGCGGCCGCGCAGGCAGCCGCGCTCCGTCTCTCCGACCGACGCCCTGCCCACCACGCCGCGGGCCGTCCGCCCGGACCGCTCGAACGCCGCAGCGCGCGGCATGCTGCGCCGGCTGGTGCAGGGCGAGGTTCCGCCCACCCAGGCGATGAGCATCGTTGAGCGGCTCGCCGGAAGCCCCTACGCGAACCCCACGATTCCCGCCGGCGGGCCGGACGCCAACGCCCGCAAGACACTCGACTTCGCGCTCAGCCTCGCCGAGACGATGTTCCGGTACGGTGCCGGTGCCCTCGAGGTCGAAACGAGCATCATCGCGGTCACTGCCGCGCTCGGTCTGCAGCACATCGAAGTGGACATCACCAACCAGTCGGTGGTGATCAACTACTCGGCAAAGGACCAGACGCCAACGACTGTGCTGCGCGTTGTGCGTTCATGGACCAACAACTACGCGGGCCTCGCGGCGATCCACCAGCTTGTCTCCGACATCGCGGCCGGCGGCGTCTCGCGGATCGAGGCGGCCCAACGCCTCGAGGAGATCACCCGGCGGCCCAAGCCCTTTCCGCGCTGGATGGTCACCGCGGCCTTCGGAATCTTCGGCGCGGCGATTGTCGCTTTCATCGGCGGGGGAGTGCTGGGTGCCCTCGTGGGGCTCTTCAGCTGCATCCTCGTCGACCTTGTGTCCCGCCAGCTGGGGCGGTGGAGGGTCCCGGAGTTCTTCTCGGTGGCCACCGCGTCCGCCATGGCGACCTTCATCGCCATGCTCTTCTGGTGGCTCAACGTGCCAATCGCACCGTCCCTTGTGGTTGTTGGAGGGATCCTGCTGCTCCTGCCCGCCGGGCGGCTTGTCTCGGCGACCCAGGACGCCATCAACGGCTTTCCGGTCACCGCGGCGGGGCGGTTCCTTTCGGCGCTGCTGATCTTCGGCGGCGTTGTCTCGGGGATCGCTGTCGCACTGGTGTTCGGGTCCGCCATCGGCATCCCGGAACTTGACCTGATTGAGGCTCCCGCCCCGCTGTATCCCTGGCCGGTGGTGGCGGTGCTGATCTTCATCGCCGTGGCAATGTTCGGCGTCACCGAGCAGACCGACCTCAAACTTGTGGTCCCCACCGCACTTGTGGGCACTGCCGGTTACGTCCTGTGGATTTCGGCGATCAACGCCGGCGTCGGATACCGGCTGGCGCCGGCGCTCGCCGCAGTCCTCATCGGGGCCCTCTCCCGCGCCGTCGCGCTCCGCCTGGGGGCGCCCCAGCTTGTGGTGGCGGTTCCGGCGGTCATGTTCCTCTACCCGGGACTGTCGATCTTCCGTTCGATGTACATGCTGACGACCAACGTCGGAGTCCCAAGCGCCGGCGCGCTGGGGCTGTTCAACGCGCTCACCGTCATCCTTGCCATCGCGGGCGGCGTGGTCCTCGGCGACAACATCGCACGCCCCTTCACCAAGGGGCTGAGCAGCAACGAACGCCGGCGCAACCGGCGCCGCTAGGAATCCCGGTAACCAAGCGCCGCCCCATGATGCGGGGCCGGCTACAAGGCGAGCCAGTCGACCGGCTCAGCGCCCTGCTGGCGCAGGAGGTCGTTCACGCGGCTGAAGGGCTTGGAGCCGAAGAAGCCCCGTGACGCCGAAAGCGGGCTTGGGTGGGCCGATTCAACGGTCGGGGTGTGCCCAAGCAGCGGTTTCAGCCTCAGCGCATCGCGCCCCCAGAGGACCGCCACAAGCGGTCCGCCCCGGGCCACGAGTGCGCTGAGGGCGGCGTCGGTGATTTCCTCCCAGCCCCAGCCGCGGTGCGACGCCGACTCTCCGGCGCGTACCGTGAGGACCCGGTTGAGCAGCAGCACCCCCTGCCGCGTCCATCCCGAGAGGTCACCGGTGGCCGGTGCGGCAGCACCGAGGTCGGCGGAAAGTTCCCGGTAGATGTTCACGAGACTGCGCGGCAAGGGGCGGGTTGCCGGATCGACGGCGAAGCACAGTCCGACCGAGTGTCCGGGGGTGGGGTAGGGGTCCTGGCCGACAATCACCACCTTGACCTCCTCCAGCGGAACCCGAAAAGCCCGCAGGATGTGCTCCGGTGCGGGGAGGACCTCATGTCCTCGCTGGGATTCGAGAACGAGCTTGTCGGCGATCCGGTGGAGGGTGGGTTCCCACGGGGCGAGGGCTGCCGCCCAGTCGGCCGGAAGGACCGACGTGAGGGGAGCCGGGGCTTGGAACGGGATCGATGGGGCGCCGTCCCCCCGTGCCGCGGGCGGAGCACCGGGTGAGGGAAGCTCGAACAGGGCAGGGGTTGCATCGTCCATTGCTCCATTCTTCCGCGCCTGCGCCGGCAGCGCCGCAAATGACATGCGTGGCATTCACCATTACCATGGGTGCGGAAGTAGGCAGAGCAACAATGCGCATGCCGGGCACGAGGGGGCGGTGGGAATGGGTCAGCAGACCGGGGCCGATCAGCCGCATCCCGCGCCACAGGGCGAAGGCGCTGAAGCAATCGCCGCCGGTACCGGTTTAGGCGCCGAGGCGCCGGGGGCCGGCGCCAACCGGCCCGTGCTCGGTGAGCGTGAGCAGCAGATGCTCGCGCTCGAGCGTGAATGGTGGAAGTACTCGGGGGCAAAGGAACAGGCAATCCGCGACCTGTTCAACATGTCGGCCACCCACTACTACCAGGTCCTCAATGCCGTCATCGACTCGGAGGCCGCCCTGGCCCACGATCCGATGCTCGTCAAGCGGCTGCGCAGACTTCGAACTTCCCGCCAGCGCGCGCGCTCCGCACGTCGGCTCGGCGCGGACATCTGACCTACCCCAAGGACCCTCCATCACCATGACCAACTATCCCCGTGACGAATTCGACCGGGTTCCCGAATCCGCAGCCCGGCAGGGCGTCCACCGGGAGCACTTTCTGCCAACCCGCTCCAGCGGCCTCTGGCTGAAAATCGTCGTCGGGATCCTCGTGCTGCTCCTCGGGCTCGCCGCGTACTTCGTTGTTCCCCGGCTAGGGGCAGGCGAGACCGAACCCGCCTCCGGGTCGGTTCCCACCTCCGGCACGGAAACGCCTGAGTTCCCGGCAGCCTCCGGCACGGCGTCGGCGACAGGGGTGGCCTCGGAGGCCAGCGGCACCACGGCGACACCGACCCCCGCCCGGACGGGCTCCGCTGCATCGCCGTCGGCTTCTGCGACAAAGCGGGCCGGAACGAAGGCCCCGGCCGCCCCGGACCGCACCCAGGCCGTCAACGTACTCAACGGAACCGGGGTGCCGGGACTCGCAGCGTCGGCCGCCGGTCGCCTCGCGGCCGGCGGCTGGAGCGCCGCCGTTCCCGGAAACTGGACCGGGTCGCCCGTCCAGGGCTCAGTCGTGTTCTACAACGGCGAAACCCAGCGGGCCAGCGCCGCGGAAGCAGCCTCGGTGCTGGGCATTGCGTCGGTCGTTGACGCCGCAGGGGTTCCCGGCAGCATCACCGTGGTCCTGGGTCCCGGCTTCCAGTAGCAGCGGACCAGCCGCCGCGGTCCGGCTACTCCTTGAGCGGTACGCCCTTTGCATCGCGTCGGAACGCCTCGGCGCCGACCAGGATCATTACGCCTTCAATGAACCCCCAGATGGCACCGACACCGAAGGTTACGAAGGTGACGATGATCTGTGCCACGCCTATTCCCACGTAGCCGAGGTAGAAGCGGTGGATGCCGAGGGAGCCCAGCAGGACCCCGAGCAGGCCTGCCACAAGGCGCGACTTCTGCTCCGGGTAGCCCTGGAGGTAGGTTCCAAGTGGATTTCCATAGGGGCTTCCCTGGTACTGCCCCGGTTGCTGGTAGGCGTTGGGGTGCCCGCCCGGCGGCGGGTACTGGCCCGCATAGCCGCCCGGGGGACCGTACTGCCCGGGGTAGGGCTCGCCCTGCGCCGGCATTGGGGCCTCGCCGCCCTGCGGGTAGGGCCCGGGGCCGAAGCCCGGATCCTCGCCCGGGGCGGGGGGAACATCAAGAGGCTCCCGATCGGAACCTGGCTTGTGCTGCTCGGGGTCTGGGGTCGTTGACACATTTCTCCTTGATGGTTGGAACTTTCTTCAACCTATGCCTTGGCCGGCAGCGCCGTCATCAGGTAAATCCCCGGAGTTTTCCCGGGCTGTGCTCAGGGTGGAGCAGGGGTTTACCGCAATGCACGGCTTGCACTCATCTGGCGGGAGTGCTAATTATTGACTTAGCACTCGAACCCGCTGACTGCTAAAACGGCGGGTGTTGGGTGAAGCAGGCAAACCTCTGTGGTGAGGGCCGGAACCGGAGCGTAAAGAGATCGTTTTCCGGGCTGGCCCGGCCGTCGCGGGCACCACAGGCAGGCGAGCACTCGTTTGCTGAAACGCATATCTGTCCCCGAAAGGACCTACGCCGTTATGGCCAAGATCATTTCTTTTGATGAAGAGGCCCGCCGCGGCCTCGAGCGCGGATTGAACATCCTCGCTGACGCCGTTAAGGTGACGCTCGGCCCACGCGGCCGCAATGTCGTCCTCGAGAAAAAATGGGGCGCCCCCACGATCACCAACGACGGCGTCTCAATCGCCAAGGAGATCGAGCTTGACGACCCTTACGAGAAGATCGGCGCAGAGCTGGTCAAGGAAGTCGCCAAGAAGACCGACGACGTAGCAGGCGACGGCACCACCACCGCTACCGTGCTCGCCCAGGCCCTCGTCAAGGAAGGCCTGCGGAACGTTGCCGCCGGTGCCGACCCCCTCAGCCTCAAGCGCGGCATCGAGAAGGCAGTTGCTGCGGTTACCGCCGAACTGCTCGCCTCGGCCAAGGAAATCGAGACCAAGGAAGAGATCGCCGCGACAGCGTCAATCTCCGCCGGCGACCAGCAGATCGGCGACCTGATCGCCGAAGCTCTCGACAAGGTTGGCAAGGAAGGCGTCATCACTGTCGAGGAGTCGAACACCTTCGGGCTCGAGCTTGAGCTCACCGAGGGCATGCGCTTCGACAAGGGCTACATCTCCGGTTACTTCGTCACCGACGCAGAGCGCCAGGAGACGGTCCTCGAAGACCCGTACATCCTGATCGTCAACTCGAAGATCTCCAACGTCAAGGACCTCGTTGCCGTCCTCGAGAAGGTCATGCAGTCGAGCAAGCCGCTGCTGATCATCGCCGAAGATGTCGAGGGCGAAGCCCTTGCCACCCTCGTCGTCAACAAGATCCGTGGCACGTTCAAGTCTGTTGCCGTGAAGGCTCCGGGCTTCGGTGACCGCCGCAAGGCGCAGCTCGCCGACATCGCCATCCTCACCGGCGGCCAGGTCATCGCCGAAGAGGTCGGCCTCAAGCTCGAGAACGCCACTGTTGACCTGCTGGGCCAGGCACGCAAGGTCGTCGTCACCAAGGACGAGACAACGATCGTCGAGGGTGCCGGCGACGCCGACGCCATCGCCGGCCGTGTTGCCCAGATCCGCGCCGAGATCGACAACTCGGATTCGGATTACGACCGCGAGAAGCTGCAGGAGCGCCTGGCCAAGCTGGCCGGCGGCGTTGCAGTCATCAAGGCCGGCGCGGCCACCGAGGTCGAGCTCAAGGAGCGCAAGCACCGCATCGAGGACGCCGTCCGCAACGCGAAGGCCGCTGTTGAAGAGGGAATCGTCGCCGGTGGCGGCGTAGCCCTGATCCAGGCCGGAGCCAAGGCCTTCGCAAGCCTCGAGCTCACCGGTGACGAAGCAACCGGCGCCAACATCGTCCGTGTCGCAATCGACGCCCCGCTCAAGCAGATCGCCTTCAACGCGGGCCTCGAGCCCGGCGTTGTCGTCGACAAGGTCCGCGGCCTTCCCGCGGGCCACGGCCTCAACGCTGCAACCGGCGTGTACGAGGACCTGCTGGCCGCCGGCGTCAACGACCCCGTAAAGGTCACGCGTTCGGCGCTGCAGAACGCCGCTTCGATCGCAGGGCTGTTCCTCACCACGGAGGCCGTTGTGGCCGACAAGCCCGAGAAGTCCGCACCCGCGGGCCCGGGTGGAGACGAGATGGGCGGAATGGGCGGCTTCTAGCCGGTCCGGTTCCCTCCGCTCCACTTTCGAGAAAGCGGCACTCCTTCGGGGGTGCCGCTTTTTCGTGTCCAGAGTGCGTGCGTGGTCAGGAAAGGAACATGCGTGCGTTGCTCAGTTCGGCCTCGGCGTACTGGCGGGTGGCGGTGACGAGTGCTGCGTGGATGCCGGAGAGGGCTTCCTCGACCTGGGCCTGCGTTGAACGCCACTGAAGCATGACCTGCTGGAAATTCACGGCCGCCTGCCCGCCCCACAGGGCTTCAAGCTCCTGCAGGCCGGCCTGCATAGCGGTGACCTCGGCGTTGAGCCTGCCGATGGTTGACTGGACCTGGCTGCTCTTCGCTGCCAGGCCGTCGGTGTCTACGTGGAAGTGGGTCACGGGTGCTCCCGATGCTGGTTTCCGGTTAGCTGACCCTTGAACGGTAGGGGGTGTGCCGGGCGCCCGCACTGGTCCTGGGCGGCATGTGGAAAAGTCGGCTCAGACGGCGTCCGACGCCTCGGTTCCGGGCGCGTCGGCTGTCGTATCGACGGCGTGGGGGAGCCGGATCGACAACGTCGCCCCGCCACCGGGGGTCTCCTCGAGCCGCACCGTTCCGTCGTGCTGGGCCACCAGCGCGGCGACGATGGCCAGGCCGAGGCCGGTGCCGCCCGTTTCGCGGTGCCTGGAGGAATCGGCCCTGTAAAAACGTTCGAAGACCCGTGCGGCGTCGTCCTCCGAAATGCCGGGTCCGTGGTCGCGCACCTCGATCACTGAATCGCTTCGGCCGTGAATGACGGGTTCGACGCCGACCGCGATCTCGATCGGGCTTCCGTCGGGGGTGTAGCGCAGCGCGTTCGTCATGAGGTTCGCGAGGACCTGCCGGAGCCGGGCTTCATCGCCCACCGTGGGCGCCGGCCGGGGGCTGCCGCCGTCCAGGCCGGTCACGGTGATCGTCCGGTTCGGGGCGATGGCCCGGGCATCGAGGGCTGCATCGTTTCCCAGCACCATCAGGTCGATCGGCTTGGCCTCGAGGGGCCGCTGTTCGTCGATCCGTGCAAGGGTCAACAGGTCTTCGACGAGGTGGCCCATCCGGATCGCTTCGCTCTCGATGCGCCCCATGGCCGCCGCGACATCGGCTTCCTGCTGCAGTGCGCCGTGGCGGTAAAGCTCGGAAAACCCGCGGATCGTGACGAGGGGAGTGCGCAGCTCATGCGAGGCGTCGGCGACGAACCGGCGCATCTTCCGCTCGGATTCGGTCCGCGCCGCAAACGCGCGCTCGATGTGGGCGAGCATCGCGTTGAGCGAGCGCGAGAGTCTTCCCACCTCGGTTGCGGGCCGCTCAACTGCAACACGCCGCGAGAGATCGCCGGCGGCGATGGCTGCTGCTGTGCGCTCAACGCGTGCAAGTGGGCGGAACTGGCGGGTGACGGCGACGAACGCGATGGCGGAGGCCACCGCGGTGGAGAGCAGGCCGACGGTGAAGATGATCTCCGAGGCCTCCTGCAGGGAGTTGTTGACGGTCTCCAGCGGGGACGCGATGGCCAGGGACTGCGGGCCGTCGTCGTATTCCAGGATTCTTACGCGCCAGCCCTGGCTGTCCTGGGCGGTGCCCTCCACGTCGAATCCCTTGCCGTCGAGCTCCCGCACCTGGGCGGCGCTCATGACGGGCATCCGTGGAACATCCGTTTCGGTGGCGGAATGCGTTGCCTTGAGGATGCGGCCGTCGGGTCCGAGGAGGGCGCCGTAGAACCGGAAGAGGGCACTGTCGGCGGGTGCGGTCTCATGAAAGAACGCGTTGGAGATGTTCTGCGCGTTGGCGCTCAGGTCGTTGTCCATGCGCTCGATGAGGCCGTTGCGCAGCAGGGAGATCGTGACGATCCCAGTGATGCCGACGGTGACCACCATGAGCAGGGTCATGATGGCCACGAGCTGCGAGCGCAGCGAGGCCGAGTTCCAGCGCCTGAGCAAGGTTTCCCCTGCCTACCGCTTGTCCGTGCTGCGCAGCAGGTAGCCCACTCCGCGCTTCGTCTGGATCAGCGCCGCCGCAGCGGGGTTCTTGTCGATCTTGCGCCGCAGATAGGAGATGTAGGATTCGACGATCGACGCGTCCCCGTTGAAGTCGTACTCCCAGACATGGTCGAGGATCTGGGCCTTCGAGAGCACGCGGTTCGGGTTCATCATGAGGTAGCGGAGCAGCTTGAACTCCGTTGGCGAAAGCTCGATTGTCTCACCCGCCCTGCGGACCTCGTGTGCGTCATCGTCGAGTTCGAGGTCGTCGACGCGGATGACGGCGTCGTCCTCGGGCATCGGCTGGGTGCGCCGCAGGACCGCACGGATCCGGGCCACCACCTCGTCGAGGCTGAACGGCTTGGTGACGTAGTCGTCGCCGCCGACGGTCAGGCCGGTGACCTTGTCCTCCGTGTCGTCCCGCGCGGTAAGGAAAACGACGGGGAAATGCCGGCCGGCGGCACGCAGGCGCCGTGTGACGGTGAACCCGTCCATATCCGGCAGCATCACATCGAGGACGGCGAGGTCGGGGTTGTGGCTTTCCGCAGCCGCGAGCGCCTCGCGTCCGTTGCCCGCCGCCACAACGTCAAACCCGGCAAAGCGCAGGGACGTCGAAAGCAGCTCGCGGATATTCGGTTCATCGTCAACGACGAGCAGTCTGGCTTCCGGTCCTGTTTTCTTCACGCCCACCATTATCCGCGAAATAGCTGGAGATTGGCTGGGAGCCTGCTGGGCGCCCGCTCCACACGGGCTGGGTGTCAGCCGCTCAACCCCGCCGCGTCGAGAATCCGGTAGGCGTAGCCCTGTTCGGCCAGGAAGCGCTGGCGCTTCGCGGCAAAGTCCTGGTCGAGGGTGTCGCGCGCGACAACGGTGTAGAACCGCGCCGCCCGGCCGTCGGCCTTGGGCCGCAGGAGCCTGCCGAGGCGCTGGGCCTCCTCCTGCCGGGAGCCGAAGGACCCGGACACCTGGATCGCCACCGACGCCTCGGGAAGGTCGATCGAGAAATTGGCCACCTTCGAAACGACGAGGGTTGATATTTCGCCGGTGCGGAAGGCACCAAAGAGACGCTGGCGCTCCTTGACCGAGGTATCTCCCTTGATGACCGGAGCATTAAGGCGGTCGCCGAGCTCGTCGAGCTGGTCGATGTACTGTCCGATCACCAGCAGCTGCTCACCCGTATGGGCCGCGGCAAGCTTCTCGACGACCCCGGACTTCGTCTCCGACGTCGCACACAGCCGGTACTTGTCGCCGTCGTCGGCCATCGCATACGCGACGCGCTCGTCCCGGGGCAGGTCGACACGGACTTCGACGCAGTCGGCGGGGGCGATGTAGCCCTGGGCCTCGATGTCCTTCCAGGGCGCGTCGTACCGCTTGGGTCCAATCAGCGAAAAGACTTCACCCTCCCGCCCGTCCTCGCGGACCAGGGTGGCGGTGAGTCCGAGCCGCCGCCGGGCCTGGAGGTCCGCCGTCATCTTGAAGATGGGTGCCGGAAGCAGGTGCACCTCGTCGTACACGATCAGCCCCCAGTCATTGGCGTCGAGCAGCTCAAGGTGCGGGTAAAGGCCCCCGCGGCGTGTGGTGAGCACCTGGTACGTGGCGATGGTGACCGGGCGGATCTCCTTCACGGCGCCGGAGTACTCGCCGATCTCCTCCTCGGTGAGGGAGGTGCGCCGCAGCAGTTCGTCCTTCCACTGCCTGGCCGAAACGGTGTTCGTGACGAGGATCAGCGTTGTTGTCTTGCTCGTCGCCATCGCGGCCGCCCCGACGAGCGTCTTTCCGGCACCGCAGGGGAGCACGACCACCCCCGAGCCGCCCGACCAGAAATTCTCGACGGCCAGCTGCTGATAGGGGCGCAGCGCCCAGCCTTCTTCGCGGAGGGCGATCGGGTGCGGCGTGCCGTCGACATACCCCGCGAAGTCCTCTGCGGGCCACCCGAGCTTGAGGAGCAATTGCTTGAGCTGGCCCCGCTGGGAGGAGTGGACAACAACCGTCTCGCCGTCGATCCGCGGCCCTAGCAGCGGGGCGATCTTCTTGGCGTGGAGCACCTCTTCGAGCACCGGGTAGTCGGTTGTCCGCAGCACAAGGCCGTGCTGGGGGTCTTTTTCCAGCCGGAGCCGGCCGTACCTCGACATCGTGTCCTCGATGTCGATGAGCAGGGCGTGGGGCACCGGGAAGCGCGAATACTTGAGCAGCGTGTCGAGCACCCGTTCGGCATCGAGGCCGGCGGCGCGCGCATTCCACAGCCCGAGCGGCGTCAACCGGTAGCTGTGGACGTGCTCGGGCGCCCGCTCAAGCTCCGCGAACGCCGCGATGGCGTGGCGCGCCTCGGTCGCCAGTTCATGGTCAACCTCGAGCAGGATTGTCTTGTCGCTCTGGACGATCAGCGGTCCATCAGTCATCCGGTGTCCCTTCAATAAGTTCGACGTCCATTACCCGGTGCACCGACACCACTTTTTCGACCTGCTTCAGGGGGTCGAACACGCGTACCCTTCCACCGGATACCGAAAGGGGAACAAGGACCTGGCGGACCGCATTCCCTGAGCTGTCCGCCGTGCCAAGGCGCACCGGAACCTTCCGGCGGATCGCGGTGCGCAGGGTCTCAAGGCCGAGCATCACTTCGCCCTCGGCGCCGCCGGTGCGCTGGGCGGGCCCATTGGCCCGGGAACCGGCGCGTAGTGAGGCGACCTGAGCGGCAACCTCGTCATCGGTGACGGCCCAGGGGTTCACCCGCGCGCGGGCAGTCAACTGCGGCCCCTGCGGCTTCTCCGGGGACGCCGGCGGCGTGGCCGGGGCGGTGCGCGGCGGTGCCTGGTCCCGTGCGGCGGAGAAGCCGAGCTCGTTCAGCAGGGCCGCCAGCTCGGCCGGTCCCGCCTGGGCGGCCACGACGGTCGGCGCGAGCTGGACGAGGCCGAAATCGGCGGCTTTAGGATTCGAGAGCAGGGCGGTCACGGCTGCGGCGTCTTCGGTGCGCAGGTAGCTCTGGGCCCGGCCCACCCTGAGCCTGCCGTGCCGTGAAGCGGTGTCCTCGACGAGGTACGTCAGTGCCTGCGGGAGCGCCGAGGCGCTGTGGCGGTGAAGGAAGTCCAGGATTCCGGGCGCGGTCAGGCCCGTGTCGAGGGCGGCCCTGATCGATTCAGCCGAGAAACGGTAGGTGGTGGCGGGCCCCTGACCCTCCGGCGTCGAAAGCTGGAGCAGTTCCCGTGCCACCTCGGGGTCGAGGTAACCGGGAGCCACTGCTGTCAGGTCGGCCTGGAGGAGGAAGTGGCGCACGGGAGCCGGAAGCGTGGCACGGACCTCACCCGCGGCGTCGTCGAGGCGGTCCCCGGCAACCAGCCGGCCAATGTGGGTGAGGCCACCGCCTCCAAACAGCCCAAGGGCGGCGGCTTCGGTGAACATCCCCGGAACAAGGCGCTCAAACCGCCGTGCCAGGCGCGGCTGCTCCCAGGCAAGGCGCTCCACGAGGACCTCAGCGCCGAGCACGACGCTTGCCTGATGATCCTCGGTGGACTCCCGCGCATCCCGGCCGGCAGGGACGCCGCTGAGCGAAACGGCGGCGGCGAGCATCCGGCGTCGGGTCCGGGGGGCGTCGGGGCGTGAGCCTTCGGCTGCGAGGGCATTGATCGCTCCGCCGTCGGTCAGCTTCGATCCGACAAGGGAGGGCGCCCGGTCGAGATCGAGCCAGCCGCGCACCAAGGCAAGCCACTGCTCGTCCCGGGATGCCCGCTCCCATCCTGAGGAACGGGCCGGTTTCCACCGCGAATCGTCGACGTCGAGCGCGAGTGCTCCCGTGGCGGCGGCGAGTTCGAGCAGCCATGGCGTCACCGACTGTTCGACCTGCAGTGCGTCGCTGAGCCGGCGGAGCTCCCGGACGCCGACCCCGCCGGAGCGCAGCGTCGCGACGGGGGCGGCAGCTGCCGAGCCGAGCAGGGCGCTGATCATGCGCAGCGTCTCAGCGACAGCACTGTGAGCGGCGTTGTCCCGGATGCCCGCCCGCACGCTCCGGAGGTCCGGCCGCGGCGGATGCGCCTGCAGGACCTGGATAATCCGGTGGCCGCGTACCGCCTGACCCACCACGCGCGGGAGCTCAACATGGGAGGCGTCAAGCTGGGCCAGCAGCCCGTGCCGCAGCAGCCACTCGAGTGCGGCGGCCGCATCGGTCTGCGGGCCGCGTGCGGCCGTTGGAGGCACCGCTCCCACCGGCGCCCCTCCGAGTTTGCCCAACAGTGCGGCTGCCCCGGGCGGTGCACTGGAGCTCAGCCGCGTCCAGGAATCGGGCTGCCGCAGCGCAGCGTCGAGTTCCTCGGCCGCGGCGCCCGGTGTCGGGGTGCCGCCAAGCTCAACGCCCAGCTCGCGCGCGCGCTGGGCGGCGCTGGGGAGTCCGGCGCCGTACGCGGGCAGGACGCGGGCAAGGACGGGAAGCGGCCTGCCGAGTCCCGCCGGGTACGGTCCTACCGCTTCGCCAAGGGAACCAACGGGAAGATATGCCCCAGGACTTCCCGCCCCTTGTGCCTGACTTGAAGGTGCGGCGTAGAGCAGGGCCCTCGCAGCGAGGTCCGCAAGGATGGGGTTGAGTTCGTCCCGCCCGGCGCCGCCAACGAGGCCCTCGAGGGTTTCGGCGCTTACGCCGGCGTCTTCGTCGCCCGCTGCGAGGAGGACCGCTTCAAGCAGCTGCTGCTGGGGCGTGGTGAGGTTTTCAAGGGCCCGCTGCACGCTGGCGCGCGTTGATGCACGTGCGGCAAGGGCGCCGAAATCGGGGACCGGAGGGAGCAGGAGGTCGGGGCGCGCCGAAAGGAGGTACCGCAGCTCGGAGTCGCTGCGGGCGGCCAACTGATCGGCCAGGGCGCGGATGGCGGACATTGGCTTAAGGTTACCGCCGGGGCATTGCCGGCGCCGCCCGGTGGATCAGCAGGCATGCATCAACAGGCTTGGATCAGCAGGCATGGATCAGCAGGATCGAACCACCCCCACCGCATCTGGGGTCAGAGCCGCCGGCGTCCGATGACTGAGTCGATGATCAGGGCGCACATGAGCAGGAACGCAAGGGGAAGGCACACATACGTTGCCACGAGGAACCCGGGCCATATGGCGCCCTGGAGCCATGCGATAGCCAGGATCGCACCCAGTGAAACCAGGCCCACGACGGCGGACACAACCGCCGCGACCATGAGCACCAGCCGGAGGGACGACGCAGTGCGGCGGGGCGCGTGCCCGCGCTGCAGGGAAGGGGAATCAGGGGCCATAACGCTTACAGCGTACAAGAACGGCGGCGCGCACGGGTGAGCGCTGAGGGGATATTCTATTTCCAAAGACTTCCCCGGCAGTGGCTGAGCACCACCGGCATATCACCGACGCAGCGCCGGGTTCCAACAACCGGAGGCGGTCACCGCCTCAGCAGACCCAAGAAGAGGTAACCTACGTGCCCATCGGCAAAGTGAAATGGTTCGACGCTGACAAGGGTTTCGGCTTCGTTGCAACGGACGACGGCAAAGAAGTCTTCCTCCACGCCTCTGCGCTCCCGGCCGGAGTCACCGAGGTCAAGGTCGGCACCAAGCTCGAATTCGGAGTGGCCGACGGGCGGCGGGGGCTTCAGGCGCTCTCGGCCCGGATCCTCGAAACGCAGCCCTCGGTCGTGAAGGCGACGCGCAAGAAGGCCGACGACATGGCAGTGATCACCGAGGACCTCATCAAGCTGCTCGACGACGTGTCGAACGGGCTGCGCAAGGGCAGGTACCCCGAGAAGGCCCACGCGAGCAAGGTCGCAGCGGTTCTCCGGGCCGTTGCCGACGACCTGGATGCGTAGCCAAGCGATGATGCCTGCACGCCCCGACGTTCCCTCGCCTGACAACTCGACCGACGCTGAAATAACCGCAGGCGGCACCGCCGCAGCGCCGGTCAAACGCCGGGCCGCACGCCGGCCGGCGAAGCCCGACGCGTTGCTCGCAGCGGCCGTCGATTTCGCCCGGGACAGCCTGCTGCAGGTCGCTCCGGCCGATCAGATCGGCGAACATGTGGCTTCGTATCCGGACGGTGAGCGCCTGCTCACGCACCGCTTCGAGGCTTTCGTTCCGGGGTATGGGGGCTGGGAGTGGTTCGCGACGCTCGCCCGGGTTCCCCGCGGCAAGGAACCGACGGTCTCCGAAGTGGGGCTGCTTCCTTCGGATCGGGCGCTGCTTGCGCCCGAGTGGCTGCCCTGGTCCGAGCGGGTGCTCCCTGAGGACTCCGCCGCCGATGAACAGGCTCCGGCGGCAGAGGATGCCCCTGCCGACGAACAGCCTGCCGAAGAGCAGCCCGCCGGAGAGCAGGCGGCTCGGGATGCCGCCGCCGAGGATGAGCCTGCCGAGGATGAGCCTGCAGGCGATGCTCCTGCCGAGGAACAGGCCGCCGAAGATTCTCTTGCCGGTGATGCCCCTGCCGAGGAGCAGGCTGCCGGGGATACTCCTGCCGAGGAGCAGGTAGCCGGTGAGGCCCCTGCCGAGGAGCAGGCTGCCGGGGATACTCCTGCCGCAGAACAGACCACCGGAGAAGAGCCATCCGCGGATGAGCCTTCACCGGTGGATGTCGGGGTCGAAGCCGAGGCGCCTTTCGGCGACCCGGATGACGCCATAAAGGCGCACGACGCCGGGGACAACTAGGCCGGGGACAACTTAGCCGGTTGCTGCAGGCGACGGCGGAAGGAGCGCGCACGTGGGCATGTTCCGGTCGCTGCGGATAGCCAACTACCGGATCTGGTTCGTCGGCGCGCTCGTTTCAAACATCGGTACCTGGATGCAGCGCACTGCCCAGGACTGGCTCGTCTATGACATCCTCACCGAACAGAACGCTTCGGCCCTCGGGGTGGTCCTGGCCCTGCAGCTCGGCCCGCAGCTGCTGATTTCGCCCTGGGCCGGGCTGATCGCCGACACCGTCGACCGCCGAAAGCTGCTTCAGCTGACCCAGGTGGCGATGGCGCTGCTGGCCGTAGGGCTCGGCCTGCTGGTGCTCACCGCCGCCGCCGAACTCTGGCACGTCTACGCTTTTGCGCTCGCCCTGGGCATCGTCTCGGCTTTCGACGCACCCGCCCGGCAGACCTTCGCCTCGGAACTGGTGCGCGATGACTACCTGCCGAACGCCGTAGCGCTCAACAGCGCCTCCTTCAACGCAGCGCGGATGGTGGGCCCCGCCGTAGCAGGGCTCCTGACCGCCGCGGTGGGCCCCGGATGGGTTTTCCTCATCAATGCGCTCACCTTCGGCGGAATGGTCTACGCCCTGCTCGCGATCCGCGCCTCCACGCTCAACGTCCAGCCGCGGTCGGAACCGGGAAAGGGCCGCATCAAGGCTGGCCTGCGCTACGTCCGCGGACGGCCCGATCTGATGATGGTGCTGCTGGCCATCTTCCTCGTCGGTACATTCGGGCTGAACTTCGCCGTATTCATCGCGGCAATGGCCCGCACCGAGTTCGGTCAGAACGCCGGGGTGTTTGGGGTGCTCTCCTCGGTCATGGCGGTTGGGTCGGTTGCCGGAGCGCTTTTGTCGGCGAGGCGCGACAAACCGCGGATGCGTTTCGTCTTCGGGGCCGCCGGTGCCTTCGGCATAGCCTGCGGGGTCGCCGCGCTGGCGCCAACCCTCGAGCTGTTCGGCCTCGCACTGGTCCCGGTGGGGCTTTTCGCCCTCACCCTTCTCACGAGCGCCAACGCCTACGTCCAGACAACCACCGACCCGGTCATGCGTGGGCGCGTGATGGCCCTCTACTTCGCCATCTTCCTAGGGGGCACGCCGCTCGGCGCGCCGGTTGTCGGCTGGGTATCCGACGCGTTCGGGCCGCGGTGGAGCCTCGGCGTCGCCGCCGCCTCCGGCATTATTGCCGCTGGTGCAGGACTGTTCTGGGCCTGGCGCTACCACGAGGTGAGGCTGCGCTACGACCGCTCCCTGCCCCGGCGCCTGCGCATCACCCACGAGGCACCCCACAGCGCCGGGGACTGAACCTGCATTCGGCTCCCTGGGCTCACTCGCCGCCCCCGCTCAATTCGGCACTGAGCCGTTCGACAACGTAGTCGATGCACGAAAGCAGCGCGGATACGTCGTCGGGCTCGATCGCCACGAAGGTGGCAATGCGCAGCTGGTTCCGGCCGAGCTTCCGGTACGGCTCGACGTCGACGATCCCGTTGGCACGCAGCACCGAAGCGACAAGCGCGGCGCGGATGGGAGGGGCAATGTCGATCGTGGTGATGACGTTGGAGCGGTCCTCGGGACGCACGACGTACGGCGTCGCGACCTCCGAAGCCTCGGCCCAGGCGTAGACCCGGCCGGCAGAGTCCGCCGTGCGGGCAGCCGCGAAGTCCATTCCGCCGTTGCTGTTGAGCCACTGGAGCTGGGCGTTGAGCATCACCAGTGTCGCCAGGGAGGGAGTGTTGTAGGTCTGGTTCAACTGCGAATTGCCGATCGCCGTCTGGAGGTTAAGGAAGTCCGGAATCCACCGCTCCGACGCGTCGATGCGCGCCGCCCGCTCAAGCGCCGCCGGCGAGAACAGCCCCAGCCACAGTCCGCCATCCGAGGCGAAGTTTTTCTGGGGTGCGAAATAGTAGACATCGGCCTCGGACACGTCGACGGCGAGCCCGCCGGCGGCGGAGGTCGCGTCGATGAGCATCAGTGCGCCGTCGTCGGCACCTGCGACGCGTCGGACGGGGGCCGCGACGCCCGTCGATGTCTCGTTCTGGGGCCAGGCGTACACGTCCGCGCCGGCCTCGGCGGACGGCTCGGGCCGGGTGCCCGGCTCGGAGGTAATGATGGAGGAGCGCTCCAGGAACGGCGCCTTGTCCGTTGCCGCCGCGAACTTCGACCCGAACTCGCCGAAGGAAAGGTGCTGGGCCCGGGAATCGACAAGCCCGAACGCTGCGGCATCCCAGAACGCCGTCGAACCTCCCACTCCGAGAACAACCTCATACCCCTCGGGCATGCCGAAAAAGGTGGAGAGCCCTTCGCGGACCTCACCGACGAGGTTCTTCACCGGCTTCTGCCTGTGCGAGGTGCCAAGGATCGACGGGTTGGCGGCCGTGAGGGCACTGAGCTGTTCGGAGCGCACCTTCGACGGGCCGGCGCCGAAGCGGCCGTCCCGGGGCAGCAGGTGGGTGGGAATTCTTAGGTCCGAAAGCTCGCTCACTGGTCCTCCGTGCAAATGTGGGGTGGGTGGGGCAACGGGCCCAATTCTGCCCCAGCGGAGGTGTGCCGGGATATTTATGAAGTGCAGCACGCCGCACGGGCGGCGCCGACGCACGATTGCCGGGGCCGAAGGCGGATGGGTTAACCTGAGGGGGCGTAGGGACCCGGCCCGGTCCGGACGTGCTGCACGCAGCACGCAGTGCCCTTACCCGCCCCGCACTGTGCCGCACCTAGGAGCCGAACCCTCATGACGGACCTCATCGATACCACCGAGATGTACCTGCGGACCATCCTTGAGCTTGAGGAAGAGAACATCGTCGCACTGCGGGCCCGGATCGCTGAGCGGCTCCGCCACTCCGGGCCCACCGTGTCCCAGACGATCGGGCGCATGGAACGGGACGGGCTCGTTGTGGTCTCCGGCGACCGCCATCTCGAACTCACCGAGCTCGGCCGGCGCCGCGCCACGGGAGTGATGCGCAAGCACCGCCTTGCCGAACGCCTGCTCAGCGACGTTATCGGCCTTGACTGGGCCTACGTCCATGAAGAGGCGTGCCGGTGGGAACACGTGATGAGCGAACGCGTCGAGCGGCGCCTCTACGAACTGCTCGGGCAGCCATCGCAGTCGCCCTACGGCAACCCGATTCCGGGCCTCGAAGCGATTGGCGGAGTGCCTTCAGAGTTGCTCACCGACGGCGTCACGACCCTCCTCGCGGCGATGGAGGACTACCGGCCGGGCACTTCGGTGACCCTCCTGCGCCTTGCGGAGCCGATCCAGGTCGATCCCGAGCTGCTGTCCCAGCTCGCCGAAGGCGGACTCCGCCCGGGCGCGTCGCTCAACCTGGAGTCGGTGGGCGGCTACGTCTCAGTACGCGTTCCGGGCGTCGACGGGGCCCTTGAACTGCCTCCGGAAGTCGCTTCCCACGTTTTCGTCTCCGTCGCCTAAGGCGCCGGACCGGCCCCGGCGCGGGCTGCTTCGTGGGGAAACAGGGCCGCTACGCCCTGAACACAGTTGATAACAACGTGGTCACTTTGCGTCAACGCTCCGAGACTGCCAGACTGACCCTCGATACCTCGCCGTGATCTTCCTTGGAGTGCGCCGCAGCCATGTTCCTGCGGATTTCCTTTCGCTCCCGCAGATCCGTTGCGCAGCTCCGTAGGAAGGGAACGTATTTGTTGAAGCAGGAAGTGTCAGGACGCCGCCGGGCGGGGGTTCCGGTTGTCTCTGAGCGCCCGAGGGATGCGCACCGGGCCGAGCGCCGCAGCCGCGGAACGCGGCCCCCGGCGGCCGCTCCGCGCCCGCGCGATGCGCACCGCACCGAGCGCCGGCGCCGGGCAGCGGGGTATCGCGAGGACCTTTCCTTTTCGGGACTGAGCCAGAAGGTCGCGATGGCTGCCGCCGTGTCGGGCATCGCCCTGACCGTCGCGTGGCCCACGACAGCGGCGGTGCCGGCTTCCGCAACCGCTGAGGCGGCCCCGGCGGGCGCCGAAGTGCATGTTCCAGCCTCGGCACGCGTCGACTTCGACCGCGCCGCGCTCAGCACCACCCTCGGCGCCGATGCGCGGCTCGATGCGGTCATGACCGCCTCGGCCGGATCAGCGACCCCAGCGGCGGCCAAAGGCGCGCTGACGGGCCCCCTTGACGCCCTCGTCCAAACCTCCGGATTCGGCTTCCGCCCAAGTCCGATGACAGGGCTGGGGGAACTCCACAGGGGCCAGGACTTCAGTGCGGCGTGCGGCGCCCGGGTATATTCCGCTGCCGCAGGTACCGTGACCTTCGCCGGATGGCACCCCTACGGGGGAGGAAACCGGATCGTTGTGGACCACGGCAACGGCCTGGAAACCACCTACAACCACCTCTCGGTGATCGAGGTGTCCGAAGGCCAGCAGGTGCGGCGCGGCGAACGCGTCGGACAGAGCGGATCAACCGGCGCTTCAACGGGCTGCCACCTCCACTTTGAGGTGATGATCGAGGGCCAGGTCGTCGACCCTCTGGGCTGGCTGTAACACACCCTCGACCCTTCCGTGACCGTAATGTGACAATCTGCGTGATCTAGGGTACGTTCTACTCGTGCCAGATCGTCATAGGTCTGGCGCCCTCAAGCAAATCGCCTAGCTCTGCCATTGCCTGAGGTCCGTCCGCACATTCGCATGGCAGAGGCGGGGGAACCAATTTTTGGGTTTCGCAAGAAATCCTTGGGGTTAAGTCGCTGACTCGTCAGCGGCCGGGTGACTCCCATCCGAATCCGACAGCTCACCTCGCAGGCATTGGGAGAGGCAATTTCACGTGTCCAATAATTCTCTGGGTCGCCACCGCGCGGCCCACGTGTCAGCGAGCCCGCTCACAGTTCTTTCTCAGGCCGTTTCCTCGAATGCAGGAACTGTAGGCCGCCAGGCCGCCGTCCTTGTCGCAGCCTCAGGCCTCGTCTTCACCGCAGGCCTTCCCGCGAACGCAGCGCCCGCCGCAGAGCGCGAAGTGCAGTCAACCTCATCGTTGAGTGTGACTGCCCCCGCAGCCTCGAAGGTCAGCGCCGCAGCCACGGCCGCCGTCTCCTTTGAGCGCGAAGCCGTGAACGTCACCCCCGCCGTCGTCGTTGAGGCACCGGTCGAAGCGCCGGCCGTCGAGGCTCCCGCCGCACCGGCTCCAGCCGCAGAGGTCGTTGTTGCCGCAGCTCCTGCCGCAAAAGCTCCTGCCGCCCCCGCAGTCCAGGCCGCCGCAGTCCAGGCCGCCGCAGTCACCCCGGCTCCTGCCGCTCCCGCTCCCGCTCCCGCCGCGAAGCCGTCCTCGGGAATCGCAGGCGCCCTCGTCGGCTCCGCCTACTCCCAGATCGGCGTTGCCCAGGACTGCACCGCCATGGTCGAGAAGGCACTGCGCTCGGTTGGAAAGTCCGTCGGCGACCTCGCTCCGGGCCAGTTCTTGCAGTACGGCGACGTCGTCGGATCCCCGCAGGCCGGTGACCTCGTGATCACCGCGGGCCACGTGGCAATCTACGTCGGCAACGGCCAGGTCATCAGCGGTGGCCTCAACGGCCTGAACACCGGTCTTCACTCCCTCTCGGATCTTCCCGGCGCAAGCTTCGTCCGCGTCCGCTAAACCCCCCACTTTCACACTCCCCCTCTCACACTCCGGAGAACCCCTATGTCTTCTCGCGCCCCGATCGCCCGCCACCGTGCCGAAGTCCAGCACACCGCACCCCTTGCAGCCCTTGCCAAAGCCGTCACCGAGAACGCCGGCGGCATGGGACGGCAGGCCGCAGTCATCGCTGCTGCCTCCGGCCTGGTCCTGACCACCGGCGTCGCCGCCAACGCCGCGGACCTGCAGCCCGAGCGTGAATCCTTCGCCTCGACGCTCAAGGTCGACGCCAGCCCCGCCGTCGTCGTCGCCGACGCCAACGCCAAGGTCGCCTTCAACCGCACCCCGGTCAAGGCCGTCGCCAAGCCCGTCACCGTCGAGGTGACCGTTGCCGCGGAGCCATCGGCCCCGGCAGCACCGGCAGTACAGGCCACTCCGGCCGTGCAGGCAGCTCCGGCAGCCGTGCAGGCCGCTCCCGCCGTCGTGAAGGCTCCCGCCGCACCGAAGGCGCAGGCAGCTCCGGCCGCTCCGGCCGTCAAGGTTACTCCCGCAGCATCCTCCGGCAAGGCCGCAACCATCGCCGCGGCGGCCAAGGCCCAGCTCGGCGTGAATCAGGACTGCACCCGGCTCGTGAGCAACTCCCTCGCCGCAGCCGGCATCAACTTCCACGGCTGGCCGGCAGGCTACCTGTCCCTGGGCCGCACCGTCAGCGCCGGTGAAGCAGTTCCGGGCGACCTCATCTACTACGCCGACGGCGGCATGGGCCTGGCCCACATCGCTGTGTACATCGGCGGCGGCCAGGCTGTCCACGGCGGCTTCAACGGCAACTCGACCGTCATCGCCCCGGCGCAGCTCGGCTCCGGCCCCGTGTTCATCCGCGTGGGCGGCTGACACCCAGCGCCTGGCGGTTCTTCGAACCAACAGCTGAAGAAAGGAACCGGCAGCGGTGCTGCCGGTTCCTTTCTCTTAAAGTGCCGCCCCTGCCTCCGCGCCACAACTTCGCTCTTTCTATTCGCCCCGGCGCGCAGGTCGGCTACCCTAGGCATTGTTAATCCGAAGAACTTATCCCGAGCATCCGGGGTGGCAGCCGGTAGCGGGGACATAGTCCGCAAAGAGGCATGCGCATGCGCACTCTCGTTCTGAATGCAGGATATGAACCGCTGGCGGTTGTTACATTCCGCCGGGCGCTGGTGCTTGTGCTGACAGGCAAAGCGAGCGTCGTTGCCGAGGATGAGGATCCGGTTGTCGGGCCTTCCGAAATTCTCGGACGCCCGTCGGTGATCCTGCTGAACCGGTATGTGAAGATCCCGTACCGTCAGGAAACGGCAGCGACCCGGCGCGGGGTGCTGCGCCGGGACAACCACCTCTGCGCTTACTGCGGGAAGACCGCTACGACAATCGACCACGTCTTTCCCCGCTCCCGCGGCGGGACCGACACCTGGGAGAACATGGTTGCATGCTGCCTGCGGTGCAACAACGCCAAGGGGGACAAGACGCTGGGCAGCCTCGGCTGGAGCCTTCGCGTTGTGCCGCGGCCCCCGCGCGGGCCGTTGTGGCAGCTCCGCGAACTCGAGAAGCCGGCGCCGCAGTGGAACGAGTTCCTCACCGAAAGGGCAGCTTGAGCGACCCAGCGCCACTTCCGTACGACGCAGTCATCCTCGCCGGCGGGCGGTCCTCCCGGTTGGGCGGAACCGCCAAGGCAGGCCTCACCATCGGCGGCCGGACGCTCCTTGAGAGAACCCGCGCCGCTGTACCGGATGCCCTGCTGACCGTCATCGTGGGGCCGGTGGACCCCGTTCCGGAGGCGGGGGTGATCGTCACCCGGGAAAGCCCGCCCTTTGCCGGGCCTGCGGCAGCCCTCTGCGCCGGACTCGCAAGCCTTGCTGCCGGGCCCGACCGGGACCTTCCCGCGTGGACCTTCGTCCTCGCCTGCGACATGCCCCGGTGCGATGTTGCCGCCGAGGTACTGCTCGGTGCCGCAGCGGAGGACTCCTCGGCTTCTGTTGTCGCGCTTGACCGGGACCGGGTCCAACTGCTTGCCGGGCTGTACCGCAGGGAGGAGCTCTTCGAGGCTGCGGCTGAGGCGCTGGCTGCGGGAGGCGCGCAGAATCTTTCGATGCGCGCCCTCCTTGCTAGGGTGAAGATTAGACCGGTCCCGGTTCCGCCGGGCACGACGTCGGACGTCGACACCTGGGCTGACGCCCGGATTCTCGGTGTTGACGTCCGCTAACCAACCCGTGGAGGGTACTCATGGACGAGCGCGAAATACTTCTTCAGCAATGGAGCGAGAAGCTGCTTTCGGCTTTTGAACTTGGGGATTCCAAGGTCGACGTCAACGCCATCCTGGCACTTGCGGGAAACGCCGCCGCTGCAGTGGTGCGCCCCGCAGCGCCGCTGACCACCTTCGTGGCCGGCTACGCCGCCGGGCTCGCTGCAGGCAGCGGGCAGGCTGAAGAAGCCGTGGCGATGCGCTCGGCGATCGAGCACGCGTCGCGGGTCTGCGACGAGGCGGGGGCTGAACACTGATGGGCGACGTTATTGACGGCGGACGGGACATGAGCTGGGAGAAGGCGCGGGAAGCTGCCTACAATGCCGGGCAGCCGATGCCGTTCCAGACGGTGCCGCTGGCGGATGCGCTCGGCCAGACCCTCGCCGAGCCGGTCGAATCCCTCCTCGACATACCCCATTACGCATCTTCGGCAATGGACGGCTGGGCTGTCAGCGGCCCTCCGCCCTGGACCTTCGTCACGCCCAAGCCGGCCGAGGACTCCGGGCGGTGGCACCCGTCCCCACACACCGATTCGGGCACCATCACCCTTGAGCCGGGGCAGGCAACCTTCATCCTCACCGGCGGAGTGGTTCCCCACAACGCGACCGGCATCCTCCGGACCGAGCACGGGGAAATCCGTGAAAATGTGCTCACCAGGAACGACCTCGCGAGGCATGATGAGCCGGTTCAGGGTGAACACATCCGCCCTGCGGGGGAGGAGGCGGCACGCGGCACCATCGCGATCCCGGCCGGCGTCGTGCTCAATCCCGCCCAGATCGCCCTTGCCGCTGTATGCGGCCACGACACGCTGGCGGTCCTGAGGGCGCCGCGGGTTTCGTTGCTCATGACCGGTGACGAAGTCATTGAGGCGGGGCTTCCCCAGCCGGGCCAGGTCCGCGACACGTTCGGACCCCAGCTGCCCGCGCTCGTGGCGATGCTCGGCGGGCATGTCGACGTCGCGGGGAGGGCCAAGGATGACCTCGACGACGTCGTCAACGCCATCAGTGCGGAGGCGACCGACGAGTTTTCCCTGGCCCGGGCGTCGGGGGACGTGCTGATCACTACGGGCGGGACGGGCAGTTCCTCCGCGGACCACATCCGCCGGGCGTTGGCGGTGCTCGGAGCCGAGATGATCATCGACGGCGTCGCGATGCGTCCCGGGCACCCGACGCTGCTCGCCCGCCTGCCGGACGGCCGGTTCCTGGTGGGCCTGCCGGGCAACCCCCTCGCGGCGATGATGGCGATGTTCACGGTTGCTGGGCCCCTGCTCGCCGGTCTGCGCGGAGCTCCCATGCCGGGATTGCATCGGGTCCTCAGCGGAGGGTACTTCGAGCCGTTGAGGGGCAGGAGCAGGCTCGTGCCCTACCGGATCGAGGCCGGCCGTGCGGTGCCGAGCCAGCACCAGCGTTCGGGCATGCTCCGCGGGCTCGCCTCGGCCGACGGCGTGATGGTCGTCCCGGCCGAAGGGTGCGACATCGACCAGCCGCTTCCCGCGCTGACGGTGCCCTGGCATTCGGTCCCGCAGGCCAACTGACTTCCCGCACGACTGACTTCCCGCGCAACTGAGAGGAGCAAGCACATGAGCAGCCGAGTCACCCAACGACGCCGCATCACCAAGTTCCGGCTCGGTTCCGATGTTCCGGGTGGATCAACCCGGCGCGAAGACGTCCTTGCCGGGGAAGAACCGCTTGAAATCCGGCTGGGGGGCAGGCCGTTCACCGTGACGATGCGGACCCCCGGAGACGACTTCGACCTCGTCGCAGGATTTCTCGTCTCCGAAGGGGTGGTGTGGGAGCCGGGACAGCTGCCAAGCCAGCGCTACTGCGCCGGAGTGGACGACAACGGGCAGCAGACCTTCAACGTTGTGGAAGCCCAGCTCCGGCCGGGAGTGGTGCTGCCGGAGACTGCGCTCGAACGGCACGTCTACACCTCGAGCTCCTGCGGGATCTGCGGGACCGCCTCGATCGATGCCGTCCGCAAGTCGTCCCGCTTCGACCTGCGCGAGGACAGCGCCCCAGTTGACGCCGCCGTCCTCGCCGGCCTGCCCGACCGCCTTCGGCAGAGCCAGAAGCTGTTCGACCGCACGGGCGGCGTCCATGCGGCGGGCCTGTTCACAAGCGACGGCGAGCTGCTGTGCCTGCGCGAGGATGTGGGCCGTCACAATGCCGTCGACAAGGTTGTGGGATGGGCGCTGCGCGAGGGCATGCTTCCCCTTGCCGGGACGATCCTCCAGGTCTCGGGCAGGGCATCGTTCGAACTCGTCCAGAAAGCGCAGCTCGCGGGCATCCCGATCCTTGCGGCGGTCAGCGCCCCCTCCTCCCTCGCCGCCGACCTTGCCGACGATGCCGGCCTCACCCTCGTCGGGTTCAGCCGCGGCACGTCGTTCAACTGCTACTCGCATCCGGAACGGATCCGCCCCGAAACACCCGCGGAATAGCGCCCGTATGGGCGGGTCCGCGCATTCCCTTGAGCGTGGACCCTGAACTAAAGACGATTGGGCCAGCGCAATGGAACTAGGCATTTTCAGCTTCGGAGACCTCCACCCCGACCCCGTCACGGGTCAGCGGGTCTCACCCGAGCAGCGCATGGCCGACCTGCTCGAACGGGCGCGCCTCGCCGACGACGTCGGGCTCTCCTACTTCGGGATCGGCGAGCACCACCGGCCGGACTACGCGGTCTCATCGGTGGTGCCCGTCCTCGCAGCGGCGGCCGCGCAGACCCGGAACATCCATATCGGTTCGGCGGTGACGGTGCTGAGCACCGAGGACCCGGTGCGTGTCTACCAGCAGTTCGCAACCCTCGACCTGATCTCAAGGGGCAGGGCGGAACTGACCGCCGGCCGGGGCTCCTTCATTGAGTCGTACCCCCTCTTCGGAGCCGCGCTCGAGGATTACGACGCGCTCTACGAAGAGAAGATCGACCTGCTGCTGCGCCTTGACGCGGAGGAACGCATCACGTGGAAGGGCCGTTTTCGGCCCCCGCTCGACAACGCGCAGATTCTGCCCCGGCCGACCTCTGGCTCACTCGACATCTGGATCGCCTCGGGCGGAACGCGGCAGTCGACGCTGCGCGCGGCTGCCCTCGGCCGGCCGGTGATCTACGCGATGCTCGGCGGGACCGTGCGCAACTTCGAGGAGCACGCCGAGCTGTACCGGAAGTCGGCCGCTGAGGCGGGGCACGACCCCGGTGCCCTGCGGGTGGGCGTCAGCAGCGTGGGGCTGGTGCTGCGCGAAAAGGCGAACGAAGTGTTCCGGCCGTACTGGATGGATTCGATGGTCCGGATTTCGGGCGAGCGGGGCTTCCCGAAGCCGAGCGGGGTCACCTACAACATGCAGTCGGCCCGGTCCGGAGCCGTTTTCGTCGGGACTCCGGAGCAGGTTGCACAGAAGATCGTTCTCACCTGGACCTTCATGCAGCACGACCGCCACATCTTCCAGTTCGACTTCTCCTCCGTCCCGCAGGCCCAGGTCCTTGAGTCGATCGAACTGCTGGGCACTGAAGTGCTGCCGCTGGTTCAGAAGGAACTCGGCGTCGCCTGAGGCTGCTCCTCCATCCCGCCGAGTTCGCAGGTCACCACCCTTTGGGAGCCCGAAAGCGTGGTGAACTGCAGTTTCGGCGGGAGTGGCGGCGGACAAGCGGTCTAACGCCGCTTCCCCTTCCCATCGAGTTCGCAAGTCACCACCCTTTGGGAGCCCGAGAGCGTGGTGAGCTGCAGTTTCGGCGGACGGTGACCGGCGAAGAGGGAGCACGACGGGCGGGAAGAGGGACGACGACGGCGTGCGGGGAGGGGCGGCCGACGGCTAGAAGGGGTGGAGCAGGCGCTGGACGAACCTTCGCGTACGTTCGTGCACGGGAGCCCGCAGCACCTGATCGGGGTGGCCGCGTTCAACGACGACGCCGCCGTCCATGAACACCACCTCATCGGCGACTTCGCGGGCGAAGGCGAGCTCGTGGGTGACGATGACCATTGTCCAGTCCTCCTCGGCCAGGTCCTTGATGACCTTGAGCACTTCACCGACGAGCTCGGGGTCAAGCGCTGAGGTGGGCTCGTCGAAGAGCAGCAGGTCGGGACGCAGCGCCAGCGCCCGGACGATCCCCACCCGCTGCTGCTGGCCGCCGGAGAGCTCGAACGGATACTGGTCCTTCTTGGCGAGGAGCCCGACGCGCCCAAGGAGTTTCTCGGCGTCCTGCTCGGCCTCCCGGCGCTTGCGCCTTTGGACCTGCACCGGGCCCTCGATGATGTTTTCGAGGACCGTCATATGGGGGAACAGGTTGTACTGCTGGAACACCATGGCGCTGTGGTCCCGCAGCGCCGAAAGCTCCTTGGAAGAAACGCCTGCACCGAAGGTCACCGACGGGCCTTCGGCGAAGGCGACGGTTCCGCCGTCGGGCACCTCGAGGCCGTTGAGGCAGCGCAGCACGGTGGTCTTGCCCGATCCCGAGGGCCCCACGAGGGCCACGACCTCGCCGCGGTGCACCGACAGGTCGATCGACCGCAGCACGGTGTTGGTGCCGAATGATTTCTCCAGGCCTCTGGCGGTGAGCAGAACCGGACCTTGGCCCCCCTGCACCGGGCGGATCGGCTCAGTGGATGACATAGCGGTCCAACCTCTTTTCGAGTGAGTGCTGCCCGACGGCAAGGATGGAGCAGAACGCCCAGTAGATCAACGCCGCCTCAAGGTAGAGCAGCATGAACTCCTGGCTGAAGGCCGCGATCTGCTGGGCTTCACGGAAGAGTTCGGTGACGAGGATCAGCGAAGCCAGGGAGGTGTCTTTCACCAGGGAGATGAAGGTGTTCGACAGCGGGGGAACCGACACGCGCGCCGCCTGGGGGAGGATGATCCGCCGCAGCGTCCTGCGCCGGGACATTCCAATGGTGTGCCCGGCCTCCCACTGGCCCTTGGGCACCGAAAGGATGGCGGCCCGCAGGATCTCCGCTGCATATCCCGCGACGTTGAGCGAGAACGCAATCACCGCGCTCGGCCACGGCGGGATGGTGACGCCGATCGAGGGGAGTCCATAGAAGACGACGAACAGCTGAACCAGCAGGGGAGTGCCCCGGATCACCGAGATGTAGGCCCGGGCGACGCCGGCAAGCACGCGCCGCCCGCTGATCCGCATCAGGGCGAGGAGCAGTGCCAGCGCTAGTCCCAGGACAAAGGACATGAGCGTCAGGGGGATAGTTCCGGTCAGCCCGCCCCGGAGGATGGGCCAGAACGAGCTCCGGAACAAATCCCAATCCACGTATCAGTCCTTCCGTCCGCGGAATGTGCGCGCGGCCGCGTCGAAAAAATCCCCAGCCGGCGGTGGACGCCGGATCCTCGTTCCTGCCGCCGGTGCGCCGCCTACGGCTGCGGCCTACTTGCTGACGTCGGTTCCAAAGTACTTCGTTGAAATCTCGGCAAGGGTACCATCGGCGCGAAGTTCGCTCAGGGCCTCATTTACCGCCTCGACGAGATCGGTGCTGCCCTTCTTGAAGGTGACAGCGCTCTCGGAGGTCTCCTCGGTTTCCGCCGCGATCTTGATCGAAGAATCCTTCGAGGTGTTCTGGTAGTCGAGGTAGGTCAGCTCGTCGTTGATCGTTGCGTCGACCCGGCCCTGCTGGAGGAGGGCAACCGACTGGGCCCATCCCTCGACGGCTTCGACGTTGGCGCCGCTCTCCTTGGCAAGTTCGTACCAGTTGCTGGTGAGCGACTGGGCGGTCGTCTTGCCGCTCAGGTCCTCGAAGGATTTGATTTCGTCGTTGTCGGCGCTCGTGACGATCACGCCGTTGCTGACGGTGTAGGGGTCGGAGAAGTCGTACTTCTTGGTGCGCTCCTCGGTGATCGACACCTGGTTGGCGATGGCGTCGAAACGGCCGGCTTCAAGCCCGGCGAAGATGGCATCCCACTGGGTCTCCTCGAACTCGACCTCGACGCCGAGCTTCTCGCCCACGGCGGTGATCACCTCGACGTCGTACCCGGTGAGGTCGCCGTTGCCTTCCTCGTGGAAACTGAAGGGCTTGTAGGTTCCCTCGGTGCCGACGGTAAGGACGCCGGCCTCCTGGATCTGCTCAAGGGTTGTGGGAGCCGCGTCGGATGCTCCACCGCTGGTTCCCCCTGCCCCGGGTTCGGACGAAGCCGAGCATCCGGAGACGGCAAGGGCCAGCGCTGCGGCGGTGCCGAGGAGGGACAGGCGGAAGGTCATGGGAAATCCTTTATGTCTCGCGGGTGGTCTGCTGGGCGGTCCGGCGGGCGGACTCCAGTAGTGCAACAACACTGCACCATTCCATTGTTCCGCGCTGCTGGCGATTCAATGTGACCTCGTATGTCGAAACTTTCCGGCGACCCTTGATCCTGCCCCCGAAATTGTGCCTAGGGCATACACGGTAAGACCGGGGGTGCCAGCGCCTAAGCTTGAAGAGGCTTAACGGAAGGCACCTGTATGAGCATGGAAGGCGCGGCCTGGAGTTCCCTTTACCGGATCTCGACCGCCAAGGACCGCACGAACAAATTCTCCAAGGAAACGCTGAAGCGTATCGTCGCGTTCGCAGTCCCCTACAGGGTGAAGCTCACGCTGTTCATTATCCTGTCGGTCGGCTCGGCCTTCCTCGCCGTGGCAACCCCGGTCCTCGCCGGGCAGGTCGTTGACGTCATCGTCGCCCGGGGCTCAACCCAGACTGTCATGTGGCTGGCCCTCGTCATCGCCCTGGTCGCGGTGGCTGACGCCGGCGTCAGCATGGCCACGCGCTGGTACTCGGCGAACATCGGCGAGGGCGTCATCCTCGACCTGCGCACAGCCGTGTTCAACCACGTCCAGAAAATGCCCATCGCCTTCTTCACGCGCACCCGCACCGGTGCGCTGGTCAGCCGGCTCAACAACGACGTCATCGGCGCGCAGCAGGCCTTCAGCGGCACCCTCTCCGGGGTGGTGAGCAACACTGTGGCGCTCGCGCTGACCCTCATCGTCATGCTGAGCACCTCCTGGCTGGTCACCATCCTCGCAATCGTGATGCTGCCGCTGTTCCTCGTCCCCGCACGCCGCATGGGCAGCAAACTCGCCGCGCTGCGGAGGGAGGCAGCCGACCACAACTCAGCCATGAGCACGCAGATGACCGAGCGGTTCTCGGCTCCCGGAGCCACCCTGGTGAAGCTGTTTGGCCGTCCCGACTCCGAATCCGAAGAATTCCGGGTCCGCGCCGCCCGGGTGCGTGACATCGGCGTGCGGATGGCGATGCTCCAGTACATCTTCTTCACGGCGCTGATGCTCGTCTCCGCGCTGGCCCTGGCACTTGTCTACGGTCTCGGCGGCACGCTCGCGCTCGGCGGCCAGCTTGAAACCGGTGAGGTTGTTACCCTCGCACTGCTCCTGACCCGCCTTTACGCGCCGCTGACGAGCCTCGCCAACGCACGGGTCGAGATCATGAGCGCGCTCGTCAGCTTCGAGCGGGTCTTTGAAATCCTCGACCTCGTGCCGCTGATCCGGGAAAAGGCCGATGCCCGGAACGTGCCGGGCGGGCCTGTCACGATCGAGTTCGACGACGTCCGATTCGCCTATCCTTCGGCCGACAAGGTTTCCCTCGCCTCCCTTGAAGAGGTCTCGACCCTCGACACCCGCGGCGGGGAGGAGGTGCTCCACGGCATCTCCTTCAAGATCCTGCCCGGCCAGACGGTTGCGCTCGTGGGCACCTCCGGTGCCGGAAAGTCGACGATCGCGCAGCTGCTGGCGCGCCTTTACGACGTCGACAGCGGCGCGGTGCGTCTGGCCGGTGTCGACGTCCGCGATGTCACCTTTGCCTCGATGCGCTCCACCCTGGGCATGGTGACCCAGGACGGGCACCTCTTCCACGAGACGATCCGCTCGAACCTGCGGCTCGCACGCCCCGAGGCGACGGAGGACGAACTGTGGGACGCCGTGCGCCGCGCCCGGCTCGAACCATTGCTGCGGTCCCTGCCCGACCAGCTCGACACAATGGTCGGCGAGCGCGGCTACCGGCTCTCCGGCGGAGAGCGCCAGCGCATGACAATCGCCCGCCTGCTCCTTGCCCAGCCGCGCGTCGTGATCCTCGACGAGGCCACGGCGGCCCTCGACTCGACGTCGGAGGCGGCCGTGCAGGCCGCGCTGACCGAGGCGCTCGAGGGCCGGACAGCGATGGTGATCGCCCACCGGCTCTCAACGATCCGCAGCGCCGACCTCATCCTGGTCATCGAGGACGGGCGAATCGCCGAACAGGGAACCCATGAGGAGCTGCTTGAGCGCAGCGGCCGGTACGCGGAACTGCACCGTACCCAGTTCGCAGTGGAGAAAACCGTGGCGCCGGACGAGGACCCCGACGTCCTCAGCGGAACCCGCGCTTCGACCTAGCCGGCGCAGGCGGTGCTCCGGCAAGCTCGACCAGGGCCGGAATCACGAACTCCGTCAGCAGCGGGGCGAGGTCGGTGCGCAGCCCTGGAGTGCGGAGGTCGAGCCAGCCGATTTCCTCGATCTCCGCGGCAGGGACAGGGGTTCCTTCGAGCGGGCACAGGAACACCGTGGCATCGATGAGGGTGTCGGTCTCGTTTGCTGCCGGCCCGTACCAGGTGCCAAGCAGGCCCAACCGCGGAGGGGGGACGGCAAGGCCCAATTCCTCCTGCAGTTCGCGCACCGCGGCGGCCGCCGCCGACTCTCCGGGTTCGAGCTTGCCCCCTGGCTGCATGAACAGGATGGTGCCGCGTTTGCGGACCAGGAGGAGGCGGCCGGCGCCGTCGAGCAGGCACAAGGCGGCGATTGTCAGAACCTGGTTCATTGCCGCCTCGGAGTTTCGGGCAGGACTGCCGGTGTAGCGCACTGCCCTTTTCGATCGTGGTGCCCCTGGCCGGAATCGAACCGACGACCTTCCCTTTAGGAGAGGGACGCTCTATCCTACTGAGCTACAGAGGCGGGGCGGACCTGAAACTTCGGACCGCCAAGCGGTTTTCAGCATACCTGCTCCCGCGCCCCAGGGGGAAAATCCGGGCCGGCATTGGCGCTTCGGAGAGGTTCCCGCATCATGCATGCGCCCAGCGGTTTTTGTTGCACTCCACGGTCTGGCCCTACCAATGTTGGGCAAAGTCCACAACGTGATTGCGGTCACGGGTAGGTTGCTGTTCATTAGAGGGATGGCAATTACCCACATACTCCCCAGAGCAGTAACCGACGAGGTCGGATGGCTTGCCGCTATCGACAACGCGATCAACTCGATCTTTGAGCCGATTACAACGGTTTTCTCGACGATCGTGTTCTTCCCGATCACGATCGGCGAAGTCAGTTTCCCGGCTGTCGTCGCCTGGCTAATCGCCGCGGGCGTCATCTTCACCATCTACTTCGGGTTCATTCAGTTCCGTGGCCTCAAAGTCTCCTATGAAGTGATCCGGGGAAGATACTCCGCCAAGGACGACCCGGGAGAGGTTCCCCACTTCCAGGCACTGACCTCCGCCCTTTCAGGAACGGTCGGACTCGGAAATATCGCCGGTGTCGGTGCCGCTATGGCCCTCGGCGGGCCGGGCGCCACCTTCTGGATGATCCTCGCCGGCCTGCTCGGCATGGCCAGCAAGTTCGCCGAGTGCACCCTCGGCGTGAAGTACCGCGAAGTCCATGAGGACGGTTCGGTCAGCGGTGGCCCGTTCAAGTACCTCCCCATCGCCTTCAGCAAGTTCGGGAAGATCCCCGCAAAAATCCTCACCGGCATCTTCGCCGTCGCCATCCTCATCTTCGGTGTCGCGGGCGGCAACATGTTCCAGGCCAACCAGACGTTCGCCCAGGTGCAGAACGTCACCGGTGGTGAGGACGGCTTCCTCGGCAGCGCCGGGGCCGCCCTGATCTTCGGTATCGTCCTTGCATTGCTCGTCGCGGCTGTAATCCTCGGCGGCATCAAGTCGATCGGCGCCACAACCAGCAAGCTCGTCCCCGCGATGGGCATCCTGTACGTGGTCTCCTGCATCCTCGTGATCCTCGTGAACATCGGCCAGGTTCCCGCCGCATTCGGCTCGATCATCCAGGGCGCATTTGCTCCCACAGGGCTCGCGGGCGGCATTGTCGGCGTCATGATCGTCGGATTTACCCGTGCGGCCTTCTCCAACGAGGCCGGCCTCGGCTCGGCAGCCATCGCCCACTCCGCTGTCAAGACCCGCCGCCCCGTCAGTGAGGGATTCGTTGCGATGTTCGAGCCGCTCGTCGACACGGTGATCATCTGCACCATGACCGCGCTTGCCATCATCATCGCCGGCGCTCCGAGCCTGCAGGCAGGCATCGACCAGGTTCAGGCAGGCGAGGGCGCACCCGACGGGGTGACCCTCACTTCCGACGCCTTCGCGACGGTCTTCCCCTGGTTCCCGATCCTGCTCGCCGTTGCGGTTGCACTCTTCGCCTACTCGACCCTCATCACGTGGTCCTACTACGGGCTGAAGGCCTGGGAGTTCCTCTTCGGCCGCGGCAAGACCTCGGAGGTGCTCTACAAGGTCATCTTCCTGTTCTTCACTGTCGCCGGCTGTGTGCTGACCTTCAGCCAGGTCATCAGCTTCGCCGACGCCGCACTGTTCGTCTGCGCCTTTGTGAACCTGCTTGGCGTATACATGCTGCTGCCGGTCATCAAGCGCGAAATGAAGGACTACCTCGCCGACCGCAAGAGCGGGAAGCTCGCAATGCTCGGCATCGAGCCCGAGGAGATGGAGCGTCCCCGGAGCTAACCCAGCCCGCCAACCAGTCTCCGGACCATTCACCCAGGCGCCCGCCGGCACTCAAGCCGGCGGGCGCCTCCGTGTGCTGGAACAGTCAGGGGGCCCGGTCATGCAGCCGGAAATACCGTCCGCGTGCCGACAGTCAGAGGCACCGCCTAGACTTGAATGCACCATGGATATGCTCTTCGACCCATACCCCGCCCCCTCACCCGCCGGATCGAAAAAATCAGGCAACAAGACCGGCAGCGGGGAAACCCCTTCATCCGATCCGGCGCTGGCGCATGCCCCGGTGCCCGGACCGAACGAAGCGCGGGCCGCGGAGCTCCTCAGCGGGTTGAACCCCCAGCAGGAAGAGGCCGTCCGGCACAGCGGCTCCCCGCTGCTGATCGTCGCCGGGGCAGGCTCGGGCAAGACCCGCGTGCTCAGCCACCGCATCGCCTACCTTCTCGCCACGGGGCGGGCACGGCCGGGAGAGATCCTCGCCATCACCTTCACCAACAAGGCGGCCGCCGAAATGCGCGAGCGCATCGAAGCGCTCATCGGCGACGTCGCCCAACGCATGTGGATCTCGACCTTCCACTCCTCCTGCGTGCGGATCCTGCGCAGGGAAGCCGCAAGCGTCGGCCTCAACTCCAACTTCTCGATCTACGACTCGGCCGACACGCTCCGCCTGATCACGATCGTCGCCAAGGGCCTTGACCTCGACCCGAAGCGATTCGCGCCGAAGGCGATCCAGCACAAGATCTCGGCGTTGAAGAACGAACTCATCGACGAGGAAACCTACGCCGGCTCGGTTGACTCCGGCGACCCCTTCGAGCAGGCGGTCGCCGAGGTCTACAAGGGGTACGCCCAGCGCATGCGCCAGGCGAACGCAATGGACTTCGACGACCTCATCGCCCAGACCGTCTACATGTTCCGTGCCTTCCCCGGAGTTGCCGACTACTACCGCCGCCGCTTCCGCCACGTCCTCGTCGACGAGTACCAGGACACCAACCACGCCCAGTACGCGCTGGTCCGCGAGATCGTCGGAGTTCCCGGAGAAACCACCGACTCGCCGGCGGAGCTGACGGTGGTGGGCGACTCGGACCAGTCGATCTACGCCTTCCGCGGAGCCGACGTGCGTAACATCGTCGAGTTCGAGAACGACTACCGGAACGCCCGGACCATCCTCCTCGAGCAGAACTACCGTTCCACGCAGACAATCCTCAGCGCAGCCAACGCCGTCATCTCCCGCAACCCGAACCGCCCCGAGAAGCGGCTGTGGACGGCCGAGGGCAACGGCGAAAAGATCGTCGGCTACGTCGGCGAAAACGAGCACGAGGAAGCCCGGTTCATCGCCGAGGAGATCGACCGCCTCCAGGATGAGGAAAACCTGCGCCCCGGCGACGTCGCGGTGTTCTACCGCACCAACGCACAGTCCCGCTCCATCGAGGAGATCCTCCTGCGGGTCGGCCTGCCCTACAAGGTGGTCGGCGGAACCCGCTTCTACGAGCGCAAGGAAATCAAGGACGCCCTCGCCTACCTTCGGGTCCTCGTGAACCAGGACGACGTCGTCAACCTGCGCCGCATCCTCAACGAACCCAAGCGGGGCATCGGTGACCGCGCCGAGTACGCGATCGCTGCCTTGAGTGAGCGCGAGCGGATCAGCTTCATGGAGGCGCTGCGCGCGGCGGACCGCGCCCCCGGCATGGCCACGCGCTCGGTGAACGCTGTTGCGCACTTCGTCAAGCTCATCGACGACCTCGCCGAGGTCGCCAGCAGTTCCGGGGCCTCCGCCGCCGTCGAGGCAGTGCTGGAGCAGACGGGCTACCTTGAGCAGTTGCGCACCAGCAACGATCCGCAGGACGAATCACGGGTCGAGAACCTCGCCGAACTTGTCGCAGTGGTGCGCGAGTACGAGCGGGACAACCCCGAGGGAACCCTCGGGGACTTCCTCGAGCAGGTCTCGCTCGTGGCCGACGCCGACTCGATCCCTGACGCGCCGGAGGGTTCGGTCGAAGAGGTTGAGAAAGCCGTAGCCGAGGCCCGGCGGCAGGGCGTGGTGACCCTGATGACCCTTCACACCGCCAAGGGGCTTGAGTTCCCCGTGGTGTTCCTCACCGGCATGGAACAGGGAATCTTCCCGCACCAGCGTTCGGCAACCGACCCCAAGGAACTGGCCGAAGAGCGCCGGCTGGCGTACGTGGGCCTCACCCGGGCCCGCCGGCGGTTGTACCTCACCCGGTCCGAGGTGCGGAGCATGTGGGGCCAGAGCCAGTACAACCCGGCGAGCCAGTTTGTTGCGGAAGTGCCCGACGAACTCATCGAGTGGAAGCGGGAAGGGGCATCCCTTCCGGCCTGGAACGCCAGTCCGACAAGCGGTCCACGGTTCAGCGGATCGTACTGGGGCGCAGGAGGTGCGGCGGGCGCAGCTCCCGCAGCGGCGAAGGCGATCGGCAGGGTGCAGCCGCAGAAGGAGGTCGTTTCGGTCGCGCCGGGGGACAGCGTCAACCATTCGACCTTTGGAAACGGAACGGTTGTCGCAGTCGAAGGCTCCGGCGACAAGACCGTCGCGAAGGTGCGCTTCGATGCGGGCGAAAAGCGCCTGCTCCTGCGCTACGCGCCGCTCACGAAGACCGCCTAGGCGGCCTCCAAGAGCAATAACCGAAAGGGCAGTTTTTCTACAACTCATAGAACTGTGGCCTTACTCACGAAACCGGTAGTCTGGAAAAGGCGCTCAGCGCCAAGGGACTACAGTTCCCTGTGTAAACCTACTTCGACGTAGAAGGACACCAGCCCGTGGACCTGTTTGAATATCAGGCGCGCGATCTCTTTGAGGCACACGGAGTTCCCGTGCTCGCCGGCATCGTGGCGCACACCCCCGAAGAAGCAAAAGCAGCAGCTGAAAAAATTGGCGGCGTCGTCGTCGTCAAGGCTCAGGTCAAGGTTGGTGGCCGCGGTAAGGCCGGCGGCGTTAAAGTGGCCAAGACCCCCGAAGAAGCAGAACGCTATGCCTCCGACATTCTGGGGATGGATATCAAGGGCCACACGGTACACACCGTGATGATCGCCCAGGGTGCCGACATCGCCGAGGAATACTACTTCTCCGTGCTGCTCGACCGGTCGAACCGCAACTACCTTGCCATGTGCTCCGTCGAAGGGGGCATGGACATCGAGCAGCTCGCCGTCGAGCGCCCCGAGGCCCTGGCCCGCGTCGCCGTCGACCCGGCCGTCGGTATCGACCAGGCCAAGGCGCAGGAAATCGTCGAAACCGCGGGGTTCGCACCCGAACTGCATGAAGGCGTCACCGCGACGATCCTCAAGCTGTGGGACGTGTTCGTCAATGAAGACGCAACCCTGGTCGAGGTCAACCCGCTCGTGAAGACCGGCAGCGGCGACATCCTGGCCCTCGACGGCAAGGTCACGATCGACGAGAACGCCGACTTCCGCCACCCCGACCACGCGGCACTCGAGGACAAGGAAGCAGCCGATCCGCTCGAGGCCAAGGCAAAGGCAAACGACCTCAACTACGTCAAGCTCGACGGCGAAGTGGGAATCATCGGCAACGGTGCCGGCCTCGTAATGTCCACCCTCGACGTCGTCGCCTACGCCGGCGAGTCACACGGCAACGTGCGCCCCGCCAACTTCCTCGACATCGGCGGCGGAGCCTCCGCCGAGGTCATGGCCGCCGGCCTCGATGTCATCCTCAACGACACCCAGGTCAAGAGCGTCTTCGTCAACGTCTTCGGCGGCATCACCGCCTGCGACGAGGTCGCCAACGGCATCGTCAAGGCGCTTGAGATCCTCGGCGACGAAGCCAACAAGCCCCTGGTCGTGCGCCTCGACGGCAACAAGGTGGACGAGGGCCGTGCCATCCTGCGCGAGGCCAACCACCCCCTGATCACCCTGGCCGACACCATGGACGAAGGCGCCGACAAGGCCGCCGAGCTGGCTTACGGAAAGTAAAGGTTCCAATGTCTATCTACCTGAATAAAGACTCAAAGGTAATCGTCCAGGGCATCACCGGCGGCGAAGGCACCAAGCACACCGCCCTCATGCTCGCCGCAGGCACGCAGGTCGCGGGCGGCGTCAACGCCCGCAAGGCCGGCACCACCGTCACCCACGGCGACGTCACCCTGCCCGTCTACGGCACCGTGAAGGAAGCTGTTGCGGAAACCGGTGCCGACGTCTCGATCGTGTTCGTTCCGCCGGCGTTCACCAAGGACGCCGTCGTCGAAGCGATCGAAGCTGGCCTCGGCCTCGTCGTCGTGATCACCGAGGGCGTCCCCGTGCAGGACTCGGCCGAATTCTGGGCCCTCGCCCAGTCCAAGGTTGACGCCGACGGCAAGCAGATCACCCGCATCATCGGACCGAACTGCCCGGGCATCATCACCCCGGGGGAGTCCCTCGTGGGCATCACCCCGGCGAACATCACGGGCAAGGGCGGCGTCGGCCTCGTTTCGAAGTCCGGCACCCTGACCTACCAGATGATGTTCGAGCTGCGGGACCTCGGCTTCTCCACGGCCATCGGCATCGGCGGCGATCCCATCGTCGGGACCACCCACATCGATGCCCTCGAGGCTTTCGAGGCCGACCCCGAGACCAAGGCAATCGTGATGATCGGCGAAATCGGCGGCGACGCCGAGGAACGTGCGGCCGAATACATCAAGGCCCACGTCACCAAGCCGGTCGTCGGCTACGTCGCAGGGTTCACCGCACCCGAAGGCAAGACGATGGGCCATGCCGGCGCGATCGTCTCCGGTTCGGCCGGAACCGCCCAGGCGAAGAAGGAGGCCCTCGAGGCCGCCGGAGTCAAGGTCGGCAAGAGCCCGTCCGAGACCGCCCGCCTGCTGCGCGAGGTCTACGCAACGCTCTAACGCCTGGCGCGTCGAAGCCCCCTGGGCCGCCCTTCTGGGCGGTCCGGGGGGCTTTTTCTCTTGGAGCCGAGCAGGGCCTGCCGGCTCGTCGGGGACAATGGGTCAATGACCACCACAACGCCGACCGATTCCCCCTATCTCATCACCCGGTCCAGGCTGATCGAAGCACCGGCGCAGCAGATCTTCGACGTGCTCGCGGCGCCAGGCCTGCACAGCGTGATCGACGGCTCCGACACGGTGCGCGGTGAACAGCCCAACGGGCCCGACCGCCTCTTCCTTGGCGCCCGTTTCGGTATGGAGATGAAAATCGGGGTGCGCTACAGGATCCTGAACCGCGTCGTCGAGTTCGACGAAGGGCAGCGCATCGCCTGGCGCCACTTCTCCCGCCACGTGTGGCGCTACACCCTCGAGCCCCGCGGGCAGGCGACCCTCGTCACCGAACAGTGGGATGCCCGGACGGTTCCCCTCAAGGTGCTGCTGCGCGTTGCCGGATATTCGCGCCGCCATCCCGGCAACATCGAGCGGACGCTCGAGCGCCTTGAGGAGTATCTGAGGACGAACCCCTGACGACCGGCCGGACGGCTCAGCCGACCGAGGTGCCGAAGAGCATGCCGAGGAGATAGGTCGCCGCGGCGGCACCGAGCCCGATGGCAAGCTGGCGCAGTGCGAGCTTCAGCGGCGAGGCGCCCGACAACAGGGCCACGACGGCCCCGGTCGCCAGCAGTGCGGCGCCGACGAGGATGCAGGACGTGACGACGGCAGCCATACCCGTCAGGCCCGCGAGGTAGGGAAGGATGGGGATTACGGCGCCCGAGGCGAAGAAGCAGAAGCTCGATGCCGCAGCGCCCAGCCCGGTGCCGACCTGCTCGTGGGCGTCCTCCGGTTCCTCGCCTTCGGGCTGCAGGGAGAAGCTCGGGTCACAGTCGCAGTCCGTGAGCCCCATCCGTTCCTCGGCGCGGTGGGTTGCCGCCTCGAGGGTCATTCCCCGGGCCCGGTACACCAGGACCAGCTCGTTCGCCGCGATATCGAGTTCCTTCGAGGCCGTCAGGGTGACCTGGGTGGGGCGGGTTGCCGAGAGCAGCTCACGCTGGGAGCGGACCGATACGTACTCGCCGGCTCCCATGGACAGCGCCCCTGCCAGCAGCCCGAAGAGGCCGCTGACAAGGATGACGGACGTTGAAACCCCGGTGGCGCCGATGCCCATGATGAGTGCAAGGTTGCTGACCAGGCCGTCATTTGCCCCGAAGACAGCGGCCCGAAAGTTTCCGGAGAGGCGGTTGCGCCCCCGGGTCGCCAGGGCGCGGACCACTTCCTCATGGATTTGTTCATCGGCCGCCATGGCGTTGGTCGCCGTGGGATCGCTCGCGTACGGTGAGCGACCTTCGGCGCGCTGGGCGAGTGCGAGGACGAAGACGGAGCCAAAGCGCCGGGCCAGCAGGCCCAGCACCCGGTTGCGCAGGGAGGGGCGCACGGGCTGTCCCGCAGCGTCACCCAACAGCCGGATCCAGTGGGCCTCGTGCCGCCCTTCGGCATCGGCGAGGGCAAGCAGGATGTCGCGTTCTTCACCGTCCCGGCGTCGGGCAAGGTCTCTGTAGGTCGCTGCCTCGGCACGCTCATCGGCGAGGTATTGACGCCACCTCTTGATGTCGTGGGGGCTCGGCCTTGGATGCGCGGCTGTCACTCGGGTACTCCTGCTCTTGACGTTCGCAGGCCGGGCGCGTGGAGCTCCGGCCTGCAACACGTGGACGTGTTGGGCCGAAGGTCTCGCTCGCCGCCGGTGGGCGGTGGACTGCCGGGCGGCTTAATTGGCGCCAGTATGTCGACAGGCCTCGTGGCGTGCCACCACGGAGCTACTCCCCTTCGCTTCTCCAAGTCTAACCTCTCCTCCACCGGTGGCTGATTCCTCGTGAGGTGGCGGGTGCCCCGCCGGAGGGGAACGCGGCCGGGGCGGCGGCATGCTGCAGAATGAAGGATTGGGTAGCTACCACGACGGCGGCAGGGCACTGTAGAGTCAGCAGGGTCAAAACAGGAAGCAGGCTTATGAAATTGGAGTTTCCCCGCCCGTGGGTGTCGAACTATGCTCCCGGGGTGCCGCACGAGATTTCCGTTCCGGACGGCTCGTTGGTCGACCTGCTTGAGGCCTCCGCCGCGCGGCACCGCAGCCGGACCGCCCTGGAATTCTTCGGCGCCGGCACGACCTACGGCCAGCTGGCCGATGAAGTCCTCCGCGTGGCCGAGGCGCTGCGGCGGCTCGGCGTCGTGCCGGGGGACCGGGTGGCCCTCGTCCTTCCCAATTGCCCGCAGCACATCGTCGCTTTCTACGCAGTGCTCCGGCTCGGAGCGGTCGTTGTCGAACACAACCCGCTGTACACCGACCGCGAGCTGCGCCATCAATTCGAGGACCACGGAGCGAAGGTGGCAATCGTCTGGGACAAGGTCGTGCCGCGCGTGCAGCGCCTGCCTGAGGACCTCGGACTCGATGCAATCGTTTCGGTCGACCTCACGCGCGCACTTCCGGCCCGCAAGCGCCTTGCGCTGCGGCTACCCCTTCCCGCCGCACGGCGGGCCCGGGCGGCCCTTACCACCTCCGAGAAGCTCACCGGCCCGCGCCGGGTCATCGGCTGGGACAAGCTGGTCGAGGGCGGGAGGCTGAGGGCCAGGCACCCGCGCCCTGCAGCGGGCGACACCGCGGTAATCCAGTACACGAGCGGGACGACGGGCAGCCCCAAGGGGGCCGTTCTCACGCATCGAAACCTGCTCGCCAACGCGGCCCAAGGCAGGGCATGGGTCCCCGGGCTGACCGAGGGCCGGGAAACGGTCTATGCGGTGCTGCCTATGTTCCACGCCTACGGCCTCACCCTCTGCCTGACCTTCGCCATCAGCATCGGCGCCCGGCTTGTGCTCTTTCCACGGTTCGACGTCGACCATGTGCTCGAAGCCGCGCGGCGCACCCCGCCAACCTTCCTGCCGGCCGTGCCGCCTATCTATGACCGGCTCGCAACCGCCGCCGAGGAGCGCGGCGCCGACCTCACAAGCATCCGCTTCGCCATCTCCGGAGCCATGAACCTGCCGCAGGCCACGGTCGAGCGGTGGGAGAGGGTGACCGGCGGCTACCTCGTCGAGGGCTACGGCCTCACCGAAACCTCGCCTGTGGCCCTCGGCAACCCCATCGGGCCGACCCGCCGCCCCGGCACGGTGGGACTGCCGTTCCCCAACACCGACGTCCGTGTCGTGGACCCCGACAACCCGACGGTTGAGCGGGCGCCTGGAGAGGCGGGGGAGCTGCTGATCCGCGGGCCCCAGGTCTTCTCGGGCTACTGGCGCAAGCCGGAGGAAACCGAGGCGGCCCTCCTCGAGGGAGGGTGGTTCCGGACGGGGGACATCGTGAAGGTCGACGCCGACTCCTACGTCAGCATCGTCGACCGCATCAAGGAACTCATCATCACCGGCGGGTTCAACGTTGCGCCTACAGAGGTTGAGGAAGCGCTCCGAACCTGCAACGGCATCGCCGACGCCGCCGTCGTGGGGCTGCCGCGCCCGGGAGGCGGTGAGGACGTCGTCGCCGTCGTTGTCCTGGCCGATGGCCAGCAGCTCGATGAGGACTTCCTCCGCAGCCACTGCCGGGGCGCTCTTGCCGCCTACAAGGTTCCCCGCCGCATCGTTGTTGTGAACGATCTGCCCCGCTCTCTGATTGGGAAGGTGCTGCGCCGCGAGGTGCGCAACGATCTCCTGAACGACGCGGCATGCTGACTGCACGGCATCGTAACAAAAACATTCAACGGGAAGACAGTGAAAACATGAACGTCAACGCACCAGAACCCACGAATCCCTGGAAGGACAGCCTTGGCCGGGCCAGCACCCGCAGTGCCCAGGTCCTCGTCATGCTGGTGCTCGCGGTAGTTCTCGTCTATGCACTGATCCAGGTGCGGCTGGTCGTGATTCCGCTGCTGCTCGCCCTGATCCTCGCCGCGGCGATCGTCCCGCTGGTGCACTGGCTGCGTCGCAAGGGGTGGCCGAGTTCCCTCGCCACCGGGTTCTCCTTCCTGCTGCTCCTTCTGCTGTTCGGCGGGCTGATCACCGGCATCGTGTTCGCGGTGCAGCGGCAGGCCGGGGAACTGGTCGACAGTGCGGTGGAGGGGTTCGACCAGCTGTACGCCTTCGTTGAGAACGGGCCGCTGCCCATCGATTCAGAGCAAATCCAGCAGGCGCGGGACGCGGCGATCGACTTTGCGACGAGCAGCACAGCGGGAGCGGGAGCCCTCTCGGGGCTCAGCGCGGCGACCAACTTCATCGCTGGCGGCCTGCTGATGGTCGTCATCCTCTTCTTCTTCCTCAAGGACGGCGAGAAAATCTGGGCCTTCATCCTGCGCGCCTTCAAGGGCAAGCGGCTGGTGAAGGCGCGCAGGGTGGGCTACAGCAGCCTTGCCGTGCTGGGCGGCTACGTACGTGGAACAGCCATCGTGGCGTCCGTCGACGCGTTCTTCATCGGCCTGGCACTGTTCATCCTCGGGATCCCGCTGGCACTGCCCTTGGCCGTGATCGTCTTCATTGGCGCGTTCATCCCCATTGTCGGTGCGACCCTGGCTGGGGTCCTCGCGGCGCTTGTCGCACTTGTTTCGAACGGGCCGACGGCGGCCCTCATCGTGATCATCGTCGTCATTGTCGTCAACCAGCTCGAGGGCAACTTCCTCCAACCGGTGGTCATGGGCCGCACCCTCAGCGTGCACGCTCTCGTGATCCTGCTCGCCCTGACCGCCGGCACCATCCTGGCCGGAATCATCGGCGCCATCCTGTCGGTACCCGTGACCGCCGTGGCCTGGGCTGCCATCAAGGCCTGGAACCAGGAGGACGACGACGAGATCACCGAGACCGAAATCGTGAAGGCGGAGCAGGCCACAGCCCTCGATGAGAGCGGCCACGGCCTGAGCACGCTGCCCAAGGACGACCCCAAGGCCATCGAACTGGCGGACCGGGCCGGCCGTGCCGCGCATGAGGAGCGCCCGGGTACGGCCTCGCGGGGAGTGACGCCCGAGACGGAGGAGAATCCCGACATCTTCGCCTCCGAACCTGCGCCGCCGGCGCCGGGCGGCACCACCCGGACTGACAAGCGCCGGGACCGCCCCGACGGCGGATCGAGCGCGCTGGGCGGCTGATCCCTCAAACGGACGCAAAAGGGCCCCTTCTGCAATGTGCAGAAAGGGCCCTTCTGTGTACCTGGCGCATCCCTCAGGCTGCGTACGCCACCCGTCGGCGGATCCCGTCAGGCTGCGGTGGGCCGGGACATTGCCTCGGCCCGCCGCAGCGACTGCTGCCGTTCCCGCCGCCGCGGGGCAAGAAGGAGTCCGGTCAGTGGCGGCCGGCTGCAGCGCCCGAAATCTCCGGAGTGACGTCCTCGGGGACGTTGCCTGCCACCCGTTCCTCCCAGGCGGTCATGACCGCCGGATCGGTGCGCGGGCTGGCCATGGAGGCTGCGATGTAGGCGATGGCCGACGCGGCGAGGCCGAAGTAGATTGGCTCGTTGGCGTAGATGCCGTCGTACTGGTTTTCGGCGTTCACCTCGAGGTAGATCATGGTGCCGAGGGTGACAACGGTTCCGACTGCCATCGAGATACCGGCGCCGAGCCCGTTGCCGCGCTTCCAGACAAGGCCGCCGATGATGGCGACGAGCAGCCCGCCAACGAGGATGTCGTAGGCGATTGTCAGCGCGGCAACGACGTCCTGGACCACGATGGCAAGGGCGATTGCCGCAAGACCGAGCCCTAGGACCCACCAGCGGCTTTCGACGACCTCACGCTCGGCACTGACTGCCGGAGCGGCGTTGGCGGCAGTGCCCCGGTTCGACCAGCTGCGGACGTAGGGCAGCACGTCGGTCCGGGCGACCGTCGCGGCGGCGATCAGCGCACCGGACGCCGTCGACATCATCGCGGCAACGGCGGCGGCAAGGACGAGGCCGCCGATCCCGACCGGAAGGACGTTGATGGCCACGTCGGCGTAGACGTCGTCCTGCGAGGCGATGTCGGGAAGGATGACGCTCGCCGCCATGCCGATCAGCGCGCCGGCAACGCCGTAGAGGATGCAGTAGACGCCGGCTGTCGCCCCGCCCCACCGTGCGACTTTGGCGGTCTTGGAGGTGAAGACGCGCTGCCAGATGTCCTGGCCGATGAGCAGGCCCAGGGTGTAGACAACGAAGTAGGTGATGATGCTCTGGGCGCCGATCCCGGTGAGGCTGAAGAATTCGTCCCCGGCACGCTCGGAGATGCCGCTGAAACCGCCGGCCGAGGCGAGCGCGAAGGGAAGCATGAGCGCGAAGACGCCGATCGTCTTGATGATGAACTGCGCCATGTCGGCAAGGGTGATCGACCACATTCCGCCGACGGTTGAGTAGATGAGGACGATGATTCCCCCGAGTGCGATGGACATGGCACGGTCCCAGCCGAAGAGCACCACGAAGATCGTGGCGTAGGCCCCGGTCGAGGTGGCGCAGAGCATCAGGGTGTACGCGAGCATGACGATGCCCGAGACCTTTGTGGCTTCGTGGCCGTACCGCAGCGTGAGCATCTGGGAGACCGTGTAGATCTTCAGCTTCGAGATGGTCGGGGCGAACAGGAGGCTCAGCAGCAGCACCCCGGTACCGATCGCAACGACGAGCCACATGCCCGAAAGGCCGTAGGTGTAACCGAGTCCCACGCCGCCAACGGTCGAGGCGCCGCCGAGCACGACAGCCGCCATGGTCCCGGTGTAGAGGAAGGGCCCGAGCCTGCGCCCGGCCACAAGGTAGTCGCTCTTGTTCTTTGTTCGCGACTTTCCCCACCAGCCGAAGCCGAGCATTGCCGCAAGGTAGAGCACAACGATTGCGATATTCAGGTATTCCATAGTTCTTCCCGTCGCGCGGGTGTTGCCCTAGAGGCAACACGTGTTGTCTAGTAGGCTATTGTGACCCGGGTTACACGTCAAGCCTCGCAAGGGGCCGGGCGGGCCGGGAGCATCCGGTCGGTATGCTCAACATTAGATGCGCGCAGAAAGAGGACCGCAATGAAAGCTCTTCCGGTTGAACCCACGAATGCGCCGGTGGCGATAGGTTCGCGCATCCGGGCGGCGCGGCAGGCGCAGCGCATGACCATCGAGCAGGTCGCAGAATCCACCGGGCTCACCAAGGGCTTCCTGAGCAGGGTTGAACGCGACCTCACGTCTCCGTCGGTCGCTTCGCTTGTGACCCTCTGCCAGGTTCTTTCGATCTCCATCGGCGATCTGTTCCTCGCCCCGGAAACCCACCTGACCCGGCTCCAGGAGGCTCCGCGGATCAGCCTCGGTGGTGAGGGAATCACCGAGCGGCTCATGACGGCCCGGTCGGAGCGCCGGCTCCAGGTGATCCGGGCGGAGGTTGAGCCGCATGGACGCGGTGAAAGCGACCTCTACTCCGTTGACTGCGAGGTGGAAACCCTTCACGTTGTGGAAGGGCGCTTTGTGCTGATCTTCTCCAATGAGCGCTTCGAGCTCGAAGCGGGGGACACTGTGACGTTTCCGGGGCGCGAGCCGCACACCTGGGTCAATCCGACGGCGCAGCGTTCGGTGGTCCTCTGGACACTCGTCCCCGCGGCCTCGCGGGGCTGAGCCAGCCCGCCCGCCGGGTGCCTGCCTCGGCCCGCCGACCGGTGATGCTGGCACTCCGGCCCGCCCCTCAGTCCGGTGAAGCGGTGGCTACCTTGACCGAGACTCGGGTCACAATTAGCCTTATATAAAACAATTGATGCTTATAGAGCAACTTCGCAGGCGGCTGTCCTGCAGGCTGCCTCACGGGACGGACTAAACGACGATGGAAGAACTGCGGATCACCGCCGGCGGGAAGCTCGGACCTGTCGACTCAGCACGCGTACCGCGCTATGCCGGAGCCGCGACGTTTGCCCGGCTGCCGCGCCTGGACCAGGTGGAACGGGCCGACATCGCCGTCGTCGGCGTGCCCTTCGATTCGGGAGTTTCCTACCGCCCGGGTGCCCGCTTCGGCGCGAACCATGTCCGCGAAGCTTCACGGCTGCTGCGCCCCTACAATCCGGCATTGAACATCTCCCCCTTCGAGCAGGTCCAGGTGGCCGACGCCGGAGACATGGCCGTCAACCCGTTCAACATCGGGGAGGCAATTGAAACAGTCCAGCACAACGCGCTCGAGCTGACCGCGGACGGCACGCGGCTTGTGACCCTCGGCGGGGACCACACGATCTCCCTTCCCCTGCTCCGCGCGGCTTCGGAACGGGCCGGAAGCCCGGTTGCACTGCTTCACTTCGACGCCCACCTCGACACCTGGGACACCTACTTCGGTGCGGAGTACACGCACGGGACCCCCTTCCGCAGGGCCGTCGAGGAGGGCATCCTCGACACCGAGGCAATCTCCCACGTCGGCACGCGCGGGCCGCTCTACGGAGTCAAGGACCTCGAGGACGACCGCCGCTTCGGGTTCGGGATCGTGACCTCCTCCGACGTCTTCCGGCAAGGCGTCGACGAGACAGTAGCTAAGCTGCGGGACCGCATCGGCAACCGCCCGCTCTACATCTCCGTCGACATCGACGTCCTCGACCCCGCCCACGCCCCCGGCACCGGAACGCCGGAGGCCGGCGGAATCACGAGCCGGGAACTGCTCGAGATCCTGCGCGGATTCCGGGGAATGAACCTTGTGGGCGCCGATGTCGTGGAGGTGGCACCGGCCTACGACACTGCCGAGATCACCGGCGTCGCCGCCTCCCATGTCGCCTACGACCTCGTGAGCCTGATGGCTGACAACCTCTCTTCAACCCCCGTCAAGGAAAGCTGAATGGAACTCACCGACAGCGCTGCCTCCGCCCCACCGCACCCCATCTCCGGCCAGCGCAACGGCGGCGATCTCGTAGTCGAGACGCTCACCGCCCTGGGCGCAAGCACGGTCTTTGGCATCCCCGGCCAGCACGCGCTCGGCTTGTTCGATGCGCTCTCCCGTTCGAGCCTGGAGTTCGTCTCCTCCCGCGTCGAGAACAACTCCGCCTTCGCCGCCGACGGGTTCTCCCGGGCCACCGGCGAGGTCGGGGTCCTCTTCCTCTCGACAGGTCCAGGAGCGCTCACCTCGCTTGCAGGGCTGCAGGAGGCCTACGCAACGGGCGTGCCGATGGTCGTTATCGCAAGCCAGATCCCACTGGAGGGCCTTGGCGCGCGCCGCAAGGGCATGCTGCACCAGCTCGACGACCAGAAGGCCTCGGCGGCCAACGTCACCAAGAGCCAGCGGCTGATCCAGCAGGCCTCGGGCATCCCCTCGGCCATCCAGGACGCATGGACCGAAGCCGTTTCCTCGCCCCAGGGCCCGGTGTGGATCGAGATTCCGCAGAACGTGCTCCTCGACCCCGTGCTGGTGCCGCGGGTCGAGGACGCGCTCGCCGAGCCGTTCGACAACCCGCCGCGCGTCGAGCTGGTGCGCGAAGCCGTGGCCTGGCTCAAGGAGTCGAAACGGCCGGCGATCGTGGCCGGTGGGGGAGCCCGCCGCGGCCGGGCCGAACGTCAGCTCCTGTCGATCGCGGAGAAGCTCGGTGCGCCGGTCCTCTGCTCGCCCGGCGGAAACGGTGCTTTCCCGTGGAATCACGAGCTCTCACTTCAGGCCTGGGTCGAGGACCGTTACGTCACCGAAGTGCTCGAGGACGCCGACCTCCTCCTGGTGATCGGTTCGTCCCTCGGTGAAGTCACCTCCAACTACTTCACGCTTGAGCCTCGCGGCCGCATCATCCAGATCGATGCCGAGCCCCGGGTGCTCGAATCGAACCGCCCCGCCTTGGGCATCCGGGCCGACGCCGGCCAGGCACTCACGGCGCTCGACGAGGCTCTGCCGGTGCTTGATCGTTCACGTACGGAAGGCTACGACGCCGCGGCGCTCGTGGCGGAGACCCTGGCCAAGGTCAAGGCCCGCCTCGACGGGCAGGACCTGCTCAAGGAACGGACCTTCATGGCCGACATCCGGGCAGCCGTGCCCGATGACATGCAGACCTTCTGGGACATGACCATCTCCGCCTACTGGGCGTGGAGCTGCTGGGATGCCCGCGCGGGGCAGTTCCATTCGGCCCAGGGCGCTGGCGGGCTCGGCTTCGGCTTCCCTGGTGCCCTCGGCGGATCGGTCGGACTCGCGTCGAAAGGGAAAAATCCCCGCGTCCTTGCGGTCTCGGGTGACGGTTCGGCGATGTATTCGATAGCCGAGCTGGCAACCGCCCGTCAGCACAACCTTCCAGTGACCTGGCTGATTGTTGACGACGGCGGGTATGGCATTCTCCGCGAATACATGGAGGGCGCCTTCGGGAAGGCTACGGCCACGGAGCTGGCCCGGCCTGACTTCGTGAAGCTCGCCGAAGCGTTTGGTGTTCCGGCACGCCGGGTGGCACCCGAGGACATCGGCGAGGCACTCAAGGAGGGCTTCGCGGCGGAGGGCCCCAACGTCGTCGTCGTCGAAACCCTCATGCGGCTGTTCGCACCCACCCATCTTGACTCCTGAGCTTTTCGGCTGACCGGTTCGCAGCTAGGGTCGAAAGACCCGAAGGCCGAGCGAAGGAACCGCAATGTCATTCAGCAAGGGCGACAAGGTGAACTGGAACACCCCGCAGGGGCAGACCGAGGGCAAGGTCCTCGAGAAGCGCGATAAGGAATTCACCTTCGACGGGCAGAAATTCAAGGCCTCCGCCGACGAGCCCTACTACATCGTCGAAAGCTCCAAATCGGGCAAGCAGGCGGCGCATAAGGAAAGTGCCCTCAGCAAGGCTTCCTGAACGGGGCGGGGCCCTCGTTTCGGTCTGCCGTCTGCGGTTCTCCAGTGTCAAGCCATTTCTTGGGCCCTGAGGCGGGTTCCGGAGCATTTGCCCTCCACTGGGACAAGATCCCGTCAGGATCGGGGCCGTTCCGCGCCATTTGCCGTACTTCCCTCCTCCAATGGTCCGCGCCGGCCATTCTCGGAGCCGCGATCACCGACTCGACGTAGCTTAATCGTAAGTACGCTGATAAACGTAGAGGGTACGTCGGTTTTCAAGGACAAGGAGTACGACATCATGGCAGGAAACCTTTTGGCACGGTCCGCCCACGACCTCGGCGCGGCAGCGTGGTTCGGCGGAACGCTCATGGGCGCCGTCGGACTGAACGGAGCCACGGGTAAGGCGAAGGATCCGCGCGAGCGCACGCGCCTCTCAAGCCTCGGTTGGGCAAAATGGACGCCGGTGCAGGTTGCTGCGTTCGCGGTCCACGCCGTCGGTGGTCTTGGACTGATCCTTGGCAACAAGGGGCGGCTGGCGAAGCAGCAGGGCGTCGGGACGAACACGTTGATCAAGGCGGTCGTCACCGTTGCCGGAATGGCGCTCTCCCTCTACGCGGGAATGCTCGGCAAGAAGGTTGCCGAGCTCGCCGAGCAGGGCGGCGAGGGCGCCACGGAGCCCCGTCCCGGTGCTTCGGACCAGCTCGCCAAGGCGCAGTCGCAGCTGAAGATGATCCAGTGGGCACTGCCGGTGGTCAGCGGCAGCGTCGTTGCTCTCGGCGCCCACCAGGGCGAAATGCAGCGGCCGCAGAACGTCTTCGAAGGCATCTTCAACAAGCGGTCCTAGCTCGGGCTTCCGATCCCCCGCCACACGCCGCACCGTGCGGCGAGCCCTCCCTCCTTACCGGGGCGGCCGGTGGCGGGGGATCGCCCGTCCGGGAATGAAATACCCCTCCCTCCGGTTATCAGGTACATGCAAACGTATGTATTTGGAAGGGGTGCACGATGACTAAGCAAATCCTTGTCGTTTCTGCTGGTCTTGGAGTGCCTTCCTCGAGCAGGATGCTCGCGGACCTGCTCTCGGAAGCCGTGACGGACGCGCTTCGCGTCCAGGGGCAGCCGGTCGAAGTGGAGACGGTCGAACTGCGGGAACTGGCTGTCGACATCGCCAACAACCTCGTCACCGGCTACGCGCCTCCGGCCCTCGAAGCGGTGTTGAAGCGTCTCGCCGACGCGGACGCGCTTGTTGTCGTGAGCCCTGTCTTCTCGGGATCGTACAGCGGCCTGCTCAAGTCGTTTTTCGACGTGGTCGACAACCAGGCGCTTGGCGGAATGCCCGTGGTCATCGGAGCCACCGGCGGAAGCGCGAGGCATTCGCTGATGCTTGACCATGCGATGCGCCCGTTGTTCAGCTACCTGCGCATGGTGGTTGTGCCGACTTCTGTCTACGCCTCTCCCCAGGACTGGGGAGCCGGCGACGAGGGTGCGGCGGGGCTCGAAGAGCGCGCCCAGCGTGCGGCAAAGGAGTTGGCCGCGCTGCTCGTCGGATCGGCGACGACGCGGGCGCCGCGCGCCCCGGAGGTCTCGGCTCCTTTCGAGGAACTGCTGGCACGGATCCAGGGCCGCTGAGCGGAAGCGGCCGCCCCCTGTTCCCGGGCCGCGGGAACGTCCGGGCGCAGGGCCGTTACTGCATGGTGAAAGTGCTGGCCAGCGCTGAGCGGGCGGCGGGAAGCGAGAGCAGGCCCGCCACCGCGGCGTTGCGCGCCCTGAGCGTGGCCGGCGCGAGGGGGCGCCCCAGAGCCATGTTCACGTGGGCCCGTCGCCGGGCGAGTACCGCCTCACGGCGCCGGGTCGTATTGAACCGCTCCACCTGTCGGCCCACGTCGACGCCGTCGCGCAGCGCCGAGACGATGACGGGGGTGAGCAGGCCCGCGTCGAGCCAGCCAAGGTTCATCCCCTGCCCTCCGATAGGGCTGATCTCGTGGGCGGCGTCGCCAAGGAGGGTGATCCGGCCGGCGACGAAGCGGTCGGCGATCTGGGAGCGGACCCCAAACGCGCTCAGCATCGTGTTCCCTGCCCGGTCGAGACGTATCCCGGTGCGCGCGGAGACAAGTGCGGCCAGGGCGTCCACCGTCGGCTCAGGCCCTGGGGACCCCGTGCGCACCACCCACCTCCGAATCCCTCCGGGGAGCGGAAACGACTCGACGATTCCGTGCGGCTCAAGGTAGAGCACCGCAGCTGAACCGCCGCCACTGGTGTCGGGAAAGTCTCCCATCAGGTACCGGTCGGGGTAGGTGCGCCCTGATGCGCCGATTCCGGCGAACTCCCGCACCGAGCTCTTCGCGCCGTCGGCTCCGATCAGCAGGCGGGACTCCACCGATGCGCGCTGGCCGTCCTGTTCCACGGTGGTGACAACGTGTCCGGGGCATTCTGCAGTCCCTATCGCCTTGATCCCGCGGCGGAGCGTACCGGGGAACGTTGCTTCGAGGCGGCGCTCGAGCACCTCCTCGGTCACCGCCTGCGGAACGGCAAGCACGAACCGGTGCCTGCCCGGAAGCGAAGCGAACGAGAGCTCCGTGACGTGGCGGCCGCCGCTGCGGGCGATCCCATGCGTGATGCGCACCCCGCGGGCCGTGAGCTCGTCGCTGACGCCCGCCGCTTCGAGGGCGGCAAGCGCCGGTGGGTGGATGCCGATCGCCCGGGAATGGGAACTGCGGCGGGTGCGCCGCTCAAGCACAACGACATCGAGCCCGGCCTGCCGGAGCAGGATGGCTGTGTAAAGGCCCACCGGCCCGCCGCCGACAATCACGACGTCATGCATGGGGTGCGTGCCCCCGTTCAAGGACGAGGAGGTTGCGGAAGGGGCTGGCGCTCTTTACGCTCCATCCCCGGCGGCCTTGGCTGCGCAGCACCTCACGGAGTTCTGCTGGCGTGTAGCTCCGGCGGATCGAGGTGAGCCCGTCCTGGCGGATATACGACCCGCGCAGGGGGAGGGTTGCTGCGGAGAAGAGCCCGTAGCCGACGCGGCTGCGCGAAATATCGCTGTGGACCCCGACGGCGACCGCCAGTTTCTCGGTGTCGTTCAGCAGGCCCTCGAGTTCGTCCGGCTCGAGATGGTGGAGGACGTGGTTGGAGGTCACGGCGGTGTAGGTCCTGCCTTCGGCCACGAGGTCCGAGCTGAGGGCCCTGCGGTAGGTCACACCCGCGACGGGTGACTGGGCCGCGGCATAGGCGTAGGCCCGCTCGTCCGGGTCGATGGCGGTGATTGTCAACGGGATGCCGTCGCGGCGGGCCCACCTTGCGAACGCCCGGGGGACGTCACCGCCGCCAGAGCCGATGTCGAGCAGGGTGTTGGCCGACGTCGGGGAGAACTGCGGGCGCAGGATCCGGACGTAGGTGCTCCTCCAGCCGGAGACGACGGAATTGACGAGGCCGAACTGGGAGTAGGTGCGGTCCAGGGTGGCAGGGTCGCAGTCCGGTTTGTCCATCTGCTCGACCGCGCTGGTGTCGCGCTGTCCCAGGAAGCCGAAAGGATTCATCCTCCCACTTTGGTCAGCAGCGCCGTTTCGACGGTGAGGCCGGGGCCGAACGCCATCGAGCAGATGCGCTCGTCGCCGCCGGAGAAGGGCTGTTCCAGGATGTGCTTGAGCACGAACATCACGGTGGCGCTGCTCATGTTGCCATAGTCGCGGAGGACGGTGCGGGCGGGAACCAGCTGCTCCTCGGTGAGCTTGAGCTTGGCCTCGACCTTGTCGAGGATGCTGCGGCCCCCGGGGTGGATGGCCCAATGCTCAATATCCCGGTAGTCGCCTCCCTCAAGGGAAGGATCCCGGGCCAGCAGCGGCTCGAGGGCTCCAACGATGTGCTCGTCGATGATGTGGGGCACGTAGGTGCCAAGCACCATCTCAAAACCTTCATCACCGATGTTCCACGCCATCGACTCCTCGCCGACCGGGGTGAGGATCGTCTCGAAGTGATCGAGGCTGAGCAGCGGCCCCTCCGAGGGGAACTCGCGGGCGGTGACGACCGCGGCGGCGGCGCCGTCGGCGAACAGCGACGAGCCAACGATCGTGTCGGGGTTGTTCGATGACCGCACGTGCAGTGAACACAGTTCGGCGCTGACAACGAGGACGACGGCCTCGGGATCCGCCTCACAGAACGCCTTCGCCGAGCGCAGCGCTGGAAAAGCGGCGTAGCAGCCCATGAAGCCCAGATGGGAGCGCTGAACCGACGGATTGAGACCCAGCGCCCGCACCACCTTGTAGTCCGGGCCGGGGTTGAAGAAGCCGGTGCAGGAGACTGTCACCACGTGGGTCACATCCGAAGCCTCGACGCCGGAGGCAGCGTCGAGCGCCTTTTGCGCCGCCTCGATGAACAGTTTCGTGCCTTCGACGGCGTACAGCTCGTTACGGGTCTTGGTGCTGGGGCTGAGGATGCGCATTGTCCGCGAGTCGAAAAAGACCGGGTTTTCCGCTGCGCTGTCCAGGGTGAGTTCCTTCACCGCCGTGTACCGGGTGTTGATGCCCGAGGAATCGAATGCCGCGCCCACCAGGCGGGTGCCCAGACGGGTCAGGTCGGGCTGGGCGGCGAAGGCCTCCCGGACCTGCGGCTGCACCATTATTGTCTCGGGCACAGCGGTTTCCAAGGACCTCAACAGAACTGTCATAGTCAATTGATAGAGGACTAACGCGAAGAACACAATGTCAGTAGGCTTATCATTTCCGCAGTTTTCGAGGTGAATGGAGCACAGCATGGTGGATGGCCCGAAGAACACGCTGAACCAGGACGACCCCCGAGAACCTGCCGCCGAAGCGTCGACCGAGCTCCAGGACTACCCGGGCTTCACCGAGCAGATGAAGCCCCGGCCCGACCACGGGGAGGAGTCATACAAGGGCAGCGGACGGCTCAAGGGACGCAAGGCGTTCATCACCGGCGGTGATTCGGGGATCGGACGCGCGGTCGCGCTCGCCTACGCCCGGGAAGGAGCCGACGTCGCCATCGGCTACCTTCCCGAAGAGGAGGAAGATGGCAAGAGCTGCGTCGAATTGATCCGGGCCGAAGGCCGGAAGGCCGTCGCGGTCCCCGGAGACGTCCGGAGTGAGGAGTACTCCCGCACCGCCGTGGCGCGGGTGGTCGGCGAGCTGGGCGGGCTTGACCTGCTCGTGAACAACGCCGGATACCATCTGGCGCAGCCGGGCGGAATCGAGGACATCTCTGCCGCTCAGCTCAGGCGGACCTTCGAAACGAACGTATTCGGCGCCGTCTGGCTGATCCAGGCCGCACTGCCGCATCTGTCGCCCGGCGCATCGATCATCACCACAACATCAATCCAGGGCTACCACCCTTCAACGAGCCTGATGGACTACGCGGCGACAAAGGCCGCCCTGAACAGCCTCACGTTCAGCCTGGCGGAACTGCTGGGCGAGCGCGGCATCCGCGTCAACGCCGTTGCCCCGGGCCCGATCTGGACGCCGCTCCAGCCCGCCACGACCACTCCCGAAAAGCTTGAGACCTTCGGCGAAGACACACCCCTCGGGAGGATGGGCCAGCCCGCCGAACTGGCCGGCGCCTTCGTCTTCCTCGCCTCGAACGACGCGCGCTACGTATCGGGCGAGGTGCTTGCCGTAACCGGCGGGAAATACCTTGCGTGATGGATCGTGACGGCCACTAGGGTGAAGGCACGATGCTTACAGTGCCGATGCCTCAGGCAATGTGGAGGTACCCCTTGGTGACTGCACGGCGCCGCCGTGCTGCGGCCCTTTCGCTGATGCTCGCTGCAGCCCTGGCCCTCTCCGGATGCTCAGTTCAGGAGCGGCCCGCGGAGGCGACGGCCGGTTCGACAGGCGGGGCAACGGCCGGTGCGACCGGCGGGGCGACGCCGGATGCGACAGCAACCCCGCGGAATTCCCCGGTCCCGTCGCCAGCGGCGCAGGGCACCTCTTCCGGCCCACCGGTGAGGTCGCCACAGGCAACTCCGGCGCGCAGTGCACTGCCCCGAGGGGGAACCAGCCTCTTCCCCGCGCACCGGCTCGTCGGGTACAGCGGACATCCGCTCTCTCCGGGACTGGGGCGCCTGGGCATCGGGGACCTCGACGAGCGGGTCGAGGAGATCGAGGCGCAGGCGGCGGCGTTCGCCGGCGGGAGGAAGGTGCTGCCGGTCCTTGAGCTCATCACGGTCGTTGTGCAGTCCGAGCCCGGAGCCGACGGGAAGTACCGGACTTTCACCCCCGATGAGACGATCCGGCAGTACCTCGAGGCCGCACGGCGGCACAAGGCACTCCTGCTCCTGAACATCCAGCCTGGACGTTCGAGCATGACCGCCGAAGTTAAGCGGCTGGAAAAGTGGCTCAAGGAGCCGGATGTGGGGCTGGCTTTGGATCCCGAATGGGATATCACCGACGCCGAACTGCCCGGAGCGGTGTACGGGTCGACGGCCGGCGAGGAAATCAACGCGATTGCTGCTGACATCGATGCCCTGGTCAAGCGCGAGAAGCTGCCGCAGAAGGCGCTCGTCTTCCACCAGGTGGCGGTAGGCGTCGTGACCAACGAAGCGGCAATCGGCGACTATGCGGGGGTCGAGGTGATCAAGAGCGCCGACGGTATCGGCTCGGCCAATCTGAAGATCGAGGCTTACGACCTGCTGACCGAGGGCCTGCCTTCTTCGATCCATCCCGGGTTCAAGCTGTTCTTCGAGGAAGATGCGGCACTCGGTCCGCTGATGACGCCCCAGGAGGTGCTTGCGCTCGATCCGCAGCCGGAATACATCCTGTACGAGTGATTCCGGCGGTCCTGACGGCTAGGCTGCGGAGGGCTCCTTCGCGCTTCGACCAAGCCGCGCGGCCGTCCGCAGCGAATATCAGCTAAATCGCCGCCCTGGCAGTGGACACCGTTGTGGAGTTCAATGCCGTCCGAGCGGCTTCACCGACGGCAGAGCGAGGAACACCGATGAAGATCCGATGGAGCGTCCTTCTTGCCGCGGGCCTTTCCGCGGCATCCCTCGCAGGATGCGGCGTCGCGGAGGAGAATCCGCTCGACGTCAACGCGGCGCGGGAGGCGCGGCCCGGCGTCGCCGCCGGAGCGGTGGCGGGAGCCGTCTCCGAGGACGACCCGCTCAATATCGGTGCCGATGGCGCGAAGCTCTGCGGGGTGCAACCGAAAGACAGTTTCCAGGAGTACACCGTCATGCTCCACAACCCCACCCTCGAAACCTTCACGTTCGGCGAAATTGCGCTCGGCGCGCCGTTGGGGCTGAGCATCGTCGAAGCGGAGATTTCCCCGGCCAACAGGGAAGGCCACGGCCACCACGGTGCCGAAGCAGACGCTCACGCGGACCACGAACCGGCGCCCAGCGCCACATCCACTGAGCCAAGCACCTTTCAGGTCGAGCCCGTGCCTGCGGCAGGGTACCGCTTCGAGCCGGATGCCCACATCAACATCGTTGTCGCAGTCTCACTCGATGAGGCAGTCGACAACGGCACTGCTGAAAACATCATCGTCAACTTCTCTTCGGACGCCCGCGAGTACACAGTGGCCCACAACCTTGAAATCGAAATCGACAGGGTGAGCTGCGGCAAGTAGCGCTACTGGGCGTCGGCGTGGCGGCCGGGCAGCAGTTCGGTGATGAGCTGCTGGACCCGGCCCCGGATCTCATTGCGGATTTTCCTCACGGTCTCGACGTCCTGGCCCACGGGGTCTGCGACCGGCCAGTCTTCGTGGCGGCGTCCCGGGAAGTGGGGTTTTTCGGCTTCCATGCCGAGCGTGATGATCACATCCGACTGGGAAACGTCGTCCTGCGTCAGCAGCCGTGGAACCCGAGTCGAAATGTCAACGCCCACCTCGGCCATCGCGTCAACCGTCGAGGGGTCGACGTGTTCGGCAGGCTCCGGCCCTCCCGACAGCACACGGATCCGACCTTCGGCGAACCGGCTGAGGTAGGCCGCTGCCATCTGCGACCGCGCCGAGTTGCGTATGCAGACGAACAGAACCGACGGTTTGGGAAAAGCGCTGCTGCCAATCATGTGCCCGGCCTTCGCTGTGGCGGAATCCGATCTACCCGAAATTCGATATAACGAAGTAAACCAGCACTTACGGCCATTAGCACCCCTTGTGGGCGGCGGGTTGCCCCAAGGACGCGGTGCTCCGGTCCGGCCGGAACACCGCGGCCTTCTGTGTCTCTGTTCAGCCGAGCAGTTCCCGCACCATCGGGATCACCTTGGTGCCGTAGAGCTCGATGCTGTGCATGAGCTTCTCGTGCGGGAGCGGACCGAACGTGTACTTCAAATCGAACCGGTCGATCTCAAGCGTGCGGGCCGTCGCCGCGATCTTGGCTGCGACAGTCTCGGGAGAACCGACGTACAGGGAGCCGGCGTCGACCTCCCGGTCGAACTCGGCCCGGCTGGTGGGACCCCAGCCGCGCTCGGAGCCGATACGGTCCCTCATGATCCGGTAGTCCGGCCACAGTTCTTCGCGCGCCTGTTCGTCGGTGTCGGCAATGTGGCCCGGAGAGTGCACTCCGATCGGCAGCTGCGGCTTGCCGAACTGGGTAAGGGCCTGATGGTAGAGGTCGACGTACGGGGCAAAGCGGGAGGGATCGCCGCCGATGATGGCAAGCATCAAGGGCATCTCGTACCGCGCCGCCCGCACAACCGACTCGGGGCTTCCGCCGACGCCGATCCAGGTCTTGAGCCGGCCCGATTCGGTGGTCGGGAAGACACTCTGGTTATCGAGCCCGGGGCGGGTCCGTCCCCGCCAGGAGAAGGGCTTCTCCTTGAGGAGTTCGCTGAAGAGGTCGAGCTTTTCCTCGAAGAGCTCCTCGTACTGGGTGAGCTCGAAGCCGAAGAGGGGGAAGGATTCGGTGAATGAGCCCCTCCCGAGAATCACTTCGGCACGCCCGTTCGAGGCCGCGTCGAGGGTCGCGAAGCGCTGGAAGACACGGATTGGGTCATCCGAGCTCAGGACCGTCACGGCCGAGCCGAGGCGGATGCGCTTGGTCTGGCCGGCAATGGCGGCAAGCACCGTTTCGGGTGCGGAAATGGCAAAGTCGTCGCGGTGGTGTTCCCCGACCCCGAAGAAGTCCACGCCGACCTGGTCCGCAAGGACCGCCTCGGCGATGACATTACGAATCACTTCAGGGTATGCCAGCAGCTCCCCGTCGGCTCCCCGCGTCACATCACCGAACGTATCAAGTCCGAGTTCAAGTTTCTTCGCCATGATGGTGCTCCCGTAGTCTTTCCGCGGTTCACAGTGAACCGCTTCCGCTAGAACACCAAAGCACCCCCTGCGATTCCCGGCGCACGGCAGGACGGTGCCGGGCCGGGTGTTCGCCCGAAGGGCCAAGGCGGGGCGTCAGGCGGCGGTGACACTTTCGAGTCCGAGAAGGGTGAGGCTGTTCTGCCACAGCTGATCAAGCTGCGCGGGATCGTTGAACAGCTTCGCGAAGAGGACCATGCCTTCGATCTGCGCGACGATCGACTTGGCGGTGCCCCGAGGGTCCTCGAGTTTGAGTTCGCCGGCATCGATGGCCTCACGTATTGCTGCTTCGATGATGTCGATCTGCTCCCCGAATATTTCCTGCAGCCGCTCACGCACCGGGTCGTCCTTGGCGCTTACTTCGAGGGCCAGGTTGCCGAACAGGCAGCCCGTCACGGCACCTGTGCCTTTCAGGGCGCTGCTCTGGATTTCAGCAGTAGAAATGAACAGCTTGCGCAGGCGGTTGATGATCGTGTCGGGAGCCGTGAGGATCCCGGTCCATTCTTTCCGCTGCTTGATCCAGTGCTCGTTGATGACTTCGAGCGCCAGGGCCTGTTTGGACGGGAAGAAGTGGTAGAAGCTGCCCTTGGGAACTCCGGCCGCCGCGCAAATTTCGGCGACGCCGATCGACCCGTAGGCGCGCTGCTGGAAGAGTGCTGTGCTCGCGTCGAGAATCCTCTGGCGAGCGTCTGATTTTCGTCCCATGTTGCAATTATAAGACCAGTCGGCTATAAATGGGCAAGCACTTAGTAGACCGATCATCTAGTTAGGACAACAAGTATATGGAACCTCGTAAAGTAGCAATCATCACCGGGGGCTCTCAAGGCATCGGGGAAGGGCTCGTCTCAGCGTTCCGCGGCATCGGCTATGCCGTTGTCGCCAACTCGCGCTCCATCGCCCCTTCCGACGACGCTGATTTCGTTACGGTCGCAGGCGACATCGCCGACCCGGCGGTTGCTGAAAGGGTCGTTGCCACCGCGATCGAGAAGTTCGGCCGCGTCGACACCCTCGTGAACAATGCCGGGATCTTCGTCGGCAAGCCGTTTACCGAGTACACGATCGAGGACTATGAGCAGGTGCTCAGGGTCAACCTCGGCGGGTTCTTCCATGTCACCCAGCAGGCGATTACGCGGATGCTTGAGCAGGGTTCCGGCCACGTGGTGAACGTGACCACAACCCTCGTCGAGTATGCCAACTCAAGCCTCCCCTCTGTCCTTGCCTCACTGACCAAGGGTGGCGTCTCGTCGGCGACGAAGTCGCTTGCCGTGGAGTACGCCGGCCGCGGGATCCGTGTCAACGCCGTTTCCCCCGGGCACATCAAGACCCCGCTCCACGAGTCGCACGACCACGACCTCCTCGCGGGCCAGCACCCGGTGGGCCGGATGGGCACGGTCGACGACATCGCCCGCGGCGTCCTGTACCTCGAGCAGGCCCCCTTCGTCACCGGCGAAGTCCTTCACGTCGACGGCGGTCAGAGCGCGGGCTACTAGGCTCCCGCCGCGGAGGCGGTCCTGCGGGCCGTCTCCGTCATCGACAAGGACACCCGTGGTGTCCGTGCAACCCGAAAGGCAACACATGAAATCCCCTGACATCGGGCCGTTGGGTACCATCACCACCGTCCTTGAAGCGTGGGCCGGTGGAATCCGCGGCCACCGACCGGAGGCCGTGGCTTCCCTCTTCACCTCCGACGCTCTTTTCCAGGGCTTCGACAAGACGTACATCATCGGGCGTCCCGGCATAAGCGCCTATTACGACAAACAGCCGTTGGGGTTGACTGCCGCTTTCCGCGTCCGCGAACTCCGGCAGCTTTCCGCCGACAACCTCATCTCCTACGTGGACGTCGACTTCACGCTCCCCGGCGGTGAAGTCATCCCCGTCCACCTCACCGTGGTGCTGCGCCAGACCGGCCGTTCCTGGTTGATCAGCCACTACCACGTCTCGAAAATCGCCTAGCCGCCGGGCGCCTGCCTTATCGATACGTCCCTGCGAATGAGGCGAAGATCTCGGCCGCAGGCGCCCGCCGGGTGAGGGGAGCCGATTGCCCGGCCCAAAGGCTGGCGAGATCGGTGCGGCCCTTCTCCTCCGCGGCCCTGCGGAAGGGCGAGGTCATGGCGCCGAGGGCGGGGTAGGGGACGCGGATCTTCCACCGCGCTGCTTCCCGGGTCACCCGGTTGGCGAGGCCCCTTGCCATGCGTCCGGTGAAAGCTTCGGTCAGCACCGTCGTGCGGCCGGCCGGTCCCGTTAAAGCGTCCTTGTGGAAGGTGGAGGCGGCCGACTCGTGCGACACGAGGAAGGCTGTGCCGATCTGCACTTCTTCCGCACCCAGTTCGTGTGCCGCGCGGACCTGGGCGGGTGCCGCGATTCCCCCTGCGGCGACGACGGGAGCGTCGACCGCGGCCACCACCTGCGGCACAAGGGAGAACGTGCCAACTAGGGACTCCTCGACCGGGGCAAGGAAGGCGCCACCGTGCGCGCCGGCGTCGCTTCCCGACGCGACGATCACATCGACGCCGGCGGCCTCAAGGGCAACCGCCTCATCGACAGTCGTTGCGGTTCCGATCAGGAATATGCCTGAGCGGTGCGCGCGCTCGACAATGTCCGGCCCCGGCACGCCGAACACGAAGCTGATGACCGGCGGTGCGGCTTCCAGGAGCGCGTCGACCTGCGCATCGAAGTCGATTTGCGTGTTCGGGAGCGCCTCGGGGGGTCGAATGCCCAGTTCCTCGAAGTACGGCGCGAGCAACGCTGTCTGGGCGTTTAGCTGGCCGGTGGCCGCAGCCTTTTCGCCGCCCAACGGGACCCACAGGTTGACCGCGAAGGCCCGTTGGGTCGCAGCCTTGAGCCGCTCGACCAACTGCGTGATTTCCGCGGGGGAGAGGTGGTGGGCACCGAAGGAGCCAAGGCCGCCGGCATTTGAAACGGCGGCGACCAGCGCCTCGGAGGATAGCCCTCCACCGAATGGACCCTGAATCACGGGAACGTTCAAGCCGAGCACCCGTGCCACCCGGGTTTGCCCTAGAGGTGTGTTCATGCTTGCAGGCCCTTCATTTCGTGATATTTCCTCATTTGCTTTCCCCTGCTTGACATGATATTGGCCCTTCACCTATAACTGAACCACCATAGTAGACCGAACGTCTAGAAAGGGAAGCACAATGACTGCAGATCAGGAAACCGGCCGGGCGCGCTACAGCTTCACGGACGCCGCTGCGGCGCTGCGGTTGGTCCCCACCGCTCCCGTTCCGGACGTTGCCCGCGGGCCGAAGGTTCCGGATGTGGGTTATTACCTGGAGGAACTCGCCGACGGCATGTTCCTGTTGAGCGACGGGACCTACCAGATGATGTTCGTCGTCTCCGATGAAGGAGTGGTGGCCGTCGACGCCCCGCCGACGCTCGGTCACAACATCCTTCGGGCGATCACCGGTGTGACAAAGAAGCCGATCACCCAGATCGTCTACAGCCATCAGCACGCCGATCACGTCGGGGCGATGTCGCTCTACCCCCAGGATGTTCCCCGGTATGCGCAGCGGTTCACCGCGGAGCGGCTTGCGCGACTGGGCGATCCCAACCGCCCGGCCCCGACGGTTGTGTTCGACGACAATTACACCTTTCAATCCGGCAGCCACATGCTGCAGCTTGACTACAAGGGGCCGAACCACGCCGAAGGGAACATCTTCATCTACGAACCGCAGCGGAAGGTGCTGATGCTCGGTGACGTCGTTTTCCCGGGGTGGGTTCCGTTCTCGAACCTTGCTGTTTCCGCCAACGTCCCCGGCTTTGTCAACGCAATGGATCAGGCCCTGGGCTATCCCTTCGAAAAGCTCGTTCCCGGACACGTGACCCGCTCCGGCACCCGCAGGGACGTCGAGGTGCAGTCGGAGTACATTGCCGACCTGCGCGCCACGACCGAGGCGGCGCTGTCATCTATCGACTTCGCGAAAGTCATGGCCCCCGTGGACATGTCGAACGCCTGGGCGGTCTTCCGGGCCTACCTTGACGCGGTCGCGGCGAAGTCGGCTGACGAAGTTATTCCCCGCTGGGTGGACCGGCTGGGTGGCGCCGACGTGTTCACCCTGCCCAACGCCTGGGCGATGATGGAGGCCCTGCGCCTGGACTATGGAAGCCTTGGCCCATTCGGTATCGCCGACTAGCGGCTCCGGCGCTCCTTCCGCAATAGCTGCGAAAGCGGGCCGGTCGCCGCCATGGGGCTGGCCGGCAGGCGGCCCCGCCGCTCCCGCCGCTCTCACCGTCGATCCGTTCAGTGACGCGGCCCCGGTTCCACGGAGCCTGTTGCCGCGGCTGCGGATTCCTGGTGTGCCGTGGTGCCGGCGCCGTACTTTGAATGGCTCCCAGGCCCCGGGAATTATCTTGAGCATCTTTGAGTTGATACGCATACAGTATCAACTACTCCTAATTTAGGAGTAACGGGCAACACCGTCCCTTCGTCGCCTTCAGCAATCCCGACGGCAACGAGCAGTTCCTGTGGCATCCCGTCCGCAAAACCGTGACGCCGCAGAATCACCCGGCGCGAGCAGCCGGCGGCCGGAATGCATCAAAAGCGCAAGTCACCATAAACAACACCCCAGCAGTAAGCAACACCCCAGCAGTAAGCAGAAGCAACAAGGAAAGGAATTGTCATGGATTTCAAAATTGAGGTAATCGCCGTTCCCGTTTCTGACGTGGACCGGGCCAAGGCGTTTTACGATTCGCTCGGTTGGCGTTTCGACGCGGATTTCACCGTCGATGAAAGCCTCCGGGTCGTCCAGTTTACTCCTCCGGGTTCAGGGGCCTCGATCATGATCGGCAAGGGCATCACCGCCGGCGCCCCCGGCTCCCTGCAGGGCGTGTACCTGATCGTTGATGACATCATCGCCGCCCGCGAGGACATCGCCGCCCGCGGCATCGAGATCTCCGAGGTCTGGCACGATGCGAAGGGCATCTGGCACCACGAAGGTGAGAAGGACCGTGTCGCCGGGCCGGACCCCGAGCGCAAGACCTACGCCTCCTACGCCTCCTTCACCGACCCCGACGGCAACGGCTGGTTCCTCCAGGAAATCACAACCCGCCTGCCCGGCCGTATCTGATCCGCCGCATTCACCCCGCCGCGGCGTCCGGATCACCGGGCGCCGCGGCGGCACCAATCAGCAGCGCCCGGCTGCGGGCGATGCACTACTCCTGCAGAAATAAGCAACCGAAGGCAGAACTGAGAATTTGAGGGAAGACACGACAGTGGAGAAGACAGAGTACGACCTGATCGTCCTCGGCGGAGGTGCGGTTGGCGAGAATGTTGCCGACCGCGCCGTGCAGGGCGGACTGACCGCGGTGGTCGTTGAGGCCGAGTTGGTCGGAGGCGAGTGCTCGTATTGGGCGTGCATGCCCTCCAAGGCGCTGCTGCGTTCGGCGCAGGTGCTGCGTGCGGCCAAGCACATGCCCGGCGCAGCCGAGGCAATCACCGGCGAGCTGAACGTGGACGCCGTGCTGGCCCGGCGGGATGCCTTCACCAGCAACTGGGACGACGCCGGCCAGGTGGGTTGGCTTGAAAGCGCCGGGATCGACCTGGTGCGCGGCCACGGGCGGATCAGCGGGGCGCGCGAGGTCACCGTTACCGCCGCCGACGGCAGTGTCACCGTGCTCACCGCCCGTCACGCGGTGGCCGTGACCACCGGCTCCGATGCCTCGATGCCGCCCATCGAAGGACTTGCCGACGCCCGCCCGTGGACGGCCCGCGAGGCCACGAGCATCAAGGCCGTTCCCGAGAGCCTTGCCATCATCGGCGGGGGCGTGGTGGCAACCGAAATGGCAACCGCATTCGCCGGATTCGGCACGAAGGTGACCGTTATTGCCCGCAGCGGACTGCTCACCGAGATGGAACCCTTCGCCGGGGAACTTGTCGCGGCGTCCCTGCGGGACCTTGGCGCCACGGTGCTCACGGACACCAAGACGACGAAGGTCACCCGGGACGGGGACACCGTGACCATCGAGACCGCCGACGGTGCCCAGATCACCGCCGGGGAGGTCCTCGTGGCCACAGGGCGCACCCCGCGCAGCACCGACATCGGTCTTGACTCAATCGGGCTTGCACCCGGGATCTGGCTGGAGACCGACGACACGCTGCGGGTTCCCGGGTTCGACTGGCTCTACGCCGTTGGGGACGTCACAGGGCGCGTCCTGCTGACCCACCAGGGTAAGTATCAGGCCCGCGCGGCAGGGGACGTCATCGCGGCCCGGGCCGCCGGCGCTGTGGTCTCGGACGGCCCGTGGGGCACGCATGTGGCTACAGCCGATCATGAGGCGGTCCCGCAGGTGACCTTCACCGACCCTGAGGTTGCCTCAGTGGGCCTCACTGCCGCAGCCGCCCGCCGTGCCGGCTATGAGATCCGGGTTGTGGATTACGAACTGGGGTGGACCGCCGGCGCCTCGGTCCACGCCGACGGGTATACCGGCAAGGCGCGCATGGTCGTCAATGAACAGCGCAAGGTCATCCTCGGGGTGACCTTTGTCGGCCCCGATGTGGCCGAGTTGCTTCAGGCCGCGACCTTCGCCGTCGTCGGCGAAATCCCCCTGGACCGGCTTTGGCACGCTGTGCCGGCCTACCCCACCGTCAGCGAGATCTGGCTTCGCCTGCTCGAAACATACGGTCGGCCCCAGCTGGCTCCAGCCCGGTAACCGGCACCTGCCGGCATCCGTACCGCCTGGGGCGGCCCCGTCCGGGCCGCCCCAAGGCATACAACAACGATCCCGCCGGCCACCCGCACTTCACCCCACTACCTCCCGGCTAGCGCCGGACACCCAAGGAGATCCCGATGGCGCTCTCGGAACGCGAGCAGGAACTGTTCGACCAGCTGGAGAAGCAACTCCAGGACGATGACCCCCAGCTCGCCGCGGCACTGGCCCCGGCGCCCGTCCCCACCGTCTCGACCCGCCGGGTCGTCCTCGGCGTGCTCCTCACCCTCGCCGGCTTCCTGACCCTTATCGCAGGCGTCATGGTCCCGGAGCAGGCCACAAGCATCTTCGTCGGCATCCTCGGCTTTACCATGATGGGCGCGGGGATCTCGATCGCGTCGACGCTCGTCGAGCCGGGACCCGGAGCGCGCTAGGAGCCTGGCGATGCGGATTGGCGCCTTCGTGCGGCGGGCTCCCGGGTTAGGGGGCGAGCCGGTCGAGGATGGACCGGGCGGAACCGGCGATGCACCGGCTGTACCCGGTTCCTGCCCATAAATTGAGGCGGTGGGGATCGTTGGCCACAGCCGCAGCGGCCCGCAGGGGACTCGTCAGGTGGTGGATCTCCGGATATCCGTATGGTGCAACCGGGTCGTAATCCCTCATGAAGTGGTTGTGAAGACCACGCGCATTCCGGCCCGAGAAAGCCTTGGTGATGGCGGTGGTCGTGAACTGGTCGGATGAAAGTGCGGCCCGGTGTGGCCCACGGGTCCCGGCTTCATCGGCCCTGAGGAATGCTGTTCCGGCTTGGACTGCGACCGCACCCCGTTCAAGCGCCGCCCGCGTATCCGTTCCCGTGACAATGCCGCCGGCCGCGATCAGGGGGATGCCCAGATCCGACAACTCATCGAGGAGCCCGTGCAGGGCAGTGGTGTGCGCGGGCGCGGTTGCGTTGAAGGTCCCACGGTGTCCTCCGGCTTCGGGGCCCTGGACGCAAAGCGAATCCGCGCCCGCCGCCAACGCCTGTTCCGCCTCGTTCCGCGAGGTGACGGTGAGCGCCACGGCAACGCCCCGGTCCTGCAGTGCGGCAATCACGCCCGCCTCTGGAACGTCGAAAGTGAAGGACACGACGGCGGGTGCAAGTTCAAGGAGCACCTCGACCTTCTTCTCCCAGTCGTCATCGTCGTGTCGCGGGTCGCCGAGGCCCGCCTTCAGGCGTTCTGCCTCGGGAGCGAGGGAAAGCGCGTACTGCTGGAGGGCATCAGCAGTGATGGTCGAGGGCTGGGGGACAAAAAGGTTGACCCCGAAGGGGGCGCCGGTCAATTCACGTACCGCGTTGATCTCCGACCGCATTATGGCGGCAGACTTGTAGCCCGCTGCGAGGAATCCCAGTCCGCCGGCAGTGCTGACGGCCGCCGCAAGCGAGGGAGTGGACGGGCCACCCGCCATGGGAGCCTGGATGACCGGCAGTGCCAGGTCATCAAAGTCGAAGAGACGATCTTTTCCCGCTGATCCGCTCACGCTGCAGGCCTTCCCTTGTGCACTCCTCCATGCTTTCCGCCGTGTCCAAGGCTACCCGCCACGGCGCCGGCAACAGGGGGCTCCGGTTGTTTGGATGAGGAGTGGGTTGACAGGCTGGCTCGCTTTCCCTATAAATAGTAGACCGTTCGTCTAACATCTGAAAGGAACACAATGAAAAAGGTATTGATGGCAATCACCGGAGCCACTGTCTGGGAGCTGAAGGACGGCTCGCAGCACCCCACAGGCTTCTGGGCGGAGGAGTTTGTCGTCCCGGACCGGATCTTCCGCGAAGCGGGCTTCGACATCACGATAGCCACCCCCGGCGGGGTCACCCCGGTCGCAGACGAACTGAGCCTGGCGCTGGCGATGAACGGCAATGACGGTGAAAAAGTCGCGGAGTACCGCGCCTACCTTGACGGCTCGAAAGAGAACCTGGCCGCCGCCGTCGCGCTCGAAGACGTCAACTCCAGCGACTACGACATCGTCTTCGTCCCCGGCGGCCACGGTCCGATGCAGGATCTCGCAGTGAATGCCGACATCGCCCGGATCTACGAGGAAACACTCGATGACAACACCAAGGTCGTCGCCTCGCTGTGCCATGGGCCCGCCAGCTTCAGCTCGGCAACCCGGAATGGGCAGTGGCTGTTCAAGGGGCGGCGCATGACAGCGTTCCTGGATGAGGAAGAAGTTCAGGCCGGCTTCGCTGACAAGGCGCCCTGGCTGCTTGAGTCACGCATGCGCGAGTACGGCGCCATCTTCGAGTCCGGCCCCGCCTGGGGCTCGTTCGTCGTCATCGACGGCAACCTCGTGACCGGCCAGAACCCGGCGTCGGCCGAGGAGGCGGCGAACGCCGTTATCGCCCTGGCTACGCGGGCCTGACCCACCAGCTCCCGGCGCCGGCGGCTCATAGGGGGCCGCCGATGCCGGAGAGTGCGGCCATCGGAGCCCGGAACATCTTTCAATCCTTTGACTTGCACGTTGCAAGTTGCACGTCCGAGAAGGTAGCCTCTTCCAGCTTGCACTTCGCAAGTTTGCTAGCGTCGGCAACCCCAAGGGCGCCATCACCGCCACCTAGGAGACACATCATGAAACGCTTCTCGTCCCGAGGCGCCTTCTGGACGGTCGCACTCATCCTGACCGTCACCTTGTGGTCCAGCGCTGCCGCCACGATCGTGTTCCCGGTGTACGCCGCCGAGTGGGGGCTGGCGACGTCCGTCACGACAGCGGTCTTTGCCGCCTACCCGGTGCTCCTCATCGCCACCCTGCTCATCTTCGGCAACGTCTCGGACGTCATTGGACGCCGGAACACACTGCTCGCGGGGCTGATCTTCCTGCTCGGCGGCGCAGTGTCCTTCGCACTTGCAGCCGACACGTTCTGGCTGTTCGCGGGGCGGGCGCTGCAGGGAGTCGGTGCGGGGCTCACCGCAGGAGCGGGAGCGGCTGCCCTCGTCGAGTTCAACCCGACAAAAAACCTCAAGGCACCCGGTTCGTGGAACACCATCACCCAGGGTGTCGGACTCTTCATCGCCACAATCCTCGGTGCGGTCCTCATCCGCTTCGCCCCGGACCCCCTTCACCTCAGCTACTGGCCGCTCACGCTGATGGTGCTCGTCAGCCTCGCCCTCGCGCTCTTCCTCCCGGCCCACACCCGGCCCGCCGGCACCGCGCGGAAGGCCTGGCGTCCGGCCGGCGTGCGCGTTCCCCGCCACCTGGCCGGAATCTATGCGGTTGCCGCCCTTTCCTCGGCGGTCGGATTCGGTGAAGGATCCCTGTTCCTCTCGCTCGGCGCGCTCATCGCCCGTGATGTCACCGGCGCCTCAGACATCCTGGTCATCGGAGCTGTGCTGTCAATCTCCTACGTCCTCGGCGTCGTCGGCGCGTACCTCGCCGGCAAAATCGACCCCACCACCTCGATTCTCCTTGGCAGCGCCTTGACCATCGTTATGGCGGTGCTCCTCGCCGCATCTGCCCAGTCCCAGTCCTTTACGCTGTTCATCGCCGCCTCGCTTGCCGGCGGCAGCGCCTATGGACTCGCCGGCGCGGGCGGCATCGGGCTTGCGGCAATGAACGCGCCGGCCCACCTCCGCGGCCAGATGCTCTCGGCAGTGCTTCTCGTCGCCTACCTGTTCCTCGGTGGCACGGCGCTTGGTGCAGGGCTCGCCTCGGCATCCGTCGGCCTTGATGGCGCGATACGGATCCTGGCCCCCATCCTCATCGGCCTGGCGGCTGCCTCCCTTGCCGCCACCACCGCCCTGCGGATCCACCTCGCCCGCGCTTCGCGCACACCGAAGGCGCACCCGGCTGCGCCGGCCGTGGCCTCCGGAGCCGAGGCGGGCTCCACCACCTGAGCCATCCTGTGGGTCGGCACCGGCGATGAGGATTCCATCACCGCGGCCGTCCGCACCTCCGCTGACACCCCGATCGTCAACACAGCGGGGATCGCCGGGGCCGGTTCGCTGGGCATCTCGACGCTGTGTACCCCCGCCTGTGCGCGGCTGGGCGCGGCTTCAGGGAGGACGATTGGCCGGACTGGCACCGGGAGGCACAGCGGCACGGGCCGGCCGCTTCGACTAAAATGCTTGCAAGTTGCAAGTGAGAGGGCGGAAAAGTGGGATCGATCGACTGGAGAACCGGCCCCTGCTCCATCGGACGCGCTGCAAGCATCCTTGGAGACCGGTGGTCCCTGTTGATCCTGCGCAACGCCATCCTGGGCTACACGCGGTTCGATCAGTTCAAAAAGCAGCTGGGCATCGCGGACAACATCCTGTCCAACCGGCTGACCCGGCTGGTCGAGGACGGCATGCTCGTGCGGGAGGACTACGAGGACGGCGCCAGGACGAGGCAGCATTACCGGCTGACGCAGGCGGGAGCGGACTTTCGCCTTGTCCTGGAGAGCCTGGCGCACTGGGGTCAGTCCAACACCCGCTCCGAAGCGGCAACCGGGCCGATGAGGGTCCTCCATGCAGACTGCGGCACGGTCCTGACGGACGGGCAGTACTGCGCAACCTGCCAGTTGGCGCTCGAGACGCCCGACGTCGCCTGGGTCATGCCATGGCTTTCCGAGCAGCCGGTGCGCCTTGCCGCTCCGCTGCTCAGCAGCCGGGCCCGCTGAGCCCGCCCGCCCCAGCGATGGCCTTTTTCCACGGCCGCAGGCAGCCACCGTCCCTGCCTCCGTCCCGCAGAACCTAACCGGCAGGCTCATCCGAGCCTTCCGGCCAGGCGGCTGGACCTGCGGCCGAACCGCTGTTAGTCGTCGAGGCGGAAACCGACCTTCATGGTGACCTGCCAGTCGGCGACATTTCCCTCGCTCAGGTGCCCACGTATCTCGGTGACCTCGAACCAGTCCAGATTGTGAAGCGTGGCCGATGCGCGGGTTATTGCATTTCGCACTGCGGCGTCGGTGCCGTCCGGCGAGGTTCCAACGATTTCGGTGATGCGATACGTGTGACCGGCCATTTGTCCTCCTGGAGAGAATTGCCGCCATCCAGCGGCGGCGCCATGCGGATGGCCGCAACCCTAATACGTCAAGCAGTCCGAGTCCATAGGCCCTGCGGCGGGCACCCACCGGGCGTTAACCGAAAAAAGGCCCTGCCTCAAAGCGAGGCGGGGCCTTTTCAGGCATCGGGAGATGCGTTGTGAGACGGTGATCCTTAGGCGGGGATCTGCAGAACGTCGCCGGTGAAGATCAGGTCGGCGTGGATGACCGTGTCGGCGTTTGCCGCGTACAGTGCTTCCCAGCCACCTGCAACGCCGAGCTTCGCGGCGATGGAGCTGAGCGTATCGCCCGACTGGATGACGTAGGTCTCGCCGCTGACTGCAGCAGCAACGACAGGTGCCTGGGCAACGGGTGCCTCGGCGACAGGTGCCTGGGTCACGGGTGCTTCAACCACGGGGGCCTCGACAACGGGTGCTTCGACGACGGGTACTTCGACGACGGGTACCTGGGCGACAGGAGCCTGCTGGACCGAAACGGGTGCCGGAGCCGGAACCGCTCCGCCGGTGCTCGCCGAGCTGTTCAGGCCGAGCTGCGAGGAGCAGGAGGGCCATGCGCCCCAGCCCTGACCCTCGAGAACGCGCTCGGCTACGGCAATCTGCTGCTCGCGGCTGGCATCGGCTGCGGAGCCGGATCCACCGTACGCGGCCCAGGTGGAGGGGGAGAACTGGAGTCCTCCGGAGTAGCCGTTACCGGTGTTGATTCCCCAGTCTCCGCCACTTTCGCACTGGGCGAGGGCGTCCCAGTCGCTGGCGGGAGCGGCGTTTGCCGCACCAGCCGAAGCACCGAGGCCAAGGCCTGCGAGGGCGACGACGGCAAGGCCACGGCGCGCGTTAAGAGTCGTTTTTGAGTTCTTCATGAGGGTACGATGCTCCAAAAGGCCACCTGCACTCGTTCCGTCCCCGGACGTCTTTGTACCGCTGCTCACCTTGACTGAATAGAGGTCATGGTTCGGTATCCGCCTGACGAGCAGCATGCGGTGGAGGCGGTACCGGGCATATGCAGCCGCGCGGTTTGGAACCGGCAGCCTTTATCGATCCCCAGAGCGGGGAACACCCCTACGCTAGGCGAGAATTCGATCGTTGCCAAATCGAGATGAAACGGTGATTGACTTTTAGAAAAAACCGGAAAAAAACTGGAAGTCTGCCGCCCGGTCTGGAACACTTCGCCCGCGGTGGGCCCTTGACGGACCTCCGGCGGGGCCTCGAACCGGCCGAGAATGGCCGCTCGCGGGCGGCTCCGCCAGCCGGAATCGAGGTGGTTCCGCGCCTGCCTCGCGTCAGTGAAGCGCGTGCCCCGGTGTGGTTCCTGTAGAACGGGAGCATGGAAACTCCCACTGCCGCGCTTACCTGCCAGGTGCCCCTCCGCTGGGGCGACATGGACGCCTACGGCCACATCAATAACGTTTCGGTGGTCCGGCTCCTCGAGGAGGCCCGCGTCGGGGTGTTCGGCCAGCCGGCAGGAACCGGAGCTGCCGGGCAGACCGCGCAGGTTGAGTTTTTCTCGGCGCTCGACGCCGACGTCCAGGCGCTCGTCGTCGAACACAGGGTCCGGTACACAGCCGCCCTTGAGTACCGCAACATTCCAGCGGTCGTCGACGTCTGGGTGAGCGAGGTGAAGCCCGCGAGCATCACGCTGTCCTACCTCGTCCGCGATCCCCTGAACGGGGAGGTCTGCGTGAAAGCGGCTACCGTTCTTGCCTTCGCCCGGGCCGCCACCGGCCAACTCGTGCGGCTCAGTGCTGACCAAAGGGATCTACTGCGCACCCGCCTTGGGGCTCCTCTGTTCGGCTGATGCTCCCCAAGCAGGGTGCGGACACGCCGGAGGGCAGCAGCCGGGGTGCCGCCCCGTATGCTGCCCTCCAGTGTGTTCTCGTCCTACTGCTGGGCAGAGCCCGCCATGCTGGCCTGCTGCGTACCGAGGTAGCCGTTGGGATCGAGGACGTACTTCGTCGCGGCTCCCGCGTCGAACTCCTCGTAACCCCGCGGGGCGTCAGTAAGCGGGATCGCCTTCGCGTTCACGGCCTTGGCGATGTTCACCTTGTCGTGGAGGATCGCCATCATGAGGCCCCTGTTGTACTTCATGACCGGACACTGCCCGGTGGTGAAGGACAGCGACTTGGCCCAGCCGGTGCCAAGGCTGAGCGACAGCGAGCCAACCTTGGCGGCCTCATCGATGCCGCCCGGGTCGCCCGTGACGTAGAGCCCCGGGATGCCCAGCGCTCCGCCCGCGGCCGTGATGTCCATCAGCGAGTTGAGCACCGTCGCCGGCGCCTCCGTGCTTGACCCCGAACCATGGCCCCGGGCTTCGAAGCCCACGGCATCAACGCCGCAGTCGACCTCGGGCACGCCGAGGAGCTGCTCGATCTGGTCCTTCGGATCGCCCTTCGAGACATCGACTGTCTCACAGCCGAAGCTGCGCGCCCGCTCGAGACGGTCGGCGTTCAGGTCGCCAACAATCACGACGGCGGCGCCGAGGAGCTGGGCCGACACCGCAGCGGCAAGCCCGACCGGACCCGCCCCTGCCACGTAGACCGTCGATCCAACGCCGACACCCGCCGACACGGCGCCATGGAATCCCGTGGGGAAGATGTCCGAGAGCATCGTCAGGTCGAGGATTTTCTCAAGCGCCTGATCCCGGTCCGGGAACTTCAGCACATTCCAGTCCGCATAGGGCACCAGGACGTACTCCGCCTGGCCTCCCACCCAGCCGCCCATGTCCACGTAACCGTAGGCGCTTCCGGGGCGATCGGGGTTGACGTTGAGGCAGATGCCGGTCTTCCGCTCCTTGCAGTTGCGGCAGCGGCCACAGGCGATGTTGAAGGGGACCGAAACGATGTCGCCCTCCTTGATGAATTCGACGTCGCGGCCCACCTCGACCACTTCGCCGGTGATCTCGTGACCCAGCACCAAATTGGCCGGCGCGGTCGTGCGGCCCCGGACCATATGCTGGTCCGAACCGCAGATATTGGTGGCTACGGTCTTGAGGATGACTCCGTGTTGCACCTGCCGCCCGACGTTTGCCGGATTAACCCCCGGGCCGTCCTTGAGCTCGAAGGTGGGGTAGTCGATGTCGATGACCTCGACCTCACCGGGAGCCTTATAGGCAACAGCTTTGTTTCCAGGCATGGGTTTCCCTTTCAGTAACAGTCGGTCCGGTCCTCGTTGACCGGATCCTCCTCGCTGAGCTCCTCCATGCGCCCTTCCACTGCTCGGCCGTGAGGCGGAGCTCCGTCCGACCGTAGCGGATTGAAGGTTGCAAGGGCGTTGCAGGAAAGGGCAGGGTGGGAGCCATGACTGAGACTGTTTTGATCACCGGCGCCAGTGCCGGCCTCGGGGCCGAATTCGCGAAGCAGCTTGCAGCCCGCGGATCGAACCTCATCCTCGTTGCACGGGACGCGGCGCGCCTCGATGAGAGCGCAAAGGCGCTTCGGGGCACCCACGGTGTTGAAGTGGAGACGCTTGCGGCGGACCTCTTGGACGACGGCGGCCGGGATCGGGTGATCGCCCGTCTTTCGGCGTCCGAGGTTCCGGTGACGGCGTTGGTGAACAACGCGGGCTACGGACTGCAGAAGCCGTTCGCCGACAACGCGCTCAACGACGAACTGCGCCACCTGAAAATCCACGTCGAGGTGCCCATCGCGCTGATGCACGCTGCTCTCCAGGGGATGCGGCGCCGGGGGAGCGGTCGCGTCATCAATGTTGCGAGCGTTGCCGGTTTCACCCCGCGGGATACCTACGGTGCGGCGAAAGCGGCCATGATCAGCTTCAGCCGGTGGGCCAATATCGCCTACCGGAAGGAGGGAATAGCCGTCACCGCGGTGTGCCCCGGGTTCGTCCACACCGAATTCCACGACCGCATGGGCGTTGACAAGGCCTCGGTTCCGCAGTGGATGTGGCTCGAACCAGGCCAGGTGGTCTCGGAGGCACTGCGTGACGCGGCCGCGGGCAAGGCCGTATCAATCCCAAGCAAGCGGTACAAGGTGCTTTCCGCTGTGGCGCGCACCGCCCCTGACTCCCTCGTTGCCGCGCTCGCCAACCGGGGCCGCTGAGCTGTGTAGTTGGAGTTAGGGATAGTTCGAGTCAGGGGTAGTCCGAGGAGCGGCGCCCATGGGGCCGGTGATTCGGGAGCCGGTTCAGCCCCGGGTGCCGGTTCACCCCCGGTCGTCCCCGGAGTCCTGGCCGGGTTCGCCCGCGGAATCCGCCGCGTCCTCAGGCCCGTCTTCTCCCGTGAAGCTCGGCGGAACCATTCCGCCGCCGGAAGTGCCCTGCTGCTCCCGGATGTTCGCCGCGTCGGCCCCGGACTGCCCTGCGCCGGGCTCAAGGGCCGAACCGCGCCGGTCCGGCGTCGGCTGTCCGCTTCCCGCGCCGCTGAGGTTGTCTTCTCCGTCCCCGTTCGCGGGGTCCTTCACCGGCGCGTCGGCCTTCTCCGGGCGGACGGCTTCGGTTCCGTCGCCTGCTGCTCCAATGCCACTGCTCACAATAAGTCTTCCCTTCGTCGGGCCCGCGGTCGGTGGCCAGGCGGCGCTACGGGCCGAGGAACGCCGCGAGCTCCTGTTCAAGTATTGACGCCGGCTCCTTCAACCGGCACTCCCACACCACCATCACTTCCCATCCCATCTCCTGCAGGAGGGCGACCTGCGCGCTGTCCCGTTCAACAGTGCGGGCCCGCTTCTGAGCCCAGAACTCGGCATTCGTTGACGGTGCCCGCTGCCCGGCGCGGCACGAATGGGAGTGCCAGAAGCACCCGTTGACGAAAATCACCTTGCGGCGGCCCGCAAAAACGAGGTCCGGCTTTCCCGGCAGGAATGTCCCGGCGAACGAGCCGTGGAGCCTGTACCGGTAGCCCGCCCGGTGGAGCGCACGACGCACGGCAAGCTCCGGCCGAGTGTTCCTGCCCCGGATCCGGGACATGTTGAGGCTGCGCTGTTCGCGGCTGACGGTGTCGGCCATGCATCGATCCTAGGCTCCGCGGACTGGGTGATCCACAATCCAGTAAGTATGCTTATGATTAAGCACCGCATTTGAGGAAAATGCCCCTTACAAGGAGGTAAGACGATGGCTGGTTATTTCAAACTGGTTGACGCCCATGATGACGGCTACCGAGTGAAGCTCACCGCCCCGGATGGTTCACTGGTTGCCGTTTCCGCTTTCTATGCGACGAAACAGGACGCAATCGCGGGAATTGAATTGATGCGCGAGATCGCCGGAACCGGACCGGTTGTCGACCAGAGCAGGGGCGACATCGAGGCTCCTGATGCGTTCCTGCGCGGTGTCTCCGCCTCCGCCGCCCGGGGAACCGCGGCGGGGAACGGCGCCTCGATCTAGCCCGCCGGGGAAGGCGGCCCCGCCTTCGGGGCCGTCGCACCCAAGGCCTACGCCCCCCCTCCGACCGGCCCGTCCCGCCACGATACCCGCCTCGTGTGTACCAATGTATACAGTGAGCGAAACCGGGTACTAGACTAGGGGCAAAACTTGTTTTCAAGCTAAGGAGCGAAGGTTATGACTGCCGCGGATTCATTTGGCTCAAAGGGCGTACTCGATGTCGCCGGTAAGTCGTACGAGATTTTTCGGCTGGATGCTGTTGAGGGTGCGGAGAAGCTCCCCTTCAGCCTCAAGGTGCTGCTGGAAAACCTCCTGCGAACAGAGGACGGCGCGAACATCACCGCCGATCACGTCCGCGCTCTCGCCGGATGGAACCCGGACGCACAGCCGGACACGGAGATCCAGTTCACGCCGGCCCGCGTCATCATGCAGGACTTCACCGGCGTTCCCTGCGTTGTCGACCTGGCCACGATGCGTGAAGCGGTTGCGGACCTCGGCGGCGACCCCAAGCGGGTGAACCCCCTGGCGCCGGCGGAGATGGTCATTGACCACTCCGTGCAGATCGACGTCTTCGGCAACGCCGGAGCGTTGGAGCGCAACATGGAAATCGAGTACGAGCGCAACGGTGAGCGCTACCAGTTCCTGCGCTGGGGCCAGACCGCGTTCGATGACTTCAAGGTTGTTCCCCCGGGCATGGGCATCGTGCACCAGGTGAACCTCGAATACCTGGCCCGCACAGTGATGACCCGCGAGGTCGAAAGCAATGGAACAACCGTGCTGCGGGCATACCCCGACACCTGCGTGGGCACCGATTCACACACCACGATGGTCAACGGCCTTGGCGTGCTCGGCTGGGGTGTCGGCGGGATCGAGGCCGAGGCCGCAATGCTCGGCCAGCCGGTGTCGATGCTGATCCCCCGGGTCGTCGGATTCAAGCTGTCCGGCTCGATCCCGGCCGGGGCAACGGCCACCGACGTCGTGCTCACGATCACCGAGATGCTCCGCCAGCACGGCGTGGTGGGCAAGTTCGTCGAGTTCTACGGTGAAGGCGTTGCCGAGGTGCCGCTGGCCAACCGCGCAACGATCGGCAACATGAGCCCGGAGTTCGGCTCAACCGCGGCAATGTTCCCCATCGACGAGGTGACCCTCGACTACCTGCGCCTGACCGGGCGTCCCGCCGAGAACGTGGCGCTGGTTGAGGCCTACGCCAAGGAACAAGGGCTGTGGCACGACCCGTCGAAGGACATCCAGTTCTCCGAGTACCTCGAACTCGACCTCTCGACCGTCGTTCCCTCGATCGCCGGTCCGAAGCGTCCGCAGGACCGTGTCGCGTTGACGGAGTCGAAGAGCCAGTTCCGTGAGGACCTGAGCCACTACTCGGACGACCCGCACCTTGCCGAATCGCCGGCGGGAACCGTCGACGAAGCCTCGGAATTCAGCTTCCCGGCCTCCGATTCGCCGAGCTTCACCGCAGGGGGCACCCACGTAGACGAGAACGCCAAGCCGCGGGAAACCGTGCACGCCGGGGCGGACCAGGCGACACGGCCTTCCAAGAAGGTCAACGTCGCAATGAAGGACGGGCGCGAGTTCGAGCTCGACCACGGTGCGGTAAGCATCGCCTCGATCACCTCCTGCACCAACACCTCAAACCCTTCCGTCATGCTCGCCGCCGCCGTGCTGGCACGCAACGCCGTCGAGAAGGGCCTCACTTCGAAGCCGTGGGTGAAGACTTCGGTCGCACCGGGCTCGAAGGTCGTCACCGACTACTACGAGAAGTCGGGCCTCATCCCCTACCTTGAGAAGCTGGGCTTCTTCATCGTCGGATACGGCTGCGCCACCTGCATCGGCAACTCCGGTCCGCTCGAGGATGAGATCGCCAAGGCCATCCAGGACAACGACCTCGCCGTGACGGCCGTCCTCTCGGGCAACCGGAACTTCGAAGGCCGCATCAACCCTGACGTCAAGATGAACTACCTGGCCTCCCCGCCGCTGGTAGTCGCCTACGCCCTGGCCGGCACAATGGACTTCGACTTCGACAACCAGCCCCTGGGCCAGGACAGCGACGGCAACGACGTGTTCCTCAAGGACATCTGGCCCAACCCCGTCGAGGTGCAGTCCGTCATCGACTCCTCGATCAACGAGGAGATGTTCACCTCGAGCTACGGCACGATCTTCGAGGGTGACGAGCGCTGGAAGTCACTTCCGACGCCCGCCGGCGCAACGTTCGCGTGGGATCCCGAGTCCACGTACGTGCGGAAGCCGCCATACTTCGAGGGAATGACCCTCGAGGCCGAGCCCGTGAAGAACATCGAGGGCGCCCGCGTTTTGCTCAAGCTCGGCGACTCGGTCACCACCGACCACATCAGCCCCGCCGGCTCCTTCAAGTCAGACACGCCCGCGGGCCGTTACCTCCTTGAGCACGGGGTCCAGCGCAAGGACTTCAACTCCTACGGCTCGCGCCGTGGCAACCACGAGGTGATGATCCGCGGCACGTTCGCGAACATCCGCATCAAGAACCAGCTGCTCGACGGCGTCGAAGGCGGCTTCACGCGTGACTTCAGCCAGCCCGACGCGCCGCAGGCGGCAGTGTACGACGCGGCGGAGAACTACCGGAAGGCGGGCATTCCCCTTGTCGTGCTGGCCGGTAAGGAATACGGCTCCGGGTCCTCCCGTGACTGGGCTGCGAAGGGAACCGCGCTGCTGGGGGTGCGTGCTGTGATCGCCGAAAGCTACGAGCGCATCCACCGCTCCAACCTGATCGGCATGGGGGTGCTGCCCCTGCAGTACCCGGAAGGGGCAACCGCCCAGAGCCTCGGCCTGACCGGCACTGAAACGTTCGCGGTCGAGGGCGTCACCGAGCTGAACGAGGGCAGGACACCGCGCACGGTCAAGGTGACGGCAACTCCGGCCGACGGAGGACAGCCGATCACCATCGACGCCGTCCTGCGCATCGACACTCCGGGTGAAGCGGACTACTACCGCAACGGCGGCATCCTGCAGTACGTGCTTCGTCAACTGGTGGGCTGACCCAGCACCGTGGCCGAGTCAATGGACGCGTCCACGCGGGTGGACGGTGAAGCCATCTTTCGGGTGCTTCGGGGGGAGATCCTTGCAGGGGTCCACCCCCCGGGCACCGCTTTGCGCGAAGTGGTGATTTCCGAACGCTTCGGTGTTTCCCGTACTCCGGTCCGGGAGGCGCTCAGCCGGTTGCAGCATGAGCGCCTCCTGGAGCGTGCGGCCCGCGGGCTCCAGGTTCCGCAGATCGACCCGCAGGAAGTCATCCAGATCTACGACCTGCGGGTCATGCTCGAGGAGGAAGCCGCCGGGCAGGCGGCGCTCAGCCGCGGAGCGGCGGAGCTGATGCGCCTTGAAGCGCTTCTGGAGCGTGACCGTGCGGCGAACGATCCCGATGACCGCACGAAGATCACGTACAACCAGGAGTTCCATCTGGCGGTGTGGGCGGCAACCCACAATCCGGTGCTGACCGACCTGCTGGCACGGTTGTCCACCCACCTGATCCATACGCCGCGTTCAACGCTTTCGGTCGACAACCGCTGGCAGGAGTCCCTCGACGAGCACGCCGCCCTGGTGTCGGCGGTGGCGGACCGCAGGGTCGACGACGCCCGACGGATTGCCCGCACCCACATGGAAACTGCGCGGACGCTGCGCCTGCGCCTGCTGCGCACCACGGCAGCCGGGTAGCGCCGTGGACCCCCAATCCAGGCTGCTGCTCGACGTGGATACCGGAATCGACGACGCGATCGCCCTGCTCTACCTCCTGGCCGCGCCCGGGGTGCGGATCGAAGCGATCACCTGCACCGCGGGCAACGTCCCAGCCGCCCAGGTTGCCGCGAACAACCTTGCCCTGCTCGAGCTTGCCGGCGTCGAAGGGGTGGAGGTCGCGATCGGCAGCGAAGTGCCCCTGCAGGTACCGCTGGTGACCACCGAGGAGACCCACGGCGACTACGGCGTGGGCTACGCCGTCGTGCCGCCGGCCGCCGCCAGCGTCTCGGACAGGCACGCCGTCGAGGTGTGGGTCGAGGCGGCACGGGCCAACCCGGGCCAGATCACCGGCCTGATCACCGGGCCGCTCACCAATTTCGCCCTGACGCTGCGCGCCGAACCGGAACTTCCCTCGCTGCTGCGCGGGCTCGTCATCATGGGCGGGGCATTCAACTACCCCGGAAACACGACGCCGGTGGCGGAGTGGAATGTTTCGGTCGATCCGCACGCGGCGCGCGAAGTCTTCGCCGCCTACCGCGGGCTGCCGGCCGAGAAGCTGCCGATCGTCTGCGCGCTCGAATCAACCGAACGCATCGAATGCCTCCCCGAACATATCGACCGTCTCTCTCGCGCGGCGGGCGCCGGACCGGAGGTGCTCAGCGCCGAAGACGCCGAAGGGCTGCGCAGCTCCAATTCAAACCGGATGATCGCCTGGGTCTCGGATGCGCTGCGGTTCTACATGGAATTCCACCGCCGCTACGACCAGGGCTATCTCGCCCACCTCCATGACCTGTTCGCGGCGATGGTTGCCACCGGTGAAGCCTCCTTCAGCGCGCGCACCGCAACGGTCGACGTCGAAACCTCCTCCACCCTCACCCGGGGGCAGACGGTTGGGGATTTCGCCGGGTTCTGGAAGCAACCGCCGAATGCGCGCGTGGTCCGAACCAACAATCCCGAGGAATGCTTCGATCTGCTCGTCCGCCGCGTCGGGGCCCTCGCCAGGTCGCGGGGCTGAACGGGAGCCGATGCGCGGGTACACTTACTAACTGCCCGCACTGCCGCGGGCCCGCGCCGAGGTGACATGAGGTGCACTCCCAAGCCTTTCCCGCGCTAATGAGGACTGCCATGAGTTCACCCCTGATCCTTCCCGCTTCGCGCGGCTCCTCCGCGCACCGCCGCCTCCTGACCGCCGCCGGAGCGGTGCTGATCGCCGCGACCTACCTCTACCTTGTGCTGGCCCAGCCCTCCGAGGTCGCCGGTGGCACCGGCAGCGCCGCCGCCCTGATCTGCCTCCTAGGCTTCCTCGGCGGAGGAGCGCTCCTCGTTGCCGGAATCGTGCCGACGCTGAGCACCAACACCCTCGTGATCATGCCCCTTGGCATCGCGCTCAATATCGCGATCGGCCAGACCGCCGGAAGCCTTGGGCTGCAGATCTACCTCGACGCGATTGGAACGGTGCTCGTCGCCGTCCTGGCCGGACCCGCCGCGGGCGCCGCAACGGGCGCGCTCAGCAACGCCATCTGGGGGCTGTTCAATCCCCTTGCGCTTCCCTTCGCCGCAGGGGCGGCCCTGATCGGCCTGCTCGCCGGCCTCGCCGCGCAGTACGGGATGTTCCGGCGCGTCTACCTCGCGCCCCTGGCCGGTCTCGTCGTCGGGGCGATCGGCGGGCTTGTCGCAGCTCCCGTGGCCGCCTTCCTGTTTGGTGCCGCCGGAAGCGTGGGGACCAACGCCATCGTTGCTGCGTTCAGGGCGGTTGGCGATTCACTGCTCGTGGCGGCGACCAAGCAGGGGCTCACCTCCGACACAATCGACAAGCTGATCGTGTTCACGCTTGTCGCGCTCATCGTCTACTCCCTGCCGCGGCGGACCCGCAGCCAGTTCCCGTTCCTGCGCCGCCACGCCGTGCTCGCAGGCACGGCGCACGCCGGCCGGTAACGCCTTGCCCCGGCGCCGGGTCTTCCATCCGTTCACCGAACTGCTGGCGGCGGCGCTGCTCGTCGTCCTGGTCCTCGTCATCAACCGCTGGCAGTTCTCCCTGGCGGTGCTCGTGGCCGTCATCCTCCCTGCGGTGCTCCTCTCCGGGGCGCCCCGGAAGCTCGGAACGGCGCTGGCCGTCGTGGCGGGGCCGCTCCTTGCCTCGTCACTGGTGCTCCATGGGTTGTTCTTCCCCGAGGGGTCGACCGTGCTGGCGCAGTGGGGTCCTGCCCGGGTGACCGCCGAGGGGCTTTCCTTCGCCGGTTCGATGGGCCTGCGCCTGGCGGTGCTTGCCGGTGCCCTGCTCACTGCGGCAAGCACCGTGAGCATCCCCGAACTGATCTCCGCGATGACCTCCAAGGGCTGGAACCGGAAGCTCGTCTTCCTCCTCGGCTCGGCGCTCGGCCTGCTGCCGCAGGTGGCCGAACGGGCCCGTGCGATCACCCAGGCACAGCAGGCCCGCGGCCTTGTGGTGCGCGGAGGCCTCATCTCGCGGCTTCGAGGGTTGCTCATGGTCACCGTTCCCCTGGTGCTGGGCCTGCTTGTCGAGGCGGCCGAACGCGCGCGCATGCTCGAGGCCCGGGGGTTCTCCGCCACCGGAGCCCGCACCAGCTACCGCCCCGACACCGACACCCGCGCGCAGGCCGCAGCACGCTGGGGGATGACCGGTGCCGTCCTTGTCTTCTCGGTGCTGTGGCTTGCCGGGGGAGCCTGAAGTGATAAGCCTGCACTGCGAGGTTTTCGCCTACGATGATTCCCCCGACGAGGGGCCGCATTTCCCCCGGCAGGGTCCGGACGCGCCCGCCGGAACCGGGCAGGGGAGGAAGGGTGCTGCACTGCGCGGCACCGCCCTCGACGTCGCACCCGGCGAACTCGTGGTCGTCGTCGGTGCGTCGGGCTCGGGCAAGACGACGCTCGCCCACCTGCTCGCCGGCCAGACCGGCAGGGACGCCGGATCCGTTTTCCGGGGCACCCTGGCGCTCGACGGCCAGCGGCTCGACTTCTCCGGCACCGACGACGACCCCCGGATCGACCCGGCGGCGTGGAGCGCCCGGGTGGGGTTCGTCGCCCAGTCGGCGTGGAGCCAGCTCTCCCTGATGTCCGCGACGGTCGGTGAGGAAATCGCCTTCGGGCCCGCCAATCACGGCGTGCCGGTGGACCGGCTTCGGGAAACCGTTGCCGCTGTGGCCGGGGACCTCGGCCTCACCGGACTCCTTGACCGGGACCCGCGCAGGCTCTCCGGAGGCCAGCTGCGGCGGACAGTGATCGCCGGGGCCGTTGCCGCGCGCCCCGGCATCCTCGTGCTCGACGAACCCTACCAAGGCCTCGACCCGGAGGCGGCCCGTGAGGTTGCCGCCGTCCTTGACGGACTGCGGGATGCGGGGACCGGTGTGGTGCTCCTCCAGCCGCTGCTCCCGCAGGATGCTCCGCCGGGCACCCGGATCCTGGCGCTCGACGGCGGACGGCAGGTCTTCAGCGGATCGCTCGCCGAGGCCCGGGACGCCGACCTGGCACGCCACGGCATTGGCACCGAAGGCGAGCCTCCCCGCTTCGTTCCCGCCCCTCATCCCAAGCCAATCGCTGAGCGAATCCCGCTGGCCCAGCTGAGCCGGGTCCATTTCACCTATCCGCAGCCCTCGGGAGAACCTCCCGCCGGACTGCACGGCGTCGACCTCACCGTGTTTCCCGGTGAAATCATTGCCCTCACCGGGGCCAACGGCTCGGGGAAGTCGACGCTGCTCAAGCATTTCAATGGGCTGCTCCGCCCGTCGGCCGGATCGGTGCGCCTGGCCGGGGGAGAGCTTGGGGGGCGCAGCGTCGGTGAGCCCGCGCGCACCGCCGGCTACCTCTTCCAGGACACGGACCAGCAGCTCTTCGAACGGACGGTCCTGCGCGAGGTGGCCTACGGACCATCGGCCGCCGGGTCCTCGCGGGAGGCTGCGCAGACCGCCGCGCATGCCGCACTCGAGGCCGTGGGCCTGGAGAACCGCGCCCAGTCCCATCCCTACGAGCTCGGCTTCGTTGAACGGCGCCTCGTCGCGCTCGCTTCCCTGATCGCCACGGGTCCGGTGCTGTGGGTGCTCGACGAGCCGACGGCCGGTCTCGACGAACGGGGGCGGAACCTGTTGGCCCGGGTCCTCGCCGACCATGCAGCTGCCGGGGGAGGGGCAGTGCTGGCCACCCACGACACTGAGTTCGCCCGGGCGGTCTGCCACCGCATCGGGCGTCTCATTGGCGGCACGCTCCGGTTCCCGCCGAGTTTCCCCCCCGCGCGGGGCACACCCGCGGTAGGGTCCGGGGCTATGGACAGCAACGCGGAAATCCCTCCCTCAACGGGCAGCGGCGCCAGATCCCCGGCCGAACCCGACTTCGGCGAGCTGGGCGGCCGACGACGAACCGTTTCCTCCTCCGGCGCGCAGCTCGCCGTCTTCGAATTCGGGCGCACTCCCGCACCCGGAGTCCCCGCACTGCTGCTGGTCCACGGCTACCCCGATGATCACCGGGTGTTCCTCCCGGTGATCCGCCGGCTCGCCTCGACCTTCACGATCGTCACCTATGACACGAGGGTTGCCGGCCAGTCAGTAGCCGGCGGCGGACCGGGCGCCTTCCTGCTTTCAACGCTCGTCGATGACCTGTTCGCGGTGATCGAGACAACCGGACTTGCCCAGGTGCACCTTGTGGGCCACGACTGGGGATCGATCCAGGCCTGGGCTGCGCTGCGGGACCCGCGGGCGGGGGTGTTTTCACGGTTCACGAGTGTCTCCGGGCCGGATCTGCTTCACTTCCGGCGGTGGATCCGCGGCAGCGCACGCCGGCCCGGGAGCTGGCCCCGCCTTGCCGGCCAGCTGCTGCGAAGCTCCTACGTGGCCGCCTTCCAGCTTCCCCTGCTCCCGGAGGCGGTGTGGCGGCGCTACCTGGGTCCGCGCTACGAGGATCTGTCCGGCCGAAGCATCGGCGAGAACCCGGCCCGCGGGCTCGTCCTGTACCGCCGAACGCTTTTTTCCGCGCGGCGGGCCCCCGGGCGCATCAATGTGCCGGTCCACGTCGTCGTCCCGCTCCGCGACCCCTTCCTCTCGCCGTCGCTCACTGCTGGGCTCGAGGAGCAGGTGGGTGAGCTGACCGTTGAACACGTTGAGGGGGGCCATTGGTGGATCGCCGCCCGCCCGGCGGACTTCGCGGCCGTCCTCGACGCCGGCCCGCACACCAACGGAACCTGAGGCAACTCCTCAGGCCTCCAGCAGGCCCCGGATGTCGTCGGCGGTGAGCGCGGAACTGAAGACCGCGTCGTCGTCCATGACCGAGGTGAATAGCCGGGCCTTCTGCTCTTTGAGCTTCATGACCTTCTCCTCGATGGTGCCCTTGGAGACCATCCGGTACACCATCACGTTCTTCGTCTGTCCGATGCGGTGGGTGCGGTCCACGGCCTGTGCCTCGGTGGCTGGGTTCCACCAGGGGTCGAGGAGGAAGCAGTAGTCCGCCTCGGTCAGGTTCAGGCCGAACCCACCGGCCTTGAGGCTGATCAGGAAGACCGGAGCCTTGCCCTCCTTGAAGGAATCGATCACCTCTCCGCGGCTGCGCGTCGACCCGTCGAGGTAGGCATAGTCGATGCCGCGGGCCTCAAGCTGGGCTGCCGCCTTTTTCAGGTAGGAGGTGAACTGGCTGAACACCAGGGCGCGGTGACCCTCGGCCAGCACGTCCTCGAGCTGCTCGAGGAGCAGTTCGAGCTTGGCCGACGGTACTCCCTCGTGCTCGGGATCGACAAGGGACGCGTCGAGGCTCAGCATGCGCAGCAGGGTCAGTGACCTGAAGACGATCATCCGGTTGCTGTTCATGTCTTCGATCAGTCCAAGCAGCTTCTGGCGTTCGCGCTGCAGGTAGGTCGAGTAGATGTGGCGGTGCTCCGGGGAGAGCTCAACCTCGAGCACCTGTTCCTGCTTCGGGGGCAGGTCGGAGGCGACGGCCTCCTTGGTGCGCCGCATCATGAGCGGCCGTATCCGGCGCCGCAGCCGGGCAAGCGGACGGTTGTCGCCGGTTTTCTCGATCGGTGTGCGGTAATCCTCGGTGAACTTCCGGGCCGACGGGAAGAGCCCGGGCGCCACGATGTTGAACATCGCCCACAGCTCCATGAGGTTGTTCTCCATCGGCGTTCCGGTGATCGCCAGCTTGAACGGGGTGTCGAAGTCCTTTGCGGCCTGGTGGATCTTCGACGTCCGGTTCTTCACGAACTGCGCCTCATCGAGGATCAGTCCGGCCCACTCGAGGTCCTGGTAGGCGGGAAGGTCGAGCCGGAAGAGGGTGTAGGAGGTGATGACGACGTCGGCGCCGCGGATCTGCTCCGCCACCGGAATCCCCGACGCACCCTGGGTGTCGGTGATCCCGACCACCTTCAGTCCGGGCGTGAACCGGTGCGTTTCATTGATCCAGTTCGGAACCACCGAGGTGGGTGCGACGACGAGGAAGGGACGGCCTGGCTCGGAAGTGCTGCGTGCGTGCTCGATCAGCGCGAGGGCCTGGAGCGTCTTGCCCAGTCCCATGTCGTCGGCGAGGACCCCTCCCAGCTGGGTGCGCCACAGGAACGCCAGCCAGTTGAACCCCTCCTGCTGGTACGGCCGAAGCTCCGCCGCGACGCCGGGGGGCACCTCGACGGGTTCGAGGTTGGGCAGGTCGAGGAGCCCGGCGACTGCGTCGCGCCAGGCCGATGCCTGCTCGGTCTCGTCGGCGAGGTCCTCGAACTCGGCCCACAGGCCGGCCTGGTAGCGGCTGATCTGGAAGCCCGTCTCCCATTCGCTGAGGTCCCGGGCTTCCTCGATGAGCTCGCGCAGCTGCTCGAAGACGGGCTGGTCGAGTGAAAGGTAGCTGTTGTCGACCAGCTTGAGCTTCTTCCGGCCCTGGGCGAGGGCACGGAAGATCGAGTCGAAGGGGATTTTCCGGCCACTGACCGTGACCATGACGCCGAGGTCGAACCAGTCCCGGTTGTCGGTCTCAACTGTGGAGATTGTCAGCTGCGGCGCCTCGGTGAGCTCCTGGTAGAGCGGTTTCACGCCGACAATCTCGACTTCAACACCCTTGAGCTCCTCCAGCCGGGGCAGCACGTCCTCGGAGAACTCGACGGCGAGCATCTCCTCGAGGGTCGTTGACTTCAGCGGCAGCGGCCCCAGGACGGACGCCGCTTCGCTGACCAGCGCCTCTTCGGCGTCGGCGTCGCGGAACCCATCGACGTCGTCGCTCTGAAGGGGACGGCGGTGCACCGCCGCCCCGATGCTGTACTTGAACTCCCAGGACAGGGCCACCGCACCGTCGGACCGGTATGCCGCGGTGAGCAGGAGGACCGGCGGCTGCACCTCGGGCAGGTCAACGCTTTCGTCGCTGCTGGCGATCCGCAGGGAGCGGCGAAGCCTCGGGTAGTACTCCTCGAGGAACTCCGGGGTCTCGGCGGCCGGCACGACCACCGGGCGGGCCCGCTGCAGCAGGTCGATGTGCTGGCCGCTGAGCTTTCCGGCGGAGGCGAGGGTGATGACGGAGTTTGGGGAGACGGTGTAGATACCGTGGTTCGCGATGACGTGCGCGGTTTCGGCCGGGTGTTCAACGCCGTCGATCTCGAGCCGCGGGTTCAACTGCAGGTCTCCTTCACCGGCGGCCGTGGCGTCGAGGGAGAGCACCGCCCGGCGGCCCAGCTTGATCGTCACGGCCTTTTTCGTTCCGACGAACTCGATGCCCAGCCGTTCGGCCTCCTCCAGCAGCTGCCAGAGCAGCGGGTTGCTGAACTCGTCGAGGTAGAGCCATGAGTCGTTGTTGCCGAAATAGTTGACGCCGGTGCCGCGGTGCAGGGCGGGGAACTGGGAGAACCAGCGGTGCTGGTCGGGGTCGAGCTTCAGGCCGTAGGTCTGATAGCTGATGTTGCCCCAGGACAGGCTGTTCTTGACCCACTTGCCCTTGCTGTTTTGGCTGACGGGCCTGACCCCAAGCCGCGAGTTGAGCGTCCGCAGGCCCTGCCGGTCGGCTGCCGATCCCCAGCGCTGCACTGCGACTTCGGGGGTGCGCACCTCGAACTGGAGCGCAAGCGGGGTGGGCGCGGGGGTTGGAGGCGTTTCGGGTCCGGCCGGTTCAAGCAGGTCGGTCAGTGATGCCTGCCAGCCGGCGGGCCGGCGGGTCGAGGGCACGGCAGCGGGCTCGTGGTTGGCGAGGAGGTGCTCGGTGTTGCTTTGGAGTGCTGTCGCCGCGACGTGCTTGCAGCTGCCCCCAACCGGGCAGCTGCAGTGGCTCTCCAAGGGTCGGAAACGACCGTCGCCCTTCAGCCCGAGGCGAAGCTTCGTGCGGTATTCCGCCGGACTTCCACCGCGCACCCGCCCGGTGAGGATCTTCGCCCCGGCGTCCCAGGCCACCGACGTCACGGCGCCGTCCTTGGCGTAGATCTGGCCCCGTTGGAAAGCGGCTCCGCCCACGACGCGGATGATGTCCGTGACATCGACCAGGGGCAGGGGGGAAGTGGGCATACTTTCATGCTCTCACGCTGGCGCGCCCGCCCTGGCCCGGCATGGAGGGGTTTCCGCTACAAGCGATTGTTGCGTTCCGCGGCCGTTGGAGGCTTTTGATTCCTCCGGACAGCGGCCAGCACGTAACCTACGAATGGGGCCGTTTTCACTCCTCCGACGAAGGGTTGCCGGTGTTCGAAGCACCAAGTTTCATTTATGCCGCGGCAGGGCTTGCGGTTTTCGCGGCGGCACTGCTGCCCCGCCTGCTGATGCGCGCTCCGGTTTCAATGCCGATGGTGTTCCTTGGCGCGGGAGTGCTCACCTTTTCGCTGATCGACAACCTCCCCGATCCCGACCCGATCAAGTACGGCGACTTCACGACCCACCTCGCCGAGGTCTGCGTCATCATCTCCCTCATGGGTGCAGGGCTCGCCCTCGACCGCCGGGTGGGCCGGAAGCGCTGGGGTACGACGTGGCGCCTGTTGGGCATCGCAATGCCGGTGTGCATCGTGCTCCTCATGTTCCTGGGCCTGTGGGTGCTGGGGCTTGGACTCGCCTCGGCCCTGCTCGTCGCAGCGGCGCTCGCGCCGACCGATCCGGTGCTTGCCTCGGAGGTCCAGGTGGGCGAGCCCTCGGAAACCGAAGAGGACCTTGAAGGCGAGGACGAGGTACGCTTCGGGCTGACCTCGGAAGCCGGGCTCAATGACGGCCTCGCATTCCCGTTCGTCTACCTTGCGATCGCGCTCAGCCTCGTCGGGTCCGCCCCATCGGCATGGTTCCCCGAGTGGTTCGCGGTCGACGTCGTCTGGCGCCTCGGGATCGGCTGCCTCTTCGGCTTCGGCATGGGCAAGCTGCTGGGCCGGATCTTCTTCTCGGCCCGCAGCGAGAGCGTCAGGCTGGCCAACTATTCGGAGGGCTTCGTTGCGCTCGCCGCGACCTTCCTGACCTATGGCCTCACCGAACTTGCCGAGGGGTACGGCTTCATCGCCGTGTTCGTCTGCGCCGTGACCATCCGGACGGCGGAGCATACGCACGGCTACCACGGGGTGCTTCACAGCTATATCGAGCAGCTCGAAAGGCTTCTGACTGTCGTCATCCTCGTCCTGCTGGGCGGCGCCGTTGCCCGCGGGATGCTGGAGGGCCTCCGCTGGCAGGAGATTCTCGTGGCGGTGCTGTTCCTCCTCCTTGTCCGCCCGGTCGCAGCGTGGATCAGCCTGGCCCGGGGACGCACCGGATTGTGGGAGCGCGGTGTCATATCCTTCTTCGGAGTCCGCGGTATCGGCTCCATCTACTACCTGGGCTACGCGTTGTCCAAGGGGGAGTTCGGGGCTGAGGACGAGGTGCTGTGGCGCATCGTGGGCCTGATCGTGTGCCTGTCGATCGTGGTCCACGGCATGAGCGCAGCCCCGGTCATCAACGCCCTCGACAGGGCGCGGAAGCGCAAGGCGCTGCGGGTGTCCGGGGATGAGGGCCGCGCCTCCTCAACGCCCATCTGAGCCCGCCGCCGGTCCCAGCGCCGGCGCCGGGGTCAGCGGAGGTCCTCGAGGCGCCGCTGGACGGCTTCGAGTTCTTCGCTCAGGGCGGTGAGGCCCGCGGTTCCCGATTCGGTGGCGAGCGCGCGGACGAGCTCGTCCTGCCTCGCCCGGAGCCCGGCCTCAGTGGATGGAAGCTCAAAATTGGCCATGGGTTCATCGTGCCAGATGCTCCGCCCGCACCGGCGAAACCTCCTGGCCGGACAGCCGGGTGAACTGCAGCCGAAATAAGTCGGCGGTCCTGGCCGTTCCCCTAAGAGCGCCTGCAAGCCGCACCGCTTTCGAACGGTAAATAACACGGCGCGCAACTTTTGGGAAGGTTTTTCTTTGATAACTGTTCCGATGTCCATCCTCGACCTGGCACACATCCCGCGGGAAGGCACTGCCGCTGGGAGTTTTGCCGCAAGTGTAAGGCTGGCGCAGAACGCGGAAAAATGGGGATATCGAAGGATCTGGTACGCAGAGCACCACAACATGGGAAGCATCGCTTCCTCCGCAACGAGCGTATTGATTGCCCATGTCGCCGCGGCGACCTCGAGCATCCGTCTGGGTGCCGGTGGAGTCATGCTGCCGAACCATTCACCCCTGACGATCGCCGAGCAGTTCGGGACCCTCGAAACGCTTCACCCGGGCCGTATCGATCTCGGACTCGGGCGTGCACCGGGAAGTGATGCGAACACCCTGCGGGCACTTCGCCGGGACCCGGCGTCGGCGGAGTCGTTCCCTGAGGACGTCCTTGAACTGCAGGGTTACCTCTCCGGCGATACGCGCATCCCGGGGGTCCACGCAACGCCCGGACGGGGGACAAACGTCCCGCTCTACATCCTTGGCTCATCGCTGTTCGGGGCGAGGCTCGCCGCAGCCCTGGGGTTGCCCTATGCGTTCGCCTCCCATTTCGCCCCGGCCGCCCTTCGGGACGCGGTGGCCCTCTACCGCAGGGAGTTTCAGCCCTCCGCCCAGCTCGAGCACCCGCACGTGATCGCCGGCGTCAACGTGATGGCCGCCGACTTGGAAGAGGAGGCCCAGCGCCAGTTCCAGGACGGCCAGCGGCGGATGGTCGAACTGCTGCTGGGGCGTGGCCGCACGTTCAGCCCCGAGGAGGCGGATGCGATCCTCGCCTCACCGGGGGGCCAGCAGGTAGCGCAGATGGCCACGTACTCCGCCGTGGGAACCGTGCCGCAGGTGCAGGATTATCTCGAGCGGTTCACCAACCACGCCCAGGCTGACGAGTTGATCATCGCAACGCGGGCCAGCAGCGAAGAAGCCTGGCTGAGGTCCTTCGAGCTGGTTGCCGGGCTGGCACGCCCGATGGCGGCCTAAAGGTTGCATTTAAAAGAAGGTTTGGATTCCTGCTTGCCATTACCCGTGTTGGTTTGGCAAAGTGGGTCTCGGTTGTAGTGTTGCGCATTTGTATTTCACGCGGCGAAGCCCTCCGGGGCGGCGCCGCATATCTGAAAGAGCGGACAAGCACGCCGCGACTGGGGCTTTCCGAAAGTCGGAAGGCGTCTGAATTTCAGAAGGATAACAAAAATGGCAACAGGTACCGTGAAGTGGTTCAACGCTGAAAAGGGCTTTGGATTCATCGCCCCCGACGACGGAAGCGCAGACGTGTTCGCACACTTCTCCGCCATCAACGCGAGCGGCTACCGCTCGCTGGATGAGAACCAGAAGGTTAGCTTCGACACCGAGCAGGGCCCCAAGGGTCCCCAGGCGTCAAACATCCAGCCTCTCTAAGGCTTGATTTCAGTAACAGGACGGGAAGCGATTCCCGTCCTGTTGCTATTTAACGCCCTGTTCTAGGTTTCAGCCGCGAGTTCCGGTCCTGAGCGCCAGGCCGGTGCGCCATACGGCTAAAGATCCGGCACGCAGGGTCCCCTGCCCAGGTGGGCGAGCCCGGCGCGGTCGCCGGCGCCGAGCTGGGTCGGCGACGTTGTCTCGGCGTGCATGAGCTGGGTCGGGTCGTCAACGTGGTCAAGCCCGACGAGGTGTCCCAGTTCATGGATGACCACCGCACGGGCCGCATCCGCTCCGCCGGGGAAGGGAAGCATCCGGCTCAACTGCGGGCCGTCGAGCTGGATCTGGCCGGACACGTAGATCGATGGCCCGTCCAGCAGCCCGAGTGCTGTACTCCCGCCGATCCCCGCTATGTCATCTGCGACCTCGGGGTTCTCCTCGGGAGTGACCCACGCGATGAGGACCGGCGCCCATCGCTCGCCATACAGCTCCGGCTGGTACTGTTCCCGCTGTGCGGCCGGTGCTTCAGAGGTGGCTCCGTCATGGATGAAGCGGAGGCCGGTCGCAGCGGAAACCTCGGCGACGGCTTCGTGGATCAGCTTCGAACCACCGGGTGGCTGATGGTCGGGCCGGACAACGTAGTGGATCGGACGGCACGGATCGTAGGCGATGAAGGCCTGGGAAGTGTTGCCGGTATCGAAGAGCCTGTAGTTGGTTGAGGGTTCGACCGCGGGTGGAACCCCCAGCGGGACGGCCGAGGCTTCGATTCCTGCGGGAGGCCGCTGGGAGGACTGTCCCGGCAGTGCAACGGTCAATGGCTCGACTACCCGGTTCAGAACGCCTCCGGTGACATCGGGGGCGAGGTAGAGGGCTGCGACGACGGCGACAACGCAGGCGGTTCCTACGTGCAGCGAACGCGGGCGGCGCCGACGCCGTTTTCCAGGACGTTCCGACGGGTAGACGAAAGCGTTTTCGGCACCCTGGTTTTTTGCGCCCTGGCCTTCTGCACCCTGAAAGGAACGCGCGGACGGGCCCTGGAGGGGAGGGGGAAACCCGCGGCTGGTGCGGGGTGCTGCCGCTCCGCCGGGCCGCGGCTGCTTCTCTGGATGGTGTTCGCCCACGGGATTCCTGAGTGAGAGGGTGCGTCAGCCAAGCATAGGCGATTCGGGGCCGCACAGCCCCGCGAAAGCCCCGAGTTCCTCGAGGTAGTGCGGCCGTGTGGGAAGGTGCGATGTCAACTGGGGTGAGCGGATGATCACCGCACGCCACTGTCCCCGAGAAACCGCAACATTGATGCGGTTCCTGTTCAGCAGGAACTCGATCCCTCGCGGTGCTTCAGCAGCCGCTGAACAAGCCATTGAGACGATCACGACTGCGGCCTGCTGGCCCTGAAACTTGTCGACGGTACCCACACGGACGTCGGGGACGCCGGCACCCTCCAACACCCCGCGGATCAGTTGGACCTGGGCATTGTAGGCCGCAACAACCAGGAGATCGGACTGCTCCAAGGGGCGGGTTGGCTTCCCCTCGTCCGGCGTCCAGGCCAGGCCCAGATGGCGTTGAACCTGGGCAAGGACCTCGGCCGCTTCTTCCGGAGACGATGTCTTGCGGTGTGCGTGGTCGACCAGGACGCACTCCACGCCGGCGCGGACGCCGTCGAGGTTCCGCACCGCCGCGGGGGGCGCCGATTCGAGCTTCCCGTCATAGGCGAGCTGCGAGACGGCGGCACACAGTGCCGGGTGCATGCGCCAGCTTGTGGCAAGGAAGTACCCGAAGTGTTCAGGCAGCGTCGCGGCTCCGTGCGACAGCCACCCGAGCGCGGATTCATCGATGGGCTCGGGGTGCCTGCCCTGGGTGACCTGGGGGAGCTGCTGCGGATCTCCAAGCAGCAGCAGCCGCCGGGTAGATCGAGTCACGGCGAGGGTGTTCGCCAGGGAGAACTGGCCGGCCTCATCGATCACGAGGAGGTCAAGCGACTGTTGCGGGACGCGGCTCCCCGTCAGCGTCCACGCCGTTCCGCCGATCAGGCAACCGGCATCGGACGGAAGCAGCGCCTCGACATCCTCGTCCCGGCGGTTCGGCCACGGCGCATCGCGATCGGTTTTCTTGGCGGTCACGGCGGGGGGAACCCCGGCCTCGAGGGCGGCCTCGATCATGTGTTCCACGACGGCGTGGGACTGGGCCACCACCCCCACCTTCCAGCCGCGGGCCACGAGCCTGCTGATCACGCGGGCACCGACGTACGTCTTGCCCGTCCCCGGTGGGCCTTGGACGGCGAGGTAGGAGGATTCGAGCAGCGACACCGCCTCGGTGATCGCTTCGACATACGCTCCGGGGCCTTCACCCACAGCAGGCAGTTCCACTCCGGCGGCGAGGCGGGGTGGAAGCCTGCGCAGCAGGTCAAGGCCCGGTCCACCGGGGAGGTCGGGCAACGTGGCGTGGACTTCAGCGGCGAGGGCACGCAATGCCGTCTCGATCGAGGTTGTCGGCAGCGGCTTGTCGGGGGTCAGGGCGAGGGGGAGCAGGTCGTGCGGCAGGCCACCGGTGCGCAGGCGCTCCTCGAGCACCAGGGTGTCGCCCCGGGCGGAGGAGGACGCTTCGAGGACGGTTGAACCGAACCATCCGCCGCGGCCGCCGTCGGCGTTTTCACGCGAGTCAACCCCTTCGGGCAGGGGCGGAGCGTACATGCTGAACCACGTCGAGCCCCGCCGGAACTCCGCTCCTTCGGGGAGCACACCGGACAGGCGGATGGTCCGTGCCAGGGTGCGGGCCCTGGGCGTGCGCGGCGCCCATTCGGTGAGCACCTCGGCGGAGGTGGGAAGGAAGACATCGCGGGCGTCGGACCAGCTGTCGATTGAGGTGGAGAGGCGGTCGAAGTGGCCCCACCAGAACTGTTTGCGTTCCCTCCGGTGGTAGCCGACGGCGGCGGCGACCATCGCCACCGCCTGGGCGTCACCGACGGGTGCCGGGCCGGGCGGCAGGGAGGCGACGTAGTCGAGTAGTGCGCTTTCCTCGGGGAAGGGTTCCGGGCCCGACGGGGGTTCAACGGATTGCCCCGCCGTCGCCGGGGTGATGCCGCGGTCCCTGGCCAGGCCCAGCAGCCAGTTGCGCAGCTCGCGCGTTGATAGGCAGTCGTAACGGTTGTAATCCCGGATTCCGGCAAGGACAGCGTCGGCCGTTTCGGCGTCCTCGGCGTCCCGGGCGGCGCAGTACTCGGCGTATGCCACAACCGAGGCGCCGGCGTCGGTGACATCGCCGGTGCGCAGGTTGTCGCCCATATAGAGCGGTTCAAGCTTTTTAAGGCTGTAGGAATCCTCGGAGATGCGCAGGCTCCGGCGCACTGTTTCGTAAAGGTCGACAAGCACGCCCTCCCGCAGGAGGGTGTCGACGGCGTCTTCGCCAATAACGTGGGTCAGGGACAGCCTGCGCAGGGCGGTCTTTTCGTAGGAGGCGTAGTGGTACACGTGCAGGTCCGGGTGGCGCTGCCGTCGCTCCGCCACGTAACCGAGAAAGCTTGTGAACGCCTGCTTCTCCTCGCCGCGCGAGTGCGCCCAGAACGCACGGTAGGCCGGTTCGGAGGCAGGATCTCCGCCGGCTGGATTCTCGATGACGCCGAACAGGTACTCCAGGCCCCAGGCCCCCGTTTCAGGATCCTGCCAGAGGGGGTCGCCCTCGAAGTCGAAGAAGATGTCACCGTCACTCGGCGGGGGAAGCAACCCGAGGGCGTTGCCGTCGATCACCTGGTACTCGATCGTGCGTGCTGCGCCCTGCTGGTCGACATAGCTGCGTCCTCCGTCGATGGGCGCGGTCCGCGTCTGCATCCGGGCCTGTTCCCGCAGGCGGGCGAGGCTCGACGCGGGGTCAGCGACCTCCAGAACCGCGAGGTCGTCAATGGTGCGGACGCCCCTCCCGCGGAGTGTCTGCCGTTGGCTCATGCTGAGGTTGGGGACAAGCAGGACGTCGCGGGTCTGCTCGATCATCTCTCGGCAGTAATCGCAGCGCCCGCAGGCGGTGTGGCCCTGCCCTTCCCAGGCCACCGGCAGCTGACCCTCACGGTGACGGGTGAGCAGCTCAGTGACGCGCTGCCGCCGTTCCCGGTACACGGGGAGGATGTCGGAGAGCCGGTGCGTGCTCGAGGTCCCGTTGCCGAGGACCAGGGTGATCTCCGGCGCCGTTCTAACCCCGGCACCGAGCAGCTGGTCGCCGTACGCGGCCAGCTGCAGCAGCGCACCGACCTTGGCGTGCCGGGCCAGTTTGGTGTCCCAGACCGCGTAGGCCCCGTCCTCGGTCCGCACGAGGAAGTCCGAGCGGCCGTGGAACTCGCCGTCGAAGAAGGAGGCCTGGAACACCACGCCGGCGCCCGCGTCCAGGGCGGCAATCGACTCCTCGTGCTTGGCGGTGAGCGCGGCCCGATCCATCGAGGCCGCCGGGACCACCTCGTACACGCCGTGCGGGTTCTCTTCGGAAAAGGTGCCCTGGTCCGCGATGAACTTCTCGAGAACGCGGTGCTCATGGGCATCGCCCAGCACCGCTGCCCGCTGCAGCATCTCATCCGCCGCGAACTCGGCGGGGGGAGCCCAGCCCAGCTTTTCGTCGAGGATGCGAAGTGCCCGGTACTCGCACTCGGCGGCGGTGACGAGGTCGCTCGCGGAGAAGACAAGGTCGGGGGCGGTGCCGGGTGAAACGGGGTTGAGCAGGAACACGTGGACTCCCGGGCAGGTGCGATGGTGATCAACAACTTACCAACTACGGCAAGCTCACCATGCGGCGGTGACATTGAATGCGGTAGCGTGGAGGAGCCTCTTTTCACCGTCCTGGAGATTCATGAATCCGCGCCTGCTGTTCAAGACCGTCGCCGTAGCCGAGGCAATCAGCTGGGCTTTCCTGCTGACAGCCATGTTCTTCAAATACATCGCACGCACCACCGAGGCGTTGATCGCGCCCGCGGGCGGCATCCACGGCTTCATCTTCCTCTGCTTTGTGCTGACGACCGCCTTCGTCTGGATCAACCAGCGGTGGTCGGTGGCCACGGGCCTGCTGGGCCTGGTCTCCGCCGTCGTGCCCTTCGCCACGGTTCCGTTTGACCGTTGGCTCGAGCGCGGCGGAAAGCTCGACGGCCACTGGCGCCTGGCGCCCGGCCGCGAGCCCGCCGCCGGCGTACTTGAAAAAGCACAGGCCCTGGTGCTGCGCAGCCCCGTGCTCGCCGCGCTCGTGGCGCTCGCCGGCGTGGGCATGGTGTTTGCGCTGCTCCTGATTGCCGGGCCTCCGGTTTCTGCCGGATAGGGATTTGCCGGCTGGGGTTACGCGCCGGTTAGCCGCGCACCAGCTCGGGATGGTGGAGCGCAGCGACGTCGGGGTGTGCCCGCAGCCTCCCCTTGAGCACGTTCGAACCGTAGGAGGCGAGCATCGGGTTCTCCGGATCGTCGGAGATTCCCCGCGCCTCTGCGCGCAACGGCTCGGGCAGAGAAACGGGGTCGATGACGGCGTCGAGCCGTGGCGACCAGAAGAACGGGACGGCGTAGCGGTCGACCCCCGGGGGTGGTGACTTCACGCGGTGGATCGTCGCGGCAAGATACCCCTGGGTGGCGACCTCAAGCATCTCGCCCAGGTTGACGACGAGCGCCCCGGGAATCGGCTCGACCGGCACCCAGTCCGAGCTTCCCCGGGGGAGGACTTCGAGCCCACCGACCTCGTCCTGGAGCAGGAGGGTCACGAAGCCGTAGTCGGCATGGGAGCCGACCCCCTGCCCGCCGGCCTCGCCATCACCCCCCACATAGTGAACGAGCTTCGCCATCCAGGCAGGTGCTCCCTCGAAGGGCTCGGCGAAGTGATCCTCCGGCAGTCCGAGCGCAACTGAGAGGGCGCCAAGGAGTTCAGCGCCGACCGTCGAAAGCAGCTGCGCCCAGCCCATCGCCCGACGCTCGAGTTCGGGCAGTGCCCGGGTGGGCCACTGGTTGGGACCCTGAAGCAGCCAGTACGGCTGGTCCGCCGGGTAGCTCTCCACCGGGGGGCGGTCGGGGGAGAAGTCGATCTGTTCGCGGGCATCGGGCCTGCCGCGCGTCACTTCGGTGCCCAGCCGGGCGTAGCCCCGGAAGTGGGGGGAGTGCCGGTTGTCGAGCTTGAGCCGTTCCTCGAGGGGGAGGTCGAAGAACTTCCGGGTCACCGAGAACAGGTCTTCAACCTGGGTTTCCGCTGCTCCGTAGTTCGTCACCTGGAAGAAGCCGACGGTATGCGCTGCGTCGCGCAGGCGGTCGATGAACTGGGGGTCGAATGAGCCATCGGCGGTGCGGGCGGCGCTGAGGTCAAAGACGGGGATGGGGCTTGTAACCATGCGGGGAGACTACGCCTGCGGGGCCGGACGGCGCGCGCTCCGGTTACGCAATGTTTCGCCCGCAGGGTTGGCCCGGGTGGGAAGTGCGCCAGCCGGGAACCCGCCATCGGCGCTCCGGGAGTGCCGGAATCGCCGCCCGGGCCGCGTCGTCCCGACTGCACCGCGCGCCGCCTGCACCGCGCGCTGCGGCCTAGAGCCCGGCGAGCCGAAGGACGACGGCGAGCCCCTGCGGGCTGCCCGGCCAGTGACGCTCCACCACGCCGGCGCCGGCGCGGCGGATTGTCAGGCGCAGCACGAAGACCACGAGGAGGACGTCGTCCGCGTAGCCGATCACCGGCAGGAAATCAGGGACGAGGTCGATGGGGAGCAGAAGGTAACCAAGGAGCAGGACGAGCCCTGCACGCACCCCGGCCGGCACCGACCGGTCGGCAGCGAGGCGCCTCAGCAGCCGAAGCAGATCGGGAAGGAACCGCAGGGCGTCGGTCATTGTCAGCGCCTCGGGGTGGCGCCTTGCATAGACCGCCAGCGCCAGGAGAAGCACTGCGTAAACGCCGAGGACCGCGGCGAGCCCGACGAGTACCGTCATCTCGTCCATTGCACCTTCCCGTTCGAACATGTTCTGTACCACCTGTACCGTGCGTATCTTCCATCAGCGAAATCGAAAGGCTATAGTTCTGATGCGCCTTACACATTTCGCATTGATGGGGGAACCTTCCACGCGGGCTGGGCCGGTTGCAACGTTTCATTCTCGGGCGCGCTGCGCCCCACCTCGCCCCACCCTCGGAAGGACCCACGAATGTCCCAGTATGCGCGCCAGAGCAGGCCGGCGTATCCCAGCGAGCAGCCCTTCGGCGGAGGCGGGCTGCAGTACCGCGGCGGGGGCATGCCCTTTGACTCCCAGGCCGGCAAGAGACACGCGCAGCTGTCGTTGGTCTTCGGCGTGCTCGCGCTGTTTTTCGGAGTCTTCTTCGTGATCTTCGCCCCGCTGGCCATCGTGCAGGCAGGCAAGGCCGAGGGCCTCGGCGAGCCGGCGAATGCGGGCCGGATCCTCGGCTGGGTAGCCATCGGTTATTGGGTGATCTGGTTCATCCTGATGGCAATTATCTACTCGTTCATGTTGAGCCAGTTCGCGTTGATGATGAGCGACCTCGAAATGCTGATGGGAACGGTGCCCCCGGAGTACGGCCCGCCCGTCTAGGCAGCCCGTGAGGCGAGGGGTTGTTCGAAGACGTAGTCGTTCTCGATCCGTCCGCCCAGGCGGAAGGTCTTGGTTCCCGCAAGGCGGAAGCCGCTGCGGGAGTAGAACCGGATGGCACGCTCGTTCTCCTGATTGACGCCAAGCCAGATACCCCGCATTCCACTCCCGGCCGCCGCGGCAAGCGACGCGGCCATCAGTGCTCCCGCGGCGCCGGTTCCGTGGTGCGCCGGATCTACGTAGAACTTGCTGAGCTCAATGGCGGGCAGGAGCGTCAGGGCGGAACGGACCTGCGGGTCGGCCGGCTGGGTGCGGACCAGCATGCTGTATCCCTCGACGCGCGGATCCGGCCCGGTATCCGCGTCGCTGCCTCCTGCGGATTCTCCGGCCCCGAGGCACAACAGGATCCGGTCCGGGTCGCTGAGATAGTCCTTGAACCGGTTCACCGACAACTCGGTGGCAAGAAAATGGTCGATGTCCCGTCGGTCGGAACCCGGGGGACAGGCGAGTGGAAAGGTCACGGCCGCGCACGCTGCAAGGGCCGCGGCGTCGCCGGGGCCCGCGGCGCGGATGGAAAACTCCATCGCCTTACGATGGCTCTGGTGATGGCATTGCACCACTGTAACCCCGGCTCAATGGTGAGCGGGGTGCTCCGGGGAACATGCCGGATTATGGCTGTCGGTAGGGGCCGACTGAGGCTCCCAAGGTAATAAACCGGCACTCCTCCGTCTCTGGAGGGCAGTCAATCGGTGAAGTCCTCGGTCCCGAGGCGATGAAGTGGCAGTACACCCAGGGGGTTCAGGACTCCTCGGTGATCAGTCCCTCCTGGGGGAGTACTCCACCGACCAGACCCTTTATCCCACGCTCCAGCAGTATTTCCGGGACAGCCAGGGGTCCCTTGGGCGGACGCCGCTGCCCGAACGGCCGCAGGGATGAGAAAAGCCCCGGTGGAAGAGGCTGGCTCTTCCACCGGGGCTTGGATTCCCTTACGGCCCGGCAGCGCCGTAAGGGAACGCTCCTGCCTCCACGTGGTTCAGGCGGCAGGAGCGTTCCCGCCAGGGTTTGGTGCTTCGCGCCCCCGAATCAGGCTGCGGTGACGGAGCCCGGCTTGCGCGTGGTGTGGACCGGCTTGTCGGGGACGTGCGCCGGACGGCGCTTGGCGAACTCGGCGCGAAGCTCGGGGAGGACCAGTTCGCCGAAGAGGTCGAGCTGGTTCAGCACGGTCTTCAGCGGCAGGCCGGCGTGGTCAATCAGGAACAGCTGGCGCTGGTAGTCGCCGAAGTACTCCTGGAAGGAGAGGGTCTTCTCGATGACCTCCTGCGGGCTGCCGACTGTCAGCGGCGTCTGCGCCATGAAGTCCTCCATCCGCGGGCCGTGGCCGTACACCGGGGCGTTGTCGAAGAACGGTCGGAATTCCTTCACGGCGTCCTGGGACTTCCGGGCCATGAAGAACTGCCCGCCCAGGCCCACGATCGCCTGGTCGGCGGCGCCGTGGCCGTAGTGGGCGTAGCGCTCGCGGTAGAGCCCGATGAGCTGCTGGTAGTGCTCCTTGGGCCAGAAGATGTTGTTCGCGAAGAATCCGTCACCGAAGTATGCCGCGATTTCGGCGACCTCGGGGGTGCGGATCGAGCCGTGCCAGACGAACGGGGCGACGCCGTCGAGGGGGCGCGGGGTCGAGGTGAAGTTGCGCAGCGGGGTGCGGAACTTGCCTTCCCAGTTCACGACGTCGTTGTCCCACAGTTGGCGCAGCAGGTTGTAGTTCTCGATGGTCAACTCGACGCTGTCCTGCTGGTTCTTGCCGAACCAGGGGTAGACCGGGCCGGTGTTTCCGCGGCCCAGGATCAGGTCGACCCGGCCGTCGGCCAGGTGCTGCAGGGTTGCGAAGTCTTCGGCGATCTTCACCGGATCGTTCGTGGTGATCAGGGTGGTCGACGTCGAGAGCTTGATGCGTTCGGTCTGCGCGGCAATGTACGCGAGGATCGTGGTGGGGGAACTGGCGTAGAAGGGCGGGTTATGGTGCTCGCCGGTGGCGTAGACATCCATGCCGATCTCTTCGACCTTCTTGGCGATCGCGACGGCGGCCTTGATGCGCTCACCCTCGGTCGGGGTCTTTCCGGTGAGCGGGTTGCGGGTGACGTCACTGACTGTGAAAACGCCGATTTCCATGATTTCTCCAAACGGTGGTGCGGGTCTTGTGGGTTTGCTGTGGTGTGGCGCTGGCGCCGGGTGTTCTCAGGCGGCGGCGCGCGTCGTTCTGCGGTTGACCATCCAGGCAGCGGCGGCCAGGACCATCACGACGGCGATCACGATGGTGGTTGCCGTCGTGAGCCCCAGGGGGCCGGTGAGGGCGCCGATCGAGAGGACCGGGATGGCGAGGCCGCTCTGTGCTGCAATGAAGTACGCTGCGACACTCTTGGCGTGGCTCTCGTGTGGTACGGCCCTCGCCAGCTGGCTCAAGCCGCCCATGAACGTCAGGCCCGCCCCGAATCCGCCAAGGATCGTGCCTGCCCCGAACACCACGAGGTTCGCGGTGAGGAAGCCGGTGAGCACCAGGGCGAGGGCAAGGATCAGAACCGGAAGTCCGCGGAGGATCGACCACCGGGGCGCCTTTCCCCGGAATGACAGCTGCGCGATGACGCCAATCTCAAAGAGGATGAACGTCGCGAGCCCTGCCAGTGCCAGGTTGTGCACGTCGAGGGTCTGGGCGATGAACCTTGGGGTGAGGCTCGAGAACAGGCCAAGGAGGGTGAAGGTCGGGACGACGGCGATGGCCGACTTCCCATAGATCCCCAGAGCCGAGCGGGGTACCCCGACCCTCGGCGCCCAGTTGATCTTGCCCACCGTGCGCGGATGGGTTTCGGGAACGAAGAAGGTCAGGAGGAACGCCGCTGCAACAAGGGCGCCGAACACGATGAAGATCAGGGCCGTCGGTGCGGGAAGGTACTGGGCGAAGACGCCGGCCACGAGCGGGCCGAGGCCGAGGCCACCCATGTTGGCGGCGGTCGAGATCATCGAGGGGAACGCCTTGTTCTTCCCGCGGTACAGTTCCGCCAGTGCGGCGGTGGCTGCCGAGGTCATCAGGCCCACACCGACACCGCTGAGGAACCGTCCTGCGAGCAGCATGGGGACGTTTGCGGCGAAGAGGAAAAACAGGGTGGAGAGGATCGTCAGCGACAGCGCGGCGAAGGCCAGGGGCCGGCGGCCGATCTGGTCGGAGAGGCCTCCGAAGAAGATCAGCGCGAGCAGCGTTCCGAGCACATAGACGGCGAACACCCAGGTTGTGGTTTCGGCGCCGAACCCGAACTCGTCGCCCCAAAGGGTATAGAGGGGGATCGGCAGGGTGCCGCCGGTCGTCATCAGGGCGAAGGTCGTTGCGATGATTGCGAATGAGGCTGTGTATTTGGTCTGCGGTAGCCGTGCCATTTTCAGATTTCCCTTTGATCGGGTCGTTGTGCTGGTTCGGTGTGGAGCAGGACCCGAACGATGAGACCGGAGGCTGCGCCTACAAGAGTTGTGAGGATGCCCGCCCAGAGCGGGAGGACAGCGATGCCGAACAGGGCATCCACCGAGAGTGCGCCGGGGCCGGTGATGCTCAGCGCTGCGGCGATAACGATCAGCACCAGCGGGTATTCGTACCCGTCGTGCTGTACCCAGAGGCCCTTCGAGGCTTTGACAGTCAAGGCGACCGTCATCACGCCAATGGCCACCATTCCCGCAAGCGGAGTGAGGGCTCCGAAAGCGAGAAAGAGGCCGGATCCGAGTTGGCCGAGGCCCGCGGCCAGCGCCGTCACGGCACCGCCGCGGAACCCATCGGCGCGGAACTCGTCAATGCCGCCCTGGAGACCTGAGCCTCCCAGCCGAAAGGAGACCTTCTGCAGCCCATGGCCGGCAATCAACAGCCCGATCACCACCCGCAGCAGCAGGATTCCAATATCGGCATTCATGATCCGGTCTCTTTCGTCGTTTCGTGGGGCTGACCGGCCGGACGGCCGGTCAGCCGTAGTGCTTGCCAACCAGTGGCTTCTCAGCCGTGCAGCTCCAGCCGGGTGCAACGTCGGCCGGGTGGCTGATTAGCCGGCGTTTCCGCCGATGAAGTCACCGGCGTAGTGCATGCCCAGGCCGTAGGTTCCGCCGTGGGCCTTGACGACCTCGGTGACGGGGATGTAGGTCTCGCCGCGGGCCCAGTCGCGCTGGAGCTCGAGGAGGACCTGGATCCAGGTCACGGGGACGGCGCCGGCGCGGGTCATGCGCTNGTGCGGCCGGTGGCCTTGATTGCCTCAACGACGCGCTCGTCTTCCCAGGCGTTCATCGTCGAACGGTCGATGATCTCCTGGCCCGGGAACACCGCGGCCAGGTCGGGCAGAATGTTGCCGGAGAAGGACTGCGCGGCAACGGTGGTCAGGATCGTCGGCACGTTGAAGGCCTTGGCGGACTTGGCCAGGCCGACGGTGGCGTTGATGATCGAGGTGCGGTCTCCGCTGCCTACGCCGAAGAACATCTGGGGCTGGTGGTCAACGAAGAGGAACACGCTGTTATCCGGCGTGAGCAGGTCGTCACTGGGGGTGGCGGTGACGTTGGCGAAATCGATGGTAGCCATTTCTTCTTTTCCTTTGTACTGGTTCCTGCTGAATGCCGTGCGAATGATTTCGTACAGGTTTTTCTTATTCGTGGGGCTTAGTGGCTGTGCGTTTCGAACGCGCTGTCGGAGATGGCGGGAGCCGCGCCGTAACGGGCTGCACGCCATTGCCTCTGCTGCTCGGACTCGGCTGCCGCCTGGGCGAGCAGTTCGGCCTGGCGGCCTCCGGCCATCGAGGGCTTGGGGGTTGCCTGGTATCCGCCGTAGTGGGCCACGGGGCTCCACAGCGGGGAAACCTTGGGCATTTCCTCGTCCTGGCCCTCGTAGTCGCCTGCGGCGTAGACGATCCGTCCGCCGACAACCGTGAACAGGGACTCGATGTGCGGGATGTCCCGCTCCTCGACGGCGAAGAAGTCATCCGAGAGAATCGAGAGGTCTCCGTAGAAGCCCTCCCGCAGGACGCCCTTCACGTCGTCCTCGCCGGTGAGCTTGGCACCGGCGACGGTGAACATCTCAAGCGCCTGCTCGCGGCTCACGCGGTTCTCGGGCGGGTAGATGAGGGTGTCCCCAACGGTCCGTCCGGAAACCAGCCAGTGCAGGGCAACCCAGGGGTTGTAGGACGAAACGCGGGTGGCGTCCGTTCCTGCGCCGACGACGAGTCCGCGGTCGAGCATCTTGCGGATCGGTGGTGCTTCGGCTGCCGCACCGGCGCCGTAGCGCTGGACGAAGGCCTCACCCTGGAAGGACATGCGGTTCTGGATGGAGAGTGCTCCGCCCAAAGCCGCGACTCGGTCAAGGCTCCGGCCGCTGATCGTCTCGGCGTGGTCGAAGATCCACCGGTTGTCGCCGGGGAACAGGCCTTCTGCGGCAAGCTTCTCGAAGACAGCGAGGTCGCGCTCGATCGTCTCGTTGTAGGTGGCGTGGAGGCGGAAGCCCCAGCCGTTCTCCATCATCAGACGGACTGCCTTCTCGAACTCAACCTCGTAGTCGGGGGAAAGCTCGGGGCGCGGCTCTGTGAAGTTTTCGAAGTCGCCCGCTGCCCAGGTGAGGTTCTCACCGGCGCCGTTGAGGCGCAGCCACTCGTCGCCGTCACCCGGGTTGACTGTCTCAACCCAGCGGCGGAGGTCGTCGACTTCCTGCCCGGCCACCTGCGGGAAGAGGTGGTAGGCGATGCGGAGGGACAGCTTGCCCTCGTTCGCCAGGTCCATCACCGTGCGGTAGTTGTCGGGGAAGTTCTGGAAGCCGCCGGCCGCGTCGATGGCGGAGGTCAGGCCGAACCGGTTCAGTTCCCGCAGGTACTGGCGGGTCGAATCCTTGCGTTCCTCGGCGGGCAGCAGCGGAGCCTTGGCCAGGGTGGAGTAGAGCACCAGTGCGCTTGGCGCGGCCAGGAGGAGCCCTGTGGGCTCGCCGTCACGTCCACGGACGATCTGGCCGCCCTTGAAGTCGGGGGTTTCCTTGGAGTAGCCGGCAGCCTTGACCGCGGCGCGGTTCAGCAGTGCGGAGGAGTAAAGGTTGAGGATGAAGACCGGGGTGTCCGGAGCCGCATCGTTCAGCTCTGCAAGGGTGGGAAGACGCTTCTCGGCGAACTGCTCCTTGTTGAATCCGCCGACAACGCGGACCCACTGGCCCTTGGGGGTGCGTGCTGCCTGCTCGCGGAGCATCTGCATGGCCAGCTTCAGGGTCGGCACCCCGTCCCAGCGAAGCTCGAGGACATAGTTGAGGCCACCGCGGATCACGTGGAGGTGCGAATCGTTAAGGCCCGGGACCACCCGGCGGTTCCGCGCGTCAACGACCTTGGTGTTGGGCCCGGCGACCTTGGCGATCTCCGCGTCGTCGCCGATGACAGTGACCTTGCCGTCCCGGATGGCGACGGCGGTCGCTTGGGGGCGTGCCGGATCACCGGTGAAGATCTTGCCGTTCCGAACAATCAGATCAGCGGGTTCAACCGCATCGGACCGGGGAACGATCCCTGCTACGGGCATTGTGGGCATATCTGCCCACCTCCAATCAGCTAACAAACGTGGTTCGCTCGGACCGTGGTGGTCCGGGTGCATGATCTATAACTTAGCTTCCACGCAATTTATTTCCGTGGAAGATATCTTGACGCCAAGGGGTGCTGCTTCTGGCAAGTCGAGGGCCTCGACCACCAGGCATGCGACCTTCTCCTGCTGCTGCCGGCCGGGCCGGTATCTCGGGTCAGTTCCTACAACATACCTTCCATGCAATTTATTTCCAAGCAAGATAAATCGCTGGGCCAGATGACCTCGGCTGCATCCCACGCTGGGCGGGGAGGGGAAGGAGGGCGCAGCGGTGCTGGCTCCCTGAGCCGCGTGTGCCGGACCTGTACTGCCGAATCTGTGTGTGCCGGACCTGTACTGCCGGATCTGTGTGTGCCGGACCTGTACCGCCGGACCTGTGTGTGCCGCATCCGGTGCGCCGGCTCAGCGCGGCGATTGTCTATGGCGAATGTTCATACCAGGGGTGGACGGAGCCGCAGCGCCGTTTTGCGAAACTGGGTCAATGACCTCTTCCGCTCTCCACGCCCGGCATCTTCACATCGGATTGTGGGTCGTGGCCGCCGCGTCGTGGATTGGAGCAATGATCACCGAACGGCTTCTCTTCACGAAAGACATCAACTGCGACCTTTTCGGCGGCCGCTCGTTTTTCGGAGAGGCGGCGTGGTCGTGGTTTCCGCCCGGCCGGACCTGCACCTGGGTTATCGACGGTCTCACGGCTGTGGAGAGTCCAGGGGCCGACCGTCTTATGGTTCCGGTATTGCTCGTCCTGTGGTTGTTCGCTGTGCTGTCCCTCAGCCAGAACGAGCTGTTGGGCAAGGACGCAGCGATGAAGAGGCGCGGAATCCGTTCGACCCGGGCACTCTAGCGCAAAGCCTCGCCAACCAAAGAGCAGTCGGCTCACCCGCACGCGGTTTGCCGAAAATCTTCAGGCAGCTCCACCGGCCCCTGCCTCACTCACAATTCCGGGCACCACCGCAGCTCAAGGGCCCCCGCGGCCCAAAGAATCCACACCCGGAATCCGCACCCCCGAATCCGCATCCAGAATCCGCACCCCCGCGCTCGTCATCAAGGCGCATATTGGGGCGGCTGGATCGAGATCTGTCTAGGGTGGCACCAGCACCGCTTCACAAGTCCCGCTCCCTCCGCACCAGCGCACAAAAGTCCGATCTGACAGAGGAGCCCCAATGGGCCAGGAACCAGCGACACCCCCTCCCGCACAAGCCGTGCCCGATGACGACCCGAGCCGTCAGGCCACCGTCGTCAGTCCCGACAAGTCCGACCTGCAGCACATCGGCCTGGCCGGGGGCACCTACACCGTCCTGCTCGGCGGCTCCGACACTGCCGGGGCGTACACTCTTATCGATATGCTCATTCCACCGGGAGGGGGCCCCCGTCCCCACCGCCACAACTTCGAGGAAATGTTCACCCTTACCGAGGGTGAAGTCGAGTTCACCTTCCGCGGCAAGAGCTTCACCGCGGTCGCCGGCGAGACGATCAACATTCCCGCTAATGCGCCCCACTTCTTCCGAAACCGTTCCACCAGCACAGTGCGCATGTTGTGCATGTGCACCCCTGCCGGCCAGGAGGAATTCTTCGCTGTCGTCGGTGACCCGGTGGCCACCCGAACCACCCCCGCCCCCGAGCTTGACGAGGAGACGCTTGTCCGGCGGCGGGAATTGATGATGGAACTGGCGCCCAGCTACCGCACCGAACTGCTTGGCTCGTAACCCTCCCGCACCGCACTGCCGCAGGGCCCTCCCGTCACTTCGCAGGAGCAGAAGAAAAGACGCAGCCGGGTGCCCGGCTGCGTCTTTGTGGTGGAGCGGTGTTGTCTAGCTGACCAGGGTCGGCCGTCGGGGGCCGGGTGCCGGGGTTTCCGGGTGGTCCGCGGAGGGTTCCGCGCCCGAGGACGGTTCTGAAACATCAGCCGCTGGTCGGTTTGCCGGGGCCGGGGGTTGGATGTCGACCGTCCGGCGCAGAGCCTTCTCCTTGATGAAAAGGACGCTGATCAGGGCCAGGACGGCGATCCCGGCGGTGATCAGGAAGATCAGCGCCGTGCTCTCACCGTAGGCGGCCCGGATGATGTCCCCAATGGGGGCGGGAAGTCCGACCGGGTTGAGGGAACCTCCGGTGGATCCGGAAAGGTCCGGGGAGAGTCCGGCGGCACGCAGGCCCTCGGCCGTCTTGGCCGCTGTCTGGTTTCCCAGGACGGCGCCGAGTGCTGCAACACCGGCCGCCCCGCCGATGGTGCGGAAGAACGCCACTGAAGCACTGGCTGAACCGACGTCCTTCACCGAGACTGTGTTCTGGACGGCGAGCACGAGGTTCTGCATCAGCAGTCCCAGGCCCAGTCCGAAGAGAAAAGTGTAACCTCCGACGAACCAGAGGCCCGTGACCTCATCGATGGTGCCCGCGAGGCCGAGCCCGAGGATCAGCAGGGCCGAGCCCACGATAAGGAAGCGCTTCCACCGTCCGAAGCGTGTAATCAGCTGTCCGGAGGCGACAGATCCGATCAGGTTTCCCGCAATCATGGGGAGGGTCAGCAGGCCGGCCTCGGTTGCAGTGAATCCACGGGCCACCTGGTAGTACTGGCCGAGGTAAGTGGTTGACGCGAACATTGCAACGCCGACTGCGAGGGAGGCGACGATCGCAAGGGCGGTCGTGCGCTCGGTGATGATCTTGAGCGGGATCACCGGCTCGGCGGCCTTTGACTCAACAAGGACCAGCAGCGCCAGGAGCAGGACGCTTCCGCCGACCATTCCGGCGCTCTGCCAAGACAGCCACCCGAAAGTATCGACTTTGCCGACGAAGGAGACCCAGATCAGGAGGGTGCTCACGCCAAGGGTCAGGAGCACTGCACCGAGCCAGTCGATTGTGACCCTGCGGGGGCGGTGAACGAGCTTGAGGGTCAGTTGGAGCAGGACCATTGCAATGACGGCAAGGGGCACGACGACGAAGAAGGTCCATCGCCAGCCGAGGGGCGAATCCACGATGACGCCGCCGAGCAATGGCCCGGCCGCGGTTGCTGCGGCGATGACCCCACCGAGATAACCCGAATAGCGTCCGCGTTCCCGCGGTGAGACCATCGCTGCGATGATCGCCATGGCGACGGCGGTCAGGCCTCCCATGGCGATGCCCTGGATAGCGCGGCCGGCCAGCAGGACCGGGATGTTTTGGGCGAGTCCTGCGAGCACTGAACCGGCCACGAAGACCACGATGCTCAACTGCACGAGAATTTTCTTATCGAACAGGTCCGCAAGCTTTCCCCAAAGGGGCGTGGTGACCGCACCGGCGAGAAGGGCTGCCGTAATGACCCACGCGAAGTCGGTCTGTGACCCGTTGAGGTCCGAGATGATGGCCGGGAGGGCGTTGGCCACAATGGTGCTGCTGAGGATTGCTGTGAAAAGTGCGGCGAACAGGCCGGTGAGTGCCTGAAGGACCTGCCGGGCGGACATTGCGTCGCTTACCTGCGGTTGCGGCATCGGGGTGGTGCTGGTCATGATGATCCTGCCTGGATTGGGGAGAAAGACCGTCGAATAGGGGATTGCGTCGCTGCTGAATGACGTCGACTGCGGGAGATCCGTTGGATGCCGGGGCGGGGGCTTCGGAGCTGCTTGCCTTAGGTGGGGCTAGTAGCCCGAGGCCCTGTCGAGGAGTTCCTGGAACGGAACTGAGTTGTGGCCCTCCGTCGGGGTTGAGGTGCGGGCGGAGATCCGTACCGCTCCGGCGAACTCCCGGGCGGCGCGGTGGATCCTGTGCTCGAGGGACTGGATTGAATCCGATCCGGCGCCCCAGTCCTCCGGTGCGGCGTAGACCGCTGTGGGCACGACAACCGCGCGGAGGTAGCTGAACAGGGGGCGCATTGCGTGTTCGAGCATCAGTGCGTGGCGGGCACTTCCACCCGTGGCCCCCATCAGCACCGGCATCTGCTCAAGTGCCGTGGGCTCCAGGACGTCGAAGAAGGACTTCAGCAGGCCGCTGTAGGAACCGGAGAAGACAGGACTCACAACGACGAGGGCGTCGGCGCGGGCGAGCCGGTCGATGACCGAGGCCAGCGCCGGAGCGGGATAGCCGGTGATGAAGTTACTGGCGATGTCCACGGCATGGTCCCGCAGTTCCACCGCGTCGATCTCGACCGGCGAGCCAGGGGAGGCGAGTTCCGCTACGACGGCGTCGGCCAGCTGATCGGCAAGCATCCGGCTTGATGAAGGAACCCCCAGTCCGGCGGATACAACCATGATTCGCTGCGTAGTCATTCGAACTCCATCTCGGTGCTTCGTCGCTTGTTTTATGTTGCCGGGCACATGATTACAACCGGAACCGGCCCTGATTCATTCCCGATCAAGGCCTCGTTTGAAGGGGAATAGTCCGGTGGTTTAGGCAGTTACGTGGTGGGCAACTTAAATTTCAAACGAAAGCGCCGCCCGTCCGGACCCTCTGCGTCCAGAACGGCCCGCAGAAGGAGGAATCATGCAGATTGGCATTTTCAGCGTCGGTGATCGAACGATGGACCCGGCAACGGGCCGGCTCCCCACGGAACGTGAACGCATCAAGGGGACTGTTGAGATAGCGCTCCGTGCGGAGCAGGCGGGCCTTGACGTCTTTGCCACCGGCGAACACCACATCCCGCCGTATGTAACCTCATCGCCCACAACGCTTCTCAGCTTCATCGCCGCCCGGACGAGCACCCTCCACCTGTCCACCTCGACAACCCTGATCACAACGAACGACCCCGTGAAAATCGCCGAGGACTACGCGATGCTCCAGCACCTGGCCGACGGCCGCCTGGACCTGATGCTGGGCCGCGGGAACAGTGGACCCGTGTACGGGTGGTTTGGAAAGGATTCCCGCAAGGGTGTCGACCTGGCCATCGAAAACTACGCTCTCCTGCGAAAGCTGTGGGACGAGGACCGGGTCACCTGGGACGGGAAGTACCGCACGCCGCTGCAAAACTTCACATCCACGCCCCGTCCACTCAATGACGCCGCCCCCTTTGTATGGCACGGATCGGTTCGGACCCCGGAGATCGCCGAACAGGCCGCCTACTATGGCGACGGGTACTTCGCGAACCACATTTTCGGCCCGCCCCAGCACACAGCACGGATGGTCGGCCTGTACCGCGAACGGTTCGAGCACTACGGGCACGGCCGTGCGGACCAGGCAATCGTGGGCCTCGGGGCGCACGCCTTCATCCGCAAGAACTCACAGGATGCCGTCCGGGACTTCCAGCCCTACTTCGACAATGCACCAATGTTTCCCGGAGGCTCGGCCCTGGCGGATTACATGGCGCAGACCCCAACAATCGCCGGCAGTCCCCAGCAGGTGATCGAAAAGACGTTGTCCTTCCGAGAGTATGCAGGCAACTTCCAGCGCATCCTGTTCACCCTTGAGATCGGGGGAGTGCCGCTGGCAACCACATTGGAGCAGATTGACCTGCTCGGGGAATATGTGGTCCCCGAGCTCCGGAAAGAACTCGCTTCCGCCCCCGTCTGACCCGGCCCGCAGCGGCCACGGGAAGAACTCGCGTGCCAAGTCCGGAATAAACGGGGCCCTCCACCCGCTATACAAGTGGCTGGCAACCTAAAACCCCAGAAGATCTCAGGGGGCCCGCGAAACCGGCCCCCGGAGCAGGGAATAAGTTCAGAATCACAACAGTTCAACATGTGGTCGGCAACGCAAATTGGACGCCGACACAATCAAAGGAAATCCAGTGAACACCAACCGTGCAGTACTCATCACCGGCGCAGCAGGCGGCGTAGGATCGGTCCTCGTCGAGAGGTTCCTTGCCAACGGCGACTCGGTCATTGCAACGGATGCCAGCGAAGGGACCCTTACCGCATGGCGGCAGCGGTACGCTGCCGGCGCGAAGCTCTCCATCATCGCCGCCGACGTCTCCTCCGATGAGGACGTCACCCGCGTTGCAGGCTTCGCCCGGAGCACCGCCGGGCGCGTCGATGTGCTGATCAACGCCGCGGGCTACTTCCCGTTCAGCAGGTTCGAGGACATGCCGTCCACCCAGTTCCGCAAAATCATCGAAATCAACCTGACGGGCACCTTCCTGATGACCCAGGCGATCCTTCCCCTCATGAAGGATCTGGGTGCCGGCCGAATCATCAACTACGGTTCCGGATCCGTCTTTGACGGCACCGCTGGCCAGGCGCACTACGTGGCAGCGAAGGCCGGGGTTGTTGGCTTCTCCCGCTCACTGGCCCGTGAGGTCGGTGGATACAACATCACCGTCAACGTCATCACCCCGGGCCTGACAGTCACCAAGGCAGTCCGCGACAGCTTCCCCGCCACGATCCTGCAGGCCCAGCGCGACGCCCGGGCCATCCAGCGCGACGAGGTTTCTGAGGATCTCGTGGGCCCCACGTTCTTCCTTGCATCCGAGGACTCAGCCTTCATCACCGGCCAGATCCTCAACGTCGACGGCGGCGCGTACATGTACTGATCCCACGGTGCCCCGCCCGGACCAGCCACCAGACCCGCCGGCATCACTGCCGCTATCAAGACTCCAAACCACCACAGATCGGAAGAAAAAATGACGAACCTCTTTGAACCCACGACCATCGGCAACATCACCCTTGACCACCGTCTCGCCATGGCGCCAATGACCCGCAGCCGGGCCAATGCGGACGGCACCCCCGGGCCGCTGACGGCCGAGTACTATGCCCAGCGGGCATCGCTGGGCCTCCTCATCACCGAAGGCGTCCAGCCCTCGGCAGACGGCCAGGGCTACCTGAACACTCCGGGCATCTACACCGACGCCCACGTCGAGGGCTGGCGTGAGGTTACCTCCGCGGTCCACGAGGCCGGCGCCGCGATGTTCGTGCAGCTGATGCACGCCGGGCGGATGTCCCACCCGGATAACACACCCCATCACCGCACCCCTGTGGCACCCTCGGCCATCGCCCCGGGCGTGCCGATGTTCACCATGACCGGCCCGCAGGATATCCCCGTCCCCCGGCAGCTCAGCGTTGATGAAATCACCGCCACGGTGCAGGACTTCCGCGACGCGGCAGCGGCTGCCATCCGGGCCGGAGCCGACGGCGTCGAGATCCACGGCGCCAACGGGTACCTCCTGCAGCAGTTTTTCGCTCCTAACGCCAATGAGCGCACCGACCAGTACGGCGGCTCCATCGAGAACCGCGCCCGCTTTGCCCTCGAGGTCGCCAAGGGCGTCGCTGAGGAAATCGGGGCCGAGCGCACAGGCATCCGCCTCTCGCCGGGCCTGACCCTCGGCGGCTTGGACGAAGGTTCCGAATCGGGGGATCTTTACCGCTACCTCGTTGGCGAACTTGCCAAGCTCGACCTGGTCTACGTGCACGTGCTGCACATTGGTGATGATGACCTGCTGCGCGACATCCGTGCAGCCTGGCCCAACACGCTGCTGGTCCTGCGCGCCGGACGGGCCCGCGAAGACGTAGGAGTTGATGTCGAGGCCGGACTGGCAGACATCGCCCCGATCGCCTCCTGGGCCTTGGCCAATCCCGATGTCGTCGAGCGCCTCAAGACGGGCGCGGAGTTCAACGAAGGGGACCCGGCGACCTATTACGGCGGCGGCGCCGCGGGCTACACCGACTACCCCGTCCTAGAGCCGGCCGGCAAGTAGTCCACGCAGCAGCAATGACGGGCGCGATAGGCCCGGAATGAGAGACATTAGTGGGTGGAGGGGCAGGCAGCCCCTCCACCCATTGGTGCGAAATGGGAGGAGGGGTCCCGGCGACCGGAGCACGCCCGCCCCCGAACCCGGCTACATCCGCCGCGGCCCGCGCAATCCGGGGCAGCGGAGCGACGGAATGCTAGGGTTGACCCGCTTGGGCGTGGGGGCCATATTGGGCCCTACCGCCCATCCCATACCTCAGGAAAACGAACCAAAGGCAGCAATCGTGAAGACCCCGAACGGAACTGCGGAGTCCCAGCCCTCCACGGCCCGCGACTTTCCCGCCAGCTGGGCCATCTTCAGCCTGGCCCGTTCGCACCGGGCGTTGGCGGCGTCAATGCTCGCCGACCTTGGGCTTTTCCCAAGCCAGGAACTGATCCTCATGCAGCTCTGGAACGAGGATGGCCAATCACAGAAAGCCCTGGGCCAAACCCAACGATTCGACCATTCCACGATCGCCAAATCGGTGCGCCGACTCGAGTCCGCAGGTCTGGTGCGGCGGGAGAAATCCCACGCGGACGGCAGGGTCACCCTGGTCTTTCTGACAGACGCCGGGCAGGCCCTCAAGGACCGCACCCTCGGAATATGGGAAGAACTCGAACGCAAAACCGTCCAAAGCCTCACGGCTGAGGAAAAGGCGCAACTTGTCGCCCTCGCGTGCAAGATCATTCCCAACCTCGAATAGAACTCTGGGAGGCCGGCACTGCGCCGAACGTCCTCGACGAAGGCCGGCCCCGGGCCGGGACAAACCCGAAGGGCCCCAGCGGGCGGAATAAGAATCCGCCCGCTGGGGCCCTTGCTGCATCGGGCGTTCCTCCAGACCGTGGCTGCGCTCGGCCGGACCGTGGAGACAGCCATCCTTGCCGCTGCCCCTTGCGCGGCTGGCTCATCGCTCCAGGAGCCACCTGCACAACTTAGGACCTAAGGGCACGGCACTTCGGCGCCGCTGACCTGAACCGTTGTGCCCGGCGCCAGGCCCTGGCACTGCTCGGCCAGTTCAACGAAGTTGGGAATGAGTGACATTGCGGCAAACGCAGCGATTGCCAGGAGTACTGTGCCGAGAATCCCGACAATGATCCCGGCAAGGGCGAATCCGTTGCGGCTCCCACTTTTTCGGGCCTTGACCAGTGCGACGATGCTGATGACCAGTCCGATCGGGCTAATGAGGAATGCGAAGACGAGGCCGACAACACCTAGGGTCTTCCTTGCAGGGGCATTCATTCCATCGGGCGTGCTGTTGTACCGGGAGTTTTTCTCAGTGCTGTGAAGCGAATAGTTCGACATGGGTTCCTAACGGCCGGGAACGGCTTTGTTATGTGTTTGGCGTGGCGCCACCGAGAGCGCAAAATGCTCCTCTTTACATTTCCAGCCTAGTCCTTCATTAGTTCAGCATTGCGCCTCCCGGCAGACAATCATCCGAAATGAGTACGAATGTCATCCGATGTACCTAGGGGTGCGCCTGGGAAGATCGTCGGCCACAATGTCCTGGCGAATGGTCAGTCTGGCCGCGGAATCTCCGGCCCTTGATCTGGCATCCGGTGAGGCCGTTCAAGGTGGCGGAGCACGCGCCTTCGGGCCGAGACCCCAATTGATGCAATTCACTTGTCGCTGTCCGCTGCGTGCCGCGTCGAAGGGTGGAAGAGTCGCGCATTTACAGGCTTTATGTTATTGAAGAAGATGCAATTCCCTCTTGAATCGATGCTATTGCATTTTGGTCGGCACGAGGTGCCTTAGCAATGGAAATCGTCTTAATTGATGGAATGAACGTCACCGATGAAATAATCGCCGGAGATGGTCCGCCGAAAGATCAAGCGTCAGATATCAGGCCCGAAGAATAGGATCGCAGCGCAATATCCTTCTGGGGCTTTGAGTCCCCTGACGAGCTTTTGAGGAACGGCCGCCGGCAGGGGGTATCAGCCGGAAGGGAACAAGCGAAGCCGGGAAGGGAACAAAAAGCCGGCATCCCCCGGCCGGCAGCAAAGTGACCCTGCCCAACACCCGGGGCGGTGCTCGCGGTGCTGCAGTGGAGGCGAGGGGGGCGGCGCGCCAGAAGCGTGCACTTTTTGCTTCCATGGAATATACTTGCTCGACGAAGAACTATCGGCGGTTCCCCTTCGCCGGAAAGGCCCGAAAAATGTCATCCCCCAAAACGCTCCCAGCGTCCGTTCCCACCGATGGTGAAGTGGTGTCCGAGTGGGGGCTGGTCATCCGCGGGTTTGAGGTCACCAACAAGAAGCTTCACAAGGCAGTAGCCGCGGCATTCAGCCTCGACGAGCCCGAAACCGAAACGATGCTGCGCCTCGGGGCCAGCCCCATGCATCGGGTTCCGATGACAGTGCTGGCACGCGAAGCAGCATTCAGCTCCGGAGGCTTCACGAAAGTGGCAGACCGGCTGGCCCGCCGCCAGCTCGTCAAGCGGTCACCGTGTGCGGACGACCGCCGAATCACCTACCTCGAGTTGACGCCGGAGGGCCAGGAGCTGGCAACCGAGCTGCACTGCCTCGTTGCGGACATGGTGCGCTCGATCTACGTCGACGTCCTGGGTGCTGAGCGGGCCGCCGTGGTCGCCGGCGCGATGCGCGATCTCCACAAGGCCAACCGCCCTCCCGCATAGACGCGATCCGGCGGACGAGACCGGCCCCAAAGACGGGCCCGACTTTGCAAAGGGACACGCCGCCGCGGTTGAGCCTACGGCCGTCGAACGTCGTAGGTCAGCGAGGCGAACTGACCCAGCTGCTGGGCACTGCGCAGCACCAGGGTGTCGGGAAGGACCTTCCGCGGCAGCAGGGGAGCACCGCCGGTCAGGGCCGCCGGCGCAATGGACACCTGGATCTCGTCGAGGTGTCCCGCGTCGAGGAACTGCCCGGCGAGGTCACCGCCGCCGACAACCCAGATGTCCTTTTCCCCGGCGGCTTCCACCAGGGCAGGAAACGCCGCTTCAACCGACCCGCTGAGGAAGCGCACGTCCGCCCCCGCCGGCACCGGCAGCTTCCGCGTAGTGAAGACGAACGTGGGGCGCTGCCCGAAGTACGCAGGCCACTTCCCGGGATTGTCGAGCAGCTTTTCCTCCCGGAGGACCCATTCATAGGTTGTCGAGCCCTGCACGAGCACACCGATACCGGCGAGGAACCGTTCATGATGTGCAGGTTCGGGTGGTTCGGCGGCGAAGAGCCATTCGAGGGAGTTCGCCTCGTCGGCGATGAACCCGTTGAGTGAGGTTGCGGTGTTATAGATGACGCGTGGCATGACAGAAGGGTAATTCTTTCTTGGCGTCAAGATGAGGCCCCGGCCGTTGTGCACCTTATAAGGCAGCGCCGGCGCTCCGCCTTCCGAGTGCGGCCACCGAGGCCACGGTCCATGCGGAATCGAAAACGACGAAGTTGACGTCGCCCTTCGTTGCTCCGTGCACAAGCAGCCCGCTCACCAGGTTCCTCCGGCGACCGGGTTTTCGTCGACGTAGCGGTAATAGTCCTGAAGCTCGAGCTCCCGCGCTGCGTCCCGGTCGATGACAAGGGTGGCGCGCGGGTGGTGCTGCAGCACCGAGGCGGGGCACATGCTCGAGACAGGGCCCTCGACGGCGCGGGCAATTGCAGCCGCCTTGGCGGGCCCCTGGGCGACGAGCAGGACTTCGTGGGCCTCGAGGATTGTGCCGAGCCCCTGCGTGAGGCAGTGCTTCGGCACCTGCTGCTCGTCGTCGAAGAAACGCGAATTATCCATCCGTGTCGCGGACATCAGGGTCTTCACCCGGGTGCGCGAGGCGAGGGAAGACGTCGGCTCGTTGAAGCCGATGTGCCCGTTGCGGCCGATCCCCAGGATCTGCAGGTCGATTCCCCCGGCGGCGGTGATTTCCGCTTCGAAGTCCTCGCATGCGGCAGCCAGGTCGGAGGCGTATCCGTCCGGAACATGGACCCGGCCGGGGTCGAGCCGCAGCCGGCGGGTGACCTCCCGGTCGATGACAGAGTGGTAGCTCTCGGGGTGCTGCGGGGGAAGGCCCACGTACTCGTCGAGCGCGAAGACGTTGAGCGCCGCGAGCCCGGGAACCCACCGGGACTCAAGGGCCTTGTAGATGGACAGGGGAGACGAGCCGGTGGCAACGCCGAGGTTCCGCAGCTTCCCCGCGGTCAACCGACGAAGAATCAGGTCACTTGCATACTCACCGATTTGGGAGGAGTTTTCGAGGATCACAAGGTGCATGGGCTGCCAATCGCTGCGTTCGTGCCTGGGGCGCGGGCGGGGGGTGTGGTCAGGAGGCGGAGGGGGATCCGGGAGCCTGAGGCGCCACGGTCACCTTCGTGCCGTGCGCTTCGAAAGCGGCCTTCTGGTCGGCGGTGATCCCGGAGTCGGTGATGAGGTTGCTGAAGACATAGTCGGGCATCGTTGCGAAACTGCGCGTTCCAATCTTCGACGAGTCAGCCACGATGTAGGTCTCGGAGGCGCGGCGTGCCATGAGCGAGTTGACTGCCGCTTCCCCCTCGTCGCTCACGGTCGGGCCGACCTCGGGGTCGAGGCCGTTCACTCCGACGAAGGCGAGGTCCAGGGCAACCCGCTGAAGGATGACGTCGGTGTAGGGTCCGACCAGTTCGTAGGAACGCGGATTCACGACACCGCCGGTGACCATGATTCGGATGTTCGGCCGGACGACGAGCTGGGCGGCGATGTTGATGGCGTTCGTCACCACCGTGAGTGTCGGTTTGCTTGAGGGTTCAAGGAGGTCGGGTCGCATGCCGAGTGCGTGGGCAATGGCGGTGCTTGTTGTCCCGCCGCAGAGGCCGATCACTGCGCCCTTGGGGACAAGGGCGCTCGCCGCGCGGGCAATCGCCTGTTTCTGGGCGGTGTGGTCGTCCCGGTTGTACCGAGTCGGCAGGTCGTAGGCTACAGATTCCATCGTTGCACCGCCCCGGGTCCTGGTCAGGAGCCGCTGCGTGGCGAGGCTGTCGAGGTCGCGCCGGGCCGTAGCGGGGGAGACTTTCAACTCCCGGACGATGTCCTCGACCTGCACGTGTCCGGCAACGGCGATCAGGTCGAGGATCGCGTTGAGCCGCTCGGTCTTTTCCAGGATCACTCCCCGCCTTCGGCAGTGTCCCGGCCCGCGGCCAGGAGATGAAGCAGTCGTGCTGCCTCCGGAGCGAGCGCCCGGCGGCCGGCACCGAGGTACGTGCGGGAATCGACGAGGTCGGGTGAGGCCTCGAGCGCTTCGCGGACGGCCCGGGTAAAGAACCCGTTGAGGTGCGTTGAGACGTTGATCTTCGTCATGCCCGCCCGGACCGCTTCAACGAGCATGGTGTCGGGCACTCCCGAGGAGCCGTGGAGCACCAGCGGCACTCCGGTCGCGTCCTTGAGCCTCCTGATCAGCCCGAGGTCGAGCTCCGCGCTGCGGGTGGTCATTGCGTGCGAGGAGCCGACGGCGACGGCGAGGGCGTCGACGCCGGTTCCCTCAACGAAGGCTCGGGCTTCCTGGGGGTCGGTGCGCACACCGGGTGCGTGGGCGCCGTTCTTGCCTCCCACCTCGCCGAGTTCCGCTTCAACGAAGGTGCCGTGGCTGCGGGCGTCCTTGACGATGCGGGCCGTGGCGGCAACGTTCTCTTCGTAGGGAAGGCGGGCGCCGTCGTACATGACCGACCCGAAGCCCAGGGCGATCGCCCGGTGCACCAGGGCTTCGTCTTCGGCGTGGTCGAGGTGGAGCGCAACCGGGACACTCGCCGAATTGGCGATGGCGATGCAGGCCAGCGCGAGGGGTTCAAGCGCGCCGTGGTAACTGGAGCAGTTTTGGGAGATCTGGAGAATGACGGGGAGTCCGGCAGCCTCGGCACCCTGGACGATCGCTTCGGCGGTCTCGAGGTGCAGCACGTTGAACCCGCCGATGCCGCTGCCTGCGGCGGCAGCGGCCTCGACGAGGGTGCGGGTTGCGGTAAGGCCCATCAGTTTCCCCTCCTTGTGCTGAATGCGGCATCCTGGCGGCGGGTGACCAGCACGGTCCCGGCGAGGCCTTCATGATCACGGGAAATTTCGCCGGCGATGGGCACGAGCACTGCGGCGGCCGACCAGACGGTGGCCCGGCGGAGCATGCGGGCCGTGGCGTCCGGGCCTTCGGCCGACCCGTCGGTGAATGAGGCAGCGAGTGCTGCAACAGCCGCGTCGCCGGCGCCCGTGGGATTGCCGGGGAGCGGCTCCGGCAGCGCCGCGGCAAGGTGGGTGTCCGGGTCGCGGGCGTCAAAGGCCAGGAGTCCGGCCTCACCGCAGCTGACGAAGACCCGTTGCGCTCCGCGCGCCAGCAGCGACCGGGCCGCGCTGGGGATGTCGGGAATCCCCGTTGCCTCGACGAGTTCGTGCTGGTTGGGCTTCAGGGCTGTGGCTCCGGCGGCCGCCGCGGCCAGCAGTGCCGATCCAGTGGTGTCGATGATGCAGGGAATGCCCAGTGCCGCCGATTTCCGGACGAGACCGGCGTAAAAGTCCGCCGGAACGCCCGGGGGGAGGCTGCCCGAGCCGACGAGGCAGCCCGCCTGTTGAAGGGCGGCATCGATGGTCCGGTCCAACCCGGCCAGCTCGTCCGTACCGAGGCGCGCCCCGGTCTCGTTGAAGATGCTCGTGAGCGAGGCGGTGTCGTCGACGAAGGCGAGGGTGCGCCGGGTGGGCGCGGAAACGGAGACGAGCGCGGCCGGAACTCCGCTCGAGTGAAGGTCGGCACTGAACACCGCACCACCCGGTCCGCCAACAGGTGCGACGGCCAGGGCCGCACGGCCCAGCTGGTGGAGAACCCGAGCCACGTTGACGCCCTTGCCGCCCGCCCGTACGGTCGGCGCATCAACCCGGTGGGTGTTTCCCGGCACCAACCCGTGCACGGTGTAGGTTTCGTCGAGGGCGGGGTTGGGCGTCACCGTGACGACGGTGGCGGGCACGCGGCGGGTGTTCATGGGTGTGCCACGAGGTCGCGGGCCCGGAGCCCTGCACCGATCAGGCCCGCGTCCTGGCCGAGGACCGAAGCGAGGATCTGTGGGCGGCGGTGGAAGGAGAGGCTGTCTTCGACGCGCCGGCGCAGCGGGTCAAGGAGTGCCGGGCCTGCCTGGGCGAGCCCTCCACCGAGGATGACCGCCTCGCTCCCGAGGATCGCGGCAAGCTGGCACACGGTGAAGGAGAGGGCACCGACGGCGTCGTCCCACACCTTCTGAGCGGTTGTGTCCCCCTCGGCCGCGGCTTCGAGCACGTCCCGTGCTCCCGAAACCGGGATGCCGGACAGCTCCGAGTAGCGCCGTTGGATTGCCCCTGCCGAACCGAGTGTTTCGAGGCATCCGTGTGCCCCGCAGGGGCAGGCCGTCCCTCCGGGCACCTGGGCGTGGCCGATCTCGCCGGCGTACCCGCCGGCGCGCACGAGCTGTCCGCCGCAGAAGACCGCTGCGGCGATGCCCGTGCCGATGACCAGGACGGCGGCGTCCCGGAACCCGCGTCCGGCTCCGGCCCGCATTTCCGCTTCCCCGGCAATGCTGACGTCGTGGCCGAACGCCACGGGGAGTCCTGTGGCGCTGCGGATACGTTCGGTAAAGGGATAGTCGCGCCAGCCGAGGTTCGCGGACATCAGGCCCAGTCCGGCGTCCTCGTCAACGAGCCCCGGTACCACGAACCCGATCGATTGGATGGTGAATGCAGGAAACTTGTCCTGATATTGAAGGGTCAGGGACTGCACCCTGTCCACAACGACGTCACCGGGCCGGCGTGCGTCGTGGGGGGTTGGAACACGCAGCAGTTCGTGGAACCGGCCCGCCTCGTCGATCAGGGCCACCTTCATGTCGGTTCCGCCAACGTCGAACGCGAGGACGCCGCTTGGAGGTGCCGCTTCGTCCCGCGCCGGTGGGACGTGCCCATGATCCACCTTCACCTCAGTGTCCGAGGATGACGGAGCGGGAGAGGTGGCGGGGTGAATCGGGGTCGAGCCCGCGGGCGCGGGCGCGCTCAAGGGTCACCTTGTGGACCCGGACCAGTTCCGCGAGCGGATGCAGGTCCGATGCAACGAAGTCGGCGCCGGTGGCGGCGACCTCGGCAGCAAGGCCGTCGGGCCCATCCCCGAGCATCCAGGTCACGCGGCCGGGGGCGGCGATGGAGATGGGCCCGTGGCGGTACTCCATTGCGGGGTAGGACTCGGTCCAGCCCTGGACCGCTTCGCGCATCTTCAATGCGGCCTCGTGGGCAAGGCCAACGGTCCAGCCGGTGCCGAGGAAGCTGAATTGTTCGGCGTCGAGCAGCATCCGCTGGGTCGGAGACGAAAGGGCGCGCCGTGCGTCGTCGGCCGCGGCCGAGAGGTCGATGCCGGCCGTTGCCAGCAGGTAGGTAAGCGCCGTGGTGGCGAAGCGCGTCTGGACAACCGAGGTCTCATCGGCGTACGGCAGGGCAACGACGGCGTCGGCAAGCTCGACGGCGGGGGAGCCGGTATCACCAAGGACGGCGATGGTGCGGACCCGCCCCTTGAGGCGCTCGAGCAGCGTGAGGACCTCGCTTGTGGTTCCGGAGCGGGTAATGGCGATGACCGCCTCGTACCCCCGGCTTTCGACGGGCGCTGCTTCCGAAGCGGCGAACGCGTCGGTTTCCCCCTGGCCGGCGGCCTCGCGGGCCGCGGCATAGGACTGCGCCATGAACGAAGAGGTCCCGCAGCCAACGACTGCCACGCGGTGGCCCGGGGCGGGCGCGAGCTGTTCGGACCGGGCCTGGCCGATCGCACGCACCCAGAGGTCGGGCTGCGAATTGAGCTCTTCCTCCATGCGGCGCCCGCCGGTGCCCTGGGCGGGCTGGCTCGGATTCGGGTTCATGCGTGCTACTCCTTGGCTGGCGGCGCTGGAGGCGGCGGATGCGGCGCTCTTCCCACCAATGATGGCGTGTGATCGAATGCCCTGTCTAGTGATCAGGAGCGATCATCTTGGTCCGGTCTTCCTGAGGGCGTGCGTTTCTTTCCAAGTCGAATTACCGGCGAACCGCAACGTCACGGCCCGCAAGCGCTCCGAAGAACGAGGCATTGAGCAATCCCTTGACGTGAGACGTGGATCACGTCATTATTTTGACATTGCATGATTCGTTGTGATCGGGAATGGCTCCGAAGTATCACTAATCACCATCCTTCTCGGGCAGGTCTTCCTACGCCTGATGACCGCGGCGCACCGCCTGAAGGATGCACCACCTGAAAGAGGAATAGATGAAGAGCAGACTTCGTAGAGGCCTGATGGCCGCTGCCGCCGCAGGAACGCTGATGGTGACCTCCTGCGGGTTCGGGGGAGGTGGGACCGCCAACGAAGGTGAGGGCGGAGAGACAACGCTCAACATGCTTGTGCCGAGCTATTCGGACGGCACCAAGGCCCTGTGGGAAGGCGTCGTCAAGGAGTTCGAGGCAGCCAACGAGGGTGTCACGGTGAATCTGCAGATCGAATCGTGGGAAAACCTCGAATCGGTGCTGCAGACCAAGATCCAGGCCGGAGAAGCACCGGACATCTACAACGGAGGCGCCTTCTCCGCTTTCGCTTCCGAAGGCCTGCTCTACCCGGCTGAAGAGATCGCCTCACCGGAGGTCATCGGTGACTTCCAGACGTCCTTCGCCGAGAATGAGTCATTCGAAGGCACGCAGTACGGGCTTCCCCTTATCGCTTCGGCGCGTGCCCTCTTCTACAACAAGGACCTGATGGAAGAGGCCGGCGTCGCCGAACCTCCGACAACGTGGGACGAACTCCACGACGCGGCCAAGAAGATCACCGCAACCGGAACCCCCGGGTACGGCATGCCGCTTGGCTCCGAGGAAGCCCAGGGTGAGAGCCTCATCTGGTTTGCCGGCAACGGCGGCGGATTCGGTGATGAATCGAAGATCACAGTGAACACCCCGGAGAACCTCGAAGCGGCCGAGTTCATGAAGAAGATGATCACCGACGGCGTGACGCAGCCCGACCCCGGCGCCACCCAGCGGACGCCGATGCTGAATGTCTTCACCCAGGGCAAGATCGGCATGGTGTACGGGCTGCCGCAGACCGTGGGCCAGATCGAGAAGGAAAACCCCGACCTCAACTACGGCGTCGCCAATGTGCCGACCAAGGACGGCGAGCCGGCCACCCTCGGCGTCGCCGACCGCCTGATGGCCTTCAAGAACGACGACGCCAAGAAGGAGGCAATCACCCAGTTCATGGACTTCTTCTTCCAGGAAGACCAGTACGTGAACTGGGTCGAGACGGAGGGCTTCCTGCCCACCACCAAGAGCGGGGCCGAAGCGATGGCCTCGAACGAAACCCTCAAGCCGTTCCTCGAGATGCTTCCCGACGCCAAGTTCTACCCGACGTCCAACCCGGCGTGGAACGCGACCGACGGCGCCTTCAAGTCCCTCATGGGACAGCTTGAAGACAAGGACCCGGAAACGGTGCTTGAGCAAATCCAGGCCAAGGCAGACGCCGCAGCCTAATCCTTAACCGGGGAGCCGGCCCTCCGTGGCCGGCTCCCTCAGGGTTTCCGAAAGGGACTGGCATTTCATGAGCACCTTCCAACCGCCGGCGGCCCGTTTCCGGAAGCCCGGGCCCCAGAGCGGCGACAGCCTGTGGGCAGCGATGCCCTGGATCGGTCCCGTCCTGATCCTGATCTTCGGGGTGGTCCTGTTTCCAGCCGGATACATGATCTACAACTCCACGCGGCGCATCAGCCAGGCCGGCACCGACGTCGAGGGAGTGGGCGGCGCGAATTTCGCCGATGTCTTCGCCGACCCGAACCTGCCCCGGATCCTGCTCAACACCCTCGTCTGGGTGGTCGTCGTTGTGTCGTTGACCGTCCTCATTTCGCTCGCGCTGGCGAACTTCCTCAACAAGCCGTTCCCGGGACGCACCCTGGTGCGGATGGCTGTTGTGGTTCCCTGGGCGGCCAGCGTCGTCATGACCACGACCGTTTTCTACTACGGCCTCGACCGCGACTACGGGATCATGAACGCATTCCTCGTCGACATCGGCGTGCTCGATTCGGCCTACGGGTTCACCAAGAACGTCACCAGCGCCCTCGGTGCGGCGATCGTCGTCGGCGTCTTCGTTTCCATCCCGTTCACCACCTACACTCTGCTGGCCGGCCTGCAGGCCGTCTCGGCCGACACCCTCGAAGCCGCGAAGATGGACGGGGCGGGACCGGTGCGCACCTACTTCGGCGTCGTGCTTCCGCAGCTGCGCAGTGCGCTCGCCGTCGCGGTGCTCATCAACGTGATCAACGTGTTCAACAACCTGCCGATCCTGCGCATCATGACCGGTTCGATCCCGGGCTACAGCGCCGACACCCTCATGACCTACATCTTCAAGGTGCTTCAGTTCGATCGGCGTCTCGACATCGCCAGCGCCCTGAGCGTCGTAAATTTCGCCGTCGTCCTCTTGATCGTTGCGGTGTACGTCAAGGTCGTTCGTCCAATGAAGGAGAACTGAAGTGACAGTCGCCGCCCCGCTGAAGCTCGATGGAACGGCGCGGACCGCGGGCCGGACCAGACGGTACGGCTCCGACGGCGTCAGCAGGCGCCGCATGACAATGCGCGTCGTCGCCGGGATCGTGATCGCCGTCGTCTTCCTGACCCCGTACCTGATCATGCTGGTCGGTTCGCTGAAGACCCGGCCTGAAATCCTCGCCGTGCCGCCCGCGTACCTGCCGCAGGAGGGGCTGCAGCTGGGCAACTATGCGTCGATGTGGTCGACGCCTGAGACTCCGCTGCCGTACAACCTCGTCTCCACACTGATCATCGCTGTGTTCGCCACGCTCCTTGTGCTGCTCGTTGCCACCCCTGCCGCCTACTACACGGCGCGCTTCCGGTTCCCCGGCAAGCTCGCCTTTTTGTTCCTGGTGATCGTGACGCAGATGCTCCAGCCGGCCGTCCTCACGGCCGGATTGTTTCGTCAGATGCTGGTGCTCGACATCAACGACACCTGGCTCGCCATGATCCTCATCAACGCCGCCTTCAACCTCTCCTTCGCGCTGTGGATCATGCACAGCTTCTTCGCGGGGATCCCCAGGGAAATCGATGAGGCAGCCCAGCTCGACGGAGCGAGCCGGATAGCCGTGCTTTTCCGCGTCAACCTGCCGCTCGTCTGGCCCGGAATCGTCACAGCGATCATCTTCACCTTCGTTTCGTCGTGGAACGAGTTCGCTGCCTCCCTCGTGATCATGTCCACCGCCGAGAACCAGCCGCTGTCGGTTGCACTGACGAAGTTCATCGGCCAGTACGCAACGAGCTGGCAGTACGTCTTCGGCGTCTCGATCGTCGCGATCATCCCGGTGATCATCCTCTTCGCGCTGATCGAAAAGCGCCTTATCGGCGGACTCACGGCGGGAGCGGTGAAGTAACCGTCTTCCGCCGCCGCAACGGATCGGTTCTTTTCGTTGTGTGAGCCGGGGCGGGGTGTTATGCCTTGGTAGAAGGAATGGACCTTGGATGCGTTTCGGGCCGTTCCGCCGGAGCCAGCCGATGAAGGAGAAGTCATGACACTGCCCGAAGCCGAAGCCCGTGAACTCAGCGACTGGAGCCGGACGCTCACCCAGGCCCTGCAGATCCTTGACCTTGAGGTCGATTCGGAAAAGATCGTTGAAGTCGCATCGAAGTCCTCGGATTCGGTCGCCCCGAACGCCGGTGCAGTGAGCGCCTTCCTGATCGGTTACGCAGCAGGGACCGCCTCAACAAAAGGCCGGCGGGGCGCCGATGAGGCAGTACAGAAAGCGGCGGACACGGTGTTGCGGGTGCTTAGCGGAGGCGCCGACGACAGCTCCGAAGAAGACGGGTGGACGGGCACGGCCCAGTAGGTTCGTCACCGACGAACCGCAACGGAACATCATTCCGCCAACATCACTCCGCCGCGGTCGTAGCCTCCGCGGACGCGCGGGCGAGCCTGCGGCGAGCGTCCTCAAGGTGCCGCCGCTCGGCCGGATCGGTGGTCAGGGTGAGCGCGTGTGCGTACGCCGCTGCGGCTTCCGTGGTGCGCCCCGAGCGTTCGAGAAGGTGCGCCCGGGTGGCCCAGGCCGGCTGGAACCGGTGCAGGGTGCCGTCCGGATCCCCGAGGACAGCGAGCCCGGCGGCCGGCCCCTCCGCCTCACCGACCGCCGCGGCGAGGGATACCCGTGCACCGAGCGTTGGAAAGAGCTGGACGAGCGCGCGGTTGAGCTTCACAAGTGCCTCCCAGTCGGTTCGTCCCGTCCTGGCCCGGGCGCAGTGAACCGACTGCAGCGCCGCCTCGAGCTGGAACCGCCCGATCCGCCCCAGGGCGTGGGCCCGGTGGAGGTAGGCCTCGCCCCGGGCAATCAGGCGGGCATCCCAGGCTGCGGGATCCTGGCGGTCGAGGGGCACGAAAGTGCCGTCGGCTCCACCGCGCGCCGGGGCCCGCGCCAGTGACAGGCAGATGAGGGCGGCGAGCCCGTGCACCTCCGGCTCGGCGGGCAGCAGCTCGGCAAGTGTGGTGGCAAGGTAGAGGGCCTCGGCTGCGAGTGAGTCACGATAGGTTGTTCCCGACACGGCCCGCCAGTCGATCGCATGGGCGCCATAGACCGCTTCGAGGACGGCGGGGAGCCTGGCCGGCAGCACCTCGGTGTCGGGCACGCTGAAGGGAATCCGGGCGTCGCGGATGCGGCGCTTCGCCCGCACGAGCCGCTGCGCCATCGCCGGTTCCGGAACGGCAAAGGCCCTGGCTATCCTCCCGGAGTCGATCCCCAGCACCGTCTGCAGCATGAGCGGCGTGCGGATTCCCGGGTGAATTGCGGGGTGGGCGCAGACGAAGAGCAGCGCGAGGCGGCGATCCGGGAACGGGCCCCCGGCCGACCCGGCCTCGATGGTTGCGGCATCCGCCAGGGCGGGACCGGGCGCGTTGTCGAGGGGCACCGAGGTGCGCCGGGCTGCCGAACGGTAGCTGTCCTTCTGGCGGTTGCGCGCCACGGTGAGCAGCCACGCCTCCGGGTTGTCGGGGATCCCGCTGCGGGGCCAGAGCGTCAGCGCCTTGAGGAACGCGTCGGCGAGTGCGTCCTCGGCCGCGGCAAGGTCGCCGGTCGGGGCGGCGAGCAGTGCGAGCAGCCGCCCGTAGGAGGCACGCGCCACCGCCTCCACCCGCGCCGGTGCCGCGTCACCTCCAGTGTTTCGCTGGCTCAGTCCGGGCTCTGCCACTGACCGTCCCGGAAGACGATTGCCGACGGCCGGATTTCGATCACTCCGTACTGGGCTCCGGGGCACTTCTCGGCCCACGCCAGGGCGGCGTCGAGGTTGGGAACATCGATGAGGAACGTTCCGGCGAGTTTTTCCTTCGTGTCAGCGAACGGTCCGTCCTGGATCTCGAGGCTTCCGTTGCGGAGGGTCACGGTGGTCGTCGACGCTGCGGGTTGGAGGATGTCCGCCGAGATGAGTACTCCCGCGGCGTCGAGGGATTTCGCGTACGCATCGAAAGCGGCGCGGAAGGGCGCCATCTCCTCTTCGGTGACACCGGCGTCGTCGGCTTCAAGGTTATTCAGGAGCAATGAGTACCGCATCGTTCTGTCCTTCCTGCGTTTGTGTAGTGTCCGTCGGGCCGACGGACACTACATGAACGATCTCGGCGGCTCCCGATCGACAGTCCGGCTTCACGAATTTTTAGGAATCCCCATCTGCCTGGCGCTCCTCAAGCAGGCACCGGCTTCGACGGCGACGGCGACGCCTGCCCTGCCCCGTTTGAGTCGGCGGCAGCGGACCCGGCAGCGACCGCATCGCCGTTGGGGGCCGCTGTTGCCTCAAGGCGGATCAGCACCGACTTCGACGTCGGGGTGTTGCTTCCCTCGGCCACCGCATCCAGGGGTACAAGCACGTTCGCCTCCGGATAGTAGGCCGCGGCGCACCCCCGTGCGGTGGGGTAGGAAACCAGGCGGAAGTTCCGCAGCACCCGCTCGGTTCCGTCCTGGTACGCACCATGGACGTCAACGTACTGGCCGTCCTCGAAACCGAGTTCCGCGAGGTCTTCGGGGCTGACGAACACAACGTGCCGGCCCTTCTTGATGCCCCGGTAGCGGTCGTTGTGCCCGTAGATCGTCGTGTTCCACTGGTCGTGGGAGCGTATGGTCTGGAGGATCAGCGTCCCTGGTGGGCGTTCGATCGGTTCGAGGTCGTTGACCGTCAGCACCGCCTTTCCCGTGGGGGTGCGGAAGGTCCGCGAATCGCGCGGCCCGTTGGGCAGCACGAAGCCCCCGTCCTGCCGGATCCGCTCGTTGTAGTTGTCGCAGCCCTCGACGACGTGCGAGATGTGCTCGCGGATGAGGTCGTAGTTCTTCTCGAACCCGGCCCAGTCGGCGTTGATCTTGTCGCCGAGCACCGCGTGTGCCAGCCGGCTGATGATCGCCGGCTCGGAGAGCAGGTTCGGCGAGACCGGTTCCACCGTTCCCCAGGAGGGGTGGACCGCGCAGACCGTGTCTTCGACGGAGACGAACTGGTGCCCTGTCTCCTGCACGTCGATTTCGGTCCTTCCCATCGTCGGGAGGATCAGCGCCTCCTCACCCGTGATCAGGTGGGAGCGGTTGAGCTTCGTCGAGATCTGCACCGAAAGGTCGAGGTTGCGCATCGCCGCTTCGGCCACGGTGGTGTCGGAAATCGCCGAGACCAGGTTTCCGCCGAGGGCAACGAGGACCTTGATCCGGCCGTCGCGCATCTGGCGGATGCTGTCAACGGCATCCACTCCGTGATCACGGGGAGGATCGAATCCAAATTCTTCACCGAGGGAGTCGAGGAAGGCCGGAGGCATCTGCTCCCAGATACCCATCGTGCGGTCGCCCTGGACATTGCTGTGGCCGCGGATTGGGGAGGCCCCGGCGCCCGGCTTCCCGATGTTGCCCCGCAGCAGGAGCAGGTTGATGATCTCCTTGATGGTGGGCACTGCCTTCTTCTGCTGGGTGATGCCCATGGCCCACGTGATGATCACCCGCTCCGCCCTCAGGTACCGGGCAGCGAGTTCGTCAATCTCCTTGCTGCGGAGCCCCGTCGCTTCGCGGACCGCATCCTCGTCGAGTTGGGACAGGTGCTCCCTCAGGTCCTCGAGGCCCTCGCAGTGCTCCGCCAGGAACTCATGGTCAAGGACCTTGCCGGGGTTCTTCGCCTCGGCGTCGAGCACCCGCTTCGACACCGCCTGCAGCAGGGCCATGTCTCCGCCCAGCCGGATCTGCAGGAACTGGTCGGCAATCTCGGTTCCCCGGCCGACGATCCCCTTGACCCGTTGCGGGTTCTTGTAGCGGCGCAGCCCCGCCTCGGGCAGCGGGTTCACTGCCACAATCTCCGCCCCGAACTCCTTGGCTTCCTCGAGGGCCGTGAGCATGCGCGGATGGTTGGTTCCCGGGTTCTGGCCGAGAATGATGATGAGGTCCGAGCGCGCGAAATCGTCGTACGTGATTGTCGCCTTGCCGATCCCGATCGTCTGGCCCATGCCCCAGCCCGAGGACTCGTGGCACATGTTCGAGCAGTCGGGAAGGTTGTTCGTGCCATAGGCGCGGGTGAACAGTTGGTACAGGAAGGCCGCCTCATTTGAGGTCCGCCCGCTCGTGTAGAACGCCGCCTCGTGGGGTGAGTCCAGGCTCTTCAGCTTTGCGGCGACGATCGAGAAGGCTGCGTCCCAGCTGACGGGCCGGTAATGGTCGTCGCCGGCGGCCTTATAGACCGGCTCGGTGAGCCTTCCCTGCATGCCGAGCCAGTACTCGGTCATCCCGAGAAGCTCGCTGACCGAATGCTCTGCCCAGAAATCGGAGGAGATCACGACGGGTGTGGCTTCCCAGGTGACCGCTTTCGCCCCGTTTTCGCAGAACTCGAAGGCCTTGCGGTGGTTCGGGTCGGGCCAGGCGCAACTTGGGCAGTCGAAGCCGTCCTTCTGGTTCATCGCCAGCAGGGTCTTCCGTGTCCGGTCGACGCCCATGTGTTCGAGGGCGGGCTTCATCGAGTAATAAACCCCGGGTATCCCCGCCGCCCAGTCCTTTGGGTGATCCTTGACCTCGACGTTCTTTTCGTCGGGCTCATTGACCTTGGGGTTGCTGCGGACCATCGTGCACTTCCCTTCTTCCGGCATCTACGCTGCTGCCGGGCTCCCTGCTGCACTGACCTCGTCCCTCAGGACTAGCAGGCGGAAGGGGGCGCCGCAATACTTTCTTTGTTCGGGTTTACACCGCGTGGATCGACCACCGTGCCGAATGCGAATCCCCGGGCTGAAGCACAATGAGGTCCGTCTCCGAGTTGAACGCATCGGGCGGGCAGGTCATCGGTTCAACGGCCATCCCAAGCCGTGAAATTGCCGGGTTGGGCTGGTCGGCGGTGTGTACCTGGACCCACTGGCAGTCCTCGCCGAAGGTCACTGCGGCACCGCGGCCGTCGGTGCCGGTGACGCTCACCGTGACCCGCCCGTCGTCGTAGGCAAGGCCGGTGAAGGCGTGGTCGATGAACGTCGAACCGACAATGCGTGGGGTCCGGAAGTCGAACTCCGGGTTGACCGGGGTGAGGGTTGTGGGAATCAGGCGGTCTTCGGTGACCGCCAGGAACCGATCGGCCGGAAGGGAGAGCAGCCAGTCGTCAACAACGCCCTCGCCGCCGAGGAGGTACGGGTGCGGTGCTGTCCCATACGGAGCGGGGGAGGACCCGGTGTTGCTGGCGGTCACCGTTGTGTGAAGTCCGTCGTCATCGAGCCAGTAGTCAACGCCGAGTGCGAGGCGGAAGGGGTAGCCGACGCTCGGCGCAAGGTCGGTGCGGAGGCGCACCGCGGACTCGGTCGAGTTCTCCAACGTCCAGTCCTGCCAGGCCACCAGCCCGTGGAGGGCATGGCCGCGTTGGGGTTCGGAGATGCTCAGGGCGTGGTCGACGCCGTCAAAGGTGTAAGTGCCGTCCACAACGCGGTTGGGCCACGGGGCCAGGAGCGCGCCGCGGAAGTAGGGCCGGACCTCTTCGGCTGCGAAGGGAAGCACGAGGTCGCGGCCATCAAAGCGCAGGGTACGCAGGGTGGCACCGGTGCTGGCGATCGTTGCCGTATAGCTGCCGTGGCGGAGGGCGTGCTGGCGGCCGGACTGGGGGAGCGTGTTGAGGTTTTCCATAGGCCTTTTCAGGGTAACCGGCTGCGGGCCGGAAATGGGGACAGCTCCCCTCGACGAACGTGTCGGGGGGAGCTGTCGGGGAGTGCGGTTGGGGCTGCCGGGTGGAACTTATGGAACGGATTCAGCCCTTTCCGTCAGCCCTTCACGTCAGCCCTTCACACCGGAGCGGGAGACCCCTTCGATGATGAACCGCTGCAGGAACACGAACAGGGCAAGAACCGGGACGCTGGCCATCACGGCCCCGGCCATCAGCAGGTCGTACCGCACGGCGTTGGCGGACTGGAGTGTCGAAAGCCCAGCGGGGAGCGTCTGCACTTCCGGGCTGAAGAGCACATAGACCGGCCAGAGGAAATCGTTCCAGTTGGTGAGGAACGCCAGGAGGGCCAGTGTGGCCATTGCCGGCTTCGCCAGCGGCAGGATGATCTTGGTGAACATCTCGAAGCGGTTGGCGCCGTCGAGGCGCGCGGCCTCTTCGAGGTCCTCGGGGAGCGCCCCGAAGAACTGGCGCATGAAGAACACGCCGAACGCCGAAGCCGCCGTTGGAACGACGATCGAGACCAACGAGTTGAGCCAGCCGAGGTCGCTGACGATCAGGTAGTTGGGGATCACGAGGATGACCGGCGGCACGAGCAGGGTTGCGACAATCACGCCGAACACGATGTTCTTGCCGCGGAAGTTCATTCGCGCGAGGGGGTACGCCGCCAGGGAGGCAGTGACAACGACGAGGACCGAGTGGAGCAGCGCCGCAACCATGCTGTTGACGAACCAGCGCAGCACCGGCGTGCTGCTGCCGGGCGCGAGGATCGCCTCGTACGCCTGGAGGGTGAACGGGCTGGGAATCCAGCTCGGAGGGATGCCGGTTGCATCTTCGCGGGTCTTGAACGACGTCATGATCATGAAGATGAGCGGGCTGATGAACACCAGCGCAACCACGCTGAGGAACACGAGGCGGAGGATTCCCCTGCGGCGGTCAGCGGGGGACTTGGTCCGGACGTTCGGGCGCTGCGCCGGGGTTTCGGTTTCGGTGCCGGTTCCGGTTTCGGTGAGCTGGGTCATTTCGCGTCCTTCTTTTCACGGAAGAGCCAGAAGACGATCAGGCTCAGCAGCATCAGGAACAGCGTGAGCACGTAGCTCATCGCCGCCGCGTTACCCATCTGGAAGTTGCGCAGGCCGGTTTCGGCGATCTGGTAGATGGCGGTGCGTGTCTCGCGGCCCGGACCGCCGAGGGTGATCAGGTAGGACTGCCCAAACATGTTCACCGACGCGATCAGCGTGACGATCGTGATGAAGGACAGTACGGGGCGCAGGCCCGGAAGGGTGACGTTGACGAACTGTCCCCATTTGCTGGCGCCGTCGACCTGTGCGGCTTCGTAAAGTTCGGCAGGAATGTCCTGGAGGGCGGCGAGGTAGATGACGGCGTTAAAGCCGAGGGTCCACCACACCGTGACGCCGACAAGGGCAACCCAGGCCGCCGGGGTCGACGTCGTCCATGCGATGTCGTCGGGCAGGCCGATCACGCCGAGGTAGTAGTTCACGAGGCCGATGTTGTTGTCGAGCAGGTACCGCCACAGGACCGAAATCACTGCGACACCAAGGACATACGGCGCGAAATACACTGCGCGGAAGAAGTTGCGTCCGGGGAACTTCTTGGCCATCAGCAGGGCGACGGCGAGGGGGATGGTCAGGAGCAGCGGAACGCTGAAGACCGTGAAGATTCCGGTGGCGCGCATCGAGCTCCAGAAGGAGGCGAAGTGGACCGAGTTCGGATCGAAGAGGGCGGCGTAGTTGGCCAGCCCAACGAAAGGCTTGAGCGGGAGGGTGTAATCCCAGGCGTGGAGGCTGATCCACAGACCGAAAACGATCGGCAGGAGCACGAACCCGATGAAGAGCAGGAGATAGGGGGCAAGGAACAGCCACGGGGTGGCTGGAGCCTGCTTCGCGACGGGTTTGTTGGGGCTTGTCTCGATGGTGGCCGGCCGGCCACCGGGCGCCCTCTTCGGTGAGAGGGCGCCCAGCTGCGGTTTAGGTGTCATTGTCGATCATTTTCCAAACGAGGCTTGGTTTTCCTTCATCAAAGCTGATGCTTTCTTCGCAGCCTCGGTCAGCGCTTCCTTGGGCTTCTGCTCGCCCAGGACGGCGTTGTTCACTGCAACTTCGAGGGTTTCGGCCTGCACCGTTCCCAGGCCGGGAGCGGAGGGGAGGAACCTCATCGAGTCGACCTTCTCGGCGATTGCTTCCTGCGGCATTCCGTCGAGGACGCCGCTGGCACGTACCGACTCACGGGCGGGGATCATTCCCGATCCTGCCCAGGTGTCGGAGTGCTCGCTCATCCAGGCGATGAAGACCTTGGCGGCGTCGGCCTTGTTCTGGTCCGGCTTGGCCTGGCGGGGGAGGAAGAAGTTGTGCGCGCTCGCCCAAACGGCATCGGTCTTGCCGATGGTCGGGATCGGTGCGGCGGCGTAGGGTACGCCGGCCGCTTCGAGGTCGTTGAGCTGCCAGATGCCGTCCCACGTGATCGAGGTCTTGCCGTTCTTGAAGGCAACGTACTGGGAATCGAGGGCGACCTTGGAGGGGCTGTAGCCTTCCTCGATCATCGATGTCTGCCAGCTCAGTGCGTCGACGCCCGCCTGGGAGTCGAAGGTGGCCTTCGCGTTTTCGGGATCGTAGGGCTCGCCGCCGTTCTGCCACAGGAGCGAGAGGTTCATCAGGTGGGCCGGCCACCGTGCGGGCATCCAGAACGGGTTGTCGTACCCGGCTGCCTTGAGCTTGTCCAGCGCCGCCTCGAAGGATGCGGCGTCGGTGGGCGCTTCCTTGATTCCGGCTTTTTCGAAGTGCTCGGTGTTGTAGTACATGGCGAGGGAGTGGACGTCCAGGGGCACGCCGTAGCGGGCTTCCTTGTAGACGCCTGCGTTCCAGACCTCTTCGGTGAAGTCGTCACCGGTGAGTTCAAGGCTCTCCACGAGGTCGTCGACGGGGACGATCACGTTGCGTGCCGCGTTCGTTGAAAGCTGCTCGAGGTGCATGACCCCGACGTCGGGGCCTTCGCCCGCTGTGACTGCCGCTGGGAGGCGCTGGTAAAGGTCTTCCCACTTCATTGTGTTCGGTGTGACCTTGATGTTCTCGTGTTCGGCATTGAACTCGTCGACCATCTTTTCCATGAATGCGCCGTCACCGCCGGTGAAGCCGTTCCAGTAGTCGAGCTCGACCGCGGGGCCGGTGTACTCACCGGTGAAGGCAGCACCCGCTCCCTGCTGGGGGCCCGAGCCGCCGCAGGCACTCAGGGCCAGAACGGCGGTCACGCCGATGGCGGTGACTGCGGAAATGCGGTTGCGAATGAACCGCTTGGGATAGGTCATCATCGTCCTCCTCGGTGAAAAACATCGGTCGGCGCTCGGTGCGCTCCCCAGTAACTCCTTGCGCCGCAACCAACCGCCGCGGCTCCTAGGCGTCCGATCAAGATACAGCGCTGTAAACTGGTCTGTCTACCGAATGGTCGGAAGCGGCGGACGTCTCAACTAGGATTATTGAGTCGGAAGAGGGGAGTCCAATGAAGCGCGTGCGCCTTGCCGATGTGGCCGAATTCGCAAACGTCTCAACCAAAACCGTATCGAATGTCGTCCACGACTATCCCCATGTCGCCCCCGAACTCCGCACCCGTGTCCAGGCGGCGATCGACGAACTCGGGTACCGCCCCAACCTGACGGCGCGCCGGCTCGTCACCGGAAAGACGGGAATGATCGCCCTGGCCATCCCGGAGATCGATCAACCCTACTTCTCGGAGCTGTCCCGTTCGATCGCCGAGGAAGCCTCACGCCGGGGATACCGCGTGATCATCGAACAAACCCTCGGCAACCTCGATGCCGAGCACGCCGTCCTCGAGGACCGCGAAGCCGGACTGGTTGATGGAATCATCTTCCACCCCGTACGCATGGGCGCATTGGCGATCGCGAAACTCCATCACGACACGCCACTGGTCCTGCTGGGGGAGGCAAACATGCCGGTGACGACGGACCATGTCATGATCGACAACGTCGGCGCCGCTGCAGGCGCTGTGGACCACCTTTACCGCCAGGGACGGCGGAGGATCGCCTTCCTCGGGGTGGTTGCCGGCGACATCACATATTCAACGGATAAGCGGCTGCTCGGGTACCAGCAGGGACTCATCGAGGCGGGATTGGAGCTCGACCCGGATCTGGTGCTGTCGGTTCCCGACTTCTCGCCGGAAGCCAGCAGCGCTGCGCTGCGGGAGGCGCTGGAGCGCGGGATCGCGATCGATGGAGTGGTGTGCCGCGACGACAAGTTCGCAGCAGGGGCCCTCCGTGCCTGTAATGACGCGGCAGTCGACGTACCGGGCGACATTGCCGTGCTTGGTTGGGACGACACGGCGATCGGCCGCTACACCACGCCAAGCCTCACGTCGGTGGCTCCCGACAAATGCGGACTGGCGGAGACCGCGCTTGAGCTGTTGATCGAGCGGATCGATGGGTTCCGGGGCATCGGCAGGCACCGGATCGTTCCGCACTCACTGACAATCCGCGAGAGCGCGCCCGCCGTAGCCGCCGGGCGCTAGGGGCCCGAAGCCCAGGCGGGCGGGCCTGGCCGGCCCGCGCCCGTCCTGTCCGGCCCCATTCGCGTGTTGGGTAATATTCCCCCCTTGCCGGCCCAGGCCGGTCCGCGCGTCGTCCTGCCGGGCCGCTTGGCTTCGAAAGGCCGACCGTCCGCTGCGATCTGATCCCCAACTTTACAGCGTTGAAAATTTGGTAAAAGATTGCGCCATGCTTAACTCGATCCCCTTCAGCGCGAGCACCCAAGACGGCGACTACCCGAGGCCACAGCTGGTCCGCAGCTCCTGGCACGACCTCTCGGGCGAGTGGGGCTTCGAGCACGACGACTCGGATCGGGGCCGGAAGGAAGGCTGGTTCTCCGGTGCAACGGACTTCTCCCGGTCGATCATCGTGCCCTTCCCTCCCGAGTCCTCACGCTCGGGCATCGGTGACACCGGCTACCACCCCGTCGTCTGGTACAAGCGGACCCTGACGGCGGAGGACCTCGCCGCAAGCGGCTGGACAGGGGACGGCGGCCGCGTAATCGTGCACTTCGGCGCTGTTGACTACCGCGCGTCGGTCTGGCTGGACGGGCAGCTTCTGGGTACCCACGAGGGCGGCCAGACTCCCTTCTCCTTCGACATCACCGCCCACGCGAGAACGGGCAGGGAGCTCGCCCTCGTCGTCCGGGCCGAGGATGACCCCCACGATGTCTCCCAGCCCCGCGGCAAGCAGGACTGGCTCGAAGACCCGCACGTGATCTGGTACCACCGGTCGACGGGCATCTGGCAGCGGGTGTGGCTCGAGACTGTCCCGGAGACCTACGTACGCTCCCTGTCCTGGCAGTCGAACGTGCCGGCCGGGTCGGTTCAGCTCGACGTCGAGCTCTCCGAGCGCCCCCGCGGGCAGGTCAGCGTCCAGGTTGAGCTCAGCTACCGGGGACGGCCGCTCGGTTCCCAGCAGCTTTCAACCGACCAGCCGCGCTTCGCCGTGTCAAGCTTCCTCGCGCACCAAAGCAACGGCCAGGCGTACGAGTCGCTGCTGTGGTCTCCCGAACACCCTCGGCTGATCGACGCCCGGGTCGTTCTCAGGGATGAGAACGGTGACCTCCTTGATGAGATCTGGTCCTACCTTGGCCTGCGCAGCGTGGGTGAGGCCGGTGGCCGCTTCCTGCTCAATGACCGGCCCTACTATGTCCGCTCGGTTCTCGAACAGGGATTCTGGGCCGATTCGCTGTTCACGGCGCCCGATTCGCGGGCCATCCGTGACGAGGTTCAGCTCATCAAGGACCTGGGCTTCAACTCGGCCCGGCTTCACGAAAAGGTCGAGGACCCGCGCTTCCTCTACTGGGCCGATCGGCTCGGCCTGCTGATCTGGGGCGAGATGGGAAGCACCTTCGAGTTCTCAACGACCGCCGTCCAGCGCGTCGCACGCGAATGGATGAGCGTCGTCGAGCGGGACCGCTCCCACCCGAGCATCGTCACCTGGGTTCCGGTCAACGAAAGCTGGGGCGTGCAGCACGTTTCCCACGAACCTGCCCAGCAGCACTTCGTGCAGGCGCTCTACCACCTGACCAAGGCCCTCGACCCCACCCGCACGGTCGTTTCGAACGACGGCTGGGAGCACACGGACTCGGACCTCCTGACGATCCACGACTACACGACCACCCATGACGGTCTCGCGGCGAACTACAAGGACGCCGCCGCAGTCCAGGCACTTGTCGACGGCGTGGGTCCGGCCGGACGGCGCCTGATGGTCCTGCCCACCGGCGGCACGGGCAAACCGGTGATGGTCTCCGAATTCGGTGGAGTCACCTACGCCCCGAACAGCACGATCGAGACCTGGGGCTACTCAACAACTGAGTCACCGGAGATCTTCGCCGAGCGCGTCGGCGGACTGTTTTCCGCACTCCATGCAAGCCCGGTGCTCGCCGGCTTCTGCTACACGCAGCTGACCGACACCATGCAGGAGGCAAACGGGCTTACAGACGAGAACCGGAAGCCCAAGCTGCCGATCGCTGCGATCCGGGAGATGGTGACGGGGCGCCTTGATGAGCCCCGCGAGGACGCGATGCCCGAGCCGGAGTGGCTGATCCCGCAGCAGCAGGCCGGTCCCGCTGCCGAAGCCCCCCGGTCCTAGAGCCGGGCCTCCGCCGGCATTCGCCGGTGGAGGCCTCCTCGGCACCTGATTGCCAAGCGTTCAGGGGCTGACTTCGAGCAGCTCGCTGAGGATTTCCGAGGCGGTCTCCGAGTTCCCGGCATCGGAGTAGTGCTTGGCGGCCTGCAGGAAGTGCTGCCGGGCCCGGGGCAGGTCATCGGTGCTCACATGGTATTTTGCCCAAAGGCGTTCCATCAGCCCGACTGCTTCAAACTCAAGTTCCTCATCCTGTTCCTGGATCTGCTTCAGGAGCGGCAGGACCTTGCTGAAGTTCCCACGGAGGGTGTGGAAGTGCGCTTGGGCCAGCAGGAGTTCGGCCTGCTCCTGGGGGCTGCTCGTGATGCGAAAACCGAGCTCGGCATTCGCGAGGCACTGCTCGACTGCGGCGTCGGCGATCCCGGCGATCAGGCGGGCACTGGCACTTGCCCGGTTGAAGTGGGCCCAGAGGTGGACATCGGTCTGGGGCCAGAGGTGTTTGGCGGCGATCGCGTGCTGGGCGAGACCGGTCTCCACGTCGCCCCGGCGGAACGCGATGTTGCCGATGACCCAGCCCGCACGCCCGATCATCGGGGAGGGAACCTCGGGGACGCTGTCCAGGGCGGTGAAGGACGCGGCCTCCTCCCAGGCTTCATCCATGTCTCCCTTGACCGAAAGCGCCGCGATGAGGATGAACCAGCATTTCATCTTGGTCACCGAGTGTTCGGGAAGCGATGCCGATTCATCAACAGCAAGGCGGGCAAGGGCGACCGACTCCTCAAGGTCCCCTGCATTGCGTTTGATCACCGATATCCCGCCAAGCGCCGTGGCTCGCAGTTCAGGCCACTCATTGCTGATCGGCTGGGCAAGGAGGTCCCTAAAGACTGCTTCGGCGTCGTTCATGCGGCGCAGCAGAACATACGCCTCGGCCTGCATGTTCGAAAGTTGCCACCAGGCCGCGGTGTTCTGCTGCTCGCGGGCAAGACTTGCCGCGTACTCGGCTTCGGAGGCTGCGAGCTCGTAGTCCTTGATGTCCCACGCATTGTGAGCGTGCATCATTGCCGCGGCGAGGGCCCCGCTGTCATCAACCGGCTCCGGTCCCATCCAGCCAAGGACTTCGTCGGCATCGCGCTCAAGTGTGGCTGCGAAATGGAGTGCCATCGCGGACGTGGGACGGCGGTGGCCCCGCTCAAGCAACGAAATATAACTCGGGGAATACCGCGATCCCCCCAAGTCGCTTTGGGTTAATCCCTTCGCAATGCGCGCGCTTTTTAGCTGGTCCCCAAAATTCACTGTTCAACTTCCTGCTGGCAACTTGTCAAGGTTCTTGACCGTGACAGTCTATTGATCCGCAGACTTGCCAAGCATGCGACACGGTTATACCGGTTTTCGGAAATGAAACTTTATGGGGTTGCCGGTGGACGGACGGGATGTTTACTGACCATTGAAACGCGGTTGAAGGCTCCGATTGTTATTGCAATCCAGCTGAGCGCCGAGAATTCGGCGTCGCTCAAATTGCGACGGGCCTCGGCGAATTCCCTGTCGCGTTCGACTGATCCGGGCAGTTCCGTGACAGCCTCGGCAACGGCCAGTGCGGAGCGCTCCCCGGCGGTGAAGAGCTCCGTGTCCCGCCATGCCGAAAGTACGGCGACGCGCTGTCGAGTCGCGCCCGCTTCAAGTGCGGCCTCCGTGTGGCGCTGGAGGCAGTAGGCGCATCCGTTGATTTGGGAAACCCGGATATTCACCAGTTCCGTCAGTTCCCGGCTGATGCCCGCCGCCTCGGCGGATTCCCGGGCCCTTAGCGCAACAGCGTTGAGCGCTTTGAATAGCGCGGGATCCTCCTTGTCCAGGAAGACGGAGTGACGCGTGTGGTTCGGTGTTGCGGAATTCACAAGGGATCTGCTCCGGGATGTTTGGGTCAACGGTGTTTCCGTGATGGGTACCAGTATGTCAGCGCCTGAGGTACGGATTTTCATCCCGCCGCACGCGAGGGCAGCACCGCAGTACCATCTGAGGGTGAAACCGTTTCTATTGCTGGCCACGCGGGCCGACGACGCCGCTGCCGAAGGTGAGTATGAGGGATTCCTGCGTTTCGGGGGTCTTGAGCGGAGCGAGCTTCATCGGGTTCGGGTCGAGGAAGCGCCGCTTCCGGCTATTGACCTGTCCAGATACTCAGGCATCTTCGTTGGCGGAAGTCCGTTCAATTCCTCAGACCCGGAGGAGCAGAAGTCCGATGTGCAGCGGCGGGTGGAGCGGGAGATCGGCGTCCTGCTCGATGAGGTTGTCGAATCCGACTTCCCGTTCCTCGGGGCTTGCTACGGTGTGGGAACTCTGGGGCGCCATCAGGGGGCGGTGATCGACCGCACCTTCGGAGAGCCGGTTGGCGCAACGACGATCACCGTCAACGAGGCGGGATCCGCGGACCCCCTGCTGGAGGGGATGCCGGAAGAGTTCATGGCCTTTGTCGGCCACAAGGAGGCCTGTGCCACGCTTCCAGACGGCGCAGTGGCGCTGGCTTCGTCGCCGGACTGCCCGGTGCAGATGTTCAGAATTAAGCAGAATCTTTACGCGACGCAGTTCCACCCCGAACTCGACAACGAGGCATTGGTGCAGCGCATCCACATCTACCGCAACGCCGGATATTTCCCGCCCGAAGAGGCCCATGACTACATGGAACGGGCGCGGCAGGCCCGGGTGAACCAGCCGGCGCGCATCCTGCGCAATTTCGTGCGCCGTTACGCGGTCGACTGACCGCGTCCGGCGGCGAGGCAGCGCGGACTGGTGTGGCTGCCCGGCGTACGCTGCCGGGCCCTGCCCGGCTGGCGTCTGCTGCTGCCGGCCTACGCTGCCCGGTCGGTGCTGCTGACTGGCTGGTCGTCGCTGGCTGGTGTGGGATGGACGGACCGGGTCGGCCGCAGAAGGGAGTCAGGCAGGCGAGTAGTCGAGCAGGAGCCCGTCCACGGCATCGGGTGCGAAAACCTTGCGCATCACGAGCGTGGTAAGCCCTCGGGTAGCAGCCTCGTCTCCTGAGAATCCGGCGTCGACGGCGAGCCCCTCGCCGATACGTTCGACGACGTCCTCAAGGACCCGGCGGCGCACCGCGTCAACAACGGCGGGAAGGACCCCGATGCTCCCGCCGAGGACGAGGCGGTCCGGGTTGATCGTCGCAACAGTTGTGGCGAGGGCGCGGCCCAGCACTTCGGATGCAACCTCGAGTGCCTGCGTTGTCCGGGGATCACCGGCCCGGCCGGCGGAGCTCACCTCGTCGAGAGTTGTGAGACCGTGAACCTTCAGCGCAGCGACAAGCGACCGCCCCGAACTGAAGGTGGCAAGGCATCCGTGGCGGCCACAGCTGCAGACCGGGCCGTCGGAGGCGACGCGGATGTGGCCGATGTCGCCCGCAGCGCCATGGGCTCCGCGGAGGATTGAACCGTCAACAACGATCCCGCAGCCGATGCCTGTCGCAACCTTCACGTACACAACCGTTTCGGCGTCGGTCCTGCTTTCGCCCAGCGCAGCTGCTCGCGCGTCATTCTCGACAACGAAGGGCACAGGCCAGGCATCGGAGACGGCCGCGACCACCGCATCCCGCGGCCATCCGGGGATGGTGGTGGGGTGCATGACGTATCCCGTGTCGGCAGCGACAGGGGAGGGCAGGCTCACTCCAACGCCGGTGAGGATTTCCGCTTCACACCGGGAGAGGAGGTCCTTGCCGATCGCGATCAGGGGCGGGAGAACGACGGTTGAGGGGTCGCTGATGCGGTGGCTGACGGTTCGTGTGCACAGTTCGCGTCCCTCGGTGTCGGTCACGCTCACCGTGGCGTGGGTCTGTCCCAGCGCCATCGTGAGGATGGCCCGGCCCCGGTCGTCGAACCGGATCTTCCGTGAGCGGCGGCCACCGGTCGCCCCGAGGGATTCGGCCTCATAGACGAACTTCCGGCGCAGCAGGACGTCGAGGCGCTCGTAAAGGGTGGCGCGGGACATGCCTGTGGCGGCAAGGAGCTGCTGGCGGGAGAGCCCACCGGTCGAGCGGATGAGTTCAAGCAGATGGCCGTGGGAGGTTGCGCCGCCTCGTCCCGCGGGAATTCTCTCCGCTGTCATTCTGTCCTTTCGCCGCGGCCGTTGAGCCTACTGTATTGGGTGCGGCGTCAGTGCGGTTTCGGTGGCGATGCGTTGACCCACCTGTTCCAGGAGCGGGCCGGCTTCATCGATGCAGCGGCGCAGGTCGCTCTCGACGTCGGTGAGCGCATACGTTCGGTGGATCCCGATTGCATTGAGCGAGTCCTCGTCGAGCAGGTTACGGCCGCAGACGGCCACAACGCCGATCCCTCGGCGCGATGCCGCGAGGGCCACCCCGGCGGGCGCCTTCCCGCTGAGGGTCTGGGTGTCAAGCGAGCCCTCACCGGTGATGACGAGGTCGTCGACGCTCAGTTCGGCCAGTGCGGCGGTGAACCCGGTGAAGTCCATCACCACCTCAACTCCCGGGCGGGTCTGGGCCGAGAGGACGGCCAGTGCAGCGAAGCCGAGCCCGCCCGCGGCCCCGGCGCCGGGCAGGTCGTGTGCCGACCGCGTGTTTCCAGTTGCCTGGCGCACCGCTATTGAGAAGCGGGTGAGGCCTGCCTCAAGCCACAGGACGTCTGACGGCGATGCTCCCTTCTGCGGTCCATAGACGGCCGCTGCGCCGCGGGGCCCAAGCAGCGGATTGTCGACGTCGGTGGCGAGCACGAACTCGCAGCCGCCGAGCCGGGCGTCGAGGCCGGTGAGGTCGACGGCGGCGGCATTGTTGAGCGCTCCGCCGCCCGGCGCCAGCTTTCGTCCGTCCTCGTCGGTGATCGAGGCTCCGAGGGCGGAAAGGAATCCGGCTCCGCCGTCGGTCGAAGCGCTACCTCCGACCGCGAGGATGACGCGGCGTGCCCCGCGGTCGAGAGCCGATCGGACGAGTTCGCCCGTTCCGTAGGTGGACGACGTCAGTGGCTGAAGGGCGCCGGGAAGGCGTGCAAGTCCTGAGGCCTGTGCCATCTCCACGACGGCGGTCTGCGTCGACGGGTCCCATGCGAAGAACGCCGTGATCCGGTCTCCGGTTGGTCCGCTCGCCGCAACGGCAACCCGGATATAGCCCGCACTGACTGCGGCCTCAAGCGTGCCTTCCCCGCCATCGGCGATGGGGATCGACTTCACCAGCAGCTGCGGCTGGCAGGCCTTGATTCCCCGCTCAAGTGCCGCGCCGACCTCCCTGGCGCTGAGGGATCCCTTGAACTTGTCACAGGCAATCAGGACGCGTTCCACCGTCCGGCTCACCGGGATCCGGTCGCGGGGAACTCGACGCCGGCGGCACCGATCCACTCGAGTGCTGCCGCTGCGGTCCAGGCCTGGGCAAAACTGCCAAGGGGTTCGCCGGTGAGCGGATGATAGTACTCGGCAAACTTCAGGTCCGCCAACTGATCCAACGACGCCGAGCGCAGGCCCTCATAGAGCGCGCCCTGGGAGTCCCGCGCACTCGCCCAGCCGAAGAGCAGGTTCAGGAAGGGCCACACCGGGCCGCGCCAGTAGGTCCGGGGGCGGAAGGCGGGGCTGGTGGGAGAGGTTGATGGAGGCAGCGCGAAGCGCAGGTCCGGGTAGCCCATCCACTCCGGACCGAGGAGGATTTCCCGCTGCCGGTCCAGCAGGACAGGGTCGCCGCCAGCGATGAGCGGGGAAAAGCCGGAGACTGTGTCGGTGGAGATCCACTGCCCTGCCCGTACGTCGTAGTCGCGGGCGAGACCGGTTGCCGGATCGATTGTCGAGGCCACGCCGTCCCGGAAGCGTTGGGCCAGTTCCCTCAGCTCGCGGGCTTCAACGCTGCGGCCCAGCTCGTCGCCGAGGTCGGCGAGGACGTCACTTGAGGCGGCCATGATCCCGGAGAAGAATACGTCCCGCACCCGGAAGTCGATGATGCCGCGGACGGCGTCGTCGTCGAACTGGACGGAGGCCATCTGCTGAACGAGCCACAGGTACTTCGTGTACTCCGCGTCGTCGGGGCGTTCGCTGACGTCGGAGACGTGGAGGGTGTCCCGGCGGGTGAAGGGTGCAACCGGTCCGGGTTCAACGCGCGAGTAGGGTCCGTCCCAGCGCGGCGAATTGTCGAAACCGGATTCCCAGCCGTGGTGGATTTCGATGAGGCCAACGCTGTCAGGGTCACGGACTGCGGCAAGCCAGCGGTGCCAGGCGAGCCAGCCGTCGAAGGACTCGCTCAGGAAGCTTTCTGCCTCGGCCTGGTCCGTGCCGCCGTTTTCGCGTGCCCGGTCAAGGATGTGCCGCAGGGCGATCGCGTGAACCGGCGGCTGGCAGATGCCGCTGCTCCTCACCGCTGCGGGCCTTGCCGCGGCACCGGCCGTTCCCCAACGGTCGAAGCCGGGGAAGTAGCCGGTGTCGTTGTCGCTGAAGACGATGTGCGGGATCATCCCGGTTGTCCACTGGGCGTTGATGAGGGTCCGCATCTCGGTGATGGCGCGGGGTACGTCGAACCGGGCAAGGCCGATTGCCACGAAGGCGGCATCCCAGCTCCACTGGTGGGGGTAGAGATTCGGCGCGGCGGTGGTCATCGTGCCGAGGTCGTTCAGCCGGAGCACCTCGATCGCCGTGCTGCGGAGTTGTTCGGTGCTGAGGGTATCGAATGTCATTTTGCCACCAATGCAATTGCGGTTTCACGGTCATAGAAGCGCATGCTGTTCGACGAGAAGGTCAACCAGATCGTTGCGTCAGGCGACGTGCGGAAGGTCGGCGGGGCCTGGACCTTGATCGTCTGGCCTTCCACTTCGACGGTCAGCAGGATTGAGGACCCCATCGGTTCGACGACGAGCACCCGCCCCGGAAGATCACCGGAGGACCGCTGCGTGTCCACCCCGACGTTCTCTGCGCGGATGCCCAAGACGACGTCGGAGCTTGAGAACGAGCTGAGGAGCGACGGCGCCCGCAGCCGCTGGTCACCGACGATGAGCGCATCGCCGTCGGCGGAGACGGCGGCGTTGATGAAGTTCATGGGCGGGGAACCGATGAAGCCTCCAACGAAGCGGTCAGCGGGAGCGTCGTAGACATCGAGCGGGTCGCCCAGCTGGGCGATGCGTCCCTTGCGCATCACCGCCACCTGGTCGCCGAGAGAGAGTGCCTCGCTCTGGTCGTGGGTGACGTAGACGGTCGTCGTCTTCAGGTCCTTGACGATCTTCTTCAGTTCGGAACGGAACGTCAGGCGCAGCAGCGCATCGAGGTTCGAAAGCGGCTCGTCCATGAGCAGGACGTCGGCGTCCATCACGATAGCCCGTGCCACGGCGACGCGCTGGCGTTGGCCACCGGAGAGCTGGGCAGGAAGGCGGTCAAGGTACGGGCCGAGCTGCAGCAGGTCCGCGGCCCACTGGACCTTGCGTTCGATCTCTTCCTTGGGCTTCTTCGCCATCAGCAGCCCGAAACCGATGTTGTAGCGAACCTTGCGGTGCGGGAAGACCGCGTACGACTGGAACACCATCGAGATGTTCCGCTTGTTCGGCGGTAGGTAGGTCACGTCCTTGCCGCCAACGGCAACCGAGCCGGAATCGGGCAGTTCGAGGCCCGCGAGCATGCGCAGGAGGGTCGTCTTGCCGCAGCCCGATGGGCCGAGCAGCACGGTGAAGTCGCCGTCCTTGATGTCGAGCGACACGTCGTCGGTTGCCCGTTCGGTGCCGCCGGGATAGGTCTTGACGAGGTGGGCGATGGTGATGTCCGCCATGATCGGCTCCTTCAATTCTTCTGAGTTGGCTGGGAGGGGTGCTGCCGGGCTAGCGGATCGTTGAGCCCCACATATTGGTCAGGTAGCGGCGCATGAACGCGATGAAGATGATCGAAGGGATCACAAGTGCGAACCCACCGGCGAACCGGTACGCCAAGGGGGAGTCAGAGAGCGAGGTGAGCACCTGGGCCGGAAGGGTGCGGTGATCGAGTGTGAGGATCGACGCGCCAAGCACCTCGTTCCAGGACATGACGAAGGTGAAGATTGAGGCAGCAGCGAGACCCGGCAGTGCCATTGGCATGACGACCCTGAGGAAGGCACCGGCGGGCGTGCAGCCGAAGACGCGGGCCGCTTCTTCGACGTCGATCGGTACGCTCAGGAAGACGCTCGCGGAGATGAGGATCGTCGTCGGCAGTGCCAGTGCCGTATGGAGCAGAATGACCGCGTAGGTCGTGTCGTACAGGTCAACGGTGAGGAAGAGCCGGGCCAGGGGGACCGAGAGGACCACGATGGGCAGCGCACGGGTGAACAGGAGGAACAGTTGGTATGGCTCCTTGGCGGGGAAGGCGAACCGGGCCAGGGCGTAGCCCGCCGGGACCCCGATCAGGGCCGAAATCAGCAGGGTTCCGATGCCGACGATCATTGAGTTGCCGAAGGCTCCGACGATTCCGGTGGAGCCGAGGAACGCGCCGAGGGTCTCGAAGGAGAGGTTTGTCGGCAGCAGGCTCAGCGGGAATTCGTTGAGTGACTCGCGTGTGGAGAGGGCGGCGAGGGAGATCAGGTAGATCGGGATCAGCATGAACAGTGAAATCAGGACGCAGACTGCCTGCAGCAGTGCCCGGTTCCGCCGTTGCCGCTTCAGCGGCGCTTCGTCGACCGCAGGCGGTGCTGGGATCGCGTCGAGCGTGCGTGTCGTCGTCATCGGGTGCCTTCCTGCCCTTTGTCGCGGAGAGCCCGCAGGTAAAAAATGGAGATCAGCATTGACGCTACGAGGATGACCAGTGCAAGCGCGGCAGCCACGTTGGGGTTCTGCAGGGCCGTGTACCAGCGGTAGGTCTCACCCACGACCAGCGGGAAGTTCTGTCCGGTGAGCGCCTGCGCGACGGCGAAGGTCTGGAACGCCAGGATCGTCCGCAGGATCAGTGCTACCTGGAGGCTCGGTTTGAGCAGGGGGAGGGTGACGTGGCGCAGCCGCTGCCAGAACGTCGCCCCGAACACCTGGGCGGCTTCGTCGTAGTCCTTGGGGATTCCCTGAAGTCCTGAAACCACGATGACCAGCACCAGCGACGTCGACCGCCACACCTCGGCGATGAGGACGCAGAGGAAAAGGGTGGTGGGGTTGTCGTAGGCGAGCCAGGGGATGGTGTCGATGCCGATGGAGGCGAGCACCGAGTTGAGGTATCCGCGGTCGTTGAAGATTGAGAGCCAGACGAGGCCGGCGGCAAGGTCGCTCAGTGCCAGGGGGATGGCCCAGACGAAGAAGTGGACCTTGTCGAGGCGTGGACTCGACCGGAGAAGCAGCGCCATGGTGATGGCAAAGGCGAACTGAAGCGGAATCATCACCACGATCAGCAAGAGCGTGTTGCGGACGGCGGGCCAGAAGTATGGGTCTTCGACCATCCGGTTCACGAACTCGAGGGTGAAGCCTTCGTCGCCACGGAAGGCCTGGAGTACACCCTGGATGACCGGCCAGCCGAGGAGCAGCGCCATGAAGACGATCGAGGGGGCGATGAGCATGACCGCCGGTGGAATGCGGCGGGGACGGGCGGGCGTGTCCAGTTGGACCGGGGCCGGGGGTGAATCGACTGTCATTACGCTACCTCGCACTTTTCGCCGGATGAGACGGGGTCGGGAGCCCAGCACGGGACGTTCAGTTCCTGCAGGATGGTGTTGAGCTGTTTGGCCTGGTCATCCAGCGTTGACTGGACGGCCGAGCCGTTGAGGCAGATCTTCTGGAAGCAGTTCTTGAAGATCTGAGACACCTCGCCCTCCTTGGGGCCGAGACCCACCGGGGGAAGGGCCAGGAGTGCGTCGGGGGACTGCTGCTGCAGCTTTACTGCTGCGGCTTCAAGGGCGATTGCACCCGCAAGGTCCGTAGGAAGTTCTGTCTGGACCACCGGGAAGAAGGCGTTGCTGCGCAGCGTCTCGATCTGGGTTGTGGGTTCGGCGAGCCCGCGGATTGCCTGCTCCGCCCGGTCCCGCTCCAGCCCGTTCTTGGGAAGGGCGACGCCGGCGACGATCAGCATGTAGCCGCGCCCCTTCGGCCCGCGGGGGGCGGGAACCATCAGCCACTCGTCGGGGTTGTCGGCCGGGGCGTCGATCAACCGGGCAACGTGGTCCCAGGCGACAAGCACCTCGCCGCGCGCCAGAGGTTCCTGCATCGCGTCGAAGTTGGTTGAGGCAGGGACCGTGGCATCCCACAACTCCTTCATGTACTCCCACGCGGTCACGGCGTCTTCGTTGCGGAACGTTGTGATCTGGCCGCCGGTGAAGCTTGGGAGGAGAAACCCTTGATAGAAGCGGTGGTGGAGCCCCTTGGGGCCGGCGGGCATTCCAAAGACCGGGCTTCCTGCCCCCTTTTTGGCGGCCTGCGCCCACTTCAGGTAGCCCTCGTAGGTCAGGTCGTTGACGTCGACACCGCTGGGAAGCCACTCGAGGGCCTTCTTATTGACGGCGACGACGTACGTTGCCTGCATCCAGGGGACGTACTTCGAGGTTGTGCCGCCGACCTTGGTCAGTTCGAGGATCTCCTTGTTGAAGCCGCTGCCGGAGAGGTCCCTTAGGAGCTGGTCGACGTCTTCAAGGGAGTCGGCCAGGGGAGCCAGTTCACCGTGAAGCCCACCCAGGAGGGCGGTTTTTACATTGCCAGCCTGGGTCTGCGTCTGGATGGTGGAGGTGAAGACACCGGGGTCGACCGAGTTATAGGCGACGGGGACGCTCAGGGTCTTCTTCAGGACCTCTTCGAAGCGCTGCTTTTCTTCAACCGGCGTGAACTGGGTCGAGAGGAAGCCGACGGTTCCCTTGCCGGCGACGGCACCGCTGGTGTCGAATCCGGCACAGGAGGAGAGGAAGGGGATCGAGAGTGCTGCACCAAGCCCTCCCAGTAGTGCACTGCGCCGTGAGACGGAGTGCTGCAGGAGTGGGGGAGGGGTGTTTTTCACTGATGGCTCCGATCAAAAGCGCTTCGTTGCATCTTCTGTCTAAGCATCAGACGAAAGCTTCAGTGTGTCAAGCGCCACACTCTGGCTGCGGGGGGGGGGGGCAGCAGCGTTGGCGGGGCTGGCAGGAGCGGCGGGGCTGGCAGGAGCGGCGGGGCTGGCAGGAGCGGCGGGGCTGGCAGGAGCGGCGGGGCTGGCAGGGGCTGTGGGGCTGGAAGGACTGACGGAACGGGTGGAAGAGCCGGCTGTCTCCCCAGCAGGTCGATCGAGAGATCCCAGAGCCGTCCTTCAACGCGTGACATGACAGATCGCTAAGGCAGGAGAACCTTCACTCCAATTGGAGCTGCGCGGCTTTCGTGGAGTCGCCGGCCGACCAGTACCCGTTGCGTCGAAGCTTCTGCCCTGGGTCCAGGTGGTGTGGAGGCAGGAACCATGGAATGCCGTGCCTCGACCGCACCGTCCAGGACCCTTCGTGGATCAGGTGGTGGTGGCGCGAGCACAGGAGCACTCCGTCGCTGAGCTTCGTTGTGCCGCCCTTTTCCCACGGAACGATGTGGTGGGCTTCGCACCAGGTAGCGGGAATGGCGCAGTCAGGAAAGGCGCACCCCTTGTCGCGGGCGACCAGTGCACGCCGCAAGTGGGGTGGGAACAGTCTTTGGCTTCGTCCGACATCGAGAATCTGGCCCTTGCCGCCGAGAACCAGAGGGAGGAGGTCGGCGTCGCAGGCAAGCCGGCGGATGCTTCGTGCTGAAATCTGCTCGGCAAACACGGCGTCACCGGCCTGCCCAAGCTCGCCCAACAGCGTCCTGTAGTCGATCGTGACCATGACCTGGGGGCGGTGGCCACCGGCCGCGGGAAGACCATCCCCTGCCAGTGCGATCCTGCACGCGCCCACTAGTCCTTCGAGTAACTGCTGCGCCCGGGTCGAACCGTCGTCGAGTCCGGGTGCAGAGGTGGTGCTGCCGGTATTCCCGCTGTCACCATCCTCGCCGTGTGTATGTGTAGGAGTGCCGTCCGTGCCGGAAATAACCTCAGCCTGGAGGCTGCTCCATTGGGAGGCCATTGCCGCACCGGAGGAGTGCTCGGAATCAACCTTGCGTGTGGCAGCTCGTGATCGGGGGTTCGTTGTTGCGTTCATCGCGGTGGCCAGATGCTCAAACTGTTCGTCGGTCGCGCCGATTTCCAGGTAGTGGAGTCCGTTGCGTCGACCGCGAAGGAAAACCCCTTGCCGTGCGCGCAGCAACTTCTCGGATGGTTCCTGCCCATCCTGGTCGAGGGTGCTTTCCCACCGCCGAGCCACGACCCGCAGGATGTCCTCGTCGCTCTCCGTCGCCTGACGCGTCAAGTGACGCTCCATTGCATCGAGCTCGCGTGATTCAGCAACGGGCCTGACCCTTTCCACCGCATCCCTGATGAGCGAAGCAGCCCTCCCGCTGACCTTCCCGGCGCCGAAGGCTTCGCCAAGAACTTCAAGAGGCGCCGCTGCTGTTTGGCCGCCGAGCAGGAGCCGTGGCCGGGTGCTTTCTGCGAGTCTCAGTCGTCGATTAGCTTCGCTCCGGCTGATTCGAAGACGCGCGCGAAGGAAATCGGCGGTATTGCGAAACTCGCGATGGGATCCGGTTCCCTCGAGTGGTGAGGCGTGACCGGCCAGGGTGGCAGAGCTAACTGCGTCGGTCAGGGTGGCTGAGCCTACTGGGTCGGCCAAGGTTGCTGGGCTTACTGTGTCGGTCAGGGTGGCTGAGCTTTCTGGGTCGACGAAGGTAACCGTGCTGACCGTGCTGACCGTGCTGACCGTGCTGACCGTGCTGGCCAAGCTGGTGGGGTGAGCCATGCCGGCGATCCCGGTGATGGATGCGGAGCCGGTCGTCCCAATCGAGGGGGTGGGCCACTCGGTCCGCTCGCCGGTCGACGCCAGGCCCAAGCTCTGCACAGCGTGGGCTCCAAGTACCTGCAGGTGTTCGACAATCCTCGACAAGGCCTCGATTCCGTCGACCGTTTCGGCCACCTCGTTCCCGCCCAGCAGGAGGAACCGTGCGGCGAAATCGTTGGCAAACTCCCGGAGTTCGGCGTGCACCGCTGAGAGAAACGCCGGGGCGTCCCCCTGCTGCTCAACCGGTGCCGTAGCCATACCTCATTTTATCGAACACGGGTTCGAATAAGTGACCGAATGGGGGCCTGTGGAGGACAAGTGGAGGATGACAACCCACGGCCTCATGCGTTCGCCGATCCTCCGCTGATTGGCACCTTCCACCCGCACGATCATTGGTACGCACGCTGCCGCTCGGTCATCCGTTAGGCAAGGTTGGTGGTCCGCCAATGAAGCGGTGCTTTGCCCGTGTCGCCCGCTCGCCGCGTGGCCATCACGGTGCCCGTCCACCCGCTTTTGAGAAACCAGTCGGACACAGGTTCTCCGGCCGGGTCGAGAGCCACCGCGCTCCAGGGGGCAGGGAGGGACCCCGACCAAAATTCCCCATGAAAACTCTTGACCAGCCCTTGGAGCAGGACTAGATTTGCATTATCAACCAACTGGTTGATCAACCGATAGGTGGATCATGGAGCAAGAATCTGAGGAACAGCTCGACTCAGCCTTCGCTGCCCTCGCCGACCCCGTCCGTCGGGCACTCATCGCCCGGCTTTCCCGTGGTCCCGCAACCGTCAACGAACTCGCCGAACCGTTCCCCATCACAAAGCAGGCCGTCTCGAAGCACATCCAGGTGCTCGAGCAGTCAGGATTGATCACCCGCACCAGGGAGGGGCAACGACGCCCCTGTCACCTCGATCCGGCTGCACTTGAGGCATTGACCAGCTGGATCGACGCCCATCGGCTCAACGTCGAGCGGCAGTTCCGCCGCCTCGACAAAGTGCTCGACACTCTGAAGGAGAAGGAATCATGAGCAACCCAACAAAGATCACAGCAGTGCCGAACCAGCCGTTCATCGACATCGTCCGGGAGTACGACGCCCCGCGCGAGCTCGTCTACCGCGCGTACAGTGACCCCGAGCTCGTAGTGAAGTGGCTTGGCCCGTCCCGGCTCACCATGGAACTGGGGGAGTTCGACGTGCGCGACGGTGGGTCCTGGTCCTTCGTGCACCGGGATGCCGATGGGACGGCGTACGCGTTCCGCGGAGTTTTCCACTCGGCGACGCCTCCTGAGCGGATCATCCAGACCTTCGAGTTCCTCGGTGCCCCCGGCTACGTCAGCATCGAGAGCGTGACCTTCGAGGAACTTGAGGGCGGTCGAACCCGCGCCGTCGCCCACGCCGTGTACCCGACGCTCGAGGCCCGCGATGCAATGATCGAGAACGGCATGGAGGGCGGCGTCGTTGAAGGCAACGAACGCCTCGACGAGGTGCTTGCCGGACTGCAGCAGCACGCCGACAGCCAGTGATGAGCCGCACCACCAACCCGAGCCGCACCGGCGAAGCGTAGGAGCCTGCTTCCCTCAGTTACCTCTGGGAAGCAGGCTCCTACGCGGAGCGGTGCGGTACCAGGCGAGGGTCCGGCGGATTCCCTCCTCATAGGAGGTGATCTGTCCCGGTCCGATCCGACTGAGGAACTTCGAGGCGTCAACGCTGTGGGGCTGATCAAACTGGTAGAGGGTTTCGGCGCCCGCACGGGCAACCGGCGAGACGACTCCCAGGGCCCTGCCCACGCCCGCCCTTATCCGGCGCACGCGCAGGCGGTGTCCGGCCTCGGTGGAGATGAGGTCGATGAACTCCTTCGCGGTCACCGGGGGAGGCGTCGGGACGTGCCAAGCCTCTCCCAGTGCCGCTTCGCGCTCGCCGAGGTCGGCCAAGGCAACGGCAAAATCACCAATGAAGGTCGGCGCGAGCGGCTGATCGAAGGCCCCGGCCCATAAGCCCGTTCGCCCGGATGCCGCAGCGCCGAACAGGTTGTACCCCACCAGTGATTCCACCCCCGGGCCGTACAGCTCGGTCGCCCTGCCGATCACTGTTGCGACACTTCCCCGCGCATGGGCGGCAAGCACCCGCTCCGCGAGCCAGGCCCGCAGCACTCCCTTGTCGCTGACCGGACGGTACGGCAGATCCTCCGTCATCGGGGCAGCCACCCGCCCATACATCCAGGTGTCGTCGACAAACACCATTCGCGCTCCGGCAGCTTCGGCCCCCGCTAGGACGCCGTCAACGGCTACAGGGAAGTCCTCACGCCAACGGTGCAGAGGAGGATTCACCGCGTTGTAGACGACGCCCGCACCGTGGCACACCTCGATCATCCCGGCCTCGTCCAGTGCATTGCCGGCTCGGACCTCGACGCCGTCGGGGACGTCGGCGGCACCCCCGCGGCTCACCGCCCTCACGCGCCTTCCCCGCCTCACGAGCTCCCGAACCAGCGCGCTGCCTGTGCCGCCCGTGGCGCCGATGACAACGTGTACCTTCTCCGCAGGATCCATGTCCGTCGCTCCCTCACCCTTGCCGGCTTGCCGCCTCTGTGCCCGGTACCGTTGTGGGCCCACCCTGCCGGGACCTGCTGCCGAGCCGTCCCCGGGTCGCCGCGATAACGACAAGGCCGACGACGGCGGACGCCAGAAGATGGATCGGTCCGAAGTTCTCGGTCGGGTAAAGCAGGGGAAGCATCCCGTCGCCGGGCCACCCCCGCACGGCTGCCGCGTTCCCGGCTGCATGGAACAACCCCACGAGGAGCAGGCTTGAGGTGCGGTTGTAGAGCCAGCCCGTTGCCGCCCGGAAGGGGATGGCGAGCAGGGTGAGCACGAGGAGCAGTACGACCGTCGTCACCAATGAGCCGCCCGCAACGAGGGCGGCGTGCTGCAGGGCGAATAGGGGAGCGGTGAAGAGTGCTGCGCGCAGTGTGCCGTGCCGCTGCTGCAGCCGCACCTGGACAAAACCCGCCCAGGCCACTTCCTCCCAGAGGTTGCTGATGACCAGGCCGAGAAATGTCTGCAGCAGCAGTCCCTGAACCAGTGCCGCGGCGAGAACGGCCCCGGAGGCTTCTGGTGGACCGGCGAGGGCGAGTGAAAGTGCGAAAGCTCCAAGCGGAACGACGACGACGGCGAAGACGTACCACCAGGCGTTCAGCCGCCAGATAAGGATCCGGTTCAGGAGCGCTGTGACCCCTGCGCGCCCTTCGCAAAGCCGGGTGAGCACAAGCGCCGGCAGCAGGAGTCCGATGAGGTTGCTTGCCACGACGAAGAGAGGCGCTGAGAGCTCAACCCCCTGCGCGGCAGCAATACGGGGGAGGAAGGCAACCAGCTGCCCTGCGGTGAAAAACCACACCAGCAGCACGGCGATCGGATGGCGCTTGATCATCTCGGTCATACCGGCACTCCACTGATGGGGACGGGCCCCGCTCTGGACAGGCTGCCTCTCCCAACCGCGACGCGTGCCTGCCTGCAACCGACGAACAGCACCAGAATACTTTCGCCAGTGCGGTGGGTGAATGACTTTTCGGAGGCGGCGTCGGTTCGACGGGGAGCCGATGGCCCTTCCAGACGGCCCGCAGGCCTCCGACAGGCGCCGGGGTCCCTCGAGGCTGCCCTTCCCCTAGGTCACGGCCTCGGGCCGCTGGCCCTAGACGCCTCCTCACCCGGGCCCCTCACCCCGGCCTCCCCACCCATGCCTCCGTCTTCGGTCCCCGTCACCGCTCGGGCCCTTCCATGCCGACGTTGACCGCATCTCCTCGGTTACCTTATAGTTACTGTAAGCAACTATTCAGTCGGGCAATGACGGCCGCCACCACTCCACAACACTGGAAGCAAGACGCTGATGGCAAAAGACCCCACGACGACGACCCCCTCCGGCACTCACAACTCCATCGCCATGACCCACCGGCAGATCCTCCAGGCCCTTACCGGCCTGCTCGCCGCGCTGTTCACGGCGATCCTCAGCAGCACCATCGTGGCGAACGCGCTGCCCACGATCATGTCCGACCTCAATGGCTCCCAAACCGATTTCGCTTGGGTCATCACCGCAGCCCTGCTCGCCAACGCGGCAACCACACCGATCTGGGGCAAGCTGGCCGACCTGTTCGACAAGAAGCTGCTCGTCCAACTGAGCATCATCATCTTCGTCACAGGCTCGGTGGTGGCCGGACTGGCACACGCCATTCCACTGCTGCTGGCCGCCCGGGTGGTCCAGGGCGTCGCAATGGGCGGCCTGACAGCCCTGGCCATGGCCGTTGTCGGGACGATCATTCCGCCCCGCGAACGTGGACGCTACTCCGGATACCTCGGTGGAGTCATGGCTGTCGCAACGGCCGGTGGACCGCTGCTCGGCGGCCTGATCGTCGACTCGGCCCTCGGCTGGCGCTGGACCTTCTTTGTCTGCGTTCCCCTCGCCGTCGTCGCCCTCGTGCTCCTGCAGGTCACGCTGAAACTTGAGCACACGCCCCGCCGCGTCAGCATCGACTGGCTCGGCTCCGTCCTGCTCACCGCAGGCGTCAGCCTCCTGCTCATCTGGGTGTCCTTCGCAGGCAAGGAGGGCTACTACGCGTGGTGGTCGTGGCAGAGCGCGGCAATGGTCGGTGGAAGCCTGATCCTGCTCCTGCTGCTGCTGGCAGTCGAGCGGCGGGTTGCCGACCCGGTCATCCCGCTCGCCATCATTTCCGAGCGCACGACGGCGCTGGCCATCATCGCCTCGATCGCCGTCGGAATCGCGCTGTTCGCCTCCTCCACCTACCTCGGCCAGTACTACCAGGTGGCCCGCGGAGCGACTCCGACCGAGGCCGGCCTGCTCACCCTGCCCATGATCGCGGGCAACCTGATCGGCTCGGTCGGTGCGGGTCGGCTCGTCACCAAGTACGGAAAATGGAAGCGGTTCCTCATTGCTGGTGCCATCCTCCTGATCGCGGGACTCGGGGGCGCCGGAACGATCAACCACCTCACCGAGCTGTGGCTCGTCGGCGTCTACACCTTTGTGTTCGGCCTCGGACTCGGCCTTATGCTGCAAAATCTCGTACTCGCGGTTCAAAACACCGTTGCGCTGAAGGATGTCGGCACCGCCAGTGCCTCTGTTGCGTTTTTCCGGTCCCTCGGAGGCGCGGCCGGCGTCGCGGTACTTGGCGCCATCCTCGGCAACCAGGTGGGCGCACGCACGGCCGATGGGCTGCGGGCGGCCGGCATAACGCCAACCGGAACCGGGACACTCGATCCGCTCGACCTGCCCGGGCCCGCCGCAGAAATCGTCCGCGCGGCCTACGGTGACAGCACCGCGCTGATCTTCCTCGTCACCGCGGCAGTCGCCGTCGTCGCGCTTGTGTGCGTGCTTCTCATCCGCGAGCAGGCCCTGCGGCGGACGGTGGACATCGTTCCGCCCGATGCCGTGCCTTCCGGATCCCGGACGGTGAAAACCCCAACGGCGTCCGGCCCGGAGGTGAGCACCCTTCCGGGCACCTGAGGCAATATTCAAGTACCCGTTTGGCCTGTCACTGCCTAGCCGGCGCCTGTAGGGTCGAGCCACGCCCGGTCCGCCCGGGTGGGCTCTTCCGGGAACGGTTTGGCACGTTCGCCGGACTCCAAGCGTGGAACAGGTATCCGCTGCACCGACGGCCGGCACGGCGCCGGCAGGAAAGAGACTGCTGAATGGGACTCATGACACGGATCTCCCAGCTTCCAGTGCCGGTTCGGCGGGCGAGGCCCAAGGCCGGCGACGCATCGTCGGCACGCGAGGGGGACCACCATGAGGTCGTGGTGATCGGCGGCGGAAACGCGGGCATCTCCCTTGCCGCACGGCTGCGCCGATACGGAGTCAAGGACGTGGCGATTGTCGAGCCGCGCGACCGCCACCTTTACCAACCGCTTTTCTCGCACATCGCCGGCGGTACGGCCCAACCCGACGAGGCCGTGCGCTCCCAGGCCTCGACCACCCCGCGCGGGGTGCGGTGGATCCGGGACAGCGCGGTCGACGTTGACCATGATGCCAACACGATTCTCCTCGGCTCTGGCGTGCGGCTGGGATACGGGCAACTCGTCGTGTGCCCGGGCATCCAAAAGGACTGGGATTCGATTCCCGGGCTGGCTGAAGCCATGGCCTCACCGTACGGCGTCTCGAATTACGAGTTCGAGCTCGCTCCCAAGGCGTGGGAACTGCTGCGCAAGGTGCGGGCGGGAACGGTGGTGTTCACCCAGCCGCCGGGCCCGGCGACGTGCGCAGGAGCTGCCCAAAAACCGATGTACCTTGCCTGCGACTATTGGCGGGAGCAGGGTGTGCTCGAAGACATCCGCGTGGTGCTGGTGGTCCCCACTCCCACCGTCTTCGGCATGGAGATCGTCGATGAAGAACTCAACCGGAAGATCGCCGAATACGGGATCGAGGTGCGTTACGACAGTGAGCTCGCGGAAGTCGACCCCGAGGGACGCAGCGTCGTGATCCGCAACCTGTTCAGCGCCGAGACCGAGCGGATCTCCTACGACGTCCTTCATGCGGTGCCGCCGCAGTCGGCCCCGGATTGGCTCAAGCCGACGAGCCTGCCGGCCGTCGGGGATGCCAAGGGGTTCGTCGAGGTTGATCCGTTGACCCTCCGGCACGCCCGCTACGCCAATATCTGGTCCCTCGGCGATGCCGCTGCGACAAGGAACTCGAAATCCGGGGCCGCCTTGCGCCAACAAACTACGGTGCTGGCGAAGAACCTGAAGATGACCCTGAAGGGCAAAACCCCGAAGGCGAAATACAACAACTATTCGGCGTGCCCGTTTACCGTTTCCCGCTCCACCGTTGTTTTCTCGGAGTTTGACGACAAGTACAAACCAATGCCCACCGTGCCCCGATGGGTGAATCTCGCGCGGGAGCGGCGCCTGACGTGGGTTGCCGACCGCAGGGTGCTCCCTCAGGTGTACTGGTACCTGATCCTGAAGGGCAGGGCCTGAGCGCGATCACCTGGGAGGTTCTCGGGGGTGTCGAACGCACGCCTTCACGACGGGCGCATCAGAAAACGACGGGCGCACCCGGAATATCGGGTGCGCCCGTGGTTTTCGAATGCGGAAAGCGCTTTCGGCTGCGGAAGCCGCGCCGGGAAGCTCCGGGGGCGGGGCTCAGCGGATCAGATCCCGGTAGTCGGGGTTCTTGTCCATGAAGGCCTGGACGAAGGAGCACTTCGCTTCAACTTTGAGCCCCTTAGCCCTCGCTTCGTCCAGCGCGCTTTTGACGAGGGTGCTTCCGACCCCGCGGCCCTCCAGCTCCTCGTCGACGACCGTGTGGGTGAACACGATGCGGTCGTCTTCAATCTCGTAGGCGGCGATTCCCACGGCCTCCTCACCGATCGAGGCAGTGAATCGGAGCTTCTCCGGATCGTCCCGAACCGTCAGTTCCGCCTGATCTTCCGCATGTGCGCTGCTCATCGTTCCTCCTCAGCGTCTCCGCAAGTTTTTCACTCCAGCACCACCCGGTCAACGACGCCCGGTTCCGGTCCGGCCCGGAGCCCGGCACCGGCTCAGCCGTGCCGGTTTCTCCTCCCGCGCGGGCGCCCACCGCCACCAGTTCAACCGGCGACGTCCGGTTGCGCCTCGGGAAGACGCTCCAGCACCGAGGAAAGGCCGGCGTCGATCACCACGCGGGGGAGGCCTTCGGCGTTCTGCCGCTCGGCCGAAAGCAGGTCGCGCAGGCGCCCGAGGGTGCCGTTGCCTGCCGCTGCCCCGGCCACGACCGCAGCCCAGACTTCGCCCACGGTGCTGCACTGCCGGACGGTGCCGGTGGGCCAGCGCAGCAGCCAGGTGTCCCCGGCAGCGGTAACGCCGGGGACACCCGGAAGCTGCGCGCACAGCGCAGAGATGGTGGAGGCGACGATGAACTGCTGGCGTTGGGTGCGCACCGGCCCCAGCAGTTCATCGGCCACGACGGTCCTGCCGCACGCTCCGCACATCCGAACTGCTCCTCTCAGGGCATGACGTCGCCGGAATTCGGCCCGAGCGTCTGGCCGACAAAGAGGTTCCCGCCCGGGTCGCTCGCAAGCAGCAGGGCTGTGGGTGCTACCTCCGCCGGCGTGCCGAAGCGCCCAAGCGGGAGCTCCTTCCGCTTGGCGGCCTTCCACTCCTCGGAGATGCCGTCGACGAGCGGAGTCTCGATCGGCCCCGGCGCTATGCAGTTGACCAGGACGTTGTCGCCGGACACCTCAAGGGCCAGCGACTTCGTCATGCCGATGACGCCGGCCTTCGCCGCACTGTAGTGGCTTAGGCCGGTTCCGCCCTTGATCCCGAGCTGGGAGGAGATGTTGATGATGCGGCCCCACCGTTGTTCGCGCATTTCACCGAGCACCTCCCTGCAGCAGAGGAAGACGCCCGTGAGATCCACTGTGATCGTCTCGTTCCACTGCTTGAGGCTCATCTCCTGCAGCGGTGACTCGGTCAGCAGGCCGGCACTGTTCACCAGGATGTCGACCCTGCCCAGGTCCTTTCGGGCCTGGGCGAATGCGTCGGAGACACTCTGCTCTTCGGCCACGTCCACCGGGATGGAGCCGGGTGCCGGCCTACGGTCAAGCACCGCCACCCGGGCTCCACCTGAGCGGAAGGCATCGGCGATGGCGGCTCCGATTCCGCTGCCGCCACCTGTCACAACGACCCCGCGTCCCTCGAAGGAATCCATCAGGCCCTCATCTTGACGATCAGGCCGCCGTCAACGATGAGCGCCTGCCCGGTGATGTACACGGAAGCGTCCGAGGTGAGGAAGCCGATGACACTGGCAACCTCCTCCGGGCGGCCCACCCGGCCCCACGGGATGTCCTTGCCGGCCCGCTCGAGCCCCTCGGGGCCGAGCGAGTTGACCGGATCGAGCGACTGCGGGGTCTCGATAAGCCCCGGAATCACCGCATTGGCGCGGATCCGCCGGGGTCCAAGTTCGACGGCGACGCTCCGCACCAACCCCAGCACCCCCGCCTTCGCGGCCGCATAGTGGGCGTGTTCCTCCCACCCGTACACGCCCCCTGCAATTGAGGACACCGCTACCAGTGCGCCGCCGTCGTTCATCTGCTGCGAGCCGGCCCGCAGGGTGCGCAGCACCCCGGTGAGGTCGACATTGAGCATGTCGTCCCACTTCTCGTCCGACAGCTCGTGCAACGGTGCGTTGCGCAGGATTCCCGCATTGGCAATGGCGTAGTCGAGCCTGCCGTACTCGGTGATGGCGCGCTCAGCGAAGGCATCGACCGACTCGGTGGAGCGGACGTCCACCTCGTGGATGATCCCCATTCCGCCCGCGTGCTTCACCTGGTCGAGGGTCTGCTCGGGATCGTGGGGATCCCCGGGGAAGGTGCCGATGATCGACACGACCCCGCGCTGCGCGTAATTGACCGCCAGGGCGCGGCCGATGCCGCTCGCCGCACCCGTGATGATTGCGACCTCAGGCTGGGATGTCATGGGGTGACTCCTCCCGCATGACCGCGTCGACGTGCTTGGCACCCATCATCATGAAGCCCGAGAGCAGGGTGCCCAGGGCTCCGACCCAGAGTGCGGCGGCGCCGGTGCCGGCGGCCGTGGCCACGATGGTGAACAGCGCGCCGCCGATGATGGTGCCCGGCTGGCTCATCGCGCCGATGAAGGCGAGGCCGGTGGCGCGGCAGCTCACGGGGTAGCACTCGGCCATGTAGTACTGGATGGCCGCGTAGGGGCCGACCAGGAAGAACAGACCCGTGCCGTAGGTCAGGATGATCAGGAACGGGCTCGCCACCAGGGGGCTCAGCATGACAGCGAACGAAAGCCCGGAGATGATCCAGCCGCCGATGATGGTGCGCTTCCGTCCGATCTTGTCACCGATCCAACCATGGAACACGTAGCCGAAGTAGGCGAGCAGGTTGATGACGATCAGCAGCCAGAATGCCGTCGAAAGCTCGACGCCCTTTGCGTTTGCGAGAACCGAGGTGCCCAGCACGCTGAAGATCGCGATGCCGAAGAAGTTGAGGATCCAGGCGAGTGAGAAAACGATGGTGTTCCGCCGCAGCTCCGGTTCCCAGATGCGCTTCAGGGGAGCCGTGGAGGAGTGTTCGACGCCGAAGCTGCGGGCCAGGGCGTGCGCCTCCTCGGTCTTGCCCGACTTCTCAAGCTCGGTCAGCCGGTGATGGAGCTCAAACTGGGGGGTTTCCTTGAGCTTCTTCGAGATGAGGAACACGATGAGGAAGGCCGGAAGGGTGGCCATCAGGTAGAGGGCGCGCCAGCCGAAGATCGGAAGGAAGACGAGGGCGAGGGCGCTCGCGAGGAGGAACCCCAGTGGCCAGCCGCCCTGGATGAACGAGTAGTGGAAGCCGGGGCGCTTGTGCTTCTTCTCATCCTCGGTGACCTGGTACACCTCATTCATGTACGTGGCGTTGACAGCCTGTTCGGAGAAGCCGAGGCCGCCGAAGGAGCGGACGAAGATGAGCAGGCCGTTGCTCAGGAAGCCGAGCCCGGTGGGGATCGCGGCGGTGAGGCCGGAGACGACGGCGGTGCCGCCGACCGTGACCATCATGCCCTTGCGCCGCCCGAGCCGGTCGATGACCGGGCCGATGCCGAAGCAGACGATGGCCGTACCGACGGCGATCCAGGTATTGATGGCGTACGCCTCCGGCGCAGTCCAGCCGAACTCCTCCTGCATGGCCGGGAGGAGGGTGCCGAACAGGCCGTAGTCGAAGACCGCGACGGTCCAGGCCAGCAGGGCGAGGACGGTCGCCGTCGTCGTTTGTTTCTTGGTGAATGAAGGGAAACGGCGTTTTTCGTCTCCCGTCGGCGTCGAAAGGTCGACGCCTGCCTCTTGAGCGGACATTAGTTGGTTTCCTTTCGGGGGCTCCGTGCGAGGAACGAATTGGCAATCTGGTCGAACGTGTGCCAGCTGACACCCTCGTGGGAGTTGATGTGCTGGATGAGGCGGTCAAGCATGAGGAGGACCTGGGGCCTGCCCGAGACGTCGGGGTGGATCGTCATCGTGAAGACGGCCTGGTCCATTTCGGCGTAGACCCAGTCGAACTGGTCGCGCCACATTTCCTCGAGGTGGCGGGGGCTCACGAACCCGTGCGAGTTCGGGGCCGCCTTGATGAACATCATTGGCGGGAGGTCGTCGAGGTACCAGTTGGCCGGAATCTCGACGAGGTCGGTCTCCTGCCCGCGGACAAGGGGTTTCATCCACGTCTCGGCGGGCTGGGAGTAGTCGATTTTGTCCCAGGTGTCCCCGACGCGCACATAGTAGGGCGAGAAGTCGTTGTGCATCAGCGAGTGGTCGTATTTGATGCCGCGCTCGAGGAGGATTTCGTTCGTGACAGGCGAGAACTCCCACCACGGCGCCACATAGCCGGTGGGCCGCTGTCCCGAAACCTTTTCGATGAGCTCGATCGAGCGGTCGAGGATGGCGGTCTCCTGCTCCCGGGTCATGGCGATGGGGTTCTCGTGGGAGTACCCGTGAACCCCGATCTCGTGCCCCGCCTCGACGACCATGTCGGCCAGTTCCGGGAAGGTTTCGAGGGAGTGGCCGGGGATGAACCACGTCGAGGGTAGGTTGTACTTCTCGAACAACCGCAGGATGCGCGGGCCTCCGATCTCGCCGCTGAACAGCCCGCGGGAGATGTCGCAGGGGGAGTCCTCCCCGCCGTAGGATCCGAGCATTCCTGCGACGGCGTCGACGTCCACTCCGAACGCAACTTGTATTTCCTTTTTCATGATTCAACCTTTCGTGGGGGTGAATGACGGAGCATGGGGAACTGGGTGCTGGAGGAGGCTGCCGCGCTGGGAGAACTGCTCGGCGATCTCGGGCGGCGACATGCCTAGGGTGAGGAGCAGCTGCAGGAGGATCCGGGCCTGGGAGGGTTTGAGCAGGCCCGCCGGGATCGCCCCAGCCGCCCCAAGGTCCTTCCCGCCGCCGGCCCCGTACACCTGCACGATCGGTCCGGCGTGCACGCGGGTGCTCGTGACGACGACGGTTCCTGCCGTCACCGCTTCCGCCACCGCCGCGCAGATTGCCGGGTTCGCGTTGCCGTTGCCGGTTCCCTGAAGCACGATTCCTGCAGCACCGGCCGCCAGCGCTGCCCGCAGCAGGATGTCGTCGGCGTCCGGGTGGGAGGCGACGACATCGACCCTGCGCGGCTCGGCGCCGGCCGGAGGCAGCGGCAGGGGCTCAAACGGCGGGGTGGCGGCGCGGAGGGCGACGTCGCCGGATTCGGTGACGGTTCCCGCCGCGCCGATGTCGGGGTTCGCGAAGGCCTGCGAGCTGGTTGTCTGGGCCTTCCGCACCCCGGCTGCGGGAAAGATGCTTCCCGCAAAGCTGACGAGCACCCCTTGTCCTGCGGCAGCGGGGGAGGCCGCGACGGCAAGGGCCCTGCGCAGGTTGCTCGGCCCATCGGGGCGTTCGGCATCGGCCGCGTGCTGTGCTCCGGTGAAGACAACAGCCCGCGGGTCGGCATGGAGGAGGTGGGCGAGGTAGGCCGTCTCCTCCGTGGTGTCGGTGCCATGCGTCACCACAACCCCAAGGACGCGGGGGTTGCGCAGCGCCTCCTGGATTGAGGCGCAGATGCGGAGCATGTCGAGGAAGGTCAGCAGGTAGGAACCCTTGGTCATGACGTCGACTACGCGCACCGGGGCACTCCGGGCCCCAGCGCTCGACAGGAGTACTTCTCCTGAATCTTCGGCGAGGGCCGCTCCGCCCGCCTCGGCGGATCGGCGCGATGCGATCGTTCCGCCGGTGGCAAGAAGAACCACGTGCGGCTCGTCAACTTTACTCATTTTCACCTCAGCTTGGTACGCGTCTCGGCTGTTGCACAATCGTTTGGGTAAGGGGCGTTACTAAGAACATTTCCTGGCTTTGAGGGGTTGGCTTACCTCGGAAGCGGTGGGACTGCACGGCTTGGGGTAATGCGGTAATGCGGTGGTGCGGTGCCGAACGAAGGGACAGGCTGTGGCCCGGCGACCGTTCCGGAACGGCACAACGCAAACCAAACCGTTTCTACCCAATCGTTTGGGTTGCGCTTGGAAAAAGACTAGGATGTGAGCTGGGTCTCGTCAACAAAATGCTTTGAGAGTTTTCATGCTTGAAACAATGGAGTTCAGCAAGGGGAGAAGTCGCTGATGCACGCTGAAGGAACAGGCCGCCGCCCGGTCACGCTCAAGGACCTGGCCGCCGAGCTGGGCATCCATCCCTCAACCGTTTCCCGGGTGCTTCACTCCTCGTCGGACGTCGCGCGGGGGGCGGCGTCGTCGGCCACGGCGGAGCGGGTGCGCAAGCTCGCCCGCGACCTCGGGTATTCCCCGGATCCGCAGGCGACAAGCCTGCGCACCCGCAGGACAAAGGCCCTTGGTGTGATCGTGCCGCGGCTGTCGGACCTCGTCCTTGCCACAATGTACGAAGGCGTTGAGGAGGCGGCTGCCGAGGGCGACTATTCAACATTCGTGATGAACTCCCACGACCGGGTTGACGAGCAGCGGCGCAAGGCCGAGATCATGCTGGCACGCAGGGTTGACGGCCTGATCCTCGGTGACGTCCACGCAGACAGCGATTTCATCCACGAGCTTCGCGCCCGCCACATCCCCTTCGTCCTCATGAACCGCAGGCACCCGGAGTTCCCCTCATCGACCTGCGACGACGTGATGGGCGGCGAACTAGTGGCCGAGCATCTGTGGAACAGCGGTCACCGGAGGGTGGCCGTGATTGCCGGAGAGCCCTACGCAAGCACCGCCGTCGACCGCACCTTCGGCTTCAGCAGCCGGTGGCGCGAACTCGGTGGAACCCTTCCCGACAAGGATGTGGTGTGGTCCAGGTTCGACACCGAGGGCGGCAGGGAAGCCGCCGAGACGATCCTGCGGCACGCGGACGGGCCGCCAACGGCCGTTTTCGCTGTCAACGACTTCGCAGCGATCGGCGCCATGGGTGCCTTCCGGTCCCATGGACTGGTGGTGGGGCGCGACATCGCAGTCGTCGGCTTCAACGACACGTCGCTGGCGGAGCAGCTTCCCATTCCCCTTTCCTCGGTGCGCTCGCCGATGCTTGAAATCGGCCGCCGGGCCGTGGAGATGCTGCGCCTGGTGATCAGTGGGGAAGAGGTTGAATCGGTCCGCCTGAAACCGGAACTGTGCATCCGTGAGAGCAGCGCCGCCGTACCCCAGCCGGCCGCGCAGCGCGCCTTCGCAGGCTGAAGGGTTGCCCCGGGATATGGTGGCCCGGCCCGGTTCAGGCTTCCGATTCGCCCCAGAGCCGCGAGCGTGCCTGCTTGCCCTCGGCCCGTGCAGCGAGCGCTTCATCGAGGTTCACTGCACGGAAGGCGGTCTTGGTGCCTGGCGCGCTGCGGGCCAGCAGGTCCATGTCGGCGCTGATCACCGTCGCGACCATGGCGTAACCGCCGCCGGAGACCGCGTCGCGGTGCAGCACGATCGGTTCCTTGCCGCCAGGGATCTGGATCGATCCGACCGCGTAGCCGGCGTCGACGATGTTCGAGGGATCCGAGCCCGCGCCAAAGGGTTGGTTGCGCGGCTTCCACTGGATGTCGGGGCCCGCATAGCGCAGCCCCGTGCGGTCAGCCACCGGGGTGAGGGTCCATGTTGCCGTGAGAAGCGTCTCGAGCCCCTCCTCAGTCAACCGGTGGTCGTAGAGCCCGGGCAGTACGCGGACCGTGACCTCTTTCCCGAAGGTGGGCCGCAGCGACTCATCGATCGTCGTCAGGGGCGGACGCCTCCCGTTGCCGACGGTGCCGACGGGCAGGGAATCACCGGCCTTCAGCGCCCTTCCCTCGAAGCCGCCGACCGCACCCAGGGTGTAGGTTGACCTGCTGCCCAGGACCACCGGGACATCGAACCCGCCCTGGATGGCCACGTAGTAGCGGGTGCCGCCGCGCAGCATCCCGAAGGACACCTCGTCGCCGGGGGCGAGATCAAGTCGCGAGAACTGCTCGCGCAGTTCCCCGTTCACCAACACATCAACCGGAGCGCCGGCGACGGCGACGACGGCTTCGACGTCGGTTGTGAACTTAGGCCCGAGGTAGGTGCACTCGAGCACCGCCTCGGCGGCGGAGTTGCCAACGAGCGCGTTGGCCATTTCCGCTGACAGCTGGTCCATCGCGCCGCCCTGGGGAATGCCGACGTTGTAGTAGCCGAGCCGCCCGCGGTCCTGGACCGTCGTCGCCAGGCCGGGTTCCGCGATCCTAATGGCCATGAAGGTGCTCCAGAAGCTCGTTGTTGTACGCGGTTGGGTCTTCGAGGGCCCGCTGGAGGTCGAAGACGACGGGGATCTGGCGGTACCGGTAGAGGCCGGCATCCACCTGACCCTGGATGTCCCGGTATTCCTCCTGGTTGACCGAACGGAACTTCACGATGTCTCCCGGCCTGAAGAAAATCATGAAGTCCTCGAAGTCGGGAAGGCGCTGCCCCGGGTCGAAGATCGGGGCGGCGGCGAGGCCGAACATCTGGTAGCCACCGGCCCCGCGGACCGAGTAGATGCACGCGAAGCAGCCGCCGTGTCCCACCGTCAGCGCCGGGGTGTCGGTGCGTGGGCTGAGGTACTTGGGCACTTCGAGCTGCTGCTCCTGCGGGACGATCTGGAACATGAAGGGAAGGCCCGCCACGAACCCGACCATCGAGACGAGCCAGGGGGATTCGTGGTGACGGCGGATGAACTCGGCGGGGGAGGAAAGGCCGTTCTCCTCGGCGGCGAAGTCGAGGTCGGTTCCCTCCGGACGCTGGTGGCCCTTCCGGAACCGGGCGCCGGTTTCGCGGGTGTACGGGTCGTCGTACCAGACCGGGACCTCGATGATCCGGGTGTCGAGGGTCTGGTGGGCCATGTGCGCCACTTCGTCCTCAACCTCCCGCACCACTGCCTCAAGCCGGGTGGGGTGGACCACGTCGGGGTTGAAGCGGATGAGCAGGGAGGCGTTCGCCGGGCAGATGTCGGTCACGCCGTCGAGGTTCCGCGAGGTGAGCAGGGTGGCCATTGCGTTTGCCTTGAAGTTCGCGGCAAGGCTCATCGCCTCGGCGATCTCCACGAAGAGGAACTCGTCTCCTCCCCACGTGTACCGCGCGTCGGTGCGCTGGACTGTTGTTTCGGTCATGGGCTCACTCCAAGGAGGTCGGGCGTCGTTTCGATGAATTTCGTCGAGTGCTCAACGTCCCGCACCTCGCGGCGCCCGAGCACCGCCTTCAGCAGTGGAAGCGTTGTCTTCACACCCTCGATCCGGAGCTCGTCGAGGGCACGCAGGGAGCGGGTGATTGTCTCGTCGCGCCGCGAATCCCAGACGATGAGCTTGGCCAGCAGGGAGTCGTAGAACGGGGCAACAGTCGATCCCGAGACCACACCCGCGTCGACGCGGATGCCCGGACCTCCCGGCCAGTCGAGCCGAGTGAGGGTTCCGGGGCTCGGCATGAAGTTGTTCTGGGGGTCTTCGGCGTTGATCCGGAACTCGAAGGCGTGGCCGGTGAACCGGACGTCTTCCTGGGTGAGGCGCAGGGTGCCGTCCCGGGCCACGAGGATCTGTTCGCGCACGAGGTCGAGTCCGGTAATCATCTCGGTGACCGGGTGCTCAACCTGGAGCCGGGTGTTCATCTCGATGAACGCCGCCTCGTGCGACACGGGGTCATAGAGGAACTCGACCGTGCCGAGGCCCCGGTAGTGGCACTGCCTTCCCAGCTCGATCGAGGAGGCAAGCATCTTTGTCCGCACCGCCTCGGGGATTTCCGGCGCGGGCGCTTCCTCCACGACCTTTTGCTGCCGCCGCTGCAGGGAGCAGTCGCGGTCTCCGAGGTGGATGACGCGCTCGCCGTCGCCAAGGATCTGGACCTCGACATGCCGGGCGGCAGTGACGAACTGCTCGAGGTAGACCGACGAATCACCGAAGGCCGCCTGTGCTTCGGCCCGGGCCATGTCGACGGTTGAAAGGAGTTCCGCTTCCGCCGTGACGAGCCGGATGCCCCGCCCGCCACCGCCGGCAGCGGCCTTGACCACGAGGGGATACCCGACCTCGGCGGCAATTGCGAGCACGTCGTCGGCAGGGACGAGGACGCCGTCGCTGCCCCGGAAGGTGGGCACGCCCGCGTCCTTGGCGGCCTGCCGGGCGCGGGACTTGTCGCCCATGAGTTCGATGGCGCCGGGCGACGGGCCGATCCAGGTCATTCCGCTCTCGCCCACCGCACGGGCAAATGCGGCGTTCTCCGAGAGGAAGCCGTACCCGGGATGAACGGCGTCGCACTGGGTCGTCTTCGCCGCCGCGAGGACGGCCTCGGTGCTGAGGTAGCTCTTGGTTGCGGCAGCGGGGCCGATGACCTCGACCTCGTCGGCGAGCTCCGCGGCGTACGACTTCGCATCGGGTTCGCTCGCCGCGAGCACTGTGCGCAGCCCGAGCTCCCGGGCGGTGCGGATAATCCGGACGGCGATTTCGCCCCGGTTGGCGACGAGCAGCTTCTTCATCGTCATTGTTCTGCCACAACCGCTATGACGTCGCCGGGATTCACCGTGCCGGCGTCGTCGACCGCGAACCGTTCAAGGGTGCCGCCGACCTCGCTGCGGACCTCAGTAAACTGCTTCATGATTTCGACCATCCCAACCGTCTGCCCCGCTTCGATGCGGTCCCCCTCGTTGGCATAGGGCTCTTTGTCCGGGGCCGGCTTCCGGTAGAAGATTCCGGGGAGCGGGGAAATGATGTCAGCCATTCGATGAGTCCTTCCAACGGTGGGGCGTTTAGGTGTCCTTGGATGCTGGGGCGGTGGAGGCGGTTTCGGGAGAGAGCACGCCGCGTACGGCGGCAGCGACCTCGGGGGCGTTGGGAGCGTCGGAGTGGACGCAGATGCTGTCGAACTTGATCCGCAGCAGGGTTCCGTCGGAGGCTTCAACGAGCCCGTCCTCGAGGACCCGGCGCACGCGGGCGGCGGCCTTCGCAGGGTCGGTGGGTTCGGGCCGCCGCTGGATGAGCAGCTGGCCTTCCGGCCCGTAGTTGAGGTCAACGTAAAGTTCGCCGACGAAGGGGACGCCGAGGCTTTCGCACACAATCTGGTGCTGCGAACCGGCGATGCCGAAGAACGGGACGCCGTAGAGGGCCGCTACCTTTCCGGCGGCCTGCATCAGGTGATGGTCGCGGGAGAGCATGCCATAGAGCGAACCGTGGGGTTTGATGTGGTTCAGCTCGGCGCCCTCCTTGCGCAGGAAGGCCGTGAGGGCCCCCACCTGGTAGAGCATCAGGTGTTCCACCTCGTTGGGGGTCAGCTTCATCTCCCGCCTGCCGAACCCCACCAGGTCCGGAAGCCCCGGATGCGCACCGATGCCGAGCCCCCGCCCGGCGGCGGCAGACACTGTCTCGGCCATTGCGTCCGGATCCCCTGAGTGGAACCCGCACGCGAGGTTGATGACGTCGACGGTGTCCATGAGGGCGAGGTCGTTGCCGAAGGAGTGGATGCCGAGGGATTCGCCCATGTCGGAATTGATTGTGGGCGTCACTGCCTGAGTGACGCCATCTGGTGCATCAGTCATGCGACACACGATAAACCCGCATTCCGCGCCGTGACAGGGGGTTGGGTTCTTTGAAAATTTGGTGCGGATGTGCTGTTTTCAGCACCTTGTCAGGGGAGGGTCCCTTCGCAATCCCTTGGCTGCTTCGCGACCCAAGGCGGCGCCCACGGCAAGGAGGCCGTACGGGCCCGTCAGGGGACCCTGGGGTGCAGGGTGGGTCGGTAGATGAGTTCCTGGGTGCGACCGTCGAGGGTCCGATGCTCCACGAGGTCCAGGTCAAAGTCAGCCGCACCCTGAAAGACCGGGTTCAGGCCGGTCTGGCCGGTGATAACCGGAAAGAGTGTCACCTGGACGCGGTCCACCAGACCGGCGGCCATCAGCGCGCGGTTCATCGAAAGGCTGCCATGCGAGCGCAATGGCACATCCGACTGCTCCTTGAGCCGGGCGACGACGTCGACGGCGTCCCCGTTCACCACCGTGGCGTCCGGCCAGTCGAGGGGGTCCTGCAACGTCGTCGACACCACCGTCGCCGGCGTGTTCCACATCCGGGTGACCCATGGATCCCGCACCTCGGATTCCTCGGTGCTCGAGGCGAGCATTTGCACGAATTCGCGGAATGTGGTGGCGCCGAAAACCATCCGTTGTTCCTGTTCGTACAACGCGAGGCGGTGGTCGAGCAGTTCGGGGCCCTGCTTGCCCCAGTAGCCCGTCCAATCACCTCCGGCCGCGGCGTAGCCGTCGAGGCTTGAGAAGACGTCGAATGTGTAGGTGGCGGTCATGGTGCTTCCTTCAAGTTATCGATACGCCCCTGCTGGGTGGGTATCCCGGCAGGAAAAGTCCCGGTCGATGACCGTTTTCAGGTCAGCCAGCGCCACCATCGTGGCGGTTCGGGCACCGGCTCGGTCTCCGGCGCTGGTTCCTCGCCCAGGGCCCACGCTGCCTCAACGATGTCCTCCGTGGTAAGCGTCATCACGTCGTCACGGTCGAGAGCGTCAAGACTCCGGTCCTCGTCGAGGGAGAGCCTCAGCGCCTGCCGGTTGAGCGCCTGTTCGAACAATGTGCGGGCGAAGCGCGCGTTTCCGGAGTCCTCGCCGGCGTGGACACCGGCGAGGATGCGGCGCAGCATCTGGTCCGCGCCGGGCTCAAGCATGTACTCGTGCTGGGCCAGCATTTGGTTGAAGATCGTCTGGAGCGCCTCGACCGAGTAGTCGGGGAAGGTGATCTCGCGCGCGAACCGGGAGCGCAGGCCGGGGTTCGAGAGCAGGAACGACTCCATCAGCCGCGGATAGCCGGCCACGATCACCACGAGGCGGTGGCGGTGGTCCTCCATCCGCTTGAGCAGGACCTCGATCGACTCGGGTCCGAAATCCATCCGGCCATCCTCAGGGGAAAGAGAGTAGGCCTCATCGATGAACAAGACGCCGTCCAGCGCCCGCCGGATCACCCGGTCCGTCTTGATGGCGGTCTCGCCGACGTACTGCCCGACCAGGCCCGACCGGTCGACCTCCACCAGATGGCCCTTTTGCAGCAGGCCCACCGCGCGGTACATCTCGGCGAGGAGCCGTGCCACCGTGGTCTTGCCGGTGCCCGGATTTCCGAGGAACACCAGGTGCTGTGATGTGGCCACCTCCGGCAGGCCATGCGCCTTGCGGCGGGCCTGGACCTGTAGCAGCGCGACGAGCGCCCTTACCTGTTCCTTCACTGTCTCCAGCCCGACCAGCGCGTCGAGCTCGGCCTGCACCTCAGAGAGCGGCCGGGCCGGCCCGGGTCGCGCACCGAAGCGCTCACCTGCCAGGTCATCCACCCGCTCCGAACCCGGCAGCCTGAGCTGCTCCGCCAGATGGCCAAGCGTTTCGCGCAGTTCGTCAAGCGGATTGCGGCTGGCAGCCATGCGTTCCTCCTGTGACGGCTAGTGGACCGCGGATGAGAGATTCACGGTCGTTGGATCGGTGTGCTGGTCGGCATGGCTTGCGGTGAGGATGGCTCGGGCTCGTAGGTGCGTCTCACTCTAGTACTCCCTCCTCCATCGAGCTTCCCGATCGAGTTGTGTATTCGACAGGGGCGCGACAGCGGCACGGCAGCCGGTCCCGCCGGCAAAGATGCCGCATTCAGGGGATGCGCTCAGGACTCGCTGCGCGCGGCCCTTCGCGCTTCGATGATGCCGCGGGTTGTCCGGATTGCCGCATCGCTTGAGTCGAAGGTCCTTTGGGTGAGCGCGACAAACAGGCAGTCGACGACAAGCAGCTGGCCGATCCTGCTGGAGAGTGCACCGGGGCGCGGGCCACGTTCGTGGCCGGCGGCGATCAGGGCGAAGTCCGCCTCCCGGGCGAGGGTCGAATTCTCGGCGCCGGTCAGGGCGATCGTTACCGCCCCGCCCCCGGCCGCGGCCTCGAAGGTGCTGAGCGTTTCGCGGGTTTCCCCGGAATGGGAGACGGCAACCGCAACACCGGAGGAACCGAGGAGCACTGCTTCGGTGAGGGCGAGGTGGTTGTCGGCCGGGCTGTGACAGATGAATCCGGCGCGGGTGAGTTTCTGCTGGAGGTCGGCGGCGACAAGGCCCGAGGCTCCCATGCCGAAACTCAGGGACCGTGAGGCTCCGGCGAGCGCCGCCGCCGCGGCCTCAACCACGGCCGGGTCGAGGTGAGCCGCAGTTTCCCGGATCGCCTGCTGTTCGGCATGCGCCAGTTTGGCGATGACGTCTTCGATGGGGTCGTCCCTCGACACGGTTCCGGTGACGACCTCCGGTGCCGCACGCCGTCCAGACGCTGCTGCCAGGGCCAGCCGCAGCTGCGGGTAGCCGGAAAAGCCAAGCGCCTTCGCTGCCCGCACGATGCTCGCCCCGCTCACCCCGAGGGCCTCCTCAAGGCTCGACATCGTCGACCCGGCAACCCGGTCCGGGTCCTCGAGGATCAACCGGGCGATCTTCTGGGCGGCGGGCGGCATCCCCGGCAGCTTTGCCCGGATGCGAGCCGAGATTTCGTCGGGCCCCTCGCCGGGAAGAAGCTGGTGCGCACTGCTCATGAAGGTCCTCTCGGGCGACGGCGGGACTCCTACCATAGCGCCGCGGCAATCGGACGGCGGCACAGCCTCCCAATTGCCCGAGCGGCCCCCGCTGAAGAAACTTTTCACCAGAGTACAGGCATATGAAAATTGTTGATGATCGGCGTGTTCGCGTGGGCGATCGGTTGTGCGGAACACGGCGCGCCGATACCCCCGGCCCCGACTTTCCGGCCGGGCGGGAGGCGGGCGTCTTCCTAACCAGCCGTTGCCGCTGCCGCAAGGCGGGCATTGACGGCCCCGGCCGAGAATGTCTGGTTGATGACCATGTGGCGGGCACCCTGGAGGCAGGCGTCTTCGCCCAGCGCGCTGGTGGCGATCGTCAGTTCACGGGTGGCCAGGGGGACTGTCCGCTTGTACACGGACTCCTTGACCGCCGCCACGAAGGTCGGGCAGGCTGCCGGGATGGCCCCGCCGAGGACCATCACCGCGGGATTGAGCAGCGCAACGGAGGTGGCAAGCACCTCGCCGAGAAGGTGTCCTGCGGTTTCGGCGAATGCCAGCGCGGCGCTGTCGCGCGCGGCGAGAAGACGCAGCACATCCTGCGTGGTGCGGGTGTCGTGGCCTTCGGCGCGGAGCTTGCGGGCAAGCGCGCCGCCACTGGCTTCGGTGGCAAGGCACCCCGTTGCACCACAGGTGCACAGCTGCCCCTCCTGCCCGTCGGGAAGAACGCGGACATGCCCGATGTCGCCCGCGCCGCCTGAGATTCCGCGCTCGGGCTGGCCGTTGAGGATGATCCCGGCCCCGATCCCGGTGCCCACCTTGACGAAGAGCATGCTCGCTGCTCCGGGGTAATGGCCACGGGCTTCGCCCAGGGCCATCAGGTTCGCGTCGTTGTCTACCCAGACCGGAACCCCCAGGATGCTGCTGAGCCGTGAGGCAAGGGGGAAGTCGTGCCACCCGGGCATCAACGGCGGCATGTTGGGGCGCTGGCTCTCGAACCGGACCGGTCCGGGGATGCCCACCCCGATGCCTGCGATGTCTTGCAGGGCGTTGCCCGCACGGTCGACAAGCTCGCCAATCCGCCGCGCGATGTAGCGGGTTGCCTCCTCGGGATCGGTGTTCATCGGGAGGTCGCTGCGGGCATGGATCCGGATCTGGCCGCCGCCGTCGATCAGCGCGATGTGGATGCCGGAGATGCCAAGGTCAACGGCCACAACAAGCTGCCGGTCCTCGTCGAAGGAGAGAATTTTCGCCGGCCTTCCCGTTGTCCCGGATACCTGTCCGGTCTCGCGCAGGTATCCGGCAGCAAGGAGCTGGCTCATCCGCAGCGAGAGCGTGGAACGGGAAAGGCCGGTGAGGTCCTGCAGCTCTCGTCGGGTGCGGACCTGGCCGGAGCGCACGAGTTCGAGGATGGCACCTGCGGATGCCGGGGCCGGTTGGGCCAAAGGGATCATCCTTTCTCGGCGCCTGCCGTAAGTCCGCCGGTCAGCAGCCGTTCAGTGGAGAAGAACAAGATCAGGATCGGCAGGGTGAGGACGACGGACCCTGCCATCAACACAGTAGTTGGAATCTCGGCGCTGCCCGAAAGCTGCGAGAGGCCCAGCGACACAGTCCAGCTTTCGCGCCGCTCGACAAGGAAGAGCAGGGCGAAGAGGAACTCGTTCCAGGCGATCATGAAGATGAACAGCCCGGTGGCCATGATCGAGGGCATGACGAGGGGAAGGCTGATGCGGCGGAGCACTCCGAGGCGGGTCAGCCCATCGACGAGGCCTGCTTCCTCGACGGCTACGGGAACCGTTTCGAGGTAGTTGCGCAGCATGTAGATCGCCACGGGCACCGTCTGGGCGATGTAAACGAGCACCAATCCTACCAGGGAACCGCGCAGGCCGAGCCGGGTGAACAGGACGAACAGGGGGATGGCCAGGACGATCGCCGGGAAGAGGTAAGCGGCGAGGAACAGGGCATTGACCTGCCGCCGGCCGAAGAACGGCAGACGGGCGATCGCGTAGGCGCCGGGAATCGCGACGACGAGCGAGAGGATGACTGCGCTGATCGAGACGAACGCGCTGTTGGCGAGGAACGTGCCGAAGCCCTGGCCGCCGGCCTCCGTCGAGGCAAGGACCTGCTGATAGGCGGCGACAGTGAACTCGGCCGGGGCGACGAAGAGGGAGCTCGGGTTGCGCAGGAGCGCTTCGATGGGACGCACCGAGAGCAGGATCATGTAGTAGAAGGGAAGTACCGTCACGGCGAGAAGGCCGAAGATGACCACCCAGCGCGCGATGCGCAAGCCGCTGCGCTCGATCCGATCCCGGTTCAGCGGGGGACGGCGCCGGCGGGCGGGAGCGGGGGAGGTCTTGGCGTTCGTTTGCGCGCCGGGCGCGGTGAGTGCACTCACAGTCGTTCTCCTCTTTTGCGCATCATGAGTATGTAGACGGTGAGCAACGCCACCAGGACAAGGGCCAGCACGAGTGACTGCGCCGCCGCGGCGCCGACATTGCGCTGCACTGTCAGGAATTCGTAGACCCGCACGCTCGCCACGTCGGTTCCGGCTGCGCCTCCGGTCAGGAGGAAGATGTCGTCGAACTCGTTGAAGGTCCAGATTGTCCTCAGGACCGCGAGCAGCGCGATCACGGGGAGCAGCTGGGGCAGGATGATGTAGCGGAATCTCTGGAGCGGGCTCGCCCCGTCAACCAGTGCCGCCTCCTCGGTTTCGGACGACATTGCCTCGATCCGCGCCATCAGGAACAGGAACGCGAACGGGAAGTAACGCCACCCCTCGAAGGCGATAGCGGTGAGCAGTGCTGTGGGGATCGGGAATTCGGCGCCAAGAAACTCCAGTGACCGCTGGGCTTCGGAGAGGAACGGTATCGGCTCGTCCCACCCGAACACCGACTGGCCCAGCTCGTTGACGATGCCGAACTGGGGGTTGAGGGCAGTGCGCCACACGAAGGTCACTGCGACGACCGGGGCCACGTAGGGCAGGAGGAACGCGGCCCTGACGAGGGTGCGTCCGCGGAAGGGCCGGCGGACGGCCATCGCCGCGATGAGGCCGAGCCCGATGGACAACACAACCGAACCGGCCGTGTAGATCAGCGTCGTGCCAAGGCTCTCCCAGAAGGCGCTTGAGGTGAGCACCCTCTCGAAGTTCGCGAAGGTCAGGGGCTGGAACGGGCTGGCCGTCCCGATGTCGAGCAGCCTCAGCTTCTGGAAGGCAATCACCGTCGACCAGATCAACGGGAGGATGACGACGGCGAGGACGATGATGAGGGTGGGCGACATCAGCACCAGGCCGGTGCGGGCGTCGCGTTGTGACAGGGTCCGTCTGCGGAGAGTCGTGGCGGGCATAAGCGCTCCTTGAAGCGTGCGGGGGCCGGAGGCCCCCCGCACTTGTGGGTGTGGGGGCTACTCGCCCAGGTCGGCCTTGAGGTCTTCGGCTTCTTCCTGGGCCTGGGCGGCGGCGTCTTCGGCGCTGGTGCCCGAACCGACCATTGCCGAGAGGACCTGCGGGACGATGAACTGGCCTCCTACGGCTGAGGCAAGGGCGCCCTGATTCTGGGGGATGCCCCAGCGCTTGAACTGGTTGGTGCTTTCGGTGAGGTCCTTCAGGGTTTCGGCGGGGTAGACGGAGGAGAGCAGCGCGCGGGTGTCGACTCCGGCTTCGAGGGACTTCCAGGCATCGGTGTACTCGGTGGGGGACTCGGCCGTGCCCATGCGGACCGGCAGCTTGCCCTCGGGTGCGACGCCGAGCCATTCCTCATACCCGTCGCTCATCATGAATGCAACGAGGTCCTTGGCGGCTGGGGAGGCGTCGTTGAGGATGTTCCACGAGACGACCTCGCCGTAGCCGGCTCCCTCCGCACCGTCGGGGCCTTGGATGGTGCTGACGATTCCCGTGTTCTCCGCAAGGAAGGTGGGGTTGTCCTCGCACTCGGGGCAAGTGGGGAGGGCGTCATTGCGCAGTCCTGCCAGCTCATCCAGCATGAAGGACGACCAGACGGTCATCGCTGCCTCGCCGGCGAAGTAGCTGGCGCGCGTCGTGTCGGCGTCCTGGTTGCCGGGAACCGAATAGTCACGGATGAGGTCGGAATAGAAGCTGAATGCCTCATTGCACTGGCTGCTGTCCAGGCTGACGTTGGAGTCCGTGTCGACGAGCTCGCAGCCGTTCGCCAGGGCGAACTGCTCGAACGTCTGCTGGGTGAAGGAGTCTGCAGGCGCTGTTGCGGCAACGATGCCGGCCATCTCGTCGGAGTTCAGGGCCTTCGCGGCGGCTTCGATGGCTTCGTAGGTGTCGGGCACCTCAAGGCCTGCCTTTTCGAAAAGGTCCTCCCGATAGAACAGCAGCTGGGCGAACGCGTCGCTCGGGACGGAGAGCTGTTCCCCCTCGGCGGAGGTCAGTTCGAGGGAGCGGGGAGAGAAGGTGTCGGCCCCGAGCTCCTCCACCACCTCGGCAGCGGCCGCGCTGTCGAGAAGCCCATCGGTATAGAGCTGGTTCGTTCCATTCAGCGAAAGGGCACCGATGACGTCGGGGAGCTCTCCGGCCGCTGCCGACGAGGAGAGCACCGAGGTCAGCTGGTCCTCGGCGATGGCCACGAGTTCAACCTCGGTGCCTGAGCTTTCGGCGAACTTGTCGAGAATGGCCTGCTGGGCCGCCACCCGACCGGCGACGTCTTCCGTCGTCCACACCGTCAGGACGTTGTCATCCGACGAGGCGTTGTTCGAGGGTGCACAGCCGGTCAGGGCAAGGAGGGAGGTGAGCAGCAGAGACCCGGCCGCCATTCGTCGATTTAGCATGATTCTCTCTTTCGGTCAGGGATCGCGCTCATCACGCCGCTGAAGTAGTGCTCGACCGGGTCGCCATCGACTGATCCAATGACCGTGGAGCACAGGCTTCATCTAACACCGGGTTTTGGCCGATGGCAAGACGTAATCCCGGAACTATTTGGGTCAGTACTGGATAGCACGGTGATGTTTATGTACGAAAATCGTCAGAACCATGTTGCAATGCTCGAACGTTCTGCGTAGGGTCGTGCCCAGACTTTTACGTCACCGCAATGCGCGCCAACCGTTTCTACCATCGGGAATCGAATGCCAAACCTGATCTGCGTCCAAGAACAACACCTCCCCGGAACCACGATGATCGAAAAATGGGACGTCGCGCAGTCCTGGGGGTATGACGGCATCGAACTGCGCGGCAAGGGCAACGGAGAATTCCTGAGCCGCCTGCCCGAACTGAAGGCCGCGGCCAGGGCCGGCGTCGTCATGCCGACCGTGTGTGTCGATATGCTCCACTTCATCTGTGATTTCGACCCGGAACGCCGCAGGGACGCGAGGACCCAGATGCGCGACCAGCTCCAGGTCATCTCCGAGCTCGGCGGACGCGGGGCAATGACACCGGCCTCGTACGGACTGTTCTCGCGGCGGCTGCCGCCCTTCGAGCCTCCCCGCAGCGAAACCGAAGACAAGGCGGTCCTTGAGGACGCATTGGGTGAACTGGGCGCGTACGCCCACAAGCTGGGAGTGTCGCTCTTCCTTGAGCCGCTCAACCGTTATGAGGACTACCTGGTCAACCGCCTCGACCAGGCCGCCGCGCTCATCGAGGCAATCGGCGGCGAAGGCGTGAGTATTGGCGCCGACACCTATCACATGAACATCGAGGAAGCCGATCCGGCCGCCGCACTGCTCCGCGCAGCGCCCCACATTGGCCACGTCCAGCTCAGCGATTCGAACCGCCTCGAGCCCGGAGCCGGCCACGTTGACTGGGCCCTGATCGGCGCAACCCTGCAGGCCATCGGATACGACGGCCCCCTGGCCCTCGAAAGCCGGCTCTCGGACAAGGCCGAGATCGCCCTCCCCGCCGTTCCCCCCTTCATCCGGCGGTACCTGTGAGCGGGAACCTTGCCGCAGCGGCAACCACCGTCCTTGCGGGAAACTGGCGCGGCGGCTACACCGTCCCGGCGCACGGGCTCTACCCCCACCAGTGGAGCTGGGACTCGGCGTTCATCGCGATCGGGCTGCGCCACGTCTCGCCTCGAAGGGCCCAGCAGGAGCTCGACTCCCTGTTCGGCGCCCAGTGGGAGGACGGCCGCCTGCCCCAGATCGTCTACAACCCGCATAAGGACGACCAGTACTCACCCGGCGCGTCCTTCTGGCGCTCCAACGAAATTCCGGGATCCCCGGCGGTTCCCACCACCGGCCTGATCCAGCCGCCCAACCACGCCTGGGCGGCCCTGCTGGTCCACCGCGCCGACCCCGCTGAATCACAGCGGCGGACCTTCCTCGAACGCAGCTACCCCCGCCTGGTGCGCTGGCACGACTACCTCGCAGCCCGCCGATCCTCGTCGTCGGGACTGTTCTACGTCGCGCACCCGTGGGAGAGCGGAATGGACAACTCCCCATACTGGGACCAGCCGCTCAATGGACTTCCCGCGGCACCGCTCGAGACCATCCCGCGGCCCGACCTGCTCCACGCCGATGAAACCGAACGGCCCAGCAACGCCGAATACGGCAAGTATCTCTACCTCGCAGCGCGCTACCGGGACCACGACGCAGATGACACCCCGGAGTCCTCGCCCTTCCGGGTGACCGATCCTGCCGACAATGCCCTGTGGATCCGTTCGGAACTCGCGCTCGCCGAGATCGCCGATGAGCTGGGCGCCGATTTCTCGGTGCACCTGCGCCGGGCAGCCGAGCTCACCGCGGCGTTCGAGGGCCTGTGGGATGCCTCCCTTGGCTGCTACACGGCCCGCGATGAGGTCACCGGGGCCCTCCAGCCCTACCGCACCGTCTCCGGGCTGCTTCCCCTGCTGGTTCCCGGAATCGGGCACCGGCAGGAACTTCTCGAGACCCTTTCCTCCCCGCACTTCAGGCTTGGCACCTCGGTGATGGTTCCCAGCCACGACCTCCTCGCCCCCACCTTCGACACCTCGCGGTACTGGCGCGGCCCCTCCTGGTTCAACACGGCATGGATGATCGCCACCGCCCTGCGCGAACAGGGCGAGGGCGCCAAAGCGCTTGCCCTTGCCGGGGACATCCAGCGCACGGCCCTGGCGAGCGGTTTCAGCGAATACGTCGACCCCTTCACCGGGGAAGGACACGGAACCCGGCGGTTCAGCTGGACGGCAGCGCTCGCCCTCGACCTGCACGCCACCAACGCCCCGGAACCGCAGACATGACCGGGCAGCGGCTTTCCCTGACAATCTGGAACGAGTTCCTCCACGAACGCGAGGAGGAGCCCGTCCGAGAGATCTACCCCTCCGGGATCCACGGCGCGCTGAAGGACGGCCTCGGCGCCATCCTGCCCGGGGCCTCGATCCGGACCGCCACGCTCAACGAACCGGACCACGGGCTCAGCGAGGAGGTGCTTGCCGGCACCGACGTCCTGTTCTGGTGGGGACACAAGGCCCACGACGACGTCAGCGACGCCGTCGTCCAGCGGGTAAAGGAGCATGTCCTTGCCGGAATGGGACTGATCGTCCTTCATTCGGGGCACTTCTCGAAGATCTTCAAGGACCTCATGGGAACGACCTGCTCCCTGCAGTGGCGGAACGACGGCGACAGGGAGCTGGTGTGGACAGTGACGCCGCACCACCCCATCACCCTGGGCATCGAAAGCCCCCTCGTCCTTTCCGCCCACGAGACCTACGGGGAAGTCTTCGACGTCCCCGCGCCGGAGGAGCTTGTCTTCATCAGCGCCTTCGAAGGCGGAGAGGTCTTCCGGTCCGGAATGACCTACACCCGCGGGCGCGGGAAAATCTTCTATTTCAGCCCCGGGGACCAGAAGTACCCCGTCTACCACCAGCCGCAGATCCTGAAGGTCCTGGCGAACGCCGCCCAGTGGGCGCGGCCGGCAGGCCCGCGGAACCCTCCCGCAGTCGTCCACTCGATCAACCAGCACCACTTCAGACAGGGCTGATCCCGCCCCGCCGTACGACCCGGATCTGCCGCACCACCGAGCCACCCGACCCCCACCACCCGGAACGGCACTGCACCGAACGGCGCAGCACCTAACGCCCACCCGAGACCGAACCCCCACCCGGGCCGCAGCCGCCGCACCAGCATCACCCCGCAACCCCAGGAGAAATCCAATGCCAAAGATGGTCAGCTTCACCTCCCCGTTCAATGCCGAGCTTGTCGAGGAGGAGGCCCGGCCGCTCGGGCCAAACGACGTCCGCATCCGGACCCTCTACTCGGGCATCTCCGCCGGCACCGAGCTCACCGCGTACCGCGGCAGCATGCCAACCCTCTACAAGACGTGGAATCCCGAACTCCGCCTGTTCGTCGACGGCGAGGCGAAGGTCGAGTACCCCGTCAACGGCTGGGGCTACGAGGAGGTCGGTGAGGTTGTTGAGCTCGGCAAGGACGTTCCGGCGACAACCCCCGGCATCTCCGTGGGAGACCGCATCTGGGGCACCTGGGGCCACCGCACCGAAACCGTGCAGGACGCCGCCTTCGCAGCTCAGCGGATCCTCGCCGCACACGCTGACCCCCGCATCGGCATGTTCTCCCACATTGGCGCGATCGGGCTCAACGTCGTCCTCGACGCCGACATCCACATCGGCGAGACCGTCGCTGTTTTCGGCCTCGGCGTGCCCGGCCAGATCGCGGCCCAGTTCGCCCGCCTCAACGGTGCCCGCGTGATCGCAGTCGACGGCATTGCCAGCCGGCGCGCCCTGGCCCAGGAGCTCGGCGCCGACATCGTCCTTGACCCCGCCGACGGATCCGCCGCAGCCGCCATCCGCGACCTCACCGGAGGCCGCGGCGCCGACGTCGCCCTCGAAGTGACCGGAAACTACAGGGCGCTGCACGAGGCAATCCGCGCCGTTGCCTACAGCTCGCGCGTCTGCGCTGCGGGGTTCATGCAGGGGGAAGGCAAGGGACTGTTCCTCGGCGAGGAATTCCACCACAACCGGGTACAGGTAATCTCCTCGCAGATCTCCGGTGTCGCACCGGCACTCCAGCACCGCTGGGACCGCTACCGGCTGAACCGCACGGCAATCGACCTCGCCAGCGCAGGCCGCCTCCACCTCACGGAACTCATCTCGCACACCCTGCCGGTCCAGAAGGCGGCCGAAGCCTTCGAAATGCTCGACAAGACACCGCAGGACGCCCTGCAGGTTGTCCTGAGTTTCGAGGACGGCAAGTGAGCGATCCGGCCGTGAAGCCTGCCCTGCGGATCGGGATGGTCGGGCACGCGTTCATGGGCGCGGCCCACTCCCACGCCTGGCGGACTGCTCCCCATGCCTTCGACCTGCCGCTTGAACCGGAGCTCACGGCGCTCGCCGGCCGCAACGAGCGCAGCGTGAGCGCCGCCGCGGCGAAACTGGGGTGGAAGTCAACGGAGTCGGACTGGCGCGCACTCATCGAGCGGGACGACATCGACCTCATCGACATCTGCTCCCCTGGCGCAACCCACGCCGAGATCGCGGTCGCCGCACTCAACGCCGGCAAGCACGTCCTGTGCGAAAAGCCCCTGGCCAACACGGTGAAAGAGGCGGAGGAAATGAACGCCGCTGCCGAACGGGCAGCATTGAACGGCGTCTACGCCATGTGCGGGTTCACCTACCGCCGGACCCCGGCCCTCGCGCTTGCCAAGCGCATGGTGGACGACGGCCGCCTCGGCACGATCCGCCACATCCGCGCGCAGTACCTTCAGGACTGGCTGAGTGATGAAAACGCTCCGACAAGCTGGCGGCTGGACAAGAGCCTCTCGGGTTCCGGAGCCCTGGGCGACCTCGGCTCGCATCTCATTGACGCCGCCCAGTGGGTCACCGGCCAGCAGATCACCGGTGTCAGCGCCCTCCTGAAGACGTTCGTGACGGAGCGCCCGACCGGCGGGGGAAACACCGGCGCGGACGGCGGTCGGGCCGTGGCGCCGGTGACCGTTGACGACGCCGCGCTCTTCAGCGCGCGCTTCACGGACGGCCCCGTTGGAGTCTTCGAAGTGACCCGTGCCGCCCTGGGGCGGAAGAACGCGATGCGACTTGAAATCAACGGCAGCGAGGGCTCGCTCGCTTTCGACTTCGAAAACATGAACTACCTCTCCTTCTTCGACGCAAAAGACCGGTCGAATGAGCGCGGATTCCACCGCATCATGGTCACCGAACCCGGGCACCCCTACCTCGAGGGCTGGTGGCCGCCCGGACACGGACTCGGGTACGACCACGCGTTTACAAACCAGGCAGCCGACTTTGTCCGGGCTGTCGCCGAGGGCCGCCAGCCCTCGCCATCCTTCGCCGACGCACTAAACGTGCAGCAGGTCCTCGGCGCAGTCCAGGACAGTGCCGCTGAAAGCAGCAGGTGGGTCGACGTGCCGGGGCCGCAGCACTAACACCGCCCACGAGGCGCCCTGCGCGGGCGGGCGAACGCGCAGGGCCGACTCGACCTCGTCGGGGCCAGCTTCAAAGCAATGGAAAAGGACTGTTGACAGCTTCCCTGTGAGCGGGGTTACAGTGGTTATGAAAAAATAGTTCCGCATTGCAGAAACATCGAATCAAGTCGATTCCGTCGATGGTCAAGGGTGTTCAGCGCTGCAGCGGAGGAACCAGGAAAGCTGACACCCGACCATGCGCTTAAACGAGTTCAATGACGCACCCGCCGACGCCGCCGCGGAACTGCTCCGGACCTGCTGCGACGTGCCCCGCTGGGTGAACGAAATCCTCGAGGCCCGGCCCTTCCCGACGACTGCGGCGCTGAGCGCCTTGGCCGCCACCGCCGCCCCCGACTGGTCCGCCGACGAGATGGACGGCGCCCTTGCGCATCACCCCCGTATCGGCGAACGTCCCTCCGGTGCCTCGGCGGAGGCCGGCCATTCACGCCGGGAACAGTCGGGCGTCGACACGTCGGCGGACACCGCGGCGCAGCTTGCCGCCGGCAACCGCGCCTACGAGGAGAAGTTCGGCAGGGTCTTCCTCATCCGGGCGGCCGGACGCTCCGCCCCGGAAATCCTCGCGAGCCTCAAGGCCCGCCTCGACCACACACCCGACGAAGAACTTCCGGTGATTGCCGGACAACTTCGGGAAATCGCGCTCCTGCGCCTTGAAGGATCGGTCACGCCATGAGCCAGGTCACAACGCACGTCCTCAACACCGGAACCGGAAGGCCGGCCGCAGGCATCTCTGCCACCCTCTCGCGCCGGAACGGCACGGGCTGGGAACCTCTAGCGCAGGGAACCACCGACGCCGACGGGCGCATCAAGGAGCTGGGGCCGGCCGAGCTTGGCGGGGGGACCTACCGGATCGACTTCGCCACCGGAGCCTACTTCGCCGCGGCAGGGGTTGAGACCTTTTTCCCCGAAGTGGCGCTGACCTTCACCGTCACAAGTCCTACCGAGCACTACCACGTACCCCTCCTGCTGGGTGCGTTCGCCTATTCAACCTATCGAGGGAGCTGACAATGACGTCTCAGAGCACCACTTCACCGACCACCGGTCGCAACGCAGCGCAGGGCACAATCCCGGGCGCAGGGGAGCCGGCACGCATCGTGCTGGGGCAGAACCAGTACGGCAAGGCCGAGGTCCGGCTGGTGAGGATCACGAGGGACACCGCCCGCCACACGATCGAGGACCTCAATGTCACCTCGCAGCTGCACGGTGACTTCGAGTCCGCCCACACCGAGGGGAACAACTCCCACGTTGTGGCAACCGACACCCAGAAAAACACGGTCTACGCTTTCGCCAAGGACGGCATCGGCTCGCCCGAGGCCTTCCTGATGCGCCTCGCCGACCACTTCACCTCGAACTTCGACTGGGTGAGCGGCGGACGATGGTCGGCCGAGCAGTACTTCTGGGACCGGATCTCCGACCACGACCACGCCTTCTCCCGGAACAAGTCCGAAACCCGCACAGCCGTGCTGGTTGTCGAGGGGGAGCGGAGGCATGTTGTCGCAGGGATCCAGGACCTCACCGTCCTGAAGTCCACGGGCTCGGAATTCTCCGGATTCCCGCGCGACCGCTACACCACCCTCGCCGAGACAACGGACCGCATCCTTGCCACGGACGTTACGGCCCGGTGGCGGTACAACACCCTCGACGTCGACTTCAACGCCCTGTACACCAGCGTGCGCGGCATCCTCCTCGACGCGTTCGCCAACACGCACTCGCTCGCACTCCAGCAGACGATGTTCCAGATGGGCAAGAACGTCCTCGAGGCCCATCCCGAAATCCAGGAAGTCAAGCTCTCCCTTCCCAACAAGCACCATTTCCTGGTCGACCTCTCACCGTTCGGGCTCGAGAACCCCAACGAAGTGTTCTTCGCGGCTGACCGGCCCTACGGGCTCATCGAGGCAACGGTCGAGCGCGAAGGCAGCACCGGCGAACCCGGAGTCTGGGCCCACGTCCCCGGCTTCTGCTGAACAAGGCCGGGATCAGGCTCCCGGCGCAGGCAACCATCAAGCGGACAAGGAAGTCAGCTATGAAAGCATTCAGCACCACTCGTAACTCAGCAAGTTCACGCCCCGAAGACGAAAGACTGCCCCTCGGACGGACCTTCACCTACGGGCTGCAGCACGTCCTGACCATGTACGGCGGGATCATAGCCGTCCCGTTGATCGTCGGATCCGCGGCCGGCATGGACTCGACAGAGATCGCCCTCCTGATCGCCTCCTGCCTCTTCATCGGAGGCGCCGCGACGATCCTCCAAAGCTTCGGCGTACCGTTCTTCGGCTCGCAGCTCCCCCTCGTCCAGGGGGTGTCCTTCGCCGGGGTCGCCACGATGATCGCCATCCTCAATGCCGGCGGCGGAATCCAGTCGGTGTTCGGCTCGGTGCTCGTTGCGTCGCTGCTGGGCCTGATCGTCGCGCCGTTCTTCGCGAAAATCATCCAGTTCTTTCCGCCCGTCGTGACGGGCATCGTGATCACCACGATCGGGCTGACGCTCATGCCCGTTGCCGCGAACTGGGCCATGGGAGGCAACCCTGCGGCCGAGAACTACGGCTCGCTCTCCAACATCGGACTCGCCGCCGGCACCCTCGCCCTCGTCCTGCTGCTCAGCAAACTGGGCAGCTCGGCCATCTCCCGGCTGTCGATCCTCCTGGCCATCGTCGGTGGAACGATCATCGCCGCAATCCTTGGGCTTGCCGACTTCTCCGGCGTGGCCGAGGGCGACGTCGTCGCCGTTCCCCGCCCCTTCGCCTTCGGCTGGCCGACCTTCGAAGTGGCGGCAATCATTTCAATGGTCATCGTGGTCCTCGTGACAATGACCGAGACAACCGCGGACATCCTTGCCGTCGGCGAGATCGCACGAACGAAGGTCGACTCCCGGCGCATCGCCGACGGCCTGCGGGCCGACATGCTCTCGAGCGCCGTCGCCCCCGTCTTCAACTCATTCACCCAGACGGCGTTTGCCCAGAACGTGGGCCTCGTCGCGATCACCGGGGTCAAGAGCCGCTACGTGGTGACGGCAGGCGGCGTCATCATGCTCGTCCTCGGGCTGCTTCCCATCCTGGCGCGGATCGTCGCCGCGGTGCCCACGCCGGTGCTCGGCGGGGCCGGGGTCGTCCTCTTCGGCACTGTCGCAGCCAGCGGTATCCGCACCCTCGCCAAGGTCGAGTACAAAGACAACATGAACCTTGTCATCGTTGCCGTGTCCCTGGCCTTCGGCATGATTCCGGTTGTCGCACCGACCTTCTACGACGCTTTCCCCACTTGGTTCAGCGTGATCTTCCACTCCGGCATCAGCTCGGCCGCGATCATGGCCGTCCTGCTCAACCTGCTCTTCAACCACCTGAAGGCCGGCAACTCAAGCCAGCAGTCGGTGTTCGCGGCAAGCCCGCCGCGCGTCGTCCGGGCCGAGGAGCTCCAGGGATTCCGGGACGGTGACTACTACCAGGACGGCAAGCTGATCGACGCCTCGGGCACCGAAGTTCCGGTTGTCGACGCTGCCCGGTACACGATGGTCAAGGAAAAGATTGACAAGGGCGAGATCCGCACGATCGACGATGTCCGCCGGGCCTGCGAGACCGACCATCCGGAGCAGCCCCGCTGATATCCGGATCGTGGAAGCCCACTTCCACGAGTTGTATAGTTTGCTCACACCGCTGAGGAGTGGAAAGCATGGACGGCACTACTGACGCTATCAACATCACGGTCAACGGCGAGGTCCGGCCCTGCGGCGGGGTCAACCCGCACGAGCGGCTGCTCGACTGGCTGCGCGCCGAAGGCCTGACCGGAGCCAAGGAAGGCTGCGCCGAGGGTGAGTGCGGCGCGTGCGCCGTGATGGTCGCCCGCCCCGACGGATCCGGGCGCACTCGGTGGACCTCGGTCAACGCCTGCCTGCCGCCGGTGCTGGCCTTCGACGGGCAGGAAATCCTCACCGCCGAGGGCCTCGGCACCGCGCCGGGCCCGCGCGCGGAGGAGGACCTCCACCCCGTGCAGCGGGAGATGGCGGACCGGGGAGGCTCCCAGTGCGGTTACTGCACCCCGGGCTTCATCTGCTCAATGGCTGCCGAATACTACCGCCCCGAGCGGGACGCAACGGGGTCCGGGGATCGGGTGGAGACCGGCACGGCGGTGGTCGGGGAGGAACATGCAACCGACCACGAGAGCGGGCCCAACGGGTTCGACCTCCACGCCCTCAGCGGCAACCTCTGCCGCTGCACCGGCTACCGGCCGATCCGCGACGCGGCCTACGCGCTTGGTGCCCCGGCGGAGAACGACACCCTGCTGCAGCGCCAGGAACGCCCGGCTCCCGACGCGCGGAACACCCGGGCAGGCAGCAACGGATCCCGGTTCGTGCGGCCGACCAGCATGGAGGAGCTTTTCGAGCTGCTCGAGCAGAACCCCGGCGCCCAGGTCGTGGCCGGTGCCACCGATGCCGGAGTCGACGTCAACATCCGGCACGTCCGGCCCCCAATGGTCATCGCCATCGACCGGCTTGAGCCGCTGCGGACGCTCACAGTCGGCACCGACCGCATCGAAATCGGGGCTGCGCTCACCCTCTCGGAAGCCGAGCGCGGGCTGGCCGGGCGGGTGCCGCTGCTGAACCAGCTGTTCCCGCAGTTCGCCTCACGGCTGATCCGCAACGCCGCGAGCCTCGGCGGCAACCTCGCCACCGGGTCCCCGATCGGTGACACCGCGCCGGCGCTGCTGGCCCTCGACGCGTCGGTGGTCCTCGCCTCCTCCGGAGGGGAGCGGGACGTGCCGCTCGCTGAATACTTCACCGGCTACCGCCAAAGCGTCCGAAAGCCCGGGGAGGTCCTGCGCGCGGTGCACGTCCCGCTTCCCCTCGCCGAAAGCACCGCCTTCTACAAGATCGCCAAACGGCGCTTCGACGACATCTCAAGCGTCGCCGTCGCCTTCGCGATGCGCCTCGACGGCGGCACTGTGGCCTCGATACGGATCGGCATGGGCGGGATCGCTGCAACACCGATCCGGGCCCTGCGGACCGAGGAGGCGCTCATCGGCCGGCCGTGGACCGAGGAAACCGCCACGGCGGCCGCCGCGGTGATGGAAACCGAGGGAACCCCGATCGATGACCTGCGGGCCAGCGCCCGCTACCGCTCGGCAATGCTCGGAAAGTCGATGCTGCGGTTCTACGCACAGACAAGCTCAGCACCCACCCTGGAGGTGACCCGGTGAAATCCCTTGCCGACCGCCCAATCAACCCCGTCGTCGGAGTGCCGGTCGCCCACGAGAGTGCGGCGTTCCACGTCACGGGCACAGCCCTGTACACCGACGACCTCCCCATCCGCAGCCAGGACGTTCTCCACGCCTGGCCGGTCCAGGCCCCGCACGCACACGCCCTCGTGAGCGCACTGCGCACCGGGGGCGCCCTGGCGGTCCCGGGCGTGGTCCGGGTCCTCACCGGTGCCGATGTGCCCGGCATAAACGACGCCGGAACCAAGCACGACGAACCGCTGTTCCCCAGCGAAGTCATGTACTACGGCCATGCCGTGTGCTGGGTGCTGGGGGACACCCTCGAGGCAGCACGGCTCGGGGCCGAGGCCGTCGAGGTGGACTACGAACCGCTGCCCTCGATCCTCACCCTGACCGAAGCAATCGAGCAGGAGAGCTTCCAGGGCGACCAGCCCACTGTCGCCCGCGGCGACGCCGACACCGCCCTGATGGGTGCCGCCCGACGGTTCAGCGGGGAGGTCGAGTTCGGCGGGCAGGAGCACTTCTACCTCGAAACGCACGCCTCCTTCGTCTACGTCGACGAGAGCGGACAGGTTTTCGTCCACAGCAGCACCCAGCACCCCACCGAAACCCAGGAAATCGTTGCCCACGTCCTCGGGCTTTCCAGCCACGAGGTGACGGTGCAATGCCTGCGCATGGGCGGGGCTTTCGGCGGCAAGGAAATGCAGCCGCACGGATTCGCCGCCATCGCGGCACTCGGCGCCACCCTGACCGGGCGGCCGGTGCGGCTGCGGCTGAACCGCACGCAGGACATCACCATGACGGGCAAGCGGCACCCGTTCGCCGCGACCTGGGAGGCCGGATTCGACGAGGACGGCAAGCTCCTTGCGCTGAAGGCAACACTCACCAGCGACGGCGGGTGGAGCCTCGACCTGTCCCAGCCTGTCCTCGCCCGGGCCCTGTGCCACATCGACAATTCCTACTGGATTCCCAACGTCGAGGTCCACGGCCGCATCGCCAAGACCAACAAAACCTCGCAGACGGCCTTCCGCGGTTTCGGCGGCCCGCAGGGAATGTTCGTCATCGAGGAAGTGATGGGCCGGTGCGCGCCGCTGCTCGGGCTTGAGCCAAGCGAGCTGCGCCGGCGCAACTTCTACCTGCCCGGTCAGGCGACCCCCTACGGACAGCCCGTCCGGCACGCCGAGCGGCTCCACATGGTGTGGCAGCAGCTGCTCAAGCGCGCCGACGTTGAGCACCGCCGTGCCGGAATCGCAGCCTTCAATGCGTCGCACCGCCACGTCCGCCGCGCGCTGGGCATCACCCCCGTGAAGTTCGGCATCTCCTTCAACCTCACAGCGTTCAACCAGGCCGGGGCGCTCGTCCACGTCTACAAGGACGGCTCGGTGCTGATCAACCACGGCGGCACCGAAATGGGCCAGGGACTCCACACGAAGATGCGCCAGGTGGCTGCGACGGCGCTCGGCGTTCCCCTTGAGACCGTCCGCCTCGCGCCGACCCGCACCGACAAGGTGCCCAACACCTCGGCGACGGCGGCGAGTTCCGGTGCCGACCTCAACGGCGCCGCGATCCGGAACGCGTGCGACCAGATCCGCGACCGCCTCGCAGAGGTGGCCGCCCGGAAGCTGAACATCCACCCCGCCGACGTCCGGTTCGACAACGGGATCGTGACGGGAATCGGCTTCACCGACCGGGACATCGCCTTCGCCGACCTCGTGAACGACGCATACTTCCAGCGCGTATCGCTCTGGGCGGCCGGGTACTACCGGACCGAAGGCCTTCACTGGGACGGCGCGCGCATGCAGGGCGAGCCGTTCAAGTACTTCACCTACGCGGCCGCGGTCTCCGAGGTGGAGGTCGACGGGTTCACCGGGGCCTACCGGCTGCTGCGGGCCGACATCGTCCACGACGTCGGTGACAGCCTTTCGCCGCTCATCGACATCGGTCAGATCGAGGGCGGCTTCGTGCAGGGCGCAGGGTGGCTGACGCTCGAAGAGCTGCGCTGGGACGTCTCCGACGGGCAGCGGCGCGGGCGGCTCGACACACAGTCGGCGAGCACCTACAAGCTGCCAAGCTTCTCCGAGATGCCTGAGGAGTTCAACGTCCACCTCTTCGAGCGTGCAACCGAGAGCGGGGTCATCTACGGATCCAAGGCGGTGGGGGAGCCGCCCTTCATGCTCTCACTGAGCGTGAGGGAGGCCCTGCGCGAAGCCGCCGGCGCCTTCGGACCCGGTGCCCGGACGGTCGAGCTGGCCAGCCCGGCGACCCCTGAGGCCGTCTACTGGGCGGTGGAGCAGGCACGGAACGCCACCGCGGAGGCCGACGGGGTCCGGGTTGAAGCTTCGGTTCCCGCATCGGCGCAGTGATATCTCCAGTGATATTTGCAGGGCGACATTTCCCGGGAGATGCAGGCCGGACGGCATGAACCGAGTGACCAGCTGATGTGAACAGAGTGATGTGGAAGCAGTGACATGGACCGGGTGACATGGACGGAGTGACATGGACTGGCTGACAGCGCTGCAGGCCCTGCGCGCCGACGGATCACCGGGCGTCCTCGCCACGGTGACCGAGGTGCGCGGCCACGCGCCCCGGGAAGCCGGGGCGAAGATGGTTGTGGGCGCCGGGGCCACGTGGGACAGCATCGGCGGCGGCAACCTCGAGGCCACCGTGGTCGAGCGCGCCCGGGCGCTGCTCGCCGCGGGCGCCTCGGGCCCGGAGTCCCTTGAGTTCGCGCTCAACGAGCATGCCCCCACCGAGCACGGACGGCAGTGTTGCGGTGGCGGTGTCCGGGTCCTCCTCGAAGTGTTCCTGCCGCGCCCCACTGTCGCCGTGTTCGGCGTTGGCCATGTCGGGTACGAGCTGGCCCGGATCCTCTCCCGCCTGCCCCTGCAGCTTCACCTTGTTGACAGCAGGCCCGACCAGGTCAGCCCCGCGCGCCTGGCCGATGTCAGGGCCGGCACCGCCGACGTCCGGCCCTCGGCCGGTCCGGCCCCGGAGGCCGTGCTGGGCACGCTGCCGGCCGGCTCGCACGTGTTCATCATGACCCACGACCACGCCGAGGACTTCCTGCTGTGCGACGCTGCGCTGCGCCGGGCCGACCTGGGCACTGTCGGGCTGATCGGTTCCCGCGCCAAGTGGTCGCGGTTCCGTCAGCGGCTGCGCGCTGAGGGGCACGCCGACGCCGTCATCGACACCATCACCTGCCCCATCGGGCTTCCCGGCCTCGAGGGAAAGGCACCCGCCGTCATCGCCGTCAGCGTTGCCGCCGAACTGCTGAAAACCCTCGCCTCCGAAGAGGCGAGGGTTTCCGGAGCGGATCTTGCGACGTCGGTTCAGCCGCCCATCCAGGCGGTCACCGGCCCGCGGGCGAAGTAGACCAGGAAACCCGCTGCAACAACCCACAGCAGGGGATGGATCTCGCGCGCCTTGCCCGAGCCGGCACGGATGAGGACCCAGGTGACGAAGCCGACCCCGATGCCGTTGGCGATGGAGTAGGTCAGCGGCATTGTGACGATGGTGAGGAACGAGGGAAGCGCCACCGAGAAGATCGAGAAGTCGATCTCCCGGATCTGGGCCACCATCATCGCCCCGACCACGACGAGCGCAGCCGCGGCAACCTCCAAGGGAACCACCGCCGTCAGGGGGGTGAGGAACATCGCGGCGAGGAACAAGACGCCGGTGACCACCGAGGCGAGACCCGTGCGGGCGCCCTCACCGATGCCGGCAGCCGAGTCGATGTAGACGGTGTTCGAGGAGGACGACGTCGAGCCCCCGGCCACCGCGCCGACGCCTTCGATGATCAGTGCCGACTTCAGGCGGGGGAAGGTCCCCTCCTTGTTGGCGAGGCCGGCGCTCTTGGAAAGCCCGGTCATTGTGCCCATCGCGTCGAAGAAGTTGGTGAAGACCAGGGTGAACACAAGCATCGTTGCGGCGAGCACGCCGATGCGGTCGAAGGCGCCGAAGCTGAACTGCCCCAGGAGCCCGAAGTCCGGGACCGAGACGATGCCGCCGGGCACTGCCGGTGCGTTGAGGTGCCACCCGCCGGGGTTGTCGGGGCCGCCGGCCCCGAGCTTCAGGAAGGCCTCGATGATCACGGCGACGATCGTCGTGGTGATCATGCCGATCAGCAGCCCGCCCTTGACCTGCCGGGCCACGAGGATGCCCATGGTGATCAGGCCGATCAGGAAGACGACGGTCGGCATGGTGGTGATCGAGCCGTTGTCTCCGAGCTGAACGGGAGGCCCGCCCTCGGTCCGGTTGACGAAGCCCGAGTCGACGAAGCCGATGAATGCGATGAACAGGCCGATGCCCACGGTGATTGCCGCTTTGAGCTCCGGGGGAACCGCGTTGAAGATCGCCGTTCGGGCCCCGGTGACGGCAAGGAGGACGATCAGCAGGCCGTTGATGACGACGAGGCCCATCGCCTCGGCCCAGGTCACCTCGCCGATCACGGAGACGGCGAGGAAGGAGTTGATGCCCAGCCCCGCCGCGATGCCGAACGGCAGGTTGGCGACCATGCCGAAGAGGATCGTCATCACCCCCGCCGTCAGGGCGGTGACGGCGCCCACCTGCGCGGCGGCAAGCCACCCGCCCTCGACGTCGGTTGCTGCCGCGTCGGCGCTGAATCCGCCAAGGATGAGCGGGTTGAGGATGACGATGTAGGCCATCGTGAAGAAGGTGACAAGCCCGCCGCGCACTTCGCGGGCCTTGTTGGAGCCACGTTCGGTGATCTGGAAGAAGGCGTCGACCGAGCTGAAGCGTCCTCCGTCCGCCGGGCGGCGGCGGGCACCCCGTGGGGAGCGCCCGTCGTGGGATTCATTGTCGCGCGTCGTGAGTGCCATGGCGCTGCGCCTTCCTAGTAGGCCACGCGGCCGGTGTATGAGGTCCAGGCGTCAAAAGGCGCACGGGCGTCGAAGCCCCCGGACGGTGAGGGGAGGAGTTGGAGGGACGACATTGAGCGTTCCTCGACCGGGGTGGAGAAGTAGTCGTAGAAAACGGCGTCGTCGAAGCCGGCGCGAGCTGCATCATCGCGGTCGGCGGCATACACAACACGGTCAACGCGGGCCCAGAGGGCGGCCGCGAGGCACATGGGGCACGGCTCGCAGCTTGAATAAAGCACGCAGCCGGAGAGGTCGAACGACGAAATGGCGGTGCACGCGGCACGGATGGCCATCACTTCGGCGTGGGCCGTCGGGTCGTTCGTCGCCGTGACCCGGTTGACGCCTTTGAAGACGCTTCCGTCCGGAGTCACGATGACGGCGCCGAACGGGCCGCCGGCGTTTGAGACATTGGCTATGGCGAGGGAGATTGCCTCCCCCAGATACTGCTCTTCCTTGGTTGTGGTGCTCACAGGTCCTCCCAAGCGAGGCAACAACCCTTCCGCACCACCGATGCCGAACGGGGCAGGTGGCTTGGCAAGACTGCTGCGGGGATTTGGCTTGCAGGTCCGCCTGGTAGATAGCTACCCCCGGGAGGGGTGCCCGCCGTTGGCTTCGTCCTCAGACTGTAACACCATCATGTGACGCGGAACACACTATTTCTGAAAAAGTTTTATCGCAATGTGGAAGTTAGGAGACGCCATTGAGGTCGTCCGAGATGGCCTGCGCCGCCTTGCTGAGGAAGGGGATGGCGCGCTCGGCAAAGTCCTCGTCCACCCGGCTCACCGGTCCCGAGACGGAGATCGCCGTAGGGGTGGGGGCGTTGGGAACTGCAATCGCAAAGCAGCGCACCCCCAGCTCCTGCTCGCCGTCGTCGATTGCGTATCCGCGCTCGCGGATCCTCCCGAGTTCCGCCAGGAGTGCATCGACGCTGCCGATGCTCTTCTCGGTGGGAGTGGGCATTCCCGCGCGGGCGACGATGGCGCGCACCGCCTCGTCGTCGAGCTGGGCGAGGATGGCCTTTCCGACGCCGGTATCGTGCGTGTGCGCCCGCCGGCCCACCTCGGTGAACATTCGCATCGAGTGGGAGGACGGCACCTGCGCGATGTAGACGACCATGTCCGAATCGAGGACGGCCATGTTCGAGGTTTCACCGAGACTGTCGACGAGGTACTTCAACTGGGGCCGGGCGAGGGCGCCAAGCTGTTTGTTCGCTCCCTCTCCCAGCCGGATGAGCCGGGGCCCCAGGGCGTAGCGGCGGTTGGGCAGCTGGCGGACGTAGCCCTTGCCCACGAGGGTGCGCAGCAGGCGGTGGATAGTGGGAAGCGGCAGGTCGGTTGACGACGAGAGCTCGCTGAGGGTCACCTCGCCCCCGGCGTCGGTGATCAGCTCGAGCAGTTCAAAGACGCGTTCGACGGACTGCACGCCGCCTCGGGCTGGGGCTTCCGTCATGAATACTCCTGGTGTTTTGCGCCGCCGGTTACTGGTTCATGATATCGCTTATCCGCATCGTGGAATCTATTTCTGGTCCAGCATGACGAAACACCCCCGTGTCGGAGCATTCTTCCTTGTGCTTCCACGTGGCAGACAATAATATCCATAATACGAAAACTTCAGCGCGGTACTGTGCTGTTCGGCGACGATGCCGGGGCAGCGGCACGCTGACGGGCGGCACCGACGATCCCGAGGAGCGAAAAGCATGGCCATCGAATTGACCGATCCCGCGCCCGTCGAAGGGGCGGACACAATCCTTACCCCCGAAGCACTGGAGTTCGTGGAGCAGCTGCACCTGCGGTTCCGCGCCGAGCGGGACGAGCGGCTCGCGGCCCGCGTCACCCGCCGGACGGAGGTCGCCAGGACCGGCCGGCTCGACTTCCTCCCCGAGACCCGGGGCGTGCGCGACGGAGCATGGCACGTGGCGCCGGCGCCGCCGGACCTGCGGGACCGCCGGGTGGAGATGACCGGACCCGCCTCCCCGGCAAAGATGGCAATCAACGCCCTCAACTCCGGGGCGAAGGTCTGGCTCGCCGACCTCGAGGACGCAAGCACGCCCACCTGGCACAATGTTGTCGACTCGCAGCTGAACCTCTATCAGGCAGCCCGCGGCCGGCTCGACTACACCTCGCCGGAAGGCAAGGAGTATTCACTGCGCCTCGACGCGCCCCTTGCCGTCGTCGTTGCCCGTCCGCGCGGATGGCACCTCCCCGAAAAGAACGTGTTGATCGACGGCAGGCCGGCCATCGGCGCCCTCGTCGACTTCGGCCTCCACTTCTTCCATAACGCCCGGCAGCTCCTCAACACCGGAAGCGGACCCTACTACTACCTGCCCAAGCTCGAGAGCCACCTCGAGGCCCGGCTGTGGAACGACATCTTCGTCTTCGCCCAGGAATACGTAGGAGTGCCTCACGGCTCAATCCGTGCGACAGTGCTCATCGAAACGATCCCCGCCGCCTTCGAAATGGACGAGATCCTCTACGAGCTCCAGGACCACGCATCGGGGCTCAACGCCGGCCGGTGGGACTACCTCTTCAGCATCATCAAGTACTTCCGCGACGCCGGACCCGCCTACCTGCTGCCGGACCGCGCGAGCGTTTCAATGACCGCCCCGTTCATGCGCGCCTACACCGAGCTCCTCGTGAAAACCTGCCACCGCAGGGGCGCCTTCGCCATGGGCGGCATGGCGGCCGTCATCCCCAACCGGCGCGAACCCGACGTCACCGAGGAAGCCTTCGCCAAGGTGCGGGCCGACAAGACCCGTGAAGCCGACGACGGCTTCGACGGCTCCTGGGTGGCACACCCCGACCTCGTGCCGGTGTGCAGGGAGGTGTTCGACGCGGTGCTGGGAAACCAGCCCAACCAGCTTGACCGCCAGCGCGACGACGTCAGCGTCATCGCAGGGGACCTCCTCGACGTCCGTTCCGCGGGCGGTTCGATCACCGAAGCGGGCCTGCGCTCCAACCTGTATGTGGCCATCGCCTACGTGGCGGTCTGGCTGTCCGGCAACGGCGCCGTCGCCATCCACAACCTGATGGAAGACGCCGCGACTGCCGAAATTTCACGGTCCCAGGTGTGGCAGCAGCTGCGCAACAAGGCGGTGCTCACCGACACCGGAAACACCGTCACCCCGGAGCTCGTCACGGCCCTGCTCGATGAGGAGTTCGAAAAACTCCGCACCGAGGTCGAAAGCGGAACCTTCGAGCGGTACTACGAACCGGCCCGCAACCTGATCGCGGACATCTGCCTCTCGGAGGAGTACACCGAGTTCCTCACCCTCCCGGCCTACGAGCTGGTGCGCTGATGCCCGAGACCGTCCTCGGCGCAGATGACTACTCCGACGCAACCGAGCAGCTCGCCGAAACCGACGAGCTGCTGGTGCGGAACTACCCGGGCGACGCCGGCACCCGCCAGCCCGTACACACCGTCTACATTCCGGCCGACCGGTTCGAAGCGGGCCTCGCCGCGCGTTGGGGCGGGGAGGCACTGGCCGCGGTCGAGGCGCAGGGAGGCCTTGAGTCCCTTTGCAGGACCGCCGAGCTTCCCGCAGAGATGATCGGACCGATCAGTGCGAAGGTGAAGGCGAAACTGCTCGCCGAGCCGATCGAGGATCTCCGCATCGACTTCGAGGACGGCTATGGGAACCGCCCCGACGCCGAGGAGGATGCCGCAGCGCTTGCGGCGGCCGACCAGCTTGCCGAAGGCGCCACCGACTCGGCCGCCCCGCCCTTTCTCGGCATCCGGTTCAAGTCCTTCGAGCAGCCGACGCGGGCACGGGGTATCCGCACCCTCGACCTGTTTCTCTCCCGCCTTGTGCAGCACGGTGAACTGCCGGAGGGACTTGTCCTGACCCTGCCCAAGGTCAGCACCGTGGCTCAGGTGGAGGTGATGGCCCGGCTGTGCGGGCGCCTCGAACAGGCACACGGGCTCGGGGACGGGCGGCTTCGCTTCGAAGTGCAGGTTGAAACCCCGCAGCTGATCCTCGGCCCCGACGGCACGGTGCCGGTGGCCCGGCTGCTCCACTCGGGCGACGGCAGGGTGTCCGGGCTCCACTACGGAACCTACGACTACAGCGCCTCCCTCGAGATCGCCGCGGCCTACCAGGCAATGGACCATCCGGCCGCTGACTACGCCAAGCAGGTCATGCAGGTGGCAGCGGCTGGAACCGGGGTGAGGCTGTCCGACGGGTCGACGAACATCCTCCCGATCGGCTCTGCCGACAACACCGTCCAGGCATGGAAGCTGCACGCCAGCCTCGTCCGGCGCTCCCTGGAGCGGGGCTTCTACCAGGGCTGGGACCTCCATCCGGCGCAGCTGCCCACCCGGTTCATCGCCACGTACTTCTTCTATCTGCGCGGGTTCGAGCACGCCGCCTCGCGGCTGCGCAACTACGTTCACCGGCTCGAAAGCACGGTGCTCGACGAACCGGCGACCGCCAGGGCGCTTGCGCGCTTCCTGCACCGCGGGCTCCTCTGCGGTGCGCTCGACGAAAATGAAATCGAACAACGCACGGGCATCGACGCCGCGCAGTTGACCCTGCTCGCTCACCCCGGGCTGGCCCGCGAACGCAAAGGACTTTCATGACAAGCCCCGCCTCCTCCACCCGGTCCTCCTACTACACTCCGCCGACCGCGCTCCCGCCGCAGACCGCGCTCCTTTCCGACCGTGCCGTTGTCACCGAGGCGTACACGGTGATACCGCGGGGAGTGCTCCGGGACATCGTCACGAGCGTGCTTCCGGAATGGACGGGGACCCGCGCCTGGATCCTCAACCGTCCGGTGGCCGGCGGTGCGACGACGTTCGCCCAGTACCTCATGGAGGTGGCGCCCGGCGGGGGCTCCGGCGCCCCCGAGCCGCAGCCCGAGGTCGAATCGTTTGTCTTCCTGCTCGAGGGAACCCTCGAGGTGACGATCGACGACGTGGAGCACTCCCTGGTGCCCGGAGGGTTCGCCTACCTTCCGGCCCGTGCCCGCTGGAAGGCGCACAACCGGGGAGCCGGCCACGCCAAGTTCCAGTGGATCCGGAAGCGCTACCAGCCGCTGGAGGGCTACCAGCCCGCCGTCGTCGTCGGCAACGAACAGGACATCGAGCCCGACGGGATGCCCGGCACCGACAACAAGTGGCGCACCACCCGCATGCTGCCGGTCGAGGACCTCGCGTACGACATGCACATAAACGTCGTGACCTTCGAGCCGGGGGCGTCGATCCCCTTCGCCGAAACCCACGTGATGGAACACGGGCTGTACGTGCTTGAAGGAAAGGCCGTGTACCGGCTAAACAGCGACTGGGTCGAGGTCGAAGAGGGCGATTACATGTCGCTGCGCGCCTTCTGCCCCCAGGCCTGCTACGCCGGGGGTCCAGCCAACTTCCGCTACCTGCTTTACAAGGACGTCAACCGGCAGATCGTGCTCTGACCGTCCAGGCTCAATGCCTCGCTCCGCCGCGGACCCCCGGATCCGCGGCGGAGTTTTTTTGTGTCCCCGCCATTGACAGGCCTTCCGCATCGACCCTAGGGTTTTCATATAAGGGAAATAATCTTCCACGAAGTGAAATCTTTTGAAGCTAGGAACGCCGATGTCCTACACAGTCAACTGCTCGATCCTCCTGACCGAACTGCCTCTGCTTGAGCGTCCCGCCGCAGCCAAGGCCGCCGGGTTCGACAACGTCGAGTTCTGGTGGCCCTTCCCCGAAGCCGTTCCCTCCGACGCCGAGGTAAGCGCCTTTGAGGAGGCGATCACCGGTGCCGGCGTGCAGCTGACCGGGCTCAACTTCTTTGCTGGCGACATGCCCGGCGGTGACCGGGGACTCGTGTCCTGGCCGGCACGGTCACAGGAATTCCGGGACAACCTCGACGTCGTCGCCGGTATCGGAGGCCGCCTCGGCTGCCGGGCCTTCAACGCCCTCTACGGCAACCGCACCGAGGAGTCGACACCGGAGGAGCAGGACACCCTCGCGATCGAGAACCTCACCCTTGCGGCGGAGGCCGTCGCGGCGGTCTCCGGAACAGTGCTGCTCGAGCCCGTCAGCGGAGCCGAGCGCTACCCGCTGCGCACCGCGCAGCAGGCACTTGACGTGATCACCAAGGTCCGGGCTGAGGGCGCCGCCAACATCGCGCTCCTTGCCGATTTCTACCACCTGGCAGTGAACGGCGACGACGTTGCCGCCGTCATCCGCGCTTACGGCGCCGACTTCGGGCACATCCAGATCGCCGATTCGCCCGGCCGCGGAGCCCCCGGCACGGGATCGCTCCCGCTGGGGGACTGGATCGACTCCAGCAGGTCCGCCGGCTACTCCGGCTACATCGGCCTCGAATACAAGGAGCCGGCGGAGACCGCTTTCCGCTGGCTGACCCGCTGAACAACCTCCCCAACCAAAGGACGCAGACAATGAGCAAGATCGCAGTCATCGGACTCGGAATCATGGGCCTGCCCATGGCGGTGAACCTGGTCAAGGCCGGGCACGACGTCACAGGGTTCAACCGCAGCCAGGACCGGGTGGACCGGCTCGCCGCCGAGGGCGGCAAGGGTGCGGCGGACATCGCCGGGGCGGTCAAGGACGCCGACGTCGTGATCACCATGGTCCCCGACTCTCCCGACGTCGAATCAGTGGTCTCCGGGCAAGACGGTGTCTTCGCCAACGCACCGCGCGGAGCGTACTGGGTGGACGCGAGCACCATCCGCCCCGACGTCAGCGTCCGCCTCGCCGCAGCGGCGGCGGAGGCCGGAATCCGGGCACTCGACGCCCCGGTATCGGGCGGTGAGCAGGGAGCCATCGAGGGGAGCCTTTCGATCATGGTCGGCGGTGCCCCTGAGGACTTCGACGTCGTCCACCCGATCCTCGAGGCCGTCGGCGGCACGATCGTCCACGTCGGTCCAGCCGGCTCGGGGCAGACCGTCAAGGCGGCAAACCAACTGATCGTCGCAGGCACCATCCAGCTCGTTGCCGAGGCGCTTGTGTTCCTCGAAGCGCACAACGTCGACACCGAAGCCGCAGTGCGGGTGCTCGCCGGGGGCCTCGCGGGCAACCGCATCCTCGACCGCAAGGCAGCATCAATGGCGGCCCGCAGCTTCGAGCCGGGCTTCCGGGTGGACCTTCACCACAAAGACATGGGCATCGTCACAGCCGCTGCACGCGAGGCGGGAGTCGCCATTCCGCTCGGAGCGCTCACCGCCCAGCTCATGGGATCGCTTCGCGCCCAGGGCCACGGCTCACTCGACCACTCGGCGCTTCTGCTCCTCGTCGAACAGCTCTCCGGCCGCGCCTCAGGGCAACCCAACCAACCATCCTGAGAGGACCCGAACCATGCCAAAGATGCGCGCAGTAGACGCAGCGGTACTCATCCTCGAGAAAGAGGGAGCCACGCAGGCCTTCGGGCTCCCCGGCGCGGCAATCAACCCCCTGTATTCCGCACTGCTGAAACACGGCGGAATCCACCACGTACTGGCCCGCCACGTCGAAGGCGCCTCCCACATGGCCGAGGGCTACACCCGCGCCAAGGCCGGCAACATCGGCATCTGCATCGGAACCTCAGGGCCGGCCGGAACCGACATGATCACCGGCCTCTACTCGGCCTGGGCCGACTCGATTCCCATCCTGTGCATCACCGGCCAGGCACCGGTGGCGAAACTCCACAAGGAGGACTTCCAGGCCGTCGACATCGCCTCAATCGCCAAGCCGGTCACGAAGATGGCGATGACCGTCCTCGAAGGCGCGCAGGTTCCCGGGGCCTTCCAAAAAGCCTTCTACGAGATGCGCTCGGGCCGCCCCGGTCCCGTGCTGCTCGATCTCCCAATCGACGTCCAGCAGACACTGATCGACTTCGACCCCGACACCTACGAACCGCTGCGCCCCTCCAAGCCGGCGGCCACCCGGCCGCAGCTCGAAAAGGCCCTCGACATGCTCACCACCGCCGAGCGGCCGCTGATCATCGCGGGCGGCGGAATCATCAACGCCAACGCGGCCGCCGAGCTCGTTGAGCTGGCCGAACTGCTCAACATCCCGGTCATCCCCACCCTCATGGGCTGGGGCTCCATCCCCGACGACCACGGGCTCATGGCGGGAATGGTGGGACTGCAGACCTCGCACCGGTACGGGAACGCGACGATGCTCGAATCGGACTTCGTCCTCGGCATCGGAAACCGCTGGGCCAACCGCCACACCGGAGCCCTCGACGTCTACACGAAGGGCCGGACCTTTATCCACATCGACATCGAGCCGACCCAGATCGGCCGGGTGTTCGCCCCCGACTACGGCATCGTCTCCGACGCCGGGGAAGCCCTGCGCGGGCTGATCGACGTCGCCCGCGAGCGCAAGGAACGGCAGGGCCTTCCCGACTGGAACGCCTGGGTGAAGGACTGCGCCCAGCGGAAGTCGATGCTGCAGCGCAAGACCCACTTCGACAACGTGCCAATGAAGCCGCAGCGTGTCTACCAGGAAATGAACAGGGCCTTCGGCCGGGACACCCGGTATGTCTCGACCATCGGGCTCTCCCAGATCGCAGGCGCCCAGTTCCTCCACGTCTACGCGGCCCGGAACTGGATCAACTGCGGCCAGGCAGGACCGCTTGGATGGACCGGCCCGGCAGCCCTCGGCGTTGCAACGGCCGACCCCGGTGCCACTGTCGTTGCGCTCTCGGGCGACTACGACTTCCAGTTCATGATGGAAGAGCTCGCCGTCGGAGCCCAGTTCCACCTCCCGTACATCCACGTCGTGGTCAACAACTCCTACCTCGGGCTGATCCGCCAGTCACAGCGCGGGTTCGAGATGGACTACCACGTGTCCCTCGCGTTCGAAAACATCAACGCCCCGGAGCTTGAGGGCTACGGTGTCGACCACATCAAGGTGGCCGAGGGGCTGGGCTGCAAGGCGATCCGCGTCCGAGAGGCCGAGGATCTCCAGGCCGCCTTCGCCCAGGCGCGGTTGCTCATCGAGGAGTTCCGGGTGCCCGTTGTGGTTGAGGTGATCCTCGAACGGGTGACCAACATATCGATGGGCGCCGCAGGTATTGACGCGGTCAACGAATTCGAGGAGCTCGCGGTGTCGGCGGACGACGCCCCGACCGCCATTTCGCTGCTCGTCTAGGATTGCGCTCATGCGGATTGTTCTCTCTCCTGACAAATTCAAGGGCTCGCTGACGGCAACGGAGGTGGCAACGCATCTCGCGGCGGGACTGCTGAAAGAACTTCCCGACGCCGAGATCTTCGCGATGCCCGCGGCCGACGGCGGTGAGGGAACCCTCGAGGCGGCTTTCGCTGCGGGCTACCAGCGCCACGAGGAGGTAGTCACCGGCCCCGTGGGCGAGCCGGTGGCGGCGGCCTTCGCGGTGCGCGGACGCCAGGCGGTCATCGAAATGGCGGTGGCGTCGGGGCTCGCCGTCCTGCCGCTGGGTGTCCTCGACGCGCTCGGTGCGACGACAAAGGGCACCGGAGAGCTGATCGTCGCCGCACTCGAGCGGGGATGCACCGAGGTGGTGCTAGGGGTAGGCGGAAGCGCCAGCACCGATGGCGGGGCCGGGCTCCTTGCCGGACTCGGTGCCCGCCTCCTCGACGAAGCGGGGAATCCACTGCCGCTGGGCGGCGGAGCCCTGGCGCGGCTCGCGAAAATCGACCTCTCGGGCCTCGACCCGCGGCTCAGCGACACCCGGTTCGTCCTCGCCAGCGACGTCGACAACATCCTGCTCGGACGGCGCGGCGCGGCATCCGTGTTCGGCCCGCAGAAGGGTGCCTCAGCCGCCGAGGTCGCCGAACTCGATCGAGCGCTCAGCCGGTTCGTCGACGTCCTCGCCGCGGAAATCGGTCCGGTGGCGGCCACCACCGCCCTCAGTGCCGGCGCCGGTGCCGCCGGTGGAACCGGGTACGCGGCGCTCGCCGTGCTCGAGGCCGAACGGCGCCCGGGTATCGACGTCGTCCTCGAACTGACCGGCCTGGCCGATCACCTGCCCGGGGCGTCCCTCGTGGTCACAGGCGAGGGAAGCCTCGATGAGCAGAGCCTGCTCGGAAAGGCCCCCATCGGGGTTGCCAGGGCCGCCGCTGCTGCGGGGGTTCCCGTCGTCGCCGTCTGCGGCCGGAGCCTGCTCACCCCTGCCGAGCTTGCCGCAGCGGGCTTTGCCGGAACGTATGCGCTCACCGAACTCGAGCCCGACGTCTCCCGGAGCATGAAGAACGCCGGCGCGCTGCTTGAACGGGTGGGACAGTCGCTTGGCGCCTACCTGCGGGAGCGCGACCCCGCCGAAGCTTTCGCCCCAAGGAGTGTTTCATGACCGAAGCCGTTTCAACCGAGGGCTTCGACCTCGTGATCCGCGGGCGCCGCGTGCTGATGGGTGCTTCAGTAGGGGAGTGGGAGGTCGGTGTCCGCAGCGGAACAGTAGCGGCCCTTGCGCCGCTGGGCGCCGGGCTGGACGGCGCGCGCGTCATTGACCTGCGGGACGACGAAATCCTGCTGCCCGGGCTCGTCGACTCCCACGTGCACGTCAACGAACCCGGCCGCACCGAATGGGAAGGCTTTGCCTCCGCCACGCGCGCCGCTGCCGCCGGAGGCGTCACGACCATCATCGACATGCCGCTTAACAGCATCCCGCCAACCGTCAACGTTGCGGCCTTCACTCAGAAGCGCCAGGTTGCAGAACCACAGGCCTTCGTTGACGTCGGGTTCTGGGGCGGCGCTGTGCCCGGCAATACATCCGACCTGCGCGCCCTTCACGACGCAGGGGTGTTCGGCTTCAAGTGCTTCCTGATCCACTCCGGCGTTGACGAGTTCCCTCACCTCGAAGCGGACGAGATGGAAAAGGACATGGCGGAGCTCGCCACGTTCGACTCGCTGATGATCGTCCACGCCGAAGACCCCCGCGTCATCGGCAGCGCTCCGCCCGCCGAGGGGAACCGGTACGAGCGCTTCCTCGCCTCCCGGCCCCGCGACGCCGAGAACACCGCGATCGCAGAGGTCATCGAACGGGCACGGTCGACAGGGGCGAGGGCGCACATCCTCCACCTGTCGTCGTCGGACGCCCTGCCCCTGATTGCGAGTGCCAAGCGTGACGGCGTGAAGCTCACCGTCGAGACCTGCCCCCACTACCTGACCCTGCTGGCCGAGGAGGTCCCGGACGGGGCGACGGCGTTCAAGTGCTGCCCGCCGATCCGCGAGGCCGCCAACCGGGAGCTGCTCTGGAAGGGGCTCCAGGACGGCGTCATCGACTGCATCGTTTCGGACCACTCGCCGAGCACCCCCGACCTCAAGGACCCCGAACACGGCGACTTCGGGGTTGCCTGGGGCGGCGTCTCCTCCCTGCAGCTCGGGCTTCCGCTGGTGTGGACCGAGGCCCGCCGGCGGGGGATCGGGCTTGAGCGCGTTGTGCAATGGATGTCGCAGCGGCCCGCCGATCTCGCACGCCTTGAACGGAAGGGCAGGCTGGAGGTGGGCTTCGACGCGGACCTCGTTGTCTTCGCGGCGGAGGAGAGCTTCACGGTTGACATGAACTCCCTCCACCATCGGAACGCCGTCAGCCCGTACGACGGCAAGCAGTTGACGGGAGTCGTGCGGCGCACCTACCTGCGGGGGGTCGAGGTGGACGGTGCGTCGCCGCGCGGCCGGTTGCTCCGCCGCGGCGAGGCCTGAACACGCCCGGTGACGACGCGGCCGCGCGCTGATCGCCGCGGATGTCGCTGAATCAGTCAGTCAGCCAGCGCCACCATCGTGGCGGTTCGGGCACCGGCTCCGTCTCTGGTCCGCGCCGGGCTCCAGCATGTACTCGTGCTGGGCCAGCATTTGGTTGAAGATCGTCTGGAGCGCGTCGACCGAGTAGTCGGGGAAGGTGATCTCGCGCGCGAACCGGGAACGCAGGCCGGGGTTCGAGAGCAGGAACGACTCCATCAGCCGCGTGCGGCGTCCCCTAGCTGCGCGGCGACGGGGTTGCCGACGGGGTTGCCGACGGGGTGGGTGCCGTGCTGGGCGCAGCCGGCACTGCCAGAGGAGTGACGTCCTCGTAGGCCACCACCTCGAGGTTCCCATCACGACGGAAGGAGGTTGTCTTGTCGAGGCTCAGCGCCGCGTCGGCGCACACAAAGCGCACTCCGGAGAGCCTTATGTCCCCCTCCCACGCCGTGTGGGCAATACCCTCGATGTTCGCACCGGTTGAACCCCAGAAGACGACCCAGAAGGAGTGGTCGCCGGCCGCGTCCGGCGTGGTGAAGACATCGCAGGCCCTCGGATCGACGAGTTCACTCGCCAGCACGGAGCCATCCGGTGCTGTTGGGTCGGTGCGGACGGCAATGATCCTAAGCAGCAAGGTGTCGTACGTCCGCAGGGCCGACGCGCTCGTCTCTGCCCTGATGTGCAGGACCCCCTCGGACGTCCGGCCGACCGCCAGATCCAGGGATGGCGCTTCACGGTTCGTGATGACGTACGCACCAAGGAAAATGCTCCCGCCCACGGCGAGGACGATCAGTCCTGCGCTGGCGAGTTCGAGTCCGGAACGCAGACTTTTGTTGAGTTTCCATTGTTTCGTTGTGATGAGGACGGGGAGCGCGGCGGCGACGGCCGCAAGTGAAGCGCAGAGCGCGAACAAGACCGGCTGGTTCCGGATCATGCGCTGCAGGATCTCGCCTTCGATGCCGATTGCCGCCAGGACGGCGATGAAAAGCGAGAAGCCAGCATAAATGGCTACCCGCAGCGCTACGTTCACCTGTTTGGTGTCCTCGCCGCGGCCGGGCTCGAAGCCTGTGCTCCCGGCGGTCGGGCCACTGGGCGCGGGCTGCTGCGATGCTGCTGTGTTCTCGGCAGCGTTGGGTGCGGGCGCGGGGTTGGTCTGCGAAGCGGCTGCCGCGGAGTCGGAGCGTTTCCTTCTGCTGCGAAGCCCCATCAGTCCTCCCACATCCGGATTGTGGAGACCTGCTAGTCATGTTATTCCCGCGCTCGACAATCACGCTAGACCGACCGGCCACCGGCATTCTCCGGCTGGGCGAGAATCATCTTCTCACATGAACCCTCTCATTTGGCCCCCAAAGGCTCCGGTCGAGTTCCGCCCGATGGGTGCACAAGACCCGTCATGAATACGCGAATCCCGCTGTCCTTACGCGGTCCTTAATGGCGCGGACGTTGCAGTCGCCTGCTCCGCAGCTACCCGCGGAATTCCGTCCCGGCCCCCGGTGCCGCCCGCACCCCGGGGCTCTCAGGCCTTCCGGGACACTTCCTCGAGGAGTTCGAGCACATGCTGGTACTGCTCGCCCGTGGCCCGGGTCATGCCCAGCTCACACGTGCGGTTGCACGAGGCGTGGGCGCCGGCGCCGAACCCGGCGATTTCGGCTGCCTGCCGCGCCGTGGCCGACGCCGTCAGCTCGGGGTGCAGCATGCCGCGGTCCCCGGCGAAGGCACAGCATCCCCAGCTCTCCGGGACCGACACCTCGGAGGCAACGGCCCCTGCCACGGCCTCCAGCGCCGGGTTGAGTCCCAGCCGGGTTGAGGAGCAGGTGGGGTGCAGGGCCAGGGATTCCCGTTTCTCGTATGGTCCGAGCACCGGGAGGATCCGTTCGGCGGTGAACTGAACAGCGTCAACGACCCGCAGCGGCCGCTGCCCCGGTGCGGGCCCGTCGCCAATGATCACGGCAAGCAGCCCCTCGGTGCAGGAGGTCGCATCACAGACCACCGGAAGGGCGCCGTCGCCGGTGGCCTCCCGCAGGGCGGCAAGGGTCCGGGCGGCCATCGCTTCCTGGCCCGCGGCGAGTCCCTTGGAGGACCACGGCGTCCCGCAGCACAGCCCGTCGATTCCCTCGGGCACCAGCAGGGTGAGCCCTGCCCGTTCGCAGAGCTCCTCGAAACTCACCTGCACCCCGGGGCCCTGATTGCCCCCGGGCGCGGCGGGGCCGAACATCGTCCCCACGCATGCCGGGAAGTACACGGCGTCAGCCGTTCCCTCAGGCGCGGGCCGGCGCCGCCGCGAGCCGCCCGCGGGCAGCTCGGGGGAGTGCAGCGGGATGTTATCGGCCCCCAGGGCCGCACGGGCAACGGAATTCGGGCCGCGGACGACCGGGGAGGGAAGCTTCGCGGTGAGGCTCAGTGCGGCACCGGCACCGCGGGTGACGCCGGCCCAGTGGTCGGCGGCAGCCGCGCCAATCCGTGCCGCCACCGGATGGGCCTTTTCCCGCCGGAGCCGCTTGACCAGGGAGCCGGTGTTGATGTCCACCGGGCATGCGGTCTGGCACATGCCGTCGACCGCGCAGGTCTGCACCGATTCGTAGTCGTAGTCCTTCTCCAGCTCCGCGGCCAGGGCGGTGTCGCCGTCGAGCCGCGCCTGTTCGATGGCGCGCAGGGTCACGATCCGCTGCCGGGGCGTCAGGGTGAGGTCCTTGCTTGGGCAGGCCGGCTCGCAATAGCCGCAGGACACGCACCGGTCCACCTCCTCGGCGACGGCGGGCACGGCCTTGAGGTGGCGCAGGTGCGCCTGCGGGTCCTCATTGAGGATCACGCCCGGGTTCATGACGCCGGCCGGATCGAACAGTGCCTTGATTGAGCGCATTACGTCGTACAGCTCATCGCCGTACTGGCGGCGAACGAAGGGCGCCATGACCCGGCCGGTGCCGTGCTCGGCCTTCAGCGAGCCGCCCTCGCCGAGCACCAGATCCACGAGGTCCTCGGTGAACGCCGCATACCGGTCCAGTTCCGCTGCCGAGGCGAACCCGTCGGTAAGCATGAAGTGGATGTTGCCGTCCTTGGCATGGCCGAAGATGACGCTGTCGCGGTACCCGTACGTCCCGAACAGCCGGGTGAGCTCGGTGCAGGTGCGCGCCAGCGCGGGCACCGGGACGACCACGTCCTCAAGCAGCGCCGTCGTTCCCTGGGGGCGGGCTCCGGCCACCGAGGCGTAGAGGCCCTTGCGCAGCCGCCACAGCTCGGCCCGGGCGGCGGCGTCGGTGCTGAACCGGGCGGGGGTGCTCAGGCCCAGCGGCGCCAGGGCAGCCTCGCCGGCTGCCGAGGCGTGCGCCAGTTCCTCAGGGGTGTCCGCCGAGTACTCGACGAGCAGGGCTGCGTGGTCGCGGACGGCCAGGTCGCGCACGAGGGCGGGCGTGCCGCGGAGCCCCTGGCCCACCTTCAGCGACAGCGCGTCAAGGAGTTCCGCTGTGGCGGCGCCGGAGTCGACAAGCGCGGGCAGGACGGAGTTGGCGGCCTGAAGGTCCGGGAAGACGAGCAGCCCCGTTGTTGTATGTGGCCGGACCGGGACCGTCCGGAACACGGCCTCGGCCACGAAGCCCAGGGTGCCTTCGCTGCCGACGATCAGGTGCGCCAGCATCTCCGCGGGAGTCTCGAAGTCGAGCAGCGAGTTCAGCCCGTAGCCCATCGTGTTCTTGCGGGAGAACTGGTCTTCGATGGTCCGCACCGAGGCTGGGTTAGAGCGCACCCGCCGGGCGAGCTGCAGCAGGCCGTCGTGGAGCGCCGGTTCGAGGGCACGCAGACGCCCGTCGGCGTCGGGCGCACCGGTGTCGATCACGGTGCCGCTGGGGAGCACCACTGTTACCGACTCAAGGGTGCGGTAGGCGTTGTCGGCTGTACCGCATTGCATGCCCGAGGAGTTGTTCGCGACAACGCCGCCGATGGTGCAGGCCGATTCGCTGGCGGGATCCGGCCCGAACTTCCGCCCGTACCGGGCCAGGCGGGTGTTGAGCATCCGCACGGTGACCCCGGGCTCGACCCGGACGCGGGCACCGCCGTCGAGCACCTCGATGCCGCGGAAATGCTTCCGCACGTCCACGAGCACCCCGTCGGTGACAGCCTGGCCGCTGAGGCTGGTTCCGCCCGAGCGCAGCGTGAGGGGGATCCCCTGGGCGGCCGAGGCCCGCAGCAGCGCACCGACCTCGGCGGCGTTCACGGGGGTTGCCACCGCCTGCGGGATCAGGAGGAAGTGGGAGGCATCGTGGGCGTTAGCGTGAAGGTCGATGGCCCGTTCGCTGATCCGGGCGGGATCACCGACGGCGGCGCGCAGCGCGGTGATCATGCGGTCCTCCCCGCACGCGTCCGGTGGTGCTGCGTTGAGAGGAATCCTTCCCGCTGCTCCGGCCCGGTGCCCAGGGCGACGGCTGCCCCAAGCCGCAGCGCTCCCTCAAGGGAGGTCCCCTCGCCGGGGGCCAGGTCAAGGCCCGGGTGCCTCCGGTGGAGCTCCCCGCCGAATTCATCAAGGAGGTCCGCGGAAGCTTCGAAGAGTCCGCCGACCCAGCGGATCCGCAGCGGCAGGCCGTCGACGAGGCCGGCGCTGGCGGTGCAGGCCAGTTCCCGGCCGGCGGAGCGGAAGATGCCAAGGGCGGTGGCGTCGCCGTCCGCAGCGGCGGCGGCGACGTCGGGTACGAAGGAGGCGAGAACCGCCGAGCGGTCCTGCCGTGTGTAGACGCTGCGGATGAGGTCCTCGGGGGAGCCGAACCGGGAGCGCAGGCGGTCGAGCAGTCCGGCCGAGCCCCCGCTCCGCCCGTCGTAGCTGCGGTAGGCGGCATCAAGGGCGCGGGCACCGATCCATGCGCCGCTGCCGGCGTCGCCGACCAGGTGGCCCCACCCGTCCACCCGCCTCCACAGCCGGGCGTGGTCCGTACCGAGGGCCACGGCCCCGGTACCTGCTGCGACAACGACCCCCGGCTGCATCGACAGTGCGCCGATGTGGGAGGTGACGACGTCGGAGGCGAGGACAGTGGTGCGCGCACCGAACCGGGCACTGAGCTCTGCGTGGACCCCGCCCGCATTGCGCAGCAGGGTGACGAGGCTCGCCGCGCCAAGCACAACGGTGTCGAGGGTTCCGGCACCCGAGGCGTCGCGCGCCGAGGCGACGAGTGGTTCAAGGGTGCGCATCAGCTCCTCGACATCGAGTCCGGTGCCGCCGATCCGCAGGCCGGTTCCGGTGAAGACCGTGGCGGAGGCCTGCTGCCCGCCGGTGGAAACCACGGCGACCCGGCACCCGGTCCCGCCGATGTCGATGCCGCACACGGCGGCACCGGGACGTTCGACGCCCGCGTCGTGGACCTGCCGCGGCTCGGTTTCGCGGTGCGTTGTCCCCGGCCGGTCGTTGGGGCGACTCATTGAGGTCCTCTCAGGCGGTGGGGGCAGACAACGTCAACGGTAACGCGGCCTGCAGTTCCATCTCGATGAAACTAAGTTTCATAACCTTACACATTGATGAAAGTGATTGACCACACGTTGCGGCCTGTGTTCTCCTTGGAGCGTGAACAACTCCTACAACGCCCAGGAGACGGCGGACCGCGAGGAAGCACCGGCGGATCTCGACCGCCTGGAAACCGAGCAGTCCCGCCCCGACCTGGCCGATCTCGACCTGCGGTCAACCCGCGACCTCGTCGCCCAGATTGCCGCCGACGACGCCCTCGTCCCTGCTGCCACCGCCGCGGCCGGCGAGGCCATCACCGCCGCAGTCGACGCCGTCGTCGACCGGCTGAGCCGGGGAGGCCGGCTCATCTACGTTGGCGCGGGCACCCCCGGACGCCTCGCGGGGGTCGACGCCGCCGAATGCGTCCCGACCTTCGGGGTGGCACCCGGGCTCGTCGTCGCCCTGATGGCGGGCGGGCCGGCCGCCTTGGTCTCCGCCGTCGAAGGGATCGAGGACGACCCCGCAGCCGGCGCCGCCGACCTGCGGGGCCTCGATGTGAGCAGGCTCGACGCCGTGGTCGGGATCGCGGCCTCGGGCCGGACCCCCTACGTCCTTGGGGCAATCAAGGCCGCCCGGGCCGCCGGAGCCGTGACCATAGGTCTCTCGAACAACCCCGGCACGCTGCTCAGCGCCGCAGTCGACCACCCCATCGAGGTGCTCACCGGGCCCGAAGTTGTTGCCGGATCCACCCGCATGAAGGCGGGCACCGCCCAGAAGCTCGTCCTCAACGCCATCTCCACAGCGGCGATGGTCCGCCTCGGGAAGACGTACGGGAACCTCATGGTCGATGTGAAGGCCACAAACGGCAAGCTGCGCCAGCGGGCGCAGCGGATCGTCATCGAGGCCACCGGGGTGCCCGCCGCCGACGCCGCCGGCGCGCTCGAAGCCTCCGGCTGGCATGCCAAGACCGCCATCGTGATGCTCCTCAACGGGGTGGATGCCACCGAGGCCCGCCGCCTCCTCGACGAGCACGCGGGCAATGTGCGGGCCATCCTTGGCGCAGCTCCGGTGCAGCAGTGAGGGTGCTCGGGTTGTCCTCCGGCACCTCGGTTGACGCAATCGACGTCGCGGCGGCGGACTTCGAACTCGACGGCACCGAGCTGCGCATGACCCCGCTGGGCCACCGGGAGGTCCCCTACAGCGAACGCCTTCGGGAGGAAATCCTTGCGGCAATGCCGCCGGCGGCCTCCTCCATGGAGGCCGTCACCCGGCTCGACACCCTCATCGGGCAGGAATTCGCCGCCGCAGCGAAGGCCTACCTCGCCGAGACCGCAGGCACCGCCGACCTCGTTGTCTCCCACGGGCAGACCCTCTTCCACTGGATCGAGGACGGAAAGGCCTGCGGAACGCTTCAGCTGGGCCAGCCCGCCTGGATTGCCCAGGCAACGGGGCTTCCCGTCCTCTCCGACGTGCGCAGCAACGATATTGCCGCCGGTGGTCAGGGTGCCCCGCTCGTCAGCATCTTCGACTCCCTGCTGCTCGCCGGGCGCGCGGAGGACGCAGCCGCCCTGAACTCCGCTGCCCTCAACTCGGCCGCCCTCAACTCTGCCGCCCTCAACTCTGCCGCCCTCAACCTTGGCGGGATCGCCAACGCTACGGTGATCCGCCCCGGGCAGGCCCCGGTCGCCTTCGACACTGGCCCGGCCAACGCACTCCTTGACGCCGCGGTACGCGCGGCCAGCGGCGGCGCCGAGTCCGTCGACCGCGACGGCCGCGGCGCCCGCTCCGGGACCGTTGACGCCGACCTCCTGGCTGCGCTGCTCGCGCATCCCTACTATGCGCAGCCGGCACCAAAGTCCACCGGCCGGGAGATCTTCCACGGCGGCTACATCGAAGAAGCGACGGCGGGCCGGTCCATCAGCGGTAACGACCTGCTCGCCACCCTGACCGAACTGACCGCACGCACCGTCGCCGACGCGCTCCGGCCCTTCGGCGTCGGCGAGGTCTTTGTCTCCGGTGGTGGAACCCGCAACCCGTACCTGCTGGAGCGGCTGCAGGCACACCTTGATCGGGCGGCGGTGCGCAATGCCGCAGAACTGGGCGTCCACGCCGACGCCAAAGAGGCCTACCTCTTCGCCCTGCTTGGGTTCTTCACCTGGCACGGGCTCCCCGGCACCCTGGGGAGCTGCACCGGAAGCACCACTCCGCCGATCGCAGGACGCATCACCCCGGGCGCCAACCCCCTGCGCCTTCCCCCACCGGTCACCGTCGCACCGCAGCGACTGACCGTTTTCCACCCGGTCACTGACCGCCACCTCTAGCCCTCCTGGAGAATTCGTGCAACCCCTCGACCTGATCGTCATCATTGCCTACCTCGTGGGCTCCGCCTGGCTGGGACTGAAACTCTCTGGCAAGCAGACAAACGTCAAGGACTACTTCCTTGGCAACCGGCAACTGCCCTGGTGGGCCGTGTGCCTCTCGGTCGTCGCCACCGAGACCAGCGCCCTGACGGTCATCAGCGTCCCTGCCGTCGCCTACCTCGGGAACATCACCTTCATCCAGGTGGCCATCGGGTACCTGCTGGGCCGCATCGTCGTCGCCTTCGTCCTCCTGCCGCGCTACTACCGCGGCGAGATGACCACCGCCTACGCCTACCTCGGCCAGCGCTTCGGCCGCGGGATGCAGAGCACCGCCTCGGTGGCGTTTATCCTCACCCGGCTCCTTGCCGACGGCGTCCGGCTCTTCGCCGCCGCCATCCCGGTGAAGGTGATCCTTGATTCCTATGGCCTGAACCTCAACTTCTTCGCCATCATCGCGATCCTCAGCGTCGTCACAATCGCCTACACCTTCTTCGGCGGCATCAAGGCCGTCGTCTGGGTCGACGTCCTCCAGATGGCCCTCTACGTGGTGGGTGGCATCATCGCCCTGATCTTCATCACCACAAGCCTCGACGTGAACTTCTGGTCCGAAGCGGCCGACGCCGGCAAGACCCAGGTCCTCGACTTCGCCTCAAGCCCCATCTCCGCCCCTTACGCCTTCATCACCGCGGTGATCGGCGGCGCCCTGCTGTCGACGGCCTCCCACGGTGCCGACCAGATCATCGTGCAGCGGCTGCTCACCACCCGCACCCTGCGGGACGCGCAGAAGGCAGTGATCGGCAGCGCGGTGATCGTGTTCTTCCAGTTCGCGCTCTTCCTCACCGTAGGCTTGGCGCTCTGGAGCTACTACGAGCGCAAGTCCGTCGAGGAGCTCGGCCTTGAGCGCGGTGACCAGATCTTCCCCACCTTCATCGTCGAAGGCCTCCCGAGCGGCCTGTCAGGGCTGCTGCTCGCGGGCATCCTCGCCTCGGCCATGAGCACCCTGTCGTCCTCGCTGTCGGCCCTTGCCTCCTCGACCATGTCGGACCTGTTCGAGAAGTTCAGCGCCCGGAAACTCTCCGAGACCGAGGGCCTGCGCCTGAGCAGGATCTTCACCCTGGGCTGGGGCGTGGTGTTCATCGGCGCCGGTGCCCTGTTCACCGGAACCGACAACCCCGTCGTCGAACTTGGCCTCTCAGTCGCCGGGCTCACCTACGGCGGCCTGCTCGGTGCGTTCTTCCTCGGACTCTGGGTGCCGAAGGCCCGCCAGACGGACGCGATCATCGGATTCGCCACAGCGGTCGCGCTGATGACCTACCTGTTCCTTTTCCAGCGCACCCTCATCGGCTTCACTTGGTACACGGCGATTGGCGTCGTTGTCACAGTGGCCCTTGGCTTCCTGCTGTCGCTGCGCCACCGCACTCCCGCCGACGCCGCTGCGACAACCGAGGAGATCGAGAGCGTCCGATGAGAATCAGCATCAAGCCCGACGCGGCAGCGGTCGGTGAGCACGCCGCCCGCATTCTCGCCCATGTTGTTGCGGGCAAGCCCGACGCCGTCCTCGGCTTCGCCACGGGATCGAGCCCGGTTGCCACCTACGAGGCGCTCGCCCGGCACCGCCGGGACGGGCTGGCCTTCGACCGGGTGCGCGGCTTCGCGCTCGACGAATACGTGGGGCTGCCCGCAGGCCATCTTGAGAGCTACCGCTCGGTGATCGAGCGCGAAGTTGTCCATCGGCTCGGGCTCACACCGGAGAACGTCAAGGTGCCGGACGGCGCGGCGGCGGACCTCGAGACCGCCTGCCGGGAGTACGAGGAGGCGATCCGGCGCAGCGGCGGGGTGGACGTGCAGCTGCTGGGCATTGGCGCCAACGGTCACATCGGCTTCAACGAGCCGACGTCGTCGTTCGCCAGCCGGACCCGCGTCAAGACCCTTTCGCCCCGGACCCGCGAAGACAACTCCCGGTTCTTCGGCGGCGACATCTCCCGGGTGCCGATGCACTGCCTTACCCAGGGCATCGGCACCATCCTCGACGCGAAGGCCGTTGTGCTTGTGGCGACCGGGGCGGCAAAGGCAGCGGCGGTGGCCCAGATGGTCGAGGGTCCCCTCGGCGCGTTCTGCCCGGCGACCGCCCTGCAGCTGCACGCCCACGCGACGGTGATCATCGACGAGGACGCCGCCTCCGAACTGCGGAACCACGCCTACTACCGGCACACCGAAGCGAACCGGCCCGCCTGGCAGCTACCCTGAGTCCGGTGACCACACTTCCGGCAAGCAAGCCCCTCGTCCTCCACTCGGCCCGCCGCTTCACCGACACCGCCGTCATTCCCGACTCCTGGCTCAGGATCGACGGCGGCGTCATCTCCGACGCCGGGACCGGCGACTCCTGGCGGGAGCTCGCGAAGGACGCGGAAGTCCTCGACGCGGCCGGAGCTTTCCTGGCGCCGGGGTTCGTGGACCTGCACTGCCACGGAGGGGGAGGGGCGTCCTTCGAGGATTCCGACATCTCCGAGGCGCTGCGCGTCCACCGGGCCGGCGGCACAACGAGCCTCGTCGCGTCGCTGGTGACCAACCCGCTGCCGGTCCTCGAAGCATCCCTGCGCTCGCTCGGCGCCGTCCGGGATCCGATGCTCCGGGGCTTTCACCTCGAGGGACCCTTCCTTGCCTCAAGCCACTGCGGTGCGCACCGCCCCGACTACCTCGTTGCGCCGACCGTCGAGGCGGTTGACCGGCTCGTCGAGGCCGGCGGAGGCTCGCTCGTACAGGTCACCATGGCACCGGAGCTCGACCCGGACCTCGCGGCCCTCCGCCGCTTCGTGCAGCACGGCGTCCGGGTGGCAGTCGGCCACACCGCGGCGGACTACGAGACCGCGCTGCGGGCCTTCGACGCCGGTGCAAGCCTGCTGACCCACACGTTCAACGCGATGGAGCCGCTGCACCACCGCAGGCCCGGCCCCATCGCCGCAGCCCTCGATTCACCGCACGTCACCCTTGAAATCATTGCCGACGGTATCCATGTCCACGATCCGATGCTGCGCCTGGTGTTCGCGTCGGCGCCCGGCCGGGTCGCCCTGATCACCGATGCGATGGCAGCGGCGGGAGTCGGGGACGGCCGGTACCGGATCGGCTCCCTCGACGTCACTGTGGCGGACGGCGAGGCCCGGCTCGAGCGCAACGGCTCGATCGCTGGAAGCACGCTCACGATGGATTCCGCGGTCCGCAGGGCGGTTGCGGCAGGCGTTGGAGAGGCCGAGGCGGTCGCCGCGGCGACGATCGTCCCGGCGCGCGCCGCCGGGCTGGTGGATTCGTGGATCGGCACCACCGAGGTCGGGGCGCGCGGCGGCGTCGTCCTGCTTGACGACGGGTTCAGGGTGCTGCGGGTGGTGTCCTGACCAGGTCCTGGTACTCCGTGTGTTCCTCGAGGAAGTTCTCCGCGAAGGTGCACCCGGCGACGACCTTTAGGTCCTTTGCGCGGGCATCCCGGAGGGCTTCGTGCATCATTGCGGTGGCTATGCCCCGGCCCTCGAAGTCCTCGTCCACGATGGTGTGCGTGAAATTGATGACGCCGTTCTCGAGGCGGTAGGCGGCAAGTCCGACGGCGTCCCCGTTGAGGTAGGCAATGTAGCGGTTCTTCTCCGGGTTGTCCGTGACCTCGAGCTGCGCCTGGGAGTCTTCAGCGCCGGTTGCCGTTCCCTGTTCGCCTAGTTCGTTTTGTTCTTCCGGGGTGCCTGCTGAACTGCCTGCCTGCCCGCCTGTGCCGCTGGTCATGGTTTCCTCTCCTTGCATTGCCATCAGTTTTCCACCCCGCCTCAGGCCGGTCAAAGCAGCACTAGGAGACCTGGAGGCCGCCGTTGATGTCGTAGGTTGCGGCGGTGATGTAGCCGGCGTCTTCGCCGACGAGGAACGCCATCAGCGCAGCGACTTCGCCCACGGTACCCACCCTGCCCACCAGGATGTCCCGCGACATCTCCTGCTTCCGCTCCTCGGTCAGGGTGCCGCCCATGATGTCGGTGTCGACAGGGCCGGGGGCAACGCAGTTCACCGTGATGCCGTGCTCGCCCATCTCGCGGGCCAGCGCCCGGGTGAAACCGATGATTCCCGCCTTCGAGGCGCTGTAGGCCACCTTCGAGTAGGTGCCGCCTCCGCGCTGGGCCGAAATAGAGGAAACGCTTACCACCCGTCCGAGCTTCCGGTCGATCATGCCGCCGAGCACCCGCTGGGTGACGAGGAAGGTGCCGGTCATGTTCACGGCGAACACCCGCTCCCAGGCCTCCTTCGTCTCCTTCATGAATTCGGTGGGCGAGCTGATGCCGGCGAGGTTCGCGAGCGCGACAATGGGCGGCAGTTCGGCCTCGACGCGCCCGATGGCGGCGTCGACCGACTCCTTGTCCGAGACGTCGGCTGCAACGCCAAGGGCGCTGACGCCGTGCCGGTCGGCGATGTCCGAGGCAGCCGCTTCCGCAGCGCCGGCGTCGATATCGAGGATGGCAATGGACCAGCCCTGGCCGGCCAAAGTGTTTGCCAGGGCGCGTCCGATGCCGCGCGGGGAAGCTGCACCGGTGAGGACCGCCGTGCGCTCGGCCGGGAAGGTTGCCGTTTCTGTCATGTTGCTCAGCTCCTTGAACTGTTCGTGTGGTGGATGAAGTGCTCGTAGTCGTCGTAGGTCTGATCGATGTGCGCCTCCATCGCCTTGCGGGCCGTCTCGGGGTCACCGGACCGGATTGCGTCAAGCACGAGGCCGTGGTGCCGGATCGCGTGTTTCTGGACCTCCCGGAAGGACGACGTTTCCCGCCGCATTGTGTAGAGCAGTTGCCCGAGCGGGCCGAGGATCACCGGCACGAACGGATTGGCCGAGGCACGCAGCACCGCGTCGTGGAAGTCGAGGTCGGCGACGGTGACGGCGTCAAGGTCGTCCGCCTCGTGGGCGGCCTTCAGGGCTTCGACTGCGGCGGCCATCTTCGCCAGGTCGTCCTCGCTCGAATGCCGGGCGGCGAGTTCGGCGGCTCCGATCTCGACCATGCGCCGGACCTCGAGGAGCCGCAGCGCAACTTCGCTCGACCCGATGCCCAGCGAGGCCGAGCGGAGGATTGCCTCAAGGTTCGTCCACTGGGCCGGGGGATTCACGAAGGTTCCAAGACCGCGCTTGATGGAGATGACGTTCTGCGCCTCAAGTTTCTTCAGCGCCTCACGCACGGTGAGGCGGCTGACGTCGGCATCCTTGGCCAGTTCGGCCTCGGGGGGCAGCGCCTCATGGGGGGCGAACCTTCCCTCGATGATCTGCTGCAGCAGGTTCTCGAAGACCGACTCAGCGAGTGACTGCCGGCCCATCAGGGGCTCCTCCCTCAGCTGCCTGGTTGGTCCCTGCGTTCTGGCTGTCCGTCGTCCTTCGAGCAGGCGCAACGACCTGAATGACCGAGGAGTCGTCGGCCGTGCCGAGCCCGTGCGTCTGCCCCAGCAGGAACAGCTGCTCGGCCGCCGCAGCGACCGGTGCGGCAAGGCCTGCCGCCCGGGCGGCCTTGCCGACGATGCCCATGTCCTTGACGAAGATGGCGAGCCGGCTCAGGACCTCGGTACCGCCGTCATAGCCTTCGATCATGCGCGGTCCGCGGTTTGAGAGCATGAACGACGCCGCGGCTCCCGACTCAAGCGCACGCAGCGCCAATTCCTGATCGAGCCCCAGCGCGTCGGCCAAGGCGAGCGCTTCGGCTGCGGCGGCGATGTGCACCCCGCACAGCAGCTGATTGACCGTCTTCATCGCCTGCCCGTCACCGGGCTTGTTTCCAACAACCGTCAGCGTCGAGGCGAGCCGTTCGAGGACGGGCCGGGCCTTCTCGAGAACGGCGGGCTCGGCGCCGAGCACGATCAGCAGGTCGCCCTCACCCGCGCGCGCCGGCCCGCCCGAGAGCGGGGCGTCGACGAGCCCCAGCTGCAGCGCGGCGAGGCGCTCGGCCCAGGCCGGCACGGCGTCAACGCCAACGGTGCTGGTGATCACGACGACGGCGCCCGGATTCATCACCTCGGCCACGCCATCGGCGCCAAAGAGCACCGCCTCGACCTGGGCGGCATTGCGTACAGCGAGCAGTACGACGTCCGATTCGGCTGCGGCGGCACGGGCGGATTCATATGACGTCGCTCCGGCCGCGCCGGCGGCTTGGCGCAGGGTCTCGGAGGGGTCGAAGCCCCGCACGGGAAAGGATCCGGCGAGCCGGCGTGCCATTGGCAGGCCCATCGCGCCGAGGCCAAGGACGGCAACGGTGGGGACGATGGCATCCGGTGGATTGCTCATTTCCGCTTCCTCTCCTTCGGGACTTCTCGGCTGTGGCACGGTGTCACGAATGCGCGCTGAGCGTCTGCACGACGTCGGCGAGTGACTCGTCGTTTCCGACATTTCCGGCAAAGACGACGTAGGGGACTCCGCGGGCCGGCCCGTCCACGGGCTGCCAGAGCGAGACGATGCCCGGGAGCATTGGTCCGCGCACCACCGCATGGCGGATCTCAAGCCCGTGGGCGGCGACGTCGGACGAGGTGATGCCGCCCTTTGCGATGACGAACCGCACCTTGGCTGAAGCGATCGTTGCGCGGACGACGTCGACCACCGACTGTGACACGAGCCGGGCGATCTGCAGGCTCCGCTCCGGATCCTCCGAGCGCACCAGCTGGCGGCTTGTATGGAGGATGACCTCGCCGCGGCTCAGCCCCTCGACGACCGCGGCTGTGGTGCTGCCGATCTCGGCCTCCCGCGTGTCCGGCTCAAGGAGTGCCTCGACCGACAGTTCGACGCGCACGGCGGGGTGCCGGCGCACGAGGGCGTCGAGTTGGCGGGTGGTGAGCCCGACGTGGGAACCCACCACGATCAAACCTCCCGCCTCTGGCGCATCGAGGCCGGCGAAGACCTCGGGCGCGGTGAGGGGAGCGTGTTCGCTCTGGCCGATGCGGGCGCGCACGAAGGGTGGGCCCACCCGGTACAGGAGCTTCCTGCCGCGGCGCTCCGCTTCTTCGAGCCCCAGCGCCAGGGCGCGGAGATCGTCCTCGTTGACGATGTCGGGAATGATCGGCGTCGACTCCCGCGCGTTTTCGATCGCGTCGGCAATGGCGCCTGCGCCGCTGCGGATAGTGGCGAGGTCGAGAAGGATCACCCGTGCGGCAGGGAGGCGCCCGCCGGACTTCTCCTCGATGTACTCCGCGAGGTTCGAGGAGGTGAAGCCGAAGGTAGCGTCCTTCGCGAATTCGGTCTCGGCGACCGGGGTGAGCCCGCCGTCGTCGTCCCGCACATAGTGGACGCCTCCGATGGTGATGCGACCGGCCTCGGGGAAGGCGGGGACGACCACGACGCCGTCGGTGGGAATGCCCTTGACGTCCCTCAGGGTAGCCGCGATGGTGTCCGGTTCGAGCGGGAAGTGCCCGCGCAGGGTGGAGTCGCTGCGGCTGACGAAACCGATCGTGGTGCCGGTCGAGTCGGCGGCGGCAAGGGCGTTGGTGGCGATCTCCCGGTTCCTCCGCTCGGCCTCAGCCGGGTCGAGGCTGCGGGTGTTCGTCAGCACGTACACCGCCGGAGCGGCTGCACCGCGGATGCGGTGCGAGAAGGCCCACCGGAAATCGTCGGGTTCCCAGGCGGTGAGGACCGGGAGGTCGGCCACGGATTGGGTGCCCGTTGGGTCATCATCGAGGACCACCAGAACCCGCCCCGAGGCCGCGACGGCGGCGGCAATTTCCCGAGGATCAGTGGGGACGGTGCCCGGATACTGGGCGAGCAACGCTGCTTCGCGTGTCAAGAGTATTCACATCCTCGGGAAGACCTTGTCAGACGTCATATGTGTGGTGTTAGTGTTTCAGCCAGCATCTAGCCCGTCAACGAATTGGGGGCGTTGCTGCAGAACAGTCACTGACCGGGCAACGGGGCTTGGCCAGCGTTCCGTCGAGGGGTACATCACCGTGGATATACAACTTCTTTTGGCACTGGTTCTGGGAATTGCCACAATCATCGTCCTCGTGCTCCGCACGCGTCTTGATGCCTTTGTGGCCCTCCTTATTGCGGCTCTGGTGACCGGCATGGTCGCAGGTCAGGCGCCGCTGGACATCGTCTCGTCGATCACCACAGGGTTCGGCAATACGCTGGCCACGATCGGAATCGTGATCGGCCTCGGCGTTGGGATCGGCAAGATCCTCGAGGTGTCGGGTGCGGCGACAGCGCTCGCCCTCGCGTTCCTGAAGGTCTTCGGCAAGGGCAGGGAGCCGTGGGCGATGGGCAGCGTTGGAGCCCTCGTCTCGATCCCGGTGTTCTGCGATTCCGGGTACGTCATCATGAACCCGCTCGCCCGGTCGATTGCGCGCGTGGAGAAGGGCGGTTACATCGTCCTCGCCCTGGCGCTCGGCTGCGGCATGACCCTCACCCACCACCTCGTCCCGCCGACACCGGGGCCGCTCGCCGTCGCCGGTATCCTCGGGGCGGACCTCGGTGCGCTCATCCTGGCCGGGCTCGTCTTCACCGTGATCCTGCTGCCGGTCGTGGTTTTCTACGCCAAGTGGATGGGTCCGAAGCTCGAGTCGCAGATCAACGCCAACGTCCGCACTGCCGTCTACGGCTCGGCCGCAGCGGTGTCGACCGGCGGGCGGTCGGCCGGCGCATCCGGCGGAGCATCAACCGGCACGACGCTCGCTGACCGAACCGCAACGGCGGACGCCGCCCCGGCAGGTGCCCACACCGACGGGCGCGACGACGACCCCGGCGCCGGCGACGCTCCGGTGGATCCTGCCGCCGAACTCGGCACGCCTCCCGAGGGGGCGAAACCGCACCGGGTAGGGGCGTTTGTCGCATCGCTGCCGCTGCTCATCCCGCTGCTGCTGATCATCCTCAACACGGTGAGCGGCGCCATTGACCAGAACAACCAGGGCGTTGTCGGCACCGGTGAGTACGAGCCGTCCGCCTGGGCCGTGCCGCTGGCCTTCATCGGCAACCCCGTCGTCGCGCTGGTGATCGGCGTCCTCCTCGCCGTCTACGTCCTGCTGCCGCGCTGGACCCCACGCTCTAAGGTGCAGGGCTGGTTCGCTGACGCCGCGGCCTCGGCAGGGCTCATCCTCCTGATCACCGGCGCCGGTGGCGCACTGGGACAGGTGCTGCGCGACTCCGGCGTCGGCGACGCCCTCGCCGTGGCCATCGCTGCGACCCCGCTGCCCGCTTTCCTCGTTCCGTTCCTCATCGCGTCACTGGTGCGCATTGCCCAGGGTTCCGGAACGGTCGCAATGATCACCGCCGCGTCAGTCACCGCTCCGCTGGTCGTCTCCCTTGGCATCGATCCCATCGTCGCAGCCCTGGCCTGCACCGCCGGTTCGATGGTGTTCAGCTACTTCAACGATTCCTACTTCTGGGTGGTGACCCGTTTCGCCGGTCTGGATGGCACGGCGGCCCTGCGTGGGTGGTCGGGGATCACCACGGCCGTCTGGGCCGGGTCGATTCCCCTGCTGTTCCTCGCGAACCTCGTGCTCGGGTAACGGGGTACTTGGGGGAGGCCGTCGTCGCGGAAGCGGCGGCGGCCTTTGCTTTGGTGGCGACTAGCCGACGAGCTTCGCGTAAACGACGTAGTTGTCGTCGAACTGGCCGGTCGCCGGATCGAATCCGTCGCAGGTAATCAGGCGCAATTCGGCCCCGTCGGTATTGCCGTACACCTCGGTGGTGGGAAAGGCGTCCTTCGGATACTGCTCGCCGCGGTCGACGGCGAATACTGCCGTTGTGCCGTCCTCGCGGGTTACCTCGATTTTGTCCCCGGCCTTCAGCTGCCGCAGCGAAGCGAAGATGCCGGGCCCGCCGTCGGTGGCGTTGACGTGCCCGAGGAGAACGGATGGTCCACGCTCGCCCGGAGTGGGGGACTGGTTGTACCAGCTGGCAGGAGCGCCCGGGCCGTCGGGCGGCACTTCAAGAGTTCCGTTGGTGCGCAGGCCAAGGCTGAGCAGCTCCGATTTCGCGCCAGTTGAGGGAATGCTGAATGACACCGGCGCTGATGCCGCAAGGACCGGAAGTTTCGGGTCGGTGGCGGTGGCGGACGGGTTCGGCGAAGGCTTCGCCGACGCAGACGGCGAGGGCAGCCGTGTCGGCTCGGCTGATGGCGATGGCGGAGGTGCTGCCTGGGCAGCGGAAGGTGAAGTAGGAGCGTCGGACTGGACGGTGGAACCGCAACCCGTGAGCAAGAGAAGGGCTACCACCGCAGCGGCGAGCGGGCCCCTGCGGCGGTAGCCGGTGAAACGCGTCATGCGTAGGACAATATCGGATCGATTCGGATGGTGGTGGGACTCCTCCTAAACGTTGCTGCGGCGGCGTACGAGGAATGTTCCGCCGGCTGCGGCGGCGAGGACGAAGCCACCGCCCAATAGAACGGCCCCCGTGGTGTCGTTCTGTGGCTCCTGTGCCACGCCGGTGTCAGCTCCACCGTTGGGCATTTGGGTTACCTGTGGCGGTGTTGCCATGGGGTAGTTCGCGTTTTCGCACCCAACGTTGTCGAGGTCGCTGTCCAGATGGGTGCCATAACGGGGATCAGTTGAAGGGATGTTGTACACACCGGCTGCCGCAGCAGCGGAACAGTTGGCGAAAGGTACCGCCATGGCGGGTGCCGCTGAAAGTGCTGTGAAACCGGCTGCTGCCACCAGGGCAAATGCTGCTGAGCTCTTTTTCATTGGTTTTCCCTACAGATTGTTGAGTTACAAGAGTTACTTATGTGACGGGTTACACAACGATTGTAAGCACCCTTAACACTCCCTGAGAAGACCCTTATGCAAACGGATATCGGATCGGATATCTAGCTACTTTCATCGCCGATAAGCCATGCGGAGGCTTCGAGCAATACCCTGGGAACGGGCGAGACGGAGTGTCGTGCTAATTTGTATGTGTCCCGGAAGTTTAGGGATAATGGCAATCAATCCAGTCGTGCAGTACCTGGTCAAGAATCGCGATTGCAGCTGTAACGGAAGTTCAGCGAAGATAGTTTCATGTGCATAGAAGCGCAGAGCCTTGTCGGTGTCACCGGCAGGGCTTTTTTGTCGTCTAGAACAAAGGAGCAACGATGAACAACTGCGAGGACTACCCGGAGCTTTACGTTGACGGAAGCTTCTTCATGGAATTCTTCGCCGATGAACGCGACGAGCACGGCCTGCCCATTCTGACTATTGCGATGTTCCCGGTGGCCGTCACCGGTGTGTCGTCGGAGGGCAACTGGGTATACGGGCCCGACGGGCGATACCTGATGGAGGAGTTGATAATCCCACTCGAGGAGACGCCGTTGACGCTTTCAGAGCTGGAGGCACGTGGGCTCTTGGAAAGGCAGGTAATCATCAGCGCAGATGTAACCGGCCCTGGGCTGGCCGCCACCGAAATTGAACCCTTGTTCGGCGTCCCAGCGGCGGCGATGATCCTTGCAGTCCTGGAGAGCGCTCTGCTTGGCGAGGAATTGAACGGCGATGTCAGGGGCGCTCGATACCGCAACGCTGAAATGAGCGATGCCGGACGCGTCCTTGCAGTTCAGTCAATGCAGGAGAACCTCGCCCGAGAGCTGTCACTAACGGCACAGGGGCGGGTGATGTTGGATTTCCTGCACAAGGCGCTAGCCCTTGGGTAGGGAGGTTGCGCGGAATCTCAGGAAAAGTGGGCAGTGACGCACTCCGTGACTTTCTGTGACGGACCGTTCTCGACGCGGGCGCCGTCCTGCCCGTAGGGTCGAATTCAGAATCAAGAGTTCCAACGCAAAACCCTGGTTTGTTGGACGGCAACCCTCTCGCTGTAGCGGGGTGCCCCAGGTGAGGATTCGGCCCGGCCGGCGGAGATGACCGGAGGGCAAGTACGGCACTTACCTCTTGGCAAGTGCCCTAATGCAAGGGTTCTTTTGCCATGTCCTTATCCCCACATTCCTCCAACTCGCCCCGTCAGATCCGCTTCAACGCTTTCGACATGAACTGCGTCGGCCACCAGTCTCCCGGTCTGTGGCGCCACCCCGAGGACCAGTCCTGGCGGTACAAGGACCTCCGCTACTGGGCAGACCTCGCGAAGACGCTCGAAAAGGGACTGTTCGACGGCATCTTCATCGCCGACGTCCTCGGCACCTACGACGTCTACGGCGGCTCCGACGAGGCCACTCTCCGCCAGGGCACCCAGACTCCGGTGAACGACCCGTTCCTCCTGGTCTCCGCCATGGCCCTGGTGACCGAACATCTCGGGTTCGGCGTCACCGCAGGCACCGCCTACGAGCACCCGTACCCGTTCGCCCGCCGCCTCTCCACGCTCGACCACCTGACCAACGGGCGGTTCGGCTGGAACGTTGTCACCGGGTACCTGCCGTCGGCGGCGCGGAACCTCGGGCAGACCGACCAGCTCGAGCACGACGAGCGCTACAACCACGCCGACGAGTACCTCGAGGTGCTCTACAAGCTGCTCGAAGGCTCCTGGGAGGACGACGCCGTCGTAAGAGACACCGAGACCGGCGTCTTCACCGACCCCGCGAAGGTCCACGGGATCGGCCACGAGGGCAAGTACTTCACGACGCCGGGAATCCACCTCAGCGAACCCTCCCCGCAGCGCACCCCCGTGATCTACCAGGCCGGGGCTTCACCGCGGGGCATCGCCTTTGCCGCAGGCAACGCCGAGGCCGTCTTTGTTGGCTCGCCGACCAAGGAGATCCTCAAGGACACCGTCACGAAGATCCGCGACGCCGTCGAAGCCGCAGGGCGCGACCGCTACTCCGTGCGCGTCTACACGCTGCTCACCGTCATCACGGACGAGACGGAGGAGAAGGCGCAAGCCAAGCACGCCGAGTACCAGCAGTACGTCAGCTACGAGGGAGCCCTGGTGCTGGTCTCCGGCTGGTTCGGCGTGGACCTCTCCGTCTACGGACCGGACGAACCGCTCGGGAACGTGAAGTCGAACGCCATCCAGTCGGCCGTCGCCAACTTCTCCAAGGTGGAGGACGACGGCAAGCCGTGGACGGTACGCGACATCGCCGAGTGGGCGGGCATCGGCGGGCTGGGCCCGCGCGTCGTCGGCTCCGGCGCGCAGGTCGCCGAGGAGCTCCAGGCGTGGGTGGAGGAGACCGACGTCGACGGGTTCAACCTCGCCTACGCGATCACGCCGGGCTCGTTCGAGGACGTGGTGAAGTACGTGGTACCCGAACTGCAGAAACGCGGCGCCTATCCCACCGAGTACGTCGAGGGGACGCTGCGCCACAAGCTCTTCGGCCGCGGCGACCGGCTGCCCGCCGAGCACCACGGCAGCAGCTACCGCCTCCAGCCCGCTGCCCGCTGACTTCCCGGGGAGAAACTAGCGGGCCCCTGAATTAGTAAACCGACCAAAACCTACCGACACGGTGCGGATTCGGTGAGGGCTGGACCGGCCCAGCTTCGAGGTTGGCCGCGCCGTGCGTGATTGGCCGGTTCAATCGGCACGGCAAAGGCCCCGCCTCCTTCCGGAAGCGGGGCCTTTGTTGTGGAGCCTTTGCTGTGGCGGAGATGCTCAGCCGCGCAGGCGCTCCATCCCTGGGTCGAACAGTGGCTCGGCCGCGACGGTGGCACGGACCCGCTCGCCGAAGTATTCGATCTCAACGGAGTCGCCCTCGGCAACCGCGGCGGGCAACCAGGCGTAGGCGATCGGCCTGCCGATCGAGAACCCGTAGGCGGCGCTTGTGACGTACCCGGCGGCTTCACCGTTCACGAACACGGGCTCCTTGCCCATCACCACCGAAACACCGTCGTCAACCGTGAGGCAGCGCAGCGCCCGGGCCGCAGCCTTCTCCCGGCGGGAGGCCAGGGCGTCGGAGCCCTTGAAGCCTTCCTTGTCCTTGTTGACCGCGAAACCGAGCCCGGCTTCGAAGGGGTGGTGCTCCGAGGTCATGTCGGCACCCCACAACCGGTAGCCCTTTTCAAGACGCATGGCGTTGAAGGCCCCGCGACCGGCGGCGATGATGCCGTGCTCCTGGCCCGCCTCAAACAACAGGTCCCAGAGCCGAAGCCCGTGTTCCGCCGTTGCGTAGAGCTCCCAGCCGAGCTCACCGACGTACGAGAGGCGCATTGCGGTGACAGGGATTCCGCCGATGCTGATCTCTTTGGCGCGGAAGTAGCGCAACGCCTCGTTGCTGAGGTCGTCATCGCTGACCTTGGCCATGACGGTCCGTGCCAGCGGCCCCCACAGTCCGATGCAGCAGGTGGAGCCGGTGATGTCGGCGATGTGCGCCCACTGCCCGGGATCGCCCGCGGCCTGCTCCCGGGCCTCGCGGCGCAGGTACTCGAGGTCAACGTTGCTGTTGACGCCCAACTGGAAAGTCTCCTCGCCCAGCCGCGCCACCGTGACGTCGCTGCGGATGCCGCCGTCGTCGTTGAGCAGGAGGGTGTAGGTCACCGCCCCGGGCTTCTTCGCGATGTTTCCCGTGCTGAGCCGCTGGAGCAGCGACAGCGCCCCGGGCCCGCTCACTTCGAGGCGCTTCAACGGCGTCATGTCGTAAAGGCCGACGGCGGTGCGGGTCCGCCAGGCTTCGGCCGCCGAAATCTCGGAGTGGAACATCCCAGCCCATTCACTCCGCGGCGGCGCCTGCCATTCCTCTGGGAGCTCAGCGAGCAGTGGGCGGTTGGCTTCGAACCAGTGCGGGCGTTCCCAGGCCGCCGACTCAAGGAAAAACGCTCCAAGTTCCTTCTGGCGGGAGATGAACGGGCTGACGCGAAGGTCACGCGGGGACTCCCGGGGCTGAAGCGGATGCAGCACGTCGTAGATCTCCACGAAGTTCTGCTGCGAGGTTTCGCTGACGTAGGCGTCGCTCGTTTGCACCTTCTCGAAGCGGGTCACCTCGCACCCGTGAAGGTCGGTGCGGGACTGCCCCTCGACGAGCAGTTCCGCCATGGCCTTGGCCACGCCGGCCGAGTGGGTCACCCAGACGGCCTCGGCAACATAGAACCCGTCGACCTCAGCCGATTCGCCAAGGAGCGGACCGCCGTCGGGGGTGAAGGAGAAGATCCCGTTGAAGCCCTCCGCAATCTGCGCCCCCTGCAGCGCGGGGAGCAGATCCTGACTGTCTTTCCACGAGGGAAGGAAATCGGCTTCGGTGAAGTCGAGGCGGGACGGCATGCGGTGCTCGGACATCTCGTCGGCGCCGACGCGGGGGAGGGTATCGAGGTCAACCGGCATGGGGCGGTGCGCGTAGCTGCCGATCCCGATCCGGTCGCCGTGTTCGCGGTAGTAGAGGTCCTTGTCCTGGTAACGCAGGATCGGCAGCCGGGCGCCTCCGGGCTCGTTCTGTGCACCGTGCCCGGGCAGCGCCGTCGTCTTGACGTACTGGTGGGCAAGCGGCAGCAGCGGCACCTTCATGCCGACCATCTTTCCGACCTCCCGGCCCCAGAACCCCGCGCATGTGACCACGATGTCCGCGGGGACGACGCCGTCGGGGGTCTCGACGCCAGTGACCCTGCCGTTGGCCTGGGTAACGCCGGTGACGGGAGTGGAGCCGATGAACTTCACTCCTGCCTCTGAGGCGCGGCTGATGAGCAGCTGGACGGCACGGGCGGCGGAGGCGAGGCCGTCGGTGGGGATATACAGCCCGCCGAGCACGGCGTTCGACTTCAGCAGCGGGTAGTGCTTCTCGCACTCGTCCGGGTCGATCAGCCGGCCCTCGATGCCCCAGGAGGTGGCGAATCCCAGCCTGCGCTTCAGCTCGCCAAGCCTCGCCTCGGTTGTGGCGAGCTCAAGCCCGCCGACCTGGTTGAAGCAGGAGGTGCCGTCGGCGCGCAGGGAGAGGAGCTTGTCCACTGTATAGCTGGCGAAGTCCGTCATGGTCTTGGACGGGTTGGTCTGGAAGACGAGGCCTGGCGCATGCGACGTGGATCCGCCGGCAAGGTGCAGCGGCCCCTGCTCAAGGACGGTGATGTTGGTCCAGCCTCGGGTCGCGAGTTCGTCGGCGAGGTTCGCTCCAACGATTCCGGCGCCGATGATGACTACGCGGGGTGATGCGTTCATTCTTGTTCTCCTGGTGGCGTCAGCGGAATACGACGGTGCGGGTGTTGCTCAGCAGGACCCGGTGCTGGCAGTGCCATCGCACTGCACGGGCGAGCGCCTGCGATTCGGCGTCACGGCCCACTGTCACTAGGGCGTTGGCGTCCTGGGTGTGGTCAACCCGGAACACTTCCTGCTCGATGATCGGCCCTTCGTCGAGATCCGGGGTCACGTAGTGGGCGGTGGCGCCCACAAGTTTCACGCCCCGGTCGTACGCCTGGTGGTAGGGCTTGGCGCCCTTGAAGCCGGGAAGGAAGGAGTGGTGGATGTTTATGGCACGGCCGCGCAGTGCGGTGCACAGCTCGTCGGAGAGCACCTGCATGTAGCGCGCCAGGACCACAAGGTCCGCGTCGTATTCCTCGACCAGTTCCAGCAGCCTGCGCTCGGCCGCCGGCTTTGTGTCGGCGGTGACGGGAACGTGGATGAAAGGCAGGCCGGCGGCCTCCGCCATGGAACGCAGGTCCTCATGGTTCGAGACGACGACGGCGAGCTCCCCGCCGAGGCTGCCTGCCTTCCACCGGGAGATCAGGTCATTGAGGCAGTGGCCGAACCGGGAGACCATCACCAGCACCCGCTGCGGGCGGCCGTCGTGGATGGTGAAGTCCATTCCGAAGTCGGCTGCGATCGCCGCAAACTCCTCGGCGAGGCCCTCGGCGGTGACCTCGGGAGATTCCCCGGTAAAGGCCGTGCGCAGGTAGAGGTTCCCGCTGACGTGGTCATCGAACTGCTGGTGTTCAACGATGTCGAACTCCCGGTCGGCAAGGAAGCAGGTTATCGCCCGGACGATGCCGGGGCGCTCCGGGCAGGCGAGGGTCAGCACGAATTGGGCGGTCCGGGTATGGGGGTCTGTCACGGAGCCACCGGAGGGGCGGCTTCCAAGAGCAGTTGTCACTAATTCTCCTTTGAGGTTTCGGCGGCGACAGGACAGCGCCGCTCGCCGGTGGCACAGCGTTCATCGCATTGATGCTTGGTGACGAGGTCGAACTGCGCGCCGCGGTGCTGGCTGACACCGGAGCGGACGGCACGTTCGACGACGGAGTTGGCGAGGCGCCTCCGCAGGGAGAGCGGATCCCTGCGGAGGTCGCGCGTCAGGGCGAAGCAGAGCAGCAGCATCACCAGGACAAACGGAAGGGCGGCGATGATCGTGATCCGTTGGAGCCCGGAAAGGGCCTCCGCCGGCTCGTCGCCTCCTGCCATCAGCATCACTGCCGCGACCGCCCCGGTGAGCACGCCCCAGAAGATCACGAGTCCGCGGGTCGGGTGTTCGGTGCCGTTGGAGCTGAGTGACGACATCACCAGGGAGGCCGAATCGGCGCCGGTGACGAAGAAGATTGCCACAAGCACCATGGCAAGGATTGCTGTTGCGGCGGCGATTCCGCTGGAGAGGGGCAGGTTCCTCAGGAGGTCGAACAGGGCGCCGTCGAAGTCGATCGAGGGTGCGCCGTCGACAATTGTGACGAGCCCGTCGTTCGGGTCATCGGTTGCATCGGCTGCCTGCTGGACGCCGAAGGCGGCTCCGCCGAAGATGCCGAACCAGATGACGCTGACCATGCTCGGTACGAGGAGCACGCCGGTGACGAACTGGCGGATGGTGCGGCCGCGGCTGATCCGGGCGATGAACATGCCCACGAAGGGCGTCCATGAGACCCACCAGGCCCAGTAGAAGATGGTCCAGCCGGACATCCACTCCCGCAGCGCTTCGTCACCGACGGCCTCGGTGCGTGAAGCCATTTCGGCAAAGTCACGGGCGTAGTCCCCGATGGCTGCGGGGATCAAATTCAGGATGAACAGGGTGGGGCCGGCGACGAAAACGATCAGGGCGAGGAGGACGGCCAGCACCATGTTGATGTTGGCGAGCCATTGGATGCCGCGGCGGATGCCGGAGACGGCAGAGGCAACAAAGCAGACGGTAAGTATCGCGATGATCGCCACGAGCACCGGGGTGCCCAGCTCGCCGACCCAGCCGTTGGAGGCGAGGCCGCTTCCAATCTGGAGCGAACCAAGGCCCAGCGATGCGGCGGTGCCGAAGAGCGTCGCGAAGATCGCGAGGATGTCGATGAACTTGCCTGCCGGGCCTTCAACCGTGCGGCGGCCAAACAGCGAGGTGAAGGCGGCGGAGATCAGCTGACGGCGGCCGAGGCGGAAGGTGCCGTAGGCGATGGCGATGCCCACGACGGCGTACATCGCCCAGGGGTGGAGCGTCCAGTGGAAGATCGAGGTGGCCATGGCCGTCTGGATGGCGGCCGGCGTCTGTCCGTCGACCGTCCCGGGTGGCGGCGAAACGTAATGATAGAGCGGCTCGGCCACCCCGTAGAACATCAGGCCGATGCCCATGCCTGCAGCGAACATCATGGCGATCCAGGAGATTGTGCGGAACTCAGGCTTTTCGCCGTCCTTGCCAAGGGGAATGTCCCCGAAGCGGCCTAGGGCGAGCCAGAGCACGTACACAACAAAGAGGGATGCCAGGGCGATGAAGAGCCAGCCCGTGTTCTGCATGACCCAGTTCAGCGCCGTCTGGGAGGTGGTCGACATGCTTTCGGTGCCGAGGAAGCCCCACAGCACAAAGGCAAGGGCCAGTACACCGGTGATTCCGAAGATTACCTTGTCGAGCCCCAGCGGGCGCGGGGGGCGGGCCGCCGCGGATTCTGAACGCCCGACGTCCTGCTGCAGTTCGTCGAGAATCCGCTCATTGTCTTCACTGGGCGGGAGGGGTTCATAGCCGGCAGGGTGCAAGGATCCACCCCGAAGGCCATTCTCCGTGCCTCTTGCGACAGGGATTTCGTTGCTGGTTGCCATGGCTCTTCCTTTGGATGGATGCTCGGGCGGTTCAGGTCTGGCCGTTGATGCTCAGTCCGGGCGGGAGGTTGGGGGCATCGCTTGACTCGGCGACCATGATGTCGCCGTCGACCACTGTTACTTCATGGACGCGCACGGGAAGCTTGGCCGGCGGGGCATCGACCCTGCCCGTCCGCAGGTCAAACTTTGATGCGTGTAGTGGGCATTCGACCTCGCAGTCCTCAACCCACCCATCGGCGAGGGATGCATCCTGATGGGTGCAGGTGTCGTCGATCGCGAAAAGCTCGCCGTCCTCAGTATGGAAAACGGCGATGGGTGGCGAGGTATCGAGACGCAGGGCATCGCCCCGCGCTAGTTCGGTGAGGGGGCATGCCTTATGCATGAAGGTGGCCTCTCTATGGTGAGGAGCGGGCCCGGTCGGCGGTTGTTCCATATGAATCAACGAAGACCGCGATAAGCAACAGCGTGAGGTATATCACAGAGATATGTCAAGGGCTGCGACGGAGCAATTTCCCCTCTTGACACGGTCTCTGCGCTTCCCGCAGAGTGTTCCGTATGACGAAGTACGTTGCGCATTACGCACAACATGGCAAGGAGCTGGTTTGCAGACTCTGGTAATCGTCGGAGCTTCCCTCGCAGGGCTTTCGGCAGCACGGGCAGCACGCGCCCAGGGTTTCAACGGGCAGCTAATCATTGTGGGGGACGAACTCCACCGGCCCTATGATCGGCCCCCGCTCTCAAAGGATTTCCTGCTCGGGAGAATCCCGGCCGAGGAGCTCGGCCTCGAGACGGACCTCAACGAACTGCAGGCCGAATGGGTGCTCGGAGCGCCGGCCGTCTCCCTTGACGCCGCAACGCGCACCGTCCACCTCAAGGGTGGGCGATCCATCGAGGCCGACGCGGTGGTCATCGCGACCGGAGCCCGGGCGCGGACGCTTCCCTGCCTCGCCGGGCTTCACAACGTCTTCACACTGCGGACGATGGCCGATGCTCAAAGCCTCGCCCCGGAGCTTGTGGCCGGCAGCAGGTTGACCATCATCGGCGGCGGGTTCGTTGGCGCCGAAGTCGCAGCGACAGGGGCCTGCCTCGGGATGGAGGTCACGATCATCGACACCAAGCCCGTGCCCTTCGCCGCTCAGCTGGGCGAGGAGATGGGCGCGCATGTCGCGGCGCTCCACCGGGCGAACGGCGTGAACCTCCTGTCGGGTGCGACAGTTGAGGATTACTACTGCAGCGAAGGCAACGTCACCGGGATGCGGCTCGCGGACGGGCGGTATGTTCCGGCCGACGTCGTCGTCGTTGGTATCGGTGCTGAGCCGAACACCGAGTGGCTTAAAGATTCGGGCGTCCTGGTGCAGAACGGCGTCGTCTGCGACGGCATGGGCCGCACCAATGTCCCGGGCATCGTAGCGGTGGGGGACTGCGCCGCCTGGTTCGACAACTCCTGCGGAAACCACCGCCGGATGGAGCACTGGACCGGCGCGCTTGAGCGGCCGGCGCTCGCCGTCGCCGCCCTGTTGAATGAGGACACCCTCCAGCTGCCGCTGCGGCCCGGCTACTTCTGGTCCGACCAGCACGGAGTCAAACTGCAGTTCGCGGGAGACCGTACCGGCTCCGACCGGCTGGTGATCGAGGCGGGAGATCCTTCCGTCCACAGCTTCCTCGCCGTCTACTACTGCGGCGACCGCCCGGTGGCGGTCCTCGGAATGAACCAGCCACGCCTGTTCACCAAGTGGCGGCGTTCCCTAAGCACCACCCACGTCCTGGCCGAGGCCGTGCTGTCTTCCTGATTTTTGCTTTCTAGTCCTGTTCCTGGGAGGAGTAATTGTGTCTGTTGAGGTAAATACACCGAGTCTGCTCCCGACGTTGCCGGGGTACACCTACGTCGACGAGGGAGTGTTCCGGGCCGAGCAGGAACGGATCTTCGAGCAAATGTGGTTCTGTGCCGTGCGTTCGGCTGACCTTGATAAGCCCGGCGCGTACAAGACGGTGCAGATCGGACGGGAGAGCGTGCTGATCTCCCGGACCCGCAAGGGCGGGATCCGCGCCTTCTACAACATCTGCCGTCACCGTGGAGTCAAGCTGTGCATGGAGGAATCGGGGCAGGCGGCGCGGTCGTTCCAGTGCCCGTACCACGCGTGGACCTACGACTTCGAGGGCAAGCTCATTGCGGCCCCTAACCTGACGAAGATGCCCGACATCGACCGGGACGAGTACGGTCTGGTGAAGGTGCACGTGCGGGAGTACCTCGGGTATGTGTGGGTGTGCCTTGCCGCCGAGCCGCCGTCGTTCGAGGAGGAGGTGATGGGCGCGATCGAGGAGCGCCTCGGTGACCTGCGGGCCATCGAGGGCTACGACGTGGAGCACCTGAGCCTGGGCCGGCGCATTCGCTACGACGTGAAGGCCAACTGGAAACTCATCATTGAGAACTTCATGGAGTGCTACCACTGCGCCACGATCCACCCGGAGCTGACCGAGGTGCTTCCGGAGTTCGCCGACGGGCTCGCGGCGCAGTTCTTTGTGGGCCACGGGGCGGAGTTCGGCGGGGATGTCAAGGGGTTCACCGTTGACGGCTCAGAGGGCCTGGACCGGATTCCGGGGATCGAGGAGGACCAGGACCGCCGGTACTACGCAATCACGATCAAGCCCACGGTGTTCGTGAATCTGGTGCCGGACCACGTGATCATCCATCGCATGTTCCCGATGGCGGCCGATCACACAATTGTTGAGTGTGACTGGCTGTACCTGCCGAGCGTCGTTGAGTCCGGGAAGGACCTCACCGCCTCGGTGGAGCTGTTCCATCGGGTGAACCAGCAGGACTTCGACGCCTGTGAACGCTGCCAGCCGGCGATGAACTCGAAGGTCTACGCCAAGGGCGGGGTGCTGGTGCCCAGCGAACACCACATCCGTGAATTCCACGACTGGGTCGAAAGCAAGGTCGGCGACATTGTGCCGACCCGGTAACAGTTAGCGTCCTGTGTAACCCATCTTTGAACTGATCAACTGCCCGGCCTGTGCGAGTGATTCGACCAGGCCGGGCTTGTTGTTGGGGTCGAAGCGGAAGGCCGGACCGGAGATGCTTACGGCTCCGATGACGACGCCGAGATGGTTCCGCACACCTACGGCTATGGCGCAGAGCCCAATCTCGAATTCCTCGACGACCGTGGCGTAGCCGTTGTGGGCGACGTCGAGGAGCTGGGTCTCAAGCTCCTTGCGGCTGGTAATGGTCAGCGGGGTGCGTGCGGGGAGGCCGGTTTCCTTGAGGATCCGGTCGCGCTCGTCGGCCGTCAGTGAGGCGAGCAGCACCTTGCCGCTCGACGTGGCGTGCAGGGGAGTGAGGCTGCCGATCCAGTCGTAGGTTGCCAGCGTTGACGGTCCCATCGCCTGGTCCACGTTGACTGCGAAGTTTGAGCGGAGCACCGCGAGGTTGACGGTTTCCTTGAATTCGCCGGCCAGTGCTTCGAGGACCGGCCGGGCTTCCCGAACGAGGCTGAGCCGGCCTGGGATGGAGCTGGCGAGGCGCAGGATGCCGAACCCGAGCTGGTATTTGCCGCGTTCGCTGTTCTGCTGGACCATTTCGCGTGCGACGAGGGAGCCGAGCAGGCGCGATGCTGTGGACTTGTGGATGTGCATCTCTTCGGCGATTTCGCTGACTCCGGCGTTTCCGTCGCGGGCCAGGATCTCAAGGATGGCCATGGCCCGGTCAACTGACTGGACGCCGCCGGACTGGGCGATCTCGATGTCGAGATCCGGGTCGGGGGAAATTTCGGAAGCCATAAACCCATGCTCTCACCTAATGGGTGGTGGCCGGTTTGGGGGCGAGGCGTGCGTGACTGTATTCGACTCGCATTTGTCCTACGGCAGTCGAGGCTAGACTCAGGCCTCCGGCGGCGTCTGGCCAGTATCGCCCACCTCAAGGCGGCCAGGATTTACCAACAAAAGCGGTGGCTGGGACCTGTTCTTGAGGCCAATCCGAACTTCAGGGAGATGGCGATTGCTCCGGAGCTCCGGTGGAGGTTCGGGATCTGGTCGGACAAGTACGTGAGCGTCACGGAATTCGCGACGGCGGAACAGTCGCGCCTTCGGATCCAGCGAACAAGGACGACAGGCTGGGACTGCTCGAACGCGCCGGACTGATCGCGCCGAGGAGGGCGTGAACAACCGGGAGGCGACGCAGAAGAACATTGCCGAGAAGAGACCGTTGGAGCAACAGATTGATGGCCCGCCGGCACCCGATGAGTCCGCATTCGAGCCGACCTTAGGCATTGACTACCTTCGCACGGAGTCAAAAGAACCTCAACCAGGTGTTCCAGTATTCGGAGGGGCAGGGGCTACTGGCTACGGCTCCATAGGTAAAGGAACTGCTGCTGCCAATCGACGGGACCGACCGCTAGCCACATACTTCTTGGACGAGACGTGAAACATAGTGGGCGGGAATGAGGAACTTGTTTACACTGGTCAGTCTGGATCCGAAAGTTCCCCGGAGTGCTCCCAGCTGGTCAGAATCTAACAAGTGGGCAGATGCTGATGTGCAAAGAATAGGCCAACCGAGGGCCGCCGATGACGAGGTCGAAGCCACGGGTGGTACCGAGACTATACGGGTGATGGTTGTCCCCGTTGGGGAAAGGCTTACCTACAGCCCAGCGTGGACTTCATTCGTCAAATTGAAGTTGCCGAGGGTGCTGATCCCCGAGGAAGCTAGTCACTCGCGCAGTAAGTTGGTCCAATTCTTTCATCTCGCACTCCCACAAAACGAGCGGAATCCAGCCCAGCTGAATGAGCTGGTTGAGCTGGCGCCGATCCCGGGTTTGGGTTGCTCTTCTCTTGTCATGCCAGAAAGCCACGTTTGTACGCGGCTCACGGGCGCCGACCGGACAGGCATGGGCGTGCCAGAAGCAACCGTTCACGAAAATCACCTTGCGTCGTGAAGAAAAAACGAGGTCTGGCCTGCCCGGTAACTGACCGCCTTTGTGCGACCCGTGAAGTCTGAACCGGTAGCCGTGCGCATGGACAATTCGTCGGACGAGTAGTTCAGGCTTGGTGTTCTTACCTCGGATCTGTGACATCAGGTAGCTTCGCTGCTTCGGCGTGATCGAGTCCACACGCCCTCTCCTTTCGTGGCGTTCTTTCATGACGTGGCCGCACGGTGCAGTCATCTCTCCCATCGGGCCGGGCGTACCGGACACCGTTCACACTGTAGGAGCGACTGAACCAGCTGACTTGTGCGGCAGAATGGATCTTGTGATGCGATATGTAGATCTGTTCTCGGGATGTGGCGGGCTCTCTCTTGGTCTTGAGAGAGCAGGTGCTGAGCTATTGCTGGCTGTGGAGAAGTCAGCCATGGCAGCTCGTACGTACCATCACAACTTTATAGGTCGCACGGCTAGCGACCAGCAGTGGGACGAGTACCAGACGTCCACCCTTCGGACTCAAGCCGCGCAGGGTCTGGTCGTCAGAGATCTAGAGTCAGTTCTCAAGGACGATGAGCTGATGCGCGATGTCGAGAGTAAGGGCGTCGATATCGTGGCGGGAGGGCCCCCTTGTCAGGGCTTCTCTCTGGCCGGCAGGCGAAACGTCGATGACGTTCGCAACAAACTCCCTTGGCAGTTCCTCGAATTCGTTGAACGGGTGCGTCCGTCCGCCGTAGTTATTGAGAATGTCGTGGGCATGAACCACCGATTTCCCAATGCTGAGGTGACTGCGTTCGAAGACCTGAGTCGAGCACTGGCGGAAACGAAACCCGGCTATACGGTCCAGAAAGTTCAAGTGAACGCGATGCATTATGGGGCGCCCCAACATCGCCCCAGGCTGATGCTTATTGCAGTCTCCAACGACTTTGCCCGCATGGTGAAAATTCAAGCGACTGAAACGATTTGGAAATCGCATTTCGTAGGTCAGGGCAATGGCGACGTACCCGATTTGGCCCCGATGCCCACTGTGAGCAGCGATTCCGCTCGGACGGTGCGGGATGCTATCGAAGATTTGTCGAGCAGGAATCGAAAAATTGCTAACGCCCCTGAAGGTAGCTATCTACGAGAAATGCAGGACTCCGTTTCATGGGGGTTAAAATATGAAGCCCCCAGTGTCCCCAGCAATCATGTTGCAAGAAATCATCGGCCATCCACGACGGAGCGATTTCAGGTTTACCAGGCATTCCAGCGTAACGGTATTGACTCACGGCTATTCCGTCAGATAGCGGATCTAGACGCTGGCGAAGTTCTACGCGCTCTGAAGCAGAGCGTTCCCGCTAGCGCATTTCCCTTGCGGCAAGTCTCTGGCTCAGTTCTTGCGGCAGACTACGACGAACTGGCGGCATTGATGGGTAGACTCGCGACTAGAAAACATTCCCAGCGCGTCTTGGAATGGGACCGTCCAGCTCGTACAGTCGTCACCCTTCCGGATGATTACGTCCATCCCTCCGAACCGCGCGTTCTAAGTGTGCGCGAACTGGCGCGTTTCCAAGGTTTTCCGGATGCATTCGAGTTCGTCGGCAAAGAAACGACAGGTGCACTGCGCCGTCGGCTGGAGGTGCCTCAGTACTCGCAGGTAGGGAACGCGGTCTCTCCCTGGCTCGCATACGCTGTGGGATTGCGCCTGCAGGACTTGTTCCTAAGGTGGCGGGGCTTTCAAGATTCAAGCCCCGAACCGAGTCGGTGAGAGGCGACGATAGGAAACAGGTCTCCAAATGCATCGGACGAAACCTTTATTAAGGGGCCCTTCTCCTTTGCGGCCTCAGGATATTTCTGGGAGCACAAATGGTCTACGGTAATGTCTCCCGAACGGACGAGGTCAGCCAGCACCGTCGTTCTCGGCTCACGCGTGTGAACTATCTCCGTAAACTGGGCGTATTCAATCGATCCAACCTGCTTGGTGCGTGCAGCGACCCAGAAAGTTTCCGCATGTTTTTCAGAGATAGCGCTTGCAAGTTTTTCGATTCTCCAGCGAAGGACGATGGGATATAGAGGATGGCTTGATCGCTCCTCCATGTACTGCCCACAATCACTCACTGCCAAGTGCAGGCCAAAAGTGTTTGGCTCGCTTCCGACTTCACAGTTGAGCTCGAGCTTGTCGGTTCTAAAATAGCCGAAAATGTCGAGCAATAACGCCGTTGACGTCACCGGGCTGCTCTTCCAGTCGGGTGCTTTAGCAAGAATTGTGTGGCGCCTCGTCTGAGATTCCCGGTGGCTTTTTAATTCGATGCCGCGATAATCTGGATTTTTGGCCGAGTTCGTCGGGATGCCCAGCAGCGACTCCAAAAGGTTCCCTACGGCGCCAGCGCCCGGTTTAAGGCACGGGATGTAGCCCTCCGCGTTGAAAGCCTCCAACTTCGACGCCAGCTCGGCGGCGACGTCTTGGGCCGAGGAATCCCTACTGCTTGAGCCCGCCAACCGAAGGGCCTCGCCCAGGTCAGGATCTCCCAGGCGTGCAGCCCATAGATTGCCGTTAGTCGTAGCGACAATCAATATATCGTCTGGGCTGCAAATTTTGGTAACCCCACTCACCCGTAGCCGCGGGTCGCCGCGTCCGGAGGATGGACGATAAAAAGCGATCTCGGTCAGCGTGCCGTCGAGGCCGGCATACAGCGTAAGTTCCTTAGTGACCTTGGCGGTGGGTCCGCGTCCTTGACGGGCGAAGTCATGGATATCGCACTCCTCGAGGAACTTCCGGAAGTCGCGTGTGGCGTCGGTGGTCAACTTGCTGATCGTCGTAGCCGTCTGGGCGAGTAGACCAAAACGGATGCCGAGTCGTTTCATCGTTTTCACATTCGCCTCTTCAAGAGATGTTAGTCGTCGCACCGAGCCCCCGAAACTGATTTTGACAAATGGAATTCTAGGCGGAATACTATCTCATGTACGGCCAGCTGAACTTCAATTCCAAGTTACGACTCGGTTTTGCGCTGGACTGGTTTGCCTAGCAACAGCTAGTCAAACAGTTCAGTGTCTGCCTAATGCAATTGGAAGACGGCCGGCCCCTACATGCCAGATAGCGGTTGATCGATCGTGAATGGCAATGGTGGGAGCTAGTGCCTTTCGAGGTGTCCCCCCAAGTTTTGCCCCGGGGACGCGGTGTCCTTGGGAGACACGAAAGGTACAGAGATGAATACCAATCCTTATACCGTTGCAGCCCGCCGCGTCCTCATGGAAGCCGAGAAAGCTGCGCAGGAGCATCAAACCCTTCCCACCCCCCATAAGCTCATGAGCGGGTCGATTCGGAAACAGTTGACCAAAGCGCGGTCCAACGCTTCCGAGCTGTTGGTTGAACAGTTCGGACTACATCCTTTCGACGCGGATACTGTTGCGCGTTCTGCGGCCGACCTGAGCCAACTGCGCGAAGCTACTCGTAGTCCGCGGGTGCAGCGTTTCGGGCAGATCGAAATCAAGTACATTGAGTTCGATGTGATGATGCACCGTGTCCTTCCTTCCCCGGAAAACATCCGCTTCGAGGGCGAGCGAGCCTGGATGGGACGTGCGGCGACTCGATTTGAGTCCTTCGCGCCGGGACAACCAGTGCTGACCATGAAAGTTGATGACCCCCAGAAGTTTATGCAGCGTCTCACAGCAGATATGGGACGCATTTGGCTTGGCAATCCACATTCGCGGTCTATCCCGGTACGGGGGATCGAAAACCCAGGACTGCTGTCGATTGCTCGCCTCGGGCTGGCGGATGCCGGAAAGATAGGAATTCTGGAATCCACTGACGGTTTCAGTCGTACGGTCGGTGCTCATAAAGGGAGTGGACTCAACGTCTTCGATGTGTTGGTGACCCTTGCCTCGGATGCGGCGGAGAATAAGTTTCGGACGGAGTTGGTAGACCTTCGAGATAGCGGTATCGCAGATCTGGACACTGAGGACGGCCGAGTCGCTGCGGCAAGGCTCCGGTCTAGCATCATGCCGAATGCTCGGGTCATCGTCGGCTATGGTCGAGTCGGGTCGGCAAGCGGGATCGGTATCGATTTCCACGAGGTCCGGCGTGCGCTTGTTGGACACATCCACCTTGAGCCGCCCCTCAAGTTTTCCGACACGACTCAGTTCGCGTTGAAAGCCAACATCGCGCTCGATGCTGTCGAAGCGAGTGGTTCCCTACCTAAGCCGGCATGGCTTTCGACTAGCGAGATGCTATCGCTCCTCAAGGGTGAAGTTGAGCCGAGCGGTGAATTGATGGATTCCGACGAGGATTTCCGAGGTAGGTTGCAAAAGGACGAAGTGTTTCTTTACGCCACCGAAGCTCTGCTCAGTGCATCGAGCGGAAATGGGAGCAGAGTCCGCACCGTCAACAGCGCTATCAACAATCTGACTGGTAAGACTCCCCCGAAGGCCGAGCGGGCACTTCTGGCCGCGGATACTGCTCTACGCGTGAATGCCATCGCGGCAGGCCAGGAGGAGGAAGACACAGCTTTCAAGGGTAAACGATCCACTCTTGGGCGTGTGCTGGCAGCTGCGGCACTCAAGGAGGCGTCATCGCGGGTTGTTGATATCGACGAACTTCTTGGAGACGCGATCGATGCAATCGAAACACGCTCGAAAGACTTCTCGAATGTTGATGATTCTCCTTCGCCGGCTGCTGCTACGCTCGGCGTCTTGGCTGCATACTGTCTGGTGGATGGATTTGAGCATCCGCTGCTTGAACGTTCCTCCGCGAGGCTTAGTACCGGCGCGTACGCACCAGAGCCCCAGCAGGTGATTGAGAAAATGGTGAAATCTCGTCATGGACTTCGCCAGCTCGCCCAGATCGTGCTCGACGCGCGGGCCGGCCGTCGGGCGAGGCTCCTCTCGGCAAACGCTGAAGTAACGAATGAGGTGGACCCCTCCGCTGAGACTCTCGATAAGGCGGCCCTCTTCAAATTTGTGGATGGGTCGATAGAAGAGGTCTTTGAAGCGGAGGGCCCCGAGGACATCCTGAGTAGCAGTTTGAAGAGGCTGGGACAGAACATCGATGATCTCAGAAGCCGTGTTCATGAGGTTGAAGCCGTGGAAGACGGTCAGGGTCGTTCACTGATCTCTCAACAGGGTGCGGACCTGGGCGCCTATTCTGCGATGCTATCCAGTCTGAACCGTCAGTTGGAGAGCTGGACCGCTCTGGCGGAGAGGCGAGCTAAGATCGAGCTGCGAAATCTGGTGGAGGGTGATGACTTCGAAGCGCTCGATCTCGATGAAGCCGATGAGGGGGACTTCGTAAGCTGATCACCTCTTGAGCCCGTGTTGTTGGGCGAGGTGCCTTCCTCGTCCAACAACCGGCATTGGGACCGCTGCCGATACGCCGGAGGTTCGCGTTACGTTCGGATTTCCAAAACCGTGCGTAGCTCCACGCTGCCATCGCTAGCGAGGCGTCTCCTTATAGTTAAGGGACATTTGGCATCGACGAACCCCCTCCAAAGATACGCGGGTTCCGTCTCGCTGGATCGCTGGAGGTGCTGCCGCGCCGAGCGGGCCCTGGCGGCTCCGGGCGAGAAGCCGGCAGCTCGAACCTACCCAATCGACATCGGGATCAAGGGCCTCAACGACAAAAGAACCTTCACGAGACGTCGGTGCGGGCGAGGTCACGAAGATAATCTTGAGGCAGAATTCATTCGCCAGCACCCCTTGATGCTGGACAGGTGCCCCGGTGAATGTAAATTTCCCGCAGGGGACGTGGCGCCGGTGTTCCGGTAGGCGTTGAAAACTGGCTGGATGAATGAACGAGCGCGACCGACACCCTGGAAGGCGGAAAAGCGCAGTTGTACTTAGATCCACCGAAACGCGGCCGGATGATGGGCCTATGAGACGAATACAATTTCGTATATCAGGCAGCGCGACCTCTCACTCAAAAATGACGCAAGCAGCGTTCATCCCATGCATTAGCTTCAGGTAACAGATTCATCACTTGCCGATCGACATCCCAACTAGCGTGCCGGAGTCGGGGACGCCCTTGACTCTGCGGCAGAACGGCGACAGATATTTGCCCAGCTGGACCGCGTAACTGGACAGGACGCATTTGCCTGATATCGATCGATCGACCATGCGCGATATCGCCGCGAATACCACCGAAGGAGTCCATGGACTCCAGCCAGGTCGGATCGAAGTCGTTCTCCGTGAATCCCAATGGAAGGAATAGGGAAATGAGATTTCCCCTCTTGATTCCATGGTTCTTGCCGAGCTTCTCGATATACCATTTGCATGCGGCGGCTAATGCTTCCACCTCAGTCAAGAACCGGTAGTCCGCCGAATATACTCTAACTCCATGGTGAACGAGCATCAAACTCTCTAACGGCGAGGAAAGTCTGCCTGAGAACTCGTACTTGCGTAAGCCGGCGGCGACTACCCGCCTGCAAAGCTCCTCAAAATAATTTTCGAAGCAAGCATGAGCTGCTACCCAGTAAGTGTCGCCATGTAATAGGTCTCGCTCTTGCGGGACAGGCCTTCGTTGAGTCAGATAGAGGCGCTGGAGCGCCCGAATGTCACCAGCAAGTTGCGCCCTCAGAAGCACTCTTCGGCGCATCAGAAAGCAGTGTACTGTGCCGCGGCCGGAGAGACCTTGAGCAAGGCACTGCCCCAGAAAGTGAAGCGGCGCCGCACGGCATCGATCGATTTTGTGGTCGTGGTTAGAGAGCTAGAAAAATCTGCGTCCTCCACGCACAGGTTTTCAAATAACGTCTTTGTCTCCTCTCTATTTGTTAAGCAGTCAACCCGCACATCTTCATACTGGAGGTAAAAGGCCATGATGTCTAGAACGGCCCGGTTTTTGCGTGATTCATAACCTTTGCCGGTGTATCTCTTGAATGCGTCCTTCCCAAAAACATCGATCGATGCATTTATGGCGAGATCAAATCCGTTTGCCGAGGCGATTACCGCACCCCTCGACTCGTCCCAACTATCGTTCAACAATTTACAAGAATCGTCTAGGAACTTTCGAAGATTTCCACGGTATTGGTCGCGGTACAACGTGAGGCTGATATGGCGGATCAGTATTTCGGTGTCCCGCATGCGAAAATCAGGGCCGTTCTTACCTAAAAATCTTTGTATGCTCTTGCTTGCGGCGGAATGTTCCATTACGTAGTCCATGAACGGCCCCGGATGCAACGCCCGCCGCAACTCCTGCGGCGACAGTCCTACTACGTTCCCGTTGAGCCGTAGAAAGGTGAGATAAAGGAGAGCTTCGCTGGACCAGTCACGAAGTACCACTGCTCGGACGACTTGATTCTCCACAGCAGCGGCGTGCGATTCATATTCGTCGCTGGTTCTCAAGTCGTCGTAGGTGAAGCCGTTGAGGTTGCGAAGGATTTCCAATCCCTTGAGTTTCATGGGAGGGCCGTCCAGGCCGGCGAATCGTTGCAGGCTGCGCAGCCGTTGCTTGCCGTCCAGTACAATAAATTTCCCTCGGGAATCGCGCCTTTCAGCCAAGATTATTTGGGGTACTGGAATTCCGAGCAGTAAGCTTTCGATAAACCTTGATCTCTTGAGGTCATTCCAAACATCACGTCTTTGGAACGCGGGTTCGAGGTCGAACCTTCCTCTCCGAAGTTGTCCGATGATTGTTTCAACGGTCCAGTCGGTTCCCCATGTGACCGTTGCGTCGGGTTCAATCTCTTCAGCAAGGTCTTTCTCACTGACGTCATAGCTTAGGGCGTCGTCAGATTCTGGTGTGGCCATGGGGGAATACTACCGGAGCTGTCTAGGCTCACCCAGCGGTGGACCGGTGGTGCGCTAGGGAGGGCGTTAGATGATTTGGAAAGCGCATGACGGAAACGAAGCTGCAACCCCTCCTCGTCTTACCGCAATAGATGCTGCAATTCGATGTTCGCGCTCTTTCGTCGATGTGGATGTAGTTCTGCACGATTCCGGCGAGGGCGCTTGCAGAATCGTTGGCTGAATCGAAAAGAGAACCTTGGTGGTGTGCGAGGAGGGGCGCGCCGAATAATGCAAAAGGTGCCCGTTTGAGATTGCGTCCGAGGGGTCGGGTCGCGCATCGCGCGTGCACGGCGTCTGAGGAAGCTGGGCTTCATTTCTTGTTCCGTTGGCACCGTTGTAGCGGCTGAGGCGCTGCTGAGGGAGGTAGAGATGTGTATTGAGGCGAACGTTGGGCTTGGCGATTTCGGGAGAAAGGTGGTCGAGGCACTTGGCGAGGGGTTTACATCCGCATCCGGTGCTGACCTCCCCGTTTCAGGTGTTGGCGGCATAAATCGCGTTGGCGCCGGCATCGCGACGTAAATAGTATGTCCATACCAGTCCGGCTCCTTCGCAAACGGATTCGAATATACCCCGCCGCTATGCGGGCCGGCGAGCGTCGCGAGGTCCTCGGGAAGCTGGTTCAGGCTCTCCTGCGGGGTGGCGAGGAGCCGGTATTCGGCGTTGGCGACCTAGGCGGGCAGATCGGCAAGGACCTCAATTTGCGGCGTCTTGCAGAACACTGACATTGGCAACCAGCGGCCAGGGAAATGCTAGAACTAGCCGGACGTCACCGTCAGGTTTCCGCGCAGCAGACTTACTCCAGAGTGGGCAGGATCGCCATCGAGTGGCTCATCAGAGATATCGACGATGGGAAACCCCGACAGACTCACACTGTCCGGGATGGTCAGGGATCCTTTTCCCTCGTGAAGGACTCCGAGGCTGTACATCTGGCTGAGGTCGGGTGCGATCAGCCATACCTCCTGATAGCCGTTTGCCCCTTCCGCGGTCAGGGTCACCTGCAGGGTACGCGCACCGTCGGCTGCTGAGACGACGGTGGCGCTTCCCTCTCCCGAGAAATTGTCGAGAGGCTCCAGCTCGGCCCGCGCCACAGTCTCCTGCGGCGTCGTCGACGTGATGGATTGAGCCGCCCACACGACTCCTCCACCTGCCACAAGCCCGACGGCAGCCGCTGCCACCAGATATCGAGTGGGGAATGTCTTCGGTTTCCTGCGGTGGGTATCGAAAGCTGTAACAGCGGCCCGTGATTCTGCCGATGCGCGGGGCCGTTCGATAGTCGCATGCGCTCCGGCAGCCAGGGGATCTGTGCGCAGGGGCGGTTTCAGGCCAAGCTCGCTGTGAATCGCTGCCCATACCTCTGGGCCTGGAGATTCGAGCACGTCGTGCGTGGTTCCTCCTCGTGCCGCGTCGACAACGCTTCTGAGATCGCGAAGCTCCGCGGCGCACTCCTCGCACCCAATGAGGTGCTCCTTCGACGCGGCGTCGAGCGGCTCGTCGAGGGCAGCCAAGCTGATGGATTCTGGATCAAGGTGCTGCATCCGAGGCCTCCAATCGGCTGCGTAGATGGGTGAGGCTCCGGCGGATGTGGCTCTTGACGGTCCCCAGGGGTAGCTCCAGTTTCGAGGAAATCTGTTGGTGGGTGAGGTCCTCGTAGAACGCCAGTTTCAGGATTGAGCGTTGCGGTTCGCCCAACAGATCCAGTTCCGAATCGAGGACGATCCGATTCGCCATACTATCGACATAGTCCCCGCCATGCTCAGTCGGATCGCGGGCTTCGACAGCGTGAGCCATCTCGTCAATCCGGTGAAGTCGGTGCCGTGCCGCCTGCGCGTCGGCGATCACGTTCCGGCAGATGCCGAGCAACGAGGCCGGCAGGCTACCTGCGTCGGGATCGTAACTCACCCGAAAACGCCAGGCCCTGATGAAGACCTCCTGGGTGGCGTCGGAAGCAGCATGTCGGTCACCAAGCGAGCGAAGCGACACACTGAAAATAAGCGGTGCGAACTGCTTGTACGCCTGGGCTAGTGCCTCTTCGCCACCGGCCGAGAACTCGGCCCACAAGGACCTGGCTTCGTCGGGGTCTCGAGAGGACACATTGCGCTCCTTTGGGAAAGGGCGCTGAACCACTGCCCCCGGAATGACCCTTGGTCCGCCGTCCACGCGATAGCTCCGGAAATAGTTCAGAGCGGGGACGCCGTCAGCACAACATTATCCTCATAATCCGCCTCTTCTGCGAGCCATTCGCCGCCACATGTAACGACGACCAATTGATGTGCACCCTCACGGCGGAAGATCTCGTCGGTGTTGAGCGACGCCTTCGGCTCATTGTCGACGTTAGTAACCCGATACCGGACGGGCTCGGCATTTTCACGCCCAACGGTGATGACTGTTCCGAGGGGAACGTCCTTCAGCTGGGCGAACGGCATCTGCTCCGTACCGATATCGATGTGCGCCGCCAGGACGGCGTTGCCCTCCGAAGCCCCGGGGGCGGGACCAAAGCGATACCACCCGGCCTCATAGAAGCTCTCCGGGATCTCCATCTCGTCGTCGTCTGCGATTCCCACCTCGATGACGGCGACATTGATATCAGTGCCCTCGATGTCCAGGGAAACCGGTCGCGGTGCTGTCTGCTTTTGGGCAGCCGTGGCTGGCCGAATAGGCACCCCGGCCGCGGCTCCGGCCACAGCGGCATCCTTAGCCCCGGCCTTCGCCTTGACTTCAGCATCGGGCGGGTCGGCGGTCGCGGTGCTTGGACCCGCATCAGGAAGCCGATCAGGCTGCGGGTCGACATACTGCTCGACAGCGGCGGGAGTGGTTGCCGGCACCGGGGTTGCTGCCTGCTCCGCGCATCCTGTGCTGAGCAGGCCACATGACGTAGCCAGAAGCAGGGCGGTGAAGCTTGGCGGGAAGCGGTTCAAGGATTATCGCCTTTGTTGGAGGGTGAACAGCAAAGCGGGGCGGGAAGATGGAGGGGCTTCCCGCCCCGCCCGCTGCGGTCAGTTGCCGGTGCGGGTACGCATCCGTGCAGCCACGGCGGCTCCGGAAAGGAGTACCAGCCCGGCTGCTCCGGCACCCAAGAGCATGCCGTTGTCTCCCTGTGGAGCGGGGCCGGCTTGTGCCCCCGGTACGGCAGCGGGATCGGAGTGCAGTCCTTCGATCACCTGAGTGGCGAGGGCGAGGTTGCCGTCCTCGAGGCTGCCCCAGGCGTAGACGATCGTCGCTGTGCCTTCGCCAAGGGTCAGGTCGGCCGGGCCGATGACGGGGTCGGTGGTCCCTGTGGCGGCGACCACTGCCGAAATGGTCCCGGCGTCAGTGGTGAGCGTCGCCTCGTCAGGGTTGCTCAGGTTTTCGACGACGGGAGTGCCACCGGCCAGCACATCGACCGCGGGTGCGGCCGCCGTGTGTCGGACCGTCAGCCGCGACTTGCCTCCCTCGACCGCCGACACATCATTGGTGTAGAAGTTGGCGGTTGGAGCGCCCTCGGCGTCGAGGTTCGCGGTGGCCGTGTAGTTGCCGCCGGCCCCCAGAGTGACAGGCACGGGTCCGATCACCGGCTCGCTCGCGTCGGCCGCATCGGCTGCAGTGACTGCCAGCTCGTAATCACCGGCGGGAAGTTCGAGGGGACCTGCAAGGGTCCCGGGAGTGAAATCGTCGAGTGTCAGTTCGCCGTTGACGTACACGTCGACCGTGAGGTCAGGAACAGCGTGCAGTACGGACAACTGCGCGGTGTCCGCCGTTTCGGTCGCGACTGCCGGTCCGGCTACAGTGCTGGCGCCCAGTACCGCAAGCGCACCTACTGCGTAATAGCTTTTTCGCATGGTCTCTCCTTTTTGGGGCTCCCGAAGGAGCTTCAACTGATCCTTACACCCGGTACTACCGACTCAAGTGCGCGCGTGGATGCAGATTGCGGCGAAAGATTGAAAATAAGCGGCCGAAGTCGTTGGGGTCCAGCTCGGCCGTTCCGATGGGAACCCGGCTTCGCGCTCGTAAGGCCAAACCACATGAAAGAAGCCGCATCTCCGCTTTTGGGGCGGGAGGTGCGGCTTCTTTCCTTCAATCAGTGATTGTGCTCGTACTCGAGTTCGATCTCCACGAGCATGCCGTTCGGGGGAGCGTCGGGCGCCGGAAGGGCGTTCGTTGTTGCGTACAGGGTCTTCCTGTCCACTTCGACGTCCGCCGGTAGCGCCGTCTCCAGGAACAGCACGGCTTCGTCCGATCCCGCGGCGACAACCGAGATTCGGTTCGCGAACAGTTCGGCGATGAAGATGTTTCCGCGCCGGTCGAGCGCCAGGCCGGTCGGGGTCTGCAGTCCGCTGACCACAACCTCCGTCTCGCCCGACCATGGATCCACACGCTGCACCGATCCCGCCGTCACGCCCTCGGGGACACCCGGCAGCGAGGTGACGTACAGGTAGCCGTCGTGGCCCAGTTCGATATCAGTCGGTACGGGCTCGGAGTAGAAGGTTTCCCCGACTGTGCACTCCGGCAGGCCATACTCCTTCGCCTTCTCGTCCGTGACCTCCGTCGGCACCGGTTCAAGGACAGCGACAGTGCTGACCTCCCCGTTTGAGGTGTTCACGGCAAGGATCGCGTTGGCGCCGGCGTCGGCGACGTAAATAGTATGTCCGGACCAGTCCGGCGCTGTTGCAAACGGATGCGAATACACTTCGCCGCCATGCGGGCCCGCGAATGGCGCGAGGTCCTCGGGAAGCTGGTCCAGGCACTCCTGCGGGGTGTTGAGGAGCCCGTATTCGGCGTCGGAATCGGGGTTGTTCTCCGTCTCGTAGGCGGCCAGATCGGCAAGGACCTCCGTCTCGCCGTCCCGCAGAACGCTGACATTGGCAACCAGCGGCCGAGTCTCGCCCGGGCCGCCGACGCTCTCCGTGAAGTAGATGGTCCGGCCCCGCGTTGAGACACCGCCTATTTCGATGCCCGGGCGGTCGATAAGCGTGGTGGTGGTTCCGTCCTCGTCCACCTGCGTGAGCTGCCCGGCGAAGTTCTGCGTGACATAGGTGGTGTCGCCCCGGCCTGCGGCGACGCGCAGCGGACTCACCAGGCCGGCCGCGAGCTCGGTCTGCTCTCCCGGTGTAACTGTCCACCCGGTATGGTGGTGATGCGGCCCTGCGTTCCCGGCAACGGCGCCGGTTCCGGTGAGGGCCGCGGTTAGAAGTGTCGTTGTGAAAAGTCGCGCGGTGTTAGCCTTCATGTGCTTTTCCTCAGCTACGTATGACGGCGAGACACGGTGAAGCGGTCCCAGCAACCGAACAGTGGTACCCACTGGCGCACGGCGGCCCGTCGAGCATCCGGACGGGCGGCACCGGTTCATGCTACGACCGGGCTGATTCAGTGTCCACGATGTGACTACCCGAATTTTGGTTCGCGAGCGGCCGAAGCTGGGGACCTATTACCAGTTACAAAAACTTTCAGGAGATGGACCCACGTCAGAGAGTGGGTAGGCGGCTCTAGAGTGTCGGGATGAATGAGGAAACCGACACCGTGAGCGCACCGGTTCCAAAGCGGAGGAGGCGGCTTTGCCCGATCTGCCGCGCTGAGGCCTGGCCGATCGCCTGGGGGATGATCATGCCCGATGCACAAGCGGCAATGCCCAACACGGTGTTCGCGGGCTGCTGCCTCGAGATGCGTGAGCGGATCAATCCGAAATCCGGGGAACGTGAATTCGGGACGCCTACATGGGAGTGCCAGAGCGAGGTTTGCCGGCACCGGTGGTGGTGATACCCGCCGGCAGCGTCAAGGCGCCTGGAAGACCGGGACCGGACGCGCGTACGCAGTGTCAGCTTTCGCAGCCCCAGCCGTCGCCGTCACGGTCGAGATGGGTTCCATAACCGGGCTGGCTGATGTGGATGGGCGCCATCCCCGCAGCACGGACCGCGGCGCAGTTCGCGTAGGAGGCAGGTGCCGGCGCGGGAGCGGGTGCAACCGGCACCCCGACAACGGGTGCGGGTTCCGGCGCGGGCGTAACGGGGGTGGGAGCGGGCTGCTCGACGACGGGCGGTTGATTGGTTGGAGCGTCGATGTCGCTGCAGGACCCAAGGACGGACGCCATGGCGTCGTGTTCGGCCTGGGTGACCCACAAGCCGTAGGTCGCTTTCACTAAGATTTGCGTGGCGACGTAGGCGCACCGGAATGCCTTGTTTGGCGGCAGCCAGGTGGCGGCGTCGCCGTCGCCCTTCTGCTGGTTGGTGGGTCCGTCCGTCGCCTGGAGGTTCAAGGGGTCATTGGCAAACGCAATGCGCTGTTCGGCTGTGAGCTGCTGGGCGCCCTTCTGCCACGCGTCTGAAAGCGCGACGACGTGATCGATCTGCACCTGCGAGCTTGTGGCCTGGCCCCGGATGAACTGGATTGTGGTGCCCGTGTACGGGTCGTCGAGTACGCCCGACGCGACCTTGCAGGGGACACTGTTGGCGAAAACGATGTCGTGGAGCTGAAGCTGGAGCATGTCGTTCCGGGTATCACAGCCGTTACGGTCGACAGCCGCCCACGCGGTCCCAAATAGCTCCCGGTCGTAGCCGGTCTTCGGCGCACGGCCCTTGATGGGCAGGGTTTCCAAGAGCACCAGCGCCTTGGTTCCCGCGGCGGGCTGGCGCTGCGGTGCGTCGGTGTCCTGCACAGCGACGGCGGGGACTTCCTCAGTGTCGAGAGGGGCGACGTCGGGGGTTGGGCTTGGTTTGGGCGTCGATGCCTTGGCGGTGCTCGGGCGCGGAGTGGGTGTGGGCGACGGTGATGGCGTTTCCGTCGGTGCGCTGATGGCGGTCTTCTCGGCCGCTGCAGTTTTGTCCGACGCGTCGGCCGGAGGATTGAGGAGCAGACCAGCGGCGAAGGCCAGCACACTGACCGAAATGGTTATGCCGGCGGCCTTCCGATTTTGCAGGCGCAGCCAGGACGGTCTCCCGGAGGTCAGCGTGTAAATACCTGTCGCTAGGAAGACCAGCGCGATGCAGCCGAGGGCGCCGCCACCGAAGTTGCCCATTTCAGAGACGATGATTGAGAGGAGCACAATCGCCACGACAATCGCGGTGGACCGATTGATCTTGCGCCGTTTTGGTCCCTCCGGCGACTGACGCAAGGCAGAGTTATGCCCGGACGGTGTGCTCATGAAATTGTCCCCCAGCTGAAAAGCGAATGATCTGCGTCGTCATCCTACAACCGCAGGTGGCGGTCAGCGACCTGCCGACGGCGTGCTCAAAATCAATGACAGGATGACGTCGTGGGTGTGTTTCGCCTTACCGTCTCCACGGAATTCCGCCTCGATAACCCTAGAACCCGCAGTAATCGCGATTGCAGAGCTAAAGTAAAACTTTCCGAGCATGGACTTGTTGGAAAGCATGGCCACAGACTGAATCGATCGATACGGCACTGAGGTCACTGCAACGCGGTTCCCGACAAAACTCTTGTCCTGCAGGATCACCCGGAGGTTCGTAATTCCGATGAAGCCGGTGCCCACGCCAATGCAGTCGTATACCGCGATGATCTGCTCGCCTGGCAACAAGCCTTCATGAATCATCTGAAGCTGTTCCGGCCGGTCGTGAATAATCTGACTCATTGTTTCCCCCAACGTGATAGGCAGTTTGAGTCAGCATATGCGGTCGTTCCGACATAAGCGAAAACTCCGACTTGCTCGATCTCCGCCCGAATTCTTCCCCTAATGTCGGTAATCCGTGGTTGATTGGCTATTGCAACAGTCCGGGCTGTCTCTTCATGAGCTCAACCGGAGCACCTGGTTATATTTCACCGCGCGAGCGGGACATGGGGGAATGATGATTCGAAACGATGTGGCGTCACTATTGAAGCTAATTGACGAGGAACTGCCGCGCCAGAAATGGAAGCCATGGTCCGGTGGGTGGCCCGATCAGATCGAATCGGCCCTGATCGACGCCGTGTTGAGCATCCGTGCGAGCTATGGTTCTGAAGAGGCAGGCATTCCCGCTGCAGTGAAGCGTTACAAGGAGTTTGTCGATGAACATTCTCCCAACAGCCTTGCGAGGCTCGGCGACCACGCGCCGCGGGATCTTCAAGCTGTCCTTAATGGCCAGTTGACGAGCGGACGGACAAAGGCCTCGGCCATCGTGGAGGCGGCGAACAAGTTGGTGCAGGCAGGCGTGAGAACTGCGGCGGAGTTGGACCCACTAAACCACGACCAGAAGGCAGCGTACACCTCGGTCCATGGTCTTGGATCGGTTACCTGGGACTACTTGGGCATGCTTCTTGGGAAGCCTGGGGTGAAGGCGGATACGTGGATCGTGCGGCTGGTGTCGCGAGCGACTGGACGGAACGTTGGTTCCCCAGAAGCTCGAAATGTGGTCAAGGCCGCTGCGCGAGAACTGAAAGTCGGAGTCACTGAACTGGATCACGCACTGTGGTACCACGAGCGGACTCGCGAGGCTGCTTTGGACCACGAGGAGCCCTAAACCCGAAGCTGGCCCAAAGGCGCTTCAGCTCAAGATGTCCTTGGTGCTGAAGCGCCCATAGGCCAGTGCGCCAAACACGGCTATGTAGCCGCCTTGTAGCAGCGCATTGTCACCAAACGAGTTCCACACGATTGGCTCCCGCAGCAGGTCGGCAAAGCCCAGCCAGTAATGGGTGAACAGCCAAGGGTGCAGCCACTCAAGCTGCGGCAACGCGCCGAGGATCTGCGAGACGGCGGCCAGCGCCGCCGTAGCTGCCATGGCGCCGACCGGAACCGTGGTGAGCGTTGAGATAAACAGCCCGATGGCGCTCAACCCGAGCAGCGATAGCGTCACGTACAGCGCGAGCAGTAACAGGCGCACCGCGTACCCGCCGAAGCCGATCGTGGCCCCGGAGAGCAGCGTCACCGGCCCTATCGGAAACAGCAGGGCACCAATCAGTGCACCGACCCCCACGACGACGAGCGTCGCCACCAGGCAGAACAGTGCAGCTCCCGCGTACTTCACGAGCAGGAGCCGGACCCTCCCGGCCGGGGCTACAAGCAGGTAGCGCAATGTGCCGAGGTTGGCTTCACCGGCGATCGTGTCACCCGCGACGACACCAACGGTCAGGGGCAGGAACAGCGGGATCGAGACGGTCAGTGCGGTGAGCGAGACGAACAGCCCGTTCTGGGTGATGCTGGCGAGGAAGGCCGGCCCGCGCCCGGGGCTCGGCCCGTCTGAAAGGCGCACGACAACCGCAATGAGGATCGGAATCGCGGCCAGCGCGGCGAGCATCGCCCACGTTCGGCGGCGGCGGAACAGGACGGTGATCTCGGAGCGGAGCAGTGCCCGCCCGGCGAAGGGACGGACCCGGTCGGGCCCGGCGGGCGGAAGCGGATGCGGCGAGGGTGCGGAGTCAGCCGGCAACGTCGAACCCCTCTCCGGTCAGCGCCACGAAGCGTTCCTCAAGCGAGGCGCCGCTCACAGTGAAGCCGCGCACGCGGACATCGGCGAGCACCAGGGCGGCGTTGACGGCCTCCGGCTTGAGGTCGTCGGCGGTGAGCTCGGCCGTCACGACGTCGTCGCGCCCGTCGAGTTCCGGGGCGAGCCCCAGCCTGGCGAGCACCGTGCGCGCAGCACCCGGATCGGGGGTGAGGACCCGCACCCGGGCAGTGCCCTCCGCCCGCAGCTCGTCGAGCGTGCCCTGAGCCACGAGGCGGCCGGCGCTCATGACCGCGATCTCGGTGCACATCTGCTCCACCTCGGCCAGGAGGTGGCTTGAGACGAAGACGGTTGTGCCGCCGTCGGCCAGGGACCGGATGAGGCTGCGGACCTCTCGGGTGCCTTGCGGATCGAGGCCGTTGCTCGGTTCATCGAGGACGAGCAGGTCGCGCGGGGTGAGGAGCGCGTTGGCGATGCCGAGGCGCTGCTTCATGCCGAGCGAATAGGCGTGGGCCGGCTTGCGGGCGGCATGGCTGAGGCCCACCCTTTCCAGGGCGGCATCGACGCGCCGGTTGCGGGTGGAGGGGGAGGTGCGCCGGTCGGCGTCGTCGAACCGCTGCAGGTTCGCCCGCCCGGAGAGGAACGGGTAGATGGCAGGGCCCTCGACGAGGGCGCCGACGCGGGGGAGGACGTCGCGGGCCGCGTTGGGCATCACCCCGCCGAGCAGTTCGATCTCACCGCTCGAGGCGGAGGCGAGGCCGAGCAGCATGCGGATTGTTGTCGTCTTGCCCGAACCGTTCGGGCCGAGGAAGCCGAAGACGGAACCCTGCGGAACCCTCAGGCCGACGTCGTCGACCGCGCGCTGGTGGCCGAACGTCTTCGTGAGCCCCCGGGTCTCAATTGCGAGCCCGCCCCCCTGCGCGCTCACGGGCGCGCGGCGGACGGGAACGGACGACGTCGGCCGGTGCCCTGCCCCTGCGGCGCCGGTGGCGTCACTGCTGTGAGGCAGCGATCAGTTGGTCGGCACCGACTGCGCCTGCGAAGACCCGGCCGTCGTCGGTGATGAACACTGAGACGAGCGAGGTCTGCAGCACGCGTCCGCCATCCACCGGGGTGAAGGCCTGCTCCAGCAGCGCCTGTGCCTCGGCCGACTCTTCGGACCCGGGGCTCGCGCTGAACGCATCCGAAGCGGAACCGGCCGGCAGGGCGACGATGCTGCTCCACCCCTCGCCGATGACAGTGGGCTCGTCCTTGGCGGCGTCGGACTTTTGGGCCTTATGGTCCTGGTGCTCCTTGACCGGTACCTCGGTCACCGTTGCGCCGGGCGGGGGAGTGAACTCGAACAGGCTCTGCTCGGGGGCGCTGAAGTCGATGCTGGTGAAGGCGACCGAGAACGCCGGCTCGGCCTGGCCCTGCGCGGAGACGGTGAAGCTGAGGGGGACGCCGGTCTCGGAGTCGACGGCCAGCGATACGGCACCGACGAGGGTGTCTGCCGTGGCGGGCGTGAGGACCAGTTCGTACGCGGTGCGGCCGGCCACGCGGGCGTTGTCTCCCACGGTGACTTCGGTTGAAGGATCAATTGTGGAGAGGAACTTCTCGGCGAGGTCGGCGGGGGTACGCGGCGCATCGGCGGGGAGCTGCTTCAGCACCTCGCCGCGGTCCGGAAGCACAGCGTGAGTCGCTTCCTGGGCGCGGGAGTCGTAGAGCCAGACCTCGTCGTCATTGAGGATGGCGTCGCGCTGGGCGAGACGGTCCTGCACTTGGATGCGTGCCTTGTCGGGCCCGTCGATGTGGACCTGGGCGGTGTGCTCACCGGTGAGCAGTTCGAGGGCGGCCGAGGCGCCATCGGAGCTGCCGGCACTGGGCCCCATTGTCTGCAACTCGGGCAGGCCGAGCTCGGAGGACTGCTCGATCGTTCCGGAGAACGCGCTGTCGTAGCTGTCGGACACGAGCTCGAGCAGCTCCTGGGCGGACTTCTCCGGCAACTGGGGGCTCGCCTCAGCGAGGGTTGGCCCGACGGCGGCCGTTGTTACGATCACCGCCGGAACGATGCCAGCGGGGAGCCAACGGAGCCACTTCTTTGCCATGAGCTTGCCTTCCAACGGTGCTTTGCCCCCTTGCTCCATTAACGGTACTCCTGCTTGCTGGGAGGACGCAGGGTGTTTCGGGCGATCCTTTCCTGCCCGCACCGTATCCCTGCTTCTGCCGGCCCACAGTCACCGCCCGTGCAGGTGACAGATGATTTCAGGCGAGAGCCTCGATACCTCCCTCAGCGGAAAGAGACAGAGGCGTTGTCAGTGCCGCCGGTCGTAGCGTCGAACAGCGTTCCCGTGCGCGTGCACCAGCAGAGACCGTGCCTGCTCGGCTGTGGCGGCACCAGGGTTGAGGATGCTTACCCATGCCTGCGAACCGTAGACGGGATGCGGCAGGATGCGGTCCGGTGCTGTGAAGTCGAAGTCGGCCAGGTGCAGGGCATGATCTGTCGCGGGATGTCCGGTCAATAACTCATATTCCTTATTTCCCACCGAAATATTGAGCCGGAAAACGCCCGGTCGATTCAGGTTCGAGGCGGTATCGAAGCCTTCATAATCGCTCACGACAATCGTCGCGAAGGGGAAGCGCCTGTTGTCTGGAGTATCGCCGTCGGGGTCGTAGAAAAAGAAGGTATCGCCCCAAGCTGCCTCGGGTGCTCCGTTCTCTTTTCCGGCGGTGAGCGTCACGACGCCGGGCAGGTCTGAGACGAAGTCGATGATCTCGTTTTCCTCCACGCCATAATGCTTTCAAACGCCGGAACGCGGGTAAAGGACCACCCCGTGACCGATTGTGACGGGGCCTGTGGCGGAGGAGCGCTCCAATGCTGTTAGCTGTAGCCATAACCATCCCGAGTGGCCGAGAGACCTGGATCGACGACGCCACAGCAACCCTCTTCGTGTAGCTGCGAAGAACGGTGCTACTGCCAGGACCGATGGAGAAGCTACACGCTTTCGTTGGTCTGCCCCGCCGTGCTTCAGCACGTCCGCGGGCGGTCACTGGCTGTCCTGTTTGCCCTCCATCGGGCGATGATTCAGGAGCCCAGCGTGACAACAGCAAGCCACCGCACTTTCAGCAAGCGCAGCATTCTCAACACCCCCAGTTCCCCGAAGACCCTCCGCGCCCTCGCCCTGTTCGCAGCAGCCACGGGCCTCATCCTCACCACGAGCGGCTGCGGAGGATCGGCGGCGGCAAGCGAGGATGACACCTTCGTCTTCGCCACGGGCAAGGACATCTCCTGCCTCGATCCCCACGTCAACGGCGATATGCCTCAGGCCTCGATCGCGGCGAACTACCTCGACTCCCTGGTGTCCCAAGACGCCGAGGGAACCATCCACCCGTGGCTCGCCACGGACTGGTCGGTCTCGGACGACGGCCTCACCTACACCTTCACCGTGCGGGACGACGTCTACTTCACCGACGGCACGAAGCTCACTGCAGAGGCGGTCAAGGCCAACCTCGACCACATGGTCGATCCCGATACGCAGTCGGGAACGGCCGGCGGCTACCTCAAGCCCTACGTCGGCACCGAGGTCGTCGACGACACCACGGCGGTCGTCACCCTCAACCGCCCCTATGCGGCCTTCCTCGAAGTGCTCGCCCAGCCGTTCCTCGGCATCGAGTCACCTCAGGCGCTCAAACGCCCGCAGGCCGAGAACTGCAACGCACCGGTGGGCACGGGCCCGTACCGGATCGCCGATTACGTCCCGCAGTCCAAGGTCAGTCTCGTCCGCAACGAGAACTACAACTCGGCGCCGCCCTACGCGCAGCACCAGGGGCCGGCGCACATCGAAAAGATTGAATGGCGCATTGTCCCCGAGGACTCGACCCGCTACGGTCTCCTGCGCGCAGGCCAGGTTGACGCCCTCGACCTGATGCCCTCGGTCCACTTCGACGAGGCGAAGGCCGACTCAAACGTCGAACTGATCCTCCAGGACCGCCCCGGCAATCCGACGAACCTCATGCTCAACACCACCCGGGCGCCTTTCGACGACCTCAACGTGCGCAGGGCTTTCCTTCTGAGCACCTACGTCGATGCCGGCATCCGCAGCGTCTACTTCGGCACGGTGACCCGCGCCGGGGGACCGCTGAGCTCCACAACGGGCTTCTACTCTCCGGACTTCGAGAACGTCTACGATCCGGACCCCGACGAAGCGGCCCGCCTGCTCGACGAGGCAGGCTGGACCGAGCGCGACGACGAGGGCTACCGCGTGAAGGACGGCCAGCGCCTGAGTGTCCACTTCCCCTACACGCCCGGCGCCTGGCCCACCGCGCACCAGGCCCTCGTCACCCAGATCCAGGCAACCGCGAAGAAGGCCGGATTCGAGGTGCTGATCGAGAATGGCGACGGCGCGAGCGTCAGCGAACTCGGCAACAACTTCGACTACGACCTCCGGGCCGACTACTGGAACACCAACACGGCCGATGTCCTGCGCATCGTGTTCTCCTCCGAGTACACCGAGTCGGCGGGCTTCGTGCCGAACGGGTCGGGCTTCCGCAATCCGGAACTCGACGCGATCCTCAATGACGCCCTCGCCACGGACGACCCGGACGTGCGCAAGGACCTCTACTACGAGGCGCAGCGGATCATCAGCGCCAACGCCCTCCAGCTCCCGCTCTACAACCAGGCAAGCCAGGTGGCGCTCCGCAGCGACCGCTTCACCTCGCTCACCCTCGAACCGAGCCTCTCCCTTCCCTACCTCTACGACGTCACGGCGGTCGATTCAGAATGAGCACCTCCTCCCTCGATTCCCTCAGCGCAGCACCACGAACGACGGCGACGGCCGGTACGGCCGGCAGCGTCGTCCTCAAACGGGCCGCCGGCAGCCTCTTCGTCCTCTGGGCCGCCGTCACTCTCACCTTCTTCGTCCTCCGCCTCACCCCCGGGGACCCGATCACGGCGATCCTCGGCGGCGCGGGCTCGTCGCCGTCACCGGAAACGGTCGCCGCCGTGAAGGCGGAGTACGGGCTCGACCAGCCCGTCGTCGTCCAGTACTTCAGCTACCTTGGCGGGCTCCTCACCGGCAACTTTGGAGTCTCGTACATCTTCAAGGTTCCGGTTCTCGAAATCATCGGCCCGCAGATCCTTCCCACGCTTCAGCTCGCGGGCCTCGCCCTGGCCTTCGCGTGGGCCATCGCCCTCGCCTTCACCCTGCTGACAGTGGGCCGGGGGCGCACGCTCGACGGCGTGGGCCGCGCCGTCGAGGTGTTCTTCGCCTCGCTGCCCCAGTTCTGGGTGGGCATCATGCTCGCCGTTGTCTTCGCCGTCATCCTCGGCTGGTTCCCCGTCGCCGGCAACGACGGGTTCCGCTCACTGGTGCTGCCAGCGCTTTCACTGGCGGTTCCCCTCGCCGGGTTCATCGCCCAGGTCACCCGGTCCTCGTTCGAAGACGCCCTCGCCCAGCCGTTCATCCTGAGCGCGCGGGCCCGCGGCCTCAGCGACGCCGCCGTCCGGATCACCCACGCGCTGCGGCACGCGATCCTTCCCGGCCTCACCCTCTCAGCCTGGGCGGTCGGCTCGCTCGTGAGTTCCGCCGTGGTCGCCGAGATCATTTTTGCCCGCCCCGGGCTCGGCCGGTCGCTCGTTGACGCCATCGTGAACCGGGACCTGCCCGTCACCCTCGCCGTGGTGTTCATCATCGCCGCCGTCTACATCCTCGTGAACCTCGTGGTGGACCTCCTCTACCGCGTGGTCGACCCTCGCACGAACCCGAAGGGATTCCTAGCATGAGCCTCACCCTCGACCCCACAACGACGGCGGGCACCGGCTCCGGTGCTACCGCCCCTGCCGCTCCCGGCCGCTCGCGAACGGCACGCCTCGTGCGCGGCACGCCCATCGGCGTCTGGATCGCCGCAGCACTGCTGGCCTTCCTCGTGCTTGCCGCCGTCGCGCCGTCCCTCTTTCTGCGGCAGGATCCCTTCGCGATCGACCCCGCCAACGCCTTCCAGTCCCCGAGCGGCTCCCATGTCTTCGGGACCGACCAGAACGGCCGCGACGTCTTCTCCCGGGTCATCGCCGGCACTGGTCAGTCCCTGCTGCTCGGCCTCGCCGCCACGGCCATCGGGCTGATCCTCGGCGGCGCGCTCGGCATCACCGCGGGCGTCTCCGGCAAATGGCTCGATTCGGCGATCTGCCGCTTCGTCGAAGTGCTTTTCGCCTTCCCGGGCCTGCTCCTGGCCCTGATCGTGATCGCCGTTTCGGGAACCGGGGTCGTCACGGCGGCCCTCGCCGTGGGCATCGGTACCGCCCCCGGCTATGCGCGGATGCTGCGCACCCAGACCCTCCAGGTGGTGGCCGCCCCCTACGTTGAGACAGCCCTTTCCCTCGGCCGGTCGCGCTCGCACATCCTGTGGCACACCATCGTCCCAAACGTGGCGCGTCCGCTGTTCGTGCTCGTGACCCTCGGCATCGGTCAGGCCATCGTCTGGGCGTCATCGCTCAGCTTCCTCGGCCTCGGTGCCCAGCCGCCGGCCGCCGAATGGGGTGCGATGCTCGCTGACGGCCGCAACTACCTCCAGGTTGCCTGGTGGATCGCAGCCTTCCCGGGCATCTTCATCACCCTAGCCGCACTCACCACAACCGTTGCGGGCCACCACCTGCAGCGCCGACTCGAAGCAGAGGTCTGAGCATGTCGAATTCCCCAACCCCAACCCAGCAGCCGCTCCTTGCCATCGACAACCTCAATGTCTCCTTCTCCACCCCGCGCGGGACGGTCGACGTCGTGAAGGACGTCTCCCTTGCCCTCGCGCCGGGACAGGCGCTCGCCCTCGTCGGCGAGTCGGGCTCCGGCAAGACCGTCACGGCACGCACGCTCGTCGGCCTCAACGCCTCCAATGCGCGGGTTTCGGCCGGCCGCCTCGAGGTCCTCGGCCGCGACGCCGCCCGCCTCTCCGAACGGCAGTGGCGCGGGCTGCGCGGCAAGGACATCGGCTATGTCCTGCAGGACGCCCTCGTCTCCCTCGACCCCCTCCGCACGGTGGGCCAGGAGATCGACGAGGCGCTGCGCGCCCACGGCGTCCGCGGCAAGGCCGAACGCCAGGAGCGGGTTCATGCCGCCCTGCGCGGCGCCGGCATTCCGGACCCCGAGGTCCGCGCGCGGCAGCGCTCGGGCGAGCTCTCGGGCGGCCTGCGCCAGCGGGCCCTCATCGCCCAGGCGACAGTGTTGAACCCCCGGCTCGTGATCGCCGATGAGCCAACGACGGCGCTTGATGCAACGGTCCAGGCGCAGATCCTCGAGCTGCTGGCAGGGCTCAAGGAGCAGGGCAGGGGCCTGATCTTCATCTCGCACGACCTCGCCGTCGTCAGCCACCTCGCCGACGAGATCGCCGTCATGCAGCACGGGCGGATCGTCGAGTCGGGCCGTGCGTCGGAGGTCCTCGGCAACCCACGACACGAATACACGCGCCAGCTCATCGACGCCGTCCCGTCGGCGGCCGCCAAGGGGACCCGGTTGTCCTCGGTGCCGCGCGTGACGGTCACCGCGCGTCCGCCCCGGCACTCGGCAGTCTCCCCGAAGGCTCCGGCCCTCGAGGCCCGTAACCTCGTCAAGACCTACGCCTCACCGGGCGGGGACCGGCGCACCGTCGTCGACGACGTCTCCTTTACCCTTCCGGCGGGTAAGACCCTTGGCATCGTCGGTGAATCCGGGTCGGGCAAGTCGACAACTGCACGCATCGCACTGGGGCTGACCGAGCCCGACGCCGGAATCGTCACCCTCGGCGGCCTGCCGTGGGTGGGCCACCCCGGCGGAAGCGGGATCGTCACCGAAGCCCTGCGGCGCCCGCACCGGCCCGACATCCAGCTGGTGAACCAGGACCCGCTGAGTTCGTTCGACCCCCGGTTCAGCGTGGAGCGCGTGATCACCGACGCCCTCGACGCGGGCTCCGTCGGGACGCCGGGGGAGCGCACCGAGCGTGCGGCCGAACTCCTCGGCCAGGTGGGGCTGCCGCTGGATCTCATCCACCGCAGCCCGCTCACGCTCTCCGGCGGGCAGCGCCAGCGCGTCGCGATCGCCCGGGCCCTCGCCCTGCAGCCCCGCGTGCTGCTGCTCGATGAACCGGTGTCGGCCCTCGACGTCTCCATCCAGGCTCAGGTGCTCGACCTCCTCGCGGACCTGCAGGAACAGCTCGCGCTCAGCTACCTCTTCATCAGCCACGACCTCGGCGTCATCCACCACGTGAGCGACGACGTCCTCGTCCTCAAGGACGGCCGCGTGGTTGAGTCCGGGACTGCGGCGTCGCTGTTCGCCGGGCCCACAACGGAGTACGCGCGGGCCCTGCTGGCCGCCGTCCCCGACATGCCCGACCGCGCCGCCCCCGCCGCGTCACGGGCGGGAGGTGCAGCATGAGCCGCGAAATCCACTTCAACGGGTTCGAAATGAACACCGTCAGCCACATCAACCACGGCCTCTGGCGGCACCCGGAGAACCGGCGCCACGAGTACACCGACATCGAGTACTGGACCGACACCGCGAAGCTCCTGGAGCGTGGGCTGTTCGATGCAGTCTTCCTCGCGGACGTGGTGGGCACCTACGACGTGTACGGCGGGAGCCGCGCTCCCGCCGTCGAACGCGGACTGCAGGTGCCCAACAACGACCCGTTCCTCCTCGTGCCCGCCATGGCCGCGGTGACGACCCATTTGGGGTTCGCCGTGACGTTCTCGACGACGTACGAGCCGCCCTTCGGCAATGCCCGGCGCTTCAGCACCCTCGACCACCTCACCAAGGGACGCGTCGCCTGGAACGTCGTCACCGGATACCTGCCCGACGCCGCACGGAACTTCGGGCTCCCCGCCCACCTCCGGCACGACGACCGGTACGACATCGCCGAGGAATACCTCGAGGTCTCCTACAAGCTCTGGGAAGGCTCCTGGGACGCCGACGCCCTCGTGCGCGACCGCGCCCGCGGCGTCTACACCGAGCCGGCCGGAGTGCGCGAGATCGGGCACTCCGGAAAGTACTTCACGGTCGACGGCCCGCACCTGTCCGAGCCGTCCCTGCAGCGGACGCCAGTGATCTACCAGGCGGGCTCTTCGGGCCGCGGGAAGGACTTCGCCGCACGGCACGCAGAAGCCGTCTTCGTCAGTTCACAGACAGTTGCACGGGTGGCCGACGACGTCGCCGACCTGCGGACCCGCGCAGAAGCCGCCGGCCGCGGACGCGACGCCGTGAAGGTCCTGACCTCGCTGAACATCGTGCTCGGCGAGACCGAGGCGGAGGTGGCCCGGAAGGTCGAGGAGGTGGTGCGGCTGCGCGACGTCGTCGGGCACCTCGTTCACTTCGGTGGGGGATCGGGCATCGACCTCAAATCCGCCGAGACGGAGGCCTACCTCGAGTACGTGGGCCGCGACCACTCACAGTCCTTCGAAGCCGAGTTCACCACAGGGCCCAACCGGAAGAAGGCGTACGAGATCATCGACACCTTCTCCGACCCGCGCAGGAGCGACTTCTTCATTGCAGGAACGCCCGAACAGGTGGCCGACCGGATCGAGGAGATCGTTGACCTCACCGATGTGGACGGCTTCAACATCGTGCAGTTCCTCTCGCCCGGAACCTTCACCGACATCGTTGAGCTGCTGGTGCCGGAACTGCAGAAGCGCGGCCGCTACCGCAGGTCGTACACCGAATCGACACTGCGCGAGCGGCTGTTCCCCGGCAACGGGCCGCTGCTGCCGCCCACCCATCCCGGTTCGGCGTACCGCAGCGCCCTTTCGAGGCAGGGGGCCGGCGCGTGACCACCCCTGCAACGACAACTTTGACAACGACGATCTTCCAAGGAGTCAGCCGATGACCACCGAAACACTTCACGCCACGCCTGCCCAGGGCGCACCTGCCACCTACGCCGCCCTGGCCGCCCGCTTCCGTCTCCTCTTCGAGGAGATCGCCGCCGGGGCGGCCGAGCGGGAAACCGACCGCATCCTCCTGCACCGCCAGGTGCGCCAGCTCGCTGACACCGGGTTCACGTCGCTGCGGGTCCCGGTCAAATACGGCGGCGGAGGAGTTTCAGCACCTCAGTTCTTCCGGCTGCTGATCGAGCTCGCCGCGGCGGAGTCGAACCTCGCCCAGGCCCTGCGCTGCCACGTCGCGTTCGTCGAGGACCGGCTGTACGCGGACGACGCCGGGTGGCTGCGGCGCGTCGCCGGCGGGGCGGTGCTCGGCAACGCGTGGACCGAGACCGGTCCGGTCGCCGTCGGCGGCGTGAGTACCACGATCACGCGCGACGGCGAGAACTACCGGGTCAATGGAACCAAGTACTACACAACGGGGAGCCTTTACGCCGACTGGATCCAGACCGGTGCGCGCACGCCCGACGGGGTCGACGTGATCGCCCTGGTGCGGCGCGATGCGCCCGGCGTCGAAGTGATCGACGACTGGGACGGGTTCGGGCAGCGGCTGACGGCGAGCGGCACCTCGGTATTCCGCGACGTCGTCGTTCCGGCAGCCGACGTGATCACCGAAACCGAGCACCCGCCGTACAACACCGGCGTCTACCAGCTCATCCACGTTGCGACGCTCGCCGGTATCGCCCGGGCGGCCGTCAACGACGTCGCTTCCGAGGTGCGCGGCCGGACCCGCACGTTCAGCCACGGCAACGGCACACGACCCAGCGAAGACATCCAGGTGCAGCAAGTTGTGGGGGAAGTCTCGGCGCTCGCGTTCGCGTCCGAGGCTGCTGCGCTGCGGGTGGCTGAGCTGGTGCAGGAGGCCTGCGAAGCGCATGGGAACCTGCCGCCCGAGGAGGCGAACGCCGCCGCCGTCGCCGTGGAATTCGCTTCCTCGCAGGCGCAGATCGTCGTCACCGAGCAGGTGCAGCGCGCCGCGACGACGATCTTCAACGCACTCGGAGCCTCCTCCACGCGGAAGGGCCTCCAGCTGGACCGCCACTGGCGCAACGCGCGAACCATCTCCTCCCACAACCCCGTGATCTACAAGGCGCGGATCGTCGGCGACTGGGAGATCAACGGAACAGTGCCCGAGTTCCTCTGGCGGTCGGGGGAGGCAGCGGATCGTTCCCTCGGGAAGGGTAAGGCGGTATAGGCTCTTCTGGGCTTCGTGCGAGGTTCCGCACGTACAAGCTCAAGGGGACGAGTGCAAAGCCTTAACTTCACCGCGATCGATTTCGAGACGGCCAACAGCAAGCGCGGGTCGGTCTGCGCGGTCGGGCTCACCAAGGTCCGGGCCGGGGTGGTCACCGAGTCACTCAGCTGGCTTGTTCGGCCCCCGGCCGGGACCGGGAACTTCGATCCAAGGAACATTTCGGTTCATGGAATCCGCCCGAAGGACGTTACCGGCGCCGACTCATGGGAAACGTCGCTGGAGCGGATCCTGAGCTTCCTGGGCTCTGACGTGCTCATTGCGCACAACGCCTCGTTCGACCGCTCGGTGTTCCGGGGCGCCTGTGCGGAGACGGGCCTCGAGGTGCCCGACGTCCAGTTCCACTGCTCGCTGGACCTGGCGCGGCGCCGGCTGGACCTCGAGGTGAACCGGCTGCCGCAGGTGGCGGAAGCGCTGGGGCTGAGCAGCTTCAACCACCACGACGCCGGCAGCGACGCCGAGACGTGCGCCAACGCCGTGCTGGCCATCGCCCGTAGGGACGGCCTCCACACCCTCGACCTGCTGTGGCCGGCCAAGGCGCCGAAGTCCACGGGCTCGCACCGCTACCGCAGCGAGCCCGCGCTGGCGGAGCTTCCCCAGCCGAACCCCGACGCCGATCCCACGCATCCGCTGTTCGGCCAGGTTGTGGTCTTCACCGGAGAGCTCCTGACCGTCGACCGCCCCGATGCCATGGCTCGAATCGCCGAGCGCGGGGCGGCCAACGCCAAGAACATCACGAAGAAGACAACGATGCTCGTGATTGGGCGGCAGGACCCTCGAACCGCCCGGGTTGTCATCAGCACCGACAGCGGCAAGGAACGCAAGGCGCTTCAGTACATCGAGGCGGGCCAGTCGATTCAGGCCGTCAGCGAGAAGCAGCTTCTCGCGTGGCTGGCTCCTGCGACAAGCGCCGGGCCGGTTCTACCGGCTGCATTACAGGCACCAGCAGCGCGGCCGGCGGCCGTTGAGGCCCCCGCCGTGCAGCCGGCAATTGAGACGCCCGCAGCCGGTGCGGACAGTGCGCCGCTTGAGTTCGTCACCGCCGGCATCCTGAAACTGCTGGGAAGCTTTCGGCGCACGCGGTAACGGCCGCACCGCCGCCGCCCACGCCGCGGAGGTGTCCTTAGCGCGTGACCCTGCGGCGGCCGGACATGCTCTCTGCAACGCCGATGAGCAGGACGGCGGCGATGACCGAGACGATGAAGCCGAAGACGTTAAGTTCGAAAATGCTTCCCGTGCCGAGGAAACTTGCGATGCTGCCGCCGATGATCGAGCCGACGAGGCCCAGCAGCAGGGTGGCGAGAAGGCCGAGGTTCTGCTTGCCCGGCTTCACGAGGCGGGCGAGGGCTCCAATGATGAGCCCGGCAACGATGAATCCAATCATGGTGTTCTCCTTTTGGGGTATTGCTCGGTGTCCGCGCTCCGGGTGGCTGCGGCAGAGCAGTCCTTCGATCCTACTGACCGGTAGGCGGCAGCCGCACCCCAAGAGTTGGGTTGACAGGCAGGGCCGGAACTGGGAACACCGGGGTGTGCCGGGCGGCTGCGGCGAAGGCTTACGTTATGCTTCTTCCCATGCAATCGGGTCTCATCTACCTCATCGGTCCGTCTGGTCACCCTAATTTCGGTGACGAGTTTATTGCCGCGTCCTGGCTCAAATACCTGGCCACAGCCCGGCCCGACGACGAAGTCTGGCTCGACTGCCCCCAGCCCGGCACGGCGCAGGTGCTCTTCGCCGGCCTGCACCCCAAGCTCCGCATCACCAACACCCTGTGGCGGCTCGCCCACGAGAACGAAAACCGGCCGGCCGAAGAGGCGGCTGAGATCATTACGGCCCGTGTCACCGGTTTGGGCTCGCCGAACTACGACGTGGGCCTGCTCAAGCTGCGCGAGGCGGAGTCCCTCCACCTCATCGGCGGTGGCTTCCTCAATGACGTCTGGCCGCACCACGCCGGGCTCATCCACGCGATGCGTGCGGTCCGTGATGTGACCGGCGCGCGGCTCTACGCCACCGGACAGGGCCTGCTGCCCGTCTTCAGCGCGGGCACCCTTGATGCTGGAATGTTCGATGGCTTCACCTCCGCCACGGCCCGCGACGATGCCGGCGCGGCCGCCTACGGGATCCCGCGCGGCCTCGACGACGCCTTCCTCGGCGTCACGGCCGAAATCGAACGGACCGGCGACGCCGACGGCCTCTACGTCTGCATCCAGAACGACACAGTCGACCCCGAGCGGTTCGACGCCGCCGTCGAGATCGCCCGGCGTGAAGTCAAGCAGGCGCTCGGAGAAGGCCGCAAGGTCTACTACCTTGAGGCGATTCCCGGAACCGACCGTGCTGCGTACGACCACCTCGCCGACCTGATCCCCGAGGAGCACTTCCTTCCGTTCTCCCACATCTGGGTCCACGGACTTCCGCTTTCGGCCAACCAGACCTGGGTCACAAGCCGCTTCCACTTCCACCTCCTGGCCGCCGCGGCGGGCGCCCGCGGCATCGGCGTCGGCATGAAGGAGGGCTACTACGACATCAAGCACCAGTCACTGACGGCGCTGGGCAGCGGGTGGAACCTCACGCTCGACGCGGAGGCTCCCGCGATGCCCGACGAGCGCGGATACCTTGGCTACAACCTGCCCGAGCTCGTGGCCGAGAAGGCCGCCGAAGCCCAGCGGATCTATCCCGCTGCGGCAGGCAACCCGGCATCGACTCCCGGAGGGACCCGCTTCCTCGGGGGAGTGCTGGGTGCCACCTTCCGGAACAAGGTGGCACGCTAAAGCCCGTCCCTCCGCGTGCCTGCCTCCCTGCCTGATCTCCTCCACCTGGGCCAGCTGGTCCTTTTCCTCCTCCTCGCGTTCTACCTTCCAGGCACGCTGGCCCTGCTTCCGCTGCGGATCGGCTGGCCCTCGGCGCTTGCACTCGGGCCCGCGGTCACAGTGCTTCTGCTCACCCTCGGCACCCTGGTCCTTGCCGCGGCTGGCATACCGTGGACCGCAGCCACGGCGGGAATCTTCGTTGCCGTCTGCGTGGCCGCAGTGTGGCTGGCGGGGCGGTGGGTACGGCTCGACCAGCCGCTGCTTCAGCGCACGACGGCGGCCACCGGTTTCGCAGTCGGGGCCGGGATCGTTGTCGGTTCCGGCCTGACCACCCTCGCCCTCCTGCGGGGAATGGGCAGCATTGGAACAGCCTCACAGGGCTGGGACCCGATCTTCCACTCCAACGCCCTGCAATGGATTCGGGACACCGGCGAGGCAACCCCCTTCAGCCTCACACCCATCTTCGGCGGCGGACGGCCGTCCTTCTACCCGGCAGGCTGGCACAGCCTCGTTGCCCTGTATCCCGGGAACCTCGTCGAGGCAGCGAACGCCTCGGCCCTGGTGATCGGCGGGATTCTCTGGCCGGCCGGTCTGGCGTTCCTCGCCTCTGTGGTGCTGCCGCGCGTCCCAGCGGCGTGGGCGCTCACCCCGGTCCTTGCCGCGTCCTTCGTCAGCTACCCGTTCTCCCAGCTGCTGCGCAGCGGCCAGTGGCCCAACGGGCTGGCCACGGCGCTTGCTCCGGCCGCCCTCGCGGTGATCCTGCTGCTCTTTCGACGGACGGCCGGTGCTGAGCCGCGGAGCCGGAGGGACGTGCTTCTGCTCGTCCTGATCGCGGGCGCAGTGGTGGCGGGATGCGCCGCGGCCCACCCAAGTGTTGTCTTCGCACTTGCCGCCGCAGCGCTTCCTTTTGCCCTAGCCGCCGGAGGCCCGCTGTACCTGCGGGCGCTCCGAGGCAACCGGCGGCGGACGCTTGCCGCAACGGGGGCAGGGGTCGTCGTCGTGGTTGCTGGAGGCCTCCTGCTGGGTTCCTCCCGGGTTCTTGCCCGGGTGCTGGCATACCCGCGGACGGTCCGGGCCGAGATACCCGACTCGCTTGCCCTCGCTTTCTTCGATCTGCCCCGGTTCCCGGCGCTCGTGCCGCCGACGCCGGAGAACTTCAACCTTGCCGTCGGCGTGTCGGTGATCCTCGGGGCGCTCGCGGCGGTTGTATTCCGCAGGGGGTGGCCGCTGGCCGTTGCCTGGCTGATCTTCGTGGCGCTCTACGTGCTTGCCGCCGGTCCGGAGAGCCCGCTGCGATGGCTGACTGGGGTCTGGTACAAGGACACGCAACGGATTGCTCCCTTCATCGCGATGACCGGCAGCATCCTCGCGGCGCTGGCGGTGGCCCTCATCGCGCGGGCGGTTGCGGCGGCGGTATCCCGGGCCTGGTTGCAGCGGAAAAATGCGCCGCCGAAGGGTGCCGCGCCGGACCGCAGGGAAACCACGGTGACCGCCGTCGTCGCCGTGGTCGTCGTTGCCGCTGTGTATTTCGGCTCGTCGAACTTCCGCTCGGCCGACCGCGTGGCGGTTGCCGCCCAGAACTACACGGCCGCGGAGCAGCCCGGCAACGGCAACCTATCGCGCGGGGAGCAGGAGTTCATCACCCGGGCGGGCGTGCTGCTGCCGGAGGACGCCGTCGTGATCGGCGACCCGTTCAACGGCGAAACCTTTTTCTATTCGCTCACCGGCCGGCAGGTGGTGTACCCACAGCTGGGTTCGGCGGCAGGGACGAGCGCCGCGAAGGCGCTCCTGCGCACGGCGTTCAACCGGCTGCACGAGGATGAGACCGTCTGCGCGGCTATCCGGGAGGTCGGAGCAACGCACTTCTACCAGGACCAGCCGGGCGGATCACATGGCAGCACAAGCCTCGAGGACTGGCCCGGGTTCTACGATGTGCCGACCGGCACCGGATTCCGGCCCGTCCACTCCGACGGGACCCGGACGCTCTTCGAAATCACAGCCTGCGCCTAGGTGCCGGCAAGCGGCGCGGGGGGCCCAGGTTGCCCGTGCCCGCGGCACTCGGAATACTTGATAGGGCAAATTGTCGAGCCTCCGGTGCACGGAAGACGGTGACCGCCGATGGACAGCAGAGCAGCCCGCGAATATGAGCGCAGGATGCAGCGCGTGGCCGAGTACCGAGCGGCCCGGGAATCCGGGGACCCCGAGGCGTACCTCGCCCAGCGGCGGAAGGCCGAGGCGGAGGACGAGCGGGGGCGCCCGGTCTCGGACGATGAGGCACTCGCCCGCCGGGCGCGCCGCAAGGACGGCGCCGCCCGCGCCGACTACCTCGTGCGCGAGGCCATGGCCCGCGGCGACTGGGACAACCTGGAGTACGCGGGTAAGCCGATTCCGGGGCTGGGGGAGGCCCATGACCCCGACTGGTGGGTCAAGGGCCTGATTCAGCGCGAGAACCTCACCGGGCTCGGGCCGAAGGCGATCCTGCTGCGGACCGAGGACGCCAAACTCGACGGCCGCCTCGACCGTCTCTACACCGAGAAGCAGGTCCGCGACCTCGTCGAGGATTTCAACACCCGCGTGATCGACGCCCGCAGGCAGCTCCTCGGGGGACCGCCGGTGATCACGAAGACCCGTGACGTCGACAGCGAGGTGCAGCGCTGGCGCGAACGCCGCACGGCCAAGGCAGCCGAGGCCCCGCCGGAGGAGCCCCCGTTGCAGGACAAGCGCTCCTGGTGGCAGCGGGTGTGGAAGGGGACGGGCTGAGCGGCTTCCTGGCCGTCTCGAAGGGGGCATGCCCGGCCACTTCGGCCCACTGGTTGTGACCGATCGGTGGGCATATCCGGATATGCCCACTGACGGGGGCTGGTCGGAGGGCAGGAGTGGCCAGAATGGAAGCAACGCGTCAGACGCTGCCGAGGAAGTCCTGCAGGATCCGCTGACCGGTGACCACGCCGTGGACCGGAACCCGCTCGTTGATACCGTGCACACCGTCCGGCGTCCTGCCCTCAGGGTCTGCGCCCTGCGGCGAAAAGCCGTAGCAGGCGATGCCCAGCGGAGTGAATGCCTTCGCGTCGGTCCCGCCGCCCATGCACCGCGGAACAACGACGGCGGCGGGGTCGTGCCGCTGCAGCGCCGCCCGCATCGCATCGAACCAGGGGGAATCGACAGGCGCCTGCACCGGGCCCTGGTGGGAGAGGAAAACCCGCGTGATCCGCTCGCCCAGCAGGCCATCGAGCACTGCGAGGGTCTCTTCCTCGGTGCCCGGCAGGCAGCGGACGTCGAGCTCGGCTGAAGCGGTTCCCGGAATCACATTGACCTTGTACCCGGCGGTGAGCACCGTCGGCGTGGCCGAGCACCGGATGGTCGTCCGCGCCACGGCGCCCGCGTCACCCATCCGCACCACCGCGGCTTCAACGCCCTCGTCGGTGGTGAGGTCGGCCGGAAAGCCCAGGGCTGCACACGTCTGCTCGAGGTAGGCCCGCACCGTGGGAGTGAGAACGATCGGCCACGCGTACTCGGTGACCCGGTGCAGTGCCCGGAGCAGGTGGGTGACCGCGTTGTCGGCGTTCGGGCGCGAGCCGTGTCCCGAGGTCCCGGTGGTGGTGATCCGCATGTGCATCGTGCCGCGCTCAGCGGCCGCCACCGGGTAGAGCCGCACCTCCTCGCCGGACTCCGAGGTCAGGAAGGTCGGCACTCCGCCCGACTCGCCGATTGCCGCCTCCACCCCGGCGAACAGTTCCGGGTGTTCGGCCACCAGCCAGAGCCCGCCGTAGTCGCCCTTGTCCTCCTCGTCGGCAACAAAGGCGACCACGACGTCGCGCTGCGGGCCGGTGCCGTCCGCTGCCCACTGGAGGAGGGTGGCCAGGGTCATCGCGACCATGTCCTTCATGTCGCTTGCGCCCCGGCCCCAGATGTAGCCGTCACGGATCTCCCCGGCAAACGGGTCGAGGTTCCACTGCTCCGGTTCGGCCGGCACGACGTCGAGGTGCGCGTGAACGAGGATCCCGGGAAGGGTTCGGTCCGCTCCGGGGACGCGTACGACGACCGAGGCGCGCTCCGGCGTCGGCCCAAGGAGCTGCGGCTCATACCCGGCATTGACCAACAGGGAGGAGATGAACTCGGCGGCACCGCGCTCGCCCTCGCTCTTGCCCTCACCGTAATTGCTCGTATCGAAGCGGATGAGGGCGGCGCACAGTTCCGCCGTATCGATTCCTGCCATCAGTTCCTCCGGGAGATCGGTATGGGGTCGGAAAAGCCTAAACCACGACTGTATCGCGGGTCACAACACACCCCTGTAAGTGTTTTGCATCACAACAGTCACATGTGTAACTTGTTTACACCGGCGTCCCGGTGCGGTGACTGCACAGGTCAACGGAGATCTGCCCGGTAATGAGCATCAGCTGGCAGGCACTAGCGAAAGAGAAACCCATGGAATCGAGTTCCACTCCCGCCCCCGCCGGCGGACAGTTTCCCGACGGACGCAGGAGCGGCCGGTTCCGCCGACGCGCGGGCGCCAGCCTCATGGCCGCGGCGCTGGTCCTGGTGCCCGGCGCGCTGAGCGCACCAGCGGCGTCGGCCACCGCCGAACCGGCGGATGCGACAACCCTGAAGCTCGCCCTGACCGGTGACATCGACTCACTCAACCCGTTCCTCGGCGTGCTCGCCGCAAGCACGAACATCATGGTGCTGCAGTACGAGGGGATCGTGAATTACGGTGCCGACAACAACGAGATCGTCCCCGGCCTCGCCGAGTCCTGGGAAACCTCGGAAGACGGCACCGAATGGACCTACACCTTCCCGAAGGACCGCAAATGGTCCGACGGCGAACCGCTGACGGCGCGCGACGCCGCCTGGACCTTCAACGCCATCGCGGAGAACGACGCCCTGAAGCAGGCAAACGGCTCCCTGCTCGACAACGTCGAGTCCGTCGAGGCGGTCGATGACCAGACGCTCGTCATCACCCTCGAGGAAGCCCAGGCTCCCAACCCCGGCGCGGACCTGGCGATCGTTCCCGAACACATCTGGTCCGAGGTCGAGGACCCCGCAACCTTCGAAAACGCGAAGGACGCGGTGGGCAGCGGACCGTTCACCGTTGTTGACTACAGCCCCAGCTCCGGCGTCCGGATGAAGGCGAACCCCAACTACTGGAAGGGCAAGGCCAAGGTCGACGCCGTCACCTTCGTTCCCTACCGCACCAGCGACGCCGCGGTGCAGGCCCTGCTCAACGGGGAACTTGACGTGGTCAACGACCTGACCCCCGCCCAGTACAAGGCGCTCGAGGGCAAGGACAACATCACGGTCAACGCCGGTGCCGGCCGCCGCTACCAGGCGCTCAACATCAACTCGGGCACCAAGGACGCCGAGGGCAAGCTCATGGGCGACGGCAACCCGGCGCTCCACGACATCGAACTGCGCAAGGCGATCGTCCGCGCCATCGACAATGAAGCACTGCTCGAGAAGGTCCTCGAAGGTCTGGGGGAGCGCGCCACCGGTGAGATCCCGGCCCTTTACCCGCTGTACCACTGGAACACCGACGAAAAGCTTCCGTACAGCTTCGACCCCAAGGCGGCGAACAAGATCCTCGACGACGCCGGCTACAAAATGGGCAGCGACGGAATCCGGCTCGACAAGGAGGGAAAGCCGCTGAAGCTGCGCCTCGCGGGAAGCAACAGCAAGCCGACCCACGCGCAGATGGCCGAATACGTTGTCCCGTGGCTGCGCGATATCGGCATCGAGGCAACGACCGAGATCAAGGCCCCCGGCCAGCTGAACGACGATTCGATCCTCGGCAACTACGACATGTACTTCACCGGCTGGGGCATCGGCCCGGACCCGGACTTCCAGCTCTCCATCAACCAGTGCTCCTCGCGCCCCAACGCTGACGGCACCGGCGCAACGAGCGAGTCCAACTGGTGCTCCCCGGAGTTCGACGCCGTGTACAAGGAACAGCACACCGAGCTTGACCAGGAACGCCGCAGCGAGCTCGTCGTCGAGGCCCAGAAGCTGATCTACAACGCCGCGGTCAACAACGTCCTCTTCTACGCCGACTCGCTTGAGGCCTACCGGTCCGACAAGTTCGAAGCCTTCACCACCCAGCCCAAGGAGGGCGGCGTGATCCTGGCGCAGAACGGGCCGTGGGGCATCTACAGCGCAACACCGGTCGCCTCGATTGAATCCGCAGGGGCAACCTCCGGCGTCAACCCCGCGGCGGTCATCGTGCCCGTGGTCGGCGTCCTTGCCCTGGGCGGGCTCGGCGCGTTCTTCTTCGCCAAGCGCCGCCGCGCCACCGCAGACGACCGGCAGTAATGTCGACGCTCAGCGCCCAGGACCTCACCCCCGGGGGACCGGCACCGGATGAACCGCCCCGGGCGTCGTCGTGGCTCCGCTACGCCGCCCTGAAGGCGGGCGGGGCGGCGATCTCCCTGGTCATGGTGGTCCTGCTCGGGTTCTTCGCGTTCCGCATCCTGCCCGGCGACCCCGTCCGCTCAATGGCGGAGGGGCGCCGGGTCAGCGCGGAACAAATGGACCTGCTGCGCGAACAGCTCGGCTTCAACGACCCGCTGCTCACCCAGTTCCTGCGCTACATCACCGACCTGCTCCAGGGCCGGCTCGGCTACTCCTACACCTACAACGAGCCGGTCCTGAACCTGATTGGGACCCGCCTCGGTCCGACACTCCTGCTGACCGGCACCGCGGCGCTGATCTCCGTGGTGCTCGGGCTCTGGCTGGGCCAGCGCGCCGCCTGGCGGCGGGGGAGCCTCTTCGACAAGACCCAGACCGGGCTGGCCCTGATCTTCTGGTCCGTCCCCACCTTCTGGCTGGGCCTGATCCTGCTGCTGATCTTCGGCGGCGGGCTCCACTGGTTCCCCACCGGCGGGATCGTCACGGCCGGCACAACCGCAACCGGGCTGCCGCTCGTGTGGGACGTGATCCGGCACATGACCCTGCCGGTGATCACCATGGTCGCCGTTGTCTACGCCCAGTACCTGATGGTCATGCGCGCCTCCCTCCTCGATGAGATGACCTCCGACTACCTCATGACGGCCCGCGCCAAGGGCCTGCGCGAAGACGAAGTGCGGCGCAGGCACGCGGTGCCGAATGCACTGCTGCCCACGGTCACCCTGATCTTCCTCACCCTGGGCGGGCTCGTTGGCGGAGCGGTGACCGTTGAGACGGTCTTCTCCTGGCCCGGGCTGGGGCTGCTCACCTTCCAGGGCCTCTCCGCCCCCGACTTCCCGCTCCTCCAGGGGACCTTCGTTGTCTTCTCCTCGATTGTGATTGTGATGAATTTCCTCGCAGACCTGCTCTACCGTGTCCTCGACCCGCGGCTGCGCGCCGCATGAGCACCGCAACCGGAACCCCGCCCCGGCCGGCCGCACCGCGGGTGAACGTCGCCGCGGCACGCCGCCGGCAGTCCCTCGCCGACGGGTGGAAGGAGTTCGCCCGCCAACGCTCGGGGCTGGCCGGGCTGATCATCCTGCTCGCCGTCGTCGCCCTTGCCCTCACGGTTCCGCTGTTCGCCCCGGCCAGCGTCCTTGACGTCACCCAGGTCACCGCCGGGCGCAACGAACCGCCAAGCCTGGCCAACCCGCTCGGCACCGATCCCGCCGGACGCTCGGTGCTCGCGCTGCTGATCTGGGGCGCCCGCATCTCCCTTGTGGTCGGCTTCGCCGCAACCCTGGTCTCGATGGTGATCGGGACGGTCATGGGCATGGCGGCAGGGCACTTCACCGGCCCCACCCAAGCCGTACTCATGCGCCTGATCGACTTCTTCCTCGTGGTTCCCGGGCTGGTGCTCGCCATCGTGCTCTCAAGCGTCATCGGCCCCGGCATCCTCACCATCGTCGTCGCAATCGGCGTCACCTCCTGGGCCGGAACCGCCCGTCTGGTGCGCTCCCAGACCCTCACCGTCGAAGCCCGGCCCTACATTGAGCGGGCCTGGGCGCTGGGCGCCTCGGACGGGCACGTCATCGGGCGGCACGTGCTTCCCGCCGTCATGCCGCTGGTCCTGGCGAACACCACCCTGACCGTCGGCTCGGCAATCATCGCCGAATCAACGCTGTCCTTCCTCGGGCTCGGCGATCCGAGCAGCATCTCCTGGGGCGCGATGCTCAAATCCGCCCTCGACACCGGCGCCGCGACCGGCGGCTACTGGTGGTACGTGCTTCCCCCCGGCGTCGCCATCGTGATCGTGGTCCTGTGCTTCACGCTCGTGGGACGCGCCCTCGAATCCGTCATCAACCCCACCCTGCGAGGACGCTAATGGCCCGGCTCGAACTCAAGGACCTGCGCATCACCTACACCACGCAGACCGAGGGCGGACGGGGAACCGTCACCGCCGTCGACGGCGTGAACCTCACCGTCGAGCCCGGAGCCACCGTCGGCATCGCGGGGGAGTCAGGGTGTGGGAAGTCCACCCTCGCCGTATCGGTGCTCCGGCTCCTGCCCGCCAACGCCACAATCGAGGGCAGGATCCTGCTCGGCGAGGACGACATCTCAACGCTCAGCTGGGGCAGGCTGCGCTCGGTCCGCTGGACCGAAGCGGCGATCGTCTTCCAGGGCGCAATGCACTCGCTCAACCCGGTGCGGAAGGTCCGCGACCAGATCGCCGAAGCCCTGCGCATCCACGCCACCGGCGACAGCAGCAAATACAAGGACGAAGCGGTGCGGATCGCCCGCGTCAACGAACTGCTTCAGCAGGTGGGCCTTTCCACCTCGAAGGGTCTTTCCTACCCGCACGAGCTCTCGGGAGGGCAGAAACAGCGCATCATGATGGCGATGGCCCTCGCGTGCGAACCCGAACTGCTCATCGCCGACGAGCCGACGACGGCGCTGGACGTCGTCGTGCAGGCGCAGGTGCTCGATCTGCTCACCTCCCTGGTGCGTGACCGCGGACTCTCGCTGATCATGATCAGCCACGACCTTTCCGTGCTCGCCGCGACCTGCGATCGGATCGTGGTGATGCAGGACGGCCGGATCGTCGAGGAGGGCCCATCCGCGGAGGTGATGCGGAACCCGCAGCACGCCCACACGGCGGCGCTGGCGTCGGCGTTCCCCACCATCGGCGACCCTTCGTCCCGGCTGCGGCTTCCCACCTACACGGCCCCCAACGCGCCGGGTGCGGGTCGGTTGGACGACGCCGGGCGAACCGCCGCGCCGTCACCGTCCGGAGTCTCCACTGCGCTAGCGACGGATCCTGCCGTGCCGTCGCCGGTGCTCGAAGCCCGGAACCTGTCGGTTCGGTTCGGTGGGCGCGGCGGGGGTGGGACGAACGCCGTGGACGCCGTCAACCTCACCTGCAATGCCGGTGAGATCGTGGCACTGGTTGGGCAGTCGGGCTCGGGCAAGACCACACTGGCCCGGACGCTCCTCGGGCTGCAGAAACCCACAAGCGGAGAGGTCCTGTACCGGGGGAAGGCGCTCGAACACCGGAGCAAGGCGCTCAAGGCCTACCGCCGCGCCGTGCAGTTCGTCCTGCAGGACCCCACAGCGGCGCTGAACCCGAAGCACTCTGTGTACGAGGCGGTGGCCGAGGGCCCGCGCCTTCACCACCTTCCGGGAGACGAACGCGAGCTCGTGGCGGCGGCGCTGGCCAAGGCCGAACTGAACCCCCCGGAGAAGTACTTCACCGCCATCCCCCAGGAACTCTCGGGCGGGCAGCGCCAACGCGTTGTCATCGCCGGTGCGCTGGCCCTCGACCCCGAGTTCCTCGTTGCCGACGAACCCGTGGCGAGCCTCGACGCCTCGGTGCGCGCCGGCGTTCTTGCCCTGTTCCTGCGGCTGAAGTGCGAACTCGGCCTCGGCGCGCTCGTGATCACCCACGACCTCGGGCTGGCGTGGAACATCGCCGACCGCGTGGTGGTCATGTACGAAGGGCGCATTGTCGAGGAGGGACTGGTTGAGGACGTGCTGCTGAACCCGCAGCACGAGTACACGCGGAAACTGCTGAGCGTGGTACCGACGAGCTCAGGGAACCTCGCTGACGCCGTGCAGCCGGAGGTCGCCCGATGACACTGGGCCGAACACCCGGCCCCGCGGCGGTGGTGGCGGAACCTGCTGCCGCACGGCCGGACGCTGGCGCGGCGCGGCCGGAACTCGGACGGCTGAAGGCGGGGGACCGCGTGGGCCTCGCCTCGCCGTCGGGTCCCGCGGACGCGGAGAACGTTGACCGCGCCGTGCGGCTGCTCGAAGAGTGGGGCCTCGTGCCGGTGCTCGGGAAGCACGCCCGGGACACCGACGCCCGGGCGTCCTACCTCGCCGGTTCCGACGCCGCCCGGGCCGCGGACCTGCAGCAGCTCGTCTGCGACGACACGATTGCCGCGGTCTTCTGCATCCGCGGCGGATACGGTGCGGTGCGGATCCTCGACCTGCTCGACGCCGATGCGCTGCGCGCAACCCGCCCCAAGCCGTTGATCGGCTCCTCCGACGTCACGGCACTTCACGAATACTGGGCTGAGCACCTGGGACTGGCCACCTGGTTCACGCCCATGATCGCCACCAAGGCCCTGCTCGACGACCCGGCAGCACGCGACGGCGTCCGCGAAGCGCTTTTCACCCCGTACTCCGGGCGGAGCATCACCGGCCCCGCGGCGGAGTCGCTCGTTCAGGGGAAGGCCTCCGGAGTGCTGACTGGCGGAACCCTGAGCCTGATCGCCATGACCCTCGGGGCCCGGGGCCGGCACGCTGCCTCCAACACCGGCAGGATCGGCCTGCTCGAAGACGTCACCGAGGACGTCTACAAGCTCGACGGACTCCTGAGCTCACTGCTGCGCGCAGGCTGGTTCGATGGGATGGCGGGCATCGCCCTGGGATCGTGGCACGAGTGCGGGGAACTGCACGAGGTGAAAGCGCTCGTTGAGGAACTTCTGGTGCCCCTCGGCATTCCGCTGGTCTGGGAATTAGGATTCGGGCATGGCCCGGCAGCCGCAAGCATCCCGCTGGGCGTCCCGGCCACCCTGATCGCCGACGGGAACCCGCGCCTTGTCCTTTCCTGAATTGCCCGGGACCGGCCTCCCTGCATCTCCACGCCTTCAGCCAGGCGCAGGGGTTGGACGGACGGAGGACGGTCTCGATTCCGGCGCACCGCGTTCCGATGATGCACTGGCCGAGGACCTTCGGTTGATCCTCGCCGATGAAATCGGCAAGGGTGCCTCACCGTCGGCGGTTGCCGCCGTCGACGTCGCCGGCCTCACCGTCGGCCCGATCGCCGAAGGCAACGCCGTCACCTTCGGCAACGACGGCGCCGCGCTTCCCCCTGGGGACTGCGAGCCTGCCCGCGGGGATACCGTCTATGACCTCGCGTCGGTCTCGAAAATCGTCAGCACCGTCGCTGTGCTGTCCCTCGTGGGTGACGGGCTGCTGGACCTCGATGGGCCGGTCGGAAACCACCTTCCCGCCTTCCGGAGCGGGGACCGCGCGGCGGTCACGCTGCGCCACCTGCTCACCCACACCTCCGGGCTGCCCGGCACGTGGGAGGGCTGGCGCACGCTGCCGGCCGGCACCGACCGCGCGCGTCTCCTCGATGACCTGCTCGCCGTGCCGCTGACGACGAAGCCGGGGACGGCGTTTGCCTACTCCTGCGTCGGCTACAACACGGCGATGGCCCTTGCCGAGACCGTCACCGGACGGCGGTGGGCGGACCTCGTCGAGGAAAAGGTGCTGGGGCCGCTGCGTGAACTGGACCCGCGGACGGCGTCGCTCACGTACGCGCCGCGGCCAGATGAGTGTGCCGCGACCGAATACCAGCCGGAACTCGGCCGCGGGATGGTGCGGGGCATCGTCCACGACGAGAGCGCCTGGATGCTTGGAGGCGGTGCGGCGAATGCCGGACTGTTCGGCACCGCCGAGGCTGTGCTGGGACTCGGAACGGTCCTCCGCGACGCCCCGGAAAAACTGCTTCCGGCTCCGCTGGCGGACCAGCTCTGGAACGATCAGCTGCAGGACCTGCTCGGAGCCGAGCGGGCGGCGGACGCCGGATTCGGCCACGGGCTCGGCCTGCGCATCGGACAGCTTGAGTGGATGGGCACCTCCGGTGCCGCGGCGCGCGGACACAACGGGTTCACCGGTCCCTCGCTGCTCATCGACCGGACCCGGTCGGTGACCCTTGTGCTCCTGGCCAACCGGGTGCACCCCAGCCGGATTCCCAACACCATGGGGCCGTTCCGGTCCCGCATTGCCGACGCGGTGTGCGCGTGGGCGGACGCCGAGCAGAAGGCAGCACAGTGAGCATCGTTTCGGACTACAGCGACGGGGTCCCGCACATTTCGTACTGCATCACGAGCCTGGGGGGCGATGTGATCGCCCAGAGCGGGGCCGACACCCCGGTGTATGCGGCGAGCACGATCAAGCTCGCCGTGCTCATCGCGGCGCTGCGAGCCGTCGACGCCGGCCGGCTGCAGCTCAACCAGATGCTCACCTCGCAGCTGACCTTCACCTCGGCGGTGCCCGGCGCGGGCACTTTCGACTTCGAGGTCGATCCTGACGAAATGGACGGCGGGATGCCGCCGGCGGGCAGGCCTGTGTCGTTGCGCCAGGTGCTGCGGCGGATGATCGTCGTCTCCTCAAACGAGGCAACCAATATGGCTGTCGAGCTCGTCGGCCTGGCCGCGGTTCGGGAGGCCCTCGAGGTGTGCGGTGCCACCGCTTCGAAGATGGAACGGCTCTTTGGCGACCTGGCGGGACTCGAGGCGGGCCTCACCCAGCAGACGACAGCGCGGGATCTTACGGCGATCATGAGCGCCATCGTGACGGGCAGGGCGGCGGGCCGTTCGAGCACGCGGTTCATGGTGGAGCTGCTGCAGGCTCAGGAATACAGCCTCATCGGGCCGGCGCTGCCGCCCGCCGCACGGTGGGGCTCAAAATCTGGGTGGGTCACGGGCATCCGCCACGACGTCGCCTTCATCCAACCACGCGAGGGGATTGACCCGCAGGAGGGGTTCATCCTCGCCGTGTGCACCCGCGCGTACGGCGAGGAAGAGGCGACGACGGCGATCGCGGCCCTGTCGCGTCTGGCATGGGAGCTGTCCCGAACCCGGCGGATCGGACCAGACGGTGCAGTGGACAGTCATGAAAGCGAACCGGCAGTGCGCTAAGGCCATATATGGAATCCGCAACGATTGCGCCAATGGTGTTGTTCCGCGCCGCCGGTGGTGTTCAACTGAGGCTTTATCAGTGCATTCATACAAGGGGGATCACATGGCCGCTACGAAGATGGCACAAATGACAATGCGCTGGGGGATTATCGTCGGTGTGGTTGGAGTGCTGTTGATAGTGATCAGCCCGCAGGTCTTTGCCAATTTCGGGGCACCCTCGATAGAGGGGGCACCGGCGGCTGCTACATTCTGGATTCTCTACACAGTTGTATCGGTGGCGTTCCTACCATTCTCTGCCGCCCTCGTCGGCGCATCCCTTGTCATGCGCCATGCAGAATCGCTAGCCTCAAGCGCCTCAACGAAGGAAACCCGGCAGGACCACACCTCGGCCGACTAGCTTCATTCGGAGCCGATCGTGAGCACGAGTTTTCCCCGGGCAATCCCGCTCTCACTGAGGCGGTGGGCCTTTGCGACGTTCTGGATGGGCAGGATGTCCTGGATCACCGGGCGCAGGTGGCGGCCATCGACCCACTCTCTGATGAGTCTGAGGTCATCCCCAAAGGGTTTGGCGATGAAACTCCGGATGGTCCCACCCGGGATGACCGAGGAAAGGGTCGCCACCAGCGGGTTGCCCGTTCCCGGGTTCACAGTCACCGCTGTCCCTTTACGCTTCACCAGTGAACGCAGCTCCCGAACAGAAAGCCTGCCGGAAGCGTCGAACACCACATCGAAGCGTTCGCCAGCGAGGGTCTCCGTCAAGGCGCTCCGGTCGATGACCCGCTGTGCACCGAGGCCGGCAACCTGATCCAGATGTTCCGCACCCGTCACGGCCGTGACTGCGCTGGCGAGCAGGGCGGCGATCTGCACCGCCGCGGTCCCCACACCGCCGGAGGCTCCATAGACCAACACGCTGTCGCCCCTTTTGAGATTCCCTACGTCCCGAAGTCCCTGGAGGGCTGTGAGGGTGACGAGCGGGAGGGCGGCTGCCTCTGCCAGTGGAAGGGACGACGGCGCGTCGGCCACAGTGGATTCGTTAACGGCGACGTAGCGGGCGTACCCGCCGGCGGCCTTGCCGGGAAGCGATGCGAACACCGGGTCACCGACGGTGAAGCGGCCCGAGCCGGATCCCGTTGCCGCGACCACGCCGGCCACATCGAGGCCGGGCACGAAGGGCAGCTTCAACCGGATCACCAGCCGGAAGCGTCCTGATCGGAAGTAAGCGTCGGCAGGATTGACGCTCGTCGCGGCCGCCTCGATGAGCAGTTGGCCCGGGCCCGGGGACGGCACAGGCACCGAGATCTCTTCCAGGACGTCGGGCCCTCCATAACGCCGGAAGCCCCACACCGGCGCAGATCCGCCGGTCGACGTCGTTGGCTTACGCATTGGCCATCCTCCGATTCCTCAAGACGCGTCCCGCGGCGTACTGAAGCGTCAGGGCGAGGGTACCGATAAATGTCGCGAAGAGGCACCCGGCTTTCGCGTAGACCAGCACCAGGCCCGCCGTGACAAGCCCAAGCCCTTCGGCGTCATTGGATGCGGCAAGGGCGGAGACGAAAAACAGGTTCTCTCCGACATCGAAGACGCCGACGCCGAAGGGAAGCAGGAGCAGCCAGCTCCGGGAGAGCCGCTGGCCCAGCTGCCAGGGGCTGCGCGCGAGGAGGAAGGCCCACAACAGCGCGTACGACCCAAACGATAGGAGCGGAACAACGCTGTCGATTGCAAAAAAGACCCAGTAGAGGCTTTGCGCCTCCGTCGAATAGCTCTGCAGCAACTGCAGGGCCTCCTGTGGTCTCAGCACGCCTTGAACGTTCTGGAGGTCAAGGAGCGGGGCCCCGGCGACCCTCTCGAAGGAGCTGTTAAAGGCTCTGAGTGTCAGGGTCCAAAAGACGTTGAGGCCAACCACCAGGAGGAGGATGGCAAGCGGGTGAAGTGAAGTGCCCGCCTGCTGCAGCAATCGGATGAAGGGTTTCATTTCAGGTCCCTCGCGTGGTGCGAAATTCCTTCGAATATAAGGTATTTCGTTTTCCGTACTAAACGTCAAGTAGGCTGGGTGGATGAACGAAGACCCGGAACGGGATGATGGCGGGATGGTCGACGAGAGGCGCCTGCCGGCCCACGAACTGTCCTACGCCCTGCGGGAACTGCACCGGCGCTTCAACGACTTTGAGGCGGAGACGGCACGCCGGATGGGGCTGCGCGCCTTGGAATTCAGCGCGATGGAACACATCCTCGAGGCCGCCGGGGGAATGGGGCCGGCTCAGCTCAGCGCCCGGCTGGGCCTCGCGCCGGGGTCGACCACCGAACTCGTTGATCGTCTGGAACGCGTGGGCCACATCGAGAGGGTTCGGGATACCAGTGACCGAAGGCGTGTGAACCTCCAGCCGGCACCAGCAACCATCGCGGTCATCCTTGCGCAGCTCATCCCCGTGGTCGAGCAGCTCGATGCCCTCGCCGAGGAATTCACCTCGGACGAGCAGGAGGTCATCTCCCGGTATCTGCTCGGCGCCAGCGAAAGGGTGAACGGATTCCTCGGAGACGACCAGCCGCATACGGAGCGCGGACGCCGCGTCGATTCCCCAGAACCGCAGTGAAGCGAACCGGCCCTCCGCGGAGCCGGCAGGTGACTGGCCCACGGCGCTGATCGGCAGTCGCTGACCTTAGCGGCCGGCCGGCACCGTCCGCAGCGCGGTGATCCCGGTGCCCGGCGCGTCCGGAAGTGTGATGACGCTGCCCTTGTACCGGGAGCCGCCCTCCACCGGGGAGGTCTTGAGCCAGAGACCGCCGTCGAGATCCTGTGGAATGTTGCTTCCGGAACGCGCCGCCACAGCCGAGGCGAGCGCCGCCGCTGCGCTGATCCCGACGCCGCTTTCCATCATGCAGCCGATAAGGACGCCGATGCCCGCCGCCCGCGCCTTCGTGGCAAGCTCCAGGGCGGGGGAGAGTCCGCCCGTCTTGGCGAGCTTGATATTGACCATCGCGGTGGCCCCGGCGTCGATCAGCCGCTGCAGGTCCTTCTCCGTCCACACCGACTCGTCGGCCATGATCGGCGTCCGCACGCTTCGGCTGATGCGTGCCAGGCCATCCCAGTCGCCGGCCGGCACCGGCTGCTCAACCAGTTCCGCGTCGAGGCCTGCGTCCTCCATCGCCGAGATGAACCGGATTGCCTGCTCGGCGGTGAAGGCCTGGTTGGCATCGATGCGCACGCGGGCGTCCGGCCCGACGGCGGCGCGTACAGCGCGCAGTCTGGCCACCGGATCGCCGTGAGCGTCGAGTTTGACCTTAATGCAGTCGAAGCCGGCTGCGCGGTGCTCCCCGGCGGCGTGGGCGAGAACGTCCGGCTCGGCGACGGAAAGCGTCATGTCGGTCCGGACCCGGTTCCGTTCCCCGCCCAGGTACTGGTACAGGGGAAGGCCGGCGCGCCGGGCCGCGAGGTCGTGGACCGCGCAGTCGACCGCCATGCGGGCGGCGCTCCGTTCGGGGGACGCGGCGACGCTGGCGAGCAGGCCGCTGAAACCGGCGGATCCGTCGTCGTGGGAGTTCAGCAGCGATTGCAGCGGACCGTTGACGGCGGCGATCACGCCGGCGGTTGTCGCACCGGTCACGGCACTGATCGGCGCCTCACCCCAGCCGCAGGCGCCGTCGTCATCGCGCACCTCAACGAGCACCGACTCAAGCACCGTGGTCCGGCGCACCGCAGTGACGAAGGGCCTCACCAGCGGCACGCTTATGGCGTGCGCGGTGAGGGTCAGTCTTGCTGCTGTCACTGGTCCGCCGCGCTCACGCTTCGGGCGGAAGGGCTTCGTGGTGCTCCCGGCCCGGAGTGCGGCGGTCTTCCTTCATCTCGGCTTCAAAGAGGTGGCGCCTGCCGCCGGCGAGCGAGTCGCGCGCCTGCTTCTCAAAAACCTTGAACGCGGCGTAGTAGTTGTCGTCGTAGTCTTCGACAATCTGGAAGGTCCAGCGTCCTTCGATCACGTTGCGTCCCACGAGGTCCCTGTTGAGCGTTTCCGCCAGGTCGGTGTGGCCGGCGCCGCGCAGCAGCTCTATGGCCTCACCGAGCGCCAGATCGGCCTTGCCCGTCAGGCGGTGGAAGCCGTAGAGGTATCCCCGGGCCTGTTCGATCACTTCGAGGGCCTCGGAGAGCTTGCCCAGGGCCTCGACGGTGTCGTCGGAAACTCCGGACGGGCGCTGGTGGTTCGTGTCGGGTCCGCTTTCGGCAGATTCAGTCATGAGATTTACCCTAAGCCGAGCCGCTCGGATTGCCACGGATTCTCGCGCCCGAGCCGGAGAACCCGCGGGCGAGCCGTCAGCCTTCGCCGAGGATTGCCCTCAGCGTGTCCGCGTTACGCACGGCGTTGCCGCCGCCGTCGTTGTTGAAGTAGACGTACACGTCTCTCCCGGTGCCCTGCCATTCGCGGATCCTGTCCGCCCACCAGTGCAGGTCGTCATCCGAATAGGACCCGCCGTAGAGGTGGTTCGTGTCGGGTCCGTGCATCCGGATGTATACAAACGAGGCTGTGGCGCGCAGGACACAGGGCAGGTTGGCGCCGCTCATGATGCAGTAGGCGGCACCGCGGCGTTCAAGCAGCGCGTAGACGTCCTCGGTCTCCCAGCTCGGATGCCGGAATTCGACGGCGACCCGGATCCAATCGGGCAGCAGGCCAAGGAAGTAGTCGAGGCGGGCGTCGTCGCGCTGCATCGCAGGCGGAAGCTGGACCAGGAGGATGGCCCGCTTGTCGCTCAGCTCATGCCAGCACCGGATGATCCGCTCCACCCAGACCTCCGGGGCGTAGAGCTTCTTGGCGTGGGTGAGCCCCCGGGGAGCCTTCACTGAGAGGAGGAACCCGCCGGGGAGGCGCTCACGCCAACCGGCGAAGGTCGACTCCCGCGGCCAGCGGTAGAAGCTGGCATTGAGCTCCACCGTGCCGAACCGCCTGTAGTAGTACTCAAGCCGCCGGGCGGCAGGGGTGCCCGCAGGGTAGAGCACGTCGTTCCAGTGGTCATAGCTCCAGCCGGAGGTGCCGATGTGGATACTCACTGCGCCTCCCGGTTCCTGGACAACGCTTCGATCCTAGTGGACGGCACCCGGCACCGGCGGGAAGGTCTTGCCGCATCAGTGCCGGAGCAGCCACGCCGCGTTATCCGGCTCAAGCCATCCTTCGGCCTCCTGCGGCACCGAGGTCAACAGCACCGTCCCTTTCGGAAGCCGCACCGGCTCCTCACCCATCGCCGCGGCCACGAAGAATCGTGGACCGCGCTCGCAGATGAGCAGGCCGCCGTCTTCGACCCGCCAGGCCCCGCCGTCGTCCGCACCCAGCACTCCCTCGGCCAGCAACCGACGGCGCAGGCCGAGCGCGGCAACGACAACCTGCTGCGTTGACTCCGGGTTGTCCCGCTCCACCTCGACGGCGCAGGAACCCCACGACGCCGGCACCGGAAGCCACGGCGCGGCAGCCGGTGCCGTCAGCGAGAAACCGTGGGCAAGCGCGGGGTGGGACGTCCACGGCAGGGGAACTCGTGCCCCGTCACGGGACACCCCGCCCCGTGCCCACATCGGGTCGACGCGCGAGGCCAGCGGCACATCGACCTCCGGCAGGCCGAGCTCCTGGCCCTGGTAGATGTAGGCGCCGCCGGGAAGTCCGAGCATGGCCAGCAGGGCGGCGCGGGCCCGCGCGGCTCCCCGCGGTCCGCCGCCGAACCGCGTGACGGACCGGACGATGTCGTGGTTTTCGAGGGCCCAGGTCGGCGCCGCGCCGTGAATCCGACGTGCGGCCTCAAGTTCCCTCCCGACGGCGGCCCAGGCATCCGGCTCCCACCCCAGGTGCACGAAAGCGAAGGCGAACGCCTGATGCATTTCGTCGCGCCGGGTGTAGCGGGCGGCTCGGGCGGGTTCAAGGTTGACCTCCCCGACGAGGAGGCGCCCCGGGGAGTAGGAGTCGGCGATGGCACGCCACCGCCGGTAGACCGCGTGGACCTCCTCCTGGTCCGACACCAGGCGGTTGGACCGCAGCCCGTCGACGACGGCGGCGGTTGAGGGGGAATCCGGGAGGCCTTCGGCCTTGAACAGCGCGTGGGCGACGTCGATGCGCAACCCGTCAACGCCCTTGTCGAACCAAAAGCGCAGCACGTCCTCGAAGAAGGCGCCCACCGCGGGGTTGCGCCAGTTCCAGTCCGGCTGGGCCGGCGAGAACAGGTGAAGGTACCACTGGGTGTCGGTTGTGGAGCCGGGAGACGCCCGGGTCCAGGCCGGGCCGCCAAAGACGCTCTGCCAGTTGTTTGGGGGAGTGCCGTCGTCGGGTCCGTCGACGAAGTGGAACATGTTCCGTTCCGCCGATCCCGGGGCGGCCGCGAGGGCGTCCTGGAAGCGGGGATGCTCGATTGAGCAATGGTTGGGGACGACGTCGAGCAGGACGCGCAGCCCCATGGCATGCGCGCGTTCGAGCAGTTCATCGAAGTCGGCCATGGTGCCGAAGAGCGGGTCGACGCCGCAGTAGTCGCTCACGTCGTAACCCTGGTCGACCTGCGGGGAGGGCTGGAACGGGGTCATCCAGAACCCGTGAACCCCGAGGGAGGCGATGTACGGAAGCCTCTCGATAAGGCCCGGGAGGTCGCCGACGCCGTCGCCGTTCCCGTCGGCGAAGGAGCGCGGGTACACCTGGTAGATGACGGAGGTCTTCCACCAGGAAGGGTCGGGGTCACCGGGGAGGGCGGTTTGAGGATCCGGCACAGCGCTACACCTCGAGGGAGGAAAGGTAGTCGTCACCGTGGACGCACAGGCCCTCGACGAAGGTCGCAAGGACCTCGATCCGCCCAATCGCGTCGGCGGGGACGGCGGCCGGGTGGTCCGAGAGCAGGACCAGGTCGGCCAGCTTCCCGGGCTCGAGGGTTCCCCTGACGTCCTCGTCGCCGGCGATCCATGCGGCGTCGACAGTGTAGGCACGGAGGGCTGTCTCGGCGTCGACGCGCTCGCCGGGGCTCATCACCCGGCCGTCGGCGGTGCGCCGCTGGACCATCGACTGCATGCCGAGCAGGGGCGCGCCTGCGGCGACCGGGCGGTCGGAGCTGCCGGGCACCCGCACCCCGGCCTCGAGGAATGAGCGATGCCGGTAGACCAGGGCCTCCCGTTCCTCGCCGACCGTCTCGAGCATCGTCGACCCCATCTCGTGGAGGAAGCGCAGCTGGGGGACCGGGGTGACGTCAAGGGCCCGGAACTGGGCAATCTGGTCGGGGCGGACGATTCCGGCATGTTCGATGCGGTGCCGGACCCCGTTCCGCGGGCATGCGGTGTGGGCCGCCTCGAACGCGTCGAGGGCGATGTCGATGGCGCGGTCGCCGATCGCGTGGGCGGCGACGGTCCAGCCGGAACAGTGGGCGGCGACGATGCGATTGGTGAGCTCCTCGAGGGACAGCTGGAGGCCTCCGGTGTTGTGTCCACCGCCGCAGAAGGGCTCGGTCACGGCGGCTGTCCGGCCGATCAGGGAACCGTCGATGAAGATCTTCATCGGACCGAGCCGGAGCGCGTCGTCCCCAAAGCCTGTGCGCAGTCCGAGGTCGAGCCCGAAGCTGATCCGGTCCTCAGGGTGCGATTCGACCGGATGCAGGGCGTCGCTGCTGATCATCAACTGCACCCGGGTCTTCAGCCCTCCGCGCTCGCGGGCTAGGGTGTACGCGGCGAGTTCGACGGGGCTGCGGCCGATCCACCCGGCCCCGATCCCGGCCTCCGTGACGTGGGTCAGCCCTTCGGAGGCGTAACGGGAGCTGGCGGCCGTAATGGCGTCGGCCAGGACATCCACCGGGTACGGAACCACCAGCTGGGTCACGATTTTCTGAGCCTGTTCCTGAAGAACTCCCGTGGGCCCGTCGGCGTCGCGGACAACCTCCCCGCCCACTGGGGTCTCCGCCGTTCCGTCAAGGACACCCGCCCGGGCGAGCACCTCGGAGTTCACGGTGCAGGCGTGCCCCGACCGGTGCTTGAGCCAGACCGGGCGGCCCTCCGCGGCGGCGTCGAGCCGCTTCCGGTGCGGGTGCGAACCGATGATCGTGTTGTCGTACCCGGACCCGATGACCCACGCGTCGGCGGCAAGGCCGACGGAGAAGGTTGCGACGGCGTCGTAGACCTCCTCGACGGTGGTGCAACCGCTGAGGTCGAGCTCCGCGAGGGACTGTCCGAACCAGGCCATGTGGTTGTGCGCGTCGCCGAACCCCGGCAGCACGACGGCGCCGCGGCAGTCGAGCGTGCGGCGTGCGGGCAGGTCCGCCACCTCCGCATCGAAACCGACAATCCTTCCGGAAAGGATTCCGACGGCACCGGCGGTCGGCACGTTGGCGCACATCGTGGAGACCGCGGCGTTGATCAGTTTCAGATCGAGGATGGAATCACCTCTGGCCTAGGGGGCGGACGGATCCTTGCGTTTCTTCAATTTGCCCTTTGTCAGGGACGGAGCGCCGGTTCCGGTTACCGAATCGCTGGAGAGCCGCTGTGCCAGCCAGATCGGCACGATCGAGACGACGATGAGGATCACCGCCACGACATTCACCACCGGTGCCTGGTTGGGCCGGAAGAGGTTCTGCAGGATCCACACCGGGAGGGTCTGCTGGCCTGCGCCGATGGTGAAGGTTGTCACGATGATCTCATCGAAGCTCAGGGCGAAGGCGAGCAGTCCGCCGGCAAGCAGCGCCGAGCGCAGCTGCGGCAGGGTCACCAGCCGGAAGGTGGTGAAGATTCCCGCGCCGAGGTCGGCCGAGGCCTCCTCAAGGCTGCCGTTGACGCGGCGCAGCCGGGCGATGGCGTTGTTGAAAACAGTGACCATGCAGAAGGTGGCGTGGGCGACGATGACCGTCCACAGGCTCAGGGGGACGCCGAGCACGGTAGTGAACATGTTGTTCAGCGCGATGCCTGTGACGATGCCCGGCAGGGCAATGGGCAGGATGACCAGGAGGTTGATGACGTCGCGGCCGAAAAAGCTGTACCGCTGCAGGGCAAGGGCCAGCAGCGTGCCGAGGACCAGGGACAGGGCGGTGGAGATCAATGCCACCCAGACCGACGTCGCCAGCGCATCGCGCACGCCGTCGGAGGCGACGGCCCGCGACCACCATTCGAGGGTGAAGCTGCGCGGCGGCCAGCCGAAGGTGCGGTCAGCGTTGAAGGAGTTCACGACCACGAGCAGCAGCGGGAGGTAGATGAACAAGAGGATCAGCCCGGTGATGACCCCCAGGATGGTCTTGGCGCTGCGGGAGAGTTTCACGGTCCGGCTCCTACAGGTTGTTGAGTGCGCCGGTGCGGCGGACCACGAAGAGGTAGATCATGATGATCGCGATCGGGATGAGCGCCACGGCGGCGGCCAGCGGAAGGTTGTTGGCGGCACCCACGTTGGCGTAGACGACGGTGCCGAGCATCTGGGTGGTGCCCCCGACGATCTGCGCCGTGATGTAGTCGCCCAGCGACAGCGAAAACGTGAAGACGGTGCCGGCGATGATCGAGGGGACGAGGATGGGGAACACCACGAGCCGCAGCGTCGCAAGCGGCTTCGCGCCGAGGTCGCCCGACGCCTCGATCAGCGAGTCGGGAACCCGATCGAAACCGGCGTGGATGGGAAGGATCATGTACGGAAGCCAGATGTACGCGAGGGTCAGGACGATCGCGGTTTCGCTGTAGCCGGGGCTGTTCAGGCCGACCGGCGCGCCGAGCCATTCGAGGAGCCCGCCCTCGGCGAGCACGTTCCGCCAGGCGTAGGCCTTCACCAGGTAGCTTGCCCAGAGCGGCATGAGCACCGCGACGATGAGCAGTTTCTCCCAGCGCTTTGAAGCGACCTTCGCGATGAAGAACGCGATGGGCAGGGCGATCACCATATCGATCAGGGTGACGACGACGGCGATGCGCAGCGTCCGCAGCGCGATCGCCTGGTACACGGGGTCGGTGGTGACGGTGAGGATGTTCTCGAAGGTCCAGGTGGTGGACACCTTCCCGGTGAAGGTGTCCACCGTCCAGAGCGCGGTGATCAGCAGGGCGGCAAGTGCGGCGATGTACACGAGGACGAGCCACGCCGCCGGAGCGGTGAGCAGGCCCGCCAGGCGCAGCGCGGGCCTGCGGTGAAGCACGGCCGACACCCGCCGGCTCCCCGGCCGGGGAGGTGGAGGTGTGGGCCTGGCCTGTGTCTCAAGTGTCATGTTCGTTGCCTTTTCCGTCCGCCCTGCTGATTGTGCCTAGCCCGCCGTGCGGGTCAGCCCTTGATCTCGGTCCATGCCTTGGTCCACTCGGAGTAGTCGGTGCATTCGACGTCGGTGCGCCCGTCGATGCATTCGGCAACCGGGGTGGTCCAGTACCAGATCTGGCTTGCGTACTCTTCGTCGCCGGAGTGGAAGGTCTCGCAGTGGCCCTTGTCCTTCGTCAGCTCGCACGCGGCGGGGTTGGCGGGGGATTCACCGAAGTACTCGGCGACCTGGGCGTTCGCTTCGGGGCTGGCGATGTAGTCGAGCCACTTGTAGGCGCAGTTCTTGTTCGGTGACTCGGCGCCGATCATCCAGGTGTCCGACCAGCCGGTGGCGCCCTCCTCAGGGAGCACGGTTTCGACCTTGGCGCCGTCCGCCGCGGCGATGTTCGCGCCAACCTGCCACGTGGTGCCGACGACCGTACCGCCGCTGGCGAAGGACTGCACTTCCTTCACGACGTCCGACCAGTACTCTCCGACATGCTCGCGCTGCTTCTTGAGCAGGTCGACGGCGGCGGCCAGCTGGTCCTTGTCGAGGGCGTACGGGTTCGTGATGCCGAGGTCCGGGTTGTGCTTCATCAAGTACAGCGCGGCGTCGGCGATGTAGATGGGGGAGTCGTACGCGGTGACCTTCCCGGAGTACTTCTCGGCGTCGTCGAAGACGGCGCTCCACGAGGTGGGCGCCGGGTCCACGAGGTCGCTGCGGTACATCAGCACGTTGGCACCCCATCCGTGCGGCATCCCGTAGTTCTTGTCGTCGACGGTGTTCCACGGCTGGTCCTTGAGGAACGGATAGACGTCGCCGTAGTTCTCAAGCAGGTCGGTGTTGACCGGTTCAACGTCGCCGCCCGCGATGAGGCGCAGCGAGGCGTCGCCGGAGGCGGAGACGACGTCGTACTGGCCGGTGCGCATGAGGGTGACGGCTTCGTCCGAGGTGCCGAAGGGCTTGAAGTCGACCATGCAGCCGGTCTCTTCCTCGAACGCTGAAACCCAGTCGACCGTGGGGTCGTTTGTGCCGTCCTCGACGTAGCCGGGCCAGGCCAGGATCGAGAGGCTGCCTTCGCCCTCCCCGATCTCCTCCTTCATGGTCATCTCGGGTGCCGCAACGTCGGCGCCCTCCGTGTTTGAACTTGTGCCGCAGGAGGTCACGGCGAGCACGGCGGCCGCGGCGAGGGAAAGCGGCCAATACCGTTTGTTGACCTGTGTCATGGTTCTGCCTTTCAGTCGGACGGGAATGCGGGAAGCGTGTGGGGTGAGAAGTCGACGCCGAGAAAGCTGGAGCGCCGGAGCCGGGATGCCTGCGGCCCGGGTCAGCCGGGGGTCGGGGGGAGCCAGACGACGTCGGCGGTGCGCCACTGAACGGCGACGTCGCGGCCCGGGGCCACGTCCTCCTGGTCGAGTGCGGAGGGATGGACCAGGGCGATGACGGTTGTTCCATCGGTGAGCGCGACCCGCACCTGCGTGGCGTGGCCGAGATACACGAGCGCGGCGACGGTTCCGCCGATGACTGTCGATCCCTCGGTTCCCGCCTCGGAGGGATGGGTGAGGCGAAGCCGCTCGGGCCGGACGGAGAACGCCTCGTCGCGCCCGTAGAGCTTGTGGGCGACAGCGGCGGGGAAGATGTTCGAGGTGCCAACGAAGTTGGCGACGAACTCGCCGTTGGGTTTGTCGTAGATGTCCTTCGCCGTGCCGACCTGCACCAGGCGCCCGTTGTTGAACACGCCGATCCGGTCGCTCATGGTGAGGGCTTCCTCCTGGTCGTGCGTGACGAAGATGAAGATGATGCCGAGCGAGCGTTGGAGCTCCTTGAGCTCAACCTGCATCTGCTGGCGCAGTTTGAGGTCGAGGGCGCCCAGCGGCTCGTCAAGCAGGAGGACCCGGGGTTCGACGACGAGTGACCGGGCGAGCGCGACCCGCTGGCGCTGGCCGCCCGAGAGCTGCGAGGGTTTCCTGTCGAGGAAGCTTCCCAGCTGGACCCGCTCCAGTGCCGCCCCGGCCCGTTCGCGGCGTTCCCGCTTTGGCACGCCGCGCACCCGCAGCCCGTAGGCGACGTTGTCGATCAGGCTCATGTGGGGGAAGAGGGCGTAGTCCTGGAACACGGTGTTCACGTCGCGTTCGAACGGGGCCCGGGCCGTGACATCGGTGCCGACGAGCTCAACCGTTCCGCTGGTTGGTGATTCGAAACCGGCGATGAGCCGAAGCACCGTCGTCTTCCCTGATCCCGACGGGCCGAGCATTGAGAAGAACTCGCCCTGGCGGATCGCGAGGTCGACGCCGTTCACGGCTGTTGTGTCCCCGAAAACCTTGGTGAGCCCGCGCAACTCGATCGCCGGGACGTCGGGGGAGGCGGTCTTCTTGCCGGTGGGGCCGAGGGCGGTCTGTGTCATCGGAGAGTGCCTTTCCGCTGCTTCCGCAGCCGCCGAGGCAACTGTGATGCGCCTCACTAACGATCTGCGCCAAAGCCTATGACCTTATATGTTTTATGTATAGACGTTCGGGCAAATATCTCGTTACAGTGAGGTCGTGACCCAGCAAGCGACCTCAGCCTCACGGGGGCTCGCTGCCGTTTTCTCCCCGCTGCGCTCGGCCGGTCTCGCCGAGCAGGTGGTCGAGCGCATCGAGCAGGCCGTTGAAACCGGACTGCTCGCCAGCGGGCAGCGCCTCCCCAGCGAGGTGGAACTGGCTGCTGCCCTCGGGGTCTCGCCGGTCACCGCTCGTGAAGCGCTTTCGAGCCTCCGCGCCCGCGGCCTGATCACCACGGCCCGCGGCCGGAACGGCGGCAGTTTCGTTGCCGAAGACTTCCTCCCCTCGACAACGAGCGCATTGGGGCAGCTGCGGGCGTTGACTCGGCTGCAGATCAACGACCTGGGGCTGCACTATTCGGTGATTACCGTTGCCTGTGCCGGGATCGCGGCCCGCAGGGCCGACGCCGCGGAACTCGCCATCCTGCGCACCTACCTCCGGCCGGTGCAGGACTCCCTGTTGTCCTGGCGGCTCGTCGACTCGGAGTTCCTGCTCGAGCTCTCGGCCATCGCCCGGTCGGCACGCCTTGGCCGCGAGCTCGTCCGGCTGCAGGCTGACCTCGGGACCTTGACCTTGCTGCCATACACCGACAAGGCTTTCCAGGACGCATCGGTTGAGATGCGTGCTGCCGTTGCCGACGCCATCGAAGCCCGAGACGGCGCCCTTGCGGAAACGAAGACCAAGGAACTGGTCAACGCCCTGATCCGCTGGCTGCTCAATGAGCACTCCCGATAACCGAAATCCGTCCCCAAGGAGCCAGGCATGGCTGCAGAACCGATCCACGTTCCGTCCCCGGTGCGTCAGGTGCAATCGCTCATCTCCGGTGTTGAGAAGACCCTCGAGAAGTGGGCGCTCGACCTCGGCTCTGACCTGTCCGCGATTCGCGGGATCGTGCCGGGAGCCTCGATCGACAGCCTCGTGCAGCCGGCGGTGAGGAACCTGCTGGCCAAGGACACACCCGAGCTTGCAGGGGCCGGGTTCATCGCGAATTCCGGGCTCGTCGGCCCCGATCGCAGCTTCATCGCGTGGTGGCAGGGGCCCCAGCTTGAGCGGGTTGACGCCCTCGCCAACTTCAGTCCCAGCTCAATGGAGCGCTACCTCAAGGCGGAGTGGTTCCGGATCCCCGTGGAGACCGGGCAGCCGCACGCGACGGGACCCTACATCGACTTCCTGTGCACTGACGACTACGTTGTGACCTTCACCCATCCCGTACGCCGGGAGGGCAGCGATGAGATTGCGGGCATCGTTGGAACCGACGTCGCCGTGCGCACCCTCGAACAGAACCTCATCCGCGGCCTTCGCCAGCTCGGGCCCGACGTGTCGCTCGTCAGCGCCGAGGGAAGGGTTGTGGTGTCGTCCTCGTTGTCCCTTGAACCGGGTGATCTGGTCTCCCAGGACGACGCCGGAGTCTCCTATCCGGTGGGCCGGCGGTTCGCCATCCGGGGCCCCGGGCCCGATGCGTCGCTGGGCTGACAGGCCTGCGGGCCGTGGTGCTGACCCCGTTGTGTTTCCGGCGACGACGTGAGAGACATCCGGCTACCAGTTCCGAATACAAGCGCCGTCCACCGGCGGGGTAGTCACAACCCGGTTTGGGCGGTACCTTCAGCCCAAGACGCGCTCACCGACTGATCGTCTGGGTTCTCCGAGTGGCGCACCGACCGAAACAGTTCCGGGATCAACATGACTGCACGGAGTGGAAGTCGTAAGCCGCGTTCCAAGTGGAACGTGCGCCGGACGCTGTGGTCGATCTGGCCTTCCATGCCGACGTCGTGGGGTGAGGTGCCAAAGCGCCTCAGCCCGGCTGCCGTGCAGATTCTCCGGCTCACAGTCGCAGCAGTGGTCGCCTACGTCGTCGCCGACACCCTCTTTCCCGGCATCCTCGACCTGACAGCACCGCTCACGGCACTGCTGGTGGTTCAGGCCTCGACCGTCGGCACGCTGCTGATGGGAGTGGTCCGGGTTGGGGCGGTGCTCACAGGTGTCCTTATCGCCATCGGCGTCACAGCGATGATCGGGCTCTCCTGGTGGAGCCTGGGCCTCGTCATCGCCGCTTCCCTGACCGCCGCCATGGTGCTGCGGCTGGGAGACCAGACGCTCGAGGCGCCCATCAGTGGAATGCTAATCCTCGCCGTCTCCGCGCCCGACATTGCGGCGGGGGTGCGGGTGGCGAACACCCTGATCGGCACGGTGGTGGGAATTACGTTCAGCCTCGTGGTGCCGGTCGCGATCCCGAATTCCCGTGCCAGCGAGGCGGTGCGGCATGTCACCCGGTCGCAGGCGGGCTTGATGGAGGAAGTCGCACGGTCACTTGGTGATCGACCGCCACATCCCGACGAGGTTAAGGCATGGTTTGAGTGGACCGATGACATCGCCGACGAGATCCGCTCCGCGTCGGCAGCAGTGGAGGCGGTGAGGGAGAGCCGCCGGTTCAACCCGCGCGCGCTGACAATGGCGGTTGTGTACCCGGGGTTGCGCGCCGCCCTGGACCGGCTGGAGCGCTCCCTCGCCGCCGAACGGGCTTTGCTCGTCGTCATCGGAAAGGAGGCGCCGGCAGAGCGCGGCGAACTGCCGGACCCGACCGCGAGGGAACTACGCCGGGCCTTCGCGGTCGTGCTGGATGATCTCGCGAACGGACTGCGCGCATTCGGTGACCTCGTCGGGGCCGAGTATGGCCGCGGCATGGGGGACCGCGCCGACGAGGCGCTGGAACGCGTGCTCGAAATCGTCCGCGAGACCCGCGCCGTGCTCACCGAGCTCATGCTCCTGGATGTCGATCCACGCGAGCAGAAAGAGCTGTGGATGCTCCAGGGATCCGTTCTGGCCGCCATCGACCATGCCATCTCGCAACTCGATCTGGAGCGCACCGAGCGCAGCACCAAGGCGTGGCTCAGCCGAATCGAAATCCCGAGCTCCGGCTTCGCCTGGTTGCCCGGGGTCAGACGGCAATCACCGCGGAGACGGAGTTCGCGCCGGACATCCCAGAGGGAGGGCTGAAAATCGCGTCGCTCCCGCCGGTCGCTGTCAGCCGTTCGGACGCGGCGATGCCAACCCGGGCGCATTGACGACTACGTTGCGCCCTTCACCCATCCCAATCGGGGAGCCGGCGGTTCACCATTTGAGACGCAGGCGAGAACCGAGGCTAGTCAGGCCTGCACCGGTTCCTCTGATGGCAACAGGCGGAGTTTGGAAGGGTTGCACAGGTCATGCACCGTCCGTAAATGGGCGGGTATACGTTCCTATGGCTTGGGCTCGTCCGGTGGCCCTCCCGGAAGGGATTCTCCGAAAGGACCACCAACCTAGGTGCTACTGAATTCGGATGTCAGTGACCTGCATGATGAAGTTAGGGTCCAGCATGTAGAACGTGTCGGTCATATTCGACCCTTTCAAACAGGCCGTGTCCGAGGGGACAGTCTGCCCGGAGAATACGACCAGTGTGCCTTCATCCATGGCAAGCAGCGCGTCGAAAGCAGGCGTTCCAGGAGGAATGAGAGTGTTGTCCAAAGCATCCGAGAATGCGTTGTTCCACGTCTGCAGCTTTATGCCATCCGCGATTTCAATCGAAACGTGTGCGAGTCCATCATTGTTGGCCCCGATCTCAGTTACTTTTCCGACCCAGTTCTCAATGTAACCATTACCAGTCACAGCACAGAGGTTTGCGTCTCGATCGGTCTGGGCCGCTGAGCGCTGGAGTTCGGTCGTGGCGGTATCCACGCTCGTCTTGCCCGCATCTACTGTATCGATGAAGGATTTTTGCACAGCAGGGTATGCGCCATAGGCGGGAGCTGCCGGAGGCGCCGGCGAGGGTTTCGGCGGGACCGGAGTTGGTTTAGGCGAAGGGCTGGGTGCCGGCGCAGCAGATGTGGGAGGAGGAGAAGGAGCTTCGCTGGTCACTTCTGCTTCCGGGGTTGGGACGGCGGTACTCACCGCTTCCGTTTCCACTTTTTCATCGTCACCAGCGGTGCAGTTAGACAGAAGGCTGATGAGGATAATGGCGGCCACCGCGGTCAATATCTTGTGGCGAGGGAACCAGCTTCGCTTCTTCCCTGTTGCTGCCGGACCTTCTGATCCGTCACCGAAGTTCCACCCCTCCGGCGCGGGCCCCCAGGCCGGGTCGGGCTGCCAGCCTGGCGGAGGGCTCCAACCCTCCGGCGGTGTTGGCCAGTTAGGCGGTGAGTTGTATTTATTTGTCATTTGTCCCCACGTGCTGTGCATGATTTCCCGCGGAAGACCCGCGGCCCTGAAAAGCATAATGCGGCACGACGACTACTTCGTGCTCAGGGGTACGCGGAAAATATCAAGATTCGGTCAAGAAAATATTCGTGACATGAACTTGGCACTAATGCGCTGAAGCCCCGGTAAGACACAGCACGAATCTCATTTACTGAGCAACAAATTAGCAACAATCAGCCTGGCCGGCTCACCGTCCGAAGAGAGGGCTCGCCGTTCTGCTCCTGGCTGGTCATCTATTTTCAAGACCTACCCAATATCGGCTAATTCAGAACCACCTAGCTCTTTCCGTTCCGCAGCGAATACCAGGAACCGCCCGCCACAAGCGCAAGACCGGCCGCCGTGACGCCGAAAACCCCCGCCACTCCCGCTGCGGCCGCGACGAGGCCGACGCCGGCCGGGATGGCCGACTGACCCAGACGGTTCGCACTCAGCCGCAGCGCCAGCCACGTGCCCCGGGTCCCGGCAGGGGCTTCGAGGGAGATGACGGTCATGGTCAGCGGCTGCCCGATGCCCAGCGCCACTCCCGCGACGACGAGGACCGCGCCGAGCACCCAGAGGTTCAGCGGCGCGGCAAGTGCCCCGACCGCCAAGGCGGATACACCGGTTGAGAGAATGATGAGTTCCGCCCGGCCGAAGCGGGCGACGAGCGGCCCGAGGTAGAGCCGCGAAGCCATAGTGGCCCCGGCGCGGATGCTGAGGAGGATCCCCACGGCGGCTGCGGGGATGCCGCGCTCAACTCCGAGCGCCGGAAGGTACACGGCGATCAGGTCGATCGCGCCCAGGACCATCGCGCTGACCACCATTGCCCCGAACAGCTGGTGCCGGGATTCCGGAGTGGTCCGAGTGAAGGCGCTCTTCCAGCTGCCCCGGCCGGCAGGCACGGCGGGCGCGGCCGCCCGGCGAGTCCGCAGCACCAGGGGGAAGGTGAGCGCGAGCACGATGACGGCCGAGACGGTGTAGGCAATGAAGAGTGCCCGGGTGTCAGGAACCACCCGGTCCCCGCCGAATACGGTGATCAGGAGCGGACCCACCGCCTGCCCGGCGGAGCCCGCGAAGGTGTAGAGCCCGAACGCCGAATCGAGGCGCCCCGATTCTCCCTCGGCGATCCTGCTCTGCTGTCCGATTACCCCCATGAGATGCCCGAGTCCCAGCACCACGTTCCACATCAGCAGCAGCGCGAGGGATGAGGACCAGAAGACCAGCCCCACCCCGGCGGCGACCATGAGCACGGCCCCGCCGAGCAGCACGCTGCGCTGGCGGCCGGCGTCGGCGGCCCGCCCCACGAGGACCGCGATGAACAGCGGCACGACGGCGAAACTTGCGGCGATCAGCCCCAGCAGCGCCGGCTCAACGCCGAGTTCGAGACCGCGGTAGGCCGCCGCGGGCCGCACAATGTAGGCGGCCAGCTGCAGGAAGAGGGCGTGAAGGAGCAGCACCCACGGCCACCGGCGCATCAGCGGTGCTCCTCCGGCTGCACGCGTGGAGGGAGCTCCCGGACGTTCAGCGCCCGGTCCACAGGTAGAACTTCTCCGGCCTTCCGGCGGTGCCGTAGCGGGGCACAATGCGGACCTGCCCCTTGGTCACGAGGAACTCGAGGTAGCGGCGGGCGCTGACCCGGGCCATCCCGAGGCGTTCGGCCACCTCGGAGGCGGAAGCGCCGTCGGGCCTGGTCCGCAGCTCTCCGACCACGGCGTCGAGCGTGGGGGAGGAGAGGCCCTTCGGTGTTGGCCCGTGCGGGGCCGGTGCGGTGGCGGCGGCAGTTCCGGCCCCCGTCGGCCGCAGCAGCTGGTCGATGCGGTGCTGGTCCAGCGCCGCAGCTCCCACCGAGGCGTGCCCGGTGACGGTCCGGTGGTAGTCGACATAGGCGTCGAGCCGCTGGTTGAGGACCTGGGAATTGAACGGCTTGACCAGATAGTGAAGCACCCCGCCGGCCACCGCCGCGCGCACCGTCTCCAGTTCGCGGGCGGCGGTGATGGCAATGATGTCCACCGGCTCGCCGGGGATGTTCCGGGCAGCACGCAGGACGTCGATTCCCGACATGTCGGGCAGGTGGATGTCGAGCAGCACAAGCTGGGGCTTCAGCAGGCCCAGCAGTTCAAGGGCGTGGGCGCCTGTGTGGGCGACGCCGACGACGTCGAAGCTGCCGTGCGCCAGCAGGAATCCGGTGTGGACTCCTGCCACCTCGTGGTCGTCGTCAACGACGACGGTGCGGATGGAGCTCATGAGGCCTGCAGGGGCCGGCCGGCGGGCCGGCCGGCCCGGGAGAGGAAAACGGTGAACTCGGCCCCGCCCAGCAGCGACTCCTCGACCACGACCTGTCCGCGGCGGCGCTCGGCGATGCGTGTCACCAGGGCCAAGCCGAAACCGCGGGTGCCCGTGTTGCCGCCGTCCTTTGTTGAAAAGCCCGAGGAGAAGATCCGGTCCATCACCTCGTCGGAGACGCCGGGTCCGTCGTCGGCCACGGTGATGCGCGTTGTCTCGGCATTCGATTCGAGGTCGACGCTGATCGTGCCGTCCGCACCGACGGCCTCCATCGCGTTGTCGATCAGGTTCCCGAGGATGGTGACGGCGTCGGTCGTACCGTCGGGTTCGAGGGTCGAGGTTTCAGTGACGGTCAGGTTGATGCCTTTCTCGGCGCAGAGGGTGCTCTTGGCCATCAGCAGGCTCGCGGCGTCGGGATCAATGATGCCCGGGGCGACGCCGCCGGAGATCAGGGCACCGCCGTGCCCTGAGCGGGAGATGAAGTCGACAGCCTGTTCCGTCCGGCCCAGCTCGAGCAGCCCCGACACCGTGTGCATGCGGTTGGCGAACTCGTGGGCCTGGGCCCGCAGCGCCGAGGTGACGTCGCGGGCGCCGTCGAGGTCGGTGAGCAGTTGGTGGAGTTCAGTGCGGTCGCGCAGGATCATCACATAGCCAACCCGCTTTGAATCGATGACGGCGTCGGTAGTCCTCGCCAGCAGGACCCGCTCGCCCACGAGGACGGTTTCGTCGGTGTCTCCCGGGGAGGTGAGCATCTGCGCCAGCGCAGGCTCAAGCACCTCGGAGACGTGCCTGCCGGTTGCCGTGTCATCGAGTTCGAGGAGGCGTTTCGCCTCGTCGTTGACCAGCGCGATCCGTCCGTGCTCATCGACGGCGACCATTCCCTCGCTGATGCCGTGCAGCATTGCGTCGCGGGTTTCGAGGAGGGAGGCGATCTCCTCGGGCTCGAGTCGGTAGATGCGCCGCCAGATCAGCCGTGAGATGTATATGGAACCGGCCGATCCCACGAGCGCCGCGACGACGAGCCAGACCAGCAACCGCGGGAGGTCCTCGAAGAGGTCCTCCGTCAGCTCGGACTCGAGGGTGCCCACCGAGGCGGTGCCGATGATGGCCCCAGCGGGGGAGTAGATGGGCACCTTCACCCGCCATGACTCGCCAAGGGTTCCGGTCTGTGTTCCGACGTAGATCTGACCGGACAGCGGCACCGACGGGTCGGTTGAGACAGGCTGTCCGATCATTTCCGGGTTGGGGTGCGAGTAGCGGATGCCGCGTTCGTCTGTGACCACAACATAGGTGACGCCGGTGGATTGGGCGATGAGGTCTGCGATCGGCTGGATCGTGGCACTGGGGTCGGGATCGTCGAAGGCCTCAACGATCGACGGCAGCTTGGCCACCGACTGCGCGACGCCCACCATGCGGTCTTCGTACTGGTCGCGGATCTGCTGCATCTGCATGGAGATGGCGGTTGACCCGGCAACCAGCACAATCGTCAGCACGATCATCAGTTGAAGAAAGAACAGTTGTGATCGAAGCGCCATTGACCTGATCATTCGCCCATTGTGGCACGGTTTGCACCCCTCCACCGGGACAGATTCAGTGACCATAAAGACCAATACGAGCGTTACGACCGTATTCTTCCCCCGCGCGAACGGTGTTCCTACGCTGAAGCAAGCGTGGTGATCCGCATCACATTTCAAGGAAGAGAAACCAACATGAAGATCGACCGCACAAAGGCGCGCCGCTCGACTCTGACTACCCTCGCCCTCGTCTCCGCCCTCGCACTCTCCGCGTGCAGTTCATTGACGGAAAGCACGACTGCGGGGGCGCAGGACGGCGCCATTGAGAAGCTCAACATCGTGGTTCCCGCTGACCCGGGCGGAGGCTGGGACCAGACCGGCCGCGCCATCCAGAAGGACCTTCAGGACAATGAGCTCGTGGGCAACGCCTCCGTTGTGAATGTCGGCGGTGCCGGCGGAACCAACGGACTGGCCCAGCTCGCCACCGAAACCGACCCCAACACCCTCATGGTCATGGGCTACGTGATGGTCGGGGCCGTCGAAACGAACAACGCCGAGACCCGGATCGAAGACACGACGCCGATCGCCCGCCTGACCGACGAGCCGCTCGTCGTCGTGGTTCCCGCCGACTCGCCGTATCAGACGATGCAGGACCTCCTCGACGACATCGAGGCCAAGGGCAAGGGCGTTTCGATCACCGGAGGCTCGGCCGGCGGAGCCGACCACATCCTCGCGGGAATGGCCCTCAAGGAGGCGGGGATTGCCTCTGACAAGCTGAACTACATCCCGTACTCAGGCGGCGGCGAATCCCTCGCGGCGCTCCTTGGGAAAAAGGTGAACGCGGGCATCTCCGGCGTCGGCGAGTACGCCGAGCAGGTCGAGGCGGGCAAGCTGCGCGCCCTCGCCGTCTCAGGGGACGAGGCCGCGCCGCAGCTACCGGACGTCAAGACCCTCTCCGACCAGGGCGTCGACGTGGTCCTCACCAACTGGCGCGGCGTCGTGGCCCCCGGCTCCATCGACGAAGCTCAGGCAGAGAAGCTGACCCAGCTCATGACCGACCTGCATGAGACCGAGGCGTGGAAGACAACCCTCAAGGAGAACAACTGGTCGGACGCGTTCCTCACCGGGGACGAGTTCCAGACCTTCCTCACCGAAGACATCGCCACGGTGAAGACAACCCTCACCGACATCGGGCTGCTGTAATCCGATGAGCACCTCAATCCAGAGCCCTGTGGGGAGCGGCGTCGCCGCCGCTCCCGGCAGGCCGGTCGGAGAACTGATCTTCGCGCTGCTCATCATCAGCATCGGTGTTGTGGGTTTCGTTGCCGGCGCCGGCATCCAGACCCCGCCCTCGGCCAGCGACATCGGCCCGAAGGCCTTCCCCTACCTCGTCTCCGGAATGCTCGTGCTGGTCGGCGTGGGCCTGGTCATCCAGCTGCTGCGCGGCGGAACCGGCGTACCGGAGGAAGGCGAGGACGTCGATCCGAACATCGCCACCGACTGGCTGACCGTCGGGAAGCTCGCGGGCTTCGTGCTGCTTCACGCATTCCTGATCGTCCCCCTGGGCTGGCCCGCGGCCGCCGCGCTCCTGTTCTTCGGATGCGCATGGTCCCTCGGCGCCCGCCCCTGGTGGCGCAACCTGGTGACCGCCATCGTGCTGGCACTCATTCTGCAGTTCGTCTTCGCCGGCCTGCTAGGGGTCTCCCTGCCCGCCGGCTTCCTCGAAGGGTTTGGTGTCTTCGGTGGATAATTTCATGAACCTGCTCGAAGGCTTCGCCGTCGCGGCGCAGCCGATGTACCTGCTGTTCGCACTCGGCGGGGTGCTCGTCGGTACCGCAGTCGGCGTGCTTCCCGGCATCGGCCCCGCGATGACCGTGGCGCTGCTGATGCCGATCACCTACAGCCTTGAGCCGACGGCGGCGATCATCGTCTTCGCCGGCATCTATTACGGCGGGATGTACGGAGGATCGACAACCTCGATCCTCCTCAACACCCCCGGCGAGTCGTCGTCGATCGTGACGGCGCTCGAGGGCAACAAGATGGCCAAGGCCGGCAGGGGAGCGGCGGCGCTTGCCACCGCCGCCGTCGGCTCGTTCATCGCCGGTACCATCGCCACGGTGCTCCTGAGCTTCGTCGCCCCGTATGTTGCCGCCTTCGCGGTGCAGATCGGGCCCGTCGAATACGTGGCGCTGATGGTTGTTGCGTTCCTGACCGTCGGGGCGCTCCTCGGCGCCTCGGTGCTGCGCGGCCTTGCCTCGCTCGCCCTTGGCCTGTTCATCGCCACGGTGGGCTTCGATTCCCTGACGGCGCAACAGCGGTACACGTTCGGCAGCCCGTTCCTCGCCGACGGCATCGACGTCGTCCTCGTCGCCGTCGCGCTCTTCGCCGTCGGTGAAGCGCTCTACGTCGCCTCCCGGCTGCGCCACGGTCCAATCAAGGTCATTCCGGTGACCGGCGGCTGGACCAAGTGGATGCGCAAGGAGGACTGGAAGCGGTCGTGGCGGCCCTGGCTCCGCGGCACCTTCATCGGCTTCCCGATCGGCACCATCCCGGCCGGAGGCGCCGACGTCGCCACCTTCCTTTCCTACGCCTCGGAGCGCAAGCTCGCCAAGGGCGCCCGGAAGAAGCAGTTCGGCAAGGGAGCAATTGAGGGCGTTGCCGGGCCGGAATCGGCGAACAACGCCGCGGCCGCCGGGGTACTTGTGCCGCTGCTGACACTCGGCATCCCCACCACCGCGACCGCCGCAATGTTGCTCGTCGCGTTCCAGCGGTACCAGATCCCGGTCGGGCCCCAGCTGTTCGAGAACGACAGTGCCCTCGTCTGGGCGCTGATCGCCAGCCTCTACGTGGGCAACCTGATGCTGCTTGTGCTGAACCTGCCCCTGGTAGGCATCTGGGTCAAGATCCTCCAGATCCCGCGGCCCTACCTTTACGCGGGCATCCTGGTGTTCGCCGCCCTTGGTGCGTTCTCGGTGAACTTCACGCCGATCGACGTGATCATCCTGCTGCTCCTCGGAATCCTCGGGTTCTTCATGCGGCGCTACGGCTACCCTGTTGCCCCAATGGTGGTGGGGCTGATCCTCGGTCCGATCTTCGAGAACCAGTTGCGGCGCTCCCTGGCCATTTCCCAGGGCGACCCGGTGGCGCTGATCTCCTCGCCGATCGCCGCAACGATCTACGTGGTCCTGATCCTCATCTTCGTGCTGTCCTTCTGGATGAGGAAGCGCCAGAGCGCGCTGGAATCGGAGATCGTCGAGGAGACCTCGGAGGCCGAAGGCACTGACGCCGCCGTCACCGGCGGCCCCGCGGCGGGGACAGGCACCGAAAACAGCACCGAAAGCGGCACCAACACTGACGCCTCGGCATCCGGCCCTCCGGCCGCAAGCACCCCAACCTCCAGCGAAAGTAAGGAACACACCCCATGAGCACCATCGTTGTCGGCTACGTGCCCAACGCCCTGGGCGACGCCGCGGTCGACGAAGCAATCCGTGAGGCACGGCGGCGGGAGGCAAAACTCGTTGTCGTGAACACCACCCGGGCCGACCGCCTGGTTGACCCCGGTTATGCCGACGACGCCGACGTGTCGAAGCTCGAGGAGAAACTCGCGGCCTCGGCCGTCGACTACGAGGTCCGTCACGGGACCTCGCAGGCGACAGCCGCCGAGGAGGTGCTCGAGGCGGCGGAAAGCCTCGACGCGGAGCTCCTGGTGATCGGGGTGCGGCACCGCACGCCGGTCGGCAAGTTGATCATGGGCTCCACTGCCCAGACGATCCTGCTCACGGCCCGCTGCAATGTGCTTGCCGTGAAACTGCCCTAGCACCATTGAGCAACTGCCGCCCGGTGACCTAGCCCCCGCCCGGTGCCGGTTCTGCATCATGCTGTGCAGAACCGGCATCGGCGCAAATACAGTTTTCGCCCGACGCGGGAAGGGCGCCCGGCTCCCTAGCGTCGTGGGCATGAACCTTCCCGTGATCGCCGGATCCATCTCCACAGTGTCTCAAGGAACCCGAAGACCGCGGCGGGGAACGATCCCCGCACCACCGGATCCAGGTCCTGAAAGCACGCTTGCGAAGAAACCGTGCCGCAAGCAGGATCCGCCCGGAACGTGGTGCATCGGGTGCCTGCGGGACTACCGTTAAAAACCTGATGGACACCGAGGAAACGGCCCGACTCCTGAGCACCGGCCGGGCGGCCCACGCCCGGGGCGAATGGCGCGCCGCGTTCGAGGCCCTGAGTGCCGTCGATGCCTCAACCCCGCTCGACGTGGACGACCTCGAATTGCTGGGCAGCTCGGCGTGGTGGACAGGCAACGTCAGGGAGAACTTCGAAGTCTCCGAAAGGGTTTTCCAGCGCCACTGCGAGGCCGGCTCCCTGCCGCGGGCCGCAATGAAGGCACTTGAACTCGGACTGCTCTGGGTCACCCGGGGAGACCTGGCCGTCGGCTCCGGATGGATCAGCAGGGCGCGGCGGCTCCTCCGCGATGTTCCCGAGGATGCAGCGCACGGATACCTCCTTTACCTCGATGCCGTCCTCGAGCTGGAATTCTCGGGGGCGCCCCCGCCGTCGTCGTACTCAACCCGGCTCCAGGAGATGAGCGAGCGCTTCGGTGAACCCGCCCTGATGTCGCTCGGACTCGTCCTCTCCGGGCTCGCCGACGTGCGGCGTGGAGAAACAGCACGCGGTTTCGCCCAGCTGGATGAGGCGATGCTGCCGGTGCTCGCCAACCGGATCGCCCTTGAATGGGTGGGCGACATCTACTGCACTGTGATCCACGTGTGCCACGAACTCGCCGACTACCGCCGCATGCGGTCCTGGACCGCCGCGACCGAGCGGTGGTGCGCCCGCTTCGGCAGCGAGGTCATGTACACAGGGGTCTGCCGGGTGCACCGGCTCGAACTGCTGAGTATTGAGGGAGGGTGGGCGGAGGTCGAGCCGCAGATCGAGCGAGCAAGCGCCGACCTCATTGACAAGAACGTGTGGGCCGCCGGTGAAGGCTACTATCAGCTCGGAGAACTCCGGCGCATGCGCGGAAACGCGGAGGGCGCGCGTGCCGCCTACGCGCGGGCCAAGAACTGCGGTATCGAACCCCAGCCCGGACTTGCGCTGCTCGAATCGGCCGGCGGTGACGCCGAAGCGGCCTACGCCGGGCTTCTCGCCGCGCTGCAGGGGAGGGACCGCATAGCGCGGGCGCGACTGCTTGGCCCCGCAGTCGAGGCTGCACTCCGGCTCGGACTGGAGCAGGAGGCCGAGGACCTGTGCCGCGAGCTCGAGCGGACGGCAGAACATTACGGAAGTGCAGGCTTCCAGGCGTGGGCGCAGAAGGCGAGGGGGATTCTGCTGCTCACCCACTCCTATCCCGCCGAGGCGCTCGAATCGCTGGAGGGGGCGGGCCGGTTCTTTATGGACGTGCGGTCGCGCTACCAGACGGCCGTGATCCATGTGTGGGAGGCCCTCGCCTATGAAGCACTGGGCCAGCCGCAGGCTGCTGCGTGGAACACGGCGGCGGCGCGCACGATCTTCCAGGAACTCGGTGCCTCACCCGAGCTGCTGCCGCTGGCCGTCCAAAGGGCGCCGGGGGGACTGACCGTGCGGGAGCTGCAGGTGCTCGCCGCCATCACCTCCGGTGCATCGAACAGGGAGGCCGCGCGCCAGCTGTTTATCAGCGAGAAAACCGTAGGGCGCCACCTCGCCAACATCTTTGCCAAGATCGGCGTCTCCTCGCGCACCGCCGCGGCGGCCTGGGCGCGGGAGAACGGCGTCGACCCCGTTCCCGGAGCCCGCCGCTGATCGATTCCGCCGTGACTCGGCGTCGTGCATCATTTGCACCATAGCGGACTGTCGCAAATGCAGGGTTTGACCGAAGCGGCGCGCACCCACGGTTTCCTAGTCTCGAAGCAGCGGGAAGAGCTCCCGCTCTAACCCAGGGAGAAACCATGTCAGTCACTGAAGAAGTCGGAACAGCTGACGCCGACCGGGCAGCGGTCGAGGCCTTCGGGGAGCGGTGTCTGGGCATCCTCAACGATGGCAGCATCGCCGTCCTCATGAGCATCGGCCACCAGACGGGCCTGTTCGACACCCTCGCCGCGCTTCCTGCAGCGACGAGCGCCGAGATCGCCGGCGCGGCCGGGCTGTCCGAGCGGTATGTCAGGGAATGGCTGGGCGGCATGGCGTCGGCGGAAATCCTCACCTACAACCCCGACGGCAAGACCTTCGCCCTACCCGCAACGCACGCCGCCCTGCTCACCACGGCCGCCGGGCCGGACAACCTCGCCCGCATTCTGCAGTACGTGAGCATGATGGGGGAGATGGAGCAGCGGATCCTCGAATGCTTCCGGACCGGCGGCGGACTCTCCTACACCGACTACCCGCGGTTCCACGCCGTCATGGCCGAAGACAGTGCGGGGGTCAACGACGCCGCCCTCATCGACTCGATCCTCCCGCTCGTTCCCGGCCTCCCCGCAAAACTCCGGGACGGCATCAGGGTCGCGGACATCGGCTGCGGAAGCGGGCACGCGGTCAACCTCATGGCCCGCGCGTTTCCCGCCAGCACGTTCACCGGTTATGACTTCTCGGAGGAGGCAATCACCGCGGCCCGGACCGAAGCCGAAAGCCTTGGCCTGGCCAACGCCAGCTTCGTCCTCCGCGACGTCGCCGAACTGAACGAGGTGGAGGCCTTCGACGCGGTCACCGTCTTCGACGCGATCCACGACCAGGCCGACCCGGCCGGTGTGCTGCGCAACATCTTCACCGCGCTGCGCAGCGGCGGCAGCCTGCTCATGGTGGACATCAAGGCCTCGAGCAACCTCGAGGACAACACGGAACTGCCCTGGGCCTCATTTCTTTACGCCCTTTCGACCGTCCACTGCATGAGCGTCTCGCTCGGCCTCGGTGGCGCGGGCCTTGGCACGGTCTGGGGAACCCAGCTCGCCCAGAAAATGCTCGGCGAAGCGGGATTCTCGGAGGTCGAGGAAAAGGCAATCGAGTCGGACCCGTTCAACGCCTACTTCACGGCAACCAAGGGCTGAGCCCTCCGGGTCAGGCGGGACGCTACGCCATTTCGGCGTAGCGTTTCGCCTTGCCGAGCCCCTCGCGCATGCCGTCGGCGTCGGCCGACAGCCCGTACGCGGCGGTGTCGCGCTGGAACCGCCAGCCCTCGGCAAGCGGGCCCGCATCAACGACGTCGAAGCCGAACTCATCGATGATCGAGGTCACCGTGCGCTTGGCGTCCGTGTCGTCGCCGGCGATCGTCAGGGCACGGCGGCCGGGGGTTCCTGCCGGTTTGCCGTCGGTTGTCAGGTCGGCGAAGTAGATGTTGTTGAACGCCTTCACCACGCGGGCGCCCGCCAGCTGCGCCTGGATCAACTCGCTGGTGGTTGTGCTTTCGTCGTCGAGCTCGGGAATCCGGCCATCCCGCTGAGGGTAGTAGTTGCACGTATCGATCACTGTCTTGCCGGCCAGCGGGCCTGCGGGAAGGTCGCGGTAGCTGCCCACCGGGACAGCCACGACGACGACGTCGCCCGCTGCCGCTGCGTCGGCTGCTGTCGCCGCCGAAGCCTTGGGGCCGAGTTCGGCGACAAGGTGGGCGAGGGTCTCCGGGCCGCGGGAGTTGCTCAGCACCACGCCGTACCCGACGGAGGTGGCCAACCGGGCCAGCTGGGAGCCGATGTGACCGCTGCCGATGATGCCCATTGTTTTCGCGTGCTTGCTCATGCAACCACAACTTACCGGTGATCGGGGATCTCCGCGCGGGTTCTTCCGCGGGCGAAATTCTCCGGTTTTCCCGCCGGCACCACGTCCACAACGGCGTGTCCGGCCGCGACACAAAGTGCCGTACGGCAAAGGAGGAAAAACTGTTACGCGTGAATACCCGCCGGCCTTGCCTGCCCGTCTCCGCGGGAATAAGCAGGGTGCCCGGTGCGCTACCCGGACATGAAGAAGATTGGCTTTTTGTCCTTTGGTCATTACCAGGACGTGCCGGGATCGATGGTGCTTACAGCCCGCGATGCCCTGCAGCAGACAGTGGAGCTCGCGGTTGCTGCCGAGGATGTCGGCATCGACGGCGCCTTCGTGCGCGTCCACCACTTCGCGCCCCAGTTCGCCTCGCCCTTCCCGCTGCTCGCGGCCATGGCGGCCCGGACCAGCCGGATCGAGCTGGGCACGGGCATTATCGACATGCGTTACGAGAATCCCCTTTACATGGCGGAGGAGGCGGCGGTCACCGACCTGATCAGCAACGGCCGGCTGCAGCTCGGCGTCAGCAGGGGATCACCCGAGCCGGCGCTGCGCGGTTACGAGAACTTCGGCTACGTGCCGGCGGAGGGCTCGTCCGACGCCGACGACGCCCGCCACAAGACGGCCATCTTCCGCGCCGCCATCGCCGGTGCGCAGATTGCCGCCGCCGATCCCCGCATGACCGGCTCAGCCGGCCGGCTGGCGATCGAACCGCAGTCGCCGGGACTGAGCGAGCGCATCTGGTGGGGTTCGGGAACCCGCGCCACCGCGAAGTGGGCGGGGGAGCAGGGCATGAACCTGATGAGCTCCACGCTGCTGACCGAAGACACCGGCGTACCCTTCGACGAGCTCCAGGCCGAGCAGATCGATGTGTTCCGGAAGGCGTGGGCGGAGGCCGGACATCCGGGCACCCCGCGCGTCTCGGTGAGCCGCAGCGTCATGCCGCTGGTCACCGACGAGGACCGCTACTACTTCGGCGTGCGCGCCCAGGTCGAGGGTAAGGACCAGGTCGGTCACCTGGACGGCACCCTGGCCCGATTCGGCAAGAGCTACATCGGTGAGCCCGATGTCATTGCGGCGAAGCTTGCCGCCGACGCCGCAGTGCAGGCAGCCGACACGGTGCTCGTCACGATTCCCAACCAACTGGGAGTCGAATACAACGCGCAGCTCCTGGAGAGCATCGTCAAGCACGTTGCTCCCGGCGCCGGATGGCGCTGACGCTCCGCCGGGCATCAACGGCACCGTAACGACGACGGCGGGAGGCACCCAGGGTGCCTCCCGCCGTCGTTTGTCTCCGTCGCAGAATACGCCCGCATTTCCATTCCGTTTGAAAGTGAATTCTCCAGAATAAGGATATTAAGTCTGCTGATGAATTGGTGGACATCTCCTGGGCGTATTATTGCTGAGTCATTCGCGCTTTTATGGGGAGAATTTTGAGCAGCAAACTAGATAGCATTCAGGGTCGGCCCGATTCCGAAACGGCAGTCACGCCCAGGGCGGAAAAGCCCGCCTTTCCGCCGCAGAGCCGCAAGGCGGTTTCCCCTCCCCGGAGGCCGCGGCTCGGCCGTGTGGGTAAGTGGACCATTATTGTTGCGTCAATAGTGGCGATCTTCATGGGCGGCATGGCCGCCGGGGCGGCAAGCATCGACCCGACCGCGAGCGAACAGTACGCCGAACTGCAGGGGCGGAACCGGGAAATGCAGGTCGTCGTCGCGGACCAAAAGGAACGGTACGAGGCCCTGGAGGACAGCACGGTGGAGCGTGAGGCGGAACTCGAAGAACGCGAAGCTGCGGTTGAAGCAGCCGATGCCGAAGTAGCGGCGGCGAAATCCGCAGTCGCCAAGCGCGAGGCCGCCGTGGCCGGTGCCGAAGCCAAGGCAAAGGCGAACACCATCACCGAGGGCACCTGGTCGGTGGGCACCGACATTGCCGCGGGAACCTACCGCACCACCGACGAGGTCGGGTCGTCCTGCTACTGGGCGATCCTCGCAGGGGGCACCAACGGCTCGGACATTCTCGAAAACGACATTCCCGGCGGAGGGCGCCCCATGGTGACCCTCGCCGAGGGCCAGGACTTCAACACGAAGCGCTGTGGCTCCTGGCAGAAGCAGTAGCAGCTGCGGCAGTCCGGCCACTGACCGGTCCTGCTGCCGGAACCGACGGCGGGCAGCACCTGGGGTGCCGCCCGCCGCCGTCTTTTGAGGATCCACCGTCGTTTGAGGATCCGTTGTCTTTCTGGGATCCCATGTCGCTACGGGACGGGATGTGTCGTCTATTCGGGGTTCGATGCCCGTCGGGGAGCCGTTGCCGCGGAGGGACCCTGGGGCAGCGTCGCAAGATAGGCAAGAATCGCCTCCACCCCCGCTTCGAACCCGAGGTCGGAGCGCGGTCCATCGAGGCAGGCCTGCGCAAACGCTCCATGCAGGGCGGGCTGGGAGGCGGGATCGGCAAGCCAGGCGGTCTCCGGGGACGCCGAATCCAGCGCTGAGCCAAGCATGAAGCTGTCGAGGACCGTCACCGCCACCACCACATCGTTTGCGGAGAAACCCGCCCCCACGAACAGGTCAGCCAGGTGTTCGTAGATCTCGAGGGTGGCCTTGTCCGTAACCACTTCGCCGACGAGCAGCGGTATGGCTTTCGCGTGCTGGCCCAGTGCGCTGCGGTAACTGCGGGCCCACGCCGCCGCCCGCTCCTGCCAGGCAGGGCCAGCCGTGAAGAAATCGCCTGCCGCGAGCGCATCCGATCCGATCACCGAGCGGATCCCATTGATGATTTCCGAACGGCCCTGTACATGGTGGTAGATGGACGACGGGCTAACCGAAAGCCGTTGAGCCAGTCCGGGCAGGGTGAAGTCCCCGAACTCATCGACCAGCTCGAGGGCTGCCCGGTAGATCTTTTCCGGCGACAGAATCGCCTGGCGAGGTCGCCCCATTTTCCCCCTGTCGTGACCCGCGCTGCGGCATGCTTTTCCTGGCCGCGCGCGCGGCATACCTGTCTTCACCGTCCTGCGGCTGCCGTGCTCCGTGCCGGTCGACCTTTCCGCCCAACCTTTGAGCAACTAGAACACGATCACGCTGCGGGCACGCTCGCCCCGGCGCATCGCCTCGAATGCGTCGTTGACGTCGTCAAGTCCAATCCGATGGGAGATGAGCCGGTCAACCGGCAGCCGACCCGCGAGGTAGAGCCCGGCAAGGCGTGGGAAGTCCCGCCCCGGGACCGTCGACCCGTAGTTCGAGCCTATAAGCGACTTGCCGCTCTCGGCCAACGCGAGGGCATCGATCGAGACCGGAGAATCTTCGGGAGGCAGACCGACGATGATGGCCTTCCCGCCCGCCGCGAGCAGGGAGGGGAGGGACTCGATGGTCTCCACCCGCCCAATGGCCTCGAACGCGTAGGCGGCGCCGCCGCCCGTCAACCCGCGGATATCCTCCGCCAGACCGGGGGAGGGCGTGAGCGTGTGCGTGGCCCCGAAGCCTTTCGCCGCGGCGAGCTTTTCCTCACTCAGGTCGACGGCGATGATCGGGTTCGCTCCGACGAGCTCCAGCGCCATGATGATTGAGAGCCCCACACCGCCGGTCCCAACCACCACGGCGGAGGTTCCGGCCTCCACTCCCGCGTCGTTCACCACCGCCCCGAAACCCGTTGCGACCGAGCAACCGATGAGGCTCGCGACGTCGAACGGCACGTCCCGGGGGATGCGGATGGCACCGGCTTCGGGGACCACAGCGTATTCGCTCATCGATCCGACGCTGAGGTAGGGGAATGCGTCCCCGCCGTCGATGGAGAGCGGGGTGCTTCCGTCGGGCAGCAGGCACTCCTCCGACCGGCTGCCCGTGCAGACGTAGGACCTCCCCGAGACGCAGGCGGTGCAGCGCCGGCAGGGGTAGAACCAGGAGAGGATGACGTGGTCGCCGACCTCGACGTCGGTGACGCCGTCGCCGATCGCCTCGACGGTGCCGGCGCCTTCGTGGCCCATCACCGTGGGGGAGGGCAGCGTCCAGTCGCCGTCGAGCACATGGCGGTCCGATCCGCAGACCCCCGAGGCGCCCATGCGGACGAGGACAGTCCCCGGGCCGGGGTCGGCCACGGCAACGGTCGTCAGGTCGAGGCTCCGTGAGCCGGCCCGGTGCAGTGCGGCCCGCGAGAGGCGGCTCATGCGCGCCCCTCAACCTTCTCTGCGGCGGGAGCATAGCCGCCGATGCCGCGGCGGACATAGAGGACCCGGGCGAGCACGTAGTAGACCAGCGCTCCGACGATCGCCGAGGGGAGGGATGCGGTGATGTAGCTGAAGACCGGCAGGGTGGTCAGGGTGACCGGGTTGTAGATGACAAGGTAGAAGACGGCCCCGGCCGCGACGGCGCCGAGCCCGGCCCAGTTGATACCCCCATGGAAGTGGTATGCGCTGTCACCGCGGTGACGGTAGAGATCCTCCAAGGCGACGCGCTGGCGGCGCAGCAGGAAGTAGTCGGCAATGATCGCCCCGCACATCGGGGCAAGGAAGGCGCCGCTGAGGGTCACGAAGGTCATGAACCGCAGGTACATGAAGCCAGGGAAGAAGGCGAGGATGGCCGGCAGGACGAAGAACGCGGCGCAGAGCCAGGCCCACCTGACCCGCGAGAGCAGGTTGCCGCTGGCCTGCCGGATGGCGAGCACCGTCGAGTAGACGATTGAGGAGGTGCTGGTGATGTTGGCGAAGGCGATGAACAGCAGGATGAACGCCCCGAGCACCGGGCCGCCGAAGGGCAGCATCCACACCGTCGGATCCGAATCCCCGAGCGTCAGGGCCGCGGCCATGCCGACGATCTGCGCGATCAGGGTGGCTCCGAGCAGCCCGCCGTAGGAGGGCCACAGGGCCGCCCTCGGCGTCTTGGTCAGCCGGGCCAGCGAGCCCATCACCGGGTACCAGGAAACGCCAACCCCGGCGTTGAACTCCACGGCCAGGGCGAAGTTGAGCCGTTCGTCCTCGAACGGCGCGAGCGGTGCGGCGGTGAACAGCGTGTCCCAGGAGGTGTTGATGACGAGGAAGACCATCAGGAACAGCGTCACGACGATCAGGCCCGGAGCAATGAATTTGTTGAACCGGCCGATCGTGACCGGCCCGCGGGAGAGGATCCACCAGGAGACGGCGATGGCCACAAGGGCGAAGAACGTCACCATGAGGCTTTCGGGCCCGAACTCAGTGCCGAAGGTCGAGTTCGACACCTGGGTGACGGCGCGGCCGACCATGATCGCCAGGAGTGATGACCAGCCCATTTCGGTGATCAGGATGACGGTGAAGACAAGGATGCCGACGCCCACCAGCCCGAAGACCGGACGGAGGATCGTGTACTGCTCCACCCCGTAGCGCTGGCTTGCGACGACGCTCGCAAGGATCATGAAACCCAGGCCGATCGCGTTGCCGATGACCATAGCGGCAATGCCCTGCTGGAAGCCCACGAGCAGTGCCGTCGATCCGCCGACGAGGAACGCCCAGGTGGCGATGGCGAGGCTGATGTTGACCCCGGTGAAGTCGGCGCCGTTCCAGATCCGTTCCCTGCGGAGCAGGGGGAGCGAACCGAGCGAACCGCCGCTCTCGCTTGCGGCTTCGGGAGCACTGCGCTCGCCGCGTGCCGTGCTCACAGGGCCAGCACCAGGAAGCCGAGCAGGGTGATGCCCAGCGTCACTGCCGTGAACAGGCCGAGGTCCCGGGCCGAGAGGGCCTTGCGGGAGGCGTCGCCCTGCTCGTGGGCCGAGATTTCGGTGAGCCGCCGCTTCAGCTCGGCGGCCGTTGTGGTGTCAGCAGAATCCATTGTTCCCGTTCTCCAATAATCGAATCTCATTCGGTTTTGGATCAATAGTTGTGCCTATCATGGGGGCTGTCAATGGATTTTCCGTTGAAGTTTGTGCAAGAGGCGCCTGCACCGGCGGCCGCCTCGGGAGGAGGAGCCGTGCCCGGAATGGCCGTACTGCAGGCAGCGGGGGCGGTCAACGCCGTCGGCGAGAACCTGCGCCGCCTCGAGGGGTATGCGGCGCGCGCCGCGGAGCAGGGGGCGGACCTCCTGGTGACCCCCGAACTCTTCGCAACCGGCTACGCTCCCGAGCGCGTTGTCGGTTTCGACGGGCAGGGCATCCGGGCAGAACTGGCGGACATCGCCCGCCGGCACCGCATCGGACTCGTCGGATCGACAGTCGAGGCAGCAGCGGGCGGCCCCCACATCAGCGCCTCACTGTTCGATGCGCAGGGAGCGGAACTGACCCGGTATCGGAAGTCGCATCTGTTTGGGCCCGAGGAAAAGTCGGTCTTCACCCCGGGAAACGACCTCCCTGAACTTGTTCCCCTGATGGGCCTCACCGTTGCCCTCGGCATCTGCTACGACATCGAGTTCCCCGAATATTCGCGAAGCGCCGCACGCCGCGGAGCCGACCTGCTGTGCATTCCCACTGCGGTTCCCGCGACGGGAGATGTCGGAGGCCGGCCGCCCGAGCACACCTACAACGCCGAGCGGATATCGACCCTGCTGGTGCCGGCGCGCGCATTGGAGAACGGCGTCTACATCGCCTACGCCAACCACACGGCCCCCGGGTTCACGGGCCTGAGCAGCATTGCCAGCCCGTATGGAACGTTCCTTGGGCTCGCCAAGGACGGGGAGGAACTGCTCGTCGCCGAGGTTGGGAAGGCGGAGGTGGACCGCGCCCGCTCCCTCAACACCTACCTGACCTGCATGCGCCCGGCACTCTTCGGCTGAGCCGGCGGAAGGCTCCAGCAAGCAAGGAGGGCGCACATAACGACGGCGGGCGGGCACCTCCCGGTGACCGCCCGCCGTCGTTGGGTTTTCCTGCATCAGCCCGAAGGCTACTCGGCGAGTGCCTTGATGACTTCCTTGGCGACTTCCTCGCTTGACTGCGGGTTCTGACCGGTGATGAGGTTTCCGTCGCGCACCATGAAGCTGGTCCACGAATCGGCGCCCTCAACCAGGGCTCCCTTCTCGCGAAGTACGTCCTCAACGAGCCACGGCGTATTCTCGCCGGTTCCGCCCGCCAGTTCCTCCTCGTTGGTGAAGACCGTCAGCCGACGCCCGGCGAAGGCGAAGCTGCCGTCCTCGTTCACGGCGCTGAGCAGGCCGGCAGGGCCATGGCAGAAGGGCGCGATGACCTTGCCCGCATTGTTCGTCTCGACCAGGACGCGGCCGAGGTCTTTATTCGCGGCGAGGTCCGCCATGGGGCCGTGGCCACCCGGCATCACGACGCCGTCGAAGTCGGACGCCGTGACGTGCGCGAGGACCAGCGGCGAGGAAAGCTCGCTGTCGATGTCCTCGAGGTAGCCGCGGAACTCATCGGCCTTCGCCTGGCCTCCGACCTGCTGCGGATCGAGGCTCGCGGCATCGATTGTCGGCTTGACTCCGCCGGGCGAGGCGAGCTGGACCGAGTGGCCGGCTTCGCGGAGGGTGCGGTGGGCGACGACGAGCTCCTCGGCCCAGACACCCGTCGGATGCGAGGTGCCGTCCTTCATGGTGAGGGCATCGGCGGATGAAACAACCATCAGGATTCGAGCCATGGGATTGTGCTCCTTCTCGGGCGCGCCCGTGCGGGTCCGCCCTCTCTGGGATGTGATGTCCATATAGTCAGCGACCTGGTGCGTTATTTTATGCCCCCAGGTGATGCCGGGGCCTACCGTGCGGCATCGAGTTCGTCATAGGTGGCGTCGTCGAGGACGATGTCGAGGGCACGCACGTTCTCTTCGAGGTGGGCGATGGAGCCGGTGCCCGGGATCGGCACCATGACGGGCGAGCGGCGCAGCAGCCAGGCCAGGGCCACCTGGGAGGTGCTGGCACCGAGCCGCTTTGCAGCCTCGTCAAGCGGGCCGCCCGGGCGGGCCAGCTCGCCGGCGGAGATGGGGGCCCAGGGGATGAACCCGATGCCGTTCTCTGTGGCGTAGGCCAGCACGTCCTCGGAGTGGCGGTCGGTGAGGTTGTAGCGGTTCTGCACCGTGGAGACGGTGAAGTACTTTTCGGCTTCCTTGAGCTGATCGACCGTGACCTCGGAGAGCCCGAGGGCGCGGACCTTGCCTTCCTGCTGGAGGTCGCGGAGCGTGGAGAACTGTTCTTCGGCATCAACCCTCGGATCGATGCGGTGGAGCTGGAGCAGATCCAGGGTGTCCACCTTGAGCCTGCGGAGGCTGAGCTCGGTCTGCTGGCGCAGGTATTCCGCGCGCCCAACGGCCACCCACCGGGTGGGCGCGGGACGGGTGAAGCCGACCTTCGTGGCAATGCGCAGGCCATCCGGGTAGGGATGGAGGGCCTCAGCGATGATCTCTTCGCTGACGTTGGGCCCGTAGGAGTCGGCGGTGTCGATGAAGTCCACGCCCAATTCAACAGCGCGGCGGACAACCTCGATGGAGGTGCCCCGGTTGGCCGGTTCGCCCCAGACGTTCTCGCCCACGATGCGCATTGCACCGAAGCCAAGGCGGTTGACGGTGCCGAGATCCTTCAGGTTGATGGTGGGAGAGAGATGTGAAGTCACCTGATCATTGTTGGTCATACTGCGGCAACCTACCGCTTTCCGGCGTTATTCCGATAGCCCTGGCGATACCGGTCGACGGACAGGCGGCGGAAGGTGGGTCCCGCAGGCGCGGCCCCGGTGCATCGGCACCGGGGCCGCGGATGCGGTCAGGCCGGGATTCGCTCAGCGCCGGGCGGAGCTCCGCCGGCGCCACGCGGTTGCGCCGCCGGCGAGGGTTCCAGCCGCGAGAAGCAGCGCGCCGGCTGCAAGCGGCAGCGCGGCCTGCTCGTCTTCGGCCGCCTGGATTCCCTCGACGCCGGTGTCGGCGCCACCTTCGGGAACGGCACCTGCCATCTGCGCTGCGACAATCTCCCCGCAGGCGGCGGGCAGGGTTGCAGCAAGGGGCAGCGACGGATCAAGGGTGCTCTGCTGCTGCTGCGCAGCAGCGGGAAGCCGAGCCGGGTCGACGCCGTGAACCTCGACGATGGCGGCACCTGACTGGATCGCCTGGACCGTTGCCGGGTCAAGGGTGATTGTGCGCTGGTACGTGTAGGCACCGCCGGCGGGGAGCCGGTCAAGGGCCAGCGCCGACGCCGGGCTTGTGTCACCCGAGAGCGAAAGCGTTGTGCTGATTGCGCCTTCGATCGGCTCACCTTCGGGTGAGTCGACGACGCCGTCGCCGTTTGCATCAGCCTCGGGACCCGCACAGCGTCCCTGTCCGCCGATGTGGATGTGCTGGGCGTGGACGAACGGCATGTCCATCAGGACGGGCGCCGCACCGGCGATGTTCATTGTGATCGTGGCCTGGCTGCCCTGCAGCTGGATCATGGCCTGGCCCGATGTCCCGCTGTTGTTCGAGGGGGCAAGTGTTGCGGAGTAGGACGTTGCGCCGGTCTGCGCGGCAACCGGTCCGGCCGTGAGGGCCAGTGCGGTGAGCGCGAGGGTGGGGGCAACAAAAAACGCTGACGTACGCATCGATTCAACCTTCCAAACAGTAAGGAGACCTCTCTGTGGTACATCAAAATGTTATCGAGGGGCCGGATGGGCTGTCCGGCTCGAGGGGCGTTTGAAACCTGAGAAATGAGGGGTTAGCATACCCGGCCCGTCGTGGGTTCAGGATGGCCGTCGCATCACACACTCAGGTCGAGAACCGGCATCCCCTCGCGCAGCTCCTTGAGCCGCAGCGCGTGCCTGTGCAGTGCCTTGTCCTCCTCGGTGACCGGTTCGTACGCGGGCACCGGCACGGTGCGGCCCTCGCCGTCGAGCGCAACGAAAACGCTAAGGCACTGCGCGGAAAGGCCCATCACCTGATCGCGCGGGTCGGCCGAGCGCACCCTGAGCCCAATGTGCATGCTCGAGGTACCCGTCAGCAGCAGCCGGGCCTCGATCTCGAGGATGTGCCCCACCGGGATGGGCCGGTGGAAGTGGATTCCGCCCGAGTAGACGGCGACTGTGTGCTGCCTGCTCCACCCGGTCGCACAGGCGTAGGCCGTTTCGTCGATCCAGGCCATGACGGTGCCGCCGTGCGTCTTTCCGCTCCAGTTGGCGTCAGTGGGTGCCGAAAGGAACCGGAAGGTCATCTGCGGCGCGGATCCCGCCGCGGTGTAGGAGTGGCGGGCAACCTCCTCCTTGATCTGGGCGCGGATGGGAATCCGCGCGTGCGCCGCGGACTGGAAGGCCTTCTCGACGTCGGTCGCCGGAAGCCACTCGGGCACCCGGCGGGGTGAGCCGGAGTCGTCAACGGCGACGAAAACAAGGAGGCACTCCGTTGCCTCGACATACTTCCCCGAGCGGGGGTTCGCCGAAAGGACACTCACGAGGATGTGCATGCTGGTGCGGCCGGTGTAGACGAGCTTGGCGTGGACCTCAATGAGGCTGCCGGCGGGAATCGGCCTGGTGAACCGGACGTCGCCGACATAGGCGGTGACGCAGTACCCGCCGCTCCAGCCGACGGCACAGGCGAAACCGGCCTTGTCGATCCATTCGAGGACGCGGCCCGCCTGAATGGTTCCGCCGCTGACGGCGACATCGGTTGGGGCGGCCATGAAGCGCAGCACCATTGTGTCGCGGTTCCCTGTGGTCTCGTCCATCGAGGAAGCTCAATTCTGCAGCAGGCGGCGTGATGGTGCCCATGGTCTCACGAAGCCTGCGCTCCCGGGCGGGAGGTGACGGATTAGGTCAGTTCCTCCACCCGCCGCCGCGCCCGGTCAAGGGAACGGCGCGCCGCTTCGGCCTTCCTCGCGGCCTCCTTCCGGCTCCGCTCAGCGTCCTCGGCCTCCTCCGTGATGACCTCGAATTCGCGGCGCAGGGCTCGCAGCCGCTCCTCAAGGTCCTCGACGGAGGCCTCCAGCCCTTCGCGCCGGACCGAGACCCGGTGTGCCCGGTGCTCGGCCCGCGCCACCGTTGCCTCGGCTTCCCGGGCTTCAGCCTCGGACTCCCCAAGGGCAGCGCGTGCCTCATCGAGGAGCCGCGCTGCCCGTTCGCTCTCCTCCGCGCCGTCCTCCGGCACCGAGGCCCGTCCGCGCGCGGCGCCGGCCGGCACGGCTGCGGCCGCATCGAACGGCCCGCCGACGGCACCGGCGAGATCGACCGGGTCCCACCCCGACACCTCAAGCGGGCGCAGCAGCCGACCGCTCAGCACGGCGGCCGCCGCCGCGGGATCGGTCATTGCGGCGCGGAGGGTCTTCTCGACGTCGGGGAGCGCCGCCACGCCGACCTCGTGCCCCAGGTCCGCCGCAAGGTCACGGCTCTGCCGGGCCACTGCCGCAACGAGGCGCTGCCGCTGCTGGCCCAGGGCGTTCAACGTGGCACGGTCGAGGCCCTCCTGTGCTTCCCGCAGCGCCTGGCCCAGTTCGAGGATCTGCTCAACCTCCCCCGACCGGTGGTGGACAAGCATGTTCACCAGCCAGGCCGCCGCCGATGCCTTCTTGAGCTTCCGGATCTCGGCGCCGAGGGCCTTGTCCCCGGCGCTGGCGGCCGCCCTCGCCTGCTCATCGCGGGCACCCGTAAACTCCTCAAGCGGCAGTGCGTAGAGGCTCTTGGCAGCAGAAACAAGGTCCATGGAATTGTTCGCCCCCGGTAGGAAATCAGAACGTTGAAGGCAACACTGACAAATACGGGCGGCCGAAGCAAAGGTGGGCCCACGGCATCCGCCCAGGGCCGCGCCGAACAGGGCTATCGCGCTTGGTGAAGTAATTCTATGATTGGCCTGATCCGCTGATCGCTGCGGAGCACAATGGGGGATAAGCCTTCCTGTGCATGCCTGGTCCTTTGAGAAGGGTTAGCAATAATGAACGAGGAAGACCTCCGCCGTATCCGAGTTGCCGCCGCAGACAAAGAAGCCGCGGCATTTGAATTGGACCATGCAGCACTCAGCCTTGAAGAGGCTGTCGCAACGGCGCTGCGCCACGGCGAAAATCCCGCCGACATAGCGGATGCGGCGGACCTTCCCGAACCGGACGTCCGGCGGATCGATCCGTTTGTGGTGAGCCCCGAGGCCTGGCCGCCCGCCTGACCCGTGCGGGCACGCCGGGCAGGAATAACTTGTTAGATGTTCTAACTATATGCTTTCCTAGTGGGGAATCCCGGGCGAAACTCCTCTGGTGACAGCCCGACGGTGAAGTACTCAACAAGTCCCGCCGCGTAGACAGAGCAAGAGACATGTACACAAACAGCAAGCTGACCGCCGAGGACCCGTTTCCCGAGGACCTGAGCGTTCTGGGCACTGAGGCAGTCGAGCTGCTGAACAGCAAGGTGCACCGCGCGGTCGACGCCGAGGTTGATGAGCTGGGCATGGTTGAGCCGGAGACGGAGTTCCGGCTCGAGGAAATCAATTCGGAACTGGACCTCCGCGACCTGCAGCAGGCAGCGGAGGAACCGGAGGAAGCCGAAGCCTGAGCCGAATCCCGGAGCGGGCGCCAACGGTGCGGTAACGCAGCGCCCGCCGGTGATTCAGGCGCTTCCCGAGCCTGCCCGGGCCTCGGCAGTGACACGGCTGTAGGCGATTCCGCTGTCCTTGACCGTCCTGGCCAGCGTCTCATAATCGACCCGGATGATGCCGAACCGCTTGCCGTAGCCCCAGGACCACTCGAAGTTATCGAGCAGCGACCAGACGAAGTAGCCGCGCACGTCGGCCCCTTCGGAGATGGCACGGCTGACGGCGTCGATATGGTCGAGGATGAACTGGGTGCGTTCGGTGTCGTGGACGGCGCCGTCGGCGCTGACCTCGTCGTCGTAGGCCGCACCGTTCTCGGTGACATACAGCGGAGGCAGGGTCTCGTATTCCTTCCCGAGGCGCACCAGCAGGTGGCGCAGCCCGTCGGGGTTGACCTCCCAGTTCATCGCGGTGCGCGGAAGGCCACGGCTGGGAAATGCGATGTGCTCCGCGCCGATCCACGGTGAGGCCGCCGCGCGCTCGGCTCCGCCGGAGTGGCCGCCGCTGCCGGCGTCGTCGGGATGGCCGCTGATCAGGTCGTCGTGGTAGTGGTTGACGCCCAGGAAATCGAGGGGGGCGCCGATGAGCTCGAGGTCGCCCGGCTGGATGAGCCCGGAAAGCCCGAAGGGCTCGAGGTCGCGCAGCGTGTCTTCGGGGTAAGCGCCGCGCAGGATCGGATCGAGGAAGATGCGGTTCTGCAGCGAATCGAAGAGGCGGGCCGCTTCGAGGTCTGCCGGATCGGCGGGGTCGCGCGGAATCGAATTGCTCAGGTTAAGGGTGATGCCCAGGTTCTGGGCGCCGAGGGAGCGCAGCTCCTTCACGGCAAGGCCGTGTGCGAGGTGCTGGTGGTGCACGGCGGCGATCGCGGCCCGCGGCTCCTGGCGGCCGGGTGCGTGGACTCCCGATCCGTAGCCCAGCAGCGAGGAGCAGAAGGGCTCGTTGAACGTCGTCCAGTGCTGCACCCTGTCGCCGAGGACCGAGTGGACGTCGGCCGCGTAGTCGATGAAGCGGTAGGCGGTGTCGCGGTTCGCCCAGCCGCCCTTCTCTTCGAGCGCCTGGGGCAGGTCCCAGTGGTAGAGGGTCAGCCAAGGCAGGATGCCGGCCTCCAGCAGTTCATCGACAAGCCGGGAGTAGAAGTCGAGCCCCTCAGGGTTGGCGGCGCGGTCACCGGGCCGTACGCGGGCCCAGCTCGTGGAGAACCGGTAGGACCCCAGGCCCAGCTCCTTCATCAGGCGCACATCTTCGGGCATGCGGTGGTAGTGGTCGACGGCCGTCTCGAGGTTGTCGCCCTTTGCGACGGCTCCCGGAACACGGGCGAAGGCGTCCCAGACCGAATCCTCCTTGCCGCCCTCGTGACCTGCCCCTTCGACCTGGGCCGCGGCCGTGGCCGAACCCCAGAGGAAGCCGGTGGGCCAGTCGGTCCGTTCGTGGCGTTGCTGCGGCATTAACCCTTCACTGCTCCTTGCGTGATTTCCTGAAATGAGTTCTTTCCCGGCGGCGAAAAGCACAAGCAGCGAACGTGCAGCGAGCACGGCCCCGGCGGGGACGATCGAATAGCCAACATACCGCGCCAACCGTTGCCGTCTCGGCGCCGTCTTGAGGGTGGGGTGCCCGTGTCGACCCCCATCACGGGTGGCAGCTTGGCGCCCCCGCTAGGCCCTGCGGCCGGTCACCGCAACTCCGAATCGTTTTGGCGCCGCCGCTCGCACCCGCCCGGGATGGCGTTTAATTGCAGGACCAGCGCGGAGGAGAAACGCAATGAACCCAGTGTGTCCGTCCTGCGGGGCTTCGATGCAGGAACTTCCCGAAAGCCAGTGGCCAGCCGCCGGCCCCGTCCCCGAAGGCGCTATCGCGCTGTACCAGTGCGAAGGGAACCACCGGGTGATCGTCGCCGAACCAGCCATCCAGGGTTAGGTACCGCACAGGGCGGGGTGGTCCGCCCCGCGATGCGCCCGCCGATGCCCGGGGTTAACTGCGCTCGCGGATGATCCTGTCGATCTCGTCGCGCAGGGCCGTCGCCTCATCAAGGGTCAGCTCAAGTTCGGCGTCCTGCTCAACCCAGCCTATTTTGAGCACCTCGTCGCCGTCCGAACCGGAAAGTCCCACGGCCAGGGCGCGTCCCCGCGGCCGGGTGATGTCGCCGATGATCATTTCCCCGCCGTCGTCCTCAGCGACCGCCATGATGCCCGCCCTTCTGCGGCTGCGCGCCGCAATCCAGTGGGACGGGCGCGAGCGCGGCGCTCGGGCCGGCCCCGTTCCGACCGGTTGCTGAGCACCATGCTACTCAGCCCGGCGACCCGCGGGGGAGTGCCGGTGGTGCGGGAAAAGTCGTGGCCGGGGCCGGGGGCGGAGCCTAGGATGGGAACGTGATCCGCCGACGCACCGTCGGCGGGCGCAGGCGAACAGGGGAGCACGTCATGGGCCTGGGTAACAGAATTCTCAATGCAGCCGGGCGGTTCGCGGGCCGAAGCGGAACCACCTCGGGCACGACCGGCACCCGCCGGCCACGCACCGGTGGCGTCGGCCGCACCGGAGGAACCGGCCGGGGCGGTGTGAGCAGCGGAGGCGGGCTCAGCGGAATCCTGCGCGGCGTCCTCAAGCGCCGGTAGGGTTCCCCGCGTCGTCAGCGCCTCCTGTGCGGGGTGAACTTCACCGCGCCCGGGAGGTGCTGACTACCGCCGCATCGGCTTCACGGCCGACGGCGCGGGCACCTTGGAGCCGCTCCCGGGAATGGCGGTCAACGTCGTGCGTCTGGTGCGCTGAGGCCTTCTGCGCCGAAGCCGGACGGGAGTAGGTTGGTGAAATGCAGACACCCAGCGCAGATTCTCCGAACGCCAACCCCCTATTCGAGCCCGATGCCTGGCAGGAGCAGCCGGAGGCCGCGCTGCTCGGCCTCATCGGCCGGATCGAATCCGAAATAGCCGAGCTGCAGTTTCCGCGGTTCACCCCCGAGGACGCGCTCGCGCTCGGACTCCTGCTGGTCGAGCTTGGCAACGAGCGGAACCTGCCCATCGCCATCGATATCAGCAGGGGTGAGCACGTGGTGTTCCACGTGGCCCTGGCTGGAGCGACCCTCGACAATGACTTGTGGCTGCGGGCGAAGCGCCGCACGGCGGTGCGCTACGGCGAGCCGTCCCTGCTCGTTGGGCTGCGCGCCCGCCGCAACGGTGGGCGAATCGACGACAACCCCATGTTCGACCAGGGCGTGTATGCCGCCCACGGCGGCGCCTTCCCCCTGTACGTGCGCGGGGTGGGGCCGGTCGCGACGGTGACGGTCTCGGGACTGCCCCAGATGGATGACCACGATCTGGTGGTCGAGGCGCTGAGGTCCCGGCACGCGGAACTGGACTAACGGCGCAAGGAGGCTGGTCGGGACCCGATGGTGGCGGACGTGCCCGGGCCCGATTAGCCAGGCGCCGGGCACGGCCACCGGCAGGAACGTTGGTTCCCGGGCTCGCCGCTTCCCCCACGGAGCGGCAAGGACCTAGCCGACGATAAGCGTAAGCGTCAGGGGCACGAATAACAAACCGTCCGACCGGTTTGTCTAGGTCGCTTCGGTGATGCGTCCGGCGAGGACATTGCTGTCCTCCAGGTAGGCCTCGGCGAGGACCCCCGGCAGGAGGATCGCCCACATCTCTTCGATGCGCGGCATCACGTCCTCCCGGGCGGTGAGGATGTTCGAGACCATCTGGACGCCGGTGAATGCGGCAACAAGCAGGCGCGCGAAGACAGCTGGGTCAAGTGAGGTGCGCAGGTAGCCCTCGGTCTGCGCAGTGGCGGAGAGCCGCTCCATGCTGTTCACCCAGTCCTGGTACGGTGCCGCGACGTCGGCCCCGAATGCGGTTGCCTCAAAGGTGAGCCGGACTCCTGCCCGCACGATCGGTTCGTGGATGAGGTCCTGTCCAAAGCCGCGGGTGATCAGGATCATCGCGACGAGCGCCGGATGGCCCTGGCTGAGGATCGGTTCGGAGTGCTTCATGGCGAAGGCATGCTGTTCCTCGATGACGGCCTGGGCCAGCGCTTCCTTGGAGGCGAAATGGAAGTACAGCGCGCCCTTTGTCACCCCGGCCTCGTCGGCGACCCGGGCGAGCGAGGTCAGACCGTAGCCCTGAACCTCGAAGACCGACGCCGCCCCCGCGATGATCGCCTGCCGCGTTGCCCTTGCGCGTTCCTGGGTCATCGAATCCTCATGCCGGTCGCCCGGGCGGTACCGGCGGCAGGGTTTCGGGGCGGCCGGCCCATGGCGTGCTCATTCGTCGATCTTCCCAGCCGGGGACCCCCGGTGTCATGTTGGCCGTCCCGCGAAGCGGTCCATCGAGCCAACCTGGACGATCGAAATAACTTCTTTCCCATCTGTATCACCCGTTGTGCATATACGGCTGAGGGAAATGGGGCTAGCATGCCAATAGCTATCTTGGGGAAAGGCGCAGTGTCGCGCCGCGCGGTGCCGTCTCAACGGGGCAGTGCGTGACTGGACCGCGCTTTGTAGAGGGGGACTACACAGCATGCATTTGCGCCATGGACCGCGCTTTGGCGACGGCGATCTGCCGCACGACCTTTTCATGAGGGCCCTTGAGGCCACCTCCGAACTTTCCCTCATCACCGACGCGTCGGAAAAAATCCTCCACGTCACCGACTCCTTCACCCGCATCACCGGGTACACGCGCAGCGACGTCCTGGGACGCAACTGCCGCATGCTCCAAGGGCAGGGGACCGACCCCGACACGAGGGCCGCGATCCGCCTCGCCCTCGCGGCCGGCGAGGTGTTCCAGGGCGAGATCCTCAACTACCGCAAGGACGGATCGGCGTTCTGGAACATGCTCGCCATCACCCCGCTCAGATCCAAGGCTGGCGGGGTGACCCACTACGTCAGCACACAGCGGGACATCAACACGCGGATGGCGCTGCACGAACAACTGCGCTTCCAGGCCCTCCACGACCCGGTGACGGGACTGCCGAACCGCGTGGCGATGAACGAGCACCTCGCCGAACTCGTCGCCGGCGGTTCCCGGGCGGAGGTCACCGCCGCCGTCGGCATGATCGACCTCGACGACTTTCGTGCAGTCAACAACACCTTCGGGCATGAGGCGGGCGACCAGCTCCTCAAGGAGTGGGCGGTCCGGATGCAGGCTCAGCTGTGCGACGAGGATTTCCTCGGCCGGATGGGCGGCGACGAGTTCATCGTGGTGCTCGGTGGCATAAGCCGTGCCAGCGCCGAGGAAAGCCTGACGCGCATCCTCGAACGGCTTTCCTACGCCGTCCAGGTTCCCTTCGCCGTCGGAGACCGCAGCGTCACCGTCGGCATGAGCATGGGCCTCGCCCTGTTCCCGCAGGACGGTTTCGACACGGCAACACTGCTTAGGAGCGCGGACGAATCGTTGTACTGGGTGAAAAAGCGCAAGCGGGAACGGAACCGCTGGTGGGCACTTGCGCCGGAGTCCGGCGCGGTGCCCGTTGGAGTTCCTGCCGGTTCGGGACCTGCCTCCGCCTCGGCAACTCCTTCGAAAACCGCCGCCGCCCCTGCTGCGCCTGAAGAACCGGCGGCTCTTCAGGACCAGGACGAGGAGGACGGCGGAGCGCTCGAGGAATACCGGGCCGCCCTCTATGGAGGCGGGCTGTGCATCAACCTGCAGCCGGTCATCGACCTGCGCGACGGGTCGGTCCACCTCTTCGAAGCCCTTGCGCGACTCCGGCTCCCGAGCGGGCGGGTACTGCGGCCGGCGGGGTTCCTCCGCTACCTGAGCGACGCCGACCTTGATTTCGTCTTCGCGACGGTCCTCGACCAGTCCCTCGCCCGCCTCGCCGCCTGGGACGCCGTCGGCCTTTCCTACAACGTGTCGGTCAACCTGCCCCCGACCACCCTGCTCGACCCGGGCTCGCCGGGGCTGATCCGGGCGGCGCTGGAGCGGCACAACATCGCCCCGCACCGGCTGGGCCTTGAGCTGCTCGAATCGCAGACCCTTGAATGGGACATCCAGCGCGACGCGCTGAACCAGCTCGTTGACCTCGGGGTGGGCCTTGCCATGGACGACCTCGGCGGCGGCTACAGCAGCCTCAAACGGCTTTCCTCGCTTCCGTTCAACGCGATCAAGCTCGACCAGGACCTGCTCGCCGAGATCCGCAGGAAACCCACCGAAACCCTTGGCCTCGTCGCGACGCTGATCCAGATGGGCAGGGACTTCGGCATGAACGTGGTGGTCGAGGGCCTTGAGGATGAGGGGATCGCCGAGGCCGTCACCGTGCTGGGAGCACCCCTGGGCCAGGGCTACTACTTCGCGCGGCCGCTGCTTCCGGGCGACGCCGCGGGCTGGGTGGAAAGCTTTAAGCTTCCCGTGCGCATCGACTCCTTCAGGACCTTCCTTGGTGCCCTCGCCTACCACTGGCAGTTTGCGCGCCTCGGTTCGCCCCACCCGCGCGCACTTCCCGAATGCCCGCTGACCGTGTTCCTCTCGGGCATGCAGGTCGGGGCCAACGTGAACCGGTGGCATGCCCAGCAGCACGACGCGAAAGCGGCCTACGCCGGTGCCGGCCGGCTCCTCGTGGACTGGCTGGTGCAGCAGATCCACAGCGGCGTTGAGGAGGCCGGGCGCCTGGAGGCCGCCGCGCAGTACTCCCGCCGCTGACCCAGCGCGCCCGATAGGGCAGGATGAGGGAGGTGACCTCCAACAGCTTCAACGCCGATGAAACGCCGGGGCAGGGCGGGGAGCTTCGCCCGCCGGCCCAGGAGCGCCCACGCCGCTTCCGCCGGCGCGCCTTCGCGAGCGGCCTCAGCGCGGCCGCCGCGTGGACCGCGCGCGGAATCGTTGTCCTTGCGGGTCTGGTCATCCTCTGGCTCGTCATCCGGGCCCTGTGGTCGGTTGTCCTGCCCGGGCTGCTGGCCCTGCTGCTGGCCTCAATCCTGTGGCCACCGAACCGGATCGCCCGGCGGATCCTGCCCAACGCCCTCGCCGCCCTCGTCTCCGTGCTGGGGTTCCTCGCCCTCGTCGGCGGGATAGGGCTCCTGGTGGTTCCTTCGGCCGCCTCCGGAACCCGGGAACTCATCATCCTTTCGCGCGGAACCCTTACCGACCTCAGCAACTTCCTCGCCGGTCCGCCCCTGAACCTTGAGAACGCCGACCTTATCAACGTGTTCGACGCCGCCGTGGACCAGGCGCAGGCCCACACCGGGGAAATCATCACCGGAATCACCTCGGGGCTCGGTACCCTCACCTCCGGGGCGGTCGTGCTCCTGCTGACGATCGTCTTTGCCTTCTTCTGCCTCAAGGACGGCGACCGCTTCCTGGCATGGACAAGCAGGTGGACGAACTCACAGGCCTTCACGCATGCGGCGCACGTCTCCCGCGATTCCTGGCAGACCCTTTCGGTCTTCATCGCGGCACAGGCGGCGGTTGCGCTTGTCGACGCAGTGTTCATCGGCCTCGGCCTCTGGCTGCTCGACATCCCGCTGGCGCTGCCGCTGGCGGTCCTGATTTTCTTTGGCGCGTTCATCCCCATCGTCGGTGCCATCGCCACGGGCCTGCTCGCCACCGTTGTGGCGCTCCTGGCCCACGGCTGGGTCACCGCATTGATCGTCCTGGCGCTTGTGATTGTGGTCCAGCAACTTGAAAGCGTGCTGCTGCAGCCGATGCTCGTGGGCAGGACGTTGAAGATCCATCCGGCAGTGGTGCTCGCCTCAGTGACTGCCGGCGGTACCCTCTTCGGGATCGTCGGGGCGTTCCTGGCTGTGCCAACCACTGCCGTGTGCATCGTCGTGCTGCGGTACCTGCGGGATCTGTCCCTCGAGAATCAGCCGGTCACCTCCGGCCGTGCAGACCCGCCGCCCGGGGGCGCCTCACCTGCCGGACCCGATCCCGCCGCCGTTTAGCCGTCCAGCCGGCCGTCCTGGCTCGGCGCCGCTTGGGTGCCGGTGCTGCCCGGGAACTCCCGTGCATGGCGGAGCCGCTCATTGAGCTCGCTGATCGCCTGATGGTGTGATTCGAGGATCCAGCCCCACGAGCCGGGAGGGGCGGCCGCCGCCGCCTCAAGCAGGCCGGCCTCGGGTCCCAGGCCCCACTCCTCGGCAACCGCCGCGAGCTCAATGTCCCGGGCCAGGCGGATCAGCCCCAGCGCCTCACCTGCTTCACCGCCTCCTGCCTGGTGCGGAGCGCCGGGATCACCGGCCGGCCGGCCGGAGGCGCCGGACCGGTTCCGTTCCTCGGCTGAGGCGAGAAGCAGTTCAAGGGCCTGGCGCTCACGCCACAGCAGGACCGAAAGCTCGGTTGCTCCCATGGTTCAGCTTCCCTGCCGAAGGCAGACGTGCCCGAGCGCGGCCAGTGCGATCAACTGCAGGACCTCCGAAGTGGCGGGACGGGTAATGCGCGGCATCGGGCCCTCCGCTGGGCGGGCGCCCGACTGCCGTGAACTATAGCAGCCGGCCGGTTGGCCGTGGGTGGGCGGCCGTACCCGGTGCGGTCCTCCCGCCGGCCTCGGCAGCGGCGTGTGCGGCGCGGTCCCGGCCCGCGGATTTCGCCTCATAGAGCGCTGCGTCGGCCCGAGCAATGACCGACTCAAGATCGGTTGTCCCCGGTCCGATCTCCGCGATGCCGTAACTCGCGGTGGGCAGCCGGAAGCGCCCCGGCAGCTGCAGGGTGTGGAGGTGGGCGCTGATCTGCGCGGTGAGGGTCTCGGCGCGGTCGGCGGCGGCGCCGGGAAGCAGCAGGACGAACTCCTCTCCGCCGTAGCGGCCAACGAGGTCCGTTGAGCGGACGGTCCGCGTGCAGGCTTCGGCGAAGGACCGGATCGCCTCGTCTCCTGCGGCATGGCCGTAGGTGTCGTTGACCGCCTTGAAGTGGTCGAGGTCGGCGAGGATGAGGGAACCGGTGGTCCCGGCCTGGCGCATCCGCTGAAGGTCGATTTCGGCAAGGTCGAGGAAACATGCACGGTTCAGCAGCCCGGTCAGTCCGTCCTGGGTGGCGCGCAGCTGCAGGGCCCGTGTCGCCTGTTCGTTGCTCAGGGCCGTCATGCTGAAGGAGACAACCACAAGCAGCGTCAGCGTGATGAGTGTTGTCACGGACGAGCCGAAGTACGTCTGGAAGGTTCTGCCGTCTGCGCCGTCTACAACGAATGCAACACATCGTCCCGAATAGAAAACGGCAAGGAGGCCCGAACCGACGGCCATGGGCCGCTGGATGGGTTCCCGCGCCAGGGGAGTGCGCCACATTTCCGACGAGGCGAGCCCCATGAGCAGCGCCATGAGGCCAAGGAACACCGGCCCTCCGGCCCAGTCGTTCACCGCAGGCTGGTCAAGGGCCGAGGCGACGGCGGTTCCGGCGGGCCCGGCTGCGAGCTGCCAGACCCTCGGCCGGGTTGTCCTCAAGGTGCGCGCGCCGGCCCAGACACTTGCGGCTCCGGCAACGAGCATGCTGTTAGCGGCGGGGTTGGCCCACCACTGGTGCGCCGTGCCGTCCAGGAGGTACAGGGAGGCCCCGGCGAGGAACAGGGCGATCGCCAGACACCACCACGCGCTGTACTTCGACCGGGTACGGCGGTACGCCAGGAGGTAGAACAGGACAAGCAGGGTGAGCGCGACAACGCTGAAAGTGATCCGCAGGGTGGCCGTATCGAGCATCGTTGTTTTGCCTCCCCTTGGCTTCACTTTTCGGAAGAAGCGTAACCCAAGGGTCGGGGAAGACCTTGGAGCGGCGCCGCGCGCCAGGTAAGCGTGCGGGGCGGTGGATTGCGGGGAGATGACCGGGAAAATTTCCCGCGGGCGCCCGGTGGATGAAAGACTGGGCGGCGCCGTATCAACCCGCCACCCGAGGAGTTCCGTGCGACTGCGCCTGCCGAGTCCCGCCACTCGAAACCGCCGATCTTCGGTATGGCTCTTCTTCGCCCTCATCCATGCCGGCTTCCTTGCCCGCCTGCTGCCCTTCATCCTCACCGGGGGAGTCCTCAGCGACATCAACTTCTACCGGGACTGGGCGTATCAGGGGTTCGATGGCGGAGCGTGGGAGGGAATCGACACGGCCTGGGTCTACCCGGTCGGTGCGCTGCTTCCGATGCTTGTGGCAACCGTCTTCGGCCCGTCACTCTACCAGCTGGCGTGGTTCGGGATGTTCGCCGCGCTCAACGCCGCGGGCACGGCGGCGCTGCTCCGCTACTCCGGCCCCCGCGGGTATACGGCCGCCTACTGGTGGCTCACCGCCACTGCCCTGTTGGGCCCGGTCGCCGTCGGCCGCCTCGACGGCCTGACCGCTCCCCTGGTGATCGTGGGCATGCTGCTCGTTGCCTCCCGCCCCTTCGTTGCCTCGCTGATCCTCAGCGCGGCCACCTGGATCAAGGTCTGGCCCGCCGCCGTCGTCCTCACGGCCCTCATCGTCAGCCCGCGGCGGTGGCGGATCCTGCTCGCGGGCACCGCGCTTTCGGCCGCAATCGCGGCGCTCGTCGCCGCTGCGGGGGACCTGCGCAACATCACGGGGTTCCTTCAGGCCCAGGGCGAGCGGGGAATGCAGCTCGAGGCACCCTTGACGACGCCGGGGCTGTGGCAGGCGATCCTCGGCAGCTCGGGCGCGCACGTCTATGACAACGACGCCATCAACACGGCGGAAATCCGCGGGGCGCTCAGCGACACCGTCGCGGCGCTCATGAGCCCGCTTCTGGCCGTCGCCGTCCTGGTGATCGCCGGCCTCGTCGTCGTCGCCCAGCGGCGCGGCGCACCGGCTGCGCCCCTGCTCGCCGTCGGGGCCCTGGCGCTGGTGGCGACCCTCGTGGTGTTCAACAAGGTGGGTTCACCCCAGTTCATGCTGTGGATCGCGGCGGTGATCGGGGCGGGGCTGGTCCTCGACGAGCCGAGGAACTGGCGCTACCCGGCCGTCGCGATGCTCTTCACCGCCGGGCTCACAACCGTCGTCTACCCGATCTTCTACGACACCCTGCGCTTTGAACTCAATGCTGCCGTGGCCGTGCTGCTCACCCTGCGGAACCTCCTGGTGATCAGCATCTTCGCGTGGTCTGTGCGCGCGCTCTGGGGGCATGGCGCGGGGGAGCGCGGCACAGCCGGAGCCTCGGCAGGCCGCACGCCGGGGCCTGCTTCCGGGCTAGGCGGCGCTGCGGGCCCTCCACCAGGTGACTGTGTCACGGGTCGCGTCGTCAAGTGGTGTCGGGGCAAGGCCCAGCAGGTCTTCCGTGAACCGCGAGTCCATCACGAAGGGACGCTCGAACTGGTAGAGCATCTCCGCAAGTTCGCGCATCGACGGCTGGAAGCGCCCGATGAGGCGGACCAGCCAGCCGGGAACCGCCCCGAGCCGTGGCGCGGGCACGCCGGCAGCCGCGGCGAAGGCCTCGATCATGCCGCGCTGCGTGAGCGCGGGGAGGGTGGGTGCGTGGAGGACGCTGTTCCATGCGTCCTTCCGTGATGAGGCGGCAACCATCGCCGCCGCAAGATCGGGCACGTAGGTGAAGGAGTGGGGCACATCGAGGCTGCCGATCACAGTGATGCGCCGCCCGGCGAGCACGGAGGGGACAACCCGCTCGCCCATGTGGGAGTTGAGCGCACGGGGCCCGAAGAAGTCCGAAGCGACAACGCTGACCGTCGGGGTCGCTGACGCCTCGCGGGCCTGAAGGAGCCGTGCCCGGACTCCCCGCTTTCCGGTCAAGGCACTGCGCGGCCCGGATTCGGTCATCACCTCCTCCGGCCTGTCGTACGAGTAGAGGCTTTCGGGGAAGACGACGACGGCGTCCTCCCTGCCCGCGGCTTCAAGCACCACCGCTTCGGCGCGGGGAAGCTCCTTCTCCCACACAGCGGCCGAGTAGGACGAGCCGTGGATGCAGTGGAAGACGGCCGAGGCTCCGCCGAGGGCCGGCTCGAGCGCTGCGGGATCGGAGACGTCGACGATGAGGCGCTCGATGAGGGGGTGTTCAGGGCCGCTGCCGGAGCGCGTCAGGATCCGGACCCGCTTGCCGCTCTTGGCGAGGTGCAGCGCCACCGTGGAGCCGACGGGGCCCGCCCCGGTTACTACCTGTACTTCAGCCATGATGGCGTTCCGTTCTGGAGAAGAGGCGAGGGCACTGCCCTCACTCAAGGATGCTCCCGCGGGATGCTCCCGTCGTCTACCTCTTCCTCAAAGTGTCCGGCCGCTACCACGGCGGGCCTACGGGTGCCTGACGCCCTCTCCGGCCAGCACGGCCCGGTACCCTTCGCGGTACGTGGGGTAGGTGAAGCCGAACCCCGTGGCGCGCAGCAGGGCGCTGCTGCAGCGTTTGTCGCCGCCGCGGGTCGTGCTCGTTGTCCCGGACGAGGGTACGGGGAGCCGCAGTTCTCCAGCGAGGAAGGCAAGCACCTCTCCGAGGTCAACGGGAAGTTCATCGGTGCCCAGGTAGATGTGCGCCGGGTCGGACACCGCCGTGGCGAGGTGGACAATTGCCGCTGCCGCGTCGTCGCGGTGGATGCGGTTTGTCCACTGGACGGTCTCGGGAAGCACCGCCCTTCCGCTTCGCACCTGGTCGATCAGCCGGGTGCGGCCGGGCCCGTAGATTCCGGAGAGCCGCAGCACCAGGGCGGCGCGGTGACGTTCGAGCAGGAGCGTCTCTGCTTCCCGGAGGATCTTTCCCGTCGGGCTGCCCGGCTCCACCGGTGAGTCCTCGGTGATCCACCCGCCGCCGAAGTCTCCGTACACGGCGGTTGAGGAGACGAAGATGATGCGTTCCGGGTTCACCCCGTCGCGCTCCAGCGCGTCGAGGACATTGGCGGTGGCGTCGACATAGACCGCCCGGTAAGCCGCCTCGGTGCGCTCGCCGGCGGCCGTCGCGATGACGACGACGCTTGTGTCCTCCGGAATCGGGGGAAGGGTTCCCGTCAGGTCGACCGCCGCCCCCTCTATCGCTGCGGGCAGCTTGCCCGGGAAGCGCCTCCAGCCAAGCACCCGGTGCCCGGCGGCGGCGAAGCGCAGCCCGGCCTCGGTGCCGAGGTCACCGCATCCTGCAATGAGCACTGTCATTTTCCGACTCCTATCCTTCTGCCCGGATCCGCACGGCGGTCTCGCGCAGGTAGAGATCAACCCGGGTGTAGGCGTCGCGGGTGAGGGCCTTCCACAGCTCGACGGCGAGCACGGGGTCCTCCTCCTCGATCTCGCGGATGGCGTCCGCAGTGAGCACTTTCAGCCGGACCTTCCCCAGTGCCTTCACAGTTGTCTCCTGCCGGTCGGCGCTGCCCAGGGCCAGTTCGCCGAAGGTCATTCCCGCACTCAACGTCGTCAGCTTGACGCGTCCGCCCGACGGGCCGGGGACCGAGGATTCGATCTTTCCGGAGAGGATGAAGAACACTCCGCCGAAGCGCTGGCCCACGCGGCGGATGATGTCGCGGTCGGCGTAGGTGCGGTCTTCCATCCGCCGGGCGAGGGCGTCGACGCTCTCGGTGCTGAGCGGGCTCAGGGCCGGGCAGTCGCGGATGTCGACCTCGTCGGGCAGGCAATGCTCGTCGCCGTAGAGCCGGATGAGTTCGTTCTCGCACCACTCGACGGCGGCGGTGCGCGTGTCGAAGGTCGGGACGCTGCGGTCGACGTCCTTGAAGGTCTCAGCGAGATTGCCCTCGGCGTCGATCAGGACCAGTTCCCGGTCCGCGGCCACGAGGGCCTCCCGCGCCTCGGCCAGCAGGCGCAGCGACACCCCGGCCACCTCGTCGACGCGGCGGAGGTCGAGGATCACCAGCGCGACGTCGTCGTCAAGGTTGCTCAGTTCGCGGACCATCGATTCGGTGCCGGCGAAGAGCAGGTCGCCGTTGAGTTCGATGACCCGGACGCGGTGTCCGTGTTCGCGCAGGATGTCCATCGCCTCGTCGTTGCGGCGGATGCCGGAGGGGGCCCCGGTGATGTCGTACGTGGAGCGGATGGCCGAGCGGCCGGTGCGTGCGGCGCGCACGAAGTGGAGTTCCATGTCGCGGGAGAGCCGCTGGCTTGTGGCCATGCCGCGTACGCTGCTTCCGTGCTCGTCCAGCGGCGGGGAGTACACGGCAAGGCCCACCTGCCCGGGCAGCACGGCGATCGTTCCGCCGCCGACGCCGCTCTTGGCCGGCATGCCGACCGTGCTGATCCACGATCCGGCGTCGTCGTACATGCCGCACGTGGTCATGACGGAAAGGACCCGCTCGATCTCCGTGATGTCCAGGACCTGCTTGCCGGAGAGCGGGTTGCGGCCTGCATTGGCGAGCGTTGCGGCCATGATCGAAAGGTCGAGGCAGTTGACCAGGACCGAGCACTGGCGGAAGTAGTCGGCAATCACCGGCGTGGGGTCCGACTCGATGATGTTGAAGGACCGCAGCAGGTAGGCAAGGGCGCGGTTGCGGTGTCCGTGTTCGAGCTCGGACTCGAAGATCTCCTCATTGACGCTGAGCTGGCGTCCGGCGAAGGCCGAGTACGTGTTGAGGATGCGCTTGAAGCGGTTGTTCCCGCCGGCGGAGCGCACGAGCGAAGTCGCTGTGAGGGCGCCGGCGTTGATCATGGCGTTCGCGGGGCGGCCGGTGCCCTCGGCGAGGGAGATTTCGTTGAAGGAATCCCCGGACGGCTCGACGTCGACCTTGCTGTCGACGGCGTCTAGCCCGAGGTCGGCAAGGGCAAGCCCGTAGGTGAACGGCTTGGAGATCGACTGGATGGTGAACTCGTCGCGGGTATCGCCGACCTCGTACGTGTATCCGTCGACTGTGGTGAGGCAGATCCCGAAGTTGTTGGGGTCGACGTTCGCCATGGCCGGGATGGTGCTGTACGGCTTCCCGTCCTTCAGCTCCGCGATCTCCTGGTGGATCCGTTGAAGATAGCTTTCGATCGGCGATTCCATGGTTTCAACCCTATGGCACCGGGCAGCCTGGCCTTGAACGCGCTCGTTTGCGACGGGCGCACCCGGATGCGGCTCGCGCATCCGATGTTCCGGGTGCGCGGGTCGTTTTCCGGTGCGGTGGGCGTCCTCGGGTGCGGCGTCGGTGCTTTGGCCGGTTACCGGCCGCGTTCGGCCAGGCGCTCAAGCAGCCGCTCTTCGGCATGCTCGCCGGGCTTGATGCCTGCGGGGATGCGGAACAGGAAGAACAGTCCGAGCACCCACCACAGGCCAAAGAGGATCCACGGCGGCGGAGTGAGCGAGGCGGGCATGCCAGGCAGGTAGAGGCTCAACAGCCCGATGCACAGGACGACGGCGGCCCATCCGATGATCAGCCCGCCGGGGCCGTTTCCTCCGACGCGCAGCGGCCGTTCCATTCCAGGGTCCGTGCGGCGGAGAATCACGAAGACGAGCGAGACGAGGATGTAGGCAAGGACGATGCTTGGCGAGCCGGAGTCGACGAGCCAGCCGAGCATCTGCTCGCCGAAGAACGGCGCGAGAAACGACAACGCTCCGATGAAGAGCAGTGCGTTGGCGGGCGTCCGGTATTTGGGGTGGAGGACGCCGAACCAGCCCGGAAGCATCCCGGAGCGGGCCATCGAGTACATGAGGCGGGAGGCGCCGAGGAGCAGTGAATTCCAGGAGGTCAGGATTCCGGCAATGCCGCCGGCGATGAGCACCTTGGCCATGAAGTCGGAGCCGAACATCGCGCCCATCGCATCTGCTGTAGCGATGTCGGCGTTGGCGAGGTCTCCGGCCGGCATTGCCGAGGATGTGGTGAGGATGGTCATGACATACCAGATTGTCGCCAGGATCACCGCGATCACGACGAGGCGGCCGATCTGGCGGGCGGGGATTTTCACCTCTTCGGCCGACTGGGGAATCACGTCGAAGCCGATGAACAGGAAGGGCACCACGACGAGGACGCCGAAGAACCCGGCGAAGCCCCCGGTGAACAGCGGTTCCATGTTGGCAACCGATCCGCCGGTGAAGGATCCGAGGACGAGGATCGCTCCGATGATCAGCAGGAACAGCACAACGAAGGTCTGGGCGACACCGGCCAGTTTCACCCCGAGGATGTTCACCCCGGTGATCACGACGGCGGCAACCGCGCCGACCAGGGCCCAGGTGAGGTGGACCTGATAGCCCGCGACCTCCCAAAGCGGAATCTGGCTCAGGTTCGGGAAGAGGTACTCGGCGGTGCGTGGAAGCGCCACGGCTTCGAAGGCGACAATTGTGACGTATCCGCCGGTGATCGCCCACGACCCGATGAAGGACCAGCGCGGGCCCATGCCGCGCAGGAGGAAGTTGTGTTCGCCTCCGGCCTTGGGCATTGCGGCGGTCAGTTCGGCGTAGGTAAGGCCGACAACGCCCATGATTACCCCGCCGGTCAGCATGGCAAGGACGGCCCCGAGCGTGCCGGCGGAGGTGATCCAGTCCCCGGTGAGGACAACCCAGCCGAAGCCGATCATTGCGCCGAAGCCGAGGGCCAGGGCGTCCCAGTTGCCGAGGACTTTGAGAAGTGAAGCGTCTTCTTGCCCTGCTTGAGGTGCTGCCGACATGTCCGACACCTTCCGTGCGTGGTTTCCGCTCCGCAGCCTTCGCCGAGTGGCAGGGCACCGATCCTATCGAGGGTATGGTGCGGGCGCCATAGGCAATGCGGCACCAGGCGGGAACCTGCCGGAGAGCTCGAGCGCAGCGGAAGGCGACGAGCGCGCCCGAATGCGGCGGGCGCATCCGGGAAACCGGGCGCGCCTGTCGCAATCCGGTGCGGCAGCCGGGACGGGATGCGGCGTCGGGGCGTTGGGGGCCCGTGGCGGGTGCAGGGTGCGGCATCGGGCGCTGGGACGGGATGCGGATGGCGGCATCGGCGCTGGGCCGGCCGGCGCTTGCGGCTAAACTGCTTCATCCGGCTGCATCAAGCCGGATGAAGCACACGGAATCCACGCACACCCAATCCCAAGGATCGAAGACGGTATGGCGAAGAGCGCAACCAAGCCCCCACGCATCGACGCCCTGGTGCTTCGGGGCCTGACGGAGGTCGAGGGTGCCCTGCCCGACGCCGGGGACACCCGCGAAGCTGAGCTCTACCGGCGGAGGGATCTGGCCGGCAGGGACCTGACCGGCGTCACCTTCAGCGAATGCGCCCTCGAAGGGGTCTCCCTGAACGACACACAGCTGCGCGGCGCCCGGTTCCGGGAGTGCCGGTTCACCGAGCTGTTCGCCCCGGTCTTCATGGCTTCCCGCAGCAGCTGGCGCGATGTCGTGCTCGAGGGCACCCGCTGGGGATCCGCCGAGCTTTACGACAGCGTCCTCGAATCGGTGCGCATCAGCGGCGGCAAGCTCGACTTCTTCAACCTTCGCGGCTCAACCCTCACCGACGTCGAGATCACCGACTGCATCATCGGCGACCTCGACCTGAGCGAGGTGAAGGGGGTTCGGGTGGCACTGCGCAACTGCCGGATCGGAACGCTCACGCTCTCCGGGAGCCGGCTGCGCGACGTCGACCTCCGCACCACCGACTTCCGCGCCGTCACAGGGATTGAAGGGCTCGGCGGCGTCACGATCGACGAGTACCAGCTTGGGGTCCTCGCGCCCTTCCTCGCCGAAAGCCTTGGCCTCCGCGTCGAAGGCTAAGGGTCGGAAGGCTGAGGGTCGGAAGGCTGAGGTTCGGAAGGCGCGACGTCAGCTGCCCTTCCCGAGCCGCGCATCCTCGGCGGACGGGGCGCAGCTGGCGGGACGCAGCTGACGGGCCGGAGTTCACCGGCGCACCAAACACCGCGCGGATCGCGCCCGTGAAGGCCCGGGTCAGTACCGGGGACCGCCCGGTTCGAGGTACGTCGGAGCCGGAGTCCACGGCGGCGGGAGGGCCGGGCGGGTGCGTTCGAGGCGCGCGGACATCCGCACCACCACCGCAGCGAAGATCCCCAGTGTGAGCACCGAGACGATCAGGGCCGCAGGGGAGCCCTCCTTGGCGTTGATGTCCACCAGCCCCAAGGCGCCGAGCAGGAAGATGAATGAGTTGTTGATGGTGTGGGCCGCGATCGCCGCCTCGAGACCGCCCGTGCGCCAGGTAATCCATCCCGCGAAAATGGCGAACAGGGCGACGTCGGTCTGGCCCAGGGGGTCGTATCCGTGCCCAAGCACGAACAGTGGGACCGGCAGCAGAATGGCGAACGCCGGGTGGCGCAGCCAGCTGCCGATCGTCTGCATCAGGTAGCCGCGGAACACGTATTCTTCGGCTGCCGCCTGGAACGGGACCAGGAAGATGGTCAGCGCGGCCATGAGGGCGAAGCGCGACTGCGAGAACTCCGGTGTGGTCCCGGGCTGTCCCGGCAGCGGCGCAAGGAGGAACGAGAGCCCGAAACTGAGCGCGTAGATCAGCGCCGCAACCGCAAAGCAGCGTCCGAGCCAGCCCCAGCGAAGGCTTCCGCGCACCGACGAGAAGAGCCCGATCGGCCGGGGCCCGGTAATGAGGGCGGCCAGGGCAAGGGCCGGAATCATGAGGACGAGCGAGATGAGGGTAAATGCGAAAACCAGCGGGTCGTTGAGGTCGAGGGCCTCAAGCCGGTCCGCGTAGGGGGCCGGGCCCTCCGGGCGGGTGAAGGCGACGATGATGCCGGCAAGGAGCACGAACAGCATGAAGAAGAGGTAGAACACGACCCCGAGCAGGCCCGTGAGCAGGGGTTTCCACCACCGGTAGCCGGCCCAGGAACGGGTCAGGCGGTGGTAGGGGTAATCGGAAACTGACTGCTGCATCCCTTAACCGTAGTGCCGCACCGGCTGCTCCCGCGCCGCCGCCCGGGAATCTTTGACGTAACGCACATGGCCGACGATCGTCACGATGCTCGAGAGCAGCGCGGACAGGGCAATGCCGACCCATAGATCGATCGTGAGTGCCGCGGCGCCCGCAACAGCACCCAGGAGGATCAGCACGATGGCGGCGGACCGCCGGGCCCAGTACGGGCTCTTGCCTCCGGCCAGGCGGGAATCGGAGGCCAGCCCGGTGATTGTCGATGTCACGACGACGGTGGTGATCTCGGCGACCTTCAAGCGTTTCGCCGACGCGGCCTGGATGCCCATCAGCAGTCCCAGGACCGAGGTGGTGATGCTGCCGAGGAGTTCGACGGCCTGCACATCGGTGATTCCGACGAACACCGCGAGCCCGACGGTGCCAAGGGCCACTGCACCGAGGGTGGCGGAGGTGCGCCCGGTCCAGCCTTCGGGCGCGTGGCGCAGCACCCGACCCGCCATTGCCGCACCAATCATGAAGAAGATGAGCGCGAGCGCAGGCCGGAGGATGGGCAGTTCCGCCGCTCCGGCGAACGCCATGCCAAGGAGAACCACATTGCCGGTCATGTTGCCCGTGAACACGCGGTCGAGCCCCAGATAGCCCACGGCGTCGATGACACCGGTCGAGAAGGTGAGCACCAGCATCAGCACGAGGTTCAGACGATCGGTCGACACTGCTGAACGCTTCACCAACACGGCCTCCGGCTGAATCCTTGAACGGAATGTATCCAAAGCATATCGTCGGACGAGCAATGCTCTTTTGAAACTCGAATCGGGGGTGAGCGCTTCCGGCTCCACGCAGGAAGTTGGCGAAATGCCGTACACCCCACCGCCCGCCTTCACCACCCGTCCCACCCTGCAGGGAACCTTCGGGATGAGCGCGTCAACGCACTGGCTGGCGACGGCGTCGGCACAGGCCGTGCTTGAGCGCGGCGGCAATGCCTTCGACGCAGCGGTGGCCGGCGCCTTCGTCCTCCACGTCGTCGAACCCCACCTCAACGGGCCCGGCGGTGACATGACGGGCATCTTCGCGACGGCAGAGGCGCCGTCGTCCCCCGTGGTGCTGATGGGTCAGGGCCCTGCGCCAGCCGCGGCAACCCGCGGGCACTACCTCGCCGAAGGCCTCGAACTCGTCCCCGGCGCCGGGGCGCTGGCGGCCGCCGTGCCGGGTGCCGTCGACGCGTGGCTGGTGCTGCTTCGGGACCACGGCACCTGGGACCTGGATCAGGTGCTCGCCTTCGCGATCGGCTACGCCCGGGACGGTCACCCCGTGCTGGGGAGGGTCGGGGCAACAATCGCGGCCGTTGCCGAACTGTTCACCGAGCACTGGCCCACCTCGGCCGCCCTGTGGCTGCCCCATGGCAGGCCCCCGGCCGAGGGGGAAATCGTGAAGAACGAGGCGTACGCCGGGGTGCTTGAGCGGCTTGCGGCCGCGGGCGACGGCGGACGGCGCGACCGGATCGATGCGGCCCGCAGGCAGTGGCGGACGGGGTTCGTCGCGGAAGCGGCCGTCGAGTTCCTTTCAACCCCGCACCGGCACTCCTCCGGAACCGACCATGCCGGGGTGATGAGCCGTGAGGACTTCGCCGGGTTCGAGGCCGGGTACGAAGCGGCAGTGACGTTCGATTTCCGCGGATACACGCTCGCTAAGACGGGGCCCTGGGGGCAGGGCCCGGCGCTGCTGCAGACCCTCGCGATCCTCGACGGGTTTCCCGACGAGTACCTTGACCCCTCGACAGCTCTCGGCGCCCACACGATCCTCGAAGCCCAGAAGCTCGCATACGCCGACCGGGAGGCCTACTACGGAGACGCGGATGTCCCGCTGGAGTACCTCCTCTCCGAGGAGTACGCCTCCCAGCGGAGGGCGCTGATCGGTGAGCGGGCCTCGCACGACTATCGGCCCGGAACCGTGCCCGGGCAGGTGCCGTTCACGCCGCCGCTGCGCACCTCCTACGCTCCACCCGCCGCTGGAAGGGGCGAGGGTTTCGCGGGGGCGGGGGAGCCAACCGTTTCGCGCAGCGGAGAGACCCGCGGCGACACCTGCCACATCGACGTCGTCGACCGGTGGGGCAACATGGTCTCCGCGACCCCCAGCGGCGGCTGGCTGCAGTCCTCCCCGGCCATTCCCGAGCTGGGGTTCTGCCTCGGCACGCGCCTGCAGATGACCTGGCTTGAGGACGGCGCCCCGTCGACGCTGCGAGCGGGCAGGCGCCCGCGCACCACCCTGACGCCCACGCTCGTGCTCCGGGAGGGTCGTGCCGTCGCGGCGCTTGGCTCGCCCGGCGGTGACCAGCAGGACCAGTGGCAGCTGCTCTACCTGCTGCGCACGATCGTCGGCGGTTATTCGCCGCAGGAGGCGATCGACGCCCCGAGCCTCCACACCACATCGCTCCCGGGGTCCTTCTGGCCGAGGACCTGGGAGCCCGGCGGCGCCGTCGTCGAGGACCGCCTCGGCGACGGGGTGATTGCGGAGCTCGAACGCCGCGGCCATGTTGTGACGCGGGCGGGGGATTGGGCGCTCGGCCGGCTGTCCTGCGTCGGCGCCGACCCGGCGACGGGGGTGCTCAGCGCAGCGGCGAACCCGCGCGGGAACCAGGGGTACGCCGCAGGACGCTGAGGCCGCCTCCACAGGACGGGGGGACGATGCGCGGAGCCGGTTTCCCTTTGTGGGGAGCCGGGCTTAGAGGAAGGGCCGGAGGGGAGCGAGGATCGTTTCGCTGAACCGGGCCACGAGGTGGCGCGACTCCCACTCCTCGAGCGTCAGCAGGCGGGTGTTCGAACTGTCGATCTCGAAGATGTGTTCCATGGTGCGGGCGAGGTGCGTGTCGAATATCTCGAGGTTGATCTCGTAGTTGCCGGTCAGGCTGAGCCGGTCGATGTTGGCCGTCCCCACTGTTGACCACTCGCCGTCGACCGTTGCGGTCTTGGCATGGATCATTGCGTTCTGGTAGAGCAGCACCTGCGCTCCCGCACGCAGCAGGGAGGTGTAGAACCCCCGGGAGAGCCAGTCGGAGAGCACATGGTTCGAGTCCTCGGGGAGGATGACGCGCACGTCGACACCGCGCTTGCTCGCCCGCAGCAGCGCATCGAGGATCTGTTGGTCGGGGATGAAGTACGCGGTGGTGATCAAGATCGAGTGCTGGGCCCGGTCAATTGCATCGAGGTACACCCCGCGGATGGGGAACACCAGGTTGGCGGGGATGTTGTTCACAGCACGGATCCGCGGCTCCCAGAACCCGGCGCTGGTGTGCGGCAGTTCGGGGCGCCGGGGGCGGGTCCGAAGGTTCCAGACGCTGATGAACGCCTGGCGCAGTTCCCACACCGACGGGCCGGTGAGCGCCAGATGGGTGTCGCGCCACTTGGTGGCGTAGAGCGAACCGATGTTGTAGCCCCCGATGAAACCGATTGTGTCATCGACGATCAGCAGCTTGCGGTGGTCGAAGCCGGTCCCGCGGATGTTCGTGAAGACGATGGAGGGCCGCAGGACGGGGAACCGGAAAACATTGACGTCGGGGTGGAACGTGTAAAAGGACGGGCGCACCACGAGGTTGGCGAACCCGTCATAGATCACGTAGACCTTCACGCCGCGGGCGGCGGCGTCGTTCAGTGCGTCCCGGAACCGTTGGCCGGTTTCGTCGCCCTTCCAGATATAGGTCTCGAGCAGGATTTGGTGCTGAGCCTTCTCGATCTCCTCGATCATCGCGTTGTAGAGGTCTTCGCCGTACGTGTAGACGGTCGTCAACGACCCGGCGATGGTGCACTCGAAGGTCCCCGGGCGCGGAAACCCTTCACGACGGCTGCGGATACGCTTTTGGAGCGCATCCATCCCCACCAGTGCGGCGATTACCGTGGCCTGGACGCCGAAGAAGGCGAGGACGGCGCGGCGGAGCGTGGTCGTGGCCAGCGCCCAGACGTGCCAGCGGGTCAACAGGTGCATCCCTAGAGCCTAACGCCCCGGCGCGCGGAGCCGCTCGCTCCGGAGTCCCCCGGCGGGCCTGCCGCCCCGGCTCAGTGGCCCCCGACGAGCCGGGCCTCGTGGACCGCCTTCGCAACGCCCCTTGTCCAGACGAACCCGTGCCCGGGCAGCACTGTTCCCGCGCCCGTGTCCGCCAGCGCATCGAGGGAGGCGAGCGCTTCCGGCGAGTTGGCCGTCGCGGCTCCCGCGATGATCTGCGGCCCCGAGTTGCCCGTGTAGGGGTCGAGGGTGACGAGGGCGTCCCCGCTGATCAGGGCATCACGGTCGGGAAAGAACAGGGAGCAGTGCCCCTCGGTGTGGCCCGGGGAAGGAATGAGGACCGGCTTTCCCGGCAGCGCCGCAGCGCTCTCCGTTGTCAGCGCCTCGGGGTTCTTCACCCCGCGCACCCAGAGCGCGCCGGCCGCCGTCATGCGCGCGAGCACCGGGACGGCCTTGGGGTACCGCAGCGGGTACCGCAGGGGAGTGCGCTCGCGCTTGTAGCGGTACGGGTGTTCCGCGATGAAGGCGTCGCCGGGGTGCACGTAGATCGGGATGCCGTAGCGCTGGCGCAGGTATTCCGCGAATCCCACGTGGTCGAAGTGGCCGTGGGTCAGGACCACGGCGCGGACATCGGAAATGGTCCGGCCGAGCGTATCAAGCGCTCCGAAGAATATCTTCCGGGTGCCTGGGAGGCCGGAGTCGACGAGCGTCAGCCCGTCGTCGCCCTCAACCAGATAACAGTTGGTGCGGGCGTGCTCTATGCGGTGGATGCCCTCCACAACGTCGCGTGTGAACATGGTTTCCTCCCTGGTGCGCGGGCTTTCCCTGCTGCACAAGCCAAGCAGGCTTACTGTTGGTGCGCAAGGAACTGAAGCTTCCCAAATCAGGGCTTGATCGTTAGGTTTGAAGTGCGTCCCGATTCGTATGTCGGGGTGGCGGCACGGGGCGGCGACAACCGCCTCAAGGGCCTGTTGCCGCGGACCTGTGGTGCCGTCGGCGGTACAGCGGCAGCCTCGGATGATCAGCGAACAAGACCAGCAGCGCCGCACCTGCGCGGCATTCCAGCAGACCAACCTCAGTCTCTACGAGTTGTGGCTGCGGTACTTCAGCGTCGGCGGAAACGCGGGCGAGGAGGAGATCGACGCCTACCTCTACTGCTCGATGCTGCTGCCCGCCTACGAGCGCGATATGCTCTCCCTCGCGGTCAACGAGTTCATCGAGGAGCAGCCGCCCCCACCGCGGGCGGTCTACAGCGACGACGAAACGGCGCCTTCCTGAACCGCGGTGGCCGAGCGAACCCGGCGGTACCGCGCGGGCGCCTTGGCCGGAGCCCGGGCGCCGGGGCCCGCTGCGACAAACGCGTAGTACGACACGACTGAAAGGGCGGCAATGTCCGAGTCCAGCTCACCTTCGATCAAGCGGCTCATGACTGCCGCAGCCGATCTTGAGAACGCCGAGTTCGAGTGTGACCGGCTCGCCCTTGTCTACCGGGACGTTGTGCTTGAGGCATTGGCAAGCGGCGCCGACATCGCCGAGCTCGCCGACGGAACGAACATTCCCGCCGCCGAGCTGGCACGGATCGCCGCCCTTGTCTCGCCCGAGGAGCGGCTCCGCCGAAGCGCCTCCAGCTGACGCGCCGGCCTTCCCGGGCGCCTCCACCGCCTCCGGTCCGGAACGCGGTGAAGGCGCCCGGGTTCAGCCCTTGTTTCCGGTGGTTGCGATTCCCTCAACAAAGTGCCGCTGGCCAAGGAAGAACAGGATGATCATCGGCACCGTTGTAATGACGCTGGCCGTGACGACGAGCTCCCAGTGCCAGTCTCCGCCGAAGCCGAACTGGTCGAGCAGCGCCTTGAGTCCGCGCGGCACGGTGAAGGTCGAGCTGTCGCGCAGGTAGATCAGCGGGCGCATCAGGTCCGTCCATGCCGCCTGGAACTCGAAGAGCAGTGTTACGACGATCGCCGGCTTGCACAGCGGCAGGGCGATCCGGGAAAACATGTGCCAGTTGTTTGCTCCGTCCACCCTTGCCGCTTCGAAGAGCTCCCGCGGCAGGCCGAGGAAGAACTGGCGCAGCAGGAAGATGTAGAAGGCGCTGCCGAACAGGTTGCCGGCCCACAGCGGGGTCAGCGTTCCCACCTGCCCGAGGCTGTTCCAGATCAGGAAGGTCGGGATCATCGTCACCGCGCCCGGAAGCATCATCGTGGCGAGTACCAGCCCGAACAGGGCGTTGCGTCCCCGGAACCGGAAAAAGGCGAACCCCCACGCCACCAGCGCGCTGGAGATCGTCACGGTCACCGCCGCGAGCACCGTGACGATGACGGTGTTCGCCAGCCACAGGGCCAGGGGCGCTTCCTGCCAGACGGTCAGGTAGTTCTCGAAGGTGAACGTCTCGGGAATGAGCTTGTTGTCGAAGACGTCCGAGCGCGGCTTGAACGAGGCGCTCAGCAGCCACAGCAACGGGTAGGTGAAGATGACCGTTGCCGCCCCGAGCGCAAGCCAGGTCAGGATCTTGGCCAGCGGATTCCGCCGTGCCCGGGCGTAGGCCGGGCGTGCGGACTCGGGGGGCCGGACGGCGGGGGGTTCGCCCGACGTCGGGCCTTCGGTGTCGGCGGTGCGCGGCGGGACGACCGGGGGAAGGTGCGAGGGGCCTACCTGCAGATCAGCCATCGTTGTTTCCGCTCTCGTAGTAGACGAACCTCCGGCTGACGACAACCTGGATCAGTGTCACGATCAGCACGATCACGAACATGATCCACGCCATCGCGGAGGCGTAGCCCATGTGCAGGAACTCGAAGGCCTGCTGGAAAATGTAGATCGCGTAGAACAGTGCCGCGTCGTTGCTGTAGGTCGTGTTTCCCGAACCGAAGAACGCCGTGTAGGCCTCGGTGAAGGTCTGGAAGCCGGCAATCGTGTTGATGATGACAAGGAAGAAGAGGCTGCCGCTGATCATTGGCAGCGTGATGCTCCGTGTTGCCTGGAAGCTGTTGGCGCCGTCGACCTTGGCGGAGTCGTAGAGTTCCTGCGGCACGTCGCGAAGCGCCGCGAGGAGGATGATGACCGACGAGCCCAGGGTCCACAGGCTCATGAGGATGAGTCCGGGCTTGATCCAGCTGGGGTCGGTCGTCCACGCGGGGCCGTCAATGCCGAACCAGCCGAGGAACCCGTTGACGAGCCCGTTCTGCCCGTTGAACAGCAGCAGCACCAGGATGCCGATCGCGACCGGGGGCGTCATCTTCGGCAGATAGAACACCGTGCGGAAGAAGCCCGAGGCCCTTCCGGCCCGGTTGAGCAGCAGCGCGAGCAGCAATGAAACGATCACGTGGACCGGCACGGAGATCACCGTGTAGATGAACGTGTTCCGCAGAGACAACGCGACCTTCGGGTCCTCGACAAGCTCCGCGTAATTCTCAAGCCCGATGAAGGTGGGGCTGTTGATGACGTCGTAGTCGGTGAGCGACAGATATGCGCTGTACAGCACCGGCCAGAGGGTGAAGATCAGGAACCCGGCGATCCACGGGCTGATGAACAGGAGGGCGGCGCGGCGGGTGCGGCGGCGGTTCCGCTGCTGGCCCGGCCGCAGCACCGGCTTGTTCCGCCGGGCGGGCACTGCCCGCCCGGCGTCCACCGAGGAGGCCACGTCCTACTCCTTGTCCCAGGAGCTCCACGCTTCGTCGAGCGCGTTCTGAGCCTCCTCCTGAGCCTGGTCCAGCGCGGCCTTCGGTTCCTGCTGGCCATTGAGTACCCGGTTGACGGCGTCCTGCCAGGCCGTCTCGAATTCGGCGTCGGCGGGGTTCGCCGGGAGGGAGAACCCCGCCTCGTTTGCCTCGTAGGACGCGGTGATCGCGGCGTCCCACTTGGGGTCCTGCCCGGTCTTCACGTACTTCTCGGCGATCTGCTCGTCGGCCGCCTGGTTCCCGGTGAAAAGTCCGGTGAAGGGCTTGCCTTCGGCCTTCCGCGCCTCCGCGCGGGCCGTGGCGGCCTTCATCCAGGTGTCGGCCGCGGTCATGTGCTGGATGAAGCGGCAGGCGGCTTCGGGATTGGCGCTGCCCGTGGGGATCGCCCAGGCGGATCCGCTGGAGTAGCTCAGGGTCTTGCCCTGGGTGTCCTTCACAGTGGTGAATGCCATCGTCGCGTCGGGGGAGACGTCGTTGAGGATGTTCACGTACCACTGCTCCATCGGCATGGCGCCGAGGGTGTCGGAGGCGAACTGGTTGTCCGAGCCGAAGAAGTCGGCAGAGTCGCGGAAGGCCTTGACCGCGCTGAAACCGCCCTGCTGCTCGTACACGTCGGTGGCGAATTCGAGCGCCTCCACGACGGCGGGGTCGTTGAGCTGGGCGGTGCGGCCGTCTGCGGAGAGGATGTCGGCGCCGTTGGCCTTGGCCCAGATGGGAAGGAATTCCGGAAGCTTGGTGTCGTAGCCGATGACGCTGAGCTTGCCGTCGTTCTTTGTCACCTGTCCGGCGGCCTTCTTGATGCCCTCCCAGTCGGAACCGTCGACGTCCTCGACCGACAGACCCGCCTCGTCGAGAAGGGAAGCGTTCGCCATGAGGATCTGCACCTGGTTGAACTCGGGCACCCCGTAGATCTTGTCTTCGAAGGTCACCTGGTCCATGGCGGTGGGCCGGAAGTCGTCGACCGGCATTTTCTGCGCTTCGATGCAGTCGTTCAGGGGCATGATCGCACCGCGGGACGCGAAGGTTCCGAGCTGGTCGCGGTTGGCGTAGATCAGTGCGGGGGGTTCGCCCGAGGCGACCGATGAGAGGAACTGCTGAATGTCCAGGTCGCCCTCGACGAGGCTTACCTCAACTCCTTCGAGCGCCGCTTTCGCCGACGTCAGCCGGGTCTCGGCAATCTCGTCGCTGGCTCCGAAGCCCATGATGTTGAGTTCTCCCGAGACCTCGGCGTCCGGATCGAATTCGCTCGAGCCGGTGCCCTGGTTGCCGCCGGTGCCGGTGGCGCAGGCCGACAGGGTCAGCCCAAGGACCGCCGCCATCGTGAGTGACCTTCGAGTTTTCATAGTCTCCCCTTCGTTCATCACGCACGCCCTCCCGCGAGGGCTGGGTGATGTAACCTCCGGGTCGGCGCGCGGTAGCGTGTGGAGTCAGCATAAGCACTTCTCTTGGAAAAACCTAAGGAGGCTTAGTTCCGTGCCGGTCCGCCGTCGCTGACGGCGCGCAGGGGTGCTGCGGCACGGGATGCGGGCAGCCGCCGGGGGTGACGCAGGGAGTGAACGGCGCGTGCGTGCACGGATGACGGCGCCGCGGTGCGCGTTCAGGGCGCGCGTTCAGCCGGTGCCCTCCTGCGCAACCGGGTCGACGAGGTCCGGCCCCTCGTCGCACACGGAATCTGGGCCGGACCGATCTGGGCCGGACCGGTCTGGGCCGGACCGATCAAGGGGACCGCGGTGGGCCCCCGGCCTACTTCTTTGGGTTGTCGAGGGCGAGGCCGAGCCCGATGCCGAGCATCCAGACGTCCTTGGCCACGGGGGTGCCCGCCTGGGTGGGGCGCACGCCGTCGGCCTCCGTCATGCCCTCCGTCCTGAGGTACATGGCGAGCATCCCGGACGCGAACCCGGTCAGAGCCAGGCCCGCGATCCTGCTCGGCACGAAGGGCACCAGCAGGAGCGCTCCGAGGGAGATCTCGACGGTGGAGAGGATCTTGCCGAACAGCACCGGATCCATACGGGAGACCTGCGGAATGGCGACCGACGCCATCTGCTGCAGGTAGGCGGCGCTTTCCGATTCGAGCCCGCGTTTGCCGATGCCTGCGTTCAGGATGAACGCGCCCGTGGCGATCCGTGGAGGGAGGTGGCTGATCTTGATAACCATGGCTGATCCTTCTTGTCGGTGATCCAGTAATTCAGTAAGTGAATTAAGTGCATGAATCGATTGCCTACACCGAGCCTAAGGGCGGGCAGGGCCTGAATCCAGACTGCGTCGGAACGAGACGCCGATGCGCCCCACAGCCGCTTGGACGCCCGCTTTTCCGGCCTGGAACCGGCGGCAGGAGGTGCTCCGGACTTGGAAACCGCCCCTGAATCGGCCTAGGGTAGAGGCCGCCCTTTCAGAAAGAAGCGGCTGGCTCTTTGCGAATGCGCCGCAACCGAGGTGAAGAAGGGTTCGACGTGATCGATTTTGTTTCAGGGCGGTTCGAGCAGATCCTGTACTCGAGCCTTCAGCACTTTTCCCTTGTGGTGCAGTGCCTCCTGCTCGCCACCGTCGCCGCAGTGGTTCTCGCGGCACTTGTCTACCGCAGCCGCCCGCTGACCGCGCTTGCCAACAGCGTCTCGGCAATCGGGCTCACCATTCCCGCCTTCGCGTTGATCGGGCTCCTGATCGCGCCGTTCGGTTTCGGGGTCCTTCCCGCGGTGATCGTCGTCACCTTCTTCGCGGCGCTTCCGATCCTGCGCAACGCCGTCGTCGGCCTCACCGGCATCGACCAATCCCTCGTTGAGGCGGCCCGCGGGATCGGCATGAGCAGGTTCCGCACCCTCACCCGCGTGGAACTGCCGCTGGCCTGGCCGGTGATCCTGACAGGGATCCGCGTCTCGGCCCAGATGGTGATGGGGATCGCCGCGATCACCGCCTACGCCTTGGGCCCGGGCCTCGGCGGACTGATCTTCTCGGGCCTGTCCCGCCTCGGCGGTGCCAATTCCTTCGAATCAGTGGCTACCGGCGTGATCGCCGTTATCGTTCTTGCTTTTGTCCTTGATCTGCTGCTTGTCGGCCTGGGCCGGCTCACAACCCCGCGAGGTATCCGTGTCTGAAATTACACTCCCATCCGACGCCGCCGGAGCCCCGCCCCGGCCGGTCACCGGTGCCGGCATCCTCCTAGACCAGGTGACCAAGCGGTACCCGGGACAGGAAAAGCCGGCCGTTGACGGCCTGACGCTCGAGATCCCCGCCGGAAAGATCGTCATGCTCGTGGGCCCCTCGGGCTGCGGCAAGACGACGACCCTGAAGATGATCAACCGCCTCATCGAACCCAGCGAAGGCAGGATCGTCCTCAACGGCGACGACGTCACGAAGATTGACGGCGACTCCCTGCGCCGGCGCATCGGGTATGTGATCCAGGCCGGCGGATTGTTCCCGCATATGAGCGTCGCCGCCAATATCGGCATCGTTCCCAAGATGCTCGGCTGGAGCAAGGAACGCATCGCCGAACGCGTCGACGAGCTCCTTGAACTCGTCTCGCTCGACCCGACCCGCTACCGCGACCGGTTCCCCCGCGAACTCTCCGGCGGCCAGCAGCAGCGCGTCGGCGTGGCCCGCGCGCTCGCCGCCGACCCGCCCGTGCTGCTCATGGACGAGCCCTTTGGCGCCGTTGACCCAATCACCCGGCAGCGCCTGCAGGATGAGCTGCTGAACATCCAGAGCGAACTGCAGAAGACGATCGTCTGCGTGACCCACGACTTCGACGAGGCGGTGAAGCTCGGGGACTGGATCGCGATCTTCACCGAGGGCGCGCACCTCGTCCAGTACGACACCCCCGAGCGGATCCTCGCCGAGCCCGCCAACGAGTTCGTTGAGAACTTCATCGGTTCAGGGGCCGGGCTCAAGCAGCTGACCCTGACGCGCGTCAACCAGGTCGAACTCGCCGAAGCAGTCACTGCCCGCCCCGGCGACCTCGCCACCGACGTCCTCTCCCGCCTCGACGAGGTCCAGCACAACCACGCCGTGATCGTCGACGCGCGGAACCGGCCCCTGCAGTGGCTCTCCCGCCGGCAGTTGAGCCGCCTCGAGCGGATCGGCCACGACCGCGACGCGCGGCTGCCCGTGGTCGGCGACCGCGCCACCCTCAACGACGCGCTCGACACGATGCTTGTCTCGAGCGTCGGTGCCTCCCTCGTGACCGGGCCGCGCGACACCTTCCTTGGGGTAATCGACGTCGACACCGTCATGGACGCCATCGGGCGGGCCCACAAGCACGCCCGCACGGCCCACGCGCAGGGCCGGCCGGTGGGAGTGAACACCGGAACCATCGAGGCAGTGCGCGCGGCAGCGGGAACACCAGGGACTCCGACCGGCGCCCTGACGGGTACGGAGCATGCCGGTGAGTGAAGCGATCGAGGCAACGGCGGGGCTGCCGGGGCAGGCGGCGGCGCTCAAGGCGGACGCGGCCCCTCTCTCCTGGCGCCCCCTGCTCCTTCAACTCGGTGGGATCGTGCTCGCCGCGGTGCTGCTTGCCGCCTGGCTTGCTACGGCCGAGCTGAACGACGCCGAACGCACAACGCTCAGTGCCACAGCCCTGGTGGGGTACACCCGGGAACACCTCGCCCTGACGGGGCTTGCCGCGTTGATCGTCCTGGTCATCGCGATTCCGCTGGGAATCGTCCTGACCCGCCGGAGCCTGCGCCGGTTCAACGGGCCGGTGTTGGCGCTGGCGAACGTGGGCCAGGCCGCCCCGGCGATCGGGCTGATCGTGCTCCTTGCCTTCTGGCTCGGGTTCGGTTTCCGGGCGGCCGTTGCGGCCCTGGTGCTTTACGCGGTCCTTCCCGTGCTCCGCAACACGATGGTCGGCATCAACCAGGTCGACCCCCGGCTTGTTGAAGCCGGTCGCGGCATGGGCATGAGCGCCTTCGCGGTGCTGATGCGCGTTGAACTCCCGCTAGCCGTGCCGATCATGCTCGCGGGCATCAGGACGGCGCTTGTGCTGCTTGTCGGGACCGCGGCCCTTGCCACGTTCATCAACGGAGGCGGACTTGGCATCCTGATCACCACCGGCGTCAACCTCAACCTCCCGCGGGTCCTCGTCGCGGGTTCAGTGATCGTGGCGCTGCTCGCCCTTCTCGTCGACTGGGCGGGCCGGCTCGTCGAACATGTGGCACGGCCGAAAGGACTTTGACATGTTGCTGAAACCGGCAACCCCGCCCGTCCCCGGGCGGCGCCGTTTCGCCGCCGCCCTCACCGCGGCCGCGGCCCTCCTCGTCTCCGGGTGCGGACTGCAGCCGGCGACCTCCTATGTTCCCGAGGCCGGGCCGGGGTCGATCCCGGTCCTCGAGGGCGCCGAGGGCCAGCCGCTGACCGTCACCTCCAAGAACTTCACAGAGCAGCTGATTCTCGGCAAAATCTCGGTGCTCGCCGCCTCGGCGGCCGGTTTCGAGGTCACCGACCTGACCAATGTGCCGGGCAGCCAGCCGGTGCGCGAGCTGCTCCTCTCGGGAGACGCCGACCTGACGCTTGAGTACACGGGAACCGCGTGGCTGACCTACCTTGGCCAGCCCTCGGGCATCCCGGACCAGGAGGAGCAGTGGCAGGCGGTTCACGACGCCGACCTCGCGAACTCGCTGGTCTGGGGCAGGCCGGCACCGCTGAACAACACCTACGCCCTGGCGGTCCGCACCGAAGCGGTCGAGGAACTCGGCGGGATCACCAAGCTCTCGCAGATTGCCGACCTTCCCGTGGAGGAGCGCACGTTCTGCATCGAGTCGGAGTTCAACTCGCGCTCCGACGGGATGAACCCGATGCTCGAGCACTACGGGCTGACCCGCGGCACACCGGAAGGCGTGCCCGACAAGAACGTCGGCATCTACGACACCGGTGCCGTCTACTCAGCCACCGACGGCGGCGACTGCAACTTCGGTGAGGTGTTCTCCACCGACGGTAGGATCGACGCCCTCGACCTGACGATCCTGGAGGACGACCGCAAGTTCTTCCCCGCCTACAACGCCGCCCCGGTCTTCGGCGCCGAAATCCTGAAGGAGCATCCGGGCCTCGAAGAGGTCTTCGCGCTGATCGCCCCGGAGCTGACCGACGAGGCGATGCGGAGGATGAACCTGCTTGTCGACGTCGAAGGGCAGGACCCGGCCGACGTCGCCTTCGGCTTCATGGTTGAGAAGGGCTTCATCTCGGATCCGGCCGCCGGCTGAGCCGAGGGCCCGGTTCGCCTTAAGTTTTCCGACTTGCCGCGCCGGGTTCACTTTGCCGAGGTGAACACTCTGCTTTGATTGGAACTAATTGGTTTGTCTCTGACGGTCAGCTACCGATGGGTTCCAATGAAGTACAGGACGGCGGAACATCCCCGGCCACAGCATTTCATTCTTCACCTGAGCGACACGCACCTGCTGGGAGGCGGCGGTCCGCTCTACGGGGCCGTGGACAGCGAGGCGCGCCTGCGGCGGATCTTCGAGGAGCTTGAGGCCTCCGGGGCCCGCCCGCACGCGCTCGTGTTCACCGGGGACCTGGCCGACAAGGGGGAGCCCGGGGCCTACGCCAGGCTGCGCTCGATCGTCGATCCCGCCGCGGCGCGCCTCGGGGCCCGCGTCGTGTGGGCGATGGGCAACCACGACGACCGGTCCAACTTCCGGGCGGGACTGCTCAATGAGGCGCCCGGCACCGAGCCCGTCGATGCGGTGCACGACCTCGACGGCCTGCGCATCATCACCCTCGACTCGACCGTCCCCGGGCACCACCACGGCGAATTCAGCCGCGCGCAGCTGCTCTGGCTCGCCGACGAACTGCTGAAGCCGGCTCCGCACGGCACGATCCTTGCCCTTCACCACCCGCCGGTCCCCAGCGTTCAGGACCTCGCCGTGCTCGTTGAACTGCGCGGCCAGCGCGACCTCGCGGAGGTGGTCCGGGGCACCGACGTGCGCGCCATCCTCGCCGGGCACCTCCACTACTCGACCACGGCGACCTTCGCGGGGGTCCCGGTCTCGGTTGCCTCGGCCACCTGCTACACGCAGGACCTCCTTTACGACGCCGGCGGCACGAGGGGCCGCGACGGCGCCCAGGCCTACAACATGGTCCACGTGTACGAGGACACGATCGTGCACTCGGTGGTCCCGCTCGGACAGCACGCACCGGTGGGGGAGACAGTGCCGCGGGCCGAGACCTCCCGGCGCCTCGCCGCGGCCGGGGTGCGGATCGCTGAGCCGGCCGCGGCCCGGCGGTTCACCTCCGCCTAGGCCCCGGCGCCTAGTCCGGCGGGGGAACGCTGAACAACGTCCGCGGATCCTGAAGCAGCGCCGGCTGCCCGAACGCGTCCCGCCGCACCCGCCCGGTCAGGACGGCCCCCCGCTGGAGCGTGTCCTCGTGAAGGTACACCGGGCCCGCCCTCCCGGTGAGCAGCACCGAAGGGTCCGGGCCAAGGACGGCCAGTACGGCGTCGTCGCCCATTTCGTGTTCGAAGGCTTCCAGCTGGCGGGCCCACTTGCCCGCTGACCGCCCGCCCGGTGCTTCGGCGGGCATCCGCAGGACGGCCGTGCCGCCTGCCGGTTCGGCTGCCGTGCGCCACACCCACAGCCGCTCACCTCTCGGTTCAACGGGCAGGATCTCCTCGACCGGGTCGGGCCACAGGTAGGGGAGGTCCTCAGGTACCCCGGGGAACCGTGAACGGTAGATGGCGGGGGCCTTCTGGACGAGGTTCGACTGGTGGCTCAGGTGCACGCCCGGGTCGCCGAGCCACGGCGGCAGGGCAACGCCGCCCGGTGCTGCGCCGGGTGCGAACTCCCGGATGAGCGGTCCTGTCGTATCCGCATGGCCGCGCGCCACCCATTCCTCGACCATGGCCAGGCCGTAGAGCGTCAGGGCCGGCACATAGCCCATCCACATACGGATTGCGGGATGCTGGCGCCACCCGTAGTCGGGGATGACCAGGGCGCGCAGCGCCTGCAGTGTCTCGACCCTTTGCTTGCCAAGCCGTGCCTGGTCGAGCACCGCTGCGCTCGAGGCGAAGTCGGGGTACGGCAGGAACGTCTGCATGAGGCAAGTCTGACACGCGCCATGCTGGCGCCGGGGGCCGGGCTACTTCTCCCAGGGGGCCTTTACCGGGAAGTACTTTTCGAGGAACTCGGTCACCAGGCGGGCCCGCTCATCGGCAGGAACCTCGGGGAAGCTTCCGTCATTGAGGCAGAAGAAATCGAAGTTGCGCTTGTCGAGCATCTTGTTCAGGCTCTTCAGGCCTGAGCGGGCCGTCGTGTCGACGTACTTCACCCGTGCCATCTCCTGCGCCACGGCACGCCCGGTCAACAGGGAGTAGTAGTGGTAGAGCGAGTTGGTCACGGAGATGTTGTCCTTGGCGCGGAAGGTCGAGGCCGCTGTGGCCTTGAACTCGGCGGCGAACTCCTCCTCCATCTCAAACAGCACGCTCTTGCGCAGCGGGGCAGCCGTGTGCTCCAGGTGCCGGGTGGTGATCCTGCCAAACCTCTCGTGAAGCAGCCTCCGGTTCACCCGGGCCGCGTTCTCGAACCCGCTGCGTTCGGCGTCGTTCTCGCCGAGGCCGATCCGGGTGTCGGCCTCAATGAACTTGGTGACCCCGCCGGGGGAGAAGAACATGTCGGGCGCGACGGGCCGGCCGAAGAACATGTCGTCGTTTGAGTAGAGGAAGTGCTCGGCGAGGTCGGGGATGTGCTGGAGCTGGGACTCGACTGCCTGGGAGTTGTGCGTCGGCAGCACGGACGGGTCGCTGAAGTGCTCCTCGGAGCGCACAAGGGTCACCGACGGGTGGTCGGCGAGCCAGGCAGGCCGCGCCGAATCGGTGGCGATGAAGATCCGGCGGACCCACGGAGCGAACATGTACACCGAACGCAGCGCGTACTTCAGCTCGTCGATCTGGCGGAAGCGTGCCTCGTGGTCGTCGCCCTCTCCCACAACGGCGCCCTTCATCCGTGCTGCGCGCGCCGCCTGGTACTCGGGGCTGCTGCCGTCGACCCAGGAGAAGACGAGATCGACGTCGAAGCCGATGTCGGAGGCATGGTCGGCGAACATGTTGTCGATGGTCGGCCACATCAGGCCGTGGCGCTCCACCGATCCGCGGACCGCCTCCGATGCGGGAAGGGTGCGGCGGGTGAGGGAGTTCTCAACCGGAAGCTCGATCGCCTCGGCACCGAGTTTCCACAGTTCGATCTGGACTCCGGCCGAAGGCCCGTATGCCAGACCGCCGATCGGTTCGATCCGCGGCCGGAACAGGCGGAAGATGCGCGCCTTGGGGCTGTGCGAAAGCGCGCCGTCGGTCACCAGGAGCGTTGTGCGGCGTTTCGTGTCGACGGTGCGCGAGTAGAACGGCTCGTTCCGGCAGGCGTGGACAAGGGCCAGGCGCAGGCGCTCGCGGTCTTTGACGTCGATGGCGATTACGGGGCGCTGATCGTTGCCCCGCACGAGGAGGAACTCGATTCCGGCCTCGTCGAGGGCCGCGCGGATGAACAGCAGGTCCTCGACCATCGCCTGGTGCGGCGTCCGGTCGGAGTTGATGAGGGTGAAGCGCCGCTTGACGGTGGTGATGTCGGAGCGGTCGGTGAAGCGTTCAACAGCGGCCCGGGACGCCGACTCGAGAATCTCGGCTTCGTTCTCCGGTTCCGGAGCACCGAAATAAATGTCGTGTTGAGCAGCTGTGTCTGTAATCTGAGCCTCCGCGGGGGTCGATGAATCGTCGCTCCCATGATAGGGCCTGCGGCTGCCGCGCCCGCACCGCCCGGTGTCAGCCCGCCCGTGCCCGCCGGGCTGTGCCGCCGGGCTGTGCCGCCGGGCTGTGCTGCCGGGCTGTGCCCCGGCTCTAGTACTCGGTGTACATCTCGCCGACCGGCACCTCGGTCTCAAGCCGGTTGTCGGGTCCGGGAAGGGGGCACGCCCACGCTTCGTCGTAGGCGCAGGACGGGTTGTAGCTGAAGTTGAGGTCGAGGACCAGGCTTCCCGGCTGGCGGCCCTCGCCGAGATGGGCCCCCTTCACCGTGTCGAGCAGGTACCGGCCCGCGCCGTAGGTCCCGCCCGGGCGCCCCGCCGTCGCGTCGCGCAGGGGGAGGAAGATGCCGCCGGCGTAGGACTTGAGGCGCCACAGCGCAAGCTTCCCGACGCCCGGCAGCACAACCGTGCCTAGCCGCTCGAAGGGCACAACGCCGTCGGTGCCCGTGGCGACGTCCCGGATCTCGCCCGCGCCGTCGTCGTTCACCGCCGCCTCGAAACGGTAGGAGGGCTCGTAGGGGGCGACGGGGAGTCCCGTGAAACGCCGTTTCGCGGCCTCGTCAAGGGGAGAGGCCGGATGGTCGCGGAACAGGCGGTCGCGCCCCTCGCGCCACAGGCCGTGGGCTGCCTCGGGCGACTCCTTTGCCGCGCGCTCGCGCACGTCCTGATACAGGTCAAAAACCGATTTCCGCCAGTCTGCGGTGGCCAGGGCGGTGGTGAGCAGTGTCATGAAAAACATGCTACGCCGCCGTGCTCCGGTGCGTCCCGGGGCGACGCCGGCCGTTGCCTGCGCGTACTATGATTCGAGTGACCGCCGGGATCTTCGCAATCGTGCTCTCCTCGATCTTCGTCGGAGCCACCGCGCAGCGCATCGCCGGCCTTGGCTTCGCCCTGCTGATCGCGCCGTTCCTCGTCCTGGTTCTGGGGCCCCACGAAGGCATCCTCCTCGTCAATATCTGCGGAGTGGTCTCCTCCTTCCTCATCATCGGACGCGTCTGGCGGGACATCGACTGGAGCATGTTCCGCTGGCTCGTTGTCCCATCGATCTTCGGCTCCATCCCGGGCTCGTTCATCGCCGTCGCCGTGCCCTCGGCCCCGCTGTCCGTCACCGTGGGGGCCATTGTGCTGACCGCCCTCACCGCTTCCCTCGTCCTGCAGCGCTCCAACGTCGTGCTGCGCGGCAACACCCCCAAGGCCATCGCGGGATTCACCTCCGGGCTGACCAACTCGATGGCCGGCGTCGGCGGGCCTGCGGTGAGCGCCTACGCCGTGCTCTCCCGCTGGCCGCAGCGGCCTTTCGCTGCGACACTCCAGCCGTTCTTCGTCATCATCGGGCTCATGACCCTTGCCACGAAGCTGCTGCTCGACCCGGGCCAGGCTCCGGCGCTCGAGGGGTGGATGTGGGCGGCGATCGGCGCCGCCATCGTTGGCGGCATCTTCATGGGCGAGAAGCTCGGGCGCTTCGTGCGCGACGACCACGCGCGGCTCGCCGTGGTCGTCATCGCCTTCATCGGCGCCGGCCTCGCCACCGTCCGCGGGCTCGTCGACCTTCTCGGCTGAGGCCCGACGGGTGCTTCGGCGGGCCCGCGGGCCGAGTCGCTGAACAACCGGGGCCGCAGCCGATGGCACCATTGAAGGGATGAAACTTCCAACAGGGAAACCCAGCGCCCTCCCCATGCCCTTGTGGCTTCAGGGTGTCTTCGAACTGGGACAGGCGGCCGCCATCTCCGTGGCGCTTGTCCTGATTCCTGTGGCCGCCGTGTGGCTGACCGGAGGTTTCGCCGCCCGGGACGCCGTCTCGGCGGCCCAGCTGGCCGGCCAAGTCTGGCTCGTGGCCCACGGGGTTCCGCTGGTGCTGGCACTGCCCGGGCAGCCGCCGGGAATCCTCCACGTCATCCCGCTGGCCCTGACCCTCCTTCCCTTCCTGCTCGCGTGGCGGGCCGGGCGCCGGCTGGCCCGCGCGTCCTACACCGACCAGCTGTGGCAGGCCCTGGTCGGGGCGCTCGGCATCTACGCCGTCGTAGGCCTGGCCGTTGCGCACCTGTCGAGCAACGCCGAGGTGTCGGTGCCCCTGACCGCCGGTGCCTTGATCCCGCCGGTGTCGGCAGGCCTGGGAATCGTCACCGGCGCGTACCGCGAGGCCGGCGCATGGAGCCGCCTCATCGGCGTCGACGGCGCAGCCTGGATCGCGCGGACAAGCCAGCACTCCCGGTGGGCGGGGTCCTACGTGTGGTCCGTGCTCCGTTCCGCGTTCCTTGCCCTCACCGCTGCGGCCGGCCTCGCCTCGGTGCTGCTCGCCGTGAGCATCGCCCTTCACTGGACTGAGATCGCCGCGGTCTACGAACGGCTCGACGCCGGAATCGCCGGGACGGCGATCCTCAGCGTCGTTCAACTGGGACTGCTGCCGAACCTTGCGCTGTGGACCTTCGCCTGGGCCTCCGGGGCGGGATTCGCCCTCGGTGCGGGCAGCTCCCTCACCCCGCTTGGGAGCACCGTCGGCCCGCTTCCGGCCGTCCCGGTGTTCGGGGCGGTACCGGCGGGCACGCTCGAGTACGGTATCGCCGCGCTGGCCCTGCCCGTCGTCGCGGGGGTGCTCGCCGGCTGGTGGTTTTTCCGTGAAGGGGAGAACCATTTCGATGAGTGGCTCAGCATCAAGATCGAAGCGCGCTGGCTCACGGCCATCGTCTCGACGCTCAGCCTTGGCATTTTCGTCGGCCTGACCGCCGGCATCGGGGCAGCGGCGCTCGCGCTCCTGTCCCGGGCCTCCCTAGGGATCGGCCGGCTGACTGACCTCGGCCCCAACCCGCTGGCCGTGGCGCTGTGGCTGGGGGCCGAGGTGGCTGTCGGTGCCATTATCGGCTATGCCGCCGCTCCGCTGCTGGAGCGTGAACCGCGCCGCTAGTTCGAGGGCAAGAGCCCGTCGAGGTTGCGCAGCTCCTCTTCGCACTCCTGCTGCGCCTGGAGCGTCAGCGCCGTCGCACGGCAGTCCTCGTACCGTTCGGTCAACGGCCACAGTGCCACCGCCGCGGCTGTTCCGATCGTGAGGAAGGCCGCCGCGGCGAGCCCGACCACGAGGGTCAGGCGGACAAGCGGCGGCAGCCGGCGCCGGACGGCCGCGGTGAGGGCGATGATCCCCAGCACCAGGGCGGTGACGGCGCAGGCAAGGCCCAGCACCTTCCACGGCAGCAGGAGCGTGCTCGTCACGAACGCCGCAAAGAGTGCTCCGAGGAACCACCGCAGCAGGGTCCTGAACTTCGCCACGTCACGGTCCGCCGGGGTGCCCTGCGCGTTCGCGGGCCCCGGCGGCGGCGCGGCCGGGCCTGGGCCTCCAAGCGGCGGCCGGCGGTCGGAGGGGGCGGGTGGTGCGGGCCGCTCGGCGTCGTTCATGCTCCAACCCTAGCCGCTGCCGGTTTAACCGTCCGTGGCGGCGCCGCCTAAGGTTGTGCCATGCGCATAGTCATCCTGGTCTCGGGAAGCGGGTCGAACCTGCAGGCGGTCATCGACGCCGTCGCTTCGGGCGGCCTCGACACCGAAATCGCCGCAGTGGGCGCCGACCGTCCCGGAACCCTCGGCGTGGAGCGCGCCGCGGCGGCAGGCATCAGCACGTTCGTTGTGGATTTCAAGGACTACCCCGACCGGGCCGATTGGAACACTGCCCTTGGCACGGCGGTGGAGTCCTACGCCCCCGACTACGTCGTGTCGTCGGGGTTCATGCGCATCGTCGACCAGTCGTTCCTCGACCGGTTCCCCAACCGGTACCTGAACACCCATCCGGCGCTCCTTCCCAGTTTCCCCGGCGCACACGGTGTCCGCGACGCGCTCGCGTACGGGGTGAAGGTCACCGGGTGCACCGTGATGATCGCCGACGCCGGGGTCGACACCGGCCCCATCCTCGCCCAGGCCCCGGTTGCGGTCCTGCCGGATGACACCGAGGAGACACTCCACGAGCGGATCAAGGTCGAGGAGCGTCGCCTGCTCATCGAAACCCTCGCGTCGCTGAGCGCAGGGCTGTCCTAGATGGCCCTCGTAGCGAACGCCGTCTATGTCGACGGCCGGCGCCGGATTGACCCAGAGAACCTCGATACGGCCTTCGAAGTCATGCGGGAGACCTCGGGCATGGGCTGGATCGGCCTGTACCGCCCGGATTCCTCGGAACTCCGCCGTGTCGCTGCAGAGTTCGGCCTCCACGACCTCGCTGTCGAGGATGCGACAAACGGCCACCAGCGCGCAAAGCTCGAGCGGTACGGGGAAACCCTCTTCGCAGTGCTCCGGCCGGCCCGTTACCTCGACGACGAGGAGAAGGTCGAGTTCGGGGAACTGCACGTGTTCGTGGGCCCCGACTTCGTGGTGACCGTCCGCCATGCCGAATCACCGGACCTCGGTGCGGTGCGCCAGCGAATGGAGGCGAGCCCCGACCTCCTCTCGATCGGCCCCCTCGCCGTGCTCTATGCCATCCTCGACGAAGTCGTCGATGAGTACGAGCCGGTGGTCAACGGGCTCGAAAACGACATCGACGAAATCGAGAACGAGCTGTTCGGCGGCGCCCCCGACGTGTCGCGGCGGATCTACGAACTTCACCGCGAAGTCATCGAATTCCAGCGGGCAACCCAGCCGCTGCAGGGCATGGTCGAGTCCCTGCTGCGCAGCTCCGACCTGTTCGACAGCGAGGCGGAGCTCGGTTCGCGGCTGCGCGACGTGCTCGACCACGTCATCCGGACGGTGGAACGCGTCAACACGTTCCGGGCGCTGCTGCAGAACGCGCTCACCGTACACGCCGCGCTCGTGGGCCAGCGGCAGAACGAGGAGATGCGGAACCTCACGGAGACCTCACTGTCGCAGAACGAGGAGGTCAAACGGATCTCCTCGTGGGCCGCGATCCTCTTCGCCCCGACCCTCGTTGCCTCGATCTATGGAATGAACTTCGACTCGATCCCCGAGCTCCACTGGGCCTTCGGCTACCCGTTCGCGCTGGTGCTCATGGTCGCCATGGGCGCCGGACTGTACTGGGCGTTCAAGCGCCGGAAGTGGCTCTAGAAGCGGCCTTCGCGCGATGTGCATCACATTCGGGCCCGCCCGGACAGTTGTTGCCCCAAGCCACCGCTAGGCTGGCAGCGGCAGGATGGATGCCCGGCGCCCGGGCCCGCACGACGGGCCGGCCGCCGTCTCAGTTACTCGTTCTTGTAGGGAAATCACAGTGAGCCTCACCCGGATGACAGCCGTTGCTGCCATCGCCGTTCTCCCACTCAGCGCCTGCGGGGCAGCCCCCGAAGCCCCGGAGGACACCTCGCCGGCACCGGCAAGCTCAACGGCGCCCGCGGTGAACATCGCCCAGCCGGAAACGAACGACCTCGCCGGCGAGGCCTCGGCCGAGGGCGCACGGGCCTACCTGTTCCACTATTTCGACCTGGTGGCCTACGCGCTGCAGACCGGTGACACGAAGGCGCTGCTCGAGAACGTGGATGGTGCTTCCGAGCAGGAGGCATTCGCCGCGGATGTCGCAAAGATCTACGCCGACGGAGGGTGGATCCTCGGCGGACAGCCCAAGGTGAAGGACATCGTGCTCACTACCGACGGGACGGACGTTGCCCCGGAGACCGAATTGACCGCATTCATCCCGGTCAACCCCGATGCCTACACGGCGTTCGGCAAGGACGGCGAAGTGCTCGAGCACCGCCCGTTCACCGCCGACGGCACGGTCTACACCGCCGTCGTGAAGTACTCCGGGAGCGCCTGGAAGGTGGTTTCGCTGCGCGAAACCCCCGACGCCGAGCTGCCCCGGCCGTAACTGCTCTTTTTCGTAACGGCCGCGCGCCGGCGGGAACCTAGCTGAGTTTGGCCCCGCGGGTCTCCGGGGCGTTCTTCGCCATCCAGAGCACCGCCGCGAGGACCAGGAGCCCCGTCAGGGCGAAGGTCAACGGCAGTCCGAGCAGGGGCCACAGCAGCGAACCGAAGATCAGGGGCACCAGCCCCGCGCCAACCCGGGAGACGGTCGAGGCCCAGCCGAATCCGGTGCCGCGCAGCTCCGTCGGGTACAGCTCCGACACGTACGTGTAGAGCACCGGGATGGCGACCTGGATCAGGAATCCGAAGGCGAGCAGCCAGAAGGTTGCCACCGCCGGGAGCCCCACGGTGAGCGCGAAGACCACGAGGGCGGCTGCGGACAGCGGCCCGGTGATGGCCAAAATCCACTTGCGGCCCATCCGCTCCACGAGCAGCGCGGCGGCGATCACGCCGAACAGGCCGATGCCCGTCATACCCGCGGTGGTCAGGAACGCCACCGACTCCTCGTACCCGGCGGCCTTGAGGATGCTCGGCATCCAGGTCAGCGCGCCGTAGTACACCAGCAGGATGCTCAGGAACAGGCTCCACGCGGTGAGGGTGATGCGCCAGTTGAACCGCCAGAGCCCGGTCAGCTGCCCGGAAATGTTCCCGAGGGAGAGCTTCGGGGTTTCCGCCGGCTCCGGAAGGCGCCAGGCGCGGGCGGTCCCGCCCGTGCGCTCCACAAGTGAGTTGATGACCGCCTCGGCCTCGGCGCGGCGTCCGCGCTGCACGAGGTATAGGGGGGACTCGGGAACCGAACGCCTCACCCAGAAGACAAGCAGCGCCGGAAGCACCATGACGAGCATCGTGTACCGCCAGTCGCCGAACGCGGCGATCAGCAGTGTTGTGACGACGCCGCAGAGGAATGCGCCGATGGGCCACCAGGCATCCATTGCGGTGAGGACGCGCCCGCGCTGCCTTCGTGGAGTGAATTCACCGACGAGCGCGTAGTCCACGGGGATGCACCCGCCAAGGCCGAATCCGGCAAGGAAACGGAAGAGGCAGAACCAGACCAGGTCGGGGGAGAACGCCCCGAGCACCGTGAAGATCGAGAAGATGAGCAGGGTGGCCGTGAAGGCGGTCTTCCGGCCGATCAGGTCCGCGATGGAGCCCCACGCGAATGCCCCGACGGCCATGCCGATGAGGTTCGAGGTGCTCACCCAGGCGGCTTCGCCGGGGGTGAGTCCCCAGTGGTCCGAAAGGAGGGGAATGAGGTAGCCGTTGAGGGTCACGTCCCAGGCATCGAACATGAAGCCGAGGCCGCCGATGAGGAAGATCTTCCCCTGCACGCGCCACCGCCACGGGAGCTCCTGGACCACCTGGTCCCCGGTGGGTAATGAAGTTGAGGTGCTCACGATGCCTTCCTGAACGAGCACGGCGCTGATCCCGGTGCTGGTGAAACTCTACAGTTGAGCCCCTCGCGCGCCGAAACGGGAGACGCCTCCCGCAATCCCGTCCACAATGCGGAAATAACGTCGTTCCGGGCCCCTCAGGCGTCATTGCTGCACTGTCGATGGCGGTGGTGCGACCGTTGCCCACTTAGCAGGGATTTCCGGGGCCGGGGGCCGCTGACGAGCCGACGATTGGTCGATGGATCTCCCCAAAGGACTGCCGGCCGGACGGCTGTGCTTCACCCTCGACGACGCCCGGCACGCCGGCATACCCTACCGGCGGCTTCGGCACGCCGACCTTGTGGTGCCGCACAGGGGCGTCAGGACCTTCCGGAACCGGGAGGCACCCTCGCTCGACAGGGTGTCAGCACTCACCTCCCTCGCCCCAAGGACGGTCTGCAGCCACCTCACCGCCGCCGCGCTCTGGGGTCTGTTCCTTCCGTCGTGGGTGGACCCGGCGGATCCGGTCCACCTCAGCCGCCCGATGGAGCTCACGGCTCCCCGGCGTAGGGGTGTGAAGGGGCACCGGGCGCCGCTGACCACGCGCGACGTTGAGGACATCCGCGGCGCCTTCGTCACTTCACCGGCCTGGACGTGGACCGACTGTGCGGAGATGCTTCCCCTGGCCGACCTCGTGGCGGCGGGGGACTGCCTGCTCCGCCGGGAGGATGCACCGCAGCGCCCCGGGGAGATCGGCTGGCGGGACCCGCTGTGCACAGCTGCGGATATTGCCGAGGTTATTGAGCGGCGCCCGGGAATCCGTGGGATCCGCCGGGCACGGAAGGCGCTTGAGCTGCTGCGCGCCGGCGTCGATTCCGCGCCGGAGTCACGGCTCCGGCTGCTCATCCTCGATGCGGGGCTTCCGGAACCGGAGGTGAACCAGTGGATCCTCGATGCCTCGGGCCGGCCCCTGTCCCGACCCGATTTGCAGTACCGGCTGCAGAGAATCGCCCTAGAGTATGAGGGCGAACACCACCTGCTTCAGCCGGGACATTGAACGCGACGATCGGCTCCGCGCAATCGGGTGACGGTCCTGAGGTTCACCAAGGTCCACCTGCTCCCGGCCAACGTTCCGGCGTCGATGGCGAAGATCCGGAACGCGCTCGCCGCGGCCGATGCCGCTTCCCCCTCCGCCCGTCCATCGAAGGTGCAGTAATTCCCGGTTCGAAGGCGTTTCGCCCGTCCGTTCTGCGTCTTCGATGGGGGAGGGAGGGGGAATGTGGGCGGAGTGGCGCTCCCCAAGGTATCGAGGGTGCAGTTATTCCCGGTCCGAAGGCGTAATACCCGTCCGTTCTGCGTCCTCGATGGGGGAGGGAGGGCGAATGCGGGCGGGGCGGTGGCCTTCCCGGGGCGCCTATAGAATTGGAGCGTCCCCCGCACAGCCACAGTACGGAGATCTGCGTGAGCCCCACCCATCTTGACCGTGTTCCTATCCGCCGTGCACTGATTTCGGTGTACGACAAGACCGGTCTTGAGGACCTGGCCCGCGGCCTTCACGAAGCGGGGGTGGCGCTTGTATCGACCGGCTCGACGGCGGGCCGGATCGCCGCCGCCGGAGTCCCCGTGACCGAGGTTTCCGAAGTCACCGGGTTCCCCGAGTGCCTCGACGGGCGGGTCAAGACGCTCCACCCGAAGATCCACGCGGGAATCCTCGCCGACCGGCGCCGGGAAGAGCACGTCGCCCAGCTCGCAGAACTCGACGTCGAGCCCTTCGACCTCGTTGTCGTGAACCTCTACCCCTTCGTGCAAACGGTCCGCTCCGGGGCCGCCCCCGATGACGTCGTCGAGCAGATCGACATCGGCGGCCCCGCCATGGTCCGCTCGGCGGCGAAAAACCACCCCTCGGTCGCCGTCGTCGTCGACCCGGCCCGGTACGCCGACGTCGTCGCCGCAGCGGCGGCCGGCGGGTTCGAGCTCAACGCACGGCGCCGCCTCGCTGCCGCCGCTTTCGCCCACACCGCCGCCTACGACGCCGCCGTCGCGGCCTGGACCGCGGCCCAGTTCGGTGACGGCACCGATGACGGCGACGCCTGGCCCGCTTACGCCGGACAGGCCCTTGAGCGCTCGGAGGTGCTGCGGTACGGCGAAAACCCCCACCAGCAGGCAGCCCTCTACGTGGACAAGGCTGCAGCCCCGGGCATCGCGCAGGCCACCCAGCTGCACGGCAAGGCAATGAGCTACAACAACTTCGTTGACGCCGATGCCGCCCTGCGCGCCGCCTTCGACTTCGCGGAGCCGGCCGTCGCAATTATCAAGCACGCCAACCCCTGCGGTGTCGCGGTCGGCTCGGCCGCAGCGGAGGACCCCATCGCCGACGCCCACGCCAAGGCGCACGCCTGCGACCCGGTTTCCGCGTTCGGCGGTGTGATCGCCGCAAACCGCGAGGTGAGCGCCCGCATGGCCGAGGCGGTCAAGGACATCTTCACCGAGGTGGTCATCGCCCCGTCCTTCGAACCGGCGGCCGTTGAGATCCTTTCGGAGAAGAAGAACATCCGCCTCCTCGTCCTGCCCGAGGGCTACCGCCGCGACCCGTCCGAGATGCGCCAGGTCTCCGGGGGAGTCCTTGTCCAGGCGGCCGACACCCTCCAGGCCGGCGGCGACGACCCCACGAACTGGACCCTCGCCGCCGGTGAGGCCGCAGACGAGAGCACGCTGGCCGACCTCGCCTTCGCCTGGCGCGCGTGCCGGGCGGCGAAGTCGAACGCCATCCTGCTTGCCTCCGACGGTGCCTCGGTTGGGGTCGGTATGGGCCAGGTCAACCGCCTCGACTCCTGCCGGCTCGCCGTTGAGCGGGCCAACACGCTCGCCGGTGACGGCGTCGAACGGGCCCACGGTTCGGTTGCCGCCTCGGACGCGTTCTTCCCCTTCGCCGACGGCCTGCAGATCCTGCTCGACGCCGGGGTCCGCGCCGTCGTCTCACCCGGCGGATCGGTGCGCGACTCCGAAGTCATCGACGCCGCCGCGGCGGCCGGTGTCCCGCTGTACTTCACCGGGGCAAGGCACTTTTTCCACTAGCTCCGGCGAGCCCCTCGGGTAGGTTGGAACCGAGGGATACCCAGAATCCACAGCATCCGAGAACTCCCAGGGAGACGCCCAATGGCCAAGATCATTTACACCCATACCGATGAAGCGCCCATGCTGGCGACCTACTCGTTCCTGCCAGTCATCGAGGCGTTCGCCTCGACGGCCGGAGTGGACGTCGAAACCCGCGACATCTCGCTCTCGGGCCGCATCCTGGCCCTCTTCGATGACCGCCTCACCGAAGATCAGCGGGTGCCCGACGCGCTGGCCGAACTCGGGGCCCTCGCGAAGACGCCTGAGGCGAACATCATCAAGCTTCCCAACATCAGCGCCTCGATCCCGCAGCTGAAGGCCGCGATCGCAGAGCTGCAGGGCCAGGGCTACGCACTTCCCGATTACCCGGACGCCCCCTCCACCGATGAGGAAAAGGAAGCCCGCGCACGCTACGACAAGGTCAAGGGCAGCGCGGTCAACCCCGTCCTGCGCGAGGGCAACTCGGATCGGCGTGCTCCTGCCTCCGTGAAGAACTTCGCCCGCCAGAACCCACACAGCATGGGCGCCTGGACGCCGGAGTCCAAGACCCGCGTGGCCTCCATGACCGCCGACGATTTCCGGTCGAATGAGAAGTCCGTCGTCATCGAGGCCGAGGACACCCTCCGCATCCAGTTCGTCAACGCCGAGGGCGGCACCACCGTCCTGAAGGACTCCGTCCCGGTGCTCGCCGGTGAAGTGGTGGACGGCACAGTGATGCGCGCGGCTGCTCTCGACGAGTTCCTGAAGGCACAGGTGGCGCTCGCGAAGCAGGAGGACCTGCTGTTCTCGGTCCACCTGAAGGCCACCATGATGAAGGTCTCGGACCCGATCATCTTCGGGCACGTTGTGAAGGCATTCCTGCCCGAACTCTTCGCCACCTACGGCGACCAGCTGGCCGCAGCAGGCCTCAGCCCGAGCAACGGGCTCGCATCGATCCTCAGCGGCCTCGACGCGCTGCCCGAGGAGGTGCGCGACGGCGTAAAGGCGGCCATCGAGAAGGGGATGGCGGACGGCCCGAAGCTTGCCATGGTCCAATCCGACAAGGGCATCACCAACCTCCACGTCCCCAGCGACGTGATCGTTGACGCGTCGATGCCGGCGATGATCCGCAGCTCCGGACACATGTGGGGGCCCGACGGGTCGGAAGCCGACACGCTCGCGGTCATTCCCGACAGCAGCTACGCGGGTATCTACACGGCGGTCCTCGATGACTGCCGGGCCAACGGCGCCTTCGACCCCACCACCATGGGCACCGTCCCGAACGTCGGACTGATGGCGCAGGCCGCCGAGGAATACGGCAGCCACGACAAGACCTTCGAGATCCAGGACGCCGGCACCGTGCAGGTCCTCGACAGCACGGGAACCGTCCTTCTCGAGCACGATGTCCAGCCAGGCGACATCTGGCGGGCCTGCCAGACCAAGGATGCGCCCGTCCGCGACTGGGTCAAGCTCGCCGTAACCCGCGCCCGCGCGTCGGGCATGCCCGCCGTGTTCTGGCTCGACGAAACCCGCGCCCACGACGCCAACCTCATCGCCAAGGTCCGGGAGTACCTCCAGGAGCACGACACCGAGAGCCTGCAGATCGAGATCATGACGCCGGAGAAGGCCACCGCCTTCACCCTGGAGCGGATCCGCAAGGGAGAGGACACCATCTCGGTATCCGGCAACGTCCTGCGCGATTACCTCACTGACCTGTTCCCCATCCTCGAACTGGGAACCAGCGCCAAGATGCTCTCGGTGGTTCCCCTCATGAACGGCGGAGGACTCTTCGAAACCGGCGCCGGCGGTTCAGCGCCGAAGCACGTCCAGCAGTTCCTGAAGGAGAACCATCTCCGCTGGGACAGCCTCGGCGAGTTCCTCGCGCTGGCCGTGAGCTTCGAGCACCTCGCGACGACGACCGGAAATGCGCGCGCGCAGATCCTCGCCGACACCCTGGACAAGGCCACCGGCACGTTCCTGCTCGAGAACAAGTCGCCGAGCCGCCGCGTGGGCGAGATCGATAACCGCGGCAGCCACTTCTACCTGGCGCGGTACTGGGCGCAGGAACTTGCGCAGCAGACCGAGGACAGCGAACTGGCGCAGGCCTTCTCCGTAGTGGCCGAAGCGCTGGCGTCCAATGAGGAGACGATCGTCGCCGAGCTCCTGGCCGTGCAGGGGTCGCACGTGGACATTTCCGGCTACTACCACCCCGACGTCGCCAAGGTGACCGCCGCGATGCGTCCCTCGCAGAAGCTCCAGGAAGTTCTGGCCATCCTCGCCGCGTGACCGTCTGCCCGGTGGACCGGGCCGCAGGCCGGCACTGAAGACCGCCTGCCGACAAGGAAAGGCCGCTCCCGCATCCGCGGGAGCGGCCTTTCCCGTTCGATGGAACGCGCTACACGGAATCGTTGGCGTACCGCAGACCGAGCTGCGCCCGCACGCCGTCAAGCAGGCGAAGAGTCTGGAGCGTGTCATCAAGAGGCATGGTGGGGCTCTCGAGTAGGCCTGCCTGGATGCAGCGGGTGGTCTCGCGCAGCTCGTACACGTAACCGGCCCCCACATGCTCGAAGGTCTCCGTGCGACGCTGCCCGTCCTTGGGCTGGACGGTCAGTTCACGCGGGTTGTGAAGCGGCCCGTCTCCGGTGCGCAGCCATCCGCCGCTGCCGCTGACCGTCGCCGACGCCGGGCCGAGCGCCACAAGCGAGGAGGTCAGCTGCGCCTGCGCCCCGCCGTCGTATCCGAGGGTCACGGCGTTCTGGACGTCGACGCCGTCCGCATTGAGGGCACCGGTCGCGGAGACCGAGGAGGGGAAGCCGAGGGCGCCCAAGGCCCAGGTGAGCGGGTAGACGGTGAGGTCGAGCAGGGCGCCGCCGCCGGCCGCCGGATCCCAGATCCGGCTTGAGGGGTCGAACGCGGCGGGGAAGCCGAGGTCGGCCTGGACCCACCGGATGTCGCCGAGCTCACCCGAAAAGACGATGTCCCAGGCGCGGTTGACGCTGGGAAGGAACCGCGTCCACACCGCCTCCATCAGGAACCGGTTGTTGGCCGCGGCAAGGGCTATGAGCTCCTCGGCCTCGGCCGCGTTGACGGTGAACGGCTTCTCGCAGAGAACGTGCTTGCCGGCGGCCAGGGCGGCGGCGGCCACCTCGAAGTGCTGGGCGTGCGGGGTGGTGACGTAGACGACGTCGACGTCGGGGTCCTCGAACATCCGTTGATAGCCGGAGGTGCCGCCGGCGTCACCATAGCCCTCGGCGAAGCCGAACCGTTCGGCGAATGCCGCTGCGCTGTCGGTGCTGCGGGAGCTGACAGCCTGCAGCACGGCGTCGTCGAGCAGCGCGATGTCCTGCGTAACCTTCGAGGCGATGGCGCCCGTTGCGACAACACCCCAGCGGAGGGGACGGCCCGTTGCGGCGAGCGGGCTGGGAGCCCCGGGCGCGGCGCAGGGAGGTTGTGGGATGCGTTGGTGGGAGTTCATTGGACCATCCTTCCGTGCAGCTCATCGGTAATCCACCACCGTCCGGCCACCGGGCAAAGAACACCGGGCAAAAGACACCGGGCAAAAGACACCGGGCAAAAACCACCGGGCAAAAACCACCGGGCAAAAACCACCGGGCAAAAACCACCGGGGAAAAAGGAATCCCGGCACAGCCGAGGCGGTGCCGGGATTCCTTGTGCCAGCCCGCGGGCGGGCCAGTCAGTGCGCTGTTACTTTACGAGCTTCGACAGGTTCGGGTCGTCGGCGTAGGCCTCAGCGGCGTTTTCCTTGGTGACGATCTGCGGCTCGAGCAGGTAGGCCGGAACGACCTTCACGCCGTTGTCGTAGGTCTTCTCGTCGTTGACTTCGAGCTTCTCGCCGGCAGCAAGTCCCTGAACCATGGTGATTGAGTGCTCAACCAGGTCGCGGGTGTCCTTGTTGATCGTCGAGTACTGCTCGTCTGCCATGATCGACTTGACCGACTCAACCTCGGAGTCCTGGCCTGTCACAACGGGGAGGTCCTTGCCTGCGGCCTTCACCGAGGTGAGGACGGCGCGGGCGAGGGTGTCGTTGGGGGACAGGACGCCGTGGAGCTCTTCGGAGTCGTAGTTGCCGCTCAGGAGGGTGTCCATGCGGCGCTGGGCGTTCTCAGCCTTCCAGCCCTGGGTGACAGCCTGGTTGAACTTGGTCTGTCCGGAGACGACCTTCAGGGTGCCGTCGTCGATCTTCGGCTGGAGGACGCTCATCGCACCGTCGAAGAAGACCTGGGCGTTGGCGTCGTCGGGCGAACCGGCGAACAGCTCGACGTTGTACGGGCCCTCACCCTTCTTCTCGGCGAGTCCGTCGAGAAGTGCCTGGCCCTGCAGCTCGCCGACCTGGAAGTTGTCGTAGGCCACGTAGTAGTCGACGTTCTGCGTGTTGGTCAGCAGGCGGTCGTAGGCGATGACGGTGATGCCGGCGTCGGCTGCCTGCTGCAGCTGGCTGCCGAGCTGGGCGCCGTCGATTGCGCCGACGATGAGGACCTCGACGCCGTTGGTGATCATCGAGTTGATCTGGTTCTGCTGCTCGGAGACACCACCGTTGGCAAACTGGACGTCGGGCTTGTAGCCGGCTTCGGTGAGGCCGTCGTTGAACAGGGTCTCCGCAAGCACCCAGTTCTCGGAGGTCTTCTGGGGAAGGGCGACGCCGATGGCGGCGCCTTCCTCGAATCCGCCGGCGGCCTCTCCGGCGGGAGCGCTCTCGGTTCCCGTGCCCGCTTCTTCACGGCCACAGGAGGTCAGCGCGAGCGCTGAGATTGCAGCGACTGCTGCAAAGGACTTTGCGAACTTACGCATTCCATTCTCTTTCTTTTGCATGATTTCGGACGGTGAAAGGTAAAGGTTCAAAGGTGCCGGCGGGCCGGCGGGTTGCCGGGATCAGGCCTTGGAAATGACTTCCTTGGTCTGGATGGGCTGATCGGAGTCGGGGCTCCTGCCCTCGCTCGGCTGGTCGGGCTTCGAGCGGTTGCCGAAGTTCCGGGTGAGCAGGCCGGTGATCGACGGCTTGCCCTGGGTCTTGTTGTAGACGTCGAAGGCGACGGCGATGAGGAGCACCAGGCCCTTGATGATCTGCGTCATGTCGGCGCCGATGCCCAGCAGCTGCAGGCCGTTGTTCAGGACGGCCATGACGAGGCCTCCGATGATCGAGCCGACGACGGTGCCCACACCGCCGGTCACCGCAGCGCCGCCGATGAAGACTGCCGCAATCGCGTCGAGTTCCCAGCCGACGCCGTCGAAGGGGCCAGAGGCGGTGGAGCGGCCGACGAAGATCATTCCGGCAAGGGCGGCGAGGATCGACATGTTCATCATGACCATGAAGTTGACCTTCTTGCTCTGCACGCCGGAGAGCTCGGCCGCGTGTCGGTTGCCGCCGACTGCGTAGACGTGGCGGCCTGCAACGGTCTTGTTCGAGATGAAGCCGAAGATGATGACGAGCGCGCCGAGGATCAGGCCGGGGATCGGGAAGGAGGTGCCCGGGCGGCCGGTGGCGAACAGGTAGGTGGCGTAGAGGATTGCAGCTGAAATCAGGCCGGCCTTTGCCACCGAAACCCAAAGCTCGGGCACATGCGCGCCGACCCGGGCGAGCCGCCGGCGGTTCCGGATCTCGCTGTAGATGACGAAGGCGACGAGGAGGAGGCCGAGCAGCACGGTGAGGTTGTTGTACCCGGTGTCGGGCCCGATCTCAGGGAGGTAGCCGGAGCCGATGTACTGGAAGCCTTCGGGGACGGGGACGGTGTTCGACTTGCCCACGAACTGGTTGGCGCCTCGGAACAGCAGCATGCCGGCCAGGGTCACGATGAACGCGGGTATCCCGACGTACGCCACCCAGAAGCCCTGCCAGGCGCCGATCAGGGCTCCCAGCGCCAGCCCCACGAGGATCCCGCCGAACCACGGCAGGCCCCAGTCGCGCATGGCGATTGCCACAACGATGCCGGCGAAGGCCGCGACCGAACCCACCGAGAGGTCGATGTGCCCGGCGATGATGACCAGCACCATCCCGATGGCGAGGATCAGGATGTACGAGTTTCCGTTGAAGAGGTTCATCATGTTGCCGGGAGTGAGGGTCTTGCCCCCGGTCTGCCACTGGAAGAAGACAACCAGCGCGATGAGCGCGAAGATCATCCCAAACTGGCGGGTGTTTCCGCCAAATATTTGCTTGAGGGAATTCATAGTTAGCGTCCTAGGGGGCTTCGGTCAGGCAGCTTTTTTGCTGGCGGTCATCAGTTTCATGAGGGATTCCTGGTTTGCATCGTCGCGGGCGAGCTCTCCGGTGATGGCCCCCTCGAAGATGGTGTAGATGCGGTCGGAGAGCCCGAGCAGTTCGGGGAGTTCAGAGGAGATGACGATCACTCCCTTGCCCTGATCCGCCAGGCGCTGGATGATGCCGTAGATCTCGAACTTCGCGCCCACGTCGATGCCGCGGGTCGGCTCGTCGAGGATCAGCAGCTCCGGATCGGTGAACATCCACTTTGCGAGGACAACCTTCTGCTGGTTGCCGCCGGAAAGCTTCGCGACACCCTCGTTGACGGAGGGCGTCTTGGTGCGCAGGGACTGCCGGTATTCCTCCGCCACCCGGAACTCCTCGTCCTTGTCGACGACGAAGTTGTGGGTGATCTTTTTGAGGTTCGCGGAGACGGTCGTTGACTTGATGTCGTCGAGGAGGTTCAGCCCCAGCGACTTGCGGTCCTCGGTGACGTAGGCAAGGCCGGCGTCGATCGCCTGCGGCACCGACTTCAGTGCCACTTCCTTGCCGTTGATGAAGATCTGTCCCGACTTGAAGTTGCCGTAGGAACGGCCGAAGACCGAGCGGGCGAGCTCGGTGCGACCGGCGCCCATCAGTCCGGCGAAGCCGACAATCTCGCCGCGCCGTACGTGGAAGTTGGCGTTCTTCGTCACCAGGCGGTCCGGAACGGTCGGATGCCCGACGGTCCAGTTGCGCACTTCGAAGAACGTCTCACCGATCTTCGGTGTGTGCTCGGGGAACCGTGATTCGAGGGAGCGGCCGACCATGCCCCGGATGATCCGGTCCTCGTCGACGCCGTCGTTCTTGACGTGGAGCGTCTCGATCGACTTTCCGTCACGGATGATCGTGATTGAGTCTGCGATCTGCTCGATCTCGTTGAGCTTGTGGGAGATCATGATGCAGGATATGCCCTTGGACCTCAGGCCCGCCATCAGATCCAGCAGGTGCTGTGAGTCCGACTCGTTAAGTGCCGCGGTGGGCTCGTCGAGGATGAGCAGCTTGACCGACTTGCTCAGGGCCTTGGCGATTTCGACGAGCTGCTGCTTGCCGACGCCGATGTCCTTGATCTTGGTTGTGGGATCTTCGCTGAGGCCGACGCGCGCCATGAGTTCGAGGGTGTCCCGGTTGACCTTGTCCCAGTTGATGACGCCGAACCGGCGGGGCTCGTTGCCCAGAAAGATGTTCTCGGCTATTGACAACTCGGGGATGAGTGCCAACTCCTGGTGGATGATCACGATTCCGGCGGCTTCGCTCGAGCGGATGTCCTTGAACTGGACTTCCTCGCCCTGGAAAATAATCGACCCGGAGTAGTCGCCGTAGGGGTAGAGGCCGGAGAGCACCTTCATCAGGGTCGATTTGCCGGCGCCGTTTTCGCCGCAGATGGCGTGGATTTCGCCGGCGGTGACGCTGAGCGACACATCGGAGAGGGCCTTAACGCCAGGAAATTCCTTGGTGATCGATCGCATCTCAAGGATAGTGTGGTGATCCATTGCAGCCTCCCGCAGTGACGGCGTTGTCTTAGTGCAGGCCCAATGACGACCCGAAAAGAATTGAACCCTGCTGGACTACTTGGCGTCAAGTCTTGAACGCAAGGAACTTCAGAAAGACGCGGAAGAGTTATGAAGCACCCGGCGCGGAGGGAGGATGGCGGGCTGCGAAAGCACCACCGCCGCACCTCCGAGCGCTTCCGCGCGGTCCCCGAGCGCCGACATGTGCACGGTCGTCGTCTCCCCGACCGTGGGCACGGCGTGGCGGGCGAGCCCGCGCCGGATTGGGCTGAGCAGGATGTCGCCGAGTCCGGTGAGCGGACCGCCCATGACGATGACCTCGGGGTTGATCAGGTTGGCCACATGGGCGACGGCGCGGCCGATGGCCAGGCCGGCGTCGTCGATGACCCGCAGGGCCGCGGTGTCGCCGCCGAGGGCGAGGTCGACGATGTCCTTCGTGTCGATGGGGTGCGTGGACCCGCGGTTGAGCAGTTCGATCATCGTTGAAGTCGAGGCGACCGTCTCAAGGCAGCCGCGGTTCCCGCACCGGCACACGAGCCCGTGGTCGCTGATCGTCGTGTGCCCGAGCTCACCGGTGATTCCGACGTTGCCGTAGAACAGGGCGCCGTTGAGGATCAGTCCGGCACCAATGCCCGAGCCGACCTTCATGAACATCAGGTTCTCGACGCGGCTGTGCACGCCCCAGGTGATCTGGGCGAGGGCGCCCAGATTGGCGTCGTTGTCGATGAAAACCGGTATGCCGAGCCGTTCACCGAAGCTGTCGCGGATGTTGATGCCCACCCATTCAGGGAGGATGGCGCCCTGGACGACGGTTCCGGTGCGGCGGTCGATCGGGCCGGGAATGCCGATGCCGGCGCCGAGGACGGCCGAGCGGTCGACGCCGGCTTCGTGGAGGGCCTTGTCGAGCAGATCCGCGGCGGCGTCGAGCCCCTCGGCGGAGCTGTGGCCCATCGGCAGGGCGGCCGCCTCCTCATGGAGCACACGGTAGTCGAGCCCCGCGAGGACCACCCGGACGTGGCGGCGCCCGATGTCGATCCCTGCCGCCACCGACCCGTTGTCATTGAGGATGACGGACAGGGCCCGGCGTCCGGAGCTGGTGGTGGGGACGGTGCTGACGATCCCGCCGCCGGCCATGATCTTGACGATGTTTGAGACCGTTGCCGTGGAAAGGCCGGTCTGGCGCGCGAGTTCGGCCTGGGTCTGCGGCCCGCCGTTGACCAGGGCACGGATGATCCGCTGCTGGTTTTGCTCACGCAGCGCGGACTGCGATCCCGGCTTCGGCAGGGTGCCGGCCGGCCTCATCCTCGCCGTTGAGGCAGATTCTGCACGCATACCCTAAAGGGTCCTACACCGCCCCGTTGTAGTCAAGAAGTTAACGCAGCACGGTGTGTCTGCGCGAGCGCCCGGTACTGCTCCGCGTTGGCGCGCACCGAGGCGACCTCGTCGTCGGTGAGCTCCCGCCGGACTTTTCCGGGCACGCCCGCCACGAGCGAGCGCGGCGGCACAACGGTTCCTTCAAGGACGACGGCGCCCGCGGCGATGAGGGAGCCCGTTCCGATGACGGCCCCGTTGAGCACTGTCGCGCTCATGCCGATCAGGCAGTCGTCCTCGATTGTGCATCCGTGGACGACGGCGCCGTGCCCAACACTGACCCGGGCGCCGATCGTCGCGGGAAAGCCGGGGTCGGCGTGGACGACGACGTTGTCCTGGAGGTTGGTTCCCTCGCCGACCCGGATCGGGGCGGTGTCGGCGCGCACGCTCACACCGTAGAAGGCGCTTGAGTGCTCGCCGAGCACAGCGTCACCGATGATCGAGGCCGTGGGGGCGGTGAACGCCGTTTCGGCGATGACGGGCGTGCTGCCGTTGAGGGCAATGAGGTGGGCCATTGCGCCAGCATAGTGGCGGAAAGGCCCGCGGTGGTCAATGAAACCGGTCGTGTGGAACGCCGGCCATCCGCTGAAACCAGTGGCAGGTTAAAGGCGGTGGCTGGTTGAAAGCGGTGGCTGGTTGGAGGCGGGGCTGGTTAACGGCAGGGCTAGTTGAAGACGATGGTGCGCTGCCCGTCGAGCAGCACCCGGTGTTCGGCGTGCCACTGGACGGCCTGCACCAGGGCACGGCCCTCGAGTTCCCGGCCGATTGCGACGAACGAATCGATGGTGCGGGCGTGGTCCACCCGGGTCACCTCCTGCTCGATGATCGGCCCCTCGTCGAGGGCACCGGTCACGTAGTGCGCCGTAGCGCCGATCAGCTTCACGCCCCGGGCATGGGCCTGGTGGTAGGGCCGGGCACCCTTGAACGAGGGCAGGAACGAGTGGTGGATGTTGATCGCCCTGCCGCGCAGCTCCGTGCAGAGCTCGTCGCTGAGGATCTGCATATACCGGGCAAGGACCACCAGTTCGATGCTGTGCTCGGCGAGCAGGTCCCGCAGCTGGTCCTCCGCCTGATGCTTGGTCACCGCCGTCACCGGGATGTGGCGGAACTCAACACCGTAGAACGCCGCGAGGTCCGCAAGGTCGGGGTGGTTCGAGACGATCACAGGGATGGCGATCGGCAGGGTGCCCGAACGGTGGGCGAACAGCAGGTCGTTGAGGCAGTGTGCCGACTTTGAGACCATGATGAGCGTCCTTACCTTGACCCCGTCGGCGTGAAGGTCCCAGTCCATGCCGAAGGCTGCGGCAACGGGTTCGAGCTGGCGGCGCAGCTCGGCCTCTCCGGCGTCGGTGGTCAGGGCCACGCGCATGAAGAAGGTTCCGGTGTCGGGGCTGCCGTACTGCTGCGACTCGGTGATGTTCGCACCGGCGGCGACGAGGGCCCCGGAGACCCCGTGGACGATGCCCGGCCGGTCGGGGCAGGAGAGCGTGAGGGAGTAGGAGCCGGTCGTTGCTGGTGCGGTCACGCTGCAAGGCTACCGGGCCGGAACCGGTTCCCGGGAGTTCAGCAGCTTGAGGGCGGCCATTGCGGCGGCGCGGCCGGCCCGGGTGGCGCCGATGGTCGAGGCCGAGGCCCCGTAGCCGACCATCAGCAGGCGTGGCTCGCGCATCACCCGCACGCCGTCCATGCGGATGCCCCCGCCGGGCTCGCGCAGGCGCAGCGGGGCCAGGTGGTCGATCGAGGCCCGGAAGCCGGTGGCCCAGAGCACGACGTCGACGGGTTCGTAGGTGCCGTCCGCCAGTTCCGCGCCCTGCTCGGTGAGCCGCCGCAGCGGCCCGCGGGAGACGAGGATCCCGGCCGCGATCCCGGCGGCGTACTGGGCGGTGATTGAGATCCCCGTAGTGCCGACGACGCTCTTGGGGGGAAGCCCGGCCCGGGTGCGGGCGTCGACGGCGGCCTCGATGTCCCGTCCCCACTCCGGGTCGAACTCGCGCTCGGTCCACTCAACGGGCCTGCGGGTGCTCCAGATGGTCGAGGCTCCTGCGTCGTTGAGCTGGAGGAGGAACTGGGCCGCGGAGGTTCCCCCACCAACGACCAGGACCCGCTTTCCCGTGAAGTTCGAGGCGGCACGGAACCCCTGGGTGTGGAGTTGCTCGCCGCGGAAAATGTCCCGCCCGGGATAGTAGGGCAGATAGGGGCTGTCCCAGGTGCCCGTCGCGTTGATCACGGCCTGCGCGCGCATAGAGAGTCCCTCGCGGGTCGAGACCTCGAGGCCAGCTCCGCCGTCCATCCGCTCGACACGGGCGGCGTGCTGGGGGCGCAGCACCGGGAGCCCGTACTCGGCCTCATAGGCGCCGTAATAGCGGGTCACAACAGCCGACGACGGCTCCTTCGGGTCGGGAGCCTCAAGGGGAAAGCCCGGCAGCGGGTTCAGGGCGTGCGCGGCGTCGAAGGTCAGCGACGGCCAGCGGTGGCGCCAGGCGCCTCCGGGCCCCTCGTTCGCATCGAGCATCACGAAGTCGCGGCCGGGCTCGAGCCCGCGCTTGCGCAGATGGTAGCCACTGCTCAGCCCGGCCTGGCCGGCCCCAATGACGACAATCCCCGTCTCGCTCACGTCTTTCTCCACTTTCACTGCTCCGTTCAACCGGCCGCTTGCGCCGGCGCCATCGCCCGGCTGAGGGCCGGGCACCATGGGTGCCAACCCGCCCGCGCCTCCCGGTATTCCACCGCGGCACTCACGAGTGGTCCTCCGAAGGAGCGCTCCGGCGCCGCCGCGGGCGCCGAAGCGGGGGCGGGGTTGCTCCGGTTACAGGGTGGGTGCGCGGCCACCGACCGGTCTGTGGCGGACGGGGGAGGTGGCGGACGGGGGAGGTGGCACCGGCCGGGCCGCTCCGGCTAGCATTGGAAGCGCCGCGACTGGCGTAGGGTGGGCAACCACCAGGAAGCGGCATGCACTGTCGAAGCAACCCGGTACAGCCCGTTCCCGGATGACGGTGCCGCGCCGACCACGGATCGCACGCCTGGGCCGCGGGTCACGTTCTTCTCCGCTGGTGCCGGAGCCTGCCCGGGTGGGCTGGGCTCCTCGCGGCGGGTAGCCTGACCTGAAGATGTACCTCCACACCGAAGGACCTCCTGTGACCGCTTCGCCTCTGCCTGCAACCGACTCCGTTACCAACGCGCCCCTCTCCGAGGTGGACCCCGAGATCGCCGCGGTACTCCGCGACGAACTCGCCCGCCAGCGGGACACCCTCGAGATGATCGCCTCCGAGAACTTCGCTCCGCGCGCGGTCCTCGAAGCGCAGGGCTCCGTCCTGACCAACAAGTACGCCGAGGGCTACCCAGGGCGCCGCTACTACGGCGGCTGCGAGCACGTCGACGTCGCCGAGAACCTCGCCATCGAACGGGTGAAGGCCCTCTTCGGCGCCGAGTATGCCAACGTGCAGCCGCACTCGGGGGCCCAGGCCAACGCCGCCGCCCTTGCCGCGATGATCAAGCCCGGCGACAAGATCATGGGCCTGTCCCTGGCCCACGGCGGGCACCTCACCCATGGCATGAAGCTGAACTTCTCGGGCAAGCTCTACGAGGTCGCCGCCTACGGTGTCGAAGAGGACACCCACCGGCTCGACATGGACCGCGTCCGCACCCAGGCGCTCGCCGAGAAGCCCGACGTGCTCATTGCCGGCTGGTCGGCCTACCCGCGCCATCTCGACTTCGAAGCATTCCGCTCGATCGCCGATGAGACCGGAGCGCTGCTCTGGACCGATATGGCCCACTTCGCGGGCCTCGTGGCGGCTGGACTTCACCCAAGCCCGGTGCCGCACTCCGACGTTGTCACCTCGACCGTCCACAAGACGCTCGCCGGCCCCCGTTCGGGCGTCATCCTGGCGAAGCAGGACTGGGCGAAGAAGATCAACTCCGCCGTGTTCCCCGGCCAGCAGGGCGGGCCGCTGATGCACGTCATCGCGGCGAAGGCCACGGCGTTCAAGGTTGCCGGCTCGGAGGAATTCCGCGAACGCCAGGAACGCGTCCTCGAGGGCGCGCGGCTGATCGCCGAGCGCCTCACCGGGGCCGACGTCGCCGAGAACGGTGTATCGGTCCTCACCGGCGGCACTGACGTCCACCTCGTGCTCGTCGACCTGCGCAACTCGGCCCTTGACGGGAAGCAGGCCGAAGACCTGCTCCACTCGGTGGGCATCACGGTCAACCGCAACGCCGTACCCTTCGACCCCCGCCCGCCGATGGTCACCTCCGGTCTGCGGATCGGCACCCCGGCCCTTGCCACCCGGGGCTTCGGTGCAAAGGAGTTCGCCGAGGTCGCCGAAATCATTGCGGCGGCGCTGAAGCCCGCCCCCAACGTCGCGGCGCTGCGGGCCCGGGTAACGGCCCTTGCAGCGGGTTTCCCGCTGTACCCCGGCCACGAGGAATGGTAGAAGAACTCCCAGCCGGCGCCGCCGCCTCACGGGCGGCGGCGTCGACCGAGTACGACATCCCCACTGCGGAATGCTGCTTCACCGGGTGCTGCGCCCGCGGCAAGGCGTTCCTTCTTGAACTGATCGAGACCCCTGAAACGACCGGAGAACGTTCATGAGCACCACCACCGCCCGCGTCCTCGACGGCAAGGCCACTGCCGCCGCGATCAAGGACGAGCTCGCCGTGCGGGTCCGCGCGCTGGCCGCTCGCGGCGTGCAGCCCGGGCTCGGCACCGTCCTCGTCGGGGAGGACCCGGCCAGCAAATCCTATGTGGCGGGGAAGCACCGCGACTGTGCCCAAATCGGCATCCGTTCGATCCGCAGGGACCTGCCCGAGACCATCACGCAGGAGAAGCTTGAGGCGGTCATCGACGGGCTCAACGCCGACGACGAAACCACCGGGTACATCGTCCAGCTCCCCCTGCCAAAGCACATCGACACGAACCGCATCCTTGAGCGGATCGACCCCGACAAGGACGCCGACGGCCTGCACCCGACGAACCTGGGCCGGCTGGTGCTCAATGTCGGAGCGCCCATGGCCTCGCCGCTGCCGTGCACGCCCAACGGCATCATCGAGCTGCTGCGGCGCCACGGTATCGAACTGGCGGGGCGCAACGTCCTGGTGGTCGGCCGCGGCGTCACCGTCGGCCGGCCCCTGGGGCTCCTGCTCACCCGCAAGCAGGTCAATGCCACGGTGACCCTTGCGCACACGGGCACCGTTGAGCTCGAGGACCACCTCGGGCGGGCCGACGTCGTCGTGGCCGCCGCGGGCTTCCCCGGAATCATCAAGGCCGCGCAGCTGAAGCCCGGAGCCATCGTGCTCGACGTCGGGGTCACCCGGGTCGAGGACCCGGAGACGGGCAAGGCGGTCCTGCGCGGCGACGTCGAGCCGGCCGCGGATCAGGTCGCCGGCTGGCTGTCGCCCAACCCCGGCGGCGTCGGGCCCATGACCCGGGCGATGCTGCTGGCCAACGTCGTCGACGCCGCCGAGCGCCGCCTGTAACCGCAAACGCATTCCAAAACGACAATCGCACCGGAAAAATCCGGTGCGATTGTCGTTTTGTGGTGCGCCCGCCGTCGGGTCGCCGCCGCGGGTCGTCGGCCGACCTCTAATTGCCCGGATTGGCTAGTCCCAATGACTTTTCTGGCCTAGGCTGGGCTGGTGCCTCCCAACCTCACCGCCGAGCCCGTTATTGCCGCGCGCGGCCTCAGCAAGCACTACGGCTCATCCAAGGCCGTTGACGGAATCTCCTTCGACGTCCCGGCGGGGGAGGCCTTCGGCCTGCTCGGCCCGAACGGCGCGGGGAAGTCGACCACCATGCGGATGATCGGCGGCGTCTCCCAGCGGACGTCCGGGCAGCTGAGCATCATGGGCCTCGACCCCGAGGAGCACGGTCCGGAGGTGCGCGCCCACCTTGGTGTCGTGCCGCAGCAGGACAACCTCGACGAGGAACTGCGGGTCCGCGACAACCTCATCGTTTACGGCCGCTACTTCGGGTTGCCCATGAGCTACCTGAAGCCCAAGGCCGACGAACTGCTTGAGTTCGCCCAGCTCACCGACAAGGCCTCGGCGAAGGTCGACTCGCTGTCCGGCGGCATGAAGCGCCGGCTGACCATTGCGCGTTCGCTCATCAACGAGCCCAAGATCCTCCTCCTCGACGAACCGACAACGGGCCTTGACCCGCAGGCCCGCCACGTCCTCTGGGACCGGTTGTTCCGGCTCAAGGAATCGGGGGTCACCCTGATCCTCACAACCCACTACATGGACGAGGCGGAGCAGCTGTGCGACCGGCTGGTTGTGGTCGACAAAGGCCGGATCATGGCCGAGGGATCGCCGGCCTCCCTCATCAAGGAGCACTCCACCCGCGAGGTGCTCGAACTGCGGTTCGGTTCCGAACGCAATACGACGGTGGCGGCCGAGCTGCAGGGAATCGGCGAACGCCTCGAGTCCCTTCCGGACCGGGTGCTGATCTATGCCTCCGACGGCGAAGCCGCCCTTGAGCAGGTCACCGCCCGGGGGCTGCACCCCATCACCTCGCTGGTGCGCCGGTCCTCCCTCGAGGACGTGTTCCTGCGCCTGACCGGAAGGAGCCTCATTGACTGAGCCCCGCGCCGGCGCCCGCCCTGCTGCCCCGACCGGCACCCCGCATCCGCCCGTCCTCCGGGCCCACGCTCCGGCGGTCTCGGCCGCCCGTGCACGTGCCTTCGGCTCCTGGTACTACGCCGAACACGTCCTGCGGGTGATGAACCGCTACCGGTGGACCATCCTCGCCTCAAGCGTTGGCACCCCGGTGATGTACCTCTTCGCGATGGGCGTCGGCCTGGCCAGCCTCGTTGACAGCACGGGCACGGAAACCTTCGGCGGCGTGAGCTACCTCGCTTTCCTCGCGCCCGCACTGCTTGCCTCGGCCGCCCTGATGGCAGCCACGAACGAATTCACCTACCCGGTGATGGACGGCTTCAAGTGGCGCCGCGTCTACTACGGCCCGCACGCCTCGCCGCTCGGAACCGACCAGATCGTCAACGGCCACATCATCGCCGTGACGCTGCGGCTGCTCGTGATGTCGGTCATCTACTTCGCCATCGTCGCGCTCTTCGGGGCCTCGCCGTCGCCGTGGGGCTGGCTCGCCGTCCCGGTCGCCGTGCTCAGCGGGCTCGCGTTCGGGATTCCCCTCATGGCCTATGCGGCAAGCCTCACGGAGGACAAGGGCCAGTTCGCCCTCGTGATGCGCTTCATCGTCACCCCGCTGTTCCTGTTCTCCGGGACCTTCTTCCCGCTTGAGACCCTTCCGCTGCTGCTGCGCTGGATCGGGTGGATCTCGCCCCTGTGGCACGGAACCCAACTTGGACGCGCGCTCACCTACGGGTACGACCTGCCGCCGGCCCTCGCCGCCGTTCACCTGATCTTCCTCGCAGCGCTCACCGTGTTCGGCTGGCGCCTCGCACGGCGGATCTTCGCCCGGAGGCTCGGCACATGACGAACCAGCTCTCCATCGAGGACTACCAGCTCACCGCGACCGGGCGCGCCTTCGGCGCCCTCTACTCCCGCAATGCCCGCGCCGTCATCGCCCGCGGGCTGCGCGCCACAAAGAGCAGCAACTGGATGGTCATGGTCTCGGGCTTCTTCGAACCGGTGCTCTACCTGTTGTCGATGGGAGTGGGCCTTGGCGCGCTCGTGGGAACCGTGACCGGCCCCGGCGGCCAGGAGATCAGCTACGCGGCGTACATCGCCCCGGCCCTGCTTGCGGTCTCGGCGATGAACGGCGCCGTCTATGACAGCACCTGGAACGTCTTCTTCAAGATGAACTTCGCCAAGCTCTACCAGGGAATGCTCTCCACTTCGCTTGGACCCCTCGACGTCGCAATCGGCGAGATTTTCCTCGCCCTGCTGCGCGGGGCGCTCTACGCCACGGGATTCACGGCGGTGATGGGCCTGATGGGGCTGATCACCACGCCGTGGGCAATGCTGATGATTCCCGCGTCCGTCCTGATCGCCTTCGGGTTCGCTGCCTTCGGCATGGCGATCACGAGCTTCATGAAGACCTTCCAGCAGATGGAGTGGGTCAACTTCGTGATGCTTCCGATGTTCCTGTTCTCGGCGACCTTCTACCCGTTGAGCGTCTACCCGCAGGCGATCCAATGGTTCATCCAGGCCCTCCCGCTCTGGCACGGGGTGGAGCTGCTGCGGCAGGTCAGCGCCGGCGTCTTCACGCCGGCCACCGCCGTCCACGTTCTCTACTACGCGGCGATGATCGTCGTGGGAGTGGTGCTGACCACCGGACGGCTGCGCAAACTCTTCCTGAAATAGCGGCAGGGCCAGGCGCCGGGCCGAAAACTGCGCGGTGATGCATACTTTGCACATGAAACCCCCGCCGGCCAAGGCGAACCGCGCCCTTCCCGTTCTTCTCGCCGTCCTTGGACTCTTGGTTGTCACCGCGCTCGCCGTTGTCTTCTTCCGTCCGGCCCCGGTGCTGCGCGACGCCTCCACCCCGGAGGGCGTCGTCCAACGCTATGCGGCGGCGGTGATCGACGGTGATGAACAGGCCGCGGCCGCCCAGCTCAGCGACACCTCGGAACCGTGCCGGGAGGAGGAACACCCGGCCGAGGACAACCTCAGGGTCAGCCTCGTTTCAACGCGGGACAGGGGCAGCACTGCGGAGGTGACGGTGTCGGTCGTCAGCTTCCAACCCGGTGGTCCTTTCGGATCCTCCGAATATGAAAGCGAGGAGACGTTCGAGCTCAGCAAGGTCGGGGATACCTGGCTGATCGACACCGCCCCATGGCGGCTGCGCGTGTGCGTCGGGGGATCGGCGGAGGAATGAGCACCAGCACCGCGCACGCCCCGGACCTCGGTTCCGCCCAGCCTTCCCTGCGCCGGCTGATCGTCTACACGCTCCTTTTTGCACTGGTGATGATCGCCGCCAACGGGATCAGCGGGCTGCTCTGGCGGCTCTTCGACGCCGGTGATGTGCTGGTCTCCGGGGATGCGGCGGGCCTGGCCCGCTCGCTGGCCTTCACGCTCGTCGGCGGCCCGCTGGCGGCCCTGCTGTGGTGGGCGGTATGGAGGCGCATCGGCACCGAGCGGTCCTCCCTTGCCTGGGGCCTCTACGTGGCCGGGGTGTACGCCGTTTCGCTTCTTGCCGCGTTCACCTCGGTGGTCGGCACAGCCTCTGCCCTTGTCGGAGGGGAAACGCAGGAGTGGGCCCGGGGCCTGGCGCAGGGCCTCGTGTGGACGGGGGTCCTCCTCTGGCACCGCTGGATGTCGCGCCACCCCGCCAAGGGCCCCCTTCGGTTCCACGGCGTTCCCGTTGTTATCGGCTACGTTCTCGGACTCGTCGTGGGCGTTGGTGCCGCCGTTTCGGCGCTGGGCACCCTTTTCGACGAAGCCATCGGCGGGCTTGCCGGTGAGGACACCCTCGGAGCGCCGTGGTGGCGGGTTGCCCTCTCACTGCTCGTGTGGGCGGCCGGCGGCGCGGCCCTCTGGCTGTGGCACTGGAAGCACGACGACGGCCGCGGCCTGCGCACGAAATTCTCGAACGTGGCACTCGTCCTCGTCGGCGTCTTGGGGACGGGGATCCTCACCCTCGGCGGCCTGGGGGTCCTGCTGTTTGTGCTCCTTCGGCTCGCCTTCGACCGTACCGACGCGCTGCCCGAGCTCCTCGACCCCCTCGGGCCTGCCCTTGCCGCTGCCTCCGTCGGTTCTGCGGTGTGGCTCTACCACCTGCGTGCAGCCGCGCTGCGTTCGGAGGGAACCCGCCTGGCGGGCAGGCTTGTGACCTCGGGCGTGGCACTTGCCGCGGCGGCCTCCGGCGTCGGAGTCATCGTCAATGCGCTCCTCGCGGCGCTCGCCTCGCCCGTTGTCGGGGCGGACCCCCGTACCCTCCTGCTCGGGGGAATCAGCTCCCTTGCCGTGGGAGGCCCCGTCTGGTGGGTGGCCTGGCGTCCCACCGGGGAACCGGCTGACGCCGAGCGGGCGCGGCGCCGGCTCTACCTCGTTGCCGTCTTCGGGCTGAGCGCCGTCATTGCGCTGATCACGCTGCTTGTCCTCGGGTATGTGATCTTCGAATTCCTGCTTGCCGACGTGGGCGGGGGAGCGCTGCTCGAACGGGTGCGTGCACCGTTTGGCCTGCTGCTGGCAACGGGAGGCACGGCCGCCTACCACTTCAGCGTGTGGCGGCACGACCGGGCCGTGGCGCCGGGACCGCTCCGCGCCCGCACCATCGGGCAGGTGATCCTTGTGACCGGTTCCGATCCCGGACCGCTCGTTCCGCTGATCGGCTCGCTCACCGGCGCCAGCGTCACTGTGTGGCAGCGCGCGGATTCCGGCCCGTCAACGGCGGTGCCGTCCGCCGAGGCGCTCACGCGCGCCCTCGACGGCGTCAGCGCCGAGCGTGTGCTCGTGGTGATCGGAACCGGGATCGACGTCGTCCCCCTGGCCGGATGAGACCGGGATGGGGGGCAATGCCGCCGGGCCTACCGCAGCAGTGGGTGCCCGCGCATACTTGAACCCATGATTGGATCCTGGCAAGCAACCGTCCTCGACTGCCCCGACGCGGAGCAGCTCGCCACCTTCTACCAGAGCCTGCTGGGCATGGTCCGGGTCGATGAAAACGACGACTGGATCACCATCGGGGATGCCCCCGACCGGCCCGCCCTCGCCTTCCAGCGTGTTGAGAACTACACGCCGCCCGACTGGCCAGGGCAGGACGTCCCGCAGCAGGCGCACCTCGACGTGCTCGTCGAGGACCTCGACGACGCCGAAGAACAGGTCCTGGCCTTGGGCGCGGTCAACGCGCGCTCGGGAACGGACACCTTCCGGGTGTACTTCGATCCGGCGGGGCACCCGTTCTGCCTCGTCACAAGCTAGGACTGCGCCAAGGCAATCCACACCCCGGCTTAGGAATTGAGCGGATCAGGGAACCAGCCGGGCATAGACGACATAGTTGTCGTCGAACTCGCCGGTGGCGGGGTCGTAGCCGTCGCAGGTGATCAGGCGCAGTTCCGAACCCTTGGTGTTGCCGTAGACCTTCAGCGTGGGGAAGGCGTCCTTTGCGTAGCTCTCGCCTCGGGTGACCTCGAACTCGGCGGTGCTGCCGTCCTTGCGGGCAACCTTGATGCGGTCGCCGGGTTTGAGCGCGCGGAGGTCGGCAAAGACGCCCTTGCCGCCGTCCGTGGCATTGACGTGGCCGAGCATCACCGACGGGCCGCGCTCGCCGGGGGTGGGTGACTGGTTGAACCAGCTCGCAGGGGCGCCCGGTCCGTCGGGCGGCACCTCGAGGGTTCCGTTGCCGCGCAGGCCCAACGCAAGCAGGTTCGTGGCAGTGCCGATCTTCGGGATATCAAGGGAGACGGGCTGGGAAGCCGCAAGCACCGCAGGGGAATCCTCGGTGGGCTTTGTTGTCGCCTTGGCTTTGGGTTTGGGTGCCGGCTTTGTCGGAGGCGGAGCGGTGGGTGAAGCGGAAGGACGGGCCGGGGGCGCTGATGACGCCGGGGCGTCGGCTGCCGAACCCGACGGGGCTGGGGAAGATGCCGCCGGCGGGTCCGACACGCCAGCGGATCCGGGCGAACCGGAGCCGCCGCACCCGGTGAGCACCAAGAGCGCGGCCACCGCCGGAGCTGCGAGGCTCCAGCGGCGGCCGGTTGGATTACTCATGACGAACGCGGTGTCTGTCTTACGCGTTGTCGTTGCGGCGGCGGACGGCGTAGGTTCCGCCGGCGGCTGCGGCGAGGACCAGGCCGCCACCCAGGGCGATCATGCCCAGGTTGTTTCCGGTACCCTGCTCAACACCGGTGTCGGCTCCGCCGTCAGGCATCGCTCCCATCTGTGAGGCAACGAGCGTGCCGCACAGTGCCGGTGAGGTGGCGCCGAGGGGAAGATCAGGGTTCAGGTCGCTGGGCGAATTGAACGCTTCCTCGGAGCCGGTTGCGGTTGCGGGGTCGAGGCCGTGCACGACGACGACTGCGGTTCCGGCCTCAAGTGCTGCCTTCGTGTCTGCATCCAGTTCGATCGAGCGCTCGATCGAGTAGCTTCCACCCTGGCCGCCAAGGGCCAGGTTGAGGCCTTCCGCAGGGGTGGTGGCGCCGCTGGTGCTCAGGGTCGTGAGGATTCCGCCGTAGCCCGGGGCGCCCTCGCTGGTGTTGATGATGCCGTCACCGTTGGCGTCGGCCTCGGGGGTGGGGCAGACGCCCTTGGCGCCGCCGTGGATGTGCTGGACGTGCGGGTAGGGTCCGTCCATGAACGTCTCGGCAAGTCCGGAGACCTGGAGATTGACCATGGCAGTGTTGCCGGTGACATCGACGGTGATGGTGCCGGTGCCCGTTGTGCCGTTCAGCTGGCCGAGGGTCGACGAGTAGGAACCGTCGGCTGCAGCGGCGGGCGAACCCGCCATGGCCACCGCTCCAAGTGCGAGGGCCGGGACTGCCAATAGGCGCATCTTCTTGTTCATCGGGAACTCCTCCATAGTGCGAATGGTGAGCGCCGTAAGGGCGGCGCATGCAGGCTATTCGGCGTGAGTTGGGTCACGGATGGGTGAAGGATTGAAAGTATTGAAAAGATTTGCGGCGTTCGCCGGTGGTGGAAGGCGGGAGGCGGGCCCGGTTCTTTGGAACAATAGGGGAATGCAGTCTTTGGGAAGCACAGGCAAGCCCGCCAGCCGGGGAATGAGCATGCGGATCGGAAGCACGGGGATGGCGGTCATGCTTGTCGTCTTCCTCGTTGCCGTTGTGTTCGCGGCAAACGAGAACGACGTCGTGGGGTGGCTTGTCGTTCTTGTGTCTTTGGGGTGGCTGCTCGTCTTCAGCTTCGTGGTCTTCACCCTCCGCTCGGCCGCGCGGAAGGCATCCGCGCGGCTCGCCGAGGCGCAGGAAACCTTCACCGGTGCCCGTGGGCAGCGCGCAGGCGGCTCCGATGAAGCAACAAACGTGCGCAACGCGAAACTCGACCACAGCTTCAAGATCGTCCAGGTCCAGGTGGGTGTGGTCCGCGAATACCTCGGCAAGGACGAGGGAATGGTCGACCGCGCACTCGAAACGATCGAGATCACCTCACACAACGCCCGCTCCATGATGAAGGACGGCAGCGAGGGGCCCGTCGAAGGCACAATTGTCGATTAGGCGCCGGTCGATCAGGGCCCTGTCGACAAGGAACCCGGCGGCCACGGGCGGCCGGGCGGGAGCGGCCCGGCCGGCATGCTTCGGGAATGCCCTCGGGGTAAGGTGGATCGAGTGAGTCTGCCTTCCGATCTTTCGACGAAACCCCTGCGGATTGCCTCGGTCAATGTCAACGGAATCCGCGCCGCTTACAAGCGCGGCTTGGACCAGTGGCTCCAAGGGCGGGACATCGACATCCTCTGCCTCCAGGAGGTCCGGGCACCCGACGCCGTCGTTCGTGAACTGCTCGGGGATTCCTGGCATATCCAACACGCCGAGGCGGAGGCCAAGGGCCGCGCCGGAGTGGCAATCGCCTCGCGGATCGCGCCCGTCGCCACCCGGGAATCGATCGGTGACAGCTACTTCGAAACCTCCGGTCGGTGGGTCGAGGCGGATTTCCTCGTCAACGGCACCGCGTTGACCGTTGTCAGTGCCTACGTCCACTCCGGAGAGGCCGGCACGCCCAAGCAGGATGACAAATACCGGTTCCTCGACACAATGGAGGCCCGGCTGCCCCAGCTCCGCAAGGAATCCGACCACGCACTGGTGGTGGGGGACCTCAACGTGGGGCACACCCCCCGGGACATCCGCAACTGGAAGGGCAACCTCAAGAAGGCAGGGTTCCTTCCGGAGGAGCGGGAGTATTTCGACCGGTTCTTCGGCGAGGACGTCGGATTCGTCGACGTACAGCGCGCATTGGCCGGCGACGTTGACGGACCGTACACGTGGTGGTCCTGGCGGGGGAAGGCATTCGACAACGACGCCGGATGGCGCATCGACTACCACCTGGCCTCACAGGCCCTTGCCGCGCTGGCGGAAGGGGCGGTCGTTGACCGGGCGCCGTCCTGGGATACGCGCTTTTCGGACCACGCTCCACTGGTAGTGGACTACCGGCTTTAGAAACAGGAATCAGCACATGACGTCGAACCCACCCACCGGCCGCCGGCGCATCCTCTCCGGGATGCAGCCTTCGGCCGGGTCGCTCCATCTCGGCAACTACCTTGGCGCCCTCGTCCACTGGGTCCGCATGCAGGAGGAGTACGACGCCGTCTTCTTCATCCCCGACCTTCACGCGATCACCGTTCCCCAGGATCCCGCGGAGCTCGCCGAGCGCACCCGGATCACCGCCGCCCAGTACATCGCCGGAGGCGTCGACGTCGACAAGGCAACGCTGTTCGTGCAGTCGCACGTACCCGAGCACGCCCAGCTCGCCTGGGTGCTCAACTGCATCACCGGCTTCGGTGAAGCGTCCCGGATGACCCAGTTCAAGGACAAGGCCTCCAAACAGGGCGCCGACGCTTCGAGCGTGGGCCTGTTCACCTACCCGATCCTCCAGGCCGCCGACATCCTGCTCTACAAGCCGCAGGGCGTGCCGGTGGGGGAGGACCAGCGCCAGCACGTGGAGCTGAGCCGCGACCTGGCGCAGCGGTTCAACGCCCGGTTCGGAGACACCTTCGTTGTGCCCGAGCCGTTCATCCAGAAGGAATCGGCGAAGATCTACGACCTGCAGAACCCGACGGCCAAGATGTCGAAATCGGCGCCGTCCGCTGCAGGGCTGATCAACCTGCTCGACGACCCGAAGGTCACGGCGAAGCGCATCCGATCGGCGGTCACCGATGCGGGGACGGCCATCGCCTTCGACCGGGAGGAGAAACCCGGGATCTCGAACCTGCTGACGATCTACTCGGCGCTGACCGGACGCTCCATCGCCTCCCTCGAGGCCGACTACGAGGGCCGGATGTACGGCCACCTCAAGGTGGACCTGGCCGACGTGGTCGCCGAGGCACTTGGCCCCATCCAGGCCCGGACGGCCGAACTGCTCGACGATCCGGCCGAACTCGACCGGTTGCTCGCGAAGGGTGCCGCCAAGGCGAGGGAGACCGCAGCGGAGACCCTTGCCGCGGTTTACGCGAGGGTCGGCTTCCTTCCTGCTCCGGTCCGGGCGGGGGTTTTCTAGCCCATGCGCCAGCGCACGAGCGAGCCCCAGACGCGGCAGGGGAGCGAACTGCTGGACCAGCGCAGCGCCGCGCGGCTTGAGCGTCCCGGGCCCGCCGGCCAGCGGACCAGCTGCGTGGGTGTCACGCTTCCGGTCCCGGAGCCGCTCGCGTCGGAACTGGAGCAGTGGCGGGCCTCCTTCGGCGACCCCATGGCAGCCCTCGTCCCACCGCACATCACCCTGATCACGACAACCCCCGCCACGGACTGGGAGTGGACGCTCGAGCATGTCCGCGCGGTGGCGAAGAAACAGGATCCCTTCACCGTCACCCTCAGCGGAACCGGCTCCTTCCGCCCGCTTTCGCCCGTGGTTTTCCTCCGTGTCCGCGAGGGGTTCGAGGCCTGCGTGAAGCTTCACTCACGCCTCCAGCGGGGCCCCCTCGAGCGGGACCTCGAGTTCCCCTTCCATCCGCACGTCACCGTCGCCCACGACGTCAGCGAAGCGAGCATGGATGAGGCGATGGAACGGCTTCACTCCTTCGAGGCTTCCTTTACGGTACGTACTATGGGACTGTACGAGCACGAGCCGACCGGCCTGTGGAGACTGAGGGAAGAGCTTACCTTTGGCCAAGACCCTGAAGGCTGGGAGACCGCGGGCACCTGACCAGGTCTCGCCGGCCGACCGCGACAAGCTCGTCCTGAAGGCCCTTGAGGCGCGGCAGAACCTGAGCCGGCTGACCCGTGAAGGCACGCGGGGCCCTGCCCTTGCCGCAGCCCGGATCGGCGTGATGATGGCCCGCCTCAGCGCGCTGCGCCCCATACGCGCCCTCCAGCTTTACGCACTGCGCCGCGGGGCGCTGCTTGCAGCAGGCATCGCCTATCGGATGTTCTTCGCCATCGCCGCGATGCTCATTGCGGGGTTCTCCATCCTTGGGCTGGTCATCGCCGGGGACACCCGGCTGCAGGAGCTGATCGTTAGGACGGTCGGTGCCACCACCCCGGGCCTCATCGACACCGGCGAGGGCGGGCTGGCAACCCGGGAGGAGTTGTTCTCCGGTTCGGGCTTCGGCGTCGCGCTCGTGATTTCCACGGTCGTCATGCTCATCTCATCGCTCGTGTGGATGGCGGGAATCCGTGCAGGCATGCGGAGCATCTTCGCCCTGGGCCCGGTCACCGAAAGCGCAATGAAGGTCATCCTCAAGGACCTCGCGGTGCTGCTGGTCCTCGCCGTGGCACTGCTCGTAACGACGGGCGTCGGCTTCATCGCCAATACGATGGTTGATTTCGCGCTGGAGCTTGTGGGGCTCACCGAGGCGGCACGCCCGCTGACGCAGCTCGCGGGCTTCACCATCATGCTCATCCTCGACACCGCCGTCGCGGCCATCCTGCTCCACACCACCTCGGCGATCGACATGCCGCGGAAGGTCCTGCTGCAGGCGGCGCTTTTCGCCGGTGTTGGGAGCACGGTGCTGCGCACCCTCAGTGCGGCGCTGCTTGGCGGCGTCGGCAGCTCACCGCTGCTCGCGCCGTTCGCCGTGATCCTCGGTCTCTTCGTCTGGTTCTACCTGCTGAGCCAGGTATACCTGATGGCGGCGGCGTGGGGAGCGATCGGAACGGCCGACGAGCACTCCGAGGCGGCCCTGGCCCATCGGGAGAAGGCAGGCACGCTGCGCCAAAAGAGCCGCAGGGGCCAGCGGGAGGCCTGACGCCGCACGCAGGGCGCCGCCGGGTGCCAGCGGCACCGCCGCCGGACACGGGGGCCGTACCGGCGGCGGGGAAGGCAGGGGAAGGCGCTGGGAAAAGGAAAGGCAGCCCGCTTCCGGCGGACTGCCTTTCCTTCGTGCGTTTCGGCCGCGGGAGGGTACCTCAGGCCGAAGGCCGGTTCCCTGAGGGAACCTAGATCTTGCGGGTGAGGATCGCCTGCTTGACCTCTGCGATTGCCTTCGTCACCTGGATGCCGCGGGGGCAGGCTTCCGAGCAGTTGAAGGTGGTGCGGCAGCGCCACACGCCTTCCTTGTCGTTGAGGATCTCAAGGCGCATGTCGCCGGCGTCGTCGCGCGAGTCGAAGATGAAGCGGTGCGCGTTGACGATGGCGGCCGGACCGAAGTACTGGCCGTCGGTCCAGAACACGGGGCAGGACGAGGTGCACGCGGCGCACAGGATGCACTTGGTGGTGTCGTCGTAGCGCTCCCTGTCCTCGGCGGACTGCAGGCGCTCCCGGGTGGGCTCGTGGCCCTTGGTGATGAGGAACGGCATGATCTCGCGGTAGGACTGGAAGAACGGCTCCATGTCCACGATGAGGTCCTTCTCCACCGGAAGGCCCTTGATCGGCTCGACGAGGATCGGCTTGGATGTGTCGAGGTCCTTGAGCAGGGTCTTGCAGGCAAGCCGGTTGCGGCCGTTGATGCGCATCGCGTCGGAACCGCAGACGCCGTGCGCGCAGGAGCGGCGGAACGAAACGGACCCGTCGTGCTCCCACTTGACCTTGTGCAGGGCATCGAGGACGCGGTCGGTGCCGTACATGGTCAGCTGCCATTCATCCCAGTGCGCCTCGTCGGAGACCTCAGGGTTGTAGCGGCGCACCTTGAGCGTGATATCGAAGGAGGGAATCTCCCCGCCCCCCACACCGGCGGGCAGCTCGACCTTGGAGGCCGGCTCTTTTTCAATGGTTGGGGTGCTCATCAGTACTTACGCTCCATCGGCTGGTAACGGGTGAAGATGACCGGCTTGGTCTCAAGCCGGACGCCGCTGGTCTCGACGGCGGAGGGATCCTTGTAGGCCATCGAGTGGGTCATGAAGTTGGCGTCGTCGCGGTTGGGGTAGTCCTCCCGGAAGTGGCCTCCGCGGGACTCCTTGCGGTGCAGCGCGGCGGCCGCCATGACCTTGGCCATGTCGAGCAGGAAGCCAAGCTCCACGGCTTCCAGGAGGTCGAGGTTGAAACGCTTGCCCTTGTCCTGCACGGAGATGCGCTTGTAGCGCTCCTCCAGGCCATCGATGACCCGCAGCGCCTCGAGGAGGGTCTCCTCGGTGCGGAACACCTGGACGTTGGCGTCCATGATGTCCTGCAGTTCCTTGCGGATCTGCGAAACCCGCTCGCCGCCCTCGGAACTGCGCGCGGTGTCGAGCAGCGCCTCCGTGTCGGCAAGGGGGTTGTCGGGAATTTCGACGAAGTCGGCGGTGAGGGCGTACTCGGCCGCGTAGATGCCGGCGCGCTTGCCGAACACGTTGATGTCGAGCAGCGAGTTGGTGCCGAGCCGGTTCGAGCCGTGAACGGAGACGCAGGCCACCTCGCCGGCGGCGTAAAGCCCGGGCACCACCGTGTCGTTGTCCTGGAGGACCTCGGCCTTGATGTTGGTGGGGATCCCGCCCATCGCGTAATGCGCTGTCGGGAACACCGGAACGGGCTCGGTGTAGGGCTCGACGCCGAGGTAGGTCCGGGCGAACTCGGTGATGTCCGGGAGCTTGGCGTCGATGTGCGCGGGCTCGAGGTGGGTCAGGTCGAGCAGGACGTAGTCCTTGTTCGGCCCCGAACCCCGGCCTTCACGGACCTCGTTCGCCATCGAGCGGGCCACGATGTCACGGGGGGCGAGATCCTTGATGGTCGGGGCGTAGCGCTCCATGAAGCGTTCGCCCTCGGAGTTGCGCAGGATCGCGCCCTCGCCTCGGGCGGCCTCGGAGAGGAGGATCCCGAGGCCGGCAAGGCCCGTCGGGTGGAACTGGAAGAACTCCATGTCCTCGAGGGGAATGCCGCGGCGGAAGGCGATGCCCATCCCGTCACCGGTCAGGGTGTGGGCGTTGGAGGTGGTCTTGTAGACCTTGCCAACGCCGCCGGTTGCGAAGATGACCGACTTCGCCTGGAAGATGTGGAGCTCCCCGGAGGCCAGGTCGTAGGAGACGACGCCGGCAACGCGCTTCTGCAGGCGCGTCACGCCGTCGACCGTCTCTTCCTGGTCCACCATAAGCAGGTCGAGCACGTAGTACTCGTTGTAGAACTCGACGTTGTGTTTGACGCAGTTTTGGTAGAGCGTCTGCAGGATCATGTGCCCGGTGCGGTCGGCCGCGTAGCAGGACCGGCGGACCGGGGCCTTGCCGTGGTCGCGGGTGTGGCCGCCGAAGCGGCGCTGGTCGATGCGGCCCTCGGGGGTGCGGTTGAACGGCAGGCCCATCTTCTCAAGGTCGAGGACGGCGTCGATCGCTTCCTTGGCCATGACCTCGGCTGCGTCCTGGTCGACGAGGTAGTCGCCGCCCTTGACGGTGTCGAAGGTGTGCCATTCCCAGTTGTCTTCCTCGACATTGGCCAGGGCCGCGCACATTCCGCCCTGCGCGGCGCCCGTGTGGGACCGCGTGGGGTAGAGCTTCGTCAGTACAGCCGTACGTGCGCGCTGCCCGGATTCGATGGCCGCGCGCATTCCGGCGCCGCCGGCGCCGACGATGACGACGTCGTACTTGTGGACCTGCATGCTTGTCGCTCTTTCTGTTGAACTAATGAAGAGTGCGCCCTTGGGTGCACTGGAAGCCGGGCCTAGGGGGCGGGGCAGTACGGTGCGGAGTGCGGAACGCCGTCGATGACGGGGCAGGGATCGAAGGTGAAGATCACCAGGGTGCCGAGGATCACGATGACGAGGCCCGCCGAGTAGAGCACGCCCTTGAGCCACATGCGGGTGGAGTTCTTATCGGCGTAGTCGTTGATGATGACCCGCACCCCGTTGGTGCCGTGCAGCATTGCCAGCCACAGCATCGTCAGGTCCCAGAACTGCCAGAGCGGGCTTGCCCACTTGCCTGCGACAAAACCGAAGGAGACCTGCTTGATGCCGTCGCCGGCCACAAGGCTGGTCCAGAGGTGAACGAAGATCAGGACGACCAGGACCACCCCGGAGAAGCGCATGAAGAGCCACGAGATCATCTCGAAGTTGCCGCGCGAGGTCTTGTTCCGGGTGTACCCGGGCGCTACCCGGCCGGAGCGGGGAGTGTCGATTGTGGGAACAGCCATGGCTTAGTGACCTCCGAAGACGACGGAAAGATGACGGATCGCGAAGGCGATCATTGTGACCGCCCACAGCCCGATTACGACCCAGAGCATCTGGCGGTGGTACTGGGGGCCCTTTTTCCAGAAGTCGACGGCGATGATGCGCAGGCCGTTGAACGCGTGGAGCACGATCGCCCCCACAAGGCCGAGCTCGCCGAGGCCGACGAGCGGGTTCTTGTAGGACTCGATGACGGCGTCATAGGCCTCGGGGGATACCCGGACCAGCGACGTGTCCAGAACGTGGACGAGGAGATAGAAGAAAATCACTACCCCGGTGATGCGATGCGCTACCCACGACCACTGGCCTTCCCGGCCGCGGTAAAGGGTGCCTGCTGGTGTCTTCGGCATTGAATCCTCCCTGCATCGCATGGGCGTTAGCGTGAGTTCCGCGCAAGAATGACGCCCGTGCGAGAGCACTGTAAGTCAACAATAATCTAGGCTCCTGAAAGGATGGATTCAATTTAGGCTTCCCTATACTGTGAGCTTGTTTACATTGACAAGACCCGATCAGCACCGGGTGTCTTAAGTCCGGTCTTGCTGCGGCGGGCGTCTTCACTTGGGGAGTGTGGACTAACGTGGAAGAGATGAGCGATCAAAGGGCGGCTGCCCAGACCCAGAAGAGCGTCCTTGACCGTTTCCACGGCGTAATCCCGGCCGGTGGGGTGGGAACGCGCCTCTGGCCTCTGTCCCGCGCCGCAGCCCCGAAGTTCCTCCATGACCTCACCGGTTCGGGGAGCACCCTGATCCGTGCGACATACGACCGGCTGGGCCCGCTGTGTGCGGGCCGCACCATGGTCGTCACCGGCGTCGTCCACCGCCGCGCCGTCCTGGCGCAGCTGCCCGAGCTCGAGGACATGAACCTCGTGCTCGAGAGCGAGCCGAAGGACTCGGCTGCCGCGATCGGGCTCGCCGCGGCCATCCTCTACAAGCGCGACCCCGACATCATCATGGGGTCCTTCGCCGCGGACCAGGTCATCACCCCCGTCGAAACCTTCCAGGCCGCAGTGCGGGAGGCCATCTATACGGCAGCGGAGGGGTACATCGTCACGATCGGGATCGAGCCCACCCACGCCTCAACCGGGTTCGGGTACATCCGTGCCGGCAACGCGCTCCACATCCCTGAAGCCCCAAGCGCCCACGCCGTCATCGAATTCGTTGAAAAGCCCTCGCAGGAGGTGGCCCTCGGCTACCTCGAAACCGGGAAGTACTCCTGGAACGCCGGCATGTTCGTCGCCCCGGTGGCGCTGATGCTGAAGCACCTCGAAGCGAACGAACCCGAACTCCACGCCGGGCTGACCGAGATCGCCGAGGCCTGGGACACCCCGAGCCGGGTCGAGGTCGCCCGCCGCGTGTGGCCGTCCCTGCCCAAGATCGCCATCGACTATGCAGTCGCCGAGCCGGCCGCGGCGGCCGGCGATGTCGCGATGATCCCCGGGCGCTTCAGCTGGGACGACGTCGGTGACTTCGCCGCGATCGGCCGGCTCAACCCCGCCACCGAGAACAACGACCTGAAGGTCATGGGCGAGGGGGCGCGGGTCTTCTCCGAGAACGCCTCGGGCATCGTCGTTTCGGACACCAAGCGGGTGATCGCGCTGATCGGCATCAACGACGTCGTCATCGTCGACACCCCCGACGCCCTGCTTGTGACAACGAAGGAACACGCCCAGGAAGTGAAGAAGGCAGTGGAGCACCTCCGCGCCAGCGGCGACACCGACGTCCTCTAGGGACCCCTCCGGCAGCCTCCCGGCCCCGGCGGCGGCACATGACGCTTTAACCAGCGGACCGGTTACGGTTCCGGGGGCAGGGGTCGCTAGGCTTGGAGCGTGGAAACCAAACGCCCCGAAGCAACCGCCGTCCCGCACATCGGCGTGTGGGTGGCCCCCCTGCTGGGCGAGCTTGCCGAGTTCCGGCGCGACATTCACGCCCACCCCGAGCTTTCCTACGAGGAATACCGCACCACCGACCGCATCGTCGAACGCCTCGAGCAGGCGGGCCTGCAGCCCAAACGGCTCGAAAACACCGGCGTCTACGTCGATATCGGCGAGGGGCCGCTGCGGGTTGGACTGCGGGCGGACATCGACGCGCTGCCGATCGCCGAGGAAACCTCGCTGCCGTTCAGTTCGGTGAACCCGGGCATAGCCCACGCCTGCGGCCACGACATCCACACAACGGTCATGGTCGGCGTAGCGCTCGTGCTCAAGTCGATCGACTCCCAGACCCCGCTGAAGGGCTCGGTGCGCGTGATTTTCCAGCCCGCCGAGGAAATGATGCCCGGCGGTGCCCTCGATGTCATCGCCCAGGGCGTCCTGGCCGAGGTTCCGCGCATCCTTGCCCTCCACTGCGATCCCAGGATCGACGTCGGGCAGGTGGGCACCCGCATCGGGGCGATCACCTCGGCCTCCGACACCCTCCGGGTCGAGCTCACCGGGCGCGGCGGGCACACCTCCCGCCCGCACCTCACCGAGGACCTCGTCTTCGCCCTCGCTTCGATCGCCGTGAACGTCCCGGCGGTGCTGTCACGGCGCATCGACGTCCGCAGCGCCGTTTCCGTTGTGTGGGGTCAGGTCCACGCGGGCTCGGCGCCCAACGCCATCCCCGGCCACGGTTTCCTCTCCGGAACCCTGCGGTGCCTCGACGGTGAAGCCTGGGAAACGGCGGGGGACCTGCTCGACGAGGCGGTCCGGCAGGCCGCGGCGCCCTTCGGCGTCGACGTGGAGATCGAGCACATCCGCGGGGTGCCCCCGGTGATCAACTCCGAAGCCGAAACGGGCCTGCTCGAGGCGGCGGCGCGGGCAGAGCTCGGCCCCGACGCCGTCGTGCTGACGCCGCAGTCGATGGGCGGGGAGGACTTCGCGTGGATGACCCAGGAGGTGCCCGGGGCCATGATGCGCCTTGGCACCCGGTCCGCGAGCGGCGAGACGTACGACCTGCACCGCGGCGACTACAGCCCGGACGAGAGGGCGATCGCGTGCGGAGTGCGCGTGATGGCCGCCGCGGCGATGCGCGCAGTCCTCGGCCTGCGCCACTGACCTCCGCGCCCCCGTGCTGGGCCGGGCAATTCCGGCCCTGCTATATAGTTCTTGTGTAACAAAACCCAAACAATGTCGGCGTGCCGAACGACGATGGTAGTGTCGCGCGTCACCCGCCCACTAGAGTGATCCCGTAAAGTGCTGCACCGAAGGTGTCGCCAGCGCCGCGCTTCGATCAGTGAAAACAGAGCTTCGAGTTCCTCTTTGACTCGTGACGGACACTCACTGGCCTTCCGCACGCGGGGCTAATTTTCTTTTCTGGAGGAATTTTGAAGAACTCACTGCGCACAACTCGGCGCGGCGCGGGACTTTCCGCTGCCGTCCTCGGCGTGTCTGCTCTTATTCTCAGTGGCTGCGGCGCGCCCCCCGCCGAAGAAGGGGGGGCAAACGCATCCGGCGAGCCCGTCGACTACCTGGGCTGCATCGTTTCCGACTCGGGCGGATTCGACGACCGTTCCTTCAACCAGTCGAGCTACGAAGGGCTGAAGAAGGCCGAATCCGAGCTCGGCATCAAGATCAACCAGGCCGAATCCCAGGCCGAGACCGACTTCGGTCCGAACGTCGACACCATGGTCCAGGGCGGCTGCGACATGACCGTCACCGTCGGTTTCCTCCTGGCCGACACCACGAAGGAAGCGGCCGAGGCCAACCCCGAGTCGCACTTCGCGATCGTCGACGACAACTCGATCGAAGCCGAGAACGTCAAGCCGATCATCTACGACACGGCTCAGGCGGCATTCCTTGCCGGCTACGCCGCGGCTGCCACCTCGGAGACCGGAAAGGTCGCCACCTACGGTGGAATCAACATCCCCACCGTGACCATCTTCATGGACGGCTTCGCCGAGGGCGTTGAGTACTTCAACGAGCAGAAGGGCAAGAAGGTCGAACTGCTTGGCTGGGACAAGGAAGCCCAGAACGGCACCTTCATCGGCAACTTCAACGACCAGGGCGCCGGCAAGACCAACACCAAGAACTTCATCAACGAAGGCGCCGACGTCATCATGCCCGTAGCGGGCCCCGTTGGCCTCGGCACCCTCGATGCGGTAATCGAGGCGAACAAGGCCGGCAAGAAGACGACGGTCGTCTGGGTCGACTCCGACGGCTACGAGACCGCCGGCAAGGGCGAGGAGTTCATCCTCACCTCGGTCATGAAGCTCATGGGCGACGCCGTCAACGAGGTCATCGCCAGCGACGTCGATGGCAACTTCGACAACACCCCCTACGTCGGCACCCTGGAGAACGGGGGCGTTGCCCTTGCACCGTTCCACGACCAGGAAGCAAACGTTCCCGCCGAGCTGCAGACCGAGCTCGACGAGATTAAGGAACAAATCATCGCGGGCGAGATTACTGTGGACTCAGCAGCGAGCCCGAAGTAACCCCAAGAGATCAAGCGAACCGCTTTCCTCCTACGGTTCACCCGGGAGGAAAGCGGTTCGTTTTTGTGAACCGGCCCGGCGGATCCGACGCCGGCCTTCCTCACTCGAATTCCCGAGCACAGAACAGGTTGGATGAGTTGTGAAACTCGAACTCAAAGGAATCACCAAGCGGTTTGGTTCCCTGATCGCCAACGACCACATCGACCTCGTGGTCGAGCCGGGACAGGTTCACAGCCTTCTCGGCGAGAACGGCGCCGGCAAGTCGACGCTGATGAACGTCCTGTACGGCCTCTACTCACCAACCGAGGGCACGATCCTCGTCGATGACAAGCCAGTCACCTTCACCGGACCCGGCGACGCAATGGCGGCGGGCATCGGGATGGTCCACCAGCACTTCATGCTGGTTCCGGTCTTCACCGTCGCGGAGAACGTCGCACTGGGCAACGAGACCGTCAAGGCCGGCGGAATGCTCAACCTCGCCCAGACCCGCACCAGGATCCAGCAGATCTCCGACCAGTACGGGTTCGATGTCGATCCCGACGCCGTCGTCGAAGATCTCCCGGTCGGGGTCCAGCAGCGTGTCGAGATCATCAAGGCCCTCGTCCGCGACGCCGAGGTGCTCATCCTCGACGAACCGACTGCCGTGCTCACTCCCAAGGAGACCGACGAGCTGCTCGGCATCATGGGACAGCTGAAGGCCGATGGCAAGTCGATCGTCTTCATCTCCCACAAGCTCCGCGAGGTCAAGGCGGTGTCGGACGTCATCACCGTCATCCGGCGGGGCAAGGTCGTTGGGACGGCCGACCCCGACGCCTCAACCACCGAACTTGCCTCCCTCATGGTCGGCCGGTCGGTGAACCTGACCCTCCAGAAGGCCCCGGTGCGGCGTGGCGAAACCACGTTCAAGGTCCGCGACCTCACCGTTCGGGCGGCAAACGGCCAGCGCGTTGTCGACAATGTGAGCTTCGAGATTGCCGAGGGGGAGATTCTCGCCGTCGCCGGTGTCCAGGGGAACGGCCAGACCGAACTCACCGAGGCCATCATGGGACTCCAGGACCACGTCACCGGCTCAGTGACCCTCGGCGGATCCGAACTGGTGGGCCGCAGCGTCAAGGAGGTCATTCAAGCCGGAGTCGGGTTCGTGCCCGAGGACCGCAGCGTTGAAGGGCTCGTCGGTACGTTTTCCGTCGCCGAGAACCTGATCCTGAACCGTTACGACCAGGCACCCTTCGCGCGGGGGCTGAACATGGACTCCGCGCTGATCGCGAAGAACGCCGACGAGAAGATCGCCGAGTACGACGTCCGCACCCAGTCCGCTTCGGCCGCCGCAGGCACCCTCTCGGGCGGCAACCAGCAGAAGGTCGTCATGGCCCGCGAATTTTCGCGGCCCCTCAAGCTCTTCATCGCCTCCCAGCCCACCCGCGGCGTCGATGTCGGCTCGATCGAATTCCTTCACAAGCGCATCGTCGCGGAGCGGGACGGCGGCACCCCCGTCATGATTGTTTCAACAGAACTCGACGAAGTGCTCGAACTCGCAGACCGGATCGCCGTGCTGTACCGGGGCCGGCTGATGGGCATCGTGCCCGGCAACGCCTCCCGCGACGTCCTCGGCCTGATGATGGCCGGGATGCCCGCCGACGAGGCACTCAGCCAGGCCAATGAATTCCAAGGAGGGGACAAGTGAGTCCGCAGGAGAACCCGCCGGAGACCTCCGGCACCACCGGGGGCAGGCCCGAATCCCGCCGCGCGGCGCGCGAGGCCGGCAGGCAGGAGGAGCTCCGGCTTGAAGCGGCCGCAGAGACCGGCGACGGTCAGGTTCCCCCTCCCGCCGTTCCCGTGCCCGCGTCGAACCTTGCCGCGGCGAGTCCGGGCACCGAACAGCCGGTGCTTCAGCGCATCATGACCGGCAACGCGCTTGTCGCCGTCCTCGCCGTTGTCCTGTCGCTGATCCTGGGCGGGCTGCTGATCGCCATCACGAACGAGGAAGTCGCAAGTTCGGCCTCCTACTTCTTCTCGCGCCCGCTCGACACGATCGCCGCCGCCTGGTCGGCGGCGTCATCGGCCTACATCGCGTTGTTCGAAGGCTCGGTGTTCAACGCCGGCGGGACGACCTTCACGCGCATGATCTACCCCCTGACCCAGACCCTCACCGTCGCAACGCCGCTGATCTGCGCTGGACTCGGAGTGGCGCTTGCGTTCCGCGCCGGACTGTTCAACATCGGCGCGCAGGGCCAGATCCTCATCGGTGCGACCTTCGCGGCGTGGGTCGGATTCACCCTCCACCTGCCCGTCGGAATCCACCTGCTGCTCGTGATCTTCGCCGGGATGCTCGGCGGGGCGCTGTGGGCCGGACTTGTGGGCGTGCTCAAGGCACGCACGGGTGCCCACGAGGTGATCCTCACCATCATGCTCAACTACATCGCGGTGAACCTCGTGCTGTACCTGCTGAGCACGCCGGCGTTCCAGCGCCCGGGATCCACCAACCCCATCAGCCCGCAGCTCGACCCGACGGCCCTCTACCCGCCGCTGCTGGGAACCGGGTTCCGGCTCCACTGGGGCTTCGTGCTCGCCGTGCTGGCCACGGTCTTCGTGTGGTGGCTGCTGAACCGCTCCACGATCGGGTTCGAACTCCGCGCCGTCGGCGCCAACCCCAGCGCCGCCAAGACGGCGGGCGTGAGCGTCGGCAAGAGCTACATCGTGGCCATGGCCATCGCCGGTGCCCTCGCCGGACTTGCCGGGGTCGCCCAGGTCTCGGGCACCGAAAAGGTGCTCACCTCGGGGGTGGCCGCGAGCTTCGGCTTCGACGCCATCACTGTGGCGCTCCTTGGCCGCTCGTCGCCGTGGGGGACGTTCGCAGCCGGCCTGCTGTTCGGCGCCTTCCGCGCCGGCGGTGTCACAATGCAGGCCTCCACCGGCACGAGCATCGACATTGTGCTTGTGGTCCAGTCCCTCATCGTCCTGTTCATTGCCGCACCGCCGCTGGTGCGCTCGCTCTTCCGCCTGCCGGTGCCCGGCGCCATCCAGGCCGGCAAGGGCAGCAGGAACCGCACCGCCGCAGCCACCGGAGGCCAAGCATGAGTACCGCCACCACAGCAGCACCCGAGCGCCACGACAGCGGGCCCGGAACGGTCCGCAGCTGGAAGACGCCGATCCTCCTGAGCATTTTGGCCCTCGCGGCGCTGCTGCTCTTCGCCCTCGGAGCCCCCGGCAACGACGTCACGTTCCGCCTCTCGGATCCCAACGACGCCATTGTCCTGCCCCAGCTTGTCCTCTCCGCACCGGCAATCGGCTGGCTCACGTCGCTGCTGCTGATCGCCGGCGCGGCCTTTGCCATCCTCAAGACCAGGCGGGGGGAGCCCCTGCCGGTCTGGCTGCTCGTCGTCTTCGCCCTGGTCTTCCTCATCGGGTTCCTGACCTGGGTGGTGGGCAGCGCGCGCACGCCGAACGTTGCCCTGTACGGGCTGCTGGCGGGCTCGGTCACCCTGGCCGTGCCGCTGATCTTCGGCTCGCTCTCCGGTGTTCTCAGCGAACGCTCCGGCGTGGTCAACATCGCCATCGAGGGCCAGCTGCTCTTCGGCGCCTTCGCCGCCGCGGTTGCGGCGTCCCTTTCCGGAAGCGCAATCGTCGGGCTCTTCGCCGCGGCGGCGGCGGGTGTGCTTGTCTCGCTCGCCCTGGCCGTCTTCAGCATCCGGTACATCGTGAACCAGGTCATCGTCGGGGTCGTCCTCAACGTGCTGGTTTCCGGGCTCACCGGGTTCCTTTTCTCCTCGGTGCTCAGCCGGGACGCCGAAACCTGGAACACGCCGCCGCAGCTTCCCGTCCTGAGCATCCCGCTGCTCTCCGACATCCCGATCCTCGGCCCCATCCTGTTCGAGCAGACAATTGTTGGCTACCTGATGTACGTTGCCGTTGCCGTCATCTACGTCGCGCTCTACCACTCGCGGTGGGGCCTGCGCACCCGCGCCGTCGGCGAACACCCCAAGGCCGCGGACACGCTTGGCGTCAACGTCAACCGGATGCGCTTCATCAACGTCCTGCTCGGGGGCGTGGTCGCCGGTGTCGGCGGCGCCTTCTTCACCCTCGTATCGGTGTCGGGCTTCGGCCGGGACATGACCGCAGGCCAGGGCTACATCGCCCTCGCCGCGCTCATCTTCGGCCGGTGGAATCCGCTCGGTGCGTTCTTCGCCGCCCTGCTGTTCGGCTTCGCGACGAACCTCTCCAACGTGCTGAGCCTGCTCGGCACCCCGGTACCCGACCAGTTCCTCAGGATGCTTCCCTACGTCGTGACGATCTTCGCCGTCGCGGGGCTCGTCGGCAGGTCCCGGGCGCCAGGAGCCAGCGGCATCCCGTACATCAAGGGCTGAGCGCCGCGCCGCGAACGCCCAGCACCACCAGCGCCGTCCGGGCAGCCGCCCGGACGGCCCAACGAACGGGGAGAACCCATGATTGAACCGGCAGACGTCCGCTGGGATGAGTTGACCGCCGCCGCAACCACGGCCATGGAGAAGGCCTACGCGCCGTACTCCAACTTCCCGGTCGGGGCAGCAGCCCTGACCGAGGACGGCCGTATCGTTACCGGGTGCAACGTTGAGAACGCGTCCTACGGCCTCACCCTGTGCGCCGAATGCTCCCTGATCAGCAACCTCGCCATGACCGGCGGCGGGCGGCTCGTGGCCTTCAGCTGCGTTGACCGCGCCGGAAACACCCTCATGCCGTGCGGGCGCTGCCGCCAGCTGCTCTACGAATTCCGGGCTCCCGGGATGCTGCTGCTGACCGTCAGCGGCGTCCGCACCATGGACCAGGTGCTTCCCGACGCCTTCGGACCCGACAACCTTTCCTGACGCGGCCCCCGCCGCCACCCCCCAGCTCCCAAAGGTAGAAAACTCATGACCGAAGCCTTCGACGCCGTCGATATCATCCGCACCAAACGGGACCGCGGAACGCTCAGCCCCGAACAGATCGACTGGACAATCGACGCCTACACGCGCGGTGCAATCGCCGACGAGCAGATGGCGGCGCTGAACATGGCGATCCTGCTCAACGGGATGGACCGTGCCGAAATCTCCCGCTGGACCGCGGCAATGATCGCCTCGGGCGAGCGCATGGACTTCTCCTCCCTGGGCCGGCCCACGAGCGACAAGCACTCAACGGGAGGCGTCGGTGACAAGATCACCCTTCCGCTCGCACCCCTCGTCGCGGTCTTCGGGGTCGCCGTGCCGCAGCTGTCCGGACGCGGCCTCGGCCACACCGGGGGCACCCTCGACAAGCTCGAATCGATCCCGGGCTGGCGGGCATACCTGAGCAACGAGGAGATGATGAGCCAGCTGGCCGACGTCGGGGCAGTGATCTGCGCCGCCGGAGCGGGCCTTGCCCCGGCCGACAAGAAGCTCTACGCGCTGCGCGACGTCACCGGAACGGTCGAGGCAATTCCGCTCATCGCCTCATCGATCATGAGCAAGAAGATCGCCGAGGGCACCGGCTCGCTGGTGCTCGACGTCAAGGTCGGCACCGGCGCCTTCATGAAGACCCGGGAGGACGCCCTTGAGCTGGCACGGACGATGGTCGATCTGGGCACCGACGCCGGCGTGCGCACTGTGGCGCTGCTGACCAACATGAGCACCCCGCTCGGACTCACAGCCGGCAACGCCATTGAGGTCGAGGAATCCGTCGAGGTCCTCGCCGGAGGAGGGCCGGAGGACGTTGTCGAACTCACGGTGCGCCTCGCCGAGGAGATGCTTGCGGCGGCAGGCGTCTCCGACGCCGACCCCGCAGCGGCCCTGAAGGACGGCCGGGCGATGGACGTCTGGAACCGGATGATTGAGGCGCAGGGCGGCGATCCGCGGGCCGCGCTGCCGGTGGCCCGGGAATCGGAGACCATCTACGCCCCGGCCGACGGCGTGCTCGTCGAACTCGACGCCCTGTCCGTCGGCGTGGCGGCGTGGCGGCTCGGCGCGGGCCGGGCCCGCAAGGAGGATGTCGTGCAGGCGGGCGCCGGGGTGCGGATGCACGCCAAGCCCGGGGCGCTTGTCCGGGCAGGGGAGCCGCTCATGACACTGCTGACCGACACCCCCGAGCGGTTCGAGCGGGCCCGCGAGGCCCTCGCCGACGCCGTCGTCATCGCCCCCGAGGGATCGCGGCCGGCCCAGGAGCTCATCCTCGACAGGGTCTCCTAGGCCCCGCCGGTCCGGTCGGTCGGCTCACTGTTCCGCCGGACCGGCCCGCAGGGGTTTTTGGCCGCTGTGGGGGACTTAATCGGGGCCCTCCCTGATGCGTGCCGGTCCGCCGGGGAGCAGAATCGGTCAATGCTCAGTCAAATTGACCCCGCCCAATGTCACGGACCCAGGGCGCCGGGTGGCTCCCCGTGGACCTGATCCTCTCCCTGCTCACAGGGATCAATTCCTGGGTCATCGACGCCGCGGCGCAACCCTGGGTGTACCTCCTGGTGTTCATCTGCTGCACCGTCGACGGGTTCTTCCCGCCCTTCCCCAGCGAGTCGGTGGTGGTCGGCCTTGCCTCCCTGATCCTCACCCAGGGCCATCCCAACCCATGGCTGCTGATGCTTGCCGCCTCGCTTGGCGCCGTCCTCGGCGACAACACCGCCTATGCCATTGGCCGGGGCATCGGGCTGACCCGTTTCCGGTGGATGCGGCGGCCCCGCATGCGCCGCTCCTTCGCCTGGGCGGCGTACGAACTCGACAAGCGGGCCGCCTCGCTGCTCCTTGTAGGCCGCTTCCTGCCGATCGGCAGGGTGGCCGTGAACCTCGCCGCCGGGACCACCGGTTACCCCCGGCGTCGCTTCGTCGCCCTGTCCGGGCTCGCCGGCGCCGTGTGGGGCGCCTACTCCGTGGGGATCGGTGCGCTGGCCGGAGCCTGGTTCACCGGAAACCAGCTGCTGGGCGTGGCAGTGGCAATCGCGGTGGCCGTGGTGATCGGCGTCGCCGTCGACCGGGTGCTCAGCGCGGTCTCCGGCAGGGGCGCGGCCCGGGCGCTCCCCGCGGCGGCAGGCCCGGACCTTCCCGATATCGAGCAGGCCGCCTGAGGGTGCGGCCCGAACGGGCCCCGCTGTAGGGTTGAAAGCGTGACTGACACCTCAAGCAACCCCGCCCCGGGCACCTCCTTCGATATCCGCAGCCTCCCGAAGGTCTCCCTCCACGACCACCTCGACGGCGGCCTCCGGCCGGCAACGATCGTTGAGCTCGCCGGCGAGATCGGCCACGAGCTGCCCACCACCGACCCCGATGAGCTCGGGCAGTGGTTTCGCGACTCCGCCGACTCCGGCTCGCTCGTACGCTACCTCGAGACGTTCGACCACACTGTCGCCGTCATGCAGACACGGCCTGCCCTGGTGCGGGTTGCCCGGGAGTTCGTCGAGGATCTTGCCGCCGACGGCGTTGTCTACGGCGAGGTCCGCTGGGCGCCCGAGCAGCACACGGCGCAGGGGCTCTCCCTCGACGAAGCGGTCGAAGCGGTCCAGGAAGGCCTCGAGGCCGGGGTTGAGGCATCCCTCGCCGCGGGCAGGGTCATCCAGGTCGGCCAGCTCATCACCGCCATGCGCCACGCCGACCGCGGCCGGGAGATCGCCGAACTCGCCGTGCGCCACCGCGACAACGGCGCCGTCGGCTTCGACATCGCCGGAGCCGAGGACGGATTCCCGCCCTCACGGTTCGCCGACGCATTCACCTACCTCGCCGAACAGCAGTTCCCCGTCACCGTCCACGCCGGCGAAGCCGCGGGCCTCGAGAGCATCGTTGACGCACTCGTCACCGGGCGCGCGCTGCGGCTCGGGCACGGCGTCCGCATCGCCGAGGACATCGGGATCGAATTCGACGACGCCGGAGACGAGGTCGGCATGGCCAACCTTGGCCGCATCGCGGCGTGGGTCAGGGACCGCGGAATCGCCCTTGAGCTGTGCCCGTCGTCGAACCTGCAGACCGGCGCCATCGCGGCGTTCGGCGAGGGCATCGAAAACCACCCCATCGACCTGCTCTACCAGCTGGGCTTCAAGGTCACGGTCAACACCGACAACCGGCTGATGAGCGGCGTCACCCTGAGCGGGGAGATGGAGCTCCTTGTCGACACCTTCGGCTACGACCTCGGCGACCTGCTTGAGCTGACGCTCAACGCCGTCGACGCCGCGTTCCTCCCGCTTGAGGACCGCGAAGCGCTCGTCGAGTACGTGATGGTCGGCTTCGACAGCGCTGCCTCCTAGGCACCCCGAGGCATGGGCAGGACACCTGAACCCGGGAGCGATGGTGCGGGGGCGGCGATTGAGCGGCTTGTGCTTGTCATCGCCCAGCTGCGCGAGCACTGCCCGTGGATGGGCGCCCTGACCCATGCTTCGCTCGTCGAGTACCTGATCGAGGAGTGCTACGAGCTCGTCGACGCAATCGAGGCTCTCGAGGCTGCCGGGACGCACACCGGGCCCGCCGCCGGCCCGGCATCCACGGACGAGCGGGGGAGTGCACCAGGGACGGCCCGCGCCGGGGGAGCGGTGGGCGCCCGGGACGAGCTGCGCGGAGAGCTCGGCGATGTCCTGCTGCAGGTGGTCCTCCATGCCCAGCTCCAGCGCGAGCACGGCGGCTTCGGCATGCTCGAAGTGATCGAGGGGCTCACGCGGAAGATGGAGCGGCGCAATCCCCACGTGTTCTGCCCCGACGGATCGCTCCAGGAGAGATTCCCGGCCACGGTCGAGGAGATCGTGGACACCTGGCAGGTGGTCAAGAAGCAGGAGAGCCCGTCCCGGGAACCCTTCGACGGCATTCCCCGGCACCTGCCGGCACTGGCCCTGGCCGCCAAGAGCCTCGGGAGGGCGGCTTCCCTGCACCCGGCCGCGCCACCGCCGAGAACCGACGTTCCGGCCGCCCCGCCGCTGCCCGCGCCCGCCACCGAGGAACAGCTTGGGGAGCAGCTTTTCGCACTTGCCCGGGCCGGCGTGGAGCAGGGCCTTGACCCGGAACGGGCGCTGCGCGCCGCCGTCGCCCGCTTCCAGGCCGCGGCCGGCGGAGCCGCTGGTGGTTCCTAGCGGACAGGGGGCAGCCGGAGGTCGGCAGGCATGGAAGCCCGTCGGCGGGCGGGTGCTGTAACCGCTCCGGCCGGGAACGCCCTGCCGCAGCGGTGTGCCCGAATCCCGATCACCGCACCTGGTGCGGATGTTGCAGGTGTGCCTCCCGCGCATCAGCGAGCCGACATGACACGATAGCCACGCCCCGCACTGCGCTGTCGCTGTCGGCGTCCTCCGCCGTGCGCGGAAAGCGCGACGGACGCAGCCGTGGCTTATGCGAGCCGCACCAACCCTTAGGAAGGCGCACCACCGATGTCCCACCGAGCACGGAACCGCCCTCCGCGCGCCGCAGGGTTCACGCTGCGGCCCACCCGCAGCACGCTCAAGGCCTTCGCCCTTCCCGTTGCGGCATGCCTGGCGGTCCTTGGGGTTGCTGCGGTTGATATCCGCTCCGAGCTTGCCGAACGGGACCGCCTGGAGAGGGCCGCTTCGGCCCACTGTGCGGTTGTCGACCGCGCCGCCCTGGTCCCGGAGACAGGGGCGCTGTTCGGGGTAAACCTCGATCTTGAGGAGAATCCCCTCGCCGACTACGCCGATGCTTTGGGCCACGCCCCGGCGGTCAGCGTCTCCTTCACGGCTTTCCCCTACGACGAGCGGGGGAGGGCCAACCTCGAGCGCGCCGCGGAGCAGATCCGTGACAGCGGCCGCATGATGCTGTTGACCCTCGAGCCAGTCCAGGGCCTTGAGGCCGTGACCGACGATGCCATCGACTCCCTGGCCGAGGACCTCGCGGCGTTGAACGCGACGGGAGTTCCGGTCATCGTGCGCTTCGCCCACGAAATGAACGGGTCGTGGTACGCGTGGTCCCAGGAGCCCGCGGAATACGTAGCCAGCTTCCGGAAGATGGCCGGCGTCATTCACGCCAAGGCACCGGGATCGGCAATGATGTGGGCGCCGAACTACGGGGGTGGCTACCCCTTCGTTGAAGGGCAGTACAAGGCCGAGTCGGGAACCGCCGCCTTCGCCGCCCTCGATACCGACGACGACGGCGCCTTGACGAGGACCGACGACCCCTACGCCCCCTACTATCCCGGCGACGACGCGGTCGACTGGGTAGGCATGTCGATCTACCACTGGGGCTCGGAGTACCCGTGGGGGGAGAATGAACTGCCCGAGCCCGGCAAGTTCATCGAACAGCTCACCGGAACCTACTCCGGAGCCAACGGCGACCACAGCGCGGTGCCCGACTTCTACGCCGTCTACGGGCGCGACCACGCCAAACCCGTCGCCATCCCCGAAACCGCGGCCCTCTTCGCCCCCGGCGGCAGCGGGGCCGATGAATTGGACCTCAAACGCGCCTGGTGGGAGCAGCTCTTCGCCCCCGAGATCCCCGAGGACTTCCCGCAGCTGAAGATGATCAACTGGTTCGAGTGGAACAAGCACGAGTCCGAGGTTGACGGACCGGTGGACTGGACGGCGACGCGCACCGCGGAGGTGCACGGTGCCTTCACCGCAGCCCTTCCCAGCTGGCTGCGGTACGCCCCCGACACCGCCTGCACCCTGGTATCCCCGGTGACCCCGGCCGGCTGACCGGCACCGATCCCAAATCAGCCGGAACAGATCAGCTGGAACAGATCAGCCTGTACCGATCAACCCGCTTTAGATCAGCCGGACACAGGTCAGCGGGTTCTGATCCTGTGTGGTCCACGCAGTGGCGAAGTGAGACGCCCGACCCTGCCCGTGTAGGGCACGGTCGGGGTCCCTCCTTCCTGAGCGGTTATCCCAGCCCTCAGGCCCTGGAATGTTTCCGCACGAGGATCCGGGCGCGAAGGCGCTGAATTTGAGGCATGAGGCCATAAATCACGATGGGAACCGCGACAGTGGCAAGGACGAAGGTGCGCAGAACAGGATTCAGCATTGCCAGCCAGGGCCCGAATACAAGGTTAAGGATGGTCAGTGTGGGGAAGACCGCCACCCAGATCATCAGCGCCAGCTGGTGTTTGCTCGGCGGTCCGGGGCGGTAGGGCGCGGTGGATGTTGACGCTGATGCTTCGGGCGTGCTGGAGTTCATAGATTTCCTTGAGGTGTGTGGATTACTTTTACTTAGCGTTGCCGACCACATGTAAGAGGCTGGGACTGTGGTTTATTCCCTCCCGCTCAATGCGGGCAAGGGGACAGCGTCAAGAGCCTGCATCTCCTCGGTCACTGAGCCGAGAACCTGGAAGGTGCTAAGTGGCCGGCCACGTGTGTAGCGTGGTGGATTCCTTTTCTATTCCCGATTGTCTTCTTCGCCCCGGTCTTCCGGTACGGATCGAGGGGTCCCTGATCCGCCCGTCACCAGTCAGCCGGTCTCCGCAGGCGGTTCGACGGGCCGTGCGTCGAAGATCCGCAGCAGGGCGCCAATCTCCTGGTGGGCCGTCGTGGGATGGCGGAAGTGCTGGTGTGCTTCGACCACGTAGTGCGTGCGGCGGCCCTCCTTGAGGCGTTGGAGGTATCCGGCGTCCTCCAGGTCCTTCAGGATGTGAAGGGTCGCCCTCGGGGTGATCCCTACCCGGCCGGCGATGTCCTGGACCAGCATGTTCGGCTCCGCGGCCACGGTCAGGAGCACGTGGCCGTGGTTCGTGAGGAACGTCCACGGCGGCCGCCGCGGAGGTGTGGGGGACGGGCCGGACGCGGCCGCTGCGCCGTCGCCGTCGGCGTCGCTGGCCACGGCTTCTGATGTTCTCATGGTGGGGTCCTCCTGATTCCGGTTTGCGGTAGGTAAGGCTGCGGTGGAGACACCTGCGGTCGGGGCCGCTGCGGTAGGGATGTCGGTGCGGCCGGCGGCGGCCCGGGCCGCGCGGTTCCCTGCAGGGAACCGCGCGGTCCCAGGAGTCAGCGGTCTGCCCGCTCGGGGGCCTTCTTCTCCTCCCTGCGGCGCCGGCCCCACAGGGGTTCGAGGGCCGCGATCTCCTCGGGCTCGGCGTTGCGGAACGGCGGAGCGGGCGGGGCCGGGAGTCCGTGCCTTTCCTGGCCCCTGGTCGCAATGAGGCTCGCTGCAATGGAGACGCTGAGGATCACGGCGATGACGGCAAGCGAGATGGGCGTCGGGATGTAGTAGACGTCGATCTTGAGGGCCATCTTAATGCCGACCCAGATCAGGACGAGAGCCAGTCCGGCCTTGAGGTAGACGAAGCGGTGGATGAGGTCGGCGAGGAGGAAGTACATGGCGCGCAGTCCAAGGATGGCGAAGGCGTTGGCGGTGAAGACGAGGAACACTTCGTCGGTGACCGCGAAGATCGCCGGGATGGAGTCCACCGCGAAGATGATATCGGTGACTTCAACCATCACCAGGACCGCCAGCAGCGGCGTTGCAAGCAGCACCGAGTTGCGGCGGATCAGGAACCGCTGGCCGTGGAAGGCATCCGTCATGGGGACATGGCGGCGGAACAGCTTGAGGGCCCGCGACTTTTCCGGAGCGATGTGTTCATCGCGTTGGCGGAGCATCTTGTACCCGGTGTAGAGCAGGAACGCGGCGAAAAGGTAGAGCACCCAGCCCGCGCTGGCGATGATTGCCGCTCCGGCCGCGATGAAGATGGCGCGGAACACGAGGGCGCCGAGGACTCCAAAGAACAGCACCCTGTGCTGGAACTCGCGGGGGACTGCGAAGAAGGTGAAGATGATCGCCCAGACAAAGACGTTGTCGACGGCGAGGGATTTCTCGATCAGGTAGCCCGCAAAGTACTGCTGCCCGAACTCGGCTCCCCAGAACCGCCAGATCACGGCGCCGAAGGCGACGCCGAAGAACACCCAGACAGCTGACCATGCCGCCGCCTCACGCACCCCGATGACGTGGGCGCGGCGGTGGGCGAAGAGGTCGACGAGGAGCATCAGGAGGATAAAGCCGATAACGGCGGCCCACACCCATAGGGGGACGAACATGTAAACCTGCTTCCAGTCAGTAACAACCAACTGGAGGTCTCTCCCGGCCGCAGTGCCCGGCCTGTTCACCGGAAGGCGCCGGGGCCTTCGTACTGACGATGAACGGGATAAGGGGATACTCCCCTCCACGTAGGAACAAGTGAAGCACACTTCACCTAAACAGAAAAGACCCCGGATGCGCCGAGCGCCCGCCGCGCGCCGTCAAGGCCGAGTGTTGACGGCGAGTTCGACCCCGAACGCCTAGTTCACCCGGCGGTGAACTAGGCTAGAGGTGACACTGCCGTTGCTTTTGACACTGCCGTCCAACCCGGTGCGAATTTCTCCACTCCAACGAACAGGAGCATTTCCATGGCAATTATCGACGCCATCCACGCAAGGGAAATCCTTGATTCCCGCGGCAACCCCACGGTCGAGGTCGAAGTACTGCTCGACGACGACACGTTCGGCCGCGCCGCCGTTCCCTCCGGCGCTTCAACGGGAGCCTTCGAGGCAAACGAACGCCGCGACGGCGAAAAGAACCGCTACCTCGGCAAGGGCGTCCTGCAGGCCGTCGAGGCAGTAATCGAGCAGATCCAGCCCGCGCTCCTCGGCTTCGACGCCGCCGACCAGCGCGCCATCGACCAGGCGATGCTCGACCTCGACGGAACCGAGAACAAGTCGAGCCTCGGCGCCAACGCCATCCTCGGTGTCTCGCTGGCCATCGCCCGTGCCGCCGCAGAATCCTCCGCGCTGCCCCTCTACCGCTACCTCGGCGGCCCCAACGCACACGTGCTTCCCGTCCCGCTCATGAACATCCTGAACGGCGGCTCACACGCTGACTCCGACGTCGACATCCAGGAATTCATGATCGTTCCCCTCGGTGCCTCCTCCTTCTCCGAAGGCCTGCGCTGGGGTGTTGAGGTCTACCACGAGCTGAAGGCCGTCCTCAAGGAAAAGGGCCTCGCCACGGGCCTTGGCGACGAAGGCGGCTTCGCGCCGAACCTTCCGTCGAACCGCGACGCACTCGACCTCATCACCACCGCGGTTGAGCGTGCCGGCTACACCGTTGGCACCGACATCGCGTTCGCCCTCGACGTCGCCGCCTCCGAGTTCTACAAGGACGGCGTCTACACTTTCGAGGGCAAGTCCCTGAGCACCGCCGAAATGAGCACCTACTTCGAGGAACTCGTCCGCGACTACCCGCTTGTCTCCATCGAGGATCCCCTCGACGAGGAGGACTGGGACGGCTGGAAGGCGCTCACCGCCGCCATCGGCGACAAGGTGCAGATCGTCGGCGACGACCTCTTCGTCACCAACCCCACCCGCCTCGAGCGCGGCATCAAGAACGACACGGCGAACTCGCTGCTGGTGAAGGTCAACCAGATCGGAACGCTCACCGAGACCCTCGACGCGATCTCCATGGCGCAGCGGGCCGGATACACGACAATCACCTCGCACCGCTCCGGTGAAACCGAAGACACGACGATCGCCGACATCTGCGTTGCCACGAACGCGGGCCAGATCAAGACCGGCGCGCCGGCGCGCTCCGAGCGGGTTGCCAAATACAACCAGCTCCTGCGCATCGAAGAGGAGCTCGACGACGCGGCACGCTACGCCGGCCGCAGCGCCTTCCCGCGTTTCACTGCCTAGTTGAACCGGAGGGCGGTTACCCTCGTAGGACGGGATCATTGATTCCGGCACAAGCACCACCCGAGGAGTAACATGTCAGCCCGCCGACCCAACGTGCCGCGCGCCGTCCGCCCCTCGCCCTCGGCGGGGCGGACGGCAGCGGGCACCGGCGCAACGTCCGGACGGGCGGCGGGCGCGCACGAGTCAGGCGCTCCGGCGCCCGGCGCGCACGACCCCGTCGTTCCGGCGCCGGGCGGCGCCGGACCCCGCAGCGCCGAGCCGGGGCGCGGCCCCGCCCGGCCGCCCCGGGCGCAGGCAAGCCCCTCCCAGGCGCGTGCCGCGGAACGGGAGCAGCTGGCCGGTGCGATCCGCCGTGCGGGCTCGAGCGTGGTCCGGCCCAAGAATCGGGTCATCATTCCCGCCGAGGACGCCAAACCCATTCCGGCGCAGTCGTTTTCCGGGCGCCTGCTTGCCCTCGCCGTCGTCCTGATCGCCGTGACGGTGCTCCTCGCCCCGTCGATCAGCACCTACCTCAAGCAGCAGGGTGAACTCCAGACCCTCCGCGAGGACATTGCGAGGCAGGAGCAGATCCAGGAAGAACACCGCGCGGACCTCGCACGGTGGAACGACCCCGCCTACATCAAGCAGCAGGCCCGCGACCGGATCTTCCTCGTAATGCCCGGGGAGAAGCGCTATCTCGTCAAGGGCGGCGCCGGCATTGAAGAGTCATCGGGCGAGGGATCGCAGGACCAGCCCGAAGACCTGCCCTGGGTCGATTCGCTGTGGGACTCGGTTTCCCGCGCTGCGACCGACTAACCGCCGGCGCACCGCCAGAGCACTACATACAACCTGCCGAAGGAACGTTTCCCGTCGGCAGCAGGAAGGACCCCCAGTGGCTGAGCAGGACCAGCACACCCCAACGGAAAAGGACCTGGAGGTCCTCAGCCGGCAGCTGGGGCGGCCGGTGCGCGACGTCGTCGAAATCGGCGCGAGGTGCGTCTGCGGGAACCCCCTCGTTGCCACCACGGCCCCACGGCTGGGCAACGGCATCCCGTTCCCCACCACCTACTACCTCACCCATCCGGTGATCACCGCCGCGGTGTCCCGGCTCGAGGCAGAGGGCGTCATGAGCGAGATGACGACGCGGCTCGGGGAGGACGCCGACCTGGCAGAACGCTACCGCGAAGCACACGAGGCCTACCTTGAGGCACGCCGCGCCGTCGGTGAACGCGCCGGCGTGGGCCCCGTGCCCGAGATCGACGGCGTCTCCGCCGGGGGCATGCCCTCGCGCGTCAAATGCCTTCACGTGCTCGTCGGGCACTCCCTCGCAGCCGGTCCGGGCGTGAACCCCCTCGGGGATGAAGCGATCGAGGGGATCGGGTCCTGGTGGACCGTCGACGCCTGCTATTGCGAGGGGGCCTGGGACACCGGCGGCGACGCCCCGAGTGCGGACCTCAGCCGGCACACCAAGACCCAAGGCCTGAGCCCCGAAGAACTTGAACGCAAGCGCGCCGCCCGCCGCAACCAACCCCAGGGGGACCAGTGAGAACAGCAGCAGTCGACTGTGGCACGAACTCCATCCGGCTTCTCATCGCCGATATTGACGACGCAGGGGTGTTGACCGACGTCGAGCGCCAGATGCGCGTTGTCCGCCTGGGGGAGGGGGTCGACGCCACGGGCAGGCTTTCCGAGGCAGCACTGGCCCGCACCTTCGCCGCGACCGACGAATACGCCGACCTGATCCGGCGCCACGACGTGCCGGAGGTCCGCTTTGTTGCAACGTCGGCCTCGCGCGACGCCGAGAACCGTTCCACGTTCGTCGACGGCATCCGCGAGCGGCTCGGCGTCGAGCCGGAGGTTGTCTCGGGCCAGGAGGAGGCGTCGCTGTCGTTCAACGGCGCAGTGAGCGTTCTTGACGTGCCCGACACCGAAACCGTTCTCGTGGTCGACCTCGGCGGCGGCAGCACCGAGTTCGTTGCCGGACGCGGCGGCACCGTGGTTGCCGCGCGCAGCATGGACATGGGCTGCGTGCGCTTCACCGAACGCTTTCTCACCACCGACCCACCGACGGCGGAGGAGATCGCCGCCATGGAGCGCGAGGTCCGGAACCTGATCCGCGAGGCGGGGCGCGACGTGCCGCTTGAGTCGGTGACCTCGATGGTCGGGGTGGCCGGAAGCATCACCACTGTCACCGCGCACGCCCTGGCCCTGCCCACGTACCTCCCGGAGCGGATCCACGGGGCACGCCTTGGCACTGCAAGAATCAGCGCCGCCGCCGACGACCTGCTGCACATGGACAGGGCGGCGCGTAAGGCCCTTCCCTATATGCATCCGGGCCGCGTTGACGTCATCGGTGCCGGCGCCCTCATCTGGAAGTGCGTGGTTGAACACCTCGCGGAGGTCACCGGCGGGCGTGTCGACTCCGCCGTCGCAAGCGAACACGACATCCTTGACGGCATTGCCCTGAGCATTGCCGCACGTGGAGGCGCCAATGCATAGGAGTGCCGATTCACGCTCCGGAGGCCGAACACCCGCGGCCCTGCCGGTACGCCCGGCGCGGGGAAGGCCACCCCGCCTTGCACCTGAGGGAGCCCCGGAAGCCCGGCGCCGGCCGCCGCGCCGCCCCGTGCAGGGCCGGCCGTCCGGACACGCCCGCGCTCTGCCCGCAGCCGTCGCCGTCCTGATCAGCGCCGCACTCGTCCTTCCCGTCGGGGCCGCGCCGGCCGCTGCCGACGCCATCCGGGAAAAGGAATACTGGCTCAAGGACTACGGCATCACCGAAGCCTGGAAGACCACCCAGGGTGAAGGGGTGAAGGTCGCCGTCATCGACAGCGGCGTCGACGGCACCCACCCCGACCTCAAGGGCGCCGTCGTCGGGGGAACCGATCCCTCGGGAGCCGGAAGACCGGACGGGCAGCAGGGACTGGGCGAAGTGCCCGAACACGGGACCCTCGTTGCGACACTGCTTGCCGGCCGCGGCCACGGCTCCCGGCCCACGGCCACCCCGAAGGAATCCGCGGCCCCGTCCACCGGTGCCCTCGGCGGGCACGGCCGCGGCCCCGACGGCATCGTTGGCGTCGCACCCAAGGCCGACCTGCTGGCCGTCTCGGTCTGGATCGAGGGCCAGAACAGCGGCCCGAATCCTGCCGGGGTGAGCACCGACGAGCAGATCCCCAACGCCGTGCGCTGGGCGGTCGACAATGGCGCCAAGGTCATCAACATGTCCCTCGGCAGCACCTCAACGACCTGGCCCGAAAGCTGGGACGACGCTTTCCTCCATGCGGAGAAGCACGACGTCGTGATTATCGCGGCGGCCGGGAACCGCGCCGGCGGGCTCACCCAGGTGGGTGCCCCGGCCACCATTCCCGGCGTCCTTGCCGTCGCAGGCCTTGACCGGCGGGGAACGGCGAGCCGGGAATCCTCCTCCGAAGGCATCAGCATCGCCGTTGCCGCACCATCCGAGAACCTCGTCGGCGGACTGCCCGGAGCCTTCTATGCCGACTGGTCGGGCACCTCCGGTGCCGCGCCGCTGGTCTCGGGCGTCGCTGCGCTGATCCGTTCGGAGCACCCCGAACTCAGTGCCGGCCAGGTGGTCAACCGGATCATCGGAACGGCCCGCGACGCCGGCGCCCCCGGATTCGACACGATCTACGGGCACGGCATCATCGACGTCGCGGCGGCCGTCAACGCCGATATCGCCGTGCCCGAGGCGAACGGTCTGGGCAGCATGAAGGAATGGATCTCGGTGTACCGGCGCGGGAAACCCGCCCCGGAAACCGCGGCGCCGGCTCCCGCCACCCAGGCACCGGCACCGGACATCCCGGAGCCCAAGGCGCCGGTGGCCGACGAGAGCGCGGTCGCGTCGGACCTCCTTCCGGCGGGTGTGGTGCTCGGGTTCTCCGGGCTGTTCGGCGTGCTTCTAGTGGCTGGGTCGCTTCATCTGATCCGGGTCCGCCGCACCGCCGCCCAGAGCCCGGAAACGCGGAGCATCGACACCGGTTCGCTCCCGGCCGCCCGCGACAATCCGGCCGGTGACGACGGTTCATCGGCCTTTCCGGCAACTTAGTGAAGATTTTCACAAAGTCCGGTAGCATCGTGGCATGGCATCGAACCCACAGTTCTCCGATCGTCCGCGCATCCTCGTAGTTGGGGGCGGTTACGTTGGGCTCTATGTAGCCCACAAGCTGCAGAAAAAGGTGAAGTCCCACGGTGGCATCGTCACCCTGGTCGACCCGCTGCCCTACATGACCTACCAGCCGTTCCTGCCCGAGGTTGCCGCCGGCAACATCGAGCCCCGGCACGCGGTGGTCTCGCACAGGGCGCACCTTCAGGACACCGAACTGATCAGCGGCAAGGTCACCTCAATCGACCACGCGGGCCGCAAGGCCGTCGTTGAGCCGGCAGGCGGCGGAGAGCCGTTCGAGCTCGGCTACACCGACGTCGTCATGGCCGCGGGCGCCATCACGCGCACGTTCCCGATCGAGGGCCTCAAGGAAGAAGGCATCGGCCTCAAGACGATCGAAGAGGCCGTCGCACTGCGGAACCAGATCCTCGAGCGCATCGAGACCGGTTCGCTGATGCCCGCCGGCCCCGCACGCGACCGCGCGCTCACCTTCGTCGTCATCGGCGGCGGGTTCGCCGGCATCGAGGCGATCACCGAGATGGAGGACATGGCCCGCGACGCCGTCAAGAAGAACGGCCGCCTCACGCGCTCGGACCTGCGCTTCGTCATGGTCGAGGCAATGGGACGCATCATGCCCGAGGTCACCGAGCAGCAGGCCGTGTGGGTCGTTGAGCACCTGCGCTCCCGCGGCATCCAGGTGCTGCTGAACACCTCGCTGGCAAGCGCCACCGACGGCAACCTCAAGCTCATCAACATGCCCGACAAGACTCCGGCCGACGAGTTCGAAGCCGACACCCTCATCTGGACCGCCGGTGTCCAGGCCAACCCCATGGTGCGGTCGACGGACTTCCCCATCGACGAGCGCGGGCGCCTCCGGGCCAATGCCGAACTGCGCATCACCGGGGACGACGGACCGATCGAGCACGCCTGGACCGCAGGCGACGTCGCCGCTGTGCCCGACCTCAGCGGCGGGGGAGTCGGAGGCTTCTGCGTCCCCAACGCCCAGCACGCGGTGCGCCAGGCGAAGCTGCTTGCGAAGAACATCTACGCCCAGAACTACGGCGTGGGCAACGTCCGCCAGTACAAGCACACGAACCTCGGCGCCGTCGCAGGCTTCGGCACGTTCAAGGGCGTTGCGAACATCATGGGCTTCGGCATGCGCGGCTTCCCGGCCTGGCTCGCCCACCGCGGCTACCACGGCCTCGCGATGCCCATGTACGAGCGCAAGGCTCGCGTCATTTCGAACTGGACGATGAGCTTCATCTTCGGCCGCGACATCGCCCCGATTTCGGACCTGCAGAGCCCGCGCCGCCAGTTCCAGGAGGCTGCAACGCCCCAGGCGAAGAAGGCCCCGGCGCTCCAGAGCGCCCCTCCGGCGCCTGTCGGCAAGGCGGCCGCATCAGACGAGAAGGCAGCGACAAAGGCATAGTCGCAGCCCTCATCCGCCCGGCGGCGGCTTTGCCTGTAGAGGCGGGGCCGCCGCCGTCCCATTTAAGCAGTCCCGCTTAGGCCGTCCCACTTGACCCGTTCCACTTGAGCCGTTCCACTTGAGCCGTCCTGCGCAGGCTGTCGAGCAGGCGAGCGGCGCCCTGTCGTCCTGCGCCGCCGGCTTCCCTGCGCAGCTCTCCCTCGTCCCGGGCGCCCTGCAGGCCTTGCAGCGGCCGTGGGGCGGCACCCTGTCCCAAGCTGCCTGAGGCTTGGCCGAGCCGCGTCCGGCCCTGGAGGCCCTCCGGAAGGGGAACGCTCCTCCGGCCCCGGGGCCGGCCAGGGAACGGGTCGTCCACTGATCGGGATATTCTTGGGAGTGCCGCAGTCACCGCTGGCGCGGTGCGCCCCAGTAGCCCAATGGCAGAGGCAGCAGACTTAAAATCTGTTCAGTGTCAGTTCGAGTCTGACCTGGGGCACAACACTTCCCGGATTCCCATCCTGCCAAGGGGGCCGCCGGTACCGGTACGGCCGCCGGCTCTGCGCGCCCGGACCCCGCAGCCTCCGCGCCCGGACCCCGCAGCCCTCCGCGCCCCGATCCCGCAGCCTCCGCGGCCGCCGCGCCCGGACCCCGCGGCCCGCCGCGCCCGGGGCCGGAGGCAGGACGGCCCCAAGGATCCGCCGGCGCATCCCGCGCCGTGGAAAGCCGTCCGGTCCGAAACCAGGAGTGCTCCAGGGCCGCCGATTCGGGCTCCTTGAGCTCCCGTGAACCGCCGCGGGGGAGTGCAGTGTCAAGCCCCGAATGCGGAATCTGTGACGAGCGTTACAAGGATGTAACCGGATTCCCTTATGTTCGACACGAATTTGCATTAGCTTTTCTACATGCCAGGAACACCTGGCGATCGCATCAAAGGCTAAGAACGCCTTTCGGTCGAGGAGACAAATTCATGACTGTTACACGCAACCCCGTGCGGCTTGGCATTGGGGAGAATGCCCCGCGGGCGGCGAAGATCGCGGCCCTGAGCCTGGGGATCGCGCTCTTTGCCTCAGGCTGCGGCGGATCCAATGCACCGGAGACCGGGGGTGGCGAAAGCTCGGCACCCGCTGACGCTGCCGGCGCACTGTCCTGTCCTCCCAGCGAAGGCGGCAAGGCTGCCGAGGCCGGCGAAAAGGGCGATCCCTCAGCTGTCCCTGAAGCGAAGACCGTCACCGACACCCCGCTCAAGCTCGGCACCCTGCTTCCCACGACCGGCACACTTGCATTCCTCGGCCCGCCCGAAATTGCGGGCGTCAACCTCGGCGTGAAGGAAGTCAACGAGGCCGGCGGCGTCCTCGGCAAGGACATCTCGGTTGTCCACCGCGACTCCGGCGACACCACAACCGACATCGCCACCCAGTCCGTTACAGATCTGCTGTCCCAGGACGTAAGCGGCATCATCGGTGCTGCGTCCTCGGGCGTTTCGAAGACCGTCATCAACCAGATCACCGGTGCGGGTGTCGTGCAGTTCTCTCCCGCGAACACCTCCCCGGAGTTCACTGATTGGAAGGACGAGGGCCTCTACTGGCGCACCGCACCGTCAGACGTTCTCCAGGGCCGCACCCTTGGCAACTACATCATGTCCTGCGGCGCACAGACCGTGGGCATGATCGTCCTCAACGACGCCTACGGCACCGGTCTGCAGAAGAACATCACCGAGACCGTCGAAGGCGCGGGCGGACAGGTTGTCGCAGCCGAACTCTTCAACGAGGGTGACTCGCAGTTCAGCAGCCAGGTCGACGCTGTCGTCGCGGCAAAGCCCGACGCCATCGTCATCATCACCTTCGACCAGGCCAAGAGCATCGTTCCCCTGCTGACCGGCAAGGGCATCGAGCCGAGCAGCATGTTCATGGTCGACGGCAACACCACCGACTACAGCAAGGACCTGGAGCCTGGCACCCTTGAGGGCGCCCAGGGCACCATCCCCGGCCCGTTCACCGGTGAGACCTTCCAGAAGGCACTGCTCGAGATCGACCCCGACCTGACCAGCTGGAGCTACGCAGGCGAGAGCTACGACGCCGTCAACCTCATGTCCCTCGCGGCCGAGGCTGCAGGCAGCACCGACGGTAAGGCAATCGCGGCCGAGCTTGAGGGCGTTTCCAAGGACGGCGAGAAGTGCTTCGACTTCGCAGGCTGCGTGACGCTCCTGCGCAACGGCGAAGACATCGACTACGACGGCATCTCCGGACCGGTCTCCTTCGACAAGAACGGCGACCCGACTGAAGCCGCCATCGGCATCTACCAGTACGACGCGGAGAACATCCCGCAGCCGAGCCGCTCCGAGGTGGGCAAGCTCTAACCGAGCAGCACCCGCAGCACCACGGACGGTAAAGCATCCAACCGAAGAACCCCGCCCCTCGTCCTCTCCGGAGGCGAGGGGCGGGGTTCTTTCGTGTGCAGGGGGCTTCGGAAAGCCGGCGGCGCCCCCGGCGCACCCGACTGCGGTAAACGCGCCCGAAAACAACGTCCGCACCCGGTTAACCGCGTGCGGATGTCGCAACCGGGTGCGGGGAACGCTTCGTGGTGCACAGGGCCCGTCACCGCCGCCGCGCAGCCGGGGCCCGGCTAGTGTCTCCGGAGGGGCCGCTGGGCACGGGCGACGGCGTACGACCTCGCCCGCAGCTGGGCGGCCCAGGAGTACGTCCCGGCCCCGGGAAGCGGGTTCAGCACGGGGTCGAAGCGGAGGTCATCCTGCTCCTGATCCGGGTCGAGCGTGAGGTCCAGCCGGCCGAAGGCCGCCCAGGGGCCCCGAAGGCGGGAATAGCGAAGCTCGAGGGACCACGTGCCGCCGTCGAGCTCCTGACGGAATCCGGCGAGCGCGGCGGGCAGGGGGCCTGGTGCCCCTGTGGTCCACGCACCAAGCAGGACCGGGCCGGCGGCGCCCTTGTAGGGCATCAGCGTGGTCAGGGGCGCCCCAGCGGCGTGGAGCCGGGGCATGAGCAGGAACCGGCCCGCAGCGGAAACCCCGGTCGAGGCCAGCAGGACGTCGGCCGGCGCGTCCGGAGGCCCGGTCCGCAGCGCCAGGCCAAGGATGTCGGGCAGCCCCTCGGGCAGGCCCACGGAGCGGGAGAAGCGCGCCGTGACGCTGCCTGTGCCCGGGGTGTCCACCCAGCCGATGCCGCTCGGGACCGCTGGTCCGGCAATCGTCAGGGTTCCGCGGAGGCGCACGCCCCGGGGGTGGATGGGGCGGACAGGGCGGAGGAGTTTCATGGCGGCGAAGACCGCTTCGAATCCCGCACTCGCGACCCGGCTGGGATCAATGGTCATCGTGTCCTCCCGCTGGTCGCCCTCCCGGCGCACCGTCGGCAGCCGAGGTCCGGCGCGGTTCGGGACCTGCGCCGCGGTTCGAGTCTTTCACACGGTCGGCGGGAGCGGGCGGATATCTGCCGGCGCAACGTGGCCGGACGTACCCCGGACAGCACTGTGGGCGGTGCCGTTTCCGGCACCGCCCACAGTGACTGCCTGCAACCTACGCCGTGTCGGCGAGGGTCCCGAGGTAGAGCTGGATGACCTTGGGATCCTTCATAAGTTCACGCCCGGTGCCGGTGTAGGCGTCCTTGCCCTGGTCGAGCACATAGGCCCTGTCGCAGATCTGGAGGCACCGGCGGGCGTTCTGCTCCACCATGATCACCGAGACGCCGGCACGGTTGATCTCGTGGACCCGCAGGAACGTCTCATCCTGTTTCACGGGAGAGAGCCCAGCGGAGGGCTCGTCGAGGAGCAGGACCGCGGGTTCCATCATGAGTGCCCGGCCCATCGCCACCATCTGGCGTTCGCCGCCGGAGAGCGAGCCGGCCCGCTGGGCCCGCCGCTTTCCAAGCTCCGGGAAGAGCTCCGTGACGAATTCGAACCGCTTCTTGAAGTCCTTGGGGCGCTGGTACATGCCCATCTGCAGGTTTTCCTCGATGGTCAGGGTGGAGAAGACGTTGTTGTTCTGGGGCACGAACCCCACGCCCCGGCTTACCAGGCGGTTGGCTTTAAGGCCCGTGAGGTCCTTGCCGCGCACCACCACCTGGCCGGAGTGGATCTTCACGAGCCCGAACATCGCCTTGAGCAGCGTCGACTTGCCGGCCCCGTTGGGCCCGATGATTCCGATCAGCTCGCCCCGGCGGGCCTCGATGCTGCATCCGTTGAGGATGTTGACGCCCGGAAGGTAGCCGGCCACGAGGTCGGTGACCTTGACCACCGAATCGCCCTCGAACGAGTCGTCGTGCGCGCTCATCGCTTTTTCTCCTCGTTGTCGATGGAGCTGCCGGATGTGCTCAGCTCGGTGATGTGGCGGCCGATCACGCCTTCCTCGGGCGTGCCGACCGTCGATTCCTCGTCGTGTGCCAGCTCCTCCTCGAGGCGTTCGACGCCGGCGGAGTCGCCGAGGTCGACGTCGTGGTGGGCACCAAGGTAGGCGTCGATGACGGCCTGGTCCTTCATGACGATGTCGGGCGGTCCCTCGGCGACGACCTTCCCTTCCGCCATCACCACCACCCAGTCGGCAATGTGGCGGACCATGTGCATGTCGTGCTCGACGAAGAGGACCGTCATGCCTTCGGCCTTCAGGTTCTTGATGTGGTCGAGCAGGGACTGCGTCAGCGCAGGGTTCACGCCCGCCATCGGCTCATCGAGCATGACCAGCCGCGGACGTACCATCAGTGCCCGCGCCATCTCCAGGAGCTTGCGCTGGCCGCCGGAGAGGGAGGCCGCGTAGTCATCGCGCTTGGTGTCGAGCTTGAATTTGGCCAGCAGCGTTTCGGCCTGCGCCGTGATCTCCTTCTCCCGCGAGCCCCATATGCCCTTGAACAGGGCGCGGGCCAGGGACTCGCCCGGCTGATCGGAAGCCCCGAGGCGCATGTTCTCGATGACGGTGAGCTTGCCCATGACCTTGGTGAGTTGGAAGGTGCGCACCATGCCCATGCGTGCCACCTTGTAGGGCGGCACTTTCGCAAGGGGCTTCCCATCGAACTCCCAGTCGCCGCTGTTGGGGGTGTCGAACCCGGTCAGCAGGTTGAACAGGGTCGTCTTCCCTGCGCCGTTGGGGCCGATGAGGGCGGTGATTTTGTTGCGGGGGATTTCGAGGTACTCGACGTCGACAGCGTTGATGCCGCCGAAGCTGCGCGTCACGTTCTTCGCCACGACGATCGGATCCCGCTTGCGGCATCCCGGGCCGGCCTCGCCGGTGGCGATGGGCCGGGAGTCCGTCATGAAGTCCTCCCCGCCGGCGCCGCCCGGTGCCGCCTGGGTGGCGGTGGTGACGGCGGTTGCCCCTGTTGCCTCAGGGGCGTGGCCGCCGTCGGGGGTGGTGTGGCTGCCGGCTGCGGTGGTTTCGCCGGCGCGCCGGCGGCCGGTTCCCGCTGTATCTTCTGTGTTGTCGCTCATGCGAACGCCAGCTCCTTCTTATTGCCGAGGACGCCCTGTGGCCTGAAGACCATGAGCAGCATCAGCGCTATTCCCACGAGGATGTAGCGCAGCTGTCCGGCCTGAACGTTGGAGAGGAAGGTGATGGCACCCGACTCGATTGCCCCGTACAGGAGCCCCTGGGTCAGCGACAGCACAACCCAGAAGACCATTGCCCCGATCACGGGGCCGAGGACCGTTGCCATGCCGCCCAGCAGGAGGCAGGTGTAAAGGAAGAACGTCAGTTCCGTCGCGTAGTTCGCCGGCTGCACGGCGCCGCGGGGGAGGGTGAAGACCATTCCTGCGAGCGAACCAAGGATGCCGCCGATGACGAGCGCCTGCATCTTGTAAGCGTAGACATTCTTTCCGAGGGAGCGCACAGCGTTTTCGTCTTCGCGGATGCCCTTGAGCACCCTGCCCCACGGGCTGCGCATGAGCAGCCACACGGTGAGGCAGGCGAGGATGACGATGCTCCAGCCGACGACCCGGATCCAGAAGTTCCGCTCGTTCATCTCGAGCGGGCCGATGTTGTAGGTGCCGGGAGGGAAGGGGTTGAGCCCGTAGAACCCGCCCTCGAACGCCGCAAGCCCGTTTGCGGAGCCGGTGACCTCCGTGAGCCCGTTGGTCGTGACGACGTACCGGACGATCTCGGCCGCGGCGATCGTCACGATCGCGAGGTAGTCGGCGCGCAGGCGCAGCGTCGGGATGCCCAGGACGATGGCGAAGATCACCGAGCACAGCAGCGCCACGAGCACCGCAACCGGCAGGGGAGCGTTGAAGGTGAGCGTGGAGATGGCGAAGCCGTAGGCGCCGACGGCCATGAAGCCTGCCTGCCCGAAGTTCAGCAGCCCCGAGTATCCGAAGTGGACGGCGAGGCCCAGGGCGGCGAGGGCGTAGGCCGCGGTCGTCGGGCTGACCAGCTCGCCGAACGCGTTGATGAGGATGTTTCCGAAGTCCATTGCGTGCCCCTAACCTATGCGCTCGCGGCGGCCGAGGATGCCCTGCGGCCGGAACAGGAGCACGAGAATCATGATGAGAAGCGCACCCACGTATTTGAGGTCAGCTTCGAGCCACAGCGTTGAGATCTCAACGAAAAGGCCGACGATGATCGAACCGACAAGGGCGCCGAAGACCGTTCCGAGCCCGCCGAGGACGACCCCGGCGAAGATGAGCAGGAGGATCTGCTGGCCCATGTTGTAGGACACCCCGGGGCGGTAGTAGGCCCAGAGGATGCCGCCGAGTGCGGCGAGCATCCCGCCGACCACCCAGACGAGCCGGATGACGCGGTCGACGTCGATGCCCGACGCCGCTGCCAGCGCAGGGTTGTCGGCGACGGCGCGCGTTGCCTTGCCGACCCGGGTCTTGAGCAGCAGGAACGCCACGGCCAGGATGACTACGAGGCTGATGGCGAGCGAGCGCATGCTGTTCGCCGAGATACCGACCGACCCGAACTCCAGGATCGGGCTCTGCGAGCCCGGCAGCTGGGTTGTGGCTCCGCCGAAGTTGAACTGGATGATGTAGCGCAGCGCCAGCGCGAGGCCGATGCTGACGATCATCATAGGGACAAGGCCGGTGCCGCGCTGCCTCAGCGGCCTCCAGAGGCCCGCGTCCTGGACGTAGCCGATGATGCCGCCGCAGATCACCGCGAGGATGATCGCGACCGGGGCGGGGAGTCCGAGCGCGGCGAAGCCGAAGGTCAGCACCGCTCCGGCTGTCACCATCTCTCCGTGCGCGAAGTTGGTCAGGCCGGTGGTGCCGAAGATCAGGGACAGGCCGACGGCGCTGAGCGCGAGGAGGAGCCCGAAGCTGAAGCCGGCGAGCGCCCGTTCGGCAAGGGTGTCCCAGAAGGCGCCGCCCTGGGAGACGATGCCTTCACCGAACAGGAACAGGGTCGTGGCGGTCGAGGTTCCCGCAAAGGTGACGGTGCGCGGGTTTTCCTGGCCCTCGGCGAGGGTGATTCCCTCGGGGAGGGTTTCTTCGTCGATTTCAACCTCGTAGGCGCCCTGTTCGGGGACGCCCACCGACCAGAAGCCGTTTTCGCCGGAGGTTGTTTCACCTTCGAAACCGTTGCCGGTGACTGTGACCCGGACATCGGGGATGGGTCCGTCGACGCCGCGCAGGACGCCGCTGATGCGGTCCTGGAATTCCTGCGCCTGAAGGCTGGCTGAGAAAGAACTTGTCGCCGGGACGGGCGGCTGGGGTGACGCCTGCGCTGATGGTGCGCTGAGGAGTGCCGCGGCCAGGAAGCCGAGAAGAATCATCAGCGTCCCCCCGATCCGGGCAGGCATCGATTGGGTTATCAAGTTAGGAACCTCCACGGTGGGGGCTGGCCTGCCGGAGTACCGGCAGGAGGTTTAGCCTGTGACGGCAGTCACTAAACGTGGAGTTTATGCTACCTGTGCAATGTTTCCGCCGATCACCAAACGGGCCCTCTAAGGTAGCGATTCGGTAACAACTGGTGCCTAGAGGTAAAGACCGGTGCGGTGGTCCTCGGCCTCGGGCTGCGCCACGGCATGGACGTCGCGTTCGCGCAGGAGCAGGTAGTCCTTGCCTCCGACGTCCACCTCGGAGCGGTCCTCGGGGTCGAACAGCACCCGGTCGCCGCGGGAGACATGCCGCACCGCGGGGCCTGCCGCAACGACAACCGCCCAGGAGAGCCGCTTGCCCAGGACCGCCGTCGCCGGAATGACGATCCCGCTTGTCGAGCGGCGCTCGCTTCCGTCTTTCTCCGGGTCAACGAGCAGCCGGTCGTGCAGCATCCGCAGGGGGAGGTCCGGGATTTGATCGGGACTTGGCACGTTTCCTCCGGCGCATCGGGATTTTCCGGCCAGCCTACCTTCGGGCCGGCGGCACCCGCACGCCGGAAGCACCGCCGCCGGGAACAAAACAGCCGAAAAAGCGTTGATATTGGTAGGGTTGGCTCCACGCACAGCCCCCACAATGGAGGACTAAACAAACATGGCACTCGGCGGTAATCCGGTATTCAACGGAAAGACCTTCCGTTCCGCTGCCCGCGGCACAAGCCCGGCAGCATATGGCTCCACTACGTTCGCCACACAGTCGGCAATGAACGCCCAGCAGTTGGAGCACCTTTACAACCAGCCCCCGGCTGGCCCAGCGCAGACCGGGCGCATGACCTACGACGACGTCATCGTCAAGACCATCCTTTCCATCGGGGTGGTCCTGCTCGGGGCTGCGGTCCCGGTGTTCCTGCTCCCGGGCCTGGCCCCGGTGCTGATGATCGTCGGTCTGATCGGTGGCTTCGTGCTCGGCCTGGTGAATGCGTTCAAGCGCGAGCCCGTTCCCGCGCTGATCCTTGCCTACTCGGCGCTTGAGGGACTGTTCCTCGGTGGACTCACCATGTTCCTCGAGGCCCAGTTCCCGAACATCGCGCTGCAGGCGCTGATCGGCACCCTGACGGTGTTCGCTGTCACCCTTGCGCTCTTCAAGAGCGGCAAGGTGCGCGCGACGCCGAAGGCGATGAAGTTCTTTATGATCGCCATCATCAGCTACGCGGCGTTCTCGCTGGTCAACCTCGGCCTGATCCTGTTCAACGTCACCAGCGACCCCTGGGGCCTGCGCGGCGCTGACATCCCGGGCACGGGGATCCCCCTCGGCGTGGTCATCGGCCTGTTCGCCATCGGCCTTGCCGCGTTCTCGCTGATCATCGACTTCACCTCGATCGACGAGGGCGTCAAGAACGGCGCCCCCGAGAAGTACTCGTGGACGGCGGCCTTCGGCCTGACCGTCACGCTGATCTGGCTGTACGTTGAGTTCCTGCGCCTGATCGCGATCCTGCGCGGCGACGAGTAACTGTTTCGAACGGTTCCCCGGCAGGCCAACCCGGCCGGGGAACCGCCGAGATACCGAATCTGGTAAAGACAAAAACGAAGGGCCTGCGGCTGCAGGCCCTTCCTTTTTGTCTTTAACCAGTGGTTAACGTGTACCGGGTTTCCCGGGCCGGCCGGTTCAGACGACCCTGCCGGCGCCGGCGGCGGGGCGCACGCTGAAGATCACCGGTGCGGTGAAGTCCGCTCCGGCGAACGCGTCGGTGACGGCGGCGCGCACGGCGTCGACGTCGGAGGCCTTCACGAGTGCGATCGCTGCGCCGCCGAAGCCACCGCCGGTCATGCGGGCACCCGGGGCGCCGGCCTTCACGGCGGTGTCGACGGCGAGATCGAGTTCCGGGCAGGAGATCTCGAAGTCATCGCGCATCGAGGAATGGCTCTCGTTGAGGAGCGGGCCGAGCGCGGCCGGGCCCTGCGTGGTGAGCACGGCGACGGCGTCCTGCACCCGGGCATTCTCGGTGACGACATGGCGCACCCGGCGGAACGTCTCCTCATCAAGGACCCCTGCCGCTTCGGCGAGGTCGCCCACGCCCAGGTCGCGGAGCGCGGGCACGCCCATAAGTTCGGCTCCCAGTTCACACGACCTGCGGCGGGCGGCGTATCCACCGGTCGAATGCGCGTGGCTCACCCGGGTGTCGATGACCAGCAGGGACAGCCCGGCCTTCTCGAGGTCGAGCGGCACAAGCAGCGTCTCCCGGCTCCGGCAGTCAAGGAACACTGCGTGCCCCACCTCGCCCATCAGGGACGCCGTCTGGTCCATGATCCCTGTCGGCGCGCCGACCATCTCGTTTTCGGCGAGGCGGCCCACCGAGGCGAGGTCCGAGCGGGAGAGGCCCGCCTCGGAGAGGTCGTTGGCGGCCGTGGCGACAGCGCATTCGAGGGCCGCCGAGGAGGAAAGCCCGGCGCCCACCGGTACGTTCGAATCGACGAGCAGGTCCATGCCGGGCGAGGGATGGCCCGATTCGCCGAGGGCCCACAGGACGCCAACGGGATATGCGGCCCAGCCCTTCACGTCACCGGGTCCGACGGCATCGAGGTCGGCGGCGACGACCTCATCGGCCGTGGCGAAGGTGGAGGAGACCCGGGCGCTGCGGTCCCGGCGCGTGCGTGCCGCAACCGACGTCGTGCGGTCGATCGCGAAGGGCAGGACGAACCCGTCGTTGTAGTCGGTGTGCTCGCCGATCAGGTTGACCCGGCCCGGTGCGGACCAGACCCCTGCCGGTTCGACACCGTAACGGGCGGTGAAGGCGTCAGCCAGTTCCTGCGCTGAGAGGGTCATGAGTTGTCCTTTCCAGGGGATCCGGGCACGGCGTTGCGGAGTCGCTCCGCAACCTGCTCCGGGGTTGTGTCGTTGATGAAAGCGCCCATCGCGGCCTCCGATCCGGCGAGGAACTTGAGCTTGTCCTCGGCCCGCCGCGGGGAGGTGAGCTGGAGGTGGAGGTAGCTCGCCGGGCGGATCAGCGTGTCGAGCGGAGCCTGCTGCCATGCAGCAATATACGGGGTGGGGGTGGAGTAGAGGGCGTCCACCCGGCCCAGCAGGTCGAGGTAGACGGTGGTGAGCTCATCGCGTTCCTCGGAGGAGAGGGCGGTGAAGTCCGGAACCTGGCGGTGCGGTACTAGGTGTACTTCGAGCGGCCAGCGCGCCGCGAACGGTACAAAGGCACTGAAGTGGCGGCCCTCGATGATCATCCGCTCGCCCGAGTCGCGCTCGGACTTCAGGGCGGCGCCCATCAGGGTCTCCCGCCCGCCCGAGGCCTCGTAGAAGGCGGTGGCCTGTGCGCCGATCTGCGCCGCACGGGGCGGGATGAAGGGGTAGGCGTAGATCTGGCCGTGCGGGTGCAGCAGGGTGACGCCGATGTCGGCGCCCCGGTTCTCGAAGGGGAAGACCTGCTTGATTCCCTCCATTGCCGAGAGCGCCTCGGTGCGGTGCGCCCAGGCCTCGATCACCGTGCGGGCGCGCTCCGGCGAAAGCGAACCGAACGAGCCCTCGTGGGCGGAGTCGAATGCAACAACCTCACACCGGCCGTACGCCGTCGCCGTCGTCCCCCACTCCGCCTTGGTGGGCAGGGATCCGAGCTCGGGCCCAAATGAGGCGAAGCGGTTCTCGAACACCACAACCTCGTAATCCGAGGCGGGGATCTCGGAAAGGTAGCGCTCGCTCGACGGGCACAGGGGGCACTGGTCGGCGGGCGGCAGGTGGGTGCGCGTCTGGCGGTGCGCGGCAACGGCGATCCATTCGCCGGTCAGCGCGTCGTAGCGGGCGTCGCCGGTGGTGGTGCCCCGCGGCGGCAGTCCCCGGAGGTCGGCCGTCGCAGCCGGGTCCCGGTGCAGGTGTGCCGACTTGTCGGTTGCATCGAAATAGATCAGTTCCCGGCCGTCCGAGAGCCGGGTTGGAGTTATTGAGGTCATGAAAACGCTTTCTTTGCGTGCTGGATGGTGAGGGGAGTGGCTACCAGCGTCTGGCGTGAATAGGCGGGCTGGCTGGGTTCGGTGTCGGTGATCAGGCAGAAAGCGGAGTCAAGGCCCACGATGCGGGCGAGGCTGACGACGCCGAGCTTGCTCGAATCGGCCAGCACCACGAGGTGACGGCAGTGTTCGGCGAACGCCAGGTTGGTTTCGGCCTCGGCGAGGTTCGGGGTGGTGATGCCGGCCGTTGAATCAACGCCGTGGGCGCCCATGAAGCACAGGTCGACGTTGAGGCTGCGGATCGCGGCGGTGGCCAGCGGCCCCACAAGCGCCTCGGATGGGGAACGCTCGCCGCCGGTGAGCAGCACGGACCGCCGCACGCCGGCCGGAATCCGGTAGAGGCGTTCGGCGGCGGGCACCGAGTTGGTCAGGATTGTCAGTCCTTCGATGTGCGCCAGGTGCTCCACGAGCTGGAAGGTCGTTGTGCCGCCGGTCACCGAGATGGTCATGCCGGGAAGCACCAGCTGGGCCGCTGCCCGGGCGATTGCCTGTTTCTCTTCCGCGAGCCGTTCGGCGTTCGCGGGGAACCCGGGTTCGATCGAGGCAAGGGCCGCAAGGCGTGCAGCGCCACCGTGGACGCGGTGCAGCGATCCTGCGGCCTGCAGGGCGTCGACGTCGCGGCGCACCGTCATTTCCGAGACGCCGAGTTTCTCCGCCAGTTCGGAGACGCGGACCACGGGGCGGCGCTCGAGGGCCGCGAGGATGGCGGCGTGCCGTTCGGCAGCGAGCATCGGACCTCCGAAGAAAGCGGCTCCCGCCGCATGACCTTGCCCAACCCAAGTGAACAAAGTTGAACAGAATCAAACATATCCGAAACGGGCCCGAGAGGCCACCGGGAAATCCCCGGCGCAGGCGGATGCAGCGGCTGTAGCATCGAAGCCATGGACTCCGCACCCCCGCCGGCCTCCGGCACCAACTACATCCTGACCGCCGGAAACTCCACCGCGGTGATCGCGACGCTCGCGGCCGCACTGCGCTCCTATGCCGTCGGCGGCGTCCAGCTCACCGAGACCTGGGGTGAGGACTCGATCCCCGCAGGAGGGGCCGGAATCCTCCTCGCGCCATGGGCCAACCGGGTGGACGGCGGTGTGTGGCAGCTCAACGGGGCCGAACAGAAGCTCGACATCACCGAACTCGGCAAGGGCAACGCGATCCACGGACTGCTGCGCAACACGGGCTACGCGCTGGCGTTCCAGTCGGAGAACGAAGTCGAACTTTCCGCGGAGATCTTCCCCCAGCACGGCTATCCCTTCCACCTCGTGCACACGGCCAGGTACTCGCTGACGGAGGAGGGGCTGACGGTGAAGCAGTCCCTGACGAACCACTCCGCCGACGCCGCACCATTCGGGCTTGGGGCCCACCCGTACCTCAAAATTTCGGACGTTCCGACCGAGGAGCTCACCCTGACGGTCCTCGCCGACGAGGTCTTCTCCACCGATGAACGCTCCATACCCACGGGGAAGGATCCCGTGGCCGGCGACCAGGACCTCCGCGCGGGAAGGCGGGTGGGGGATGTCGCCTTCGATTCGGCCTTCGCCGGGCTCGCGCACGTCGACGGGCACTACGAGCACACCCTTTCGGCGCCGGACGGCCGAAGGGTGACGCTCTGGGCCGATCCGGTCTTTCCCTACGTGCACGTCTACATCAGCACGATCTACCCGGGCGTTGCCCGCGCGGTCGCCGTCGAGCCGATGACGGCGCCGGCGAACGCGTTCAATTCGGGGGAGGGCCTGCGGTGGCTCGAGCCGGGCAGCACGTTCACCGGGTCGTGGGGGATCCGGCCCCGACTCGGATAGCCGTCGGGTGCGGCTTATGTGGAATTATTGATCCATGCAGCGACTCCCCGGCGGATCCCCCGAGCGGATCCTCCAGCGCGCCGTGCCCGGTACCGGTGAAGGCCCCGAGGCGCTGCCCGTGATGCCCGACGCCGCACCCGGTGGCGCCCGCGCCGCCGACGGCCGCGAGGACGTTCCGTATGCCCTGCGCGTCGCGGCTGCGTGGTCCTGGCGGGTCGGCCTGGTGCTGGTGGTCGCCGGGGCGCTGGTCTGGCTGCTCAGCCACATCTCCCTCGTTGTGATCCCGCTGATGATCGCCGGACTGCTCGCCTCCCTGCTGCTTCCCATCACCGCCTTCCTGCGGCGCCACCGCTTCCCCAACGGGCTCGCCGTCGCGGTGACCGTTGCGGGCCTGGTGCTGGTCATCGGGCTTTCCCTCTCCCTCGTGGGAAGACAGCTCGCCCTTGGGTTCTCCGACCTCTGGAACCAGGCGCGGACCGGCCTGCAGCAGCTGCTCGACTGGCTTTCCCAGGGCCCGCTCCACCTCACCACGGACCAGATCCGGCGCTATCTCGAGGACGTCGGCACCGCCGTACAGGACAACAGCGGTTCAATCCTCAGCGGGGCGCTGTCCTTCGGCAGCAGCGCCGGGCACTTCGCCGCGGGCCTGCTGCTGACCGTCTTCGCCCTTGTCTTCTTCCTGCTCGACGGCGGAAGGATCTGGCGGTTCATCATCGGACTCGCGCCGGTGCGGGCCCGCGCGGCGGTCGACGGCGCCGGGCGGCGCGGCTGGTCCTCAATGGCGAACTACGTCCGGGTGCAGCTGCTCGTGGCCTTCGTCGACGCCGTGTGCATCGGGGCAGGCGCCGCCATCATCGGCGTTCCCCTTGCCGTGCCCCTCGCCGTGCTCGTGTTCATCGGATCCTTCATCCCGGTGGTCGGTGCGCTCGCCACCGGATTCCTCGCCGTCCTGCTGGCGCTGGTCGCCAACGGCTGGGTCAACGCGCTGATCATGCTTGCCATCGTGCTGGTCGTGCAGCAGCTCGAAGGGCATTTCCTCCAGCCGATGATCATGGGCCCCGCCGTGGCCCTGCACCCCCTCGCGGTGGTCCTCGCGGTAACCGCCGGCACGATTGTCGCGGGGATTCCCGGCGCCCTGTTCTCCGTGCCGCTGCTCGCCGTGGCCAACACTTCGGTGCGGTACATCGCGCGCCGTGCGTGGGAGACCGACCCCGCCCTGTACCGGGGGGATGGCGCCACGTCGGCCACCGGACCGATCCAGCCACCACCATTGCAGAAAGAGGAAACCCCGTGACAGAGCAGACAGCACTTCCCGACGCCCTGGGGCACACGGAGGAGGAGCTTGCCCGCCTGCCCGTGACCCTCGACGACGTCAGGGCCGCCCAGGCCCTGCTCAAGGGAGTCATCGCCCGCACGCCCATCGAGGAGTCGCGTGCACTGGGACGGCTGATCGGCGCGAACGTGTCCCTCAAGTGCGAGAACCTCCAGCGTGCAGGCTCCTTCAAGGTCCGCGGCGCCTACACCCGGATGGCGAAGCTGACGGCGGAGGAGCGGGCCCGGGGGGTCGTCGCGGCCTCGGCCGGAAACCACGCCCAGGGCGTGGCAGTGGCGGCCGCCCGGCTCGGCATCAAGGCGCGCATCTACATGCCAGTCGGCGTCGCTCTCCCCAAACTCGCAGCAACCCGCGGGCACGGCGCCGAGGTCGTGCTTCACGGCCACAACGTCGATGAGGCCCTCGCCGAGGCCAAGCGCCACGCCGACGAGACCGGAGCCGTGTTCGTCCACCCCTTCGACAACGTCGACGTCGTCGCCGGCCAGGGCACCGTCGGCCTCGAAATCCTCGAACAGGTTCCCGACGTCGACACCATCCTCATGGGCGTCGGCGGCGGAGGGCTCCTCGCCGGCGTCGCCGTCGCGGTCAAGGCGCGGGCCCGCGAACTCGGCCGGAACATCCGCATCATCGGCGTGCAGGCCGAAAACGCCGCAGCCTACCCGCCGTCCCTTGCTGCCGACGCGCTCGTTCCGCTCACCAAGGTCTCAACAATCGCCGACGGCATCGCCGTCGGCCGTCCGGGCCAGCTGCCGTTCTCGATCATCCGCGAACTGGTGGACGACGTGGTGACGGTCAGCGAGGACTCCTTGGCGCGCGCGCTGATCTTCCTGCTCGAGCGCACCAAGATGGTCGTCGAACCCGCCGGCGCGGTGGGCGTCGCAGCGCTGCTCGATGGAAAGCTCACCGAAAACGGGGCCCTGCCGGGCAACACGGCGGTCATCCTGTCGGGCGGCAACATCGATCCGATGCTCATGCTCAAAGTCATCCAGCGCGGCCTAGCCGCCGCGGGACGGTTCCTCGTCGTCCGCATGCTCCTCGACGACCGGCCCGGCTCCCTTGCCACCATCTCGCGCATCATCGCCGAATCGGACGCCAATGTCACCGGCGTCGACCACACCAGGGTCGGCGGCTCGATCAGCATGGGCGACGTGGCGATCACCATCAACATGGAGACCAAGGGCGACGAGCACTGCGAGCAGGTGCTGAGCAACCTCCGGGCCGAAGGTTTCCAGCCCGTCGTGATTTCGGGCTGACATGCTGGCCCGCCGCGCAAAACAGGGGCTGCTCGTCGTGTGCGGGATCACGGCCGTCCTCTGGGCGGTGTTCCTGTTCAACACGCTGAGCGGGTCGTGGCTGACCTCCTACCTCGCCATCGAACCCCGCCGCGTCCGCGGACTCGATGGGATCCTGTTCGCCCCGCTGCTCCACGGCGGCCTCGGGCACCTGCTGAGCAACACCCTGGCGCTGATGGTGCTGGGGTTTCTTGCCTTCCTTGACGGCGTCCGGCGCTTCGTCGTCGCCGTCGGAACCAGCTGGATCGTCTCCGGACTCGGCGTGTGGCTCGTGGGCGGAGGCTTGACGATCGGCGCCTCCGGCGTCGTCTTCGGCCTCTTCACGTACCTGATGGCGCGCGGCTTCTACAACCGGAACATCCCCCAGGTCCTCTTCGCCGTGCTGCTGTTCCTCGTGTACGGCTCGATCCTGTGGGGGGTGCTGCCCGTTGTCGGCTCGAACATCTCCTGGCAGGCCCACCTGTTCGGGGCCGCGGGCGGCGTCCTTGCGGCGTTCCTGCTGAGAAAGCGGCCCGCCCCCTCGGGGACGGACCGCCTTTTCCGCGGTGGAACCGGAAGGTACTCCTAGCCGGCGTAGGGCTTGGCCGCGATGATCTCGACGGTGATCGTCTTGCCGTTCGGGGCGGTGTAGGAGACCGAGTCGCCGGCCTTCTTGCCCTGGATCGCGGCGCCCAGCGGTGACTTCTCGCTGTAGACGTTGATGTCGGTGTCGCCTGCCACCTCGCGGCTGCCGAGCAGGAAGGATTCGACATCCCCGGCGATCCGCGCCTCCACCATCATTCCCGGCTCCACGACACCGTCGTCGGCGGGGGATTCCCCGACCTGGGCATTGTTGAGCAGGTGGGTGAGCTGGCGGATCCGTGCCTCGGCCTTGCCCTGTTCCTCTTTCGCGGCGTGGTACCCGCCGTTCTCCTTCAGGTCTCCCTCGGACCGTGCCTGCTCGATGCGGGCAACGATTTCGGTCCGTCCGGGGCCGGAGAGGTGATCCAGCTCAGCCTTCAGGCGGGTGTAGGACTCCTGCGTGAGCCAGGCAACGGGTGCGCTGTTAGTGGACACGGGGGGTATCTCCTTAGGTACATCCGGACCCGCTGGTGCGGGCCGGCCGGTGGTGTGTGCTGCGAACAATCTGGGCAGGTGGAGAAGCGGGATTACGGCGCCGATATTGACCAGCAAGCAAACACCCCGCCGTCTGGGTGACCGTGGGGACCACGGGTTGCCGTCGGGGCGGGGCGAGGGTGTTAGTCCATTCTAGTCAGTTGCCGGAGATAACCCAAGAGCGGGATCCACGGGGCCTCCGCCGACTCCCGGCAGACTGTCGGCGCGGCGGTCCCGTAACCGGTCCGCCCGCCGGTACCTCAGGCTCAGTCAACGAGCCAGCAGGAGTCCACTCCGCCGGTGACGCCGGCCGAGTCGGTGCGCAGGTCAACCCGCTGTGATGTGGTGCGTCCGCCGTTCGCACCCTCGGTCTCCGGGGTCGGGCCGATGGTGACCGTCTTCCAGCCGACGACGGCGTAACCCTGGCTCAGCGCCTGGACGGCGCACTGGGCTGTCGCATCCGCCGGTTTGGTGACCTCGAAATCCACGCGCATCCCTGAGTTTCCGTCGATGGCGAAACCGACATCCTTGAAGGTGACGCGCTGCTGTGCGCTGCTGAAGGCGAAGAAGCCGACGGCGACGACGGCGGCCGCCAGCACCAGGGCGATCCACAGGCGCCGCCGGGGAAGGCCCGCCCGCTTTGGGGCACCGTAACGATTGGATACTCTTGAGGTAGGCGCATGCACGGAGCTCACCCCCGATATTTTACCGTTGATCGGCCCGGTGAAACTCCCGTCCCGAGCCGCCCCCCAGCTCTACCCCTCAGACTTCCCCAGGAGCATCAGTTGTCACGTACGGATTTCCCGGCCGGTTCCCCACACGGCCTCCGCCTTCTTGCGGTCCACGCCCACCCCGACGACGAGTCGAGCAAGGGCGCGGCCACGATGGCCCGGTACGCGGCGGCCGGAGTCGAGGTGATGGTGGCGACCTGCACCGGAGGTGAACGCGGATCGATCCTCAACGCGGCGATGTCGGGGAACGCCCACGCCAAGCGCGACCTCCCGGGCCTTCGGCGCCTGGAGATGGCCCGTGCCGCAGCAGCGCTTAACGTGAAGCAGCGCTGGCTCGGCTTTGCCGACTCGGGCCTTCCCGAGGGCGACCCGCTGCCCGACCTTCCCTTCGGGTGCTTCGCGCTCCAGCCGCTCGAACGCGCGGCGGCGCCCCTGGTGCGTCTCGTGCGGGACTTCCGTCCCCACGTCATCCTCAGCTACGACGAGAACGGCGGGTATCCGCATCCGGACCACATCATGGCCCACCGGGTGGCCGTCGAGGCGTACGAGGCAGCGGCCGACGCTTCCCGTTACCCCGGGCTGGGAGAGCCCTGGCGCGTCGACAAGCTGTACTACGACCGGGCCTTCAACCCCGAGCGCTTCCGCGCCCTCCACTTCGCGCTCGAAGAGGCGGGCATCCAGTCTCCGTACGCCGAGCGGATCGCCCAGTGGATGGAGACCGACGCCGAGGGCCACCAGCCGCCGGCGCCCACCCACGCCACAACCACCCAGATCGACTGCGGCGACTTCTTCGAGGCCCGGGACGAGGCCCTGCTGGCCCACCGGACCCAGGTCGACCCCGAAGGATTCTTCTTCGCCGTTTCCGCGGACCTCCAGCGGAAAACGTGGCCGTGGGAGGACTACTCGCTCATCGATTCGCGCGTTGAAACCCAGCTGCCCGAGGACGATCTGTTCGCCGGAATACCGCGAGCGTAGGACTTCTAATCCACGTAGAATTGATACGGCGGCTCGAATGCCCGCCGGATCCGAAAGTGGTGCACAGTGATTATCCAGCTTCATTCCGCCGCCCTCCTTGTGGCGTCCGCCGCCGACGAAAGCGGCCTGCGCCCGGGGCTCGACTCGGAATCGGTGACTCCGGGAACCCTGGGTTTCATCTTCACCCTGCTCGTTGTGGTGCCGGTGATCTTCCTCATCCGTGACATGTCAAAGCGCATCCGGCGGGTGCGGTACAACGCCCTGACCGAGGCGGAGAACGCGCCGCCGGCCGCTGCGGGAGGCAGCACGGCGACCGGAAGGCCCGCTGACAAGGGGAGTGTTCCCGGTTCAGGGGACGGCACCGTCCCGGTGCGCAAGCCGGTCCCGGATCCGCACCGCGGACCAGACGGCAGGTAAACCGTGAGCGGGCGCCTGCATGCCGAGGCCTCGGCGTACCTGCGCCAGCACGCCGACAACCCGGTGGACTGGTGGCCCTTCGGTGACGAGGCGTTCGCCGAGGCCCGGGAACGGGACGTCCCCGTCTTCATCTCGGTGGGTTACGCCGCCTGCCACTGGTGCCATGTGATGGCTCACGAGTCGTTCGAAGACGACGACGTCGCCGTCTACCTCAACAGCCGTTTCGTCAGCGTCAAGGTGGACCGGGAGGAACGCCCCGACGTCGACGCCGTCTACATGGGCGCCACCCAGGCGATCACCGGTCAGGGCGGCTGGCCCATGAGCGTTTTCGCCCTCCCCGACGGGCGCGCCTTCTTCGCCGGCACCTACTTCCCGCCCCAGACAACCGGCGGGCGCCCGTCATTCCGGCAGATCCTTGAAGCGGTGACCCAGGCGTGGACCGAGCGCCGGGCCGAGGTCGAGGGCAGCGCGGAGGCCCTCGCCGAAGGGCTCGGCGACATGCAGCGGCAGAAGAGCTCCCTCGTCGGCGTCCTCGGCGCCCCTGGCGGGTCCCTGTTCGATGAAGGTGCCGTTCCGGCGGAGGTCCTCGCGGACGCGGTCCGCGCCCTGGCCGCGCAGGAGGATCCGGTGTACTCCGGCTTCGGCGGGGCGCCCAAGTTCCCGCCGTCCACAGCGTTGCGCTTCCTTCTCGCCCACTCCCGCAGCGCCGCCGATACCGCAGGCGACGCCGCGGCGATGACGGCGCGCACCCTCGAGGCGATGGCGCTTTCGGGAATGCGCGACCGGCTCGGAGGAGGCTTCGCCCGGTACGCCGTCGACCGCGCGTGGGCGGTGCCCCACTTCGAGAAGATGCTCTACGACAACGCCCAGCTGCTGCGCCTCTACGCCGAATGGTCGCTCACCGCGGAAAGCGCAGGCCACCGCGCACTCGCTGTTGACACCGCCCGCGGCACCGCCGACTGGCTGCTCGACGAGCTGCTCATCGACGGCGGCGGGTTCGCCTCCTCGCTCGACGCTGACACCCTGATCGACGGGCACGCGGTCGAAGGCGGCACCTACGTGTGGACGCTCGACGCCCTGGCCGGGGTTCTCGGTCCCGAGGGGGAGGCCGTCGCTGCGCTGTTCGACACCGAGGCCGGCAGCGTCGAAGGCGGCGCCTTCACCCTCCACGCGGGCCGCCGGTGGACACCCCAGGAGCAGGAGCTGTGGGACAGGTCCGCTCCGCTGCTGCGCACGGCCCGTGCCGCCCGCCCCCAGCCCGGCCGCGACGCCAAGGTGGTTGCGGGGTGGAACGGGCTCGCCGTTGCAGCCCTTGCCGATACCGGAGCGGCGCTCGGGGAACAGCGCTTCATCGACGCGGCGGTGCGTGCGGCGGGGTACCTGCTGCGCGTTCACTGGGACGGCTCGACCCTGCGCCGGGTCTCCCACGCGGGCGGCGCCGCGGGGATCGAAGGACTGCTCGAGGATTACGCAGGATGCGCCGAAGGGTTCTTCGCCCTCTACGCCGCCACGTACGACCCCGCCTGGTACACCGCCGGAGAAAAGGCGCTTCTCGCCGCGGCGCAGCGGTTCCTGCGCGACGGTCGCCTCCTGGACTCCGCCGAACCGGGCGGACCGCTCCACGCGGCGCAGGGCAGGGCGGAGGGCTCCGACCCGCTCGACGGCCCTACGCCCAGCGGGACTGCACTGTTCGCCTCAGCCCTGCTGACCTACTCGGCCTACAGCGGATCGGCCGAACACGGCGAACTCGCCCGCCAGATCCTGCGCTACGTCGCACCCCTTGCCGGGCGCGCACCCTCCGCGGTGGGGTGGGGGCTGGCCGCCGCGCAGGCCGCCGCCGAGGGGCCGCAGGAACTCGCCGTCGTCGGACGCGACACGCGCAGCGTGGCCGAGCTTGCCGCGGCGGCCCGCCGTCACGCCCGGGCGGGGCTGGCACTCGCCGTGGGAACCCCGGGTGACGCGGTGCCGCTGCTCGAGGGGCGGACCCCCGGGGAATTCGGCGCCGCGCGGGCCTACCTGTGCAGGTCAGGCGTCTGCCAGCGTCCCGTCGACTCGGCCGACGAGCTGATCCGGCTGCTGCAGGGGCGCTGAGCGCGGACGCTCAGCCGTTCACCGGGTTCAGGACCGCAATGGCGATCGCCGCGAAGTGGGCAGCGAACGCGGCGACGGTGAACGCATGGAACAACTCGTGGAAGCCGAAGCGCCCCGGGACGAGATTGGGCCGGCGAAGCGCGTAGAACGCCGCCCCGGCGATGTACAGGACGCCGCCGACAAGGATCAGGACGGTCGCGGTGGGGCTCGCCGCGAAAAAGTCGGGCAGGTAGAACAGCGAGCCCAGGCCCAGGGCCACGTAGATCGGCACGTAAAGCCACCGCGGGGCGTGGAGCCACAGCACCCGGAACAGGACCCCCGCCACAGCGCCCGACCAGATGACCCACAGCAGGGTCACGGCCTTCTCGCGCTCCAGCAGCGCCCACGACAACGGGGTATAGGACCCGGCGATGACCAGCATGATGTTCGTGTGGTCGAGGCGCTTGAGCAGCAGGCGGGTCTTCGGCCGCCACGTGCCCCGGTGGTAGACGGCGCTCACGCCGAACAGCAGGGTGCCCGTGACCGCATAGACGGCCGAGGCAACCTTCAACCCCGGCGTCGGAGCCAGGAGGATGAGCGCGATGCCGGCGGCGACGGCAAGCGGGGCGGCTCCGGCATGGATCCAGCCACGCCAGGTGGGTTTGAGATCGAGGGCGTCAGCCACCGCTTCGACGGCAGAGCCGAGGGGCCCGCCGGCCGGTTCGGGCACGTCGGAGGGGGCCGCGGAGGAGCGCGAAGTCATGCCGGAATTCTAGTCCACGCGCGTGAAGGCTACCGGCCGGTAGCGCCGTTCGCGGGCCGCCTCCAGCACCCGCCGGGGAAGTGCCGGTACCGTAGGGGTAGCGTTCCGACCCCGGGCGCAGACGTGCGGCGGAACGGAAAGGGCGGCCAGGAGGTGTTGTTGAAGGTTCCTGAGTTCGCCTACGGCATCTACGAGCGGAAGCTGCAGCGGGGGCTTTCCCCCGACCGGATCCCCCACCACATCGGGGTCATGGTCGACGGAAACCGGCGCTGGGCGAAACTGGCCGGCGCTCCAACGAGCCACGGACACCAGGCCGGCGCAGACAAGATCCACGAGTTCCTGGGCTGGTGCGAGGAACTCGGCGTCGACGTCGTCACCCTCTACATGCTCTCCACCGACAACATGGGGCGCCCGCAGGACGAAATCGAACAGCTCCTCGACATCATCGCCAACACGCTCGACCGCCTCGGGGAAAGCAACCGGGTGCGGGTGCAGCCCGTCGGCGCGCTCGAACTGCTTCCTGACGACCTCGCCGAGAAGCTCGCCACCCTCGCAGCCCAGACCGAAGGCATCGAGGGCGTCCACGTGAATGTCGCCGTCGGCTACGGCGGGCGCCGGGAGATCGTCGACGCCGTCAAGGAGCTGCTGCTCGATGCCGCCGCCTCGGGCACCACGCTCGAGCAGCTCGCCGCGGAGCTCACCGACCAGCACATTTCCTCGTTCCTCTACACGCGCGGGCAGCAGGACCCCGACCTGGTGATCCGCACCTCAGGCGAGCAGCGGCTCTCCGGTTTCCTCATGTGGCAAAGCGCGTACAGCGAGTTCTACTTCTGCGAAGCCCTTTGGCCCGACTTCCGGCGCGTCGACTTCCTGCGGGCCCTGCGCGACTACGGCCGCAGGCAGCGCCGCTTCGGTTCCTGAACCTTCACCGGATCTTCACTTCCGACACGCGGGGCCCGTACTTCAGCAAACGGCGCCGGGGCGTATTCTACTTCCATCAACCGGCGAATGCCGGTTGACGGGAGGCCACTTATGACGCCGATGTGCAGTGAAGAACCGCTGCATTGTGCGGGGAGGCCGTTCCGGCCTCCTGGCCGGACCGCCTCACCCAACCTACGAATTCGGGGCGTCGGCGCCCCGGAGTGGAGTCGATGTGGCAACTACTGAGCCAACCCCGTCCACCCCTTCCCCTGCCTCAGTCACGGGCGTCCGCAGCTACGTCATCGACACCTCGGTGCTGCTATCGGACCCCAGGGCGCTGCTGCGCTTCGCCGAGCACGAGGTGATCCTGCCCGTCGTCGTGATTTCCGAGCTCGAGGGCAAACGCCACGATCCGGAACTGGGCTACTTCGCCCGCCAGGCCCTGGGCCTGCTCGATGACCTGCGCGTGCGGCATGGAGGGCTCGACCGGCCGGTGCCGCTCGGAGAGGAGGGGGGAACCCTGCGGGTGGAGCTGAACCATGTCTCTCCCGAGATCCTCCCGGTCGGGTTCCGGGGCTCCGGCAACGATGCGAGGATCCTTGCCGTGGCGAAGAACCTCGCCGTTGAGGGGCGGAACGTCACCGTCGTCTCCAAGGACCTGCCAATGCGGCTCAAGGCGTCGGCGATGGGGCTGCAGGCCGATGAGTACCGCAATGAGCTGGTGAGGGATTCCGGCTGGACCGGGGTGGCCGAAGTCGACATCACCACCGACGAAATGGGCGCCCTCTACGCCGGCGAACCGGTGTTCTCGGTGGATGCCGCGGACCTGCCCGTCAATACCGGAGCGATCCTCCACTCGCCCCGGGGCTCCGCCCTGGGCAGGGTCGGCGCCGACAAGCAGCTGCGGCTGGTCCGCGGCGACCGCGACATCTTCGGCGTTCACGGGCGCTCGGCGGAGCAGCGGCTGGCCATCGACCTGCTGATCGACAAGGAGGTGGGGATCGTCTCCCTGGGCGGGCGGGCCGGAACCGGCAAGTCAGCCCTCGCCCTGTGCGCAGGGCTCGAGGCTGTCCTCGAACGGCGCGAACACAAGAAGGTCGTGGTCTTCCGGCCCCTCTACGCGGTGGGCGGGCAGGAGCTCGGCTACCTTCCGGGAGGGGAGAGCGACAAGATGAACCCGTGGGCGCAGGCGGTCTTCGATACCCTCGGCGCCCTCGTGTCCTCCGAGGTGATGGAGGAGGTGCTCGACCGCGGAATGCTCGAGGTGCTTCCGCTGACCCACATCCGCGGTCGGAGCCTCCACGATTCGTTCGTCATCGTCGACGAGGCGCAGTCCCTTGAGAAGAACGTGCTGCTGACAGTCATGAGCCGGATCGGGCAGAACTCGCGGGTGATCCTCACCCACGACGTCGCCCAGCGCGACAACCTCCGGGTGGGCCGGCACGACGGCATCGCGGCCGTCGTCGAAACGCTCAAGGGCCACCCGCTGTTCGGTCACATCACGCTCACCCGGTCGGAGCGCTCGCCGATCGCTGCACTTGTCACCGACCTGCTCGACGGACCGGTGCCCTAGGCCGGCTCCCCATACGGGCCCCGGGACGTCACACCCGGTGCCCTAGGACACGTGCCAGGGGACGTGCTCCCGGATGTCGCTGAGTTCCGGGGGCGCGGCCCGGAAGTAGTCGTCGGTCAGGTACTCGTCGACGCCGAGGATCCGCAGCTCATGTCCGGCCCCTGCGGAATCCCCGTCGAGGGCGAGGGTGGAGACGCAGACACCCGTTTCGACGTCGATGCGCACCCGGGTGCGCCCCGAGCCGATGAGCGGGAAGCCCGGCGCCGCCGGCGCGTAGGAGGGGTTCGGGGATGCGACGGCGGCAAGCACCGGCCGGCCGGCGAACATCTCCTCGGTGATCTCCTCGAGTTCAACCCGGTTGGCCCCGGGAACGGCAAGCGGCACCGGGGCATCCCCGGCGAGCTCCACCGGGTCAAGCATCGAGGACCAGCGGGGATCGCCGAAGACCGGCTCGCCGTACGCGGCCTCGGGGCGCCGGCGGACCAGCCCCGACGCATCGTAGACGGGAGTGACCAGGCGCGGCGCGAGCAGCCATGACTTGCGCTTGGCGCTGACGTACAGGGCGTCGCGGGAGCGCTCGTTGCCGGTCGTGGTGTGGAGCAGGGTGCCGTCGGCCGCCTCGACCCGCAGGGCCGCCGGCCGGCGAAGCCAGGCCCGCAGCGGGCCGACCGCCTTGCCCGACGCTTCGGATGCGTTGTTGGGCAGGGTCCAGGACACTTCGAAGCGCAGGGTCTCCCACCGCCAGGGCGAGGAGCGGCAGAGGCAACGGAAACTGTCCGCCGGAGAGGCGCTGGGGGTGGCCGACATTTCCACATTCTAGCGCTCCCATATCCCAGCGGGGTCTGGAACGCGTACGGTGATGCCGTGGGAAGCATTCTGGCCGCGTACTGGAGCCAGGCCCCCGCGGCGTTCTGGCTGCTGGTCGTTGGCCTGACCGGCTTCGCCGTCGTCGGCGGCGCCCTGGGCGTCTACGATGCGCGGACCCGGCGGCTTCCCGACCGGATCGTGCTTCCAAGCTATCCGGCAGCGGGGATCCTGCTGGCCGGAGCCGCCGGCACTGCAGGGGAGTGGCACCGGGCGGGATCGATGCTGGCCGGGGCGGCCTGCCTGGGCGCAGCCTGCTTCCTCGTGCGGGTGCTGCATCCTCCCGCGATGGGGTTCGGGGACGTGAAGCTCGCCGGGCTGCTCGGGCTCTACCTCGGATTCGCCGGATGGGCGTTCCTGGGCAAGGGCGCCGCTGCCGCCGTCGTCCTTGGCGGGATCTGGGCGCTCTTCGTCATGGCCACCGAACGCGGCACCGCCGCCTCACGGATGCCCTTCGGCCCCTTCCTCGTCGCCGGAGCGGGAGCGGCTCTGCTTGAACTAATCTGAAGGGATGCCTACCCCGGAATTTGTCCTCGAGATCCGCGAAAAGATCGGCCACGACCCGCTGTGGCTGCCCGGCGTCGGTGCCGTGGTCTACAACGAGGCCGGCGAGGTGCTGCTGGGCCGGCGCGCCGACGACGGCCGCTGGACCATCATCACGGGAATGGTCGAGCCGGGGGAGGAGCCGGCCCGGGCGATGCGCCGGGAGGTCTTCGAGGAGACCGGCGTCGACGTCGAGGTCGAGTGCCTCCTGGACATCGGCGTCGTCGGGCCCATCACCTTCCCCAACGGCGACGTCTGCACCTTCCTCAACCTCGACTTCCGCTGCAGGTACCTGGGCGGGACGGCCCGCGTCAACGACGACGAGTCCACCGACGTGCGCTGGTTCCCCCTCGACGACCTGCCGCCGCTCAATGACCGGCACCGGCGGCTGGTGCTCACCGCACGCGACGCCGACGGGGTACCGACCTTCGAGCGGTGACCGCGGCCCGTTCCACCGGCCTCCCGCACCTCAATGCGATGAACGCACCGGTTAACGACGAACGCACCGGGGATAACCGGTGCGTTCGTCGTTAACCGGTGCGCGGGTCCGACCGGGGTGCGGACCCCGGTCGGACCCCGGGGATCAGGCGCTCGGGGGGCGGGTCATCGACAGGACGTCGAGGGCCTGATCGAGCTGCTCCTCGGTGAGTTCACCGCGCTCCACGAAGCCCAGGGCGACGACGGCCTCGCGGACAGTGAGCCCCTCGGCAACCGCCTTCTTGGCGATCTTCGCCGCGTTCTCGTAGCCGATGTACTTGTTGAGCGGGGTCACGATCGACGGCGACGCCTCGGCAAGGAACCGGGCCCGCTCGACGTTGGCGGTGATGCCGTCGACCATGCGGTCGGCCGAGACCCTGCAGGAGTTGCTGAGCAGGCGGACCGACTCCAGGACGTTGCGGGCAATCACGGGGATTCCCACATTGAGCTCGAAGGCGCCGTTGGTTCCGGCCCAGGCGACGGTAGCGTCGTTGCCGATCACCTGTGCGCAGACCATGAGCACGGCCTCCGGGATGACGGGATTGACCTTGCCCGGCATGATCGAGGAGCCCGGCTGCAGGTCCGGCAGGGCAATTTCCCCGAGGCCGGTGTTCGGGCCCGAGCCGAGCCAGCGCAGGTCGTTGTGGATCTTGGTGAGTGAGACGGCGATCGTGCGCAGCATCCCGGAGACCTCGACGAGGCCGTCACGGTTGGCCTGGGCCTCGAAGTGGTCGCGCGCCTCGGTCAGGGGCAGGCCCGTGTCTTCGGCAAGCAGTTCGATGACGCGCGCAGGGAACCCGGCGGGCGTGTTGATGCCGGTGCCGACGGCGGTGCCGCCCAGCGGAACCTCGGCGACGCGCGGGAGGGAGGCCTCAATGCGCTCGATGCCGTAGCGGACCTGGGCCGCATAGCCGCCGAACTCCTGCCCGAGGGTGACGGGGGTGGCGTCCATGAGGTGGGTGCGCCCGGACTTGACCACCGTGCTGAACTCCTTGGCCTTGCGCTCCAGTGCGGTGGCCAGGTGGTCGAGCGCGGGGATCAGGTCGTTCGTCAGCGCCGAGGTGGCGGCGACGTGCACCGAAGTGGGGAACACGTCGTTCGAGGACTGCGAGGCGTTGACGTGGTCGTTCGGGTGGACCGTCGTCGTGCTGCCTGCGGCTTCGAGGGCGCGCGTTGCGAGCGTGGCGATGACCTCGTTGGCGTTCATGTTCGAGGAGGTGCCGGAGCCGGTCTGGTAGATGTCGACGGGGAAGTCGCCGTCGTACCGTCCCTCGGCCACCTCCTGGGCCGCCGACTGGATGGCACGGGCGCGCTCCTCGTCGAGCACCCCCAGTTCCGCGTTGGCCGCCGCGGCGGCCTTCTTGATCCGGGCAAGCGCTTCGATGTGCGCCCGTTCAAGGGTGGTCCCGGAAATCGGGAAGTTCTCGACGGCGCGCTGGGTCTGTGCGCGGTACAGGGCGCGGGCGGGAACCCGGACCTCGCCCATCGTGTCGTGCTCGATGCGGAAGTCGTCGTCCCGGGGGCTGGTTTCAGGCGATTGGCTCATGCGCCAATTCTCACCTCAGGGGTTACAGGGCGCCAAATCCGGAAACCAGTACGGCCTTACCCTCCGCGAGTCGGTAGGATACGCCGACGACGGCGGTCGAGCCGGCCTCCACGGCGTCGGAAATGACCCGGGAACTGTCGATGAGGCGCTTCGATGTCTGCTTGACGTGTTCGACGGCCGTGGCGTTGACATCGGTGGTCCCGGCGCGCCGGGCGGTGAGCACCGAGGGGGTGATGCGCTCGACCAGGTCGCGGAGGAACCCGGTGGGCATGTCGCCGGTGTCGATGGCTTCCATTGTCGCGGTGACGGCGCCGCAGTTGTCGTGGCCGAGGATCACGATCAGCGGGACGCCGAGCACACCCACGCTGTATTCCAGGGAGCCCAGGACGGCGTCGTCGATCACCTGGCCCGCGGTGCGGACAACGAAGACATCGCCGAGCCCCAAGTCGAAGATGATCTCGGCGGCGAGGCGGGAATCGGAGCACCCGAAGATGACGGCGAACGGGTTCTGGTTGTGCACCAGGGACGTCCGACGCGACGCGTCCTGGTTCGGATGGGAGGAATCGGCCGCGACGAACCGGGCGTTGCCTTCCTGGAGACGGAGCCAGGCCTCGGCGGGGGTCAGTTGCTTGGTCACCGGGCCACTCTACTTCCCGATCACGGTGCCGGGGCGGTCGATGACGCGCCCGACACTTTTTTCAGGACGGCGGCACCGAGCGTGTCGAACTCCGCGAGGTCGGCTTCGCCGTTGAGGACGAGCGTTGTGCCGTCCACCTCCGAGGTGAGGAACGTGTCGCCCTCGGAGCGCTCGAGCAGCTGCCATTTCACCCCGCTGATGATCCGCTCGCCCGAGACCTGGGCCGGTCCGACACGCTGGGAGAGCCACGACGGGTTGCCCTCGTTCGTCTGGGTGAGCTGGATGAACCCGCCTCCCGCGGTGAGGTAGCCGACCTCCCAGTAGTCGACGCCGTCGCCGGCACCGGTGGTCCAGCGGGCGAAGTTGGAGGTCCAGCCGCCGGGCAGGGACGGTGCTGCCGGGAGGTAGCCGGCGTCGTCGGCGGCCTGTTCGGCAACCGTTCCGACGTCGATATTGCGCTGGTACGTCTCGGCGGTGTGCGTGGGGTTGAGCAGGACCACGGCGATGACGACGGCGAGGGTCACGCCCACGGCCATCAGCATGCCCACGACCGTCGAGTTGACCCGCTTGGCCTGGTTCGGCGTCAGGACCGGCTTGATCTCCGGCGCCTCGGGCTCGGGCGCAGCAGCGCCGTCGGGGGGTCCTTGCTTCGCATCGCTCACTTTTTCATTTTCCCCCATGCCTGCCGCTGGAGCATAACCGGCCGCGGGGCTTCCCGCCCGGCGCCCGGCCACGCACTGTGCCGCACCCCGCACGCACCGGCGTGTTCCGGCACGCCTGGGTGTAATGCCGGTGCCCGGGGCGGCCGCCGCCACTATGATTGCAGCAGGACCGCCCCGCATCACCACCTTCAACGACGAGGACTGACGTGACAGAGAACGCAAAGAACGCCCAGTATTCAACAATCTCCCCGGCGCTGGCCGTGGGGGACAAGGAACCGGACCGGAACCTTGCGCTGGAGCTCGTCCGGGTCACCGAGGCCGCCGCGATCGCCGGAGGCCACTGGGTCGGTTTCGGCGACAAGAACCTCGCCGACGGCGCCGCCGTCGACGCGATGCGCTCCCTGCTCTCGACCGTCCACTTCAACGGCATCGTTGTAATCGGTGAGGGCGAGAAGGACGAGGCGCCGATGCTGTTCAACGGCGAGCGGGTGGGCGACGGCAGCGGCCCCGAGTGCGACGTCGCCGTCGACCCGATCGACGGGACCCGCCTGACCGCCCTGGGCATCAATAACGCGCTCGCGGTGCTCGCCGTCGCCGAACGCGGCACCATGTTCGACCCCTCGGCGGTTTTCTACATGGAGAAGCTCGTGACCGGCCCCGAGGCCGCCGACATGGTCGACCTGCGGCTGCCCGTGAAGCAGAACCTGCACCTGATCGCCAAGTCCAAGGGCAAGAAGGTCAGCCAGCTCAACGTCATGGTGCTCGACCGCGACCGCCACAAGCCGCTGATCGAGGAGATCCGCGCCGCCGGAGCCCGCACGAAGTTCATCATGGACGGCGACGTCGCCGGCGCAATCGCCGCGGCCCGCGAGGGCACCGACGTCGACGCGCTGATGGGCATCGGCGGAACCCCGGAGGGGATCGTCGCGGCCTGCGCCATCAAGACCCTCGGCGGCGTGATCCAGGGCCGGCTGTGGCCCACAAGCGACGACGAGAAGCAGAAGGCGCTCGACGCGGGGCACGACCTCGACCGCGTCCTGTCGACCGACGACCTCGTCACCAGCGACAACTGCTATTTCGCGGCAACCGGCATCACCGACGGCGACCTCCTGCGCGGGGTGCGCTATAACAAGGACAAGGTCCTCACCCAGTCGATCGTCATGCGCTCCAAGTCCGGGACCATCCGGGTTGTGGACGGCGAGCACCAGGCCCACAAGTGGGAAAGCTACGCCCGCCTGACGTAGGCCCCGGTTCCATCTCCGCCCGAAGGACACCGACCGCGAGCGAGGACGCCGACAGTGACCACTCCAGCGAACCCTGGCGCAAACCCCGGAGAACGCCCGGCCCGGCCGCTGGGCGTCGCCGTGATCGGGTACGCCTTCATGGGCAAGGCCCACTCCAACGCCTGGCGGAACGTTGCCAGCTACTTCGACGTCCCGGCGTTCGAGCAGCGGGTCCTTGTGGGGCGCGACGCCGACTCGGTGGCCGACGCCGCGATGCGCTACGGCTGGCAGGAGTCAGAGACGGACTGGCGCCGGATCCTGGACCGCGACGACATCGACATCGTCGACATCTGCGCGCCGGGCTGGCTCCACGCCGAAATCGGCGTGGCAGCGCTCGAGGCAGGCAAGCACGTCCTCGTGGAGAAACCGCTGGCCAACACGGTGGCCGAAGCCGAGGCGATGGTCGCTGCAGCCCGCTCGGCGCGGGACCGCGGCGTCCAGTCGATGGTCGGCTTCAACTTCCGCAGGGTTCCTGCCCTGGCCCTGGCCCGCAGGTTCATCGCCGAGGGCCGCCTCGGGGAGATCCGCCAGGTGCGTACCGCCTACCTCCAGGACTGGCTCACCGACCCCGAATCCCCGATGGTGTGGCGCCTGATGAAGGAAAGGGCCGGCTCGGGGGCCCTCGGTGACATCGCCTCGCACGCGATCGACCAGGTGCAGTTCCTCCTAGGCGACACGGTGACCGAGGTGTCGGGCAGGATGCACACCTTCGTCGGTTCCCGGAACGGGCCCGAGGGGCCGCAGGAGGTGACGGTCGATGACGCCGTCTGGGCCACGATGTCGATGGCCGGCGGCGCCATTGCCAGCGTGGAGGTGTCGAGGATGGCCTTCGGCAGGAAAAACGCGCTGCGCATCGAGGTGTTCGGCACCAAGGGTTCACTGGCCTTCGACTCGGAGTCCCTCAACGAGCTCTCGTTCTTCGACGGCGGGCGCGACGCCGCCGCCCAGGGCTTCACCCGCGTGCTCGTCACAGACCCCGACCACCCCTACCTTGAGGCGTGGTGGCCGCAGGGGCACCTGCTGGGGTGGGAACACTCGTTCACCCACCAGCTCAGCGAGTTCCTGACCGCAGTCGGCGCCGGAACCAGTCCGAGCCCGTCCTTCGAGGACGGACTGCAGATCCAGCGCATCCTCGCCGCCATCGAAGCCAGCGCCAGGGACAAGAGCACCCTGGTCCGGCTGCCCTAACCGGAAGGAAACGACAATGGACTGGAAAATCGAACTGGTTCCCGTGCCGGTATCAGACGTCGACAGGGCAATCCACTTCTACGTGGACCAGGTGGGGTTCGTCCTGGACCACGACCACCGGGTGAACGAGGACCTGCGCTTCGTCCAGCTCACCCCGCCCGGTTCGGCCTGCTCGGTGGTGATGGGGACCGGTATCACGCCGATGGCGCCGGGCTCGCAGCAGGGCATTCAGATCGTGGTTCCGGACGCCGACGAAGCGCTCGCCCACCTGCGCGGGCGCGGGGTTGAGGCAACCGGCGTCGACGACCAGCCCTGGGGCAGGTTCGTCTACTTCGCCGACCCCGACGGCAACGGCTGGAGCCTGCAGCAGATCGTCGCGGCAGGCTGAGCAGACCCTCGCGCGTCCGGCGCCGGGACGGCCCGGGTGGGCAGGGCGCCCGGGGGAGGCCGATAAGGTTGGGGTATGAACCTCTCCCTTACTTTGTGCTTCGACCGTGCCCGCTGGGATTCGACAGTGAACTCCCACAACGGGCATCCCCAGCAGCTGTGGGGGTGGGGCATGACGAAGGCGGCCCACGGGTGGTCGGTCGACCGCGTTGAGGTCTTCGAGGATGGGAACCTCGTCGGATCGGCCCAGATCCTCCTGAAAAAGCTCCCCTTCCCGCTGCGCAGCCTCGCCTATATCCCGCGCGGGCCGCAGGCGGCACCGGGCAGGGAATTGGAGGTCCTCGACGCGCTCACCGGGTACGTGCGCTCCACGCACCGGTCCGTTGCCCTGTCCATCGAACCCGACTGGGACGCCGGGTCCGGCCCGGCCGCGCAGCTGCCGGCTGCGGGCTGGAAGTCCAGCACCAACACGATCCTCATCGGCCGGACCCTGATCCTCGACCTCTCGCTCTCGGAGGAGGAACTGCTCGCCGGGATGAGCAAGAAGCACCGCCAGTACATCCGGAAGTCGGCCAAGGAGGCCCTCGACTACCGCAGGGTCACCCGCGGCGAGCTCGCCCAGTGCCTGGCCGTCTACCACCAGACCGCCGAGCGGGCCGGTTTCGGCATCCACCAGGACGGCTACTACCTCGACATCTTCGACAACCTCGGGGATGCCTCACCGGTGTATGCGGCGTTCAGCGGCAGCGACGTCGTCGCGTTCCTCTGGCTCTCGGCAAGCACCGGCACCGCGTTCGAGCTGTACGGCGGCATGACCGACGAGGGCGAGCGGCTCCGCGCGAACTACGCGCTGAAGTGGTTCGCCATCAGGGAGATGAAGGACCGCGGCATCTCCCGCTACGACTTCAACGGGCTGCTCAACGACGGCGTCTCCCGTTTCAAGATGGGCTGGGCTGGTCACGAGAACCAGCTCGCCGGCACCTGGGACCGGCCGCTCTCACCTGCGTATCCACTCTTCGCGTCGGCGCTGCCGCTCGCCAAGAAGGGCCTCCAGCGCGGCCGCAGGGCCGTCAAGCAGGTTGCCTCCCGCGTTCGGCGCTAGGGCCGGCGACGGTCACGGCGAACGCGACGGCGCCGCCGGAGGCATCCCCGCCGGCGGGCCGGATGAGGACCGGGGCTTCGTTGGCGGGAATGAAGGCGCTCTGGCCCCGGGTGAGCAGCAGGTCGGACTTGGGGGAGTCGAGCAGGATCGACCCCGACACGGCGAGCACCACGGTGGGCCCGTTCTGTGCGAGCGGGACGTGCGACGGCGCGACGCTGTCCGGTTCCCCGCTCACCGGGGAGAGCTCGATGCGCTGCAGCTGGAACTCGTCGAACGGCGGGCGGTAAAGCTCCTGCCCGAGCATCGTGGTCTCGGCGGCAAGCGCCGGTGGGGCAAGCGGTTCGAAGACAACGGTGCGCAGCAGCTCCGGCACGTCAACGTGCTTGGGGGTCAGCCCTCCGCGCAGCACGTTGTCCGAGGAGGCCATCACCTCGACGCCCAGTCCGCTGAGGTAGGCGTGGATGTTTCCCGCCGGCAGGTAGAGGGCCTCTTCCGGGTTGAGGCGGACGCGGTTGAGGAGCAGGGCCACGAGCACGCCCGGGTCGCCGGGGTACTGGGAACCAAGCTCGGCCACGGTGGCGAGGTCGGCGGCCGGCGCCGGGTCCGGGGCGCCCGGCGCGGCGACGGCGGCTTCGACCGCCGCGACGACGTCGGACCCGGCGGAGAGCAGCATTTCGAACGCCGACCGCAGGCCTTCGGGGCTGCCCGATTCCAGCTCCGAGGCAACGGTCGTGAGCAGGTCCGCCTCCTCGGAGTGCGGCTCGCAGATCCCGGCGAGGTACGTGAAGACCGCCGCGGCTTCCCGCACCGGGCGGAAGCCGCACAGCGCGTCGAACCGGGTGAGGGCGAAGATCATCTCGGGCTTGTGGTTGCCGTCCTTGTAGTTCCGGTTCCCGGCGTCGGCCGGAACGCCGGCCTTTTCCTCGGCTTCGAACCCGGCCGCGGCCTGCGCCGGGTCGGGATGCACCTGCAGCGACAGCGCCGACTCGGCGGCGAGCACCTTCATCAGGTACGGAAGCCGCCCACCGAAGCGTGAGGCTGTTGCGGCGCCAAGGGTGCGTTCCGGGTCGGCCCCGATCAGGCGGTCGAGCGGAACCTTTTCCCCGTCGGGCAGTGTGGCCACTGAGGGGGAGTCGGGGTGGGCTCCGATCCACAGTTCCGCCTCGGGGCCGCCCGAGGGCTTCCGGCCAAGGAGCTCGGCGATTGCGGTGGGAGAGCCCCACGCGTAGGGGCGCAGCGTGTTGTCCAACAGGTACATGGGACTCTCCTCCGTGGCTCGGGCTTCTGGGTCAGGCTGGGGAACATTCTCCATTGTTTGCGAGAAGCGTGCTGAGCGTCGCGTCGTCACCGATCGTGGCGAGCTCCTGGAGGTACGCCTCGGTGATCCCCGACTCTGGTGCCTGTGCCGGGACTGCCGGGCCGGTCAGCGCGGTCCTTTCCGCCTGGAGCACGCCGGCCCCGGCTGCCGAGGGCTCGTTCCCGCTCGCGGACGCCAGCTCCGCCTGGACCCGGGAGTGGATCTTGGGGAACTCGGGGTAGGTGACGAAGTTGTCGGCGGGCGTGCCGAAGTCGGGCGGGCCGATGGTCAGGCGGCGGGTTTCGTGGTCCTTTGCCTTCAGCGCGAGGTCAACGAAGCTGCCGAGCTGGTCCTGGGGAATGTCAGTCTCAACGATCTGCGTTCCCGCGGCGGCGATCGACTGGAAGCGCGTCAGCAGTGTCGCCGGATCGAGCTGGGCGATCATCGCCTGCTGGACGCACTGCTGGCGGGCGATGCGGTCGTAGTCCGTGACGAACTCACGCGAGCGGGCGTACCAGAGGGCGTGGTAGCCGTCGAGGGTCTGGACGCCTGGCGGAATCCAGCCTTCGGGCGGGTAATGGCGCACCGGGTCGGTCCCCGGGATGTCCGGACCCGAGATCGGAACCCAGCCGCCGGCGTCGATCCGGATGCCGCCCATCGCGTCGATGAGCTTCTCGAACCCGGTCATGTCGACGAGGAGATACCCCTGCACCTCAAGGCCGAGCACCCCTGACGCGGCGTCCATCATGGCTTCGGCTCCCGGATCGGCGCTGTCCGGGTAGAGGTCGGCGTAGTTCTGCGACACCGTCGTGTAGAGGCTGTTGATGATGCATTCGTCGCCGCAGTTGTACCCGTCCGGATACACCTCGTGCAGGGGCGAGTCCTCGGGGAACGGCGCGTTCTGGAAGTTGCGCGGGATGCTGAACGTCACCGTCGCGCCGGTCTTCGCATCGACGCTGATAACCGAGATGCTGTCGGGGCGGCGCCCGGTGCGGTCCTCCCCGGCATCGCCTCCCATGAGCAGGAAGTTGTAGCGGCCGTCAACCGGATCGAAGGCAGGCCCGGCCTGGAAGATCGAGCCGACGGTGGAGCGGCCCACCCCCAGCAGGTACGCGCCGTAGGCGAGCGAGCCGCTGGTGATGACCATGAGCCCGGCCATTGCGGCTGCCACAAGGGGGCGCACGCCTCGCTCGAGCAGGGGCGGACGGATGATCCGGAGCGTGTTGATGAACAGCAGGGCCCAGCACACGGCAAGGACGAGCAGGACGGACATCAGGGCAAGGGAGGACCAGGTGTTTGTCACAACGCTCACGGCGAACTGGCGGTTCGCGAGGGCGGCGAGCACCCCGGCGATCGCGGCGGCCCACACGACGAAGGTCACCCGCAGCGCCTTCCGCCCAAGGCTGCGGTTCCCGGCGACGACCTGTGCCGAACCGGGCAGGAAAAGGGTAAGGGCCAGCAGGAAGAAGGCACGCTTGGTGCGCACCGCCGGGGGAGCGGACTGGGGAAAGCGGACGGGGTTGGTCAGGCGTCCCGGCGCGTCTCCAACCGGGCCCTGTGCGGGCCGGATGCCTGTGATCATTTCGACTCCGCAGCCTGCTGCGGGGCGCGCTCCCGGAGGGCCGCCCCCTTCCGGACCGCGGTTTCCTTGAGTGAAGCGGCAAAGGCGTCGAGGTCCTGCCGCAGTTTCCCTGCGGCTTCGCCCTCACCTGCGGCAAGGACGCGCACCGCCAGCAGGCCGGCATTGCGGGCACCGCCGATCGACACCGCGGCCACGGGCACGCCCGCGGGCATCTGCACGATCGACAAGAGCGAGTCCATTCCGTCGAGGTACTTCAGCGGCACGGGGACCCCGATCACCGGCAGGGGGGTGACGGAGGCGAGCATCCCGGGCAGGTGCGCTGCTCCGCCTGCACCGGCGATGATGACCCGCAGGCCCCGCCCCGCGGCCCGCTGGCCGTACTCGATCATTTCAACGGGCATCCGGTGTGCCGAAACCACGTCCGCCTCGTAGGGGATGCCGAACTCCTCGAGCGCCTCCGCGGCAGCCTTAAGCACGGGCCAGTCGGAGTCCGACCCCATCACGAGTCCTACCAGGGGGTTGGTCACTGATCTTCCTTCCAGGAGTTCCCGCCGCCGGGCGCGGTGCGCTGATCATCCCCGTCGCGCAGGACGGCGGCGGTCCGGGCGGCACGGGCCCGGACGACGTCGAGGCTTTCACCCGGGGCGCCGACGGCGTTGACATGGCCGATCTTGCGGCCCGGGCGGACCGATTTGCCATAAAAGTGCACCTTAGCGGACGGCTCGGCCGACAGCGCGGCACGGTAGGCGCTGAAGATGTCGGGGTTTGCGCCCCCGAGGTAGTTCTTCATGACGACAACCGGACCGGTTGCCGCGGTGTCGCCAAGCGGCAGGTCAAGCACGGCGCGCAGGTGCTGTTCGAACTGGCTCGTCACCGACCCGTCGATGGTCCAGTGCCCGGAGTTGTGCGGGCGCATCGCGAGCTCGTTGATGAGGAAACCGGCCGGAGAATCGGGGGTTTCGAAAAGTTCGACCGCCATGACGCCGGTGACGCCGAGTTCATCCGCGATGCGCAGCGCCGCGGCGGTTGCCGCCTGGGCGGTGTCAGCGGGAAGCTCCGGCGCGGGGGCGATCACTTCGTCGCAGACGCTGTCCACCTGGATCGACTGCACAACCGGCCAGGCACTGCTGGCTCCCGACGGCGTCCGCGCAACGAGCACCGAGAGCTCCCGGCTGAAGTTTACGAATTCCTCGGCGAGCAGCGCCGAACCCGTGAACCAGCCCGCGGCGGAGCGGAGATCCTCCGGCGACCTGAGGACGAGCACGCCCTTGCCGTCGTACCCGCCGCGCGGGGTCTTGAGGACGACCGGCCACCCTGCCGCATCGCCGAACTGCGCGAGCGAGTCGAGGTCGCTCACCGCAGCCCACCGGGGGTTGGGCAGGCCAAGGTCCTCGACGGCGCGCCGCATGAGCAGCTTGTCCTGGGCGTGGGCCAGGGCCGCGGGCGGAGGCTGCACGTTCACCCCTGACGCGGCGAGCTTCCCGAGCAGCTCGCCCGGCACGTGCTCGTGGTCGAATGTCAGGACATCGACGCCGGCGGCGAACGCTCCGAGCGCGTCCGCGTCGGTGTAGTCGCCCACCGTCGAGTGGGCCACGGCGGCAACAGCCGAAACGTCGGGGCCTTCGGCGAGGACACGGAGTTCAAAGCCCAGTTCGACCGCGGGAACTGCCATCATGCGGGCGAGCTGGCCGCCGCCAACCACGCCGATTACTGGAAAAGTCACCCCCTCAGGGTACCCACCCTCGATGGAATCGCTGGGATCGGCCCGTTGGCTGAGAGGAAGTTCTGAGCCAACGCGCAGAAACGGCACGTAAAATGGGAGTTTGTACGCCGGATGGACGGCCCCGGCACCCCGAGGCCCCCTCGGCGCCCGACCGGCTCCGCCGGCATTGCGGCACAAACCGCTGCATCATCGCCGCACAAATCCCTTTACCCGGAGGTCAGATTGTCACTACTCGCAGAGCGCGTCCGGGGCCTCGCCTCTCTTTTCTGGCGCGAGGTGGCGAAGTTCGGAGCCGTCGGCGGAGTGGCATTTGTCATAGACAACGGGTTGTTCTGGTACCTCATCCACGGACCGATGGCCGACAGCGAGGTCAAGGCGCGGTTCGTATCGGCGTCCGTCGCCACGGTGTTCGCGTGGGTGGCCAACAGGTACTGGACGTTCCGGCACCGGAGGCAGGCGAATCCACTTCGTGAACTGTCAATGTTCGTCCTGATCAACGTGATCGGCATGGGGATCGCCGCCGGCTGCGTGTGGATCGCCAAGTATCCGCTCGACATCTCCGACCGAGGGCTCCTTTTCGCCGCGGGGATCGCCGGAACGGTCCTCGCCACTGTGCTGCGCTTTGTCGCCTACCGCTTCTGGGTCTTCAATGCCGAACTCGACGAGGATCCCGCCTTCAGCCACGACCACGAACTCCTCCACCTTCCCAGCGGAGCCCCCGCAACCGCGCAGGATAGCGGGGACGGCGCCCGCGCCCGGGTGCCCGTCGCCGAACCGACCGACTCCTAGGCTTCCCGGCTCCTGCGATCCGCAGGGGACAGCGCGCGCCGGGGGCCGCACCGGCCCAATGGCCGCAGGGCCCGCGGCGGGACCGGGGCGATTCAGCCGGAAACCGGAGGAAAGGCCGCATGGACTGTGACCTTTTCGCCGGCAAGCAGGCTGTCGGAGACGGGCACCTCGGGATGGGTGAGAATCAGCGTTCCCTCCGACTCCCACACCCGAAGCGCCGCCGCAAGCGCCTGAACCAGGGTTGCGTCGGAGGGGAGCAGCACGACGCTGCCCGGTGCGTGGCCCGCGCCGTAAACCTCAGCCAGCGCGGCTGCGCTCAGTTCACCCGCCCCCGTCCCGCTGATCAGGGGCGTGCCGGGTGCCTGCGGAACGGCGTCGACGAACACGTCCCCGTGCGCCCGGACCTCGGCGGCGTAGTCAACGGCCCCGGCGGGCAGCGCCGAGGGCCAGCGCATCTCGAGGGCTCCCAGCGCGACGGCCACAAGGACCGCGGGCGCCCGGGCCGCGCCGCCCTCGGCGGAGCTCACGACGATGTCGGCACGGGAGCCGCCGCCGGGCCCGGCGTCCTCTCCGGTGGGATCGCCGGGCAGAACGACAGCGCCGACCTGCCAGCACGCCATCGCCCAGACAAGGGTCTTCCAATGGACCGGCAGGTCAAGCCGCACCCGGGTTCCAGGGCCCGCGTCAAGTTCATCGACGAGGAAGTTCGAGGTCTTGGCGACCCAGTTGTCGAAGACCTTTCCGGAGAGCTCGACGCGTTCGTTGGGGCCGTACCAGACGAGGCGGGGCGAAGAGGCCGCCGAGCGCAGGCGTGAGAGGAGGACATCGGGAGTTGCGGGCTGCGGCATGGGTTCGGTCTTCCTGATGGTCCGGCGGCGGAGTAGAGTCTGATGTGTTACAAAAGTGCCTGGTGGGGCGGTTTTGCTCACTGGTACGTCAACCAGCATAGAATTCTTAGGGCGTGCAGCGCTTTTTCCCGGCTCCCGGGCGACGCGCGGACAATTCTTGAGGAATTTCCCAGCGTGGCGTTCATCAGTTTGCTGGACATCGTCTGTAAGATTCCCACCCCGCTTGACTCTGGCGTATTACACCCTTGTAATTAGGTATCGGATTTAATCCAGCACTCCGGCGCAAACGTCGCCCGGAGTGACGCTGGGACGGGGACACCGGGAAGGCTGGTCATGGGGCAATCGGAACGCATCGAGGAACAACCAACTATCGCAGCGCAGGCTTCGTCGCGCTACGGCTCGCGGGGTGTTCCGGATGACTGGTTCGTTGACCCCGCCGATCCTGGTGCGGCAGAGCGCTACCGCAAAGACTCCCGGGCATCCCTCGAGGAGCAGGCCACGGCCTTCCTCTCCGCGCACGAGGCGCTCGCCGACCTGCCGGACGTCGAGCAGGGACCGAGCAGCCTGCTGGTGCTGCCGCAGCGCGACGACTGGTCCACTGCCGCGCCGGTACTGCCTGAGGTTCCCTCCGAGGACTCATCGAAGGCCGTCTGGATCGGGTTGCCTTCCCGCAACAACTTCGACGACGAGGGCGAGCTCGGCTGGCAGTCCGATGCCCTGTGCGCACAGACCGACCCCGAAGCGTTCTTCCCCGAAAAGGGTGGATCGACCCGCGACGCCAAGAAAGTCTGCGGGGCCTGCATGGTGCGCTCCGAATGCCTTGAATACGCGCTGGAGCACGATGAGCGCTTCGGCATCTGGGGCGGACTGTCCGAGCGTGAACGCCGCCGGCTTCGGAAGCGAGCAGTCTGATTCTGCTCGATGTCCGCGTCACCGCCGTTGTCGTAGCCCACAACGGAGCACAGTTCCTTCCAACAACACTTGAAGCGCTGAGCCGCCAGAGCCGGCCCGCAGATTTCCACGTCGGAGTGGACACGGGGTCCACCGACGATTCCCCGTCGATCCTCCAGCTTCGCCTTCCGGTCGGCAGCCCCGTTGTCGGTGCCTCCTCCCGAGGTGGTTTCGGAGGTGCGGTGAGGGCCGCCCTGCCGCAGATACCCGCCCAGCGGGACGCCCCGCAGGGAACCACCAGCCAGGACTGGCTCTGGCTGCTTCACGACGACTCGGCGCCCGAGCCCACCGCGCTCGAGGAACTGCTGCTGGCTGTTGAACGGGCACCGTCGGTGACCGTCGCCGGAGCAAAGCAGGTGGCCTGGTACAACCGGCGGGAGCTCGTCGACGTCGGGCTTTCGATCAGCCGCTGGGCCGAACGCCTCACACTGATCGACGTCGATGAGCACGACCAGGGCCAGTACGACGCCCGCAGCGACACCTTCGCCGTGAATTCCGCCGGAATGCTGATCCGGCGCGACGTCTTCGATGCGCTCGGTGGTTTCGACCCCGCCCTTCCGGGAGTCGGGGACGACGTCGACTACTGCTGGCGCAACCGCCTGGCCGGGCACCGGGTTGTGGTTGTCCCCGCGGCGGTCGTGCGGCACGCCGGAGACCGCAGTGCCGCGACGGCGGGCCCCCGGGCCGCGCGCAGGGCCGAGGTGTTCCTTCGGCTGAAACACGCCGCGGCGTGGAAGGTCGCTTTCCTTGCCGTTGGCGCCGTGCTCGGAGGCGTCGGCAGGCTGCTCTTCGGGCTGCTCGCCAAGGACCCCGCCTACGGGATGGGCCAGCTGGTGGGGTCCCTTGCCGGTGTGCTCCGGCCCCTCGTCCTCTTCCGGTCCCGCCGCAGCGCCGGCCGCACCCGCACGCTTCCCCGCACCGTCGTCCGGCCCCTGCTCACGCCCCGCCGGGAGGTGTGGGCCCACCGCCGGTCGGTGCTCGAGGCCTTCACCGCCCGCGGTGCCGTCGCGGGGGGAGGGACTGCCCGGCCCGAAGAGGACGTGCCGGCCGGGGACAGCAATGATGACTTCGCGGCGCTGGGCGCCCCGGCAAGGCCCTGGGCGGGAGCTGGCGCGCTCGCGGCCTTCGCCCTGCTCCTCACCGTTTCCGTCGCCGCCCTGCACCGCTGGGTCGGCGCGCCCGCCCTGACCGGGGGCGCGCTCCTTCCCGTCTCGGAGTCTCCGGGAGCCATCTGGGACAACGCCTCGGCCTGGTGGAGCCAGGTCGGCACCGGTGCCGCCGGTCACGGAAACCCGTTCTCCTACGTTCTCTGGGTCCTCTCGCTTCTGGGCTTCGGCAACGCCAACGCCGCGGTTGTCGCAGTAATGCTGCTTGCACTGCCGCTGGCCGGCCTCAGCGCCTGGTTCGCCGCAGGGGCACTGACCCGCTCGCGCGGACTGCGGTTCTGGAGCGCCCTGTTCTGGGCCGCCGTGCCGGCTGCCCAGGTGGCCCTGGGCAGCGGAAGGCTTGGAGCGCTCCTCGCCCACGTGCTGCTTCCGCTGGTGCTCCTCGGAATGGTGCGCGCGGTCGGCGGAGCCGTGCAGGACCGCCAGCAGGGGGAGATCGCGTCAAAGCCGGGCAGCAACGGCATGCCGAGCTGGACGGCCGCCGCGGCGGCAGGCCTGCTCCTGGCAGCGGCAACCGCCTCGGCGCCGTCGCTGCTGGTTCCCGTGGCCCTCGGGGTGCTCGGGACGAGCCTCTACCTGCGGCGCAGGGCGAAGACCCTCTGGTGGTCCCTTCTCCCCGCAGCAGCGCTCTTCATTCCCTTCGCCGCATCGGCGGTCAACGAGCCGCGCGGCGTCCTTGGGGACCCCGGGGTGCCGCTTGCGTTCACTGCGGCGCCGTTGTGGCAGCAGGTCCTCGGCTACCCCGCCGCGTTCGATGCCCTGCAGCCGCCCGCAGCAGCCGACTTCCTTGGGACGGGCCCGTGGGCGCTCGGCGCCGCAGTCCTGGTCGGGGCGCCGGTGCTGGCCCTCGCCGCAGCCTCCCTGTTCCGCACCGAGCGCCGCGCCGCCGCCCTCACCGCCTGGTCGATGGCGCTGCTGGCCCTCGCCGCAAGTGCAGCCTCCGCCTTCCTTCCCGTTGCCGCAGGCCCCGACTCCCTGATCCCGCCGTTCCCCGGGCCGCTCGTCTCGCTCTTCATCCTGGCCGTGCTGTGGGCGGCCCTGATCGGCGCCGACGGGATCCTCGCCCGCGAGGGCATGCCCGCCCGGCGCGTCCCGGTCCGGGCGCTGCTGGCCGCCGGCGCGGTACTGCTGGCCCTGGGCCCGGTGGCAAGCCTCGGCCTGTGGGCGCTCCAGCAGTTCAACCACACCGGCAGCGCTTCGGTGGCAGCCCCGGCCGGCGCGGTCCAGCCCGGCGGTACCCCGCCGCCGGCAGGCCCCGCCGATCCTGCATCGGCCGGTACACGCTTCGGTGCGGAGATGCTCGTCGCCCCGGGGGCCTCCCGCATCCTGCCCGCCACCGCGGCCGACCGCGGCAACGGCCCCGACCGCACCCGGACGCTCGTGCTGAGGACGGGCGACGCCGGAGCGGTGAGTGCTTTCCTCATGCGCGGGGGAGGCACAACCCTCGACGCCCTCTCACAGCATTACGCCGCGCGCAGCGTCTACGGGGCCGCCGGCTCGGCCGGGATACGCGCCGACGACGAAGCGACCACAGCCCTGCGCACCACCGTTGCCACAATCGTCGCCGGAACCGGGGTCGATCCCCGGGCCGAACTGACCGGACTCGGTGTGGGCTACGTTGTCCTGCAGCAGTCGGACACCGCGGCCGAGCTGCTCGCTGGCCGCATCGACGCGGTTCCCGGCCTGGCGGCTGTCGGAAACACCCCGTCCGGCTGGCTCTGGCGCGTAGCCCCAGCGGCAGACGTCGACGGCACCGAAGACGCCAGCGCCCGCACGGCACGGGTGCGGATCCTCGACGCCGACGGCCGCCCCGAAGCGATCGTCCCCTCCAACCCCATCACTGTCGACGCGCCGATCCCTGCCGGATCCGAAGGGCGGACCCTCGTCCTGGCCGAGCGGGCCGATCCGGGCTGGCGGGCAATCCTTGACGGGCGGGCCCTCGAGGGCGCCTCCACAGGCTGGAACCAGGTCTTCTCCCTTCCCCCCGGCGGCGGCACTCTGACCGTAAGGTTCGTCAGCCCGTGGCAGCCCTGGGCGGAGACCGGGCAGGCAGTTGTGCTGCTCATGACCGTGCTGCTCGCCGTACCCATCCCCTCCCGCCCCCGGTTTGTGCGGGTTCCCCCGCGCGGACCGGGCCGGGCCGTGCCCTCCGCGACGGAACGGCCGAACGCCGCTCCCCAGCACGCGGCCGACGAGGGCGGGGAGGTCGCGTCCCCAGGAAAGAAGCTCGTGAGCTTGAGCGGCGGAAAGACAACCCCATGACCAACGACACCCCGCCGGCCCGGCCCGAGACACCCGGCACCCCCGGCACCCCCAATGCCGACGGCACTCCGGACACCCTGCCGGCCCGGCCGGGCCCTGCCGGCGCGGGCACACGGCCGGGCAGCAGCGCCGCAGCGGCCGCCCGGCGCACCCGCCAGCACGGGCTGCGCGGCACAGCCGGCGTGGCCGCAGGCGTAGTGCTCCTCGCCGCGACGGCAGCGCTTGCTTCGGCGTCGTCGTACCTTGTGCCCGCCCCTTCGGCCCTGCAGCACCGGGCGCCGGCCGTGGAGGTCCCCGCCGGCGACTACACGGCGGTGTGCCCCGGCCCCCCGAGGCTCCTCGCCGACGCCGGAAGCGCTGATCCCGAGTTCAGCCCCGTGTCCAAGACGGCCAAGACCCGGGTCAGCGCCATGGTCCTCGGCGACCTCTCCGGAACACTGCCGGGCAGCGCGCTCTACCCGCTCGGTCCCGGCGACCCGCTCACCGTCCTCTCGAAGAGTCCGGAAGGCGAGTCGCCCGACGCACCACCGGCCAGCAGTGACGAGGACGGGCTGACCAGCCGGCGGGCCGGAACCCTCGGCGGCACCGCGGTGAAGGCACCGTCGGTCTTCCGCGCCGAACCGCACGGGACGCAGACCCCCGTGGCCGGGGCAATGCTCAGCTACACCGCAGGCGACGGTGACCTTCGCGGCCTCGCCGCTGCCCGCTGCCAGACGCCCTCGAACGACTTCTGGATCCTCGGTGCGGCAACCACCGCAGGCAGATCCTCGGTGCTGATCCTGTCGAACCCCACCGAGACCCCGGCCACCGTCGACCTTGAGCTGAGGGGCGCCTCGGGCCCGGTCGACGCCCCGGGCGGCGCCGACCAGCTTGTTCCACCGGGCGAATCGGTCCAGCTCGTGCTCGGCGGCCTCGCCGCAAACCAGGAGGACCTGGCGGTCCGCGTGCGCAGCAGCGGCGGGCGGGTCGCCGGCGTAATCCAGCAGAGCGTGCTCCGCGGCCTCACCCCGGGCGGGGTCGAGCTGCTGACGCCCACCGCTGCCGCCTCGGCCAGCCAGGTGGTCCCCGGTGTCGTCCTTCAGGACGCAGGCAAGGCCCGGAGCCTTCGGGAACGCAAGGGCTGGGAAGACGCATCGCCCGAGGTGCAGGTGCTCGTCCCCGGCACAAGCGACGCCGTGCTCGATATCCAGGTCTTCGGCCCCGACGGCCGGAAGGAACTCAGCGGAGGCGCCGTTGTCACGGCTCCGGCCGGGTCGGTGAGCAGCTTCGCCCTCGACTCGCTCCCCGCCGGCAGCTACACGGTGGCGGTGACCTCCGATGTTCCCGTTGCCGCAGCAGCCCGGGTCATCCTCGGGAGCACCCCCGGCAAGCCGGTCGACTTCGGCGGCGCCGTCTCGGCCGAGCGGGTCGGCAGCGACTCGAGTGTCGTCTTCGCCGAGGGAGTCGACTCAGCCCTCGTCTTCGGCGCCCCCGCCGGACGCTCCGAGATCACCCTCACCCCGGTGGGGGAGGGCGGCAGGCTCGGTGCCGAGCAGGTCATCAGCATTGCCGGCGGAACCTCGGTCGTCGTGCCCGCCTCAGCCCTCGGCGCCGGCACCACCGCCGCCATCCTCAACGCATCGGGGGATCCGGTGTTCGGAGCGCAGACCAACACGCTTCCCCGCGGCGCATCGGGCATCGCGGTCAGTCCAATTCCGGCAGGCAATACGGGAACGCAGAGCATCCAGGTGACTCTGGGTTACTGAAAACCTGCTGGAACGCTTATGGGACGCTGAGGGGACGCGCTTTCCGCCAAACCGGCTGAGCCGGAGCTGTCCGGCGCCGGCTCAGGCCTGGGAGCGGCCGTAGGCGGGGTCGACCGCTTCGGGGGCCATCCCCAGCAGCTCGGCGGCCTGCTCAACCACGACGTCGTGAACCAGTTCGTTGACCGGCATGACGCCCTTGGCAGCCATCTCCACGGGATGGCGGTACACGGTGATCGCCGCGGGGCGCCCGGGGGTGGCACGGGTCGCGGCGCCGAGCAGGTCGCGCAGCTTCTCGCGTGAAATCTCCTCAAGACCGTCCGGAATCTCCTGGACCACGATCTGGAGATCCTGGATGCGGTCCCCCCAGAGCCGTTCAAGGCGCTGGGCAGACTCCATCACCCACTCGTCGAACTGCTCGGAACGGGTGCGGAAACCGGGAAGGTGCGACCCGATGAGGTCGCCGCGCAGTCCCCGTCCCCGACGGTTCCGACGGCGTTCGAAATAGGAGCGGCGCGCCCCCGCGGCCGCCGGGTCCGGCTCCGTAAGGTTCACCGAAAATGTTGATCCATCCCGCATGTATCGACTGTATGCCCAATGCAATGCCAATGCACTCCCGGGAGCCCTCCCCGGATTTCGCTTCCCAACCGGTAGGCTTCAGGATCGTGGGATCCATCCGTCAATGTTCACGTTCAGCCTGCCAGCGCCCTGCGTTCGCCACGCTGACCTATGTCTATGCCGACTCCACAGCTGTGCTCGGCCCGCTGGCCACCTACGCGGAGCCTCACTGCTACGACCTTTGCGCACTTCACGCGGAGAAACTGACAGTGCCCCGGGGGTGGGAAGTGCTGCGCCTGGTCCTGCCGGCCACCCTCCCCGAACCCAACCCTGACGACCTCCTGGCCCTGGCCGACGCCGTACGCGAGGCCGCCGCCGACCGCGCGCCCGAGGCCGGCTCGCCCGCCGCCAGAGCCACCAAGACGCCGCTCGACCCCCCGGCCGACGGGCCCGGCGCCCGGCGCGGGCATCTGCGGGTCCTGCCTGAACAGCAGTAACGGGGCCGGCCCGTCCAGGATTCCCGCCGCGGCGGCACCGGGCGGTAGTCTTAAGCGGAGCGATTTTCCCCAGTTGTCCTCTCCAGAAAGCCAGGGCCCATGGCACCTTTGTCCAAGCAACTGCTCGAGGTGCTCCGCTGCCCGCTGACGGGTTCCCCGCTGGTCGAGCGCGACGGGTTCCTCGTCGCGGTCATGCCGGGTAAAGCAGGCGAGCTTTCAAGCTACCGGGTCGAAGAAGGCATCCCCGTGATGCTCCACTCCGAACCCTCTCCGGACGGGCCGACCGACTCCGCGGCGGAAGCCCCCGGCACCGACACCCCCGCACAACCCTAGGAATCCTCTCCAATGACTTTTGACTACAAGATCGCCGACCTCTCCCTTGCGGAGGCCGGCCGGCACCAGATCCGCCTTGCCGAGCATGAAATGCCGGGACTGATGGCCCTGCGCCGCGAGTACGGCGAATCGCAGCCGCTGAAGGGAGCGAGGATCGCCGGATCCCTGCACATGACAGTGCAGACGGCGGTCCTCATCGAAACCCTCACGGCGCTGGGCGCCGAGGTGCGGTGGGCCTCCTGCAATATCTTCTCGACCCAGGACGAAGCCGCAGCGGCGGTCGTCGTGGGATCAGGGACGGTCGAGGAACCCGCGGGTGTTCCCGTGTTCGCCTGGAAGAACGAGACGCTCGAAGAGTACTGGTGGACGGCCGCCCAGATCCTCACCTGGCCCGGACAGGCCGAGGGCCTCGGCCCGAACATGATCCTCGACGACGGCGGGGACGCGACGATGCTCCTCCATAAGGGCGTCGAATTCGAAGCCGCAGGCGCCGTCCCCGCCAACCCGGCCGAGGGCGACGTCGACTACTCCCACGAGTACACGGTGTTCCTCGACGTGCTGCGCAGCACCATCGAGACCGAACCGCGGAAGTGGACCGCGGTCGCTGCCGGCATCAAGGGCGTCACCGAGGAAACCACGACCGGCGTGCACCGCCTGTACCAGCTGGCCGCCCAGGGCAAGCTCCTCTTCCCTGCGATCAACGTCAACGACTCCGTCACCAAATCGAAGTTCGACAACAAGTACGGGATCCGGCACTCGCTTCCCGACGGCCTCAACCGGGCCACCGACGTCCTCATCGGCGGGAAGGTCGCCGTCGTGTGCGGCTACGGCGACGTCGGCAAGGGCGCTGCCGAGGCCCTGCGCGGCCAGGGCGCCCGCGTCATCGTGACGGAGATCGATCCGATCTGCGCCCTGCAGGCCGCAATGGACGGCTACCAGGTGGCCCGCCTTGAATCGGTCCTCGGCCAGGGCGACATCTTCATCACGACAACCGGCAACAAGGACGTCATTCTCGCCAGCCATATGGCCGCAATGAAGCACCAGGCGATCGTGGGAAACATCGGGCACTTCGACAACGAGATCGACATCGCCGGACTGGCGAAGACCGAGGGCATCACCCGCATCGAGATCAAGCCGCAGGTCCACGAGTGGGTCTTCCCCGCACGCGAGGCCGAAGGCACTCCGGCCCACTCGATCATCCTGCTCTCCGAGGGACGGCTGCTGAACCTCGGCAACGCCACGGGCCACCCGTCGTTCGTGATGAGCAACTCCTTCGCCAACCAGACAATCGCGCAGATCGAACTGTTCACGAAGGCCGGCAAGCTCCGCGCCGAGGGCACCCCCGAGTACGAGAACCAGGTCTACGTACTGCCCAAGATCCTTGACGAGAAGGTTGCCCGGCTCCACCTGGGCGCCCTCGGCGTCGAACTGACCGAACTCACCAAGGGCCAGGCCGAGTACCTCGACATCGACGTGACGGGGCCGTACAAGCCGGATCATTACCGTTACTGACGCACCGCGGGGCCCTGCATTGTTCACAGTTTGTAATCTCTGCTGCGCCGGTTCAGCGCCCCTGCCGCGTAAGATCGCGGTGGTCAGCTTTCTCAAGGGAACAGGGTTGGGCGTATGACGCATGGAACACACCAGGGACAGTCCGGCCGCAAGGCCGTAAAAATCGTGGCTTTCGCAGCCGCGGGCATGGTGGTCGTCGGCGGGGGTATCGGCATCGCAGTTGCCGCACCTTGGAACAGCGGCGCCGCGCCCCTGACCACCCCTGAGGTGTCGCACAGCTCGACCCCGGACAGCACACCCTCGGCGACACCGAAACCGGCTCCGAAGAAGGCAACGGTCGGCGTCACCCCCACGGACGGCGCCCTGGCCGTGAACCCGGCAACGGTCGCCGAGATCAAGGTCAGGAACGGAACGCTCGAGGATGTCCAGCTCGCTCCGAGCACGGGGGGAGCGCCCGTCGCGGGCGGGCTTTCAAGCGACGGATCCTCCTGGAAGGCCACGGAACGGCTGGCCTTCAACACCGCGTATTCGTTCACGTTCACGGTCGTCGACTCCGCAGGGGCGAAGACGTCAAGCGAGAAGAGCTTCACCACCGTCGAACCGGCCAACGAGGCCGACGCGGCGCTCTTCCCGCTCGACGGCTCCACCGTTGGCACCGGCCACCCCCTCGAAATCAACTTCAGCGAACCTGTGACCAACCGCGACGCCGTCGAAAAAGCAATCAAGGTCACGAGCACCAGCGGGCAGACCGGAGCGTTCTACTGGCTGAGCGACACCAAGGTCCGCTACCGGCCCCAGGAGTTCTGGGCGCCGAACAGCACGATCACCGTTGACATGAAGTTGTTCGGCGTCGACTTCGGCAATTCGATGATCGGCAACTTCGACCGGACGTTCACCGTCAAGACCCACAACACCCGCCTGGCCGTTGTGGACAACAAGACGAAAACCATGAAGGTCTACCTCGACGGCAAGCTCGACCGGACCTTCCCCATCACCCTCGGCACCGAGGAATGGCCCTCCACTGTGGGCTACCACGTGGTCATGGAGAAGTACGAGTCGACCAAGTTCACGGCGGAATCGATCGGGCTCAAGCCCGGCGACGACGCCTACTACCCTCCCACGGTGGTCAAGAATGCCAGCCGGCTCAGCAACGGCGGGGCATTCGTGCACGAGGCGCTGCCCGCGGCGCAGGTGGCCCTCGGGCAGTTCAACGTGTCGCACGGCTGTGTCGGCATGTCCCCTGAAGGCGCCGAGTACTTTTACAACACCTTCAGCGCAGGGGACGTGGTGCAGATCCTCAACACCAACTACGGCCCCATGTACGTCCACGACGGGTTCGGTGACTGGAACCTCTCGTGGGAGGAATACTCCTCCCAGCCCTGACCGATCCCGGCACCCGTGGCGTCCTGTCCAGTGCAGCGCCGTATCGTCAGCTGAACGGAAGCCGGTGCAGCCGCTGGGCCGCCTCCGCCGCCCGGGCCTTCTGCCGGGACAGCGCGCTGTAGTCCCGCTCGCGGCGTGCCGCGATGACGGCGTTGAGGAACTCCTCGGCGGACGTGCCGGCCGGGGGAGCAGGAGCCACATGCGGGCTCATCTCGTGGGCCAGGTCCATCGCGAGCGCGGTCCGCGAGAGCGGGTTCAGCCGGGGCGCCTGGGCGAGGAACTGTGAGGCCCGCCGCGCGAGGGACTCGGGGAGCCGCCCGATGTCGGCGGTCGACGCCCACTGCTCAAGCCCGGGCGGCATGTGAGCGGCGACCCGCGGCTTCACCACCACCCGCTCCCGCATCGAATAGGTTCCGGCGAGCAGGTCCCCGAGGCGCTTCGAGCGCTCGTTGAACAGTGCGACAACAAACGCGAGCGAACCGAGCAGCAAGTAGATTTCAAGGACCGCCAGCATGCCCCGGATGAAGGCGTGCCGGAAGCGGATGGCGCCGCCGTCGTCGCGCACGATCCGCAGGCCCGTCACCAGCCGACCCAGGGACTTGCCGCGCGTAAGCGTCTCAACGGTGACCGGGAGGATGAGGAACACCAACAGGACGAGCACCAGTCCGAGGGTGCGGGTCAGCGCCGGGTCGAAGACGCCCTCGAGCGTGCCGCCGACCAGCATCAGGATTCCGAAGAGCAGGAGGACCTGGGCGACGGCGTCAATGAGGGCACTCAGTGCGCGGCCCGCGAAGCCTGCCGGCCGCAGCTCGAGCACCACGGCCTCGCCGGTGACGACCTGGTTCACAGCGGTTCCCCTCTTCCTCGCGCACCGTGCATCTCCCGGACCGGGCCGATGCGGCGTTTCCGGTGCAAGCCTAACCGCCCCCGCGACCCTATAGGGTAGGCGCATGGACGTCGACGCCTTCCGCGAAGTGCACCGCCCCGACTGGGAACGGCTTGATGAACTGGTACGGCGGCGCCGCTTGGCCGGTGAGGAATCCGACGAACTCCTGACCCTCTACCAGCGTGTCTCGACCCACCTGTCGATGATCCGCTCCGTCGCTCCGGAAAGTGCGCTCTCCGGGGACCTCTCGATGCGGCTCTCCCGGGCACGGACCCGGTTCACCGGTGCGCGCTCGGACTTCCTCCAGGACATGGCACTGTTTTTCACCGCATCGCTGCCTGCGGCGTTCTACCGCATCCGCTGGCTGACCGTCGTCGTCGGAATCCTGTTCCTCGGCGTCGCGTGGCTCTATGGGTTCTGGGCCGCCACAACGCCTCAGGTCATCGCCGCGCTGGGCACCGACGAGGAGCTCCGCCAGTACGTTGAGGAAGACTTCGTCAACTACTACTCCGAGAACCCGGCGGCGTCGTTCGCCGGCGCCGTGTGGACGAACAATGCGTGGATTGCGCTCCAGGCCGTCGCGTTCGGCGTCACCGGCATCTGGGCGCCGTGGATCCTCTACCAGAACGCGCAGGGCCTTGGCATGGCCGGAGGGATGATGGCCGCCTACGACCGGATGGATGTGTTCCTGATCTACATCCTCCCCCACGGGCTGATGGAGCTTACAGCGATCTTCATCGCGACGGCGGCGGGCCTGCGCCTGTTCTGGGTCTGGGTTGCCCCGGGCCGCCGGCCGCGCGCCTCGGCGCTCGCCGCTGAAGGGCGCGCCCTCATCACCGTCGCTCTGGGGCTCGTCCTCGTGTTGTTCGTCTCGGGGCTCGTCGAAGGTTTCGTCACGCCCAGCATGCTCCCTGCCTGGCTGCGTATCGCGATCGGCGCGCTGGTGCTCGCCGCCTACTGGGCCTACACCCTTATCCTCGGCCGCAGGGCGGTCCGGGCCGGGCACACCGGGGACCTCGCGCGCATCGACAGGGGCGAAACACTCAGGACGGCGTAGGACCGCGGGGAGCCTCCGGCACGGCGGGGGTGCGGGCCGGTACGCTCGAGGAACAGGAGCCGCCCGGGGCGGCTGACGCACAGCGAGGAGACCCAGCAGTGGCAGAGATCGACAAAACCGGCAGAGAGCACGAGCCTGCGGGTACCGGGCAGGAGCCCGGAACGGATCCCGCGCCCCGCGAGCCGGTCATCGCGCAGCGCAGTTCGCTCCCCATGCGCAAGGCAAGCACGATGCCCGACGTTTCACGCTTCCTCACCGGCGCGCACTCCGCAGGGCAGTCCGAGGTGGAGCCGGACGCAGAAGCTCCTGCTGGATCGCCCCACGCTTCACGCGACGGCGTCGGGATCAACGGTGGTGCGCACTCCGCCCCGGTGGACCCCGCCACCGCCGCGCTGCCGGTGACGGAACCGGACACCCGTGTTTCGCACTCCGCCCCGGCGGACCCCGCCACCGCCGCACTGCCTGTCGCGGCCCCCGCCGCCGGTGATTCCCGCGCCGCTTCGCCGGGCACGGACGCCGATTCACACTCCGCTCCGGCGGGCCCTGCCACCGCTGCGCTTCCGGTCGCGGACTCAGGTGCCGGTACAGCCGCCGGACACGCCGCGGGAGCCCACGTCAAGGATCCCGAAACGCGCGTGGATCCGGTCCGGAACGGCACCGGGGCCGAACCTGCCTCAACAACGGGGTCCCTCTCACTGCGGCCCTCCGAGGAAGAGGTCCAGCGCAGGGCCCGTGAACGCGACCACGCGGTGCGGGCCAAGCCCGTCCTGGCCCGGTTCCTCCAGGTTCTGATTGCACTGTTCTTCCCGGTGATCGTGCTCGCCGGAGCAGTGCGGGCGGTCACGTCGTCGCTGTTCCTCTGGGCCGAATACCACCGCCCTGGCTTCCCTTCGGACAGCTTCGGGTTCTCCACGGAGGACCGCATGACCTACGGGTCCTACGCCGTCGACTACGTGCTCAACCTGGCCCCCGCGCGCTACCTCGGCGGGCTGGTTGACGCACAGGGGCGCCAGCTGTTCCTCGACAGCGAAGTCAGCCACATGCAGGACGTGAAGTCGGTACTCGGTGCCTCATTTGTCGTTGCCGCAATCATGCTGCTGGCGAGCATTGCTGCCTGCATCTATCTCGCCCGCCGCTACAAGGGAGGAATCCGCAGGGCGCTGTTCTCCGGCGCAGTCCTCACCATCGCACTCATTGCCGCGCTCGCTGCCACTGCCGTGCTGGCCTGGGAGCTGTTCTTTGCGCAGGTCCACGGCCTGTTCTTCGCCGAGGGCACGTGGACCTTCCGGGAGGACGATACGCTCATCCGGCTCTTCCCCGAGCAGTTCTGGACCGACGCCGCAGCAACCGTGGGGGTGCTGGTGCTGCTCGCGACGGTTCTCACGCTCATTGCCGCCTGGCCGACCCGTGCACGGCGTGCGCGGTCCCGGGCTGCCCAGATAGCACTCCAGGAGCGGCACCGCGCCGCCGGCGCCCCGTCGCTGTAGCCGCGGCCGGTACGTCCCGCCACCGGCAGCTACCCGTTTTTCCACCAAGGCTTCTGCTTCTTGCATTCCCGGCTTCCCCGAAGCGGCACAGGGGAAGATAATTCGAGCTGTATTAATGGCGACCAGGAGGCTGAATTATGAGCACGCGACTAAATCCCTATTTGGGATTCCGTGACACGGCAAAGCAGGCGATGGAGTTTTACCAGTCCGTTTTTGGCGGCGAACTCACAATGAGCACGTACGCGGAGTTCAATGCGAGCGAGGATCCGTCCGAACAGGACAAGATCATGCACGCGATGCTCGTGACCGACGGTGGAATGGTGCTCATGGGCGCCGACACCCCCAACAGCATGGAGTATTCGACCGGCTCCAACTATTCGGTCTCGCTCAGCGGCGAAGACGAGGCTGAGCTGCAGGGCTACTGGGACAGGCTCGCCGACGGAGGCACCGTCCAACTGCCCCTTGAGCGTGCGCCCTGGGGGGACAGCTTTGGGATGTGCAGCGACAAGTTCGGCGTGAGCTGGATGGTGAACATCGGAGCCGCCCAGCAGTAGGCCCGGAAAGCCCGGCAGTAGGCGCGGGAAGCGGGCCTACTGCTGAGGCAGCCGGGGCAATGCCCCGTCAGGGCTTTGCGATGCTCAGGTAGCTGAGCCCGCGCAGGTCGAGCACCATCCGTTCGCCGATCTCACACATCCGCATCAGCACCGCACCGCAGCCGGCGCACCGCAGCGTCATCCCGGGTGCGCGGTGGTAGAGGTGGGTTGTTGCGAGCGCCCCCGAAGCCCCGCAGTTGGCGCATCTGCCGACTGCCGAGGTGAGGTCGGCGGCAAAAACCTCCGAAAACATCCCTGCCAGTGCGTTGCCGTCGAGATGTTCGGTGTCGTTCACATACCCGGCCCGTGGGCCGTCGTTGACGGTCATCCGTCGCCCCCTATTCCGCCATACCGTTCGGTTTTGATGCGTTCCGGTGGATAGCCCGCCTCGACCAGCCATGAAGACGCGGATTCCACGAAGCCGGTGGCCCCGCAGATGAAGACAGCGGGGTTGTCCGCCGCGGGCAGGACGTTCGCGAGGAGGGACTCCGAGGTGAGCCGGCCCGCGGGCTGGCCGTCCGGCGCGCTGCGTGTGTAGATGATCTTCACGACCAGCGGGGAGGCACTTGCTGCGAGCATATCGAGCTCCTTCCGGTAGAACACCGACTTCTCGCTGCGCGCTGAGTACAGCAGGTGGAAAGGAGTGGAGATTCCGCCCTCGTGCCGCGTGCGGGCCATCGCCATGAGCGGCACAACGCCCGAGCCGCCGCCGATCAGCTGGACCGGTGAAGGGTCGGCGGGGTCCCAGACGAACCAGCCGCCCACCGGGCCCCTCACCTCGAGCTGTTCCCCTGCCGCGAGCTCCCGCACCAGGTACGGGGAAACCTCGCCGTCGACGAGCTCCTCCACCGTAAGCTCGACCTCGTCGGGCGGAAGCAACGCGGCAAGGGAGAAGGACCGCACGGCCGTGTATCCGTCGGGGGCGGTCAGGCGGATGTCGATGTGCTGACCGGGGGTAACTTCAACGGGGGCGGGGAACCGGAGCCGAATGGTCGTGGCTGACTCCGTCTCCGGCCGAACGCCGAGGACGTCCGCGGTGCGCCAGGTGCGGCTCACCAGTAGCGTTCTTCCAGCCAGGGATCGCCGTGGAGGTTGTAGCCGTTGCTCTCCCAGAAGCCCGGATCGTTCTGGGGCATCATGCGCAGTCCCCGGACCCATTTCGCGCTCTTCCAGAAGTACAGGTGGGGCACCAGCAGGCGGGCCGGGCCGCCGTGGGACGGGGCGATGTCCTCGCCGTCGAACTTGTGGACAACCCACGCCTTGCCGTCGAGGACATCTTCGACCGCCAGGTTCGTCGTGTAGCCGCCGTAGCTCGTGAACATCATGTAGTTGTAGGCGGTATCCACGTCGCCGAAGAAAGTGTCGAGCGAGACTCCCTTCCAGGTGGTGTCGAATTTCGACCAGCTCGTGACGCAGTGGATGTCGACGGTGACATCCTGCTGGGGGAGGTTCTGAAACTCCTCCCACGTCCAGCGGTGCTCTGCTCCCTTTTCTGTCAGGATCTTGAATTCCCACTCGGCTGTGTCGACCCGGGGAGTGGGGCCCGCCGAGAGGACCGGGAAGCTGTCAGTTCTGTACTGGCCCGGCGGCAGGCCCTTCTGGTTCTTGTCCCTGCGCCCCCTGAACCCGGACGAAATGATGCCCATCGTGCTCCTCCATCGGTGGCCGTGCCCGTAACGGTGGGAACAAACCTTCTCGCTTCCAGTGCGTTCCCTGAAGTTTCGGGAAGCGGCAGTCGTCGCTTAGTCGCTCGTTTTATCACCGAACCAGCTTTATTGAAAGGGCACTTCGGATGTGGCACCGGGCCCTCTGGAACGCTGCGGCACCGTCATTCGGGCAATTCCGGCGGTGTTGCCGCACGCACTCCGCTGCCGCGCCCGAATTCATGATCGGGCAACGGACAATATGACGAATATGTGAAGTGTTTTCCGCGTGCTGCGGCGTTCCCTGGCCTGCATCACTTCAACGTGGAATTGGAAAAGCCGGCGTAGGTCCGATCCGGGTCGGGCCGAAATGGATATTCGCGTGCGTGACAATTCGCCCGCCAGCTTCCGTCCGCAGGCCTAGCGCGAGCCGTCCTGCTCTGCCGTCCAGCGGTGCTCAAGGCTGCGCGCGGCGTCGAGCAGGGCCACGACCTCGTTCTCGGTGGTGGGGGAGAAGTCCCTGTAGTGCTCGCCCACCGAACGGAAGAACCGGGGCGAGGCGAGGCAGAAGACCTCGTCGGCTTCATCGAGGCGCCGCAGGGCGGCTGCGGGAGCGACCGGAACGGCGAAGATCACCGATGCCGCCCTGAGTGCCCGGGCGACCTTGCAGGCGGCCCTGGCCGTGGCCCCGGTCGCCATTCCGTCATCGACGATCAGTGCCGCCTTCCCCTCGAGGTCCCGGCGGCCGCGGCCGCTCCGGAACAGCGCGGTGCGCGCGGAGAGCACCTGGCGTTCACGCTGCTCCACTGCCTCCAGTTCCGCCTCCGAGATCCGGCCCGCGCCGAGCACCCGGTCCTCAAGCACCCGGGCGCCGTCTTCGCCGATCGCGCCCATTGCCAGTTCCGGCTGGGCGGGAACCCCGAGCTTGCGCACCACGATCACATCGAGCGGCGCCCGCAGCGCCTCGGCGACCTGGTATGCCACAGGGACGCCGCCGCGCGGCAGGCCGAGGACAACAACGGGCGTGCCGCGCAGGTGGCCCAACCGCTCGCCGAGCCTGCGCCCGGCCTCAACACGGTCCTGAAAAAGCGCCATTGTCCACCCCGCCCGTCCGCCTACCCTGCGAAGCCGCCGCCCTGCCGGAGGGGATTCGACGGCAGGTCCTTCAAGTATCCGCCTCGACCGCCGCGTGCGCTGCTGCGGCGCCCGGGTCAGGGGCGGGGTGCCCGGTAGAGCGCCTCGACGGCGTCATGATGCTCCGCCACCACCGCGGCGCGCCGGAGCTTGAGGGTGGGGGTCAGCTGACCTGCCTCCGCGCTGAAGTCCCCGGGGAGCACGGTGAACCTTCGGATCTGCTCGGCCCTGGAGACGGTCGCGTTGGCAGCATCCACTGCCGCCTGGACTTCCGTGAGGATCTCCGGATCGGCGGACGGTTCACCTGGGGGCACTGACCCCCGGGCGGCGAGCGCCTGCCCGTCGAGGGTCAGGAGGGCCCCGACGAACGGTTTCCCTTCGCCCACCACGACGGCGTGGGCCACGAGGGGATGTTCACGCAGCTTCTCCTCAAGCGGGGCGGGAGCGACGTTCTTCCCGCCGGCAGTCACGAGAAGGTCCTTCTTGCGGCCCGTGATGGTCAGGAATTCGTCGCCGTCCAGGGAACCGAGGTCACCGGTCCTGAAGTATCCGTCGGCGGTGAACGCCGCAGCCGTGGCAGCGGGGTTGTTGTGGTAGCCGGCGAAAACGCCTGTTCCGCGCACCAGGATCTCGCCGTCGTCGTCGATGCGCAGTGAAGTGCCGGGCATGGCGATGCCCACCGATCCGACGCGGGTCGAGCCGACCGTGTTCACGGTGCACGGCGCCGTGGTTTCGGTGAGCCCGTACCCCTCCTGGATGAGGATGCCCGCGCCCCTGAAGAAGTGGACGAGGTGCTCGCTGAGCGGGCTGGCCCCGGAAATTGTGTAGGTCAGGTTGCCGCCGAACACGGCACGCAGCCGGGGGTAGAGGAGGCGGTCGAACCCGGCGCGGGCCACGCGCAGGGCCGGGGACGGCCCGCGCCCGCCGCGCGCCTTCGCATCGAGTGCCCGCGAATAGGCGACGGCGGTGCGCTCCGCCGCGTCGAAAAGGCGCCCCTTTCCAGCCGCCGCGGCCCGCTGGCGCGCACCGGCGTGGATCTTTTCGAAGATGCGCGGCACCGCGAGCAGGAAGGTGGGGCGGAACGTGCCGAGGTCGTCGAGGAGTTCCTCGGCCGATCCGCTGTGGGCCAGGGTGACTCCTGCCGAAAAGCAGACGACCTGCACCGCCCGGGCAAGGACGTGGGCGAGGGGGAGGAACATCAGGGTGCGGGCGTTTTCCGCCTTGAGGAGTTCGGGGAGGAACTCGATGGTGTTGACCGCGAACAGGGCGAAGTTCCCGTGGGTGATGGTGCAGCCCTTGGGGTTGCCCGTGGTGCCCGAGGTGTAGACGATCGACGCGGGGGCCTCGAGGCCGCAGGCGCTCCGCGCCTCTTCGATCCGGGCGGGGCTGATGCCGCGCCCGCTCCGGACCAGGTCCTCGAGGCCGGCGCCCGCGGAGTGCTCCGACGGGCTCAGCCGGAACACCCGGGGTTCCCCGCCGGCGCCGGCACGGACCGCTTCGGCCACCACATGGGCCTTGTCGTCGTCCTCGACCAGGACGACCACTGGCGCGGCGTCCTCAAGGATCCATGCCACCTGGTGGGCGGAGGAGGTTTCGTAGATCGGAACCGTCACCGCTCCGGCGAACCAGATTGCGACGTCGGCGAGCGTCCATTCGTACCGGGTCGCCGACATCACGGCCACCCGGTCGCCGGGCCGGACCCCCGATGCGATCAATCCTGCGGCGACGCCGCGCACCTCCGCGAGGAAGGCCTCGGCGCTGATGTCGTTCCAGCCGCCCGGCGTGCGCACGGCGTACAGCGGCGCGTCCGGGGCGAGCGCGTGCCGGCGCAGGAGGAGGTCGGTGATGTTGCTTTCCGGGCGCAGGCCGGCCAGGGGGTGTGTTGACGATTTCGGCACCGGGACTCGCTTTCGGAGGGTTGATCGGGGCGCCCTAGATCCAGCTGCGGATCCACATCCGGTGCCGCCACTGCTCGTAGGGGACGACTTCGGCGGTCCACACGGGGAGGAAATAGGCGGAGACCAGGACGACGACGGCAAGGAAAAGCCCCACGAGCACAATACCGCGGCGTCTGCGCCGGTGCGGGTCGTCGGGACGGCCGAGCATGAGCCCAAGGCCGTAGACGAGGCCGAGCACGAGGAACGGTTCGAAGGCGACGGCGTAGAAGTAGAACATTGTGCGTTCGGGGTAGAGAAACCACGGCAGGTAGCCAGCGGCGACGCCGGCAAGGACCGCGCCGGCCCGCCAGTCCCTGCGGCCCGCCCAGGCGAAGAGCAGCACGCCAAGGGCGAGGGCAGCACTCCACCAGATCACCGGGTTGCCGAGCACCGTGACCGCCTGCGAGCACGAATCGACAAGGCAGCCCTCGCCGGCGCCCGGCTTTTCATAGAAGAAGGAGGTCGGCCGTCCAAGGAGCAGCCAGGACCAGGCGCCCGATTCGTAGGGGTGGTCCGATCCGAGCCCCTTGTGGAACTCGTAGGCGCTGCGGTGGTATTCGGCAAGGGAACGCAGGGCCGGGGGAACCCAGCCCCACTGCTCCGAGGGGTTGTCCGCCGCCCATTGGCGGTCGTATGCGTCCTTGGAGAGCAGCCAGCCGGACCAGGTCCCCAGGTAGGTGAGCGCGGCCACGGGAACGATAGAGACGAAGGCCTGGAATCCGTCCTTCAGCACCGCACCCGTCGCCCAGCGCCGCACTCCGGCAATGCGCCGGGCGCTCAGGTCCCAGGCCACGGTGAGCAGCCCGAACGCCGCGAGGTAGGGCAGGGCGGACCACTTCGTGCCCACTGCGAGCCCGAGGCAGATCCCGGCGACGAGGCGCCAGGGCCGGATGCCCAGCCAGGGGCCGAAGCGCAGCAGGTGCTGTGCCGGTACGCCGTTTTCCGCCGCGGCCGCGTGCCGGCCGAGCAGGAGCGCGAGCCTCCGGCGCGACGCGTCCCTGTCGAGCAGCAGCGCGGTGAACGCCGCAAGGATCCAGAAGGAGAGGAAGATGTCGAGGAGCGAGGTCCGGGAGTGGACGAGGTGGTGGCCGTCAACGGCGAGGATCAGCCCTGCCGCTCCGCCAAGGATCGGCGAGCCGAAGAGCCGCCCCGCCGCGACGGCGATCAGCAGGACGGACAGGGTCCCGATCAGGGCTGCCGAGAACCTCCATCCGAAGGGGTTGTCCGAACCGAAGACCGCCATGCCCGCGGCAATCATCCACTTCCCGACGGGCGGGTGGACCACGTAGTCGGCCGTTGGAAGGATCGCCGACGGATCGCCGGCGTTGAAGGAGTCGTTGGCGTTCTCCGGCCATTCGCGTTCGTAGCCCGACTGGAGCAGGGAGTACGCGTCCTTGACGTAGTAGGTCTCGTCGAAGATCAGCGACCCGGGTTCGGCAAGCCGCACGAAGCGGAGCACCCCGCCAAGGACCGCCATGGCGACCGGCAGAATCCACATCAGGGGCCCGTGCGGCGCGGCCCCGAGGAGCCGTTGGAGCAGCGCCTGCCGGGTGAAGGCGGACGAGGGGGAAGCGAGCCAGGTTGCCCGGGGGCGGCCCGGGGCTTTTCCGGGGTCCAGGAGGGCTGTGTGGCTCACCCTGCAATGCTACCGGGAGCACCGCCCGGTTCCCGTCCGAACGAGGCGGACGCCGGCGTCAGTGGGCCAGGCGGTCCTCGTGGAGGCGGTGGCTGGCGGGTTCGATCTGGAAGGTGCTGTGCTCGATGCTGAGGTCGAAATGCTTGACCACGCATTCCTGGAGCTGGTCGAGCACGGCATGGGCGTTGTTGCTCGAATAGCAGTCGTCCTCGACCACAACGTGCGCGGTCAGGACGGGCAGGCCTGTCGCGATCTGTGTGATGTGAAGGTCGTGAACATCGGTTACGTGGGGAAGCCTCGCAATGTGCGAGCGCACCGCATCCGGGTCGATTCCCGCCGGCGTCGATTCGAGGAGGACGTTGACCGTCGCATGCAGCAGGCGCACGGTGCGGGGAATGATCAGCGCGCCGATCAGCAGCGCCACGATCGCGTCGGCGCGCATCCAGCCCGTCAGCGTGATGACCACCGCCGCGACGATCACCGCCACGGACCCGAGGGCGTCGTTCACCACCTCGAGGAACGCCGCCCGCAGGTTGAAGTTGGCCGTGCGGTGCCGGGCGAGGACGCCGAGTGCGGCCAGGTTGCCCGCCAGGCCGATTACCCCGAAGACGACCATTTCCGGTGCGGCCACGTCCACTGGGGTGATCAGCCGCTGGACCCCCTCGACCAGCACGTAAAGCCCGACGACGAGCAGCACGCCCGCCTGTGCCATCGCCGCAACAACCTCGGCCCTGCGGAACCCCCAGGTGCGCCGGGCCGTTGCGGGTCGCATCGCCAGGGTCGCGGCGGTCAACGCCATCGCCAGCCCTGCGGCGTCGGTGAAGACGTGCGCCGAATCGAAGAGGAGGGCGAGGCTGCCGGTCCACGCGGCACCGATGACCTGGAGCACGAAGACGGCGAGCGTGAGGGCCAAAGCCCCGGCGAGCGGACCGCGGTGCGTGTGGTCGGTGCCGTGTCCGTGGTGATGGTTCCCCATAGGCCTAGACTACCGTGGCGCGCGGAGGCAAGGTCGCCCGTGCGTCGGTGGGCGGTATTGAGGACTCCACGGAAATAACCTAGCGTGAACGTGGGCGGTGCCGCGCACCGCCCCGCGCACCGAGAGAAGCCACGTGGAAGGTCAATTGTGAAAACGAAGCCGCAGGACAAGACGAATGTCCGGTTGAAGGCAGTCTTGGACATCCTGGCAGGGCAGGCGCAGGCGGGCGAGCCCCGCGGCGCCAGCAGCGCGGTGCTCACGGAGGCCATCACGCGCGTGCCGCTCGATGAACGGGAGAGCGAGCTGCTCAGCGGCGGGGTGCCCCGGGGCTTCAAGGCGCTCACCACCGCGACCTCGAAACTCGTGAAGGTCGGATGGCTGGTCAAGGGAAGGAGCGGATGGGCCGTCACCGAGGAGGGACTGCGGGCAGCAGCCGCTTTTCCCGACGTCGAGTCATTCACCGCCGCCATGACCTCGGGCACGCCGATCCCCTCGGGAACACCGGTGCCGGCCGAGCCGCTCGTGCCGGCAGGTACGACGATGCCCTCCGGCACTCCGGTGCCGGCCGGAACGCCGGTTCCCAGCGACGCCGCGGAGGCGGGTTCCGAGTCCGGCTCCGGACCGGCAGCGCAGGAGGCCGCCCCAGGCGCAGGCCAGCCAGCCGCCGTTGCGATCGCCGGGAACTTCGCCTCCCACCTTGGGGCGTCGGAGAACTGGGCGCCGCACGTCGACGAGGCGCAGATGGTGTTCGACCCCGCCGAGCAGAAGTGGAAGATCACCGTCGACCTGCCGCCGGGCGCCTACGCATACAAGGTGGCCATCGACAGGTCCTGGGTCGAGAACTACGGCGCCTACGGCGTTCCGGGCGGTCCCGACCACGAACTCCACCACCCCGGCGGGAAGGTCACTTTCGAGTACGACCATTCCACGAAGGACGTGACGACGGACTAAGCGCGCCCTGGCCGGCGCCCGGTGCGGGGCCGGCCGGGCCGCGAAGGGCTAGGCTTGTCGGGTGGATGAGCCAGCAGCAGAAAGCACCGAGCCCGGCGTCGGAACGGGCGAGACCGGGCGCGCTCCGGACGGGTCCGGCCCGGCCCCCGGCTTCACCGCCTACCGGGGAACCGCGGGCGACGGCAGCTCCCGCGGCAGGGTGGTGCTCGCCGCGACGCCGATCGGGAACGTGGGGGACGCGACGGAGCGCCTGATCGGGCTCCTGCAGAGCGCCGACGTTGTGGCGGCTGAAGACACCCGCAGGCTGAACCGCCTCGTTTCCGCGCTGGGGGTGGCCGTCGGCGGCCGGATCGTCAGCTACCACGAACACAACGAGGCAACCCGGACCGCGGAGCTGCTTGAGCAGGTCCGCTCGGGTGCCACGGTCCTCATGGTGACCGACGCGGGAATGCCGTCGGTCTCCGATCCGGGATACCGGCTCGTCGAAGCCGCCGCCGCCGAAGGCATCGATGTCACCGCGGCGCCCGGCCCGTCGGCGGTCCTTACCGCGCTCGCGCTCTCGGGACTGCCCACCGACCGCTTCTGCTTCGAGGGCTTCCTGCCGCGTAAGGCGGGGGAGCGTTCGACCCGGCTGACCGAACTTGCCGCGGAACGCCGCACCATGGTCTTTTTCGAGGCGCCCCACCGGCTGGAAGCGATGCTTCGATCGCTGCGGCAGGCGTTTGGATCCGACCGACCTGCCGCTGTTGCCCGCGAGCTGACCAAGATGCACGAGCAGGTGCTGCGCGGGTCGCTCCTCGAACTGCTCGAGTGGGCGCAGGACGGCGAAGTGCGCGGAGAGATCGCGGTGGTCGTGGGCGGCGCACCGGAGGCACCCCCGAGCCGCCCCGAGGATCACGTGGCCGCGGTGCAGGAGCTGGTGGGACGCGGCGCCCGGCTCAAGGACGCCGTTGGCGCCGTTGCCGAAGACGCGAAGGTCAGCAAACGGGAGCTCTACGCGGCGGTCATCGCCTCCCGGTGACCCACGCTCCGGTTTTTGTGCAGGTGCCCAACGTTTCGCTGTGCCTGCGGTGCAGGAACGCCTAGACACTCCTGCGGCGGCGGGGTTAGCGTGAGCTGCGAGCTCCGTTGCACTGCTGTGCCACCGCGACCGTTCCCCTTCTTCTGTAGGAGTTGTAAATGACTGTAACTGTCGAGCGCGAACAGGACCTCCTGGCGCAGGTTCCCACGGGTCTGCTGATCAACGGTTCCTGGCGGGACTCCTCAACCGGCGCGGTTTTCCCGATCGAGGATCCGGCCACCGGCCGGACGCTGCTCTCGATCGCCGATGCAAGCCCCGAAGACGGGGCGGCCGCCCTCGATGCCGCCGTCGCCGCGCAGGAGGACTGGGCCAAGACCGCACCACGGGAGCGCGGGGAGATCCTCCGCCGGGCTTTCGAGCTGGTCACCGCGCGGGCCGACGATTTCGCGCTGCTGATGACCCTGGAGATGGGCAAGCCCCTCGCCGAGGCGCGCGGCGAGGTGGCGTACGGCGCCGAATTCCTCAGGTGGTTCTCCGAGGAGGCGGTGCGCACTTCAGGACGCTACACCGTGGCGCCGGACGGGAAGTCGCGACTGCTCGTGACGAAGAAACCCGTCGGTCCCTGCCTGCTGATCACCCCGTGGAACTTCCCGCTGGCCATGGCGACCCGCAAGGTGGCCCCCGCGGTGGCCGCCGGCTGCACGATGGTGCTCAAGCCCGCGAACCTCACGCCGTTGACGTCGTCGCTGTTCGCCCAGGTGATGGAGGAGGCCGGGCTGCCCGCCGGGGTGCTCAACGTGATCCACACAAGGGATGCCCAGGGCGTGACCGGTCCGCTCGTCGAAGACCCGCGCCTGCGCAAGCTCTCCTTCACCGGGTCCACACCCGTTGGCCGCAGCCTCCTCGCGGCGGCCTCGAAGAACGTGCTGCGCACCTCGATGGAACTCGGTGGCAACGCACCGTTCCTCGTCTTCGAGGACGCGGACCTGGACGCCGCGGTCACCGGAGCGCTGGCGGCAAAACTGCGCAACATGGGCGAGGCCTGCACGGCAGCAAACCGCTTCATCGTCCACGAATCCATCGCTGACGAGTTTGCGTCACGGCTTGGCAGCCGCATGGCGGAGATGAAGACAGCGCGCGGCACCGAGGACGACTCCAAGCTCGGCCCGCTGATCGATTCCAAGAGCCGCGACAAGGTGCATGGCCTTGTCACGGACGCGCTCGCCGACGGCGCCCAGGCAGTGACCGGCGGCTCTCCGGTCGAGGGCCCCGGCTACTTCTACGCACCAACGGTCCTCAAGGACGTTCGCCGCTCGTCGCGGATCCTGAAGGAGGAAATCTTCGGTCCGGTCGCGCCGATCGTGACGTTCTCAACGGAGGACCAGGCGGTTGAGCTGGCCAACGACACCGAGTACGGGCTGGTTGCCTATGTCTTCACGCGCGACCTCAACCGCGGGCTGCGCATGGGGGAGCGCCTCGACACCGGGATGATGGGGCTGAACGCCGGCGTCATCTCCAACGCGGCGGCCCCGTTCGGCGGCGTCAAGCAGTCCGGGCTCGGCCGGGAGGGCGGCTCCGAGGGAATCGAGGAGTACCTCTACACGCAGTACATCGGCATCGCCGACCCCACCGCGTCCTAGCGGCCAGCGTCCCCGGGCCGTCTGTGCGCCCGGGGACGGGATGTTCCTTTTGTCCGGTCAGGACCGTTCCGGGCGTCGGGGACCGCCGCCGCGCAGGAGGCCGCCGGCCAGCGAGCGGGGCAGGAAACGGGCGATGAGCCGGCCCTTGGGGGTGCTGCCGCGCCGGAGGGAAGCGGTCACGGCCTCAACGTCGCTCCACGCGCCGGTCCCCGTGGTCCGGTCGGGGGTTTGCTGATCTGGGGTTTTATCAGGCGCGAGCACCGTTGAACCTCCGCCGCCGCCCGGTGCCGCAGGCAGTGGGCGCGGGTTCGGGCGCGGTGCGGCATACTCCTCACGCTCGTAGGCCCGCTGCAGCCGCTCCAGCGAACCGGCGGCAGCCCCGTCGAAACCGGCCTCGCTGGCGAGGCGCACGGAGAAGCTCCGCGGCGTGTCGGTGGGCCGCATCGGATGCCCGTAGTCGCTGGCCACGTCGGCGGTCTGCTCCCAGGCCGCAGTCGCCGCTCCGGCTTCGGGCCCCTCGAGGACGCGCCGGCGGCGGGAAGCGGTGCGTGCGGTGCGCAGCAGCAGCGGCAGCAGGGCAAGGGCCGCCGCCGCGAGGACGGCAGCGCCGGCCGCGCCCGCCGATTCCTCGGCAGACCCAGCGCCTCCGCGTGAGCCCTGCGGAGACTCGGCGCCCGGACTTGCCGCGGCGCCGGGGACCCCAGGGACGCGTCCCGGGTTCAGGTTCTCATCGTCGATCGGGGCGCCGGCCGGAGAAACCGCCGCGCGGGCGTATTCGGGCACGACCCCGCGCGAAGGGGTCGGTTCGAACCGGACCCAGCCGACACCCCTGAAGTAGAGCTCCGGCCACGCGTGGGCGTTCCGGGAGTCGACCTCGAATTCGCGCAGTTCGGTGTCGTCGGGGCCGTCGTAGACCTCACCGGTGGCGAGCCCCGGAGTGTAGCCCACCGCCACCCTGCTCGGTATGCCGGCGGCGCGGGCCATCACGGCCATCGTTCCGGCGTAGTGGACGCAGTACCCGGATTTCACGTCGAGGAACCGGGCCATCACGTCCATGCTGCTGCCGTCGTAGCCGCCTTCGACAGGGGCGTCGACCGAATAGGTGAAGTCCGGGCCGCGCAGGTAGTTCTGGATGGCGAGTGCCTTGTCGTACGGGTTCCTGAACCTTCCGGCAACCTCCTGGGTCCGCTCCTTCACAATCTCGGGAGTGTCTTCCGGCAACTCAGTAAAGATCGGGTCGACGACACCGCGGCGGGCCAGGCGGATGGTGCTGAGCCGTTCGCGGGTCACCTCGGGGCTGGAGCTGCGGACGTCGTAGGTCTGCCGTACGGTGGTGCCGCCGTCGTAGGAGAGGATGCTCAGGTTTTTCGGATCCCAGGTCCAGCGCCCGTTGAGATTGGTGACGCTCGCCGGGGCGTAGGGGGCGAGCAGCCAGGGGCTCGTGTAGCTTTGCGTGTCGATGCGGGTAAGGCTGCTCTCGCCGAACTCGTTTGCCGCGCGGAAGGACTCCGAACCCATGTCCTGCAGTCCGCGCTCGCGCTCCGCCAGCCGCTGGTCGGGCTCCCAGCGCTGGCCGGAGAAGTCCTCAAGGGTTACCGCCCTGAGGTAGACGGGGTCGGGGGAATCGGTGGCGTAGGTGATCTGCCCGAACCCCGTGGGGTTGCGCAGGTCGTTTCCCAGGGTGACGGCGGGGTTCAGGCCGGTGGAGGTGCCCCACATCTTCAGGCGCGATCCCTGCGGGAACGCGCCGGTGGTGAATCCGGGGATGGCCAGGGGAAGCAGCAGGACCACGGTGAGGGTTGCCGCGCCGATCGCCAGCCCGCGGCTGAGGTATCCGGAGGACCCCGAGCCGGCTTCCGAAAAGACCAGGCCCTCCCGCCACTGGGCGCAGCCCAGCAGGAGGAGATAGGCGGCGGCCGTGAGCAGGAACGGGCCGATGCCGACGCCGGTGGGCTTGACGATCGCCGGAACCACCATGAGGCACAGCAGCGGGACCCCGGTGAGTGCCGGCATGCGCAGGGTGGTGGCGAGCAGGTCCACCGCGACGGCGATCAGCCCGATGGCCGCGCACGTCACGAGGAAGATCCCGGCGCCCGGCAGGACCGGGGCGACCTGCGAGGTGATTGTCTCCTCGGCACGGTTGAGCAGGATCCGCACCTGCACCGAACTGCCGGGCCCGGGGATCACCCCGAGGATGCTCCGGGCGCTGAGGAACTGCGCGGTGAGGGCACCGCCGAGCGCGAGGAGCCCGGCCAGGGCGGTCACCGCCTCCGGAAGACGGACGGCCCGGCTCAGCGCCATGACGAGCAGGACGGGGATGACTGTCCGCAGGACCGGGAGGAACCAGGTCCAGGATTCGATGACGCCGTTCAGGCTGGTGGCCGACGCCATTACGGCGGTCCCCGCCGCGGCGGTTACGAGCCAGTGCGCCCGCTCCTGGGGCGCCGCCGTCTTCCCTTCCGGCCGGGCAGGGCTGAGCGGGCGCTCAAGTGTCGCCGTCATCGGTCGCCTCCCGCGCGTGCCGGCGTCGGCGCAGCGGAACCGGACGGCAGGCCCAGCCCCGCCCACACCGCAGGAAGGTCGGCCCGGGGGGAGACGGCGGCCGCCTGCCACCCGGCTGCCCGGAGGATGTCCAACTGCACCTCCGCGTGGGCGGGCTGGTCGGCGATCAACAGCGCAAGGGCCGCCGAGCCGTACCCGGAGGCGGTGCCGAGGTTCACCGCCTCGGCCCGCGTCAACTGCCCCAGGACGGCGATAAGTGGCCCCCGGTGCCGGGTCGCGGCCAGCTTGTCGAGCAGCCCGTCACCGAATGGCCGGTGCGCGGCTTCGGCTTCGGCCTCCTCCCGCCGCGCCGCCGCCCGACGGAGCGGCATGCGCCCGTTCCGCCCGGCCTTCACCGCGGTGCTGCCCTGGCGCCGCCCCGTGTCGGGGGCCAGACCCAGCGCGGCGAGTCCTTCGGTGAGCGAGGCAAGCGCACCCGGGCCCTGGAACTCCTCGTCGCGCGGAAATGGAGCCGACGGCGAGGACAACAAAGCGGGATCCCCGGAATGGTCAAGGAAACGCACGGCATATCCCCGCTCGAGGAGGTGGGCGCTGATGGAGGCCACGGCCGTCACCGCCCACTCAAAGGCCGGCGAGGTGCTCATGCCGCCCGGTCCGGCGTCGCTTCCCAGTGCGGCATGGAGCCCGTACCCGAAGCTTGAATGGCGCTGATCCATGAGCAGTGTCGCCTGGGGGGTGGTCACCGACTCCTCCTGCCGCACCATCAGTTCGTTGTGCCGGGCCGTGGCTGGCCAGTGCACACGGCGCATCGAGTCGCCGTTCCGGTACTCCCGGGTCATGACATCGTCGTCGCTGGGATTCGCTGCCCGCCGCGTGGCGGCCTGGCCGTCGTTGCCGCGGGAGCCCGACAGCGGGGAGTGGAGCAGTTCAAGGGCTGCCGGGGTCACAACAAGCGGCGAGGTGCTGCCAAGCACGTGGCGGGACTTGCCCATGCCGAAGGGGTCGGTGAAGTCGGCGGTGACCGGTCCGATCTCGTAGATCCCGCGTGCCGAGGAGCGCAGCCGGTACTGGTAGAGGCTCACACCGGCGCGGGTCGGATTCCGGGACGGGAAGGTGAACTGCGGTGCCGGACCGAACCGGGAGGGAACCTGCTCTGCCATCGACACCGGCGGGCCGGACAAGCTGTCGGCGCTCACCGCCAGCCCCACCGTGGTCGTCGATCCGGTTTCCATCGTCTGGGGAGAGAAGTTCCGCTCGACACTGAACCGCGGCTTGATCAGGCGCAGCAGCAGCACCGACAGAAGGGGGACGGTGATGAGGAAGACACCGACGTAGAGCAGGTCCCGGCGGCCGAGGCCCTGGGCGAGCAGCAGCGAGAAAACCCCGGTCAGCACGAACCCCCAGCCGCGCTGCGTCAGGGTTTTGGAAGGGAGCCTGTCAAGAAGTGCCATGGGGGAGGAGCTCAGGTCCGCCTGGCGTCGGAGCCGCGCGGCACCGGCACCTTCGCCACGATGTGTTCGATGACCGACGACGACGTCTCACCGGCGCTGGTTGCCCTGCGGTCGAGCAGGAGCCGGTGGGAGATGACCGCCTCGGCGATGCCGGCGATGTCGTCAGGAAGCACGAAGTCCCTGCCCTCGAGGGCGGCGCTCGCCTTGGCGGCGCGCAGCAGCTGAAGGAGCGCCCGCGGGCTTGCTCCAAGCCGCACCTGGGGGTGGGTCCTCGTCGCGGTGCCCAGCGCCACCGTGTACTCCTTGACCGCGCGGGAAACGTAAACCTCCTGGACCTGCTGCATCATTGCGGCGATACCGGCGGCGCTCGCCGCGGGACGGATCCCGTTGAGCGGGGAGACCGACTGGTGGGCCTCAAGCATCTCGGCCTCGGAGCGCGCGTCCGGATATCCCATCGAGATGCGGGCCATGAAGCGGTCGCGCTGCGCTTCGGGCAGGGGATAGGTGCCTTCCATTTCGATCGGGTTCTGGGTGGCGACCACCATGAAGGGGGAACCGAGGGCGTGGGTGTGCCCGTCGACTGTCACCTGGTGTTCCTCCATGCACTCAAGAAGGGCCGACTGCGTCTTCGCCGACGCACGGTTAATTTCGTCCCCGATGACGATGTTCGCGAACACCGGTCCGGGACGGAACTCGAACCGGCGGGTGTCCTGGTTGAAGATCGAAACACCGGTGACATCGGAGGGCAGCAGGTCCGGCGTGAACTGGATCCGGTTCACGCTGCAGTCGATGGTCCGGGCGAGCGTCTTGGCGAGCATCGTCTTGCCGACGCCCGGGACGTCCTCAAGCAGCAGGTGGCCCTGCGCCAGCAGCACGGTAAGGGCGAGCCGCGCCGCAGCCGGTTTGCCGTCGATGACGGTGTTGATCGACTCAAGGATGCGGGAGCTGACCGCGGCGAACGAATCCGGCGCCGGCGTGGAAGCGCCCGAGGGCAGCAGCTGGGGGGCCTCAACAGCGGTGTTCTGGACGTCCATGAATACCTTCCGCGCGGTGCCGCTGCGGTCCTCCGGCGGCGGGCTGCCGGAGATCGACGCGCAGGTGCCGACCCCGACAATGTCCACAGGCAATGTCCACGGGGGTGTGCTTCGGCTGACTAGATTTACAGGGTACTAGCTCAACCTGTCCTGCGGGTGGAAAGTTCCGCGGCTGGATAGTCTTGGGGCATGTGCAACAGCTCCGATTATTCCCCGGGCAGTATTCCCCAGCCGTACCGCGCCGAGGACCCGGCCGCGGGATCCGGCGGAGGGCAGGGGCCGGCACTTGCCGTTCCGGGGGGTGTGGAGGACCTGCAGGCGGTGAAGGCGCGTGCTGCCGAGAGCGGCGGTCAGCGGCGCAAACTCGAATACCCGCCGCTGCCCGAACCGCTGCCGGTGCCCGTCATCGACAACCACACACACCTCGACTTCCGTGACGGACTCGTGCAGGTGACGCTCCGCGAGGCCCTCGACGCCGCCGCCGCGGCCGGAGTCCGCGGAGCCGTGCAGGTCGGGTCCGATCTGGAATCCTCGCGTTTCACAGTGCAGGCCGTCGATGCCGATCCCCGGCTGCTTGGGGCAGTCGCACTGCACCCCAACGACGCCCCGGTCCTGGCCGAGAACGGCACCCTCGAGGCGGCCCTCGCTGAAATCGAGCAGCTGGCCGCGCACCCGCGCATCCGCGCGATCGGGGAGACCGGCCTCGATTACTTCCGCACCCCACCGGGCGGCATCAAGAACCAGCGGTACTCCTTCGTGCGCCACCTCGACATCGCCAAGCGGCTGCGGCTCGCGCTGCAGATCCACGACCGCGACGCCCACGACGACGTCGTCGACACCCTCCTGACCGAGGGCGCCCCCGACCGGGTCGTCCTCCACTGCTTCTCGGGGGACGCGGCCCTTGCGCGGATCTGCAACGAAAACGGCTGGTACATGTCCTTTGCGGGGACGGTGACCTTCAAGAACGCGCAGAACCTCCGCGAGGCGCTGCTGCTCGCCGATCCGGCCCTCGTCCTCACCGAGACCGACTCGCCGTTCCTCACCCCGCACCCGTTCCGGGGCCAGCCGAATGCCTCCTATGTGGTTCCCTATACGGTCCGTTTCATGGCCGAGGTGCTCGGCGCCGACCTCGAGGAACTGTGCGGCAGGCTCACCTCGAATACTGAAGCGGTCTACGGGTCCTGGGACTGATCCGGCGCCGCCCCGGCGGTGGAAGCGTGGCGCGGTTTGCGGTTCAGGTCACATTTCGATTACGGTGACACTCATTAGCCGGGGTCGGGGAAGGCTTTCCGGACTAATACCGTTCACTGCAGGTCGAAATCGGGCAGCGCGTCTGTGTTGCCGCCCTTCGGCCTGCTCCTGATCTGCCTGCGCAGCGCCGGCGGCTATTGCCGTTCGGGGCGCGCCTGCCGTCCTGCCGTTTTGCGCAGGGCCGCGGGCCGCCGCGGTGCTGACGTTCCCCGTGCCCGGAGGTTCAGCGTAATGGGGGACTGGATGTCGAAGCATAAGGGTATGCGGCTGCTCAAAAAGGCCGGCCAGGGCGTTGTGATGGGAAGCCTCGTATTTGGGCTCGTTGCCTTCGTGGGCAACGGCAAGGAGGTTCGCCTCAGCGTCGACGGCAAGGCAACGGCAGTGCAGACCTACGGCGCGACAGTGCAGGAAGTCCTCGCCAAGGCGAACGTCTCCCTTACCGAGCACGACCGCGTCAGTCCCGCCCTCGCGACGGAGGTCCGGGACGGCACGACAATCCGGGTGCAGAAGGCCCGCCCCGTCCCGCTCGTCCTCGACGGCTCGGCCACGACCCTCCACACGGTCGGGGCAACTGTCACCGACGTTCTTTCCGAACTCGGGGTTCCCCGCGGTTCGAAGGTCTCGGAGGCCGGAAGCACGCCGCTCAAGGCCCTCGACGGCCCCCTGACAATCACCACGCCCAAGAACGTGACCGTCACCGTCGACGGCCGCACGAAGGCCGCAACCACCACCTCCGCCTGGCTCGGAGAGCTGCTCACCGAGCTGCGCATCACCCTCGGCCCCGAAGACAGGCTTTCAATTCCCTCCTCCTCGGCCGTCGTGAACGGGATGGGGCTGAAGATCACCCGGGTTGAGAGCGGCAAGAGAATCACAGTCACCAAAGCCCTCCCGTTCGGCAGCACGGTCACCGAGGACCCCCGCCTCGCCAAGGGCGAAAAGGATGTCAAGATCGCCGGCGTGCGCGGTGAGCGCACCCAGGTCTTCTCCGTTGACCTTGTCGACGGCAAGGAAGTCTCCCGCACCCTCCTGAGTGACAAGGTGACCCGCAAACCTGTCGAGGAGCAGATAGCCCTCGGCACCAAGGAGCCGGTGAAGAAGGCCGAGCGCGCCGAAGTTGCCGCCGCACCCGCCCGGCCCGCCCAGCCCGCACGGGCCCGCGGCGGCGCGCAGCCGGCCGGTGGCCCGTGGGCGGCCCTCGCCCAGTGTGAATCCGGTGGAAACTGGTCGATCAATTCCGGCAACGGCTACTACGGTGGGCTGCAGTTCAGCGAGTCGAGCTGGCTCGGCGCCGGTGGCGGGAAGTACGCCCCGCTGCCGCATCTCGCCTCGCCCGGTGAGCAGATCGCCACCGCGGAGGTGCTGAAGCAGAACGGCGGCTGGGGGCACTGGCCCTCCTGCTCCGCCAAGCTCGGCCTCGGCTGACGGTCAGGGGCGCGGCGTCAGGCCGTCCCGACCGGTCGGGACAGGAGCCGCGGCGGGCCCGGGAGCACCGCTGCTGAAACGCGCCGGGCGCCCGGCGGCTACCATGACTAGGTGACTTCGCCCTCGACAACGCCGCCCCCCGCACCGCTCTTCGGAGCAGCCGACATCCGGCGGCTCGCGGCCGAACTGGACATCCGTCCGACCAAGACCCTTGGCCAGAACTTCGTGATCGACGGCAACACCATCCGCCGCATCGTCGCTGCCGCGCAGCTTGGACCCGCCGACATCGTCCTCGAGGTCGGTCCTGGCCTCGGTTCGCTCACCCTCGGCCTCCTCGACGCCGCCGAGCGCGTCGTCGCCGTTGAAATTGATCCGGTTCTCGCCGGCAAGCTCAACGCGACGGTGCGTCAGTGGCGGCCCGAGCGTGCCGGCGCACTCGACGTCGTCCTTGCCGACGCCCTGCGGGTGACGGAGCTTCCGCACGCGCCGACGGCGCTCGTCGCCAACCTCCCGTACAACGTCGCGGTGCCTGTTGTGCTCAACCTCCTCGAGCGCTTTCCCTCACTGCGCTCAGGGCTCGTCATGGTGCAGGACGAAGTAGCCGACCGCCTCGCCGCCGGCCCCGGTTCGAAGGTATATGGAGTGCCGTCGGTGAAGGCAGCCTGGTATTCGCGGATGTCGAAAGCCGGAGTGGTCGGCAAGAACGTCTTCTGGCCAGCGCCGAAGATCGCCTCGGGCCTCGTCCGGTTCACCCGGCACGACCCTCCGGCGACCAAGGCCTCCCGGGAGGAAGTCTTCGCCGTGATCGACGCGGCCTTCGCCCAGCGGCGGAAAACGCTCCGCGCTGCGCTGGCGCCCTGGGCGGGAAGCGCACCGCAGGCCGAGCAGGCCCTGCGGCAGGCCGGGGTGGACCCCACGGCGCGCGGGGAAGTCCTCGACATCGAGGCATTCGCCCGAATCGCCGAGGCCCGGGGCGCGCTCCCGCTGCAGGAGGCGCAGTAGGGCAGGAGGGCCGGCCCGTCGGTCCTTCGGCGCCCCGGGAGGGCGCTTCCGTGGCGCTGCGATTTTCCGCAGATTCGGCAGTGATCTAAGTTTGACTCTATGGTGTCGGGCAGAGCAGGGGATATGCGGATTGGCCCGCGGACCGTGAGGGTCCGGGCGCCGGGCAAGATCAACGTCTCGCTTCGGGTGGGCCCGCCCCGTGAAGACGGGTATCACGGCATCGCCAGCGTCTTCCTCGCCGTCTCCCTGTATGAGGAGGTCACTGCGACGGGCACCGACGGCGACGACGTCACCGTCAGCGTCAACGGCCAGGGAACCCTCAACCTGCCGCCGGAGGCGATCCCCCTTGACGCAACGAACCTTGCGGTGCGCGCCGCGCACCTGCTCGCCGCCGTCAGCGCCGGCTCGACCGGGGTGCACCTGGACATCACCAAGCGCGTACCGGTCTCCGGGGGCATGGGCGGTGGGTCGGCCGACGCCGCCGCCGCGCTGCTCGCCTGCGACGCCCTGTGGGGCTGTGGTTTCTCCCGGGACGAGCTGGCCAAGATCGCCGTTGGCCTTGGCGCCGACGTCCCGTTCGCGCTGCTTGGCGGAACCGCGGTCGGCCTCGGTGTCGGCGAGCGGCTGACTCCCGCCATCTCGAAGACACCGCTCCACTGGACCCTTGTGCCGGCCGACTACGGACTGGCGACCCCCGTCGTGTACCGGCTGCTCGATGAAATCCGGCTGCGCAACGGCGAGGAGCCCCCGCTGCAGCCGGAAATCGATCCCGCAATCCTTGGCGCGATGCGCGCCGGTGACGCCCTTGCCCTTGCGCCGCTGCTCCACAACGACCTCCAGCGGCCGGCACTGGAACTGGCCCCCGGGCTTGGCGATATCCTAGAGGCAGGGCGTGCAGCAGGCGCGCTGGCGGGTATCGTCTCGGGCTCCGGTCCCACTGTGGCATTCCTGGCCCGAAGCGCCGGGCATGCGCTCGATCTTGAGACGCGGCTCGCCGCAGAGGGCCTTCCCGCAGCCGCGGTCCACGGGCCGGCGCACGGGGCGCGGATCGTTCCCGACACCATCACCGGCTGAACCTCCCGCCGGCAGCACTTTTACTGAAAGCAGTTTTCCTTGGCACATCTTCTCGGCGCTGAAAACCTCAGCGTCGCCTTCGTCACCCGCACCATCCTCAACGGGGTGTCCCTCGGCCTCGAAGACGGCGACCGGATCGGCATGGTGGGACGCAACGGCGACGGCAAGTCGACGCTGATGCGCCTGCTCGCCCAGCGGCAGAGCCCCGACTCCGGCCGCGTGACCCGCCGCCGCGACGTCACGGTGGGCTACCTCGACCAGACGGACGTCCTCGACGGCGCGCTCGAGGTGGGGCAGGCGATCGTCGGCGACCAGGCCGACCACGAGTGGGCGTCGAACCCCAAGATCCGCGACGTCATGGGCGGGCTCGTGTCGGAGGTCGACTGGCATGCGAAGGTGTCCTCGCTGTCCGGCGGGCAGAAGCGGCGCGTTGCGCTCGCGAAGCTGCTCATCGGCGACGACGACGTCATCATGCTCGATGAGCCAACCAACCACCTCGATGTCGAGGGGGTGGCCTGGCTCGCCCGCCACCTGAAGCAGAGGTGGCGGCCCTCGGAGGGCGGACTCCTCGTTGTCACCCACGACCGCTGGTTCCTCGACGAAATCTGCAACCACACCTGGGAAGTCCACGACGCCGTTGTCGATGACTTCGACGGCGGCTACGCGGCCTACGTGCTCGCCCGCGCCGAACGGGACCGCATGGCCACCGTCGTGGAGAGCAAGCGCGTTCAGCTGGTCAAGAAGGAGCTGGCGTGGCTGCGACGCGGCGCTCCGGCGCGGACGGCGAAACCGAAGTTCCGGATCGAGGCGGCGAACGAACTGATCGCCGACGTCCCCGAGCCGCGCGACTCCCTGGCCCTGAGCAAGATGGCGATGGCCCGGCTCGGCAAGGACGTCCTTGACCTCGAGAACGTCAGCCTCGCCATTGATGACGGCGAGGAGCACGAGCGCCCCCTGTTCCGGGACATCACGCTGCGGCTGGCGCCGGGCCAGCGCCTGGGCCTGGTCGGGGTGAACGGTTCGGGTAAGACAACGCTCCTGCGCCTGCTCAACGGTGAGATGAAACCGACCTCCGGCCGGCTCAAGAGGGGCAAGACTGTGAAGACGGCCGTCCTTTCCCAGGAGGTGCGCGAGCTCGACGAGCTCGGCGACAGCAGGGTGATCGAGGTCATCGAGTCGGAGAAGCGTGTCTTCAGCGTCGGCGGCAAGGAAGTTTCGGCGAGCCAGCTCGTTGAGCAGCTGGGCTTCACCAACGAAAAGCAGTGGACCCGGGTGAGCGAGCTCTCCGGGGGCGAGCGCCGCCGCCTTCAGCTGCTCCGCCTGCTCGTCGGCGAGCCGAACGTGCTCATGCTCGACGAGCCCACAAACGACCTCGACACCGACACGCTCTCGGCGATCGAGGACGTTCTTGACGGGTGGCCCGGCACCCTGGTTGTCGTCTCCCACGACCGGTACCTGCTCGAGCGGGTCACCGACACGCAGATGGCACTCCTGGGCGACGGCCGGCTGCGCGACCTGCCCGGCGGTGTTGATCAGTACCTCGAACTGCGCGCCGCCGCCGGCCCGATGACGGCGACCGGAGCGGCCGCGTCTCCCGCGGTCAGCGGGGGCGGTGCGGGCGGATCCTCCTCGGAGGCGGACCTGCGGCAGGCACGCAAGGATCTGGCGCGGATCGAGCGGCAGATCACCAAGCTCGACACCCAGAAGGGCAAGCTGAACCAGCAGATGGGCGAGGCCGGCGCAAGGGCGGACGCCGACTTTGAGTACCTGGCGGGACTGAACGCGAAGCTCTCCGCACTGCAGCAGGAGACCGAGGAACTTGAAGCCCAGTGGCTGCTCGCGGCGGAGGTGCTGGGCGAGTAGTAAGCGCTTAAAAACGAGTATCGGAAGGGCGAAATTACGATGGGTTTCGCCTGAACCGCGGTGTTAGCTAGAGGCTGACCTACGCGAACGAAGATGCTTCATTAGGACTGCTATATGCCTTACGTGCTTGGCGTTGACATCGGAACGAGCTTCACTGCCGCTGCCATAACGCGGCTGGGCAGGGACGCCGTTCCTCCGCCCCAGGTGCTCGGGCTGGGTCTGCGCGGGGGCGCAGTGCCTACGGTGATCTTCCTCAGCGAAGACGGTTCGACCCTGGTCGGCGAAGCCGCCGAGCGGCGCGGACTTGACTGCCCCGAACGGGTGGTGCGCGAGTTCAAGCGGCGCATCGGAGACTCGGTGCCGATTGTTGTGGGAGACGTCAGCGTCGCCCCCGAGGACCTCTTCGCCACAATGGCCCGCTGGGTGGTCGACCGTGCAGAGGAGCGCGAAGGTGAAGCGCCCGAGGCGGTCACGCTCACCCACCCGGCCGCCTGGGGCGAGTACAAGAAAACCCTCGTCCGGCAGGCACTGGCAGGCGTCGGCCTCGCCGACGTCGTGCTGCTCAGCGAACCGGAGGCTGCAGCGCTGCACTATGCCTCCCAGGAGCGCGTGGAAACCGGAAGCGCCATCGCGGTCTACGACCTCGGCGGCGGCACCTTCGACGCCGCAGTCCTGCGCAAGAACGAATCCCAGTCCTTCACCGTCCTTGGACGTCCCGGCGGAATCGAGCGGCTGGGAGGCGCGGATTTCGACCACGCCGTCTTCGCCCACGTTGCCGCCAGCGCGGGGGAAGCCTTCTCCCGGATAGATCCCTCCGATCCGGAAACGCTTTCGGCATTGTCGAGGCTGCGCAGGGAATGCACCGAGGCCAAGGAGGCGCTCTCCGCGGACTCCGAGGCGACAATCCGCCTGCTGCTTCCTGGTGTTTCCTCATCGGTGCGCCTCGTGCGGTCCGAGTTCGAAGCGATGATCGATGGTCCGGTGCAGGAGACCCTCGCCCTGCTCGGCGAGGTGATGCAGGCAGCTGAGGTCGAGGCCGCTGACCTCTCCGCCGTGCTGCTGATCGGCGGATCCTCACGCATTCCGCTCGTCGCCGAACTGTTGTCCGACGAACTGAACCGCCCGATCGCCATCGACGCCGACCCCAAGGCGTCGATTTCCCTCGGCGCCGCCTTCGCTGCGGCGTCCCTTGTCGAGTCGGACGACGACGATGCCGTTGCCACCCTTCCGGTGGTTGGGGCCGGAGCCGCCGGAGCTGCCGGATTCGAGGCAGCTGCCCCGGTGCGCCCGGCCTTCGCCGAGGGGCACGCACCGATCCTCCCGGCGGGCGCCCACGGACAAGCGGCCCGGTCCCGCAGACGGGTCCGGGTGGCCGCCGTCGTTGCCTCCGCCGCCCTCGTCACCGGCCTGACCGCCACGGCGGCGCAGAGCCCCACCTTCTTCGGTGCCGCGAGTGCCCTCGCCGAGTCGAACGGCACCGTCGAAACACAGGCCCCCGCCGAGACCGGTGCGCCGGCCGGCCCCGACACCGGCGAGGCGCAGGGGCCGGCCGAGAGCTGGTTCGCCCAGGCGACCGAGGAGGCAGGGCTCGGCGCAGCCCAGGCGCAGGGCGGGGAAACCGACGAACCGCAAAAGGGCGCCAAGCCTTCGTCCACCCGTTCCTCCGACGACAAATCCCCGACGGCGAAGCCGAACTCAACCGCCACTCCGTCGCAGGGCCCCAAGACATCCGACGCTGCCAAACCGGGGGACACGCCGAAACCGTCGCCGACGACGCCCGCGCCGTCACCCACGACCGGCGCGCCGTCACCCACGACCGGCGCGCCGACGCCCGGCTCGACCCCGGGCGACAACCCCTCGCCGGCCCCGGATCCGGACCCGACCACTCCGGCCCCGAATCCCGTGCCGACCACCCAGCAGCCGGCACCCACCACCCCGGCGCCCGCTCCGGACCCCGCTCCTGCTCCGGCCCCCGATCCCGACCCGGCTCCTGCTCCGGACCCGGATCCCGCTCCCGCTCCAGACCCGGACCCGGCTCCGGAACCCGAGCAGACATTCACACCCACCTCGGCTCCAGAACCGGAGCCGGTTCCCACCGACAGCGGCGAACCGCCTGTAGCGCCTGAGGGATGATCAACGGCATGGGGGCCGGATTTATGGGGGTGGCAGTGCGGGGAGCGGTACGTGGAGCGGCGGCTGCCTCGTTCCTCAGCGAGATTGAAAACAGCGCCGCCACGCCGGGGCTGCGGGTCGTTGCGGGGATCGCCGGCGCCGGCGGCTCGGGCAAGACGGCGCTGCTCGATGCCGTCGAGGAGCACTACCGCGCCGCAGGGGCCGAGGTCCTGCGCGGGGCGTCGGCCCTCGACCTCCCGCCGGGCAGCGGGCACACCGCAGTGCTCGTTGACGACGCCCACCTCCTCACCAGTTCGGATATCGAGCGCATCTCGACCCTTGTCGAGGACCGCGCGGGGACGGTGATCGTCGCATACCGGCCCCATCCCCGGCCGCCGGCGCTCCGGCCGCTCCTGGCGGCCCTTGAGCAGCACCACCCGACGGTGGTCCTCGGGCCGCTGACGCGCAGCGAGATTTCCGCCCATGCCGGCGCTGCCCTTGGCACGCCCGTGCCCCCGGGCCTGGTCGAACTCGTCACCGAGCTGACCGGCGGAATGACCTGGCTCGTTCAGCGGCTCCTCACGGGCCTGCAGCAGGAGGGCTGGCAGCCCGGATCGCCCCGAGCCGTTCCCCGAAGCGTTTTGGACAATCTTGCCTACGACCTCGACGAAGTGGATCCGGCGCTGCGTGGGCTGCTGCTCGCCCTCTCCGTGGGCTTCGGACCCCGTCAGGTTCCGCCGATGGCCGAACACGGCGACGAAGCGGTCGATGCCATCCTCGCCCGGGGGCGGGCAGCGGGGTTCCTGCTGCCCGACGGCAGGATCGCGCCGCTCGTCCGCCGCGCGGTCCTGCTGACCACCCCGAAATACCACGTGCGCGGGCTTCAGCAGGCGCTTGTCGACACCCTTGCCGCCGATGGGCTCCCACTGGCCGAAGTCGCCCGGGACCTGGCGCGCGACGGATTCACCGACCCGCGGGTGGCGGCGGCACTCGAGCAAGCGGGGGACGCCGCCCTCGCCGAGCAGCCCGACCTTGCCGCGGCCCTGTACGAGGAGGCGGCAACGGCGGGCGGGAACGGACTCCCCACCGCCGCCCGGCGTGCCCAGGCAGCGGCGGCAACCGGAGACCTCGACGGGGCCTGCCGCATCCTCGACCAGCTCCTTGCCCAGGATTCGATCCCCGACCTGACCCGCGCCGTCGACGTTTCCGCATCGGTGTGGGCCCAGCGGGGCATGCTTTCGCGCGCTGCGGAGGTCTACCGGTGGCTCGGGGAGACCCGGGCGGGCGGCTCCGCAGCCCTCGCCGCTGTCGCAATGATGGGCAGCGGTGACCGCGACGGCGCGGAATCGATGCTTCAGAGCGCCGCTTCGTCCGGCTCCCCGACCCTGCTCGCGGTGTCCGTTGCGTTGATGGGGCAGGGAATTGCCGACTCGCTCGGCCCGACGCCCACCCAGGCCCTCCCCGTGCTGATCCGGGCCTCGGATATGATGACCGCCTCGGGCCAGGCCGTGCCCCTGCCCGATTCCCCTGCCGCCCTTGCCGCACTCGTTGCCTTGAACAGCGGGGAACTTGAGGTTGCCGAGTCCGTCCTTGACGCCGCCCTCAACGGTCGGCAGGGGGGAGCCGCGGCACGCCCCCGGCTCCTGCTCCTGCGGGCCTGGACGGCCCTGCAGCAGGACCAGCCCGAAAGGGCGAGCACACTCGCCGCCGAAGCGGCGTCGGCGCCGGGCGGCATGCCACCACGCGACGAGTTCTTCCACACCGCACTCCTTGTGGGCCTTGCGCGGCGCACAGGTGACGTTCCAACGCTTGTCACTGCATGGCAGCGGGCGAGGGAAGGAATCCTGCGGATCTCGATCGACCTTTACTGCCTGCTTCCGCTCGGTGAGCTGCTTGTCGCCGCAGCACGGCTACGCGATTCCGCGCGGCTCGACTTCCAACTCAACGAGGCGTGGGCGCTGCTGGCCCGGCTCGGCAAGCCCGCCCTGTGGTCGGTTCCCCTGCACTGGTCCGCCGTCCAGGCGGCGCTGCTTTCCGAGCGGCCCGGAGATCTCGCCCCGCATGCCGCCGCACTCGTGCGGGCGGCCGGCAGCTACCATCTGGCCTCGATCCTCGCTGCGGCCGGACGGGCCTGGATTTCGGTGCTCGCGGGCAACTTCGCTGTCGATACAGTCGAGACCGCTGCGCGCGAACTCGCTGCCACCGGGTTCCGGTGGGACGGCTCACGCCTTGCCGGACATGCCGCAGCGCGTGCCGACGACCGCCGGGACATGGCACGCCTCATGGCGTGCGCACGCGACCTCCACCCCACGCTGCCCGCCAGTGCGCCTACACCTGCGCAAAGCGCCCCAGCCGGAGCCGGAGCCAGGCGCCGTCCGGCCCCCCGCCCGAGAGCCGCCGCAGGCGACGGTTCAGGACTCAGCGCCCGGGAGCGCGAAGTGGCACGCCTTGTGCTCGAGGGCAGGACCTACCGGGAAATCGGTGAGGCGATCTTCATCTCACCGCGCACCGCCGAGCACCACATCGCACGGATCCGCCGGCGGCTCGGCGTCACGAACCGGGCCGACCTGCTCATCCAGCTCCGCCTGGCCCTCGGACGCACCGACGACACCGCCGACTGACCGGCCTCCCCGCATCTTCGGAACACCGGAACACGGCAACACAGAAAACCGCCGCCGCAGGCCGGCCCGTCCTTCGCCTCGTCCTTCGCCCGGGCCCGTCGGCACCCCCAGCCCGTCGTGCGCCCCGGCCCGCCGGAAGCCTCGGCGTCCGGGCTCAGCGGGGCCTCCGATCCCGGGAGAGGGCAAAACCCCTAACCCGAAAACCCCTAACCCCCTGTACAGGCATTCCCCCAAACCCCTAACCGGTGCCCGTTAAGGAGGGGGGACGGCCCCGATGGCGGGGTCCGCAGCCGGTTCTAGGTTTGATTCAAGCCAGCAGCCAGCTCGGCGGTTACTGAGAAAACACTCTTCAGATTGAGGGAGCATCCAATGCCTACACTCGCCACAACCCTTCTCGAATTCCTGATGAACCTGTTCAAGGACCCCGAGGCCGCTGCCGCATTCCAGGAGGACCCCGAGGGCGTCCTCGCCGAAGCAGGGCTCGGCGGAGTCTGCATGGAAGACGTCGACGCGGTCATGCCCGTCATCGTTGACTACGCCCCCGTTACCGTCGACTCCTCGTTCGACCGCAACTACAACACCGGCGGCAACACCTCCACCGTCGACGGCGGCAACGGCAACGGCGGAGTGAGCGTCGGTCCGATCGGCGTTCCGAGCACGGGCGGCCACTCACACGGTCCCGGCCAGGGCCACGACCACAACGACCACGCCCACGCGGTGCAGCAGCTGACGCACGTCGTCAACAACTACTCCTACACCTCGAGCATCGATGACCGCGACACGATCACCGACCAGTCGGTGAACCAGAACATCTGGGCCAACGGCGACGTCACCCAGATGTTTGACAACGATGCCATCATCGCCTCGGGCGACGGTGCAATCGCCGCCGGCGGCGACGTTGCAGTGGACAACTCGACGGACAACGCCGCCGATGAGACCACCAACAACACCACCAACAACACGGTCACTGCGGGAGACAACGCGGACATCGAGATCGGCAACACCGACATCGAAACCAACATCGACGTCGACATCGACGCCGAGAACTCCTTCAACGACAACTCCACCGAGAACTCCAACAATACGGAGAACTCGAACAACGAGACCCACGAGAACTCGCACAACGAGACCCACGAGAACTCCCACAATGAGGACAACTCGCACCACGAGGACAACTCGAAGGACGAGACCCACAACGAGACGCACAACTACACCGACAACTCGCACACCGACGTGAACATCGAGGATTCGTTCAACGAGGTCAACGTCGAGGATTCCTTCAACGAGGACTCCTACAACGAGAACTCCTACAACAACGAGAACTCGCACAACGACAACTCCACCGATGTCAAGGTTGAGGACTCGTTCAACGAGACGACCACCGAGACCGTGAACATCGACGACTCGTTCAACGAGACCGACAACTCGACTCACGTCGATGTCGAGATCGACGACTCGTTCAACGAGACGGACAACTCGACCAACGTTGAGACCGGTGACATCGACGCCGAATTCACCTCGATCGAGGACTCGGTTGTCCTGGTCGACAACGAGATCGCCATCGAAGAAGCCGACGTCGACGTAGACACGGCCCTCTAGGGAACAAAGACTGTCTCAAGAAGCGCAGATCGGCCCGTCAGGAAGCGTGCTTCCAGGCGGGCCGATCTGTAGTGTCGTCTGAAGCAATCCTTCCGGATAGGGGCATCTGTGGTCGAGTTGGTTCAACTGGTGGAGCACGGCATCAAACTGGTGAGTGCGGGGGACCGGGCGGACCTCCGCCGGCGCCTCGAGCAGACCCGGAAACGCCTGCTCGATCCAAGCGTCCGCGTGATCGTTGTCGGTGAGTTCAAGCAAGGCAAGAGCCAGTTGATCAACGCCCTCGTCAATGCGCCGGTATGCCCGGTCGACGATGACATCGCCACCTCCGTTCCAACCGTCGTCCGCCACGGCGATGCTGCATCCGCCGTCATTGTGGTCCCCAAGGACGGCGGTGACGATTCCGACTCCGAGCCCGCCCTTGAGCGCCGCCCCGTGCCGCTTGCCGACATCGCCACCTACGTCTCCGAAAAGGGAAATCCCGGCAATTCCCGCCGGATCGTCGCAGCGGAGGTGTCCCTTCCGCGCAAGATCCTCACCGGCGGGCTTTCGATCATCGACTCGCCGGGGGTCGGCGGCCTCGATTCGGCCCATTCGCTGACAACGCTGACCGCGCTGCCCACCGCAGACGCAATGCTGCTGGTCTCCGATGCCTCCCAGGAGTACACGGAGCCGGAGATCCGGTTCCTGCGCCACGCCATGCGGATTTCGCCCAACGTCGGATGCGTGCTCTCCAAGACCGACCTCTACCCGCAGTGGCGCAGGGTCGAGGAACTGGACCGCGCGCACCTTGACCGCGTGGGTGCCGACATCCCGCTGATCCCCGTGTCGTCGGACCTGCGTCTCCACGCTGCCCGGCTGAAGGACAACGACCTGAACACCGAGTCGGGGTTCCCCGCCCTCGTGAGCTATCTGCGCAGGGACGTCCTCGGAAAGGCGGAACGGCTCCAACGGCGTTCGGTCGCCCAGGACCTCCTGTCCATCACCGAGCACCTGCGCCTGTCGCTGCAGTCCGAGCTCAGCGCCCTCGAGGATCCCGAGGGAACGCCCTTGATGATCGCCGAGCTCGAGGCCTCCAAACAGCGCGCCGACGAACAGCGCCGCCGCTCGGCCCGCTGGCAGATCACCCTCAATGACGGGGTGAGCGACCTCATCGCGGACATGGAATACGACCTCCGCGACCGCCTGCGGAAAATCCAGCGCGACGCCGAGCAGGCGATCGACGAGGGCGACCCGGGGCCAACCTGGGAGCAGTTCGCCGAGTGGCTCGAACAGCGCGTGGCCTCGGCGGTTTCAGACACTTTTGTCTGGACCAATGAACGCGCCCAGTGGCTCTCCGAACAGGTTGCCGAACACTTCGTCGAGGACGAGGTGCCGTTGCCCGTGCTTCAGGTATCGGACACCGAAGACGTGCTCAGCCCGGTGGACCAGGTTGCCCAACTCGACCCGGGCCGGATCGGGCCGATGCAGAAAATCCTCATCGGCATGCGCGGATCCTACGGCGGCGTCCTGATGTTCGGCCTGCTCACCGGCATCATCGGGATGTCCCTGATCAACCCCTTCTCGGTCGGCGCCGGGCTCCTGCTGGGCCGCAAAGCCTACCGCGAGGACAAGGAGGCCCGCCTGAAGCGCCGGCAGGGCGAAGCGAAGGCGCTGGTGCGCCGCCAGATCGACGACGTCATCTTCCAGGTGGGAAAGCAGCTCAAGGACCGGCTGCGGCTCGTCCAGCGCGCCACGCGCGACCACTTCACCGAGATCGCCGAGGAGCATCACCGCTCACTGGCAGATTCTGTGATGGCGGCCCAGAAGGCCGCAGCGAGCTACAAGCTCGAGCGCGAGCAGCGCATCCGCGAGATCCGGGCTGAACTGCAGCGGGTTGATGCGCTGCACGGGCAGGCTGGCAGGCTCGCCGCCGAACCGGCACCTGCCGCAGGGACGTGAGCGGTGAGATGAGCGCCGACGTCGCGGCGCTCCTTGATGAGGCCCAACAGGTCTACGACGACGACCCGGCGGCCCGCGCCGCGCTTGAGGGGTACGCGCGGCGGCTCGAGGAGCCGCTGCGCGTTGCCGTGGCCGGGATGGTCAAGGCGGGAAAATCCACACTCCTCAATGCCATCATCGGTGAGCAGATCGCCCCGACCGATACCGGCGAGTGCACGAAGGTCGTCACCTGGTACCGCCACGGGGACACACCTCGGGTGACGATGTATCCCATCGCGGGGGAGCCGCGCCTGCTTCCCGTGCGGCGGCCGGAGGGCCGGCTCCAGTTCGATATGGGAGCCACGACCGCGGAAGAGGTCGAACGGATCGTTGTCGACTGGCCCGCGAAGAGCCTCAGGGACATCACCCTGATCGACACCCCCGGCATTGCCTCGCTCTCCGAAGACGTCTCGGCGCGGTCGACCACGTTCCTCACCCCCGAAGATGCGCCCTCGGAGGCGGACGCCGTGGTCTACCTGATGCGCCACCTTCACGCGAGCGACCTGAACTTCCTCGAGGCGTTCCGGGACACCGCGGCAGGGCAGTCGGGCACAATCAACGCCCTCGCTGTCCTGTCCCGGGCCGACGAGGTGGGGGCGGGCCGCATCGACGCGCTCCTATCGGCCCAGAAGGTGGCCGAGCGTTACCGGAGCGATCCCGACCTGCGCGCCCTGGCGATGGGCGTCATCCCGGTCGCCGGCCTGCTGGCCCAGAGCGCAAGGACCCTGCGCCAGAGCGAGTTCGCGGCCCTGGCCCAGCTCTCCCGCCTCGAGCGCGCCGACCGCGAACTGATGCTGCTCTCAGCCGACCGCTTCCTGCGGTCCCAGCCCGGGGTGGAGATCACCGCCGAGGACCGCGCGGCGCTTCTCGACCGGTTCGGGCTGTTCGGCATCCGCCTAGCTTCGGCGCTGCTCCGCGGCGGGATCTCCGACCCGACTGTGCTCGCCCACGAGCTTGCTCGGCGCAGCGGGCTCGACCAGCTGCTGCGGCTGATCTCGCGGCAGTTCCAGGAACGGGCGACGCACCTGAAGGCCCGAACCGCGCTCCACGCCGTCGAGGCACTGCTGCGCGAGCGGCCCCGGACAGGTGCGGAGCGGCTTTCCGCCTCCCTTGAGCGGATTCAGGCAAGTGCCCACGAGTTCCGGGAACTGCGGCTCCTGGCGACCCTTCACACCGAGGGGCTTGCCCTTGCCGCGGACCTCGCGGCCGACGTCGAACGGCTGGTCGGCGGGTATGGCATCGCCCCTGCGCAGCGGCTGGGGCTGGCGGACGAGGCGTCCGTCGAGGAGCTACGGAACGGGGCCATGGCGCAGCTGCGCCGGTGGCGCACGGTGGCTGAAAACCCCCTGACCGACCGTACCGCCGTGGAGGTCTGTTCGATCGCGGTGCGCAGCTGCGAGGCCCTGCTGGGCGGGCTCACGGAAGGCTCAGGGGCGCCTGGACCCGGCGGCGCCGTCCCTGAACCAGGCGCCGGCCCGGGGGAGCAGGCTGAACACGAGCGCCGCACCGGCTAGCACCGCCTGGGCCGCGAGGAGAAGGACGAAGTACATTCCCTCGGCGCCGGGAGCCGCCAGGAAGGCGGCCGCCACAAGCATCACGCCGAATTGGATGATCAACATCACCAGCAGCGCCCACCGGGCCCATCCGCGCCGCCGCAGGAGCACCGAGAGCAGGGCAGCCTCTATGACGATGACGAGAACCACTGCCCCGAGGCTGCCCCAGAATGCGATTGAAGCAACCGTGTCAAGGGTCTCGGCGTCCTGCTCCGCGTCGACTGCTGCAACGCTCTGCCGCAGCCGTTCAAGCTGAGCGTCGCGGTTGAAGAAGCTGAGCACGGCCGCGCCAAGCCCGACGAGGAAACTCATCAACCACAGCACGCGGGATACCTTGACGGGCCCGTTCGGCGGCACCTGAACATCGATCGGGGCAGGGGCCGTGGCAGCCATGGCCGGGCGGGGCGGCTGGGTGTTCCGCCTGCCCTCGGGCCCCGTGGATCCTGGGGTGCCCACCGGCTCCCGGGCCTGATCGGGGGCGCTTACCGGACGGCCGTCGTGGGATTCCTGTTCCTGAGACATGGACGTAATCTAGCACCGCAGGCACGGATGGGTACCGGGAATTTGGCAAGTAGTCCGCCCTCGAGAACGAGTAGTTTCTACTCTGTTCCGCCTGAGGCGGGCGCGCCTAGCGTGAATGCCATGACTACAAACAATGACACAAAAGTCCACGGCCGCCGCCGGAAGCAGGTAGCCCCTCCCGCAGGCAGGCTCAAGGCAGGTTGGGCGATTGCAGCCGCTGCGGCCGTGATCGTGGTCGTCGTCATCCTTTCGCTCTAGATCTCCCGCCCGAGGGTTCCGGGTTGCCAGCCGCCCCGGTCCGACCGGAAGGGGCCCGGCCGCCAGCGCCGGCGCCACCCCGCAACACCGGGGCCAAGCGCCACTGCCATCTCCCCGGAAGCACCCATTCCTCAGCACCAACCTGCATGCCCGCACCTGCCGCCGGACCCTGAAACGGTTTCCCACCGTCGTTCCGGCGGCAGTCGGCGTTAAGCCACCTCCGGGCCGCCGTGGAACGCGGTGCCCTCCCTGTGCCCAAGATCTCCCTCCCGCCGAAGCGCCCGGGATTGCGCTCCCGTCGAAGCACACTGCCGGCAGTGTCGAAATGCCCCGCCGCGGTCTGCTCCCGAACCATTGGGGGGCCCGCCTCAACGCGCCGGCGGCCGCACCCACCCGTCGGGCGGGCCGCCGAACCGGGTTCCGGATCGGGGGGCTCCGGCCGCAGGCCGTGGCAAGGTGCTGCGCGGCGGTCCCGGACCGCGGCCCGGCTCGCTGTAGCTAATTGAACATGGCAGACTAGATACCCGTGTGCACATGCCTGCGGCAAGCAGGCCATGCGCATGGTCCGCCCTGGTGTAACGGCAGCACCCCAGCCTTTGGAGCTGTGGAGTATAGGTTCGAATCCTATGGGCGGAACGGCGGACACTGCCGGGTAACATGGCCGGGTGGGCCGCCCGCCAGGCCGACACACCCAACAGGTAGGAGCGCTTCTTCGTGAGCCACCAGAACGCAGCCACTGCGACGGCACCAGCTCAGCAATCCCCGCCACCGGCCGCAGTGATCGTTCTCGCTGCCGGGGCAGGCACGCGAATGAAGTCCCGCACCCCCAAGATCCTTCACCCGCTGGGTGGGCTCTCGATGGTGGGCCACGCCCTCGCGGCAGCGCGCCAGCTTTCCCCGGAGGCGCTCGCCGTGGTGGTCCGCCACGAACGCGACCGCGTCGCCGCAGCCGTGACCGAGCTCGACGACCAGGCACTGCTGGTCGACCAGGACGAGGTTCCCGGCACCGGCCGCGCCGTGCAGGTTGCCCTCGAAGCCCTCGACGCCGCCGGATCCCCGATCACCGGAACCGTCGTCGTCACCTACGGGGACGTTCCCCTCCTGACTGCCCAGACCCTTAACACCCTCGTGGCCGAGCACACCGCCGGTGGGAACGCCGTCACGGTGCTGACCGCGGTGCTCGATGACGCGACCGGCTACGGCCGCATCCTGCGCGCGGCCGACGGCACCGTCACGGCAATCGTCGAGCATAAGGATGCCACCGAGGCCGAACGCCAGATCCGCGAGATCAACTCCGGCATTTACGCCTTCGACGCCGCGCAGCTGAGGGAGGCCCTGCGGTCGGTCACCACCGAGAATGCCCAGGGCGAGATGTACCTCACCGACGTGCTCGGCATCGCCAGAAGCCAGGGTGGCCGGGTCGCCGCACTCGTTTCGGAAGACCGCTGGCAGGTGGAGGGCGCGAACGACCGCGTCCAGCTCGCCGCCCTCGGTGCGGAACTCAACCGGCGCATCCTGGACCAGTGGATGAGGGCCGGAGTGACGATCGTCGATCCGGGCACAACCTGGATCGATGCCACAGTGGTCCTTGACGAAGACGTCACGATCCTTCCCGGAACGCAGCTTCACGGCTCGACCTCCGTGCACCGGGATGCGGTCATCGGCCCCGACACAACCCTCACTGACGTCGTCGTTGGCGAAAACGCCAACGTGGTGCGCACCCACGGCAGCGGAGCCCGCATCGGTGCTGGAGCATCGGTCGGTCCCTTCACCTACCTTCGGCCGGGCACCGTTCTCGGCGAGGAAGGCAGGATCGGCGCCTTCTACGAAACCAAGAACGTCACGATTGGCCGGGGCTCGAAGCTTTCCCATCTCGGCTACGCCGGCGACGCAGAAATCGGCGAGTACACAAATATCGGCTGTGGCAACATCACCGCCAACTACGACGGCGTTCACAAACACCGCACCGTGATCGGTTCACACGTGCGCACCAGCTCGAACACGGTCTTCGTTGCGCCCGTCACGGTGGGCGACGGCGCCTACACCGGCGCCGGGGCCGTTGTCCGGAAGAACGTTCCCGCCGGAGCCCTCGCCCTCAGCATCGCGCCGCAGCGCAACGCCGAGGGCTGGGTTGCCAGCAAGCGCCAGGGCAGTGCGGCCGCCGAAGCCGCTGCCAAAGCGAACGAGACAACGGCGGCGACAACCACGGAAGAGAGCACCACGGCATGAGCGAAATTACGGCGCACGGAGAAAAGAAGCTGGTTCTCGCCTCGGGCCGGGCACACCCGGAACTCGCCGAGGAGATTGCCAGCTGGCTCGGCACCGAGCTCCTGCCGGTTTCCGCTTACGACTTCGCCAACGGCGAGATCTACGTCCGCTCCGGAGAGAGCGTCCGCGGCACGGACGTCTTCGTCATCCAGGCCCATCCTGCTCCCCTTAACAACTGGCTCATGGAGCAGTTGATCATGGTCGACTCCCTGAAGCGGGCTTCCGCCAAGCGCATCACCGTCGTTTCACCGTTCTACCCCTACGCGCGCCAGGACAAGAAGGGCCGCGGGCGTGAACCCATCTCCGCTCGTCTCGTCGCCGACCTGTACAAGACGGCCGGCGCCAACCGCCTGATGTCGGTGGACCTCCACACCTCGCAGATCCAGGGCTTCTTCGACGGGCCCGTCGACCATCTGATGGCCATTCCGCTGCTCGCTGACTACATCCGCTCCCGGGTCGACGCCGACAACGTCACCGTTGTTTCCCCCGACACCGGCCGCGTGCGCGTAGCAGAGCAGTGGGCCGAGCGCCTCGGCGGGGCACCGCTGGCGTTTGTCCACAAGAGCCGGGACCTGACCGTGCCCAACCAGGCGGTCTCCAAACAGGTAGTGGGACAAGTGGCCGGCCGCACCTGCGTGCTGATCGACGACATGATCGACACCGGGGGAACGATCTCAGGTGCCGTGCAGGTCCTGAAGAATGCGGGAGCCAAGGACGTCATCATCGCCGCCACGCACGCCGTCTTCTCGGACCCCGCGGCGCGGCGGCTCGCCGAATCGGGTGCCCGCGAGGTTGTTGTCACGAACACCCTGCCCATCCCCACGGAGAAGCGCTTCCCCCAGCTCACCGTCCTCTCAATCGCGCCGCTCATCGCCCGTGCGATCCGCGAAGTCTTCGACGACGGCTCCGTGACGAGCCTTTTCGACGGCATCGCCTGACCCTGCGCGACACGGCGCCGGCACCGCATCGCCGGCGCCGCCGCCTTTTGACGTGCTCGTGCGCTCTTCGGACCCTTGGGCCGCGTCTCAAGTACTTGAAGGGGCATACTTGGGCCCCTCGAGTAGTGAGTAGCGCGAAACTGAGTAGTCCGCTGAGCAGGGTTACGGACAATCTAGGTAACGGTCTCGATTTACCCGTAGCCTCCACTCGTGCCACCACCTGACCACCTTCCTAGGCTGTGAACTAGCAAGACACACAGTCCGGGGTAGAGAAGGTCTCAAATGTGGTCTCAAAATGGCTTTTGTCGTCGTGGAGTGCTCAGGTGTAGATACACAGCGGCCGGGAGGCGGCCATGACCGCGCTCCTGCCGGGAACCTTTTTCATCGGCCGCGAGGAGCTCAAGGCGGGAATCGCGCAGGCACTTCGCCACCCGCGTTCCGTCGGCGCCCTCCTTGTCGGGGGGCCTGGGGTCGGAAAGACAGCACTCCTCCAGCACTGCCTCCGCGGAGAAGCCGGGTTCCACATCGTTCACGTCCGCGGCTCCGCCTCGTCCCAGGACCTTCCCTACCGGGCCTTGAGCTTCCTGCTCTCCGAGCTCGAACCGGAGACGCTGGCACACCCGGTCATGGTGCTTCAGGCACTGACCGGCGTGCTCCACCAGCACGCCGAGGGCAAGCCGCTGATCATCGCGGTCGACAATGCGGAACACCTCGACCCCTTTTCCTCGGCCCTGATCAGCCAGCTCGTCCTTTCGGACACCGTCCGGGTGGTGCTCGCCGTCAAGGATTTCGCCCGGGCGGACAGCGCCTTCATGGCGATGTGGTGCGACGGATCCCTGCGCCGGTTCGATGTTCCTCCGCTGAGCTTCGATGAGTCGGTCCGGTTCATCGAGGCCGAGCTCGGCGCTCCGGCGTCGCGGGAAGCCGCGGAAGCGCTGTGGAGCCTGAGCGGGGGAAACCCCCGCTCCCTGAGGGCCGCGGTCCACGGCCTGGTGCGCCGGCACCTCCTGGTCCGGAACAACAGCTTCTGGGTGCTTCTTCCCGGGCGGCTCGTCCTGGGCCGGGAGCTCACGGAGGCGGCGTCCCCCCTGCTCACCGCGAGCAGGCCGCGGCGGCGCATCGTTCAGCTTATTGCGCTTGCCGGGTACCTGCCATGGGCGATGCTGCTTGAGCACTTCGACGCCGAAGATCTCGACGCCCTGCAGGAGTGTTCGCTGATCGAGGTCGACCACGGGCCGTCCCCCGTGGCGCGCTGCTCCAGCACGGCGATGGCCGATGCCATCGCCGAGACCGTGCCGGCAGAAGAGGCCTGCGCCCTGTACCGCCAGTTCTGCGGCTTCGAAGGGGCCCGAGCCGTCCTCGACGACGAGCCGGCGCGCCACGCGTTCTGGCTGCTGCGTTCGGGAATGCCGCTGCCCGACGGGGTCGCTGTCGCCGGTGCGCAGGCCTCGAACCACCGGGGCCGGTACGCCTGCGCCGCACTGATCGCCGCCCAGGGGCTGGAGCAGTCCTTCACTCCGGCTCTCGCCCTCGAGGCGGTTGCCGCCGCCACAGGGCAGGGAGACTACGAGACGGCCGACGCCGCCGCCGCGTCCCTGCTTGCGAAAGCCGGTTCCGCACTCGGCGGGGCTGAGCTCATCCGCCTCCATCTTGCCTCGGCCGCGCTTTCCCGAAGGCTGGGCCGTGACGGTGCCCCGCTCCGGCTCGACGAAGCCGAAGCGGTGCTCGGGGGCCTCGCATCCACCCTCGCTGAGGGAACGCTCGCAACGCTGCGCGGGGAGCTGCTCCTCGCCCGGGCAGAACAGGCATCCTTCGACGGGAACTACAGGGTCAACGCAGACATGCTGGCGCCGATCGCCGCAGCCGACGACGACGGCAGCAACCCCGAGTTCCGGGTCCGGATCCAGACGCTGCTGTGCGAGGCATGGGCGATGACCGAATGCCAGCTCGAGGCGATGGACCTCGCTTCCTCCCTGGCGCGGAACCTCGGCGGAAGCGGCATCAGCTCGTCGGCAACAACGGCGGCCGCCCGCACCATCCGCGAGGTATACCGCCTGGTCGGCGCAGGGTCCGAAGGTGAACGCGTCCTCGAGGCCGCCGGCGTCTATGCCGACGGCGTCAGGGCGCACCGCGGAACGCCCGGGATCATCGAGACCGGGATGGCCGAAGCGGCGCAGGGCAGGGCCGACGCGGCGCTTGCGGCCCTCCTTCCGGCGTTCAACCAGCTGCAGGTACGGGATCCGGAAGGGCAGCTGCCCGTGGCCGCTGCCGTCATCGCGTACTGCTACGCGCTCGGGCGCGACCTCGAACAGGCAATCGCGTTCCTGCCGCTGAGCGAGGCCGGGCGGGGAAGCCCCTGGAAGGTGCGCCGCGCCGCACGCCATTTCCAGCTGCTCACCTCCTCCGTGCTCGAGGTGAAGGCCGACGCCGCGCGGGACCTCACCAGGCTCAGCGCCGAGGACCAGGAACGCGGCGCCAGCACGTGGGCACTGATTTCACTGTGCCGGGCCGTGCGGCTCGGTGAACGCGCCGCGCTTGACCGGCTGGGGACCGTCGCAGCGAAAACGCAGGGCCCCCTTGCGCGCACCTGCGAGCTCTACGCGAAGGGCCTTGGAAGCAACGACGCCGAGCTGCTGGTGCAGGCCGCCGAGCTTGCCGCAGCCTCCAGTGACGCCGGTTTCGCGGCCGATGCAGCCCAGGCGGCGCTGCGCAGCGCCATGGGAACGCGGGACAAGAACGCCCTCCGGCAGCTCCAGCGGAGGGTTCGGGACATCCTTCCCGAGGCCGCAGCCTGGAGCAGCGCAGGGTCCGGCCTCGACCGGCTTACCGCGAGGGAACGCGAGGTCGCCCAGCTGGCGGCGGGCGGCGCAAGCAATAAGGCAATCGCGCAGCGGATGTTCGTTTCCGTCCGCACAGTCGAGGGCCATCTCTACCAGGTCTACTCCAAGCTGAATGTCTGCACGCGGAATGAGCTTACCGAGCTCGTACCGGCCGAAACGCAGCCATGAGGGATCCAGCCCTGGCCGGGGACACCCTCCTGGTGGGCCGCGGGCCGCTGCTCGATGCCCTTCAGGACGCGGTCACCCGCCCCGACCTGCACGGCGCTTTCGTCGTTGGGGACACGGGAACCGGCAAGACGGCCCTCGCGCGCCACCTCATTGACCGGGTTCGGGCCTCGGCCGTCCCTTTCCTGCTGCATCCGGGGCCCGCGCCGGGAAACGTCCCCTACGCCGCCCTCGCGCCGTTCCTCGGTTCGGCGACGGTGCGCGACATGCAGTCGTCGCTGTCGGTGCTGCGGATCCTCATCTCCTTTTTCCGGGAGGAAGCCCAGGGCCGGCCGGTGCTGTTGGTTGTCGACGACGCCCACGAGGTCGACGACGAAAGCAGCCGCCTGCTCTCGCAGCTCGTGACCTCGCGTACCGTCAAGCTCGTCGCGTTCGCCAGGGCGCTGCCGCCCCGCTCGGAGGAACTGGTGGCGCTCTCGCACGAAGGGCTGCTTGCCCGTTTCGAGGTTGGGCCGCTCGAGCCGTCGGAGGTCGACGAGGTGTGCCGCCAGGTGCTCGGCGGCGACCTTGTCCGTGGCGTCAGCGACAGGCTGCGCGAGCAGTCAGGCGGGGTGCCGCTGTTTCTCCGGGCGCTCCTCGACCAGCTGCTCGAGAATGGCGGGCTCACGGAGAACGACGGCGTATGGTCGCTCTCAGATGAACTCCAGGAACTCCCGCCGTCCCTCGTGGATCTGGTCCGCGGCATCACGCTGCGGCTTCCGCCCGAGGAGCGGAAGGCGTTCGAAGTCCTCGCGCTGGCCGAGCCGGTACCGTTCGCGGAGTTGACCCGCATGAGCGACGAGAACGCCGTCGCGAACCTGCTCGAGGCAGGTCTGATCGAGGGGCTGCCGACCTCCCCGGCGTTCGCCGTCAACGCGCACGCGCTGTACGGCAGGGCGATGCGCGAACTGATACCGGCCGGAAGGAGCGCCAGCCTGCACGAGGAAATGATGGGCGGCGCCGTCCCAGTGCCAACGGTGGGCAGGGGTGCGCTCCGGCGCCTTCACTGGGACCTCGACTGCGGGCAGGTACCCCCGGACGGCGCGCTGCTTGACGCCGCCCGCAGTGCCCACCGCATTTTCGATGTGCAGTCGGTGCTGCGATTCGCCGGGGCTATGCGCGACGGTGAGCACGACGCGGAGGCCCGGCTGGCCCTGGCACGTGCACACCTGGCCCTCGCCCACCTCCACGAGGCGGGGGAGCTGCTGCGTGGAGTGGCCCAGGAGGCCCACTCGCTCGACGTGGCGGCCGACGCCGTTGTCCTGGGCGCTGAGCTGGCATTGCGCCAGGGCCAGCCTCCGGCCCGCCTCCAGGCTCTGGCCGATCAGTGGACCGCCCTGGCCGGGCAGCGCAGCACCGCTGCCGGTGCCGATCCGGGCACCGGCGCATCAGCAGGGCGCATCCTTCTCCTCCGGTGCCTCGGCCTGAACCTCGAGGGCAGGTTCGCCGCGTCAGAATCCCAACTGCGGTCCCTCGTCGCTGCGGCGGACGACCCGCGGACCCAGGCGCAGGCGCAGGCACTGCTCGGGGAGGCCCTCGGCTGGCTGGGAAGGAGCACCGAGGGCAGGGCGCACACCGCGGCGGCGCTGGCAATGGCGCAGGCCGAGCCGGCCCTTTCCGACCTCACCGGATTCGTCTTCTCCCGCCATCTGGTCCTGCTGCTCCATGCCGGTGAGTTCACCGAGGCGGAAACCGCGCTTGCGGCAGCCTCCCGCTGGCCGGAGAAGGACTACTCGTTCATCGGCGGGACGCTTGCCGCCCTTGACGGAGCCTTGGAAGTGCGCCGGGGCCGGTTCAGCGCCGGACTCGTGAAACTCCGTCCGGCGCTTGAGGCACTGCGCCGCTCCGACCGCGACCTCGTCCTGCCGTACACGCTCGCGGTGGCGGCCCTGGCTGCCGGTGCGCTTGAGGACCGGGAATCGGCCCAGTCGTGGGCGGCGGAGTTCCGCAAGCTCGCAAGGCGTGGAAGCCGGGCACTGTCGCTTGTCGGATCCGCCTTTGTTACGGCCGCCGAGCTACCTCCGCAGAGCCTGAACGGGCAGCTCGACGGACTCCGGGCCCTTGCCGCCGACGCCCGGAACGCGTCAATGCCGACCTGCGAGAAGGAACTCCTCGAGATCCTTGTCACGCTCGGCGACCGGCGGGCTGCACCCCGGCTTGTCGAGCTTTCCGAGGGGCTGGAGGGCAGGGAGGCCGTTCTCCTGAGGAGTTATGCGGCGGCGGTCGTCGCCCAGGACCCGGAGCAGCTGCTGGCAGCCGGCGACCGCGCGGAGATCGGCCAGAAACACGTACTCGCTGCGGATGCCTGCCTGAGGGCCATGCACCTGTTCACCCAGAGGGGTGACCGCAAGGCCCAGCGCTCGGTGCTGCAGGTGGCGCGGCGCCGGCGCCGGAAACTTGAGGGATGTGCCTCGACGATGCTTGGTGAGCTCGAACCGTCAACCCAGCTGACGGAGCGGGAACGGGAGATCGCGGGTCTCGCACTTGAGGGCGCGTCGAACCGGGCCATCGCCTCCGCCCTGACCGTTTCCCCTCGGACGGTCGAAGGTCATCTTTACCGCATCTATGCGAAACTGGGGATCACCCGTCGGGAGGAACTGAACGCCGAGTACGAGGCGATTATCCGCGGAGAATGAGTCCTGTCGAGACCCTCGACCGCCGGCCCAGTATGAACCCGTGTGCGTGGAGTAGCGGGAAGCCAAGGAACAGGTAATTCGCGCAGAAGGACGGGTTACCACTACTCGTGTTCCGCGCCCGGGGACTTCCTAGAGTTGTAGACGCCGGACAAGGCATCAGCGCAACGACGCACTGGTACTGCCGGTCCCCGGAACCGGGTCGGCGGCGTCGAAGTCTTCTTGAGACCAGGACTTCATCCCCAGCCGCCGCCGACCCCTCCGTTCCGCCCTCCCGATGCCCCTCCGCCTCCGCGCGGACCAGGTCTCCGCCGTGCGTGCTGTAGGATTGAACGCGATGCCTAGGCGAGGGAGCAGCTCGAGTAATCGGGCCATCTCCGTTATCGACGGTGGCTAGCGACTTTCGACTGGAACCCTATCCAGCAACGAGCGGTTTCTAGACACGCTCCTCTCCGTCCCGGCAACGTCCAGAAGCTGGCCCACCGGCCTGCTGCCAAGCGTTCCACCAGGAGACACAATGTCAGAGCAGAAGCTCCCCGCAGAAGTACGCACCGAGTTCGGCAAGGGTGCTGCCCGGCAGGCCCGCCGCGCCAACAAGATTCCCGCCGTCATCTACGGCCACGGTGGAGACCCCCTCCACGTACTGCTTCCCTCGAAGGCAACCACCCTCGCGGTACGCACCCCCAACGCCCTGCTCACCCTCGAGGTGGACGGCGAGGACCACCTCGCCCTGGCCAAGGACATCCAGCGCAACCCGCTGAAGCAGATCATCGAGCACATCGACCTCCTGACCGTGCGCCGCGGCGAGAAGGTCGAAGTTGACGTCACCATCCACATCGAGGGCGAAGCCGCTCCCGACGTCGTGGTCAACCTCGAAAGCAACACCGTGCTGGTGGAGGCGGAAGCCACCCACCTGCCCGAGAGCCTCACCGTCAACATCGAGGGACGCCAGGTCGGCGAGCACATCCACGCCTCCGACATCCAGCTCCCCGCGGGTACGCGCCTCCTCGTCGACGCCGACACGCTCATCGTCAACCTTGCCGCTCCCACCGTCCAGGACCTGGGTGAGACCGAGGCCCCCGCCGCAGACGCCGGAGCCGAAGCCGAGCCCGCTGCCGACAACAGCTGATCCTGCCGGTCTCCGTGCCACATGAAGCATGGCTTGTAGCCGGGCTCGGCAACCCCGGGCCCGGCTACAGCGGCAACAGACACAATGTCGGCCAGATGGTGCTCGACGTTCTCGCCTCACGCCTCAACGGCCGTTTCAAGAGTTCGAAGACCCAGGCGCTGGCCCTCGAGGGCAGGATGGGGCCAGGCGGGCCGCGGCTGGTCCTGATGAAGCCGCTCACCTACATGAACCTTTCCGGGGGCCCCGTTGCGGCCCTTGCCCGGTTCCACAATGTTCCGCCGGCGCAGGTAATCGCCGTCCACGACGAGATCGACATCCCGTTCAATACAGTCCGCCTCAAGCTCGGCGGCGGCGAAGGCGGCCACAACGGCCTGCGAGACATCAGCAAGGCCCTCGGGACCAAGGACTACTACCGCGTGAGGGTCGGCGTGGGACGCCCGCCCGGACGCCAGGATCCTGCAGACTTCGTGCTTCGGGATTTCGGGACCGCCGAAAAGAAAGAGCTTGACTTTCTGCTTGAGGATGCAGCCGACGCTGTCGAGCTGCTGATCCGCGACGGCCTGGTGCAGGCGCAGCAGAAATTCCACGCCCGCGCGGTGTGAAACCGCCTGCCCAGCTGCTGAAAACCGCAGCGAACGGCGAGCCGCGCACACCGGCCCGGCGTGGCGTCCGGCGTCTAGCCAAGCCTTCACCCTATTTCCGCTGGTCTTTACTCGTTTTCGCGGTAACCTAGTCCTCCAAGACAGTCGTTGTGGGGCGGACTCAATGGTGACTTGCGTGATCTACCCTGGCGTCGAGCCGGTGGTGCCGGTAATTCGACCCGGTGAAAGCGTGCTCGAGCGTGACCTATGACGGTCACTACCAATGCGTGGCCGCTGGTCGGCAGGGACGAAGAACTTGAATTCGTGTGCAGCACGCTGCTCGAGGACCGCAATGGGGGGGTGCTTGTCGTCGGTGAAGCCGGCATCGGCAAGACCCTGATCGCCCGCCATGCCGTCGCCGCGCTCGCCGACCGGTTCGAACACATCTACGTCCGCGGATCAGCCGCCACCTCGGCCACCCCCTACGGTGCACTCAGCGTTGTGCTCGCCCAGCTCGACGCCGCGACGGCAACGAACCCGCTGCTGCTGCTCAGCGCCCTCCAGGACCTCTTCGAGCTGCGCAGGGGCGGAAAGCGCACCCTGATGCTCGTTGACAACGTCGAAGCCCTCGACGCGGGTTCGGCGATGGTCATTGCCCACCTTGCGCGGGTCGGAGCAGTCCGGCTGCTGGTTATCTGCGAAGACATGCAGCGCACCCCGGTCGAGCTCTTCGACCTGTGGAAGGATGACGTGCTGCGCCGGCTCGACGTGGAAACCCTCGACCTCGGAAAAACCGCGGCCCTGCTCAAGGCCGGCCTCGGCGCAACAGTCTCACGCTCCGCGGCACTCGAACTGTGGGTGGCAAGCGGGGGGAATCCCCGGTATGTCCAGGCCCTCGCCGAGACAGACTCCCGCTCCGGCCACCTCTTCATCCGCGACGGGGTGTGGGTGAGCGACGGCCGCCCCCGGGAGCGGTCGGGCAAGCAGATCACCGAATGGGTCACCGGCCAGCTCAACCGGTTCTCGCCGGAACAGCGCGCCGTGGCCGAGGCGGTGGCTGTCGCCGGAGCGGTGCCCGTCGAGCTGCTGCTCGGCACCGCCGCGTCGGAGGTCATCGACGGATTGCAGACGCAGGGAATCCTCCGCACCGACCACGGCACACCCCCGTTGCTCCACCCGGTCCACGAAGCCTTTGGGGAAGTAGTGCGTTCCCAGCTTGTCTCACCCCGCGGCAGGGAACTTCTCCTGAAGCTCGTCGAAGCACCCCACACCAGCCCGCTGCCCGGAACCAGCCGGATGGCGCTGGCGCACTGGTGCCTCGACAACGGCATCGATCAAGAGCCCCCTGCGCTGGTCGATGCCGCCCGGCTCGCAAACGATATCCACCAGCCCGATGCGGCCCTCACTTTCATCGGCGCGCTCAAGAACGCCAGGCGCGACCCGCACGCCGTGCTTGAAACGGCGCGTGCGCTGGCCATCACCGGTGAGGTTGACGCAGCACTCCAGGTGCTTGACCCCTTGCTCGGTTCGCCCGCTGCAGCCGCAACCGAAACAGGCCTGTGGGTGAGGCTGATGCTCACGCAGGCGAGGCTGGTGCTGCGAAGCCATGGCCGGCACACCGAAGCGGACAGCCTGCTCGCCGAGGTCCGGACGCGGATCGAAAAGGAAACCTCTCCAGAGGAACCACTCCTCGAGTTGATCGAAGCGGCCGAAGACTTCACCGCGGAGCGGGACCTCTTTGAAGGCCGGTGCGCCGCCGTCGTCGAATCGGGATCGGTGCTTGTCCAACAGCGCCTCGACCGGCACCGCCCCTCCGACCACCTTGCCGGACTGCTCACCTCGGCTCTTGCCCTGACCGGCAGGCAGCAGGCGGCCGTCGAGACGGGCAGGGCGCTTCTCGCGCGGGTCTCCGGCGCCGACCGGGGGCCACTGGACATGGAGCGGGCAGGCGCACACCTGTTTGAGGCGCTGCTCCTTGCCGGTTACTGGGAGGAGACAATGGCGATGGCAGCCGAGGCGAACGCCACGGCCGGCCCAAGCCTCTATGAGGGCTCGTCAGCCGAATTCACCGAGGGCCTGCTTCATACTTTCGCCGGGCGCGGCGACTCGGCGTTGGCCAAGCTTGGCCCGGCCATCAGCCAACTCCGGATTCGGGACCGGCAGGGGCTGCTGCCCATCGCCGAAGCTGCCTGCGCTTACTCCCACAGCCTCAACGGCGACGCCGAGGCGGCCCTTTCCCACCTTCAGGGCATCGACCTCGAACCGCAGCGCTATTCCTGGCAGGTCCGGTCGACGGTGGCCTTCTTCCGGGTATTGACGCAGGGCTCCCTGGGAGACCGCGCCGAGGCCGCAGCGGAACTGGCGCGGATGGCCGACATCGAGGCCGAGGCCGGCAACCGCGGCCAGGAACTCCTCTTCCTCAGCCAGGCGGTGCAGCTCGGGGCGGACCAGTTCGCCGAGCGGCTTGGCGCGCTTGCCGCGGACTCCGAGGGACCGCTGGCGGAATCCTGTGCCCTCTTCGGTAAGGGGATCGCAGCGGCCCACCCCGAGATGCTCCTCGACGCCGCGTCCTCCGCCCTCCACATGGGCAACTTCGGTCTTGCCACCGACGCGGCGGTGCGGGCCATCGACGCCCTCCAGGAGGACAGCGACGCGATGATCGGCGTGTATGCCGAGCAGATTGCGCGCCGGGCCGCTGCACCCGGACGCCGGTCCACCCAGCGGAAGATCCTCAGTGAGCGGGAGCGGAGCATCGCGCGGCTCGCGGCCCGCGGTGCCTCGAACAGGACAATCGCCGAAGCCGAGCACGTCTCGGTCCGGACGGTCGAAGGCCACGTGCACCAGGTGCTCACCAAACTTGGACTTTCAAGCCGAAAACAGCTCTCACAGGTCTTCAGGTAGCCTCCGGCGATGGGCGGAATGCAGCAGGGCGGGGGATTGGTGGGGCGGGACGAGCTGCTGCGCGAAATTCTCGACGCCCTCTATTCGCCGGCAGGGTTCGGGGCACTGGTTGTCGGTGAAGCAGGGGTGGGAAAGACCGCCCTGGCACGGGCCGTCGCCGCTGAATTCAACGGGTCCTCCCAGCTGTTCCTTATCACCGGGGGATCCTCGCTCCGCGAGATACCCTTCGGAGCGCTTTCGCCCTACCTTCACGATCTTTCGGTCAATGACGTCGCCTCGCCGGTGGCAATCCTGCGCAGCCTCCTGAAGAACTTTCCGCCTGCGAAGGAAAACGCGCCGCCACCGCTCTTCGTGGTTGACGATGCCCACGACCTCGATGACAGCAGCTGCGCTCTGCTGTCCCAGCTCGCCAGCGCCCGGCGCGTGAAGCTGCTCGTGCTGACCCGTCCTTCGCCGGCGACTCCGGCTGAGTTCCTCGCCCTCAGCGATGACGGGCTGCTTTTCCGCTTCGATGTCGAACCCCTCGACCCGCGCGCCGTTGAAGCGCTGTGCCGGCAGGAACTGGGAGGGCCGGTCCTCACCGGCACCGCCCGGATGCTGGCGCAGACCACCGGCGGCAACCCGCTGTTCCTCCTGACCCTGCTGAAGCAGGGCGCCGGTCAGGGGCACCTCGTGGAGAAAAACGGCGTATGGCGGATGGTTGGCGGGCAGCCTGAAGTGGACCTTCGGCTCGTCGACCTGATCCTCAACCAGCTCCGCCAGCGCGCCGCCTCCGACATGGCGGCGCTGGAGATGGTTGCCCTCGCCGAGCCCGTCTCGTTCAAGACGATCTCCCGCTGCGTCAATCCCGACGCCCTGCAGCGGCTCCAGGACGACCACCTGGTGACGGTTGGTGCACCTCCGAACCTTCCGGTCTCGCTCAGCCACCCCCTGTACGGCGAAGTCATCCGCAGCCAGGTCCCCACGGCCCGCAGTATTGCCCTCCGGCGGGCAATGCTGAGCCTGGGAAGCCCGCAGACCGAATCGCTTGAGGGTTTCCTCAGGAGCGTCTCCTGGGGGTTGGACTGCGGTGTGCCGCCCGATGACCGGGACCTGCTGCAGGCCGCCGTCGTCGCGAACCGCCTCTATGACCACGGCTTTGCGCTGCGGGCAGCGCGGGCCGTGTCCGCCCCGGGCTTGAGGGGGAGGGCCCTTGTCGAAATCGCCCGGGCGCAGATCGCCCGCGGCAACCTCGGTTATGCTGCAGAACTCATCGATGAAGCACTCGATGGCTGCACCGACTTCGACGTCGCCAAGGAAGCGAGCCTTCTCTCCGTCGACGTCCGCGTCCGCGGCGGAGAGCCGCCAGCCAACCTGCGCCGGGACGCGGACCGGTGGAGTTCGCTCATCGACAGGATCGAGGCGGCACAGGTACGGGAGGGCCCCAGCAGCCCGGCGGCCATACTCGACGCTGCCGCGACGTCCCGCCTGGGCTGCAGGCTGCTCCTGTGTTACATCCTCATCCTTGAAGGCCGGATACTCCACGTCGAACAGGACCTCCGGGCGGCGCTTGGCGCCGACCACGGAACACCAGAGACGGAAGTGGGGGCCCTCGCCCTGCTTGGCGAACTGCTCGGCTCCACCGGACGCGCCGTGCAGGGGGCCGCAGCAACCGGAAGGGCCCTCGCCCTGATCGACGCCACGGGCCACCGGCTGCTTGCCTACCGCGAGTTCGTCATGGCCCGGCATCTTCTGGTACTGGTCCACGCCGGCGCCTGGGCCGAGGCGGAGGCGGCCTTTGACGAATACGCCCGGCTGCACCCACGGAACGTCGTGTATTTCTCCGGCTGGTATGACCTTTTCCAAGGAGCGGCAGCCCTGCGGGGAGGCAGGACCACCACGGCCCGGAACCGGCTGCTGCTCGCCGTCGAAGGCATCCGCGAATCCGATCCGGCCCAGGTGCTCACCATGGTGCTCGGGCTTGCGGCCTACGCCTGCGCGGTCTCCGGGGAAAAAGACAGGGCCGAGGTGCTCATCGATGAAGGAGAACTGACCGCAGCGCGGGGGAGCCGTGAAATGCGGCTGACCGGGCGGATCTACCGCCTTGCCGCCGGATCCATAATCGGCCAGGAGCCCGAAGCGGCCGCAGCCCTGAGGAAGATCGCGGACAGCGCGGCCGCCGACGGACTGCTCGAGGTCGCCGCCACTGCGCTCGAGCAGGCGGCCCGGCTTGGCGATACTGCCGCCTATGCGCCCCTTGCCGCCCTGACCGAAACCTTCGAAGGGTCCGAAGGAGCCGTCGTCCACGCATTTGCCGCCGCACGGCGCAACAACACGCCCGCCGGGCTCACCGCCGCCGCAGACCTCGCCATAGGCCACGGGTACCTGCCCATCGCCGTGGCCAGCCTCAAGGCGGCAGCGGAACTCTGGACCTCCCGCGGAGCGCATGTGAAGGCACGGAACGTCCAGGCCAAGCTCGCCTCAGTGCTCGCGAAGACCGAAGAACCGGTGCAGGCGCGCGCCGAGTCAAGCGGCAAGCTCACGCGGCGTGAACGGGACATCGTCTCGCTCGTGGCACAGGGATACACGAACCGGGAGGTCGCCGACAAACAGTCGGTGTCCGTGCGGACGGTCGAAGGGCACCTGTACCGGATCTTCGCCAAGCTCGGAATCACGAGGCGTGAAGACCTCAAGGAAATCGACCGGAATCTCTAGAATTCCTCAAGATTCGATTGTTTTTTATTTCTGCCGCAAGTATTGCTGAGTACGCGGCTGTCAATCCCAAGTAGTAATGCGCTAAACCGCGAGTAGATGGTCCTCTCTACTCTCCGTGAAGTGGAGTAACCGCTACTCGGTTATTGCAAACCCCCAAATCCTAGACTTTTAGCACTGCACCGTCCCGTGTCTCCTGCGTGGTTTGGGGTTATCCAATGTACCGAAAATTCCTAATGCATTCGCCCTGCGTCGATAAGGGGAATTCCCTTTTCGTTGAAAGCGCGATGAGTTTCGCCTGCGCCGAGGGGGGAGATTTCCTGTGAGATTTTCCACAAGACTCCCCGCCTTCCTCGCGGCGGTGCTGACCCTCCTCCTCGCGGCGATGTACTTCGTCGCGAATCCGACCGCGCAGGCAGCACCCGCGGTGAACCTCGTGCAGAACCCCTCACTTGAGCTCGGGGCCGGAACGCCCACCTGCTTCACCCGGTCGGGGTGGGGCACCGCTGGTACGTGGACCTTTGAGGCAGGCAGGGAGGGCGGCCGGTCCGCCGCTGTTGCCATCCAGGGCTACACCCAGGGCGACCGCAAGCTCCTCCAGACCGAAACCGACGCATGCGCGCCGGCCGTCCAGGCCGGAAAGACCTACGACATGCAGGTCTGGTACAAGTCAACGGCGAAGGTGTCGCTGACGATGTTCCGCCACACCGCGCAGGGGTGGAGCTACTGGGGCGACGTGAAGCAGCTTCCGGCAGTAGCCGGCTGGACCCTGGCAAAGGCACCGACGCCGGTTATCCCGGCCGGGACCGACAGGGTGATTTTCGGCCTTTCCCTTGCGGCGAATGGAAAAGTCGTGACCGACGATTACTCGCTGACCGAGGTTGCGGTCGCCGCGCCGGTTGACGCCGCCGAATTGGTCGTCAATGGCAATCTGGCCCGTGGTGCGGCCTTTCCTGAATGCTTCCAGACTGCGGGATGGGGACAAAAAACCCTGGCCTCCCGTCTTACGACGGATGTGCCCGCCAATTCTCCTGCAGGTACCCGGTCTTTCGAATTCAATGTCAGCGCCTATGTGTCCGGCGACTCCAAGCTAATCCAGTCGGAAGCCGCCGGCTGCGCCCCGGCGGTGACCCCTGGCGTCCAATACGACCTTGCGGTGGACTATAAGACAACGGCCACCGGGCTGACGGGTTTCAGCGTCTTCACGCACAGCGCGACAGGATGGAAGTACTGGACCGACCTTAAGGCACTGCCCGCGGCGGCGAACTGGACGACGGCAACGGCGCGCACACCGGCCATCCCGGCCGGCGTCGACAGGATTTCGTTCGGCCTTTCAATCACAGGCAACGGTTCGCTCAAGACCACCAAGTACTCGATGAAGAAGTACGCTCCGGCTCCGCCGCCTCCGGCCGGTGCGGGCGAGCTCGTCGGCTCATGGGAGGTTCTCGCGACCAAGCTGCCGATCCGGGCGATGCACACAACCCTGCTTCACGACGGCCGCCTGCTGCTGATCGCCGGCTCAGGCAATGACGAGAACGCCTTCAGGGCCGGTTCGTTCAGGGCCGTCGTCTGGACCCCTGCAACCAACACCTTCAAGGAAGTCCCTGTCCCGTACGACATGTTCTGCGCGGGGCACGTCACCCTCCCCGACGGCAAGGTCCTGCTGGCAGGAGGGACCGAGGCATTCCCGACAGTCGACCAGGGACCCACAACGTTCAAGGGAGCCGATCGGAGCTACTACTTCGACACGGTCGACGACAAGTTCCACCCGCTCGCGGACATGGCCGGAGCGCACTGGTACCCGTCGCTGACAAAGCTGGGCAACGGTGACGTGTGGTCTGCCGGCGGGCTTGACGAGAAGGCCCAGGGCACGGTGCTCACCGAAATCTTCGACACTTCGGCCATGGCATGGCTGCCGCAGAACCAGGTGCCGCAGACCTGGAGCTACTGGGGCACCTACCCCCACATGTTCCTGCTCGATGACGGAAAGATGTTCTACACCGGCGCCCACACCTTCGGCAACGGGCTTCCCGGCACCGGGGCATCGGTCTACGACTGGGCCACGGCCAAGATCTGGGATGTGCCGGGTCTAAGGCAGAAGGACATGCGCGACCAGGCCGGCTCTGTCTTCATTGGACCGGCCCAGGACCAGAAGCTGATGATCGTCGGCGGCGGCAACACCGACGGCAACGCCCCCGGGATCAACCTGGTCGACATCATCGACTTCAACAAGGCGGTGCCGCAGTACGTGCCGGGGCCTGATCTTCCCGGCCCGGGAAAGACATACGTCAACCTGGTCAACCTGCCGGACCGCACCGTGCTCGCAGCCAACGGCGCCCAGTACAACCGCGCAGGTGACGTCCGCACGGCGGCCCTGTACAACCCCAAGGCGAACACCTGGCAGTCAATCGATCCGGATCCGATCTCCCGCAACTACCACTCGACGTCGATCCTGATGCCCGACGGCAAGGTGGCGATCATGGGATCCAATCCGGGCGACAACTCCTTCGAGTTCCGCATCTCCCTGTACAGCCCGCCGTACCTGTTCAAGGGCCCCCGTCCGACAATCACCGCAGCCCCCGCCAGGGCGACCTACGGGCAGAACATCCAGCTCGGCATCACCGGTGATGTGACGGCGGCCTCACTGATCGCACCGATGTCGGCAACCCACCAGACGGACACCAATGCCCGTCTCGTGGACCTGCCGCTCGCCGGGACGGGGACGGCACGGACCGCACAGGTCCCCGCCAACCCGAACCTCCTCCCTCCGGGGCCGTACATGCTCTCAGTCCTCAATGCCAATGGAGTTCCCAGTATCGCTAGGTGGGTGTGGATTTCGTGAAAAACAACAAGTCGAACGAAACGATCAACAAGCGGTGGCTGCCTGTGCTTTCCGCCGCAGGCGCCGCAGCGTCGGTCGCCCTGGTATGGGGCGGGCTGTCGGCCATCGAAGCGGTCAACACCCCCGATGCCGGTGCAACCCTCAATGCGGCACGGGTCGGCGAGGAGCAGCCGGCGGTGAAGGACGCCCCGGCCCCCGCCGGCCACGATCCTAAGGCGCCGGGGCACGCCCCGGCGGCGCCCGGGGGAACTCCGCCGGGGCAGGCAATGGCAGCGGAGAAGACACCTCCCACTGTGGGCGCCAAGTCCGAGGTGTCCCTGGCCAAGGCCGGAGAAGCCCCGGCGGGCCTTGCTGCCGGGCCGAAGTCCGGGGCCAAGGACCGCTCGGCCGGGCTCAAGCAGCGCGGCGCTGTCTCACCGGCCGACGTCCTGCGCGGCAAGGAGATATCGCTGGGCGGGTGCCTTCCCCAGTACGGGGCCGACGGCCAGTGCCTTCCGGCGATCCCGCCGAGCATGGGCGCGCACGTGAAGCAGATGAAGGATGCCGGCGCGGATCCCGCCGGAATGCCGCATTCCTGGACGTGCGCCGAGGTCCGCGAATACTTCGCGGACGGGCTGCCCGTGCGGAAGGCCAAAGTGGACCCGCAGAAGCTCGACGTGAACAAGGACGGCACAGCGTGCGGGCCCGGGGACTGAGTCCGGCTGCCCGCCCGGGCCTGAAGCCAACCCGTACCCACTCCACCGGAGCTCCGTCATGACTGCACTGTTCCTGGCCAGCGTGCTGGTCGTCCTCATCGCCCTGGTTCTGTTCGCCATCGCCTCCTCGACGCTCTACCTGAACACCTACGCCTGGTGGGATCCGAAGACCCAGGTCCGCACCTCGTATTCGGGGCTTCAGGAGACCGAGAGCTTCTCCTTCTCCCTGATCATGCCGTGCCGCAATGAGCGGGAAAACGTCATGCGGGCGACGGTGAATGCGCTGCTCAACCAGACCCATGCCCAGAAGGAAATCATCATCTCCGTGGGGCACGACGATCCGAACACTGTGGCGTCGGCCTACAAGCTGGCGAACGAGTACCCCGACCACATCCGGGTCAGCGTCGACATGAGCCAGGTCAAGAACAAGCCGCGCCAGCTCAACAACGCGCTGGCAATGTGCCGCAACGAGATCGTCGGAGTGTTCGACGCCGAGTCGATCGCCGCGCGGGAACTGCTCTGCCACATCGACAGCGTTTTCGCGACCAAGAACGCCGACGTGGTGCAGGGCGCTGTCCAGCTGATCAACTACCGCGACACCTGGTACTCGCTGCGCAACTGCCTCGAATACTTCACCTGGTTCCGCTCACGGCTCCACGCCCATTCCAGCAAGGGCTTCATCCCGCTGGGGGGCAACACCGTCTTCATCAGGCGTGAACTGCTCAACGCGGTCGGGGGATGGGACGGCTCGTGCCTCGCCGAGGACTGCGACCTCGGTGTACGCCTTTCCACACTGGGCCGCAGGATCGTCGTCGCCTACTCACCCGAGCTGGTGACCAGGGAGGAAACCCCCGATTCACTGGCAAACCTCATCCGCCAGCGCACCCGATGGTCCCTCGGGTTCATGCAGGTCTTCGCCAAGGGCGACTGGAAGGCGCTTCCCACCCGCAGGATGCGCGCCATTGCCTGGTGGACGCTCATGCAGCAGCACTTCATGGCGTTCGCCGGCGTATGCATCCCGATCGCGATCGCCGCGGCCGTGTGGGGCGGATTCCCGCTGATCGTGACGCTCCTTTCCTTCCTGCCGCTGGTACCGACGTTCGCGACAATCGCCTTCGACATCTGCATGCTCCGCGAGTTCGGGCGCGACCACCGGTTCAAGCTCTCGCCCTACGACTACTTCCGGCTGGTCGTGGGAACTCCCTTCTACCAGATGCTCCTGGCGATCTCGGCACTCCGGGCGCTGGTGAAGTTCCTCCGCCGCGATTTCAAGTGGGAGAAGACCGACCACTCGGGGGCCCATCTCGCCTACATCGACTACGAGCCCGCCCCTATCCGTTCTTGACCATGAAGCCCCGTCTCGGCGGTGGCACCACCAGGAGGTAATTCAATGGCGATACTCGAGTTGGAGCTGGGGCCAGCCGGGGATCGGATGCAGAGGGCCAAGCGCCCTCCGCAGCCGCCGCGCACAGCACAACCTTTCACACTTACTTCGCTCTCCCGCTGGGACAAGGCAACAATGGCGGTGCTGCTGGCCGCCGCGTCGGTGCTCAGCCTGTGGAACCTCAACGGCTCACCGAGCTACCAGGACGACGAGGGGACCTACACGTCCCAGGCTTTCGCCGTCCACTCGGGATCCCTGGCGCCCTACACGTACTGGTACGACCACCCGCCGCTGGGCTGGATCCAGATTGCCGCGCTGAACTGGTTTCCAGCCCTGCTGGGGCTTGGTGACGGGACGGCGATCGGCGCCACGCGGTACGTGATTTCCCTCTTCTTCGTTGCCAGCGCGCTGCTGCTGTACATGTTGGCACGGCGGATGACCGTACGCATACCCTTCGCCGCACTGAGCACCGTCATCTTCATCCTGTCGCCGCTCTCGCTGGTCCTCGGCCGGCAGGTCTACCTCGACAACATCGGCGTGCCCTGGCTGCTGCTGGCTTTCTACCTTGCGCTGTCGACCCGCGACGCGCTCTGGCATCACGTGGCCGCGGGGGCGTGCTTCGCCATCGCCGTGCTGTCCAAGGAGACGCTGGCCATCTTCGGCCCGGCCCTGCTGCTGGCCCTGATGTACCGCCCGCGGTGGAGCAACCGGGTTTTCTCCGTCGTCGGTTTCCTCGCCGTTGGCGGCCTGCTGCTCGCGTTCTATCCACTTGCCGCGCTGCTCAGGAACGAGCTTGTCGCCGGGCCCGACCATGTTTCGCTTCAGGAGGCGCTTGAATACCAGTTCTTCGAGCGCTCCGGCTCGGGAACAATCTTCGATGCTGGATCGAGCCGGTCCGAGCTGTGGACCGGCTGGCTGTACTACGACAAGTACATCATCGCGGCCGGGCTCATTGCCTCGGCTGTCTGCCTGCTTCGCCGGCGGGCCCGGTGCATCCCCGTTGCCGTCGCCTGTTTCGCGGTTCCTATCGTGCTGGGCGAGGGCTACCTGCCGGCCATGTACATCATCGCCGTGATCCCCTTCCTTGCGCTCGCCCTCGGCTCGGGGGTGGACATCGTATGGTCCGGAGCTGAACGCATCGGGCGGCGTTTCCGGCTGCTCCAGCTGCCCCTGCGCACCGGCTTCGTCACGCTGCTGACGGCGTCGCTCGTGCTGATGTCGGTGCCCCAGTGGTTCGAGCAGGACCGCGAGCTGCTGACCGCCGACAATAACGGCAACTGGCGCGAGACGATGCTCTGGGTCCAGGAGAACGTCTCCCGGGACGACGTCGTCCTCGCGCCCTACTCGATGTGGTACGACCTCAACTCGAGCGGATGGAACGACCCGTGGACGATGATCGCCACGGAAAAGCCGGACCTTGACGAACAGTTCGAAACCCACCACCCCAACGGGTGGCGGGATGTCGACTGGGTCATCGTCGGCCCCATCGTGACCGCGAACGTGGAAAGCCTCGGGCTGACCCGCACCGGGGAGGTCGTCAAGAATTCAGTGCCCGTAAAGACGTTCGGTGAGTGGAGCGTGCGCCGGGTCATCAAGCCAACTCAGGATCCAGGGCGCTAGGGGGCCGCTATGAAACTGTCAGTCATCGTTCCAACGTTCAATGAAGCACCGAACATCGAAGAGCTGGTGCGCGGCATCACCGCGGCCTGCCACAACCTCGACGCCGAGATCCTCTTCGTTGACGACTCCACCGACGACACACCGCAGGTCATTGAACGTGCAGCGCTGCAGACGCCAATGCCGGTGCGGCTGATCCATCGTGCGGCGGCCGTTGGAGGGCTCAGCGGCGCTGTGATCGAAGGCATGAAGGCCAGCGCCGCAACCTACGCCCTGGTGATGGACGGCGACCTGCAGCACCCGCCTGAAATGATCCCGGTACTGCTGGCACGGCTCGAGCAGCCGGGAACCGACGTCGTCGTCGCCTCCCGCTACTGCGGGCAGGGAGGAAGCTCGGCCGGCCTTGCCGGCGGGTACCGCCGGTTCGTGTCGGTCGGCGCCACGCTGCTGACCCGTACCCTGTTCCCCGTCCGCCTGCGCAGCTGCTCGGATCCGATGACCGGCTTCTTCGCGGTCCGCCGCGCCGCGGTCAACCTCAGCGTGCTGCAGCCGAGCGGTTTCAAGATCCTCCTTGAAATCCTTGCCCGGCAGCCGCTGGTTGTCGCCGAGGTGCCGTTCATCTTCGCGAAGCGTTTCGCCGGGGAATCAAAGGCGGGAATGAGCGAGGGATTTCGTTTCCTCCGGCAGGTCGGCGAACTGCGCGTGGGCAGGGTGGGCCTGTTCGCGGCGGTCGGTGCCGCCGGCACGGTGCTCAACCTGCTGATCATGGCGACCCTGCTGGGTCTTGGCACCCATTACGTCTTCGCCGCGGTGGTGGCCGCGGAACTGACAATCGTCTCGAACTTCCTGCTCCAGGAGCGCCTGGTCTTCAGCGGGGTCCGCAGCAGCGCCTCGCGGGTGCGGACCCGCTTCCTTCAATCCTTCAGCTTCAACAACCTGGAAGCGGCGCTGCGGCTGCCGCTGCTGATCCTCCTCGTCGAGGTGCTCGCCTTCCACAGCGTGCTCGCACAGGCGGGAACCATCGCGGCGGCGTTCACGCTGCGCTACCTGTACCACTCGAAGGTCGTCTACCTGCCACGCACCCTGCCCACCGGCGCGCTCCTGCCGTCGGCGGCGATCCTGCCGACCCTGTCCACTCCGGCGGTCCTGCCTCAGCTGCCCGATGCGGGGACCACACGGCTCGAACCCGAAGCAGGCCAGGTGTGATGCCGGGACGGCGGAAATCCGGGCTCCGGTGCCCGGATTCCGGGGCGCCCGAGCGCTCCGGTCTGCGCACAAGTGTTCTTGGTGTATGCCCGCCTGTCATGGGTGTATACCCGCGGAATTACAGGAGTAGTGGAACCGGTAACTCGGGTAGGACCTACTCGTGAGCGGCCCATCCAGCCGCCGTAGGCTACAGAACAGAAGGAGCGGGCGGCCCGCAACGGCCCCCGGTTCTTCCCTGATTTTTATATTTCCAGCTCCGCCAGCAGGACCGACACCGGTGGACACCCACCGCGCCGGTTCAGTTTGCAATGCGGTGCTTGCCCGCCGGCGTTCCTGCCGCTCCGGGGAAGCGCCGGCGTTGCCCCAGAGCGGAGCCGGCGACGTCAGAGCCTTCCGAGACCAAGGCTCGTCCCCAGCCGTCGTCGGCTCCTTACGTTGACCGCGCTCCCTGTGGTGTCCTGAACCAGGGCACCACAGGGAGCCCGGCACACCAGCACCGCAGGCCCGCCAAGGCTTCCCGACAGACCGTGCAGCGGGCCGGAAGCGGACTCCCCGGCGCCGTGAGAGAATTAGCTTACGGTTGCGTGTCGTAATGCCACTGCTTGTGGCCCCTGAATCCCGGTAAAGACGGTGATGCACGGTGTTAACCGACGCGCGTGTTCATGCCGCCGAGCTGACCGAGGAGTCCTGCGTTGAATTCAGTGTCCCTGCCCGCCTCCCTGCTCCGTCCCGCTGCGCCCCTGGACAATGCCGAGGTCCTGCGCATCCGCAACGACTTCCCGATCCTTGGCACCACAGTCAACGGCAGACCGCTGGTGTACCTGGACTCGGGCGCCACCTCGCAGAACCCCATCTCGGTTCTTGAAGCCGAGCAGGAGTTCTACGAGCAGCGCAACGCGGCCGTCCACCGGGGAGCACACTCCCTGGCCGTCCACGCAACAGATGCCTATGAAGGGGCCCGCGCGGTTGTCGCGGCCTTCATCAATGCCCGCCCCAACGAAGTGGTATGGACCTCCAACGCCACAGAGGCGATCAATCTCGTCGCCTATGCCATGTCGAACGCCGCCGCGGGGCGTGGAGGCAAGGCAGCCGAGCGTTTCGCTGTCGGGCCGGGCGACCGGATCGTCGTGACCGAGATGGAGCACCACGCCAACCTCATTCCCTGGCAGGAGCTGGCGGCACGTACCGGGGCGGAACTGAGGTTCATCCCGGTTGACGACGACGGGGCCCTCCGCATGGAGGAAGCCGAGGCGCTGCTCACCCCGGCCACGAAGATCCTCGCGTTCACCCACGCCTCGAACGTCCTGGGAACCATCAACCCCGTGGCGGAACTCGTGCGGCTCGCCCGGAACGCCGGCGCGCTGACCCTCCTTGATGCGTGCCAGTCGGTGCCGCACCTCGAGGTCGATGTGGTGGCCCTCGACGTCGATTTCCTTGTCTTCTCCGGGCACAAGATGCTTGGGCCGACGGGCATCGGAGCCCTCTACGGGCGGGCCGAGCTCCTCAACGCTCTGCCCCCGTTCCTCACCGGCGGTTCAATGATCACGAAGGTCACGATGGAAACCGCCGAGTACCTTCCGGCGCCGAACCGCTTCGAGGCCGGAACCCAGCGCATCTCCCAGGCGATCGCGCTGGGAACCGCGGTTAACTACCTCGCCGAAACCGGAATGCAGCGCATCGAGGCGTGGGAAAGCGAACTTGGCGCGCGCCTGGTCGACGGTCTTTCACGGCTGGACGGGATCCGTGTCCTTGGTCCGCGGCCCGGCGCGGCCCGGATCGGCCTCGCCGCGTTCGACGTAGAGGGCGTCCACGCCCACGACGTCGGGCAGTTCCTCGACGACAAGGGCATCGCGGTGCGGGTTGGCCACCACTGCGCGCAGCCGCTGCACCGCAGGCTCGGGCTCACCGCGTCGACCCGGGCGAGCACCTACCTATACAACACCACCGACGAGGTTGACCTTTTCCTCGACGCCCTCGCCGGGGTCCGTCCTTTCTTTGGAGCACACTGATGAACACCGACCTTGAGCAGCTGTACCAGCAGATCATCCTCGACCACGCGAAGGAGCGCCACGGTTCGGGGCTTGCTCCCCACCACGGGCCGGGCGAGATGGGGGAATCCCACCAGCTGAACCCTGTCTGCGGCGATGAGATCACCCTTCGGGCCGTGGTCGACGCCGGCGCGGTGACCTCGGTCAGCTGGGAGGGCGCCGGGTGCGCAATTTCGATGGCTTCTGCCTCGGTGCTCACCGACCTCACCCAGGGCCTGCCGCGCGATGAGGTGGTCTCGCTCGTTGACACGTTCCGGGAGGTGATGCGCTCGCGGGGAACCGTTGCCGCCGACGAAGAGGTGCTCGGCGACGCCGCGGCCCTCGCCGGCGTATCGCGCTACCCGGCGCGCGTGAAGTGCGCCATGCTGGCCTGGGTGGCGCTCGAGGAGTCCCTGCTCGCGGCCAACAGCTGAAATCCGCGGCCCTTCAGCGCTGGGCCCGGGAAAGCTGCGCCCCGTCGTCACCGCCCTCGTGGTTCCCTGCACCAGGGGAGGCTCCCTGCGGCAGGCTGACGGTGAAGGTGCTCCCGCGGCCCGGGTCGCTCGCCACCGAGATCGTACCGCCGTGCTCGGAGACGATGCTCTTGGTGATCAACAGCCCAAGTCCCACTCCCTGGACGGTCGAGATGCGGACCGCGGGGGACCGAAAGAACCGGTCGAACACCTGGCTCAGTTCATCGGCTTGGATGCCGATGCCGGTGTCCTGAACCTCAACGACAAGGACGTCGTCCCGGAGGCCGGCGCTGACGGTGACGGTGCCACCCGGGCGGTTGTACTTGATGGCGTTCGACAGCAGGTTATCCAGCGCCTGGCCCAGCCGCCGGGGATCGGCCACCGCCTCGAGGGTTTCCGGCGCCCGGCTGGCCAGATGCACTCCGGCGTTCGCCGCGCGCGGCTGCGCGGAGGCGACGCAGAGGCAGATGAGCTCCCCAACATCGGTCGGGGAGGGCGAGACGCTGAACGTGCCTGCGCTGATGGAGAGCAGGTCATCGACGAGGCCTTCGAGCTGCACGGCGTTCCGCCGCGCGATGCCGACGTAGCGCACCACCTCCGCGGGCAGTGCTTCCCGGCGCTCCAGGATCAACTCGAGGAAGCCGAGGACGGCGGTCAGGGGAGTGCGGAACTCGTGGGAGACGTTGGAGAGGAAGTCGTCCTTGGCCGCGAGGGCTTCGAGCAGCGATGTCACGTCGGTGAAGGAAACAACCGTCCCGGCGAATCCGCCGTCGTCGTCGCGCATCGACCGCGCCGAGACCGAAAGGGCCCGCTGGTCCCTGCCGCTTCCGGCCCACAACTGCACTCCGGCGAAACTCTCACCACGGACCGCACGCCGCACGGGGCGCTCGTGCTCGGCCAGCGGGGTTTCGCGGTCCGCTCCGAAGAGCAGGAGCTGCGACTCGTTGGGGTCGTTGTGCGTCGGCGGCGTGGCGAGGACGTGGGCCGCCCGCTGGCGCGCATTCATGAGCACGTCGTGGCCGTCGCGGTCGACGGCGAGCACGCCCACGTCCACGGTTTCGAGAATGGCGTCGAGGAGCCGTTCACGGTGCTCCTGCGCCTCGGCCGACTCCTGCAGGGCGGACTGGGACGCCCGCAGCATCTCCTCCTGGGCCCGGCGTTCGGTGGTGAGCACCGAGACGAACGCGGCGAGCCCGGCAAGCACGACCGGCAGGAGCAGCGGCTTCAGGTAGTCGCTGAATTCTCCACCGCCGGCCACCAATGGCGCCCACACAATGCCCAGGGCGCCCGTCAGCGCGAGGGCGACGGCGGTGCGGGTCCGCACCCTGGCGGCTGCGATCCAGGCGACGGGAAACACCGCCAGCAGCCCCACCCCGGCCAGGAATTCCCCGGCCCCGGCCCGCAGCAGGCCCAGGGTGATGAAATCGGCAAGGGGTATGGCAAGGACGCTCCCGGCGGGCAGGGCATGCCAGGGCACAGGCAGGACCAGCAGCAGCAGGGCACAGTGAACGGCGATTCCACCGAGCAGGAGGTCGTTGAAAAACGTACCGTCGGGGGTCTGGATCCAGCCCAGGAGGACAACCAGGACGATGGAGCAGGTCAGCGCCAGCTGGCTGAGGGCGACCTTGCGCTTCCGGTCATCGGACCGGCCGGGGGCTCCACCCGGATACCGGAGGTTCGGTTGAGGCGTCACCCGTGCCGCTAGCTGTCTCGGTCTTCGAACACATCGGGGATCCCGTCGTTGTCGGAGTCCGCCTTTTCCTCTTCCTCGATGCGGCGGTAGCGCCGATTGCGCGACCGCAGCACAACAGCCGCAAGCAGTGCCGACGCCAGCGACGCCGACAGGATGGCGACCTTGGCGTGGTCGTTGTGTTCGGTCCCTGCCCCGAAGCTGAGGTCGTTGACCAGCAGCGAGACGGTGAACCCGACCCCGGCCAACAGCCCGACGCCGAGGACGTCCCACCAGCTCAGCCCCGGGTCGAGATCCGCCTTCGTCGTCTTGGTCACCGCCCAGGTGGTGAGCAGGATCCCCGCGGGCTTACCCAGGACCAGTGCGAGCAGGATACCGATCGTCACCGGATCATCGAGTGCCGAAACAAAGCCCTCCACACCTCCGATTGCCACTCCCGCCGAGAAGAACGCGAACAGGGGGATTGCCACGCCCGTGGACAGGGGCCGGAACCGATGCTCGAAGATTTCGGCGAGGCCCGGCTTTTCGGGCGTTGGCAGCTTTGCCACGCCGCCCTTGCCCCTGCGCATCACCGGAACCAGGAAGCCGAGCAGGACCCCCGCCACTGTGGCATGGACCCCCGAGGCGTGCATCAGCGCCCAGGCCACGACGCCGAGCGGCAGCAGGATGAACCAGGCGGCAGGTGTGCGCCGGCCGAAGTAGCGGGGGTTCTTCTGCGCGAGGAACCCGAAAAGCCCAAGGGGCAGGAGCATCCACAGGAGGTACGAGACATGGACGTCGGTTGAGTAGAAGAACGCGATGATCGCAATGGCGATCAGGTCATCGACGACGGCGAGCGTGAGCAGGAAGATCCGCAGCGCCCCGGGAAGGTGCGAACTGATCACTGCCAGCACGGCAAGGGCGAAGGCGATGTCGGTGGCGGTGGGGATGGCCCAGCCACGCAGGGTGTCGGGGGAGGAGATGTTCACCGCCGTGTACACGAGCGCCGGCACGAGGACTCCGCCGGCCGCGGCGGCCACCGGAACGATGGCTCGGCTGAAACGGCGCAGGTCCCCGGCGACGAACTCGCGCTTCAGCTCGAGCCCGGTCAGGAAGAAGAAGATCGCGAGGAGGCCGTCCGCCGCCCACTCGCCGACGCTGAGCTTCAAATGCCAGGGCTCGTAGCCGAATTCGAAGTCGCGCAGCGCGAAGTAGGAGGCGGAGGCCGGCGAATTCGCCCAGACGAGGGCGGCAACCGTCACGACAAGGAGGATGATCCCCCCGACCGTCTCCTTGCGCAGGATCTCGTTGATCCGCAGGTACTCCGGATAGCTTGAGCGCTGGAGCACGCGGTTACCGGAATATTCACTGGACATGTGCGGCTTCTCCTGCGGTGAAGGTCGTGATGGTTTCGGCCCGGGCCATTCCCGGTCGGACGGGCTAGCCCGCCAACGCGCGTACGCCGATGATCGCCGTCGCAAGTCCGAGGATCATCGACGTCGAGATGAGCATGAAGTGAACCGTGAGGAAGCGCGTGGGTGCGCCTTTTTCATCCCTGGCCCGGGGATCCTTGAGGATCCGGCGGAGGAACGGAGGCCAGACGATGAGCGTCCAGACCCCGGAGAGGATCAGGACGAGGGCAAGTGGAGCGGGTAATGACACGATTGGGTCTTTCCGGTTAGTGGGTTTCGAGCCAGCGCTGGGCTTCGGCCGCCTGGACGTTCAGGGCCTTGCCGATCATCGGTTCGGCCGCTCCGGCGATCTTGCCGCCCAGGAAGGGTATCGATGAGCTCACCGAGCCGGTCAGGTCAACCCGGGTGCCCGCGCCGTCGGTGACGAGGCGCTGCACCGCAGTCACGCTCAGGGGCACTCCCGCCACGGCCATCTCGACCTGCGCCTCGCGGGAGCCGTCGGCGGCGGGCGCGCTCCAGTGCTCGGTCTGGGTGACCTTCAGCGTTTCTCCGACGAACTTCCGGGCGATGTCGGGCAGCCGGGTCGTTGGCATCGTCCGCACGGCCGTCAGGGTGAAGGCTTCGGTGATGGGACCGCTGACAGTGAGCGACTCGAGGGTTCCGCCGACATGCTGGCTCATGTGCTTCAGGAAGCCCTCGTCGGTGAAGACGCGGGTCACCTCGGCTGTGTCGAAGGGCAGAGTGGTCGAGGCGTTCAGTGCCATAGTTCCTCCGGATAGGTGTTGGTTTTGCTTGTGCAATCCTAAGGCCTCGACGAACGCGGCAGGCGCCGATCTGGGTGGCACCCGAGCGTCACGCACACCCCGCGGCGGCTCGCCGACACCCCGCCGCGGCCTCTTTCAGCGCCGGCCAGGGTGCCGCGGGGCGCGAAAGCCCAGCGGTGGGCACGCGGTAAACTGGGAGGACCGTTCCCGGGATTCGATGCGAATTCCGGCTTTTTGTGCTGTCCGTCAACCCGGCCGGCATCGACCATCGCCGTTCCGGCGCCACAGCCCGTCCCAACGGCAGCGACCGAACGACAGCGCGACCCATCAAGGAGCCGACCCCCATGAACCTCAACGGACTGCGTGTTGCGCTCGCCGAGGACGCCTCCTACTCCCGCGTACGCACCAACGCCTCCCGGAGGGGAACCAGCCGCAGCACCGACCTCCAGGTCGGTGCCCCTCCCGGCATGCGGGCTGCCCTGCTTGCCGAAATGGTCGACGGGCTGCGCGGGGACGAGGCAGAAAACCTCGCCCAGGCGGCACCGGTGGTGGTTGCTGTCACCGCCACCGGCCGCGAAGCCGAGGACCTTGCCGCGGCCCTGCGCAGCTACCTCCCGGAATCGGAAATCGAGGAGTTTCCGAGCTGGGAGACCCTGCCCCACGAACGTCTCTCCCCGCGCTCCGACACCGTTGGCCGGCGGCTCTCCGTCCTGCGGCGGCTTGCCCACCCCGAAGGCTCACCGGTACGGATCATCACGGCACCGATCCGCGCCGTCGTCCAGCCGCTTGTGGCGGGTCTTGGCGAGCTGAAACCGGTGACGCTCAAGGTCGGCGACGAAATGCCCTTCGACGACGTGGTCCGCGCGCTCAGCGACGCGGCCTATGCCCGGGTCGACATGGTCACCCACCGCGGTGAGTTCGCCGTGCGCGGCGGGATCATCGACGTGTTCCCGCCGACCGAGGACCACCCGGTGCGCATCGACTTCTTCGGCGACGAAGTCGAGTCGATGCGCTGGTTCGCCGTCGCAGACCAGCGCTCGCTTTCCTCCGAGGAACATCCGTCGGTCCTCTACGCCCCTCCCTGCCGTGAACTGCTGATCACCCCCTCGGTCATGTCACGGGCGGCGAAGCTCGGACCTCAGCTGCCCGCCGCGGCCGGCATGCTCGAGAAGATCGCCGGTGGGATCGCAGTCGAAGGGATGGAGTCCCTTGCGCCGGTCCTCGTCGATTCGATGGTGCCGTTCGTCGGGGAACTGCCCGAGGGCTCGCTCGCCGTCGTCATCGAACCGGAGAAGGTGCGCGCCCGCGCCTTCGACCTCGCCGCGACGAACGAAGAGTTCCTCGCCGCGGCCTGGTCCACCGCATCCGACGGCGGCGCCGCGCCGCTCGACCTCGGCGGCGGCCTCGGCACCGAACTGCAGGCGGCGAGCTTCAGGTCCCTGACCGAGACCCGAACCACGGCCCTCGAGCACGGCGTTGCCTGGTGGGGGATCACCTCGCTTGGCGCCGACGACGACCTGCTTGCCGACGTCGACAGCTTCAGCCTCCACGCCCGCGAACCCCGCGGCTACCAGGGCGATGTTGCCGAGATGATGGAGTTCATCGGCGGGCGCATCCGCGGCTCCTGGCGCGTTGTGGTTGCCACGGACGGTCCCGGGCCGGCCAAGCGCCTTGCCGAGCTGTTCGCCGACTCGAACATTCCCGCCCGCCGCGTCGACGCACTCGACAGTACGCCGCAGCCGGGCATGATCGAGATCACCACAGCGCGCGCCGGGCGCGGATTTGTTGTCGACTCCCTGAAGCTGGGTCTGCTGACCGAGGCCGACCTGCTGGGGCGCACCAGCGCGCACGGCACCCGGGACATGCGCAAGATGCCCTCCCGCCGGCGCAACGCCGTGGATCCGCTGCAGCTCAAAGAGGGCGACTACGTTGTCCACGAACAGCACGGAGTGGCGCGGTTCGTCGAGCTGATGCAGCGCTCCACCGGGGCCGGGCCGACCCGGACCACCCGGGAGTACCTGGTGCTCGAGTACGCGCCGTCCAAGCGCGGCGCACCCGGTGACCGGCTGTTCGTGCCGACCGACCAGCTCGACCAGGTGACCCGCTACGTGGGCGGGGACGCACCGGCGCTGAGCAAGATGGGCGGATCCGACTGGAGCAAGACGAAGAACCAGGCCCGGAAGGCAGTCAAGGAGATTGCCGGGGAGCTGATCCGGCTCTACTCGGCGCGCATGGCCTCGCGCGGGCACGCGTTCGGTCCGGACACCACGTGGCAGCGCGACCTCGAGGAGGCTTTCCCTTACGTCGAGACCCCGGATCAGCTGACAACGATCAACGAGGTCAAGGCCGACATGGAGCGCGAAGTGCCGATGGACCGGCTGGTCTCCGGAGACGTCGGCTACGGCAAGACCGAGATCGCGGTGCGGGCGGCTTTCAAAGCCGTCCAGGACGGCAAGCAGGTGGCGGTGCTCGTGCCGACCACGCTGCTGGTGCAGCAGCACTTCGAGACGTTCTCGGAACGGTTCTCCGGCTTCCCCGTGCAGGTCCGGCCGATGTCCCGGTTCCAGACCGCCAAGGAATCGAAGGAGACCGCGGCAGGGCTTGCCTCCGGAGCCGTCGACGTCGTCATTGGCACGCACCGGTTGCTCTCGAAGGAGATCGCCTTCAAGGACCTCGGCCTGGTGATCGTTGACGAGGAGCAGCGCTTCGGGGTTGAGCACAAGGAGGCGCTGAAGAAGATGCGCACCAACGTGGATGTGCTTGCCATGAGCGCCACCCCGATCCCGCGGACCCTCGAGATGTCGCTGACCGGCATCCGGGAGACCTCCACGCTGGCGACCCCGCCCGAGGAGCGCCACCCCGTCCTCACCTATGTTGGCCCCTACACCGACAAGCAGGCGTCCGCCGCCATCCGGCGGGAGCTGATGCGCGAGGGCCAGGTGTTCTTCGTCCACAACCGGGTTTCCTCTATCGACCGCACCGCGGCGCAGCTGCGCGAACTGGTGCCGGAGGCCCGGGTTGCGGTTGCGCACGGGCAGATGAGCGAGTCGCGCCTGGAACAGATCATCGTCGACTTCTGGGAGAAGCGTTTCGACGTGCTCGTCTGCACGACGATCATCGAGACCGGACTCGACATCTCCAACGCCAACACCCTGATCGTCGACCGGGCAGACAACTACGGGCTCTCCCAGCTGCACCAGCTGCGCGGGCGCGTGGGACGCGGGCGCGAACGCGCCTACGCCTACTTCCTCTACCCGACGGAGAAGCCGCTGGGCGAGGTGGCACTCGAGCGGCTCAAAGCCGTGGCCTCCCACAACGAACTGGGCGCCGGAATGCAGCTGGCGTTGAAGGACCTCGAGATCCGCGGCGCCGGCAACCTGCTTGGCGGAGAGCAGTCGGGCCATATCCAGGGCGTCGGCTTCGACCTCTACATCCGGCTCGTGGGCGAGGCCGTCGCGAACTTCCGTGGGGAGGCTGAGGAGAAGGCCGCGGAGATGAAGATTGAACTGCCGGTCAACGCCCACCTGCCGCACGACTACGTGCCGGGGGAGCGGCTGCGGCTCGAGGCGTACCGCAAGCTCGCGGCGGCCTCCACGAACGAGGCGATCGACGAGGTGGTCGCCGAGCTCGTCGACCGCTACGGGGAGCTTCCGCCTCCCGTGGCCAACCTGATCGCTGTTGCGCGCTTCCGCGTGGCGGCCCGGGCGGCAGGACTCACCGACGTCGCCCTCCAGGGCAACTTCATCAAGTTCGCTCCGGCCGACCTTCCGGAGTCGAAGCAGATGCGGCTGGCGCGGATGTATCCCGGGTCCTCGGTCAAGCCTGCCCTCAACGCGGTGCTCGTGCCCAAGCCCAAGACGGCGCGGATCGGAGGCCGGGACCTCGTGGACGCCGAGATCCTCGAATGGGTGAAGAACGTCGTTGATGCGGTGTTCACCGGCTAGCGTCAGCCGGCCCGGCGCGCCCCAGCAGCACTGCGCAACAGTGCCGGTTCGGAACGGTTCCAGCAGGAACGGTTCCAACAGAAGAGGCCGCCCCCTGCGGGGGCGGCCTCTTTCGGAATCCGGGAGTGCTTACTGCCCTCCGGCAGGGTCAGGAGTCGACGGCGGCGGAGGTCGACTTCGACCGGCGGCGGTTGCCCGCGGCGAGGTCGGAGCCAGTGTCCGAGCGGCCCAGGATGCCCTGTGGCACGAAGAACGCGACGAAGGCAAGGATGAGGCAGACGGCGAAGGGCCAGACGTTTGTCTGGTCAAAGAAGGTGATGACCCAGAGTGCCGCCGCGAACAGGACGAACATGATGGCGAACACCACGATGTTCTCGACGAGGCGTCCCTCGCCGGCGTGCGAGGGCTGCCGGTCCTCGGCTACGGGCTGCTGGCGCTCGGACCGCGCTGCGTCGGCCTCAATTGGGTGTGACATGTTGAAACTCCTTCGACTAAGAAACGTTCGTGCTGCCCGTCAGTAACCCGCGGAGCCCTGTTCACCCTTAAGGATAGCGACTCCCGAGCTGGCACCGATCCGCGATGCCCCGGCGGCGATCATCGCCTTCGCGTCGGCCAGGGTGCGCACCCCGCCCGAGGCCTTGACGCCCACGTCCGGTCCAACGGTTCTGCGCATCAGCGCAACGTCCTCGACCGTGGCTCCGCCGCCGTTGAACCCGGTGGAGGTCTTCACGAAGTCGGCTCCTGCCTCGACGGAGGCCTTGCTGGCAAGGACTTTCTGCTCGTCATTGAGCTGCGAGGTTTCGATGATGACCTTGAGGATCGCTCCGCCGGAGTGCACCGCCTCGGCCACCGCACGGATGTCGTTCACCAGGGCCTCGTACTCGCCGGCCCGGGCCGCGGCGATGTTGATGACCACGTCGATCTCGTCGGCGCCGTCGGCCACGGCACCGTTGGCTTCGAAGACCTTGACCTCGGTAGGTGTCGCACCGAAGGGGAAGCCGATCACGGAGCAGGTCAGCACGCCGCTGTCCTTGACGGCGGTACGGACGGTGCTGACCCAGATCGGGTTGACGCACACCGACTTGAACCCGTACTGCACGGCCTCTTCGCACATGCTGAGGATCTGCTCGCGGCTTGCCTCGGGCTTCAGGAGGGTGTGGTCGATGTAGGAGGCGAGGGAAATGTCATTAGGCATAACTCCATCTTTTCACGCCTGTGGTTCCTCCCGGCAACGCCCGCGCCGGGAGGGGTCCCTGAAGGTCCGGCAGCCGTCCCGGGGAGGGCCGTGACGGCTGCCGGGCAAGCGGGTCGGCCTAGGCGCCCAGTGCCGCGCGGACGTCGGCACCGACCGCGGCGAGGCGTGCGGCGGCGTCGGCTTTGGCCCCGCCGAGTGCGGCGGCCGACGCGGCCGGCTCAACCACTTCGAGGTAGCACTTGAGCTTGGGTTCGGTGCCGCTGGGGCGGATGATCACGCGGGTCGAGTCCTCGGTGAGGTAAAGGAGCCCGTCGGTCGGGGGGAGCCCGGCCGATCCCTGGGCGAGATCCTGGGCGTGGGCAACGGGGGAGCCGGCGAAGGCCGCCGGCGGGTTCGCGCGAAGCCGCGCCATCATCTCACCGAGCAGCGCCAGGTTGTCGACCCTGAGCGACACCTGGTCGGCCGCGTGCACGCCGTGCTCGAGGTAGGCCCGGTCGAGCAGGTCGAAGAGGGTGAGCCCTGCGGCGCGGGTGGCGGCGGCGAGTTCGGCCAGGAGCAGCCCGGCGGAGATTCCGTCCTTGTCCCGCACCGACTGCGGTGCGACGCAGTAGCCCAGCGCCTCCTCGTAGCCGTAGGCGAGTCCGGGGACGCGGGCGATCCACTTGAAGCCGGTGAGGGTCTGCGCGTGGAGGATGCCGGCGGCCGCGGCCACCTTGCTCAGCAGGCGGGAGGAGACGATCGAGTTGGCGAACACCGGCGCGGAATCGGCGGCGGCATACCGCGAGGCAAGGTGGATCCCCAGCAGGGTGCCCACCTCGTCCCCGCGCAGCATGCGCCAGGAACCCGTGGCGGGGTCGACGGCGGCAAGCGCCACGCGGTCGGCGTCGGGGTCGTTGGCGATGACGAGGTCGGCGCCGGAGGCTGCGGCGGCCGCGAGGGCGAGATCCAGGGCGCCGGGCTCTTCCGGGTTGGGGAAGGCGACGGTCGGGAAGTCGGGATCGGGATCGGCCTGTTCCTTGACCACCGTGACGTTGGTGAAGCCGGCCGCCGCAAGGACGGCCTGCGCGGTGCGGCCGCCGACGCCGTGCAGCGGGGTGAGCACGATCGAGAGGTCGCGGCCGCCCACCTCCGGGTCCGAAAGACCGGTGATCGTGGCGATGTAGTCGTCCTCGATCGACGCGGGGAGCACGCTCCAGCCGCCGTCCGCGAGCGGAACCCGGTCGAGTGCTCCAATCGCCGCGATGTGCGCGGCGATGCCGGCGTCGTGGGGTGCGACGATCTGGACGCCGCGTGCGTCCTCCTCGACGGCTCGTCCGCCAAGGTAGACCTTGTAGCCGTTGTCCTGGGGCGGGTTGTGGCTGGCGGTGACCATGATGCCCACCTCGCACGCCAGGGCCCGCACCGCGTAGGCGAGCACCGGGGTCGGCAGCTCGGAGGGCAGCAGGAAGGTTTCGATTCCCACGGCGGTGAAAATCGCGGCGGTCTCCTCGGCGAAGATCCTCGAGTTGTGCCGTGCGTCGAAGCCGACGACCGCACGGGGCACGTAGCCGCCACCTCCGCCATTGCCCGCCGCGAGTTCGAGGGCGTACGCGGCGACCCCCGCGGCCGCGCGGCGCACCACGACCCGGTTCATGCGGTTCGGCCCGGCCCCGAGCGCGGCGCGCAGGCCCGCGGTGCCGAACAGGAGGGGTCCCGAGAAGCGGTCCTGCAGCTCGGCCAGCGCCGCGTCCGCCGCAGGAGCACCCGACTGCGCCGTTTCGAGGAGTTCCCTCAGCTCGGCGGCGGTCTGCTGGTCCGGGTCGGCGGCGGCCCAGGCCCCGGCGGTGGTCAGGAGGTGCTGCTGATCGGGGTTCATTGCCAAACCTGCTTCGGTGCGGTGGAGAGGGGGGACATCGGATCCGGGCTTTGCCTAGAGTTTGGCCACGATGCCGGCGAGGAGGCGGGAAATACGAGGACCGGCGGCCTGCCCGGCCTCGAGGACTTCGGCGTGGCTCAGCGGCACCGGGCTGATTCCGGCGGCGAGGTTGGTCACGAGCGAAATGCCGAACACCTCAAGGCCGACGTGCCGGGCGGCGATCGCCTCAAGCGCCGTGGACATGCCCACGAGGTCGACGCCGATCCGCTTGGCGTACTGGACCTCGGCCGGGGTTTCGTAGTGGGGGCCGGTGAACTGGGCGTAGACGCCCTCTTCGAGGGACGGGTCGACCTCGAGGGCGAGGCTGCGCAGCCGCCGCGAGTAGAGGTCGGTGAGATCGACGAACGTCGCCCCCTCGAGGGGCGAGGTGGCGGTCAGGTTGATGTGGTCGCTGATCATCACCGGTGTGCCCGGCTTCCACGCCTCGTTGAGCCCGCCGCACCCGTTGGTCAGGATCAGCGTTTTCACCCCGGCGGCAGCGGCAGTGCGCACGCCGTGGACGACGGCGCGCACGCCCTTGCCTTCGTAGTAGTGGGTGCGGGCGCCAAGGATCAGCACGCGCTTCCCGGACGGGGTAAGCACAGAACGGATCGTGCCGACATGCCCGACGACGGCCGGGGCGGAAAAGCCCGGGATGTCGGAGGCGCTCAGGGTATGGGTGGTCTCGCCGATGAGTTCGGCTGCCTCGCCCCAGCCCGATCCGAGGACGAGCGCAATGTGGTGCTGCTCGACGCCGGTGGCCTGTGCAATGTATTCGGCGGCGCTGCGCGCCAGGTCAAAAGGATCATTCGTCACCGGTACAACCTACCCCCTTGCGGTTGGGCCGTTCCACCGCCCACCCCGGGCGCGCAGCTGCGGCCGCCGCACCCGGAAGCGACGGCAGCACCGTGATGCGACGGCCGCACGCGGTATTGCTGCCGCGGCTGTCGCATTCGATGCGGGGGCGCGTCATTGGGAAAAATTGCGCCCGCGAACGTTTGGGCCGGCGCGCTGCATAAGGGAGAATAACGACTTGTGACCACACAACAGGAAACCAGTTCACGGCGCCTCGCGATCCTCGGCGGAGGGCCCGGCGGTTACGAGGCGGCTATGGTCGCCTCCTCACTCGGCGCGGAAGTCACCATCGTGGAGCGGGCAGGGCTTGGCGGATCGGCAGTGCTCACCGACGTGGTGCCCTCGAAGACCCTCATCGCCACGGCCGACACGATGACCCGGCTCACCGACGCCCACAGCCTCGGGGTCGAGTTCGGCGAGACCGCCGTCGTGAGCGCGGACCTCCACAAGGTCAACCAGCGGCTCCTGAAGCTCGCCCTCGAGCAGTCCTCCGACATCCGCCGCACCCTCGAGCGTGCCGGAGTGCGCGTGATCATCGGGACCGGAAAGCTCCTTGACAACCACCGCCTCGAGGTGGAGGTTGACGGCGAGACCTCGATCATCGAAGCCGATGCCGTCCTCATCTCGGTCGGAGCCCATCCGCGTGAGCTGCCCTCCGCGCAGCCCGACGGCGAACGCATCTTCAACTGGACCCAGGTCTACAAGCTGGAGAAGGTCCCCGAGCATCTGATCGTGGTCGGCTCGGGCGTCACCGGCGCCGAGTTCGCCTCTGCCTACAACGGCCTCGGGGCGAAGGTCACCCTAGTCTCGAGCCGGGACCAGGTCCTCCCCGGCGAGGACGCCGACGCCGCGGCCGTCCTCGAGGGCGTGTTCCGCGAGCGCGGCATGACGGTGCTCTCCAAGACCCGCGCCGACCGCGTCAAGCGCACCGCCGACGGCGTCGAGGTGCTCCTCTCCGACGGCCAGGTCATCGAGGGAAGCCACTGCCTCATGGCCGTTGGCGCCGTCCCCAACACGGCAGGCATCGGGCTCGAGGAAGCCGGCGTCGCCGTGACGGACTCGGGCCACATCGTGGTTGACAGCGTCTCGAGGACCACGGCCCCGAACGTCTACGCTGCCGGCGACTGCACCGGTGTCCTTGCGCTGGCCTCGGTTGCGGCGATGCAGGGGCGCATCGCGATCGCCCACCTGATGGGCGACAGCGTCACGCCCCTGAAGCTCAAGCAGGTCGCCTCGAACATCTTCACCTCCCCGGAGATCGCAACAGTCGGAGTCTCCGAGGCGGACATCGAGTCGGGCAGGTACCAGGGCGACGTCATCAAGCTCTCGCTCTCGACGAACGCGCGGGCAAAGATGATGAACGTCAAGGACGGCTTCATCAAGGTCATCGCCCGTGCCGGGTCGGGCACGGTGATCGGCGGGGTTGTCGTCGGACCGCGGGCCTCGGAGCTGATCTTCCCGCTCGCGATCGCCGTGACCAAGAAGCTCCACGTCGACGACGTCGCCAACACGTTCACCGTCTACCCGTCCCTCACCGGTTCGATCTCCGAGGCGGCGCGGCGGCTCCACGTCCACCTGTAGCAGCGTGTGTCCACAGAGTGGACAGGCTTATCCACTCTGTGGACGACAGTGGTTCCATAATCGGGTTCATGGAATTGCTCCGTCCCGTACCGGCTTTCCGGCACGGCCTCGGAACGGGGCGCCCCGCACCAGGAAGCCGCCCTCATGTCCTCATCATCGCCCGCCGTTCAAGGCGAGGCCGCCGCGCCGCTCAACTCCCGCGGCCGCGTTATCTTCGCCAGCCTCATCGGCACCACAATTGAGTTCTACGACTTCTACATCTACGCCACGGCGTCGGTGCTTGTGTTCCCCGCGCTGTTCTTCCCCAACGCCACCCCGGCAAACCAGCTCCTGAGCTCGTTCGCCGTCTTCGGCGTCGCCTTCGTGGCGCGGCCCCTTGGCTCAATCATCTTCGGCCACTACGGCGACAAGATCGGGCGCAAGGCAACACTCGTTGCCTCCCTGCTCACCATGGGCATCGCCACCTTCCTGATCGGGCTGCTTCCCACCGCGGAGAACGCGGGCTGGATCATCCTGGCCCCGCTGCTGCTCGTCGTGCTGCGCTTCTTCCAGGGGCTGGCGCTCGGCGGCGAGTGGAGCGGTGCCGCCCTGCTGGCCACCGAAAACGCACCCAAGGGCAAGCGCGCCGTGTTCGGGACCTTCCCGCAGCTCGGAGCCCCCATCGGCTTCATCATCGCGAACCTGCTCTTCGTCCTCCTGAACTCCACCCTGACCGACGAGCAGTTCCTGAGCTGGGGCTGGCGCGTGCCGTTCCTGCTCAGTGCTGTGATGGTCATCATCGGCCTCTACGTGCGGCTCAAGCTCATCGAGAGCCTCTCGTTCCAGAAGGTGCAGGAGCGCGGCCTGGTCGTGAAGCTTCCCCTCGGCGAGGTCTTCCGGCGCCACTGGCGGCCCCTGCTCCTTGGCACGTTCATCATGTTCGCCACGTACGTGCTGTTCTACCTCATGACCTCGTTCACCCTGACCTACGGCACCAGCCCCGCGACGGTTGAGCAGGCCCGGGCGGGAGCCGAGGCTGCAGGCAAGACGTTCACCGATGCCCAGGCCGCCGGCTTCGTGCCGGGACTCGGAATCGCCCGCGGCGACTTCCTGTGGATGCTCATCCTCGGTGTCGTGTTCTTTGGGATCTTCACGCTGGTCTCCGGGCCGCTGGCGGAGCGGTTCGGCCGCCGCAAGATGCTCCTGGTGGTCACCGCCGGCATCGCCGTCTTCGGGTTCACCTGGGTTCCGTTCTTCGGCGCCGGCGCCACCGGTGCGATAGCTCTGCTGATCATCGGGTTCATCCTCATGGGGCTGACCTTCGGACCGATGGCGGCCGTCCTGCCGGAGCTGTTCCCGGCAAACGTCCGCTACACCGGCTCAGCCGTGGCCTACAACCTCTCCAGCGTGATCGGAGCGGCGCCGGCCTCCTTCGTTGCCATTGCGCTGTGGAAGGTCGCAGACGGAAGCACCTTCCTTGTGGGGCTCTACCTGAGCCTCGCCGCGGTACTCACCTTCATTGCCCTGTGGATCTCCCGCGAGACCCGGGACCGCGACTACGAGAACAACATCGCCTGAGCACGGGCCGGGATCCCGGCATCCTTTCCCAAGCGGCGGCGGGGGGGGGGGGGGGGGGGGGGGGGGGGGGGGGGGGGGGG
>NZ_JBZCNJ010000020.1:0-7275 GCF_058269255.1 Arthrobacter sp. TJ-217
ACCAGAACCCCCGCACCTTCACCGTGGAAGACCGGCAGATGCTCAAGGCCCTGGCCCAAGCCGCCCAGCACGAAATCATTTCCTGAGCCGCCGACGGCCGCACATCGCGGAATCTGCGTTGCCGCGGCGGCCCACCGGTCAGCCGCCGTCCGGGGCCTCCAGCGCGTGCATGCGACGCGGACCCGCGGGCCGTCGACGAGCCGTGGCGGGAACCATTGCAGCCGTGCCGGGTTCACTTCACGCAGATCGATTACAACCCGCGGAACCGCTGATGTTCTTTGGTCAACTCCTGCTGCGCCTGCGGCGCTACCGGGACCAGCTGATGTCGCCCAGGGCGGACAGCTCCAGCCACGCCGATTCCCTGTCACCGGGTGCGGCGGAGCGCACCCGGGGCAACCGGTCGACGGCGGCAAACCGGTCCAGGTCGAGTCCGGTCAGGGCGGCGATGTCGGCCACGGGGACCTGGAAGGTCCGGAACGGTCCCAGCGGCGGGGCCTCACCAAGGAGCCGGCGGGCCTCGTCCAGGTCCGGCAGCACCGGTGTCTGGTCCACGATGTACCCGGTCGAGGCGAGTTCACCGCCGTCGAGGAATGCGGCGACCTTGAAGAAGCGCAGCGGGATCCCCACCCCCCGGTACACCGGATCGTCCTCGCTGAAGACGGGTCCGGTGAATACGATCAGGCGCCGGCGGTGATCGGCGGCATTGTTCAGCAGGTAGGACTCCAGTCCGAGCCAGAGCTCCATGCCCTGGTTGAAGCGGGCGGCCTGCGGGGCGGCGTTGGTGTAGTGGAAGGTGTCCCGGTTGGCCTGCTCGGCCTCTTCGGCGGTGTCGCCCCAGACGGCCGAGGCCCGGCGGGCCATGTGTCCGCGGTCCAGGTCGTTGTCGGCGTAGACCCGCTCCCCGGTCTGCTGGTCTTCCTCCAGGCGCGGATCCAGCCGCCAGCGCATCCCGTCACGGTCCCGGTCCATGAGCCGTGCGCCGTCGATCCCTAGGGCGGCGACGGCGGCCAGGCGTTTGTCCAGGCGCATCAGGACGCTGAAGTGGGTGTAGGGGAGCAGGACGGTCTCCACGTCCAGGGTCAGCCGGGGCACGGGAACGTCCACGCCCAGGAACCGCTCATCGAAACCGGTGCGGCCGGAAAGATCTCCGACCGTCAGGGACGGGCGCTCGGGGGGCAACTGATTCATCCGCAGAACCTATCAAAGGCAGGTGACGGCAGCGTGAACACGCCGGGTGAAGGTCGGACAAGAGAACCTCACCGACAACCAGCCACGACGGTCCAGGCAATACCGTCGGCCGGACCAACGGTAAGCGCCAGTCCTGGGCGCGGCCAGGACCCGGGGCATGATCCTCCATCGCTGAAGGCAGGGCGGACGCTCAACGGTACCCGCGGACCAGCCCTCACACAGCACGACCGCTGTGGGCGCTCCGACGCATTTTCTGCATGAGAAGGTGAAGGTTCCGGGCAATCACCGGTTCGTGCGCCGCGATGGACAGCAGGCGCGGCGGTCCGCGGGAATCCGGCCATGGTGGGGTTCGGCTGCGGCGCAGGACGAGCCGTTGCAGATAATTCCGGTGAGCCGACGGCCTCACTCCGGCAGATAGGGCCGGTAGGGGTCTGGGGTGCCATCGACCACCGGCACGAGGAGGTCGACCGTACCTTCACTGGTTTCGGCGGTCAGCGTCGTCCGTGCACCCGGGGCGTCCCCGGCGCTGTGCAGCAGCGTCGGGTTCGTATCCAAGGGAGGGCTGCCCTGCCCCGGCACGACGACGATCCTTTGCTCGTCTGCGTCGCTGATGGTGACCTCAACCGGCGTCTTTGAGTTGTTCTCCAGGGTGCCCAGGATCCGGGCGGGGCCACCCTCTGTGGCGGTGACGAGCAGGACGCTGCGCAGCTACACTGCTCCCACGCTCTTGTCATCACCGACCGCCGTCGAGTTCCAGTTGTCCTCGCCCCCGGAGGCACAGGCAGTGAGCGCGAGTGCCGCACCGGCCAGCACTGCGGCAAGCCTCCCGCCGTGATGTTCATGACGTTGCCGGGGGAGCGGGGGCGGTCGGTGAGGGGGATCCGGGATGGTGTACATCGCTGCCTCCTTGGGAGTTCGCGTTCCAATGGTGTGCTTCGACCGTAGGCAGATCCCGGCCGGCAAAGGAACGGGCGAGACCAGACCGCAACAGCACTCCAAGGCTGTGCCCGGAAACCACGGCGGACCCGGGAGCGTGCCGGCCGACGCGGGCACTGTGCACGCCGATCCATGTCCTGAGGGCCGTGCACCAGTGCACACTGCTGATCAGCGGCACCGATGCGGCGGCCCCACCCCGACAGCCGAGCACCACCAGGCCCGACAGGATCCACGGCCACGCCGGTCAGAAAGGGAAAATCCGGATCCTGCCGGACGCTCCGCGCCAATCAACGCTGCGGACACTACATCCCCGGTTGACGTTCGGCCGGACGGTACGCGGTTGCCCGTTCGACGGGGCGGTACTCGATGAAGTGAAGCAGGGAGGCAATGCACAGGGCGATCCCGAGCATTTCCAGTGTTTCCTCCAGCAGGGTGAGCACGAAGAACGCCGGGGTGAACCCGGTGCCGGCCAAGGCCAGCCCCGCGAGGGTTTCCACACCCATGCCTCCGCCGACGAACACGGCGCCGGCGATGATCAGCCCGTTGCGCACCCCTGCCGGAAGCGAGAGAACCATGCGCAGCAGAAGCAGGACAACCACCGCGGCGATCACCGCTCCCGGAATCACCCACACGAACCCGAGCTCGAAGGGAAGGACCTTCGCCAAGGCGGCCCCGATCACATCCAGGCGTTCGTGCAACTCGAGCATCTCATCGATCGAGAACAGGACGCACACGGCGGCGAAAAACCACCATGTGCGCCGGAAGCGGGACGCGCTGCGGGCCAGATAGCCGCCCATAAGGCCGGCGGCGATCCACATAACGGAGCTGTACCAGGTGGGCACGTTGATTTCGCGTCCCACATCGAAAAAGTAGAACCAGAAATGGATGTCATCGAAGGTGTCGGGGGTGGATTTCTCCAATGCCAGGAACAGGGAACCGCTGGCAGCGCTGAGAATCAGGCAGGGAACCAGCAGGATCACAAATGTCTTCAACAGTGGTATCCGCCGCCATGGCCGTCCACCGGTTTCGGGTGTGATCACTGGTAATTCCGCCGGGTGGGAGGGATCACGGGGTGAACTGTTTGGCACCGATTACCTCGCACAGAAAAGTCATGAAATTTAGGAACGCAGGGTCCCCAGCCTACGGGCTGGTATTCGCTATGTTGACGACGAGGGATGGGTGGGCGAATACCCCGCCTCAGGGTGAATTCAGATGAGCGGCGGCGTCACCCTCACTGGCTCAAAGCAGGCGAGCGTCCTACCCGTCGCTATCCGACCGATGCGAAGGCGCCACCGCCCGCGCACGGTCCTGGCTGATAATTCGGATCAGCGCCGCCCGTAGGGCCTCCGAGCCCAAACCGGCGCCGTCATTGAAGTCCTGTTCTGCCTGATCAACCTTCTCCAGAATCGCCTGCCCCTCACCGGTGATCCGGACGGTCACGTTCCTGCGGTCGGTGATGCTGCGGGCCCGGGCCACCAGCGACCGGCTTTCCAGCCGGGCAAGGAGGAACCCGACCGTCTGGCCCTGCACCCTCAATCGACGCGCCAATTCGACCTGGGATATCGGTCCCGACTCGGCGAGGGCCCGCAGCGTGTTGATTCCGGCATGAGTGACACCCAGCTCGACGAGATGCCTATTCCACGCATGTTCGGTCACGCGTGCCGCCGTGAGGAGAAGCCGGGTCGTTGTCCACTGCTGCGTATCAATCATGTGACCGCTCCCTGCATTCGTCGGCAACTCGATGCGAAGTGTGCTTACTAACTGTTTCCGGTAACCCTAACCTGATCAGCACGGCGGGGCAGCCGAACTGTCTTCGACGGTCGTCGGCCTTGCCCCATGGTTTGAAGGCCGTACCTTCCAGGAGCCGCAGCCAGACTTCCCTGGCCGTCGGGATGGACGGAACCGGCCACTGCGATCGGCAGCGGGATCTCCGAGGCGTTGACGCCGTCCTTCCGTGCCTGCCGGCAGATCCTCGACAAAACGTTGCGTACCAGGGTGATTTCCTCCGAAACCGGCACCGCCACCCACTGCACACCGATGAAGGACGCCACCCCGTACCGGGTGTGGTCACTGCCGATCAGGTTGGGCCATAGGCCGCCTTCGCGCGGCCCGGGAAGGATGACCGACGGAAGGTCACCCGAGGATGGACAGGGCCCGCGGGATGCTGTCAATGATGACGGCCGTGTTGGCGTCAACGGACTTCACTTCGCCGTCGATCTGGTAGGGCATGGGCTTGAGGGTTGAGAACCGGTACTGCGCGTAGCTGGGCTGGTCGCCGAGTCCCTTGGTGGTGGCACGCAGGGCGGTGAGCAGGATCCGCCACTTGGCCATGTGCGGGAAGATGATGACCTCGAACTTCCCGTCGGCAGGGTGGTCTCCGGCCTCGCTGAGGGTCGCGTACTTGGCCATCTCGGAGATGTTGGCAAACACGAGGCTGTCGAATCTCCGGCGCCTGCCATCGCTCTGGCGGATCTCGAAGGGTTTGAACTTCGAAAAGGTGCGCACAACAGAGAACATTTCCTTGATGGCGCCCTTGCTGCCCTTCTCCAGATCGATCGCCATCACCGGCGTCAGGCCGAACCCAATGTACGAGTGCGCGTACACCGGGTCTGCATCCGGCTCGTCCATGCCGATGCGCAGCAGGTCGATCCGGCGCACATGGCCCTCGATGATGGCCTCGGCCAGGGGCTTGCGTCCCGTGACGCGGCTGTGGTCGTTGGCGTTGCCGGCGGCCAGCACCGCGCACACGGCGTCGTCGCTGCCGCTGGCCATGACACCGTTGACGACCTCGTTATACCCGCCGTCCCCGCTGACCGACACGACCAGGGCGTTGGGCGCCGAGGCCGCCTTCCGTGCCAGATCCACCGCGTGGCCGGCGTGTTCGGTGGGCTGGAGTCTGACGTCCGTCCCGGGCAGCGAGGGCGCCAGCTCATCGCGGAGCTCCACGGCGAGCTTCGGGGCGTCTCCGGTGCTGTTGGGATTGAAGATGACAGTGATCGTGTCGAACCTGCGGGGTGATTCCATTGGTCTACCTATTTCTGATCATGGGGCCCGGGACGAAGGATTCCGGGTTTACCGAGTTTGTTCCTGCCACGCGTGGCCGCTTGCGGGAGGATGAGGCGAGTGAGGTGCGGTGGTTGCGGACCTACGCCGCTTCGGGTTCGTCGAGGCGGTCCGCGGTGCCGGTCAGAAAGGACATGATGCGGTCGGCAACGGCTCCGGAGGCGCTGTGGTGCACACCGTGGAAGGCTCCGTCGATCTCCGCCAGTTCCCCGTCCACGGCGGTTCCCGCGAGGTCACGGGACCAGCTGGATCCTGCAACGAGGTCGCGGGAACCGCGCATCATCAGAACCGGTTGCCAGGCCAGGGGCAAGCGTTCCTCGAGGGGGTACTCCATGGCCACTTTGAGTTCGCTCAGATACCAGCGCGGCCCGCAGCGGAGCATGTCGGTGAACTGAAGGGTGTTCAACACCGGTTTCTCTAGGGCGTTGTTCACCGTGAGGGTCAGTGCCTGCTGGGGCACGGTCCGCCGGCGTGCGTCAACGGCCGCGCCGATGAGGATCAGGTGGGAGACGAGTCGGGGGCGTTGGAGCGCCAGTTCGGTGGCGCTCTGGACGCCCATGGAGTGCCCGATCACCACGCAGGAGGACACACCCATCTGATCCAGGAGATCCCCGATGAAGTCCGCCTTCGCCTTGTTCGTCATGCCGGCCGTGGGCGTCCTGGTCCACCCGTAACCGGGCAGGTCGAGCAGGATGACCCGCCCGTGGGCGGACAACTGGCTGCCGAGGCGCTGGAAGTAGCGGTGGGACATGCCGATGCCGTGAATGAGCACGAACACGGGCACGACCTGCGCCTGGGCCCGCGCCGACGCTGAGGTTTTTGCCCCGGCGGGCCCATGCGGGATCTGGTGGGCGCGGGCCTGCCGGTCTCCGGTCGTGAGACTGACCTGCCCGCGCGTATGCGCGGGCAGTGGTTTGGGCCGCGGCGCGCACCGCTCAACGAGGGTGCCCCCGGCGGCCCCGAGGGCACCGAACGGCTCTTTGGATCCCGGATGCGGTGTCGCTTCGGGGGTGGGCGGGTGTTCGTCGACGAACCGGGTGATGGCCGCGCCGACGGCTGCGGCGCCTGCCCGGTGTGCGGCGTGGGCCTGTCCGGAGATTTCCACGAGTTGTCCCTGCCTGGAGGTGCTGGCGAGCCCGGCGCACCAGTGCCGGCGGGCGATGGGGTCCCGGGTGCCGCGGATGATCAGGACGGGCCGGGTCACCAGGGGCAGCCTATGGTCGAGACGGTATGTGAGCATGACGGGCAGTTCTGTGAAGTACCACGGCAACCCGCAGCGGGCGTAGGCGCCGGCGGCCAGCACTGTGGTGAGCGGGTGTTCCATGACCGTGTCCAGGCTCAGGGACAGGGTGTGGGAGAAGGCCGATGCGTGCGAGGTATCGGTGACGGGGCCGATCAGGACCACCCGGGCGACCAGGTCGGGGCGCTGCAGGGCGAGTTCGGTGACGAACTGGGCTCCCATGGAATGTCCGATCAGGGTGCAGGAGCGAAGCTGCGCCGCGTCCAGGGTCCGGGCGATGGCTGCCGCGTAGTCCCCGACGCTGAGCGGGCGGTCGGGCTTCGGTGTTCCCCCGAAACCTGGAAGATCAAGCACGTGCGATTCCGCCGAGGCGCCAAGTTCCTCCTGAAGTCTGCCGAAATAGCGGTGGGACATGCCCAGGCCGTGCACCATGACGAATACCGGTGCCCCACGGGTCACGGATGCCGGCCGGAAGGAGTGAAGACGGCAGACCGGTGCGGCGTCGTCCCCGCCGGGCGGGACATGGACGGTGCCGACCACGTCGTGTCGGAGAGCGCCGGGTGCTGTCGCTCCGGAAGCCACGTGCGTGGGAGGTGTTCCAGCGGAACCGGCTCCCCGGTGCGCTGCGGACATCCTGTGCCGAAGAGCGGCACGAAGCCTGGTGATACCGGCACGCTTGCTGCCCAGGCGCCGGGAGCGGTTGTTGGAGGAGGCGGCGGAGGTCCCTGTGTTACCGCTCATGGGCGCCGGAACCGGTTGACCATGGGGCAGTCGAACGGATCGCGGGCGGCAAGGCCGACCCGGTTGAGGTAGGTGACCACGGCGGCGTAAGAAGCGCCGACGCCGAC
>NZ_JBZCNJ010000021.1:0-5252 GCF_058269255.1 Arthrobacter sp. TJ-217
CCGTTTTCCCGGGGGCCTGTGTTGTGTCTGTAATGCATTTACGGAGAGTTTGATCCTGGCTCAGGATGAACGCTGGCGGCGTGCTTAACACATGCAAGTCGAACGATGATCCGGTGCTTGCACCGGGGATTAGTGGCGAACGGGTGAGTAACACGTGAGTAACCTGCCCTTGACTCTGGGATAAGCCTGGGAAACCGGGTCTAATACTGGATACGACTACCGGCCGCATGGTCTGGTGGTGGAAAGCTTTTTTGTGGTTTTGGATGGACTCGCGGCCTATCAGCTTGTTGGTGGGGTAATGGCCTACCAAGGCGACGACGGGTAGCCGGCCTGAGAGGGTGACCGGCCACACTGGGACTGAGACACGGCCCAGACTCCTACGGGAGGCAGCAGTGGGGAATATTGCACAATGGGCGCAAGCCTGATGCAGCGACGCCGCGTGAGGGATGAAGGCCTTCGGGTTGTAAACCTCTTTCAGTAGGGAAGAAGCGAAAGTGACGGTACCTGCAGAAGAAGCGCCGGCTAACTACGTGCCAGCAGCCGCGGTAATACGTAGGGCGCAAGCGTTATCCGGAATTATTGGGCGTAAAGAGCTCGTAGGCGGTTTGTCGCGTCTGCCGTGAAAGTCCGGGGCTTAACTCCGGATCTGCGGTGGGTACGGGCAGACTAGAGTGCAGTAGGGGAGACTGGAATTCCTGGTGTAGCGGTGAAATGCGCAGATATCAGGAGGAACACCGATGGCGAAGGCAGGTCTCTGGGCTGTAACTGACGCTGAGGAGCGAAAGCATGGGGAGCGAACAGGATTAGATACCCTGGTAGTCCATGCCGTAAACGTTGGGCACTAGGTGTGGGGGACATTCCACGTTTTCCGCGCCGTAGCTAACGCATTAAGTGCCCCGCCTGGGGAGTACGGCCGCAAGGCTAAAACTCAAAGGAATTGACGGGGGCCCGCACAAGCGGCGGAGCATGCGGATTAATTCGATGCAACGCGAAGAACCTTACCAAGGCTTGACATGAACCGGAATGGCGCAGAGATGCGTCAGCCACTTGTGGCCGGTTTACAGGTGGTGCATGGTTGTCGTCAGCTCGTGTCGTGAGATGTTGGGTTAAGTCCCGCAACGAGCGCAACCCTCGTTCCATGTTGCCAGCGGGTTATGCCGGGGACTCATGGGAGACTGCCGGGGTCAACTCGGAGGAAGGTGGGGACGACGTCAAATCATCATGCCCCTTATGTCTTGGGCTTCACGCATGCTACAATGGCCGGTACAAAGGGTTGCGATACTGTGAGGTGGAGCTAATCCCAAAAAGCCGGTCTCAGTTCGGATTGAGGTCTGCAACTCGACCTCATGAAGTTGGAGTCGCTAGTAATCGCAGATCAGCAACGCTGCGGTGAATACGTTCCCGGGCCTTGTACACACCGCCCGTCAAGTCACGAAAGTTGGTAACACCCGAAGCCGGTGGCCTAACCCCTTGTGGGAGGGAGCCGTCGAAGGTGGGACCGGCGATTGGGACTAAGTCGTAACAAGGTAGCCGTACCGGAAGGTGCGGCTGGATCACCTCCTTTCTAAGGAGCGCCTCAGGTCGCCTGCGCTTCCCAAGTGTTGGGTGTGCGGCCTGCAGGAGTCAGCCCATTGCGCGGGCGTTTGTTCCGCGGTGGGTGCTCATGGGTGGAATATCAGCAGATAGTTTGGGTTCTTTTCCCGGTTGCCGTTAGTACGGCGTCCTGGTGCTGCGTGTGTCCCTTTTCGGGGGGCGGGTGCGTGCCGGTGCGTCTGGAAGGGGTGCGGCCGGTGGAGGGGATGTAGGCGTTTGGCACACTGTTGGGTCCTGAGATAACAGGGCCCTTCTTTCCGTTGCCTGGTTGTTGTGACCGGGGTGCGGGGGGCGGGGCGTGTTGTTTCTGGTTTCCCGCGCATGCTGTGTCCTGTGTCCCGTGAGGGGGCGGGGTGCGGGTGTGACGGGGTTGTTGGTTGAGAACTGCATAGTGGACGCGAGCATCTTAAAAAGAAGCAATTTCAGTAAAATCTGGTTCTGATTGATTTCAGGCCTGGTTTTCTCGATATGTTTTTGATCTTAGTGGTCAAGTTTTTAAGGGCACACGGTGGATGCCTTGGCATCAGGAGCCGAAGAAGGACGTGGGAATCTGCGATAAGCCTGGGGGAGTTGATAACCGAACTTTGATCCCAGGATGTCCGAATGGGGAAACCCCGCCGGGGGCGCCTTGTGCGTGATCCGGTGACCCGCATCTGAACACATAGGGTGCGTGGAGGGAACGTGGGGAAGTGAAACATCTCAGTACCCACAGGAAGAGAAAACAACAGTGATTCCGTTAGTAGTGGCGAGCGAACGCGGATGAGGCTAAACCAGTGGTGTGTGATAGCCGGCGGGCGTTGCATCACTGGGGTTGCGGGACTTTCCGTTCCAGTTCTGCCGGACTGGTGAAATGTGTGCAGGCGTATAGGTGAACGGGTTTGAAAGCCCGGCCGGAGAGGGTGTAAGTCCCGTAACCGTAATGCGTGCTGCCGTTTGGAGAGTATCCCAAGTAGTACGGGGCCCGAGAAATCCCGTGCGAATCTGCCAGGACCACCTGGTAAGCCTAAATACTCCCTGATGACCGATAGCGGACCAGTACCGTGAGGGAAAGGTGAAAAGTACCCCGGGAGGGGAGTGAAACAGTACCTGAAACCGTGTGCCTACAAACCGTCGGAGCAGTGCGCGATTCATCGCGGGGCTGTGACGGCGTGCCTTTTGAAGAATGAGCCTGCGAGTTAGTGTTACGTCGCGAGGTTAACCCGTGTGGGGAAGCCGTAGCGAAAGCGAGTCTGAACAGGGCGACCGTAGTGGCGTGATCTAGACCCGAAGCGAAGTGATCTACCCATGGCCAGGTTGAAGCGACGGTAAGACGTCGTGGAGGACCGAACCCACTTCAGTTGAAAATGGAGGGGATGAGCTGTGGGTAGGGGTGAAAGGCCAATCAAACTTCGTGATAGCTGGTTCTCCCCGAAATGCATTTAGGTGCAGCGTTGCGTGTTTCTTACCGGAGGTAGAGCTACTGGATGGCTAATGGGCCCTACAAGGTTACTGACGTCAGCCAAACTCCGAATGCCGGTAAGTGAGAGCGCAGCAGTGAGACTGTGGGGGATAAGCTTCATAGTCGAGAGGGAAACAGCCCAGACCACCAACTAAGGCCCCTAAGCGTGTGCTAAGTGGGAAAGGATGTGGAGTTGCCCAGACAACCAGGAGGTTGGCTTAGAAGCAGCCACCCTTGAAAGAGTGCGTAATAGCTCACTGGTCAAGTGATTCCGCGCCGACAATGTAGCGGGGCTCAAGTACACCGCCGAAGTTGTGGCATTCACATCTAAGCCAAGCCGGGGACTTGTTCCCTTGGTTCAGGCGTGTGGATGGGTAGGGGAGCGTCGTGTGGGCGGTGAAGTCGCGGTGTAAACCAGCGGTGGAGCCCACACGAGTGAGAATGCAGGCATGAGTAGCGAAAGACGGGTGAGAAACCCGTCCGCCGAATGATCAAGGGTTCCAGGGTCAAGCTAATCTGCCCTGGGTAAGTCGGGACCTAAGGCGAGGCCGACAGGCGTAGTCGATGGACAACGGGTTGATATTCCCGTACCGGCGAAAAACCGCCAATACCGAACAGGGGACACTAACCGCCCGAAACCTGCCCGACCGCCCTTGTGGTGGAAGGGTTTTGGTGGAGCGCGGGACCTGATCCTGGGAGGTAAGCGTATTAACAGGTGTGACGCAGGAAGGTAGCCAAGCCGGGCGATGGTTGTCCCGGTCTAAGGATGTAGGGCAGAACGTAGGCAAATCCGCGTTCTTGTGTTCAATCACGGGCCTGAGATCTGATGGGACCCCCGCATGGGGGAATTTGGTGATCCTATGCTGCCGAGAAAAGCATCGGCGCGAGGTTTTAGCCGCCCGTACCCCAAACCGACACAGGTGATCAGGTAGAGAATACTAAGGCGATCGAGAGAATTATGGTTAAGGAACTCGGCAAAATGCCCCCGTAACTTCGGGAGAAGGGGGGCCCCAACCGTGACGGCGACTTGCTTGCCGGAGCGGATCGGGGCCGCAGAGACCAGGGGGAAGCGACTGTTTACTAAAAACACAGGTCCGTGCGAAGTCGCAAGACGATGTATACGGACTGACTCCTGCCCGGTGCTGGAAGGTTAAGAGGACCGGTTAGCCCTTGCGGGCGAAGCTGGGAATTTAAGCCCCAGTAAACGGCGGTGGTAACTATAACCATCCTAAGGTAGCGAAATTCCTTGTCGGGTAAGTTCCGACCTGCACGAATGGAGTAACGACTTCCCCGCTGTCTCAACCATAAACTCGGCGAAATTGCAGTACGAGTAAAGATGCTCGTTACGCGCAGCAGGACGGAAAGACCCCGAGACCTTCACTATAGTTTGGTATTGGTGTTCGGTGTGGCTTGTGTAGGATAGGTGGGAGACTGTGAAGCCCGGACGCCAGTTCGGGTGGAGTCATCGTTGAAATACCACTCTGGTCACTCTGGATATCTAACTTCGGCCCGTAATCCGGGTCAGGGACAGTGCCTGATGGGTAGTTTAACTGGGGCGGTTGCCTCCTAAAAAGTAACGGAGGCGCCCAAAGGTTCCCTCAGCCTGGTTGGCAATCAGGTGGCGAGTGTAAGTGCACAAGGGAGCTTGACTGTGAGAGAGACATCTCAAGCAGGGACGAAAGTCGGGACTAGTGATCCGGCGGCACATTGTGGAATGGCCGTCGCTCAACGGATAAAAGGTACCTCGGGGATAACAGGCTGATCTTGCCCAAGAGTCCATATCGACGGCATGGTTTGGCACCTCGATGTCGGCTCGTCGCATCCTGGGGCTGGAGTAGGTCCCAAGGGTTGGGCTGTTCGCCCATTAAAGCGGTACGCGAGCTGGGTTTAGAACGTCGTGAGACAGTTCGGTCCCTATCCGCTGCGCGCGCAGGAAATTTGAGAAGGGCTGTCCTTAGTACGAGAGGACCGGGACGGACGAACCTCTGGTGTGTCAGTTGTACTGCCAAGTGCACCGCTGATTAGCTACGTTCGGATGGGATAACCGCTGAAAGCATCTAAGCGGGAAGCCCGCTTCAAGATGAGATTTCCATACACCTAACCGTGTGAGAGGCCCCCAGCCAGACCACTGGGTTGATAGGCCGGATGTGGAAGCAGGGACCAAAGACCTGTGAAGCTGACCGGTACTAATAAGCCGATAACTTACACCACACACCACCCC
>NZ_JBZCNJ010000022.1:0-4731 GCF_058269255.1 Arthrobacter sp. TJ-217
ATTTTCCCTCCAAACAGGACCTGATCCTGGCGTTCTTTGAGCGGCGCTGGCAGGTATTCGTGGTCGACCATTTCCAAGTTCAGACCGCCCGTCCCGGCGCCACCGCCGAAGAGCAGTTGCGGGCCACATTTGACGTCCTGGATGAATGGTTCCACCGCCCGGATTTTGAGTCCTCGTCCTACATCAGGGTGCTGTTCGAACTGGGACCGGAGCATCCACTGGGACAGCAAAGCCACCGGTACCTCGACAGACTACGTTTGCACGTCCAGGCAGCGGCCGCGGCGGCGGGCCTTGGGGACGCGGAAGTATTCGCGCACGCCTGGATGCTGTTGATCAAGGGCACCATCGTCGCGGCGACGGAAGGAGACACCAAGGCGGCCCGGCGTGCACGACCGATGGCGGAGTTCCTCATCGAGCACCACCGGACCGCTCCCGAGGTCCCGCTGTGAGGATGGCCGCGTCGTTTACCTGGGGCGCGGGCGCCCGTGACTGGGTGGGCGATTCGGTCAGGCTCCCTGTCCTGCCATCTGCATCAGTCCGCCGTCCATCACATAGGTTGCCCCGGTGACGTAGTCCCCGTCCGGGGAGGCCAGGAATACGGCCAGGCGGGCGATTTCCCTGGGTTCGGCCGCACGTTTCAGCGGGATGGTCTGGACTTGCTGCTCGAGGTATTCGGGGTCATCGATGGCTTTCTGGTTGAAGGGTGTGAGGACCATCCCTGGGGCGATGTTGTTGACGGTGATCCCGAGGTCGGAGACTTCAAGCACCAGGGTGCGCGTCAGGTTCCGCAGGGCACCTTTGGAGCAGTCGTAGTCGGCGGCTCCGGCACGGGGCTGCTCTTCGTGGACGGAGGTCGTGTTGAGGATTTTCCCCCCGCCGCCTTGGTCCTTGCGGTGGTTGATGAAGTGTTTGCAGCAGATCAGCTGCCCGATGAGGTTGCTGCGCAGGGTGCGTTCGAAATCGGCGATGTTCAGGTCGGCGACGTACGTTCCCGAGGCGTCGGCGCTGGCATTGTTCATCAGGATGTCAACGTGGCCGAAGGCGGCGAAGGCGGTCTTGAACATGGTGATGACCTGGTCTTCATCGCCGTGGTCCCCGTGCACGATAACGGCTCTGCGCCCGAGTGCTTCGACCTGTTCCTTCGTCGAGGTGGCTCCGTCCTGATCGTGGAGGTAGTGGATGACGATGTCGGCGCCCTCGCGGGCGAACTCGATGGCGGTGGCCTGCCCGATGCCTGAATCGGATCCGGTGATGAACGCGACCTTGTCCTGCAGCTGTCCCATTTGATGTCCTCCGTTTACTTGTAGTGGGCCCGGGGTGGGTTCAGGCCCGGTTGTTTTCGGCCTCGGTGATGGCCCAGGCCGCGTTGATCAGACCGACGTGTGACAGGCCCTGCGGGAAGTTGCCGATCAGCGTTCCGTCTTTGATGCTGATCTCTTCGGAGAGAAGTCCGAGGTCGTTGGCGTGGCCGGTCACAGTGTTGAAGATCTGCCTTGCCCGGTCGGTCTGCCCGGCCATGGCCCGCCCTGCGGCCAGCCAGTAGGAGCAGATGATGAAAGCTCCCTCATCTCCGGATCCTGTCCATCGCTGGACCAGGGAACCGGATGTCAAGTCCCGTTCAATGGCATCTAGGGTGGAGAGGATCCGCTCGTCCTCTGCTGGCAGGAATCCCATGATCGGCATCAGCAGGACGCCGGCGTCCAGGTGATCGGAGCCGAAGGCGCCGGTGAACGCCTCGACGGTGCCGTCCCAACCCCGGCCCAAGATCGCGGCCCGGACTTTGTCGCGTTCGGCTTCCCAGACGGGAACCCGGTCCGGGGCGGCAAGCCTGCCTCCCAGTTTCACCGCCCGGTCAAGGGCCACCCAGCACATCAGTTTGGAGGTGAGGTAGTCCCGGGTGCCTTCCCGGCCTTCCCAGATCCCTGCATCGGTTTCGGTCCAGGTTCCGGCCGCCAGGTCGGCGACGGCCACCAGGAATTCACGGGTGGTTTCCGGTAGATTCCCCAGCACGCCCCGCAGCACCCAAGCGCATTCGAAAACCTCGCCGAGGACATCGAGCTGTTTCTGCGTCCAGGCGTCGTTGCCGATCCGCACCGGACGGGACTGCGCGTATCCCGTGAGGTGGTCGAGGGTGTGTTCGGTCAGGTCATGTTCCCCGCCAACCCCGAACATGATCGGCAGACGGTTCACGCTGAGGGATCCCGCCGAGGCGGTGATCCACTCGAAGAACCGGTGGGCCTCATCGGGGCACGCGGCTGCCCAGAGGGCTTTGAGCGTCAGGCTGCCATCGCGCAGCCAGCCGAACCGGTAATCCCAGTTCGCGCCTCCACCGGGTTCCTCGGGAAGGGAAGTGGTCGCGGCTGCCACGACCGCGCCGGTGGGACTGTAGGTGAGGGCCTGGAGCACCAGGGCGCTGCGGTGAACCTGCTCCTCGTAGGCGCCGGTGTAGCTTCGATGCATCTGGCTCCACGACTCCCAGGCCGCGGTGGTGTCTTCCAGCCCGGCGACACTCTCCGGTGCCGGGACACGCCGGGCGGTGGAAACACTGTGCTGGAGAGAAAAATCCATCCGTTCCCCGTCACGGAGCCAGAGTTCTCCGACCGCCGAGTGGTTCTGGACGGCGAGGATGGCAGGTGCATCCAGTCTCAGCCGGTCCGCGCCGCCGGTGATGTCCCATCCCGTCGGGGTGCGGGTGAAGTGCGGTGTGATCAGCCCGTACTCCGGGCGCGGGGCCACCTCCACCAGTACCCGGATCTCGCCGCTGACTGCCTCAACGCGGCGCAGCAGCATGTGCGGGGAGTTGTGTCCTATGCTGTGTCCGCGCTCCCCCGGCCCCAGTGCCAGGCAGTCCGTCAGGCGCATGGACCCGGTTCGGCAGTGGAACAGTGTTTCCACGACCATGGTGCCGGGCAGGTACCGGCGGGTCGCCGTGTACTCCACTGCGGGGCGGATGATCCAGTGGCCGGCACGCGGATCGAGCAGCCGCCCAAAAATGCTGGGGGCGTCGAACCGTGCCGGACACCACCAGTCGATCGATCCGTCGCGTGAGACCAGGGCCGCTCCCTGACAGTCGCCGAGCAGACCGTAATCTGAAACGACCGCAGCCGCCGCTTCCTCCTCGTCGAAGGCTGCAGAGTCCATATCTCACCCTTCCGGGGCGCGGCGTGCAGGTCCCATGGGCGTCAGAGATACCCCCGGAGTCCCCGGCATCGGGAGCGGCGTTGGGGCGCGCTGGGCGGTTTCCTGCCAGTGGGTTGCCTACCGCGTTTGGGGTGGTGCGAAGACGTGATCGTAGAGCACCCCGGTCGCCGCGGCCTGAACGAATTTGTTGGTCAAATCCACGGTCCAGTCCTGCGCGGTCCAGGTTCCGGGCTGATACAGTCCCAGGGCCGTATTAAGCAGCACATCGGTGCTGTAGACAACGGGGAACACTACGGCGACTGCTTTGGCTCCACGCAGGCCGGCGTGGGCTGTGACGCCGTAGGCCGTACCCCACATGGTGCCCAGCGCGAAGTGGGTCACCGTGTTCAGCCGCTCGCGCCCCTGCTGGCTCGTCGGATGGATGGGAAGGATGCGTTCGGCGAAATCCGCGGGCGCGTAGCTGGTTTCGCGTCCGGTCAGGGGAATTTCCACATACTTCTGGAAGGCCGTCATCACGACGGTCCCGGCGACACCGGCCACCATGCCGCGGACAATCGATTCCATCAGGGATGGCTTCTGCGTGGACATGCTGTGAGTATCGTCCTCTCCCATGGTGACCGCAACCATTTCAAGCGGATTACTTCGCGGCGGCAGGGCGATTAGGCAGACATCCTCGGGCCGCGGGACACCTCCCCTCGCCCTGGCTATGAATCTCCGGCGCGTGACATTCACGTGCGGGGTGAAGGACTGGTCCTGCCGGGAAACCTTAATTGGCAATACCAGCGGACCTCTTTCACGCATGGGTCACACGGCCACAGCTGAATATCAGCCGGTGCCCGCACCTGAGTAGCGCCGGAGAACACGCGGTGGAGGCCGCTGATTATGTTTTCCGACGCTCTCAACCGGTTGAAAAACATCCGGCCGTCAATCACTCGCACGTGAGGATGAGTAAGACATTACGCCCACTGGCTGAGGTTCACCTGAGCGTGCGGATTTTGTTGTTACTCTCGCACCGGCTCCGGAAGGCCCCGGTTTCTTCACGTCCCCCAAAACTGCCAGACGAAACCATGATCGGTGTCTTGGCCACCTTCACAGGCAGCCGGAGAACTCCCGGGAACATCCACAACGGGCCAGGGCGGACCCGCGGCCGAACGGCGAAACCGGCTCAACGGTCCGGTCTCACCTGAGTCCGCCCGAGCCAGCCGTCTGCCCGCAACGAATTATTGATCAGAGTACCGATCAGGGCGGCCCTCCTGCGGACAGTCACATCCGGCACAGCAGGCGCGTACGCCCCTTCCCAACCGCGGCTTTTCCTGCCACAGTATGCACTGTGGGGAAAAATAAGCCTGCTGAGTTTTCTTGCAGTCAGTCCAATCCAGGCAGTAGAGCGTGACGAACCACACGATAGGCACACAATCGACGTGTTCACACCCGCACCATTAAGGAAACGGTCTCAATGAACAAGAACATGCGGCTTCTCGCAGTACCTTCCCTCGCCCTCGGCATGCTGGCCCTCTCCGGCGCGCCTGCCATGGCAGCGGACGGCTCCTATTCCTCGACCCTGGGTCAGCTCAACGGCAGCACCGGCGC
>NZ_JBZCNJ010000023.1:0-3432 GCF_058269255.1 Arthrobacter sp. TJ-217
GTAACAGCCTCAGAATTGTATGGGTTTCGCCGCCCTCACCGGGGCGACTAAACAACTATACGACGCCCACCACCCCAACACAAATCCACCCCAACACCCCGGCAAACACCCACCGAACATCCGACGAACGCCGCCCTTCGCCCGCCGCGCGCCGCCGGCACGACAGCACGGTTCGGGCTCCTGTCACCCTCGCGCAGCCCTCGACAGCGTGCCGCTGGCGCGGTATGCATGTCGGATGGCGGTTCTCGGATTTCACGCGTCCCATGAACAGATTGCTCCATCGCGCCTTTTGGAGGACGTGGTGTTGGCGGAGCAGGCCGGCTTCGACGCTGCGATGTGTTCGGACCACATCGAACCGTGGTCGGTTCGACAGGGTCATTCCGGGTTCGCCTGGTCATGGCTGGGAGCCGCCCTCGCCAGGACCACCTTGCGTTTTGGCGTCGTGACCGCGCCCGGCCAGCGCTACCATCCCGCAGTTCTCGCCCATGCCTCCGCCACTCTGGCCGAGATGTATCCGGGCCGCCTGTGGGTCGCCCTGGGCAGCGGCGAGAACATGAACGAACACATCACTGGCGAGGGGTGGCCACCCAAGGACGTCAGGCAGCGGCGCCTCGAGGAGTGCGTGTCGATCATCCGCCGCCTGCACAGCGGTGAGGAGGTGACTCACCGCGGATTGGTGACCGTTGAACAGGCACGGATTTGGGACCCTCCGGCCGTCATGCCACCGTTGATCGCACCAGCCGTCACTGTGGAAACGGCGCGTCGCGCCGCGGACTGGGCCGATGGGTTGGTGACGATCAACCAGCCGCTGGAGCAGCTGCGGAGCATGCTCTCGGCATACAGGGATGCCGGGGGCGCAGGAACGCTGACGCTGCAGGTGCACCTCTCCTGGGCGCCGACTGACGCCGAGGCCCTCGGTATCGCGATGGACCAGTGGAGAACCAATACTTTCGCTCCGCCCATACCCTGGGATCTTCCGACTGCCGCCTATTTCGATGCTGTCAGTGGTGACGTCGGTGAGTCAGCGGTCCGGAAGGCAGTCAATGTCTCCGCCAGCACCGGCGAGCACGCACAGTGGCTTCAGGAGTACCTCGAACTCGGCTTCGACGAGGTGTACTTGCATTTCGTGGGTCAGGATCAGCAGCCCTTCATCGATACCTTCGCGGACAAGGTCCTGCCCGAGCTCCGTTGAGCAGGCGGGGCCCGCATCAGCCGTCGTGGCCACCCGTCATCACCCGCACAGTCCAGCCAGTGATCCACAGTCCATTCAGGGGGAGCTTTGAAAATTACGGACACGTCAGACCTGTGGTGGAAGAACGCCGTCATCTACTGCCTCGACGTCGAGACCTTCTACGACTCCAACGGCGATGGCATCGGTGATCTGGTTGGTCTTTCGGAGCGGGTGGGTTACCTGGCGGACCTTGGGGTCACGTGCATCTGGTTGATGCCGTTCTATCCCACCCCCGACCGCGACGACGGATATGACATCACCGATCTATACGGGGTGGACAGCCGGCTCGGAACCTACGGCGACCTCGTCGAATTCATCCGAACCGCCAAGGATCGGGGCATGCGCGTGATTGCTGACCTCGTGGTGAACCACACCTCGGACCAGCACCCGTGGTTCGAGTCGGCCCGCGGATCGAAAGACAGCCCCTTTCGCGATTTCTACGTGTGGCGGTCCGATCCCCCGCCTGACACCTCGGAAGAAGTGGTCTTCCCGGATCAGGAGAAGTCGATCTGGACCAAGTCCGACCCGACAGGTGAGTGGTACCAGCACCGCTTCTACCGGCACCAACCGGATCTGAACATCGCCAATCCCCGGGTGCGCGACGAGATCACCAAAGCCGCGGGTTTCTGGCTGCAGCTGGGACTGGACGGCTTCCGTGTGGATGCCGTTCCCTTCATCCTCGAGACGACCGGTACACAGTCGGACGACCTGCCCGAGCCCCACGAGTTCCTCAAGGACCTGAGGCGATTCGTCGGCCGCCGGAACGGCTCGGCGATCCTCCTGGGGGAGGTGAACCTCTCCTATGATGCCCAACTTCGTTTCCTTGGCGGAGAATCCGCCGATGAGCTGACCATGCTTTTCGATTTCATTGGAATGCAGAACATGTACCTCGCACTGGCCCGCCAGGAGGCGGCCCCGCTGGCCGCCGCGCTCCAGGCAAGACCCGCCATGAACCCGGACAACCAGTGGGCCACGTTCGTCAGGAACCATGACGAACTGACCCTCGACAAGCTGACCGAGCAGGAACGGCAGGAGGTGTTTGCCGCCTTCGGTCCTGAGGAACACATGCAGGTTTATGGGCGCGGTCTCAAGCGCCGTCTTCCACCGATGCTTTGTGGAAATGCGCGCCGCATCCGAATGGTGTATTCGCTGCTCTTCTCGCTGCCCGGGACACCTGTCCTTTTTTACGGGGAGGAGATCGGTATGGGGGAAGACCTTGATGCGGATGGACGGCTGGCGGTCCGTACGCCGATGCAGTGGACCGACGGGAAGAACGCGGGTTTCTCCCGTGCTGACGAGCCCCAACTGATCTCCCGCCTGGTCGAGGGCGACTTCGGTCCGTCCACGGTCAACGTTGCCCGTGCCCGGCAGGACCCGGAGTCACTCCTGCATTTCCTGGCGGATCTCATCCGCCGCTACCGTCAATGCCCTGAACTTGGCTGGGGCGCCTTTGAGGTACTTTCCCAGGCCGAGCCATCGGTTCTTGCCCACCGCTGCACCCTGGAAACCTCGAGCATGGTGCTCGTTCACAACCTCGCAGAAAAGGACACAACTGTGACCCTCGACGTCACCAGCTCCCGTCACGCTCCTGGCGACCTCGCGGGAAAGACCCTCCTGAACCTGCTCGGCGGGGCAGACGAGCAGATCTCCGACAACGGTGCGGTAGAGCTTCACCTCGGGGCCTACGACTACCGGTGGCTGCGTATCCCCGATGCGGCCGACCACAGGCTTCCCTAGCGGGAAGCCGGTAACCACGGCGGGAATCACGCCCTGTCCTTCAGGGTGAGGTACGAGTAGACCGGCAGCAGGGCCTTGGTTCCCGGGGCACTCCATGGACCAACGGAATTTCGGACCAGCGGGTGAAAATCTCCGCCCCGCGGTGGACCGGCATGAGCACGACCCACACAGCCGTCGGTATGACGCGCGGGCGTTGCCGGCGGCCGGGTGGGTCGGCAGGTGTGGATGGCGCCGGGTTGGAGTGCCGGGGTTGCCGGGCCGGCGGGGCGTTGCCGGCTGGGCCGGCCTGTACCGGTTGCAGCGTTGGAGTTTCCGGGCCGGCCGGGGGTGGAGTGCCGGTGTTGCCGGGCCGGCGCTGCCGGCGTTGCCGGGCCGGTGGGTGGGTGGGGGTGGTTGGGGGGTTAAGCAGGTGAAGCCCTGACGTTTCCGTCAGGGCTTCACTTGTAATGGTTGTCCGGCGGTGT
>NZ_JBZCNJ010000024.1:0-3179 GCF_058269255.1 Arthrobacter sp. TJ-217
CCATGGTATCCACACCGGCTGAGCTCAACACGTTCATGAAAGCCGTCCTCGACGGCGAGCTCCTGGAACCGGCCGAACTCGACCAGATGCTCACCGGCATCACCACCGGCGACAAAATCATTCCCGGATCCACGTACGGGCTGGGAATCGAAAGCAGCGAACTGGGCGGCGGCAAAACCTGGGGCCACAACGGCTCCATCCCCGGCTACCAGAGCCTCAACACAGTCGCAGAGGACGGCACCGCCGTCACCATCACCCTCACAGCACTGCCGCCCGCCATCTTCGAAGGCCCCCAGGAGGAACTCCTCGATCTCTACCGCGGCTCCATCGAGGCCCTCGACGAAGCCCTCAGCACACCCTGACCCGACACCCACAGCACCCGCAGCCCGTTTCACTCTCCCAATAGAAAGTTCGTTTGATGACCCCGAGTACGTTTGTAAGTCCGCCGTCGGTTGATACCGCTGTGCGTCTTCTTCAACTTCGTAAGACTTTTCCGAACGGCCCGGAGGAGGTCACTGCTCTTCAGGAGTTCTCCCTCGATATTGCCCCGGGTGCGTTTATTGCGATTATGGGCCCGTCCGGGTCGGGCAAGTCGACGTTCCTGAATCTTGCCGCGGGCCTTGATACGCCAACCAGCGGTCAGGTGTTCATCGGTGAGACCGATATCACCGGGCTCTCCCTGGACGCTGTCACTCGTTTCCGCCGGCGCCATGTCGGTTTCGTGTTCCAGTCGTATAACCTCATTGGCCACCTGACCGTCGGGGAGAATATCCAGCTGCCGATGCTGCTCGATGGCCGGCGTCCCGATGAGCAGTGGCAGCAGACCCTCGTCGAGTCCGTCGGGCTGACCGGTATGACCGAGCGGTTGCCGAGCGAGTTATCCGGAGGCCAGGCACAGCGGGTGGCCATCGCGCGCGCACTGATCACCCGGCCCACCGTCGTCTTCGCCGATGAGCCGACCGGTGCCCTGGACCGCCGCACGGGAGATCAGGTGCTCGAAGTGCTGCGCGGTGCCGCCAAGCGGTTCACGCAGACGCTGGTTCTGGTCACCCACGACCCGCACGTGGCCGCCACCGCCGATGAGGTGCTGTTCCTGGCAGATGGACGACTCGCCGGCAAGCTGGTAGCGCCGACCTCGGCGCAGATCGCGGCCCGCCTCGTTGAGTTGGGACGATAGCCATGTGGTCTTTCGCCCGTTCAGCGGTACGCGCCTACCGTGCAAGCCTGGTTGGCAGTTTCCTGATTGTGGTCTCGGCCGCGGCGCTGCTGACCGCTAATGGTGTGCTCATGGAAAGCGGCCTGCGCGGTGATGAGCCTTTGCTGATGGCCGCGGCCGCCTCCTTCGCCGGCACGGCGGTCCTCGTTGTCGAACTCGTTGTCGCCTCCACCTTCGCCTCGGCATTGCGGCAGCGGAACGCGCAGTTTGCCCTGCTCCGCGCCGTCGGAGCAACCCCGCGGCAGGTGCGCTCGATGGTGACAGCCGAGGTCGTCATCGTGTTCGCCCTCGCGGCCCCGCTCGGGGCCATCCCTGGACTGTTTGCCGGGCAACTGCTCATGCCGGCACTGGTCTCCGGGGGTATCGTGCCTGCCGGGTTCGATCTGGTGATCTCCCCGCTTCCCGTGATCGGCGCGCTGGTCCTGCTGTTCCCGACCGCGCTGCTCGCAGGCGTGCTCGCGACCCGCAAGATCACAAAGGTCAGCCCGACCGAGGCCGTTCGCGGTGGTTCGGCTGAGTCATCCGGGATTTCCCCGGCACGGCGGATCACGGCAATCGTGCTTCTGGTGGTCGGCATCGTCATTGCCGGTACACCGTTCGTCGTGTCGGGCACGGCGGGCAGCGCAGCCGGAGCCACCTCGGCATTCCTGCTCCTGAGCGCCGCCGCGCTGGCCGGCCCGGTCATCGTCGGCGCAATCGCCCGACGGGCAGCGCGCGCCACACGCTCGTCGAGCAACGCAGCAGCCATGCTCGCCCTGGTGAATACCCGCGGCTTCTCGCGCCGGCTCACGGCAGCGATCATCCCGCTTGCCCTGCTCCTGGCGCTGGGCACAGTGCAGACAGGGGCGAACCACACAACGGTGGAAGCCACCGGCATGCAGTTGCGTGCCGGTCTGGAATCGGATCTCATCATCACCTCCCCCGACGGCGTGACAGCCGAGCAGGCAGCCGCCGTGGCATCCACCCCGGGCATTGACGCGGTGGTTGCCAGCTCGATGGTTCCCGCGGAGGTGAAGTTCGACCTTGACGACGAATACGGAGATATCTCCTGGGAGCAGACCGGCCTGCGCGCGGTGGCCGGCAGCACTTCGGGACTGATGGATGTCGATGTGACGGCCGGCTCGCTGGATGATCTCACCGACGCCGACACGATCGCCGTCAGCAGTGACGGCGTCTTCAGCGCCGGCAAACGTGTCGGCGACACCGTGGAGCTGCGCTTCGATGAAGACACCGCGGTCTCGCGGACGGTCGTGGCCGTTTATGACCGAGGCCTCGGATTCGGCGACTACATCCTCGACGAGTCCTCGCTGCCGGCGCCTAACCGGCCGGCCGCCGCTGACCAGTTGTTCGCGCTGGGCTCGGCGGATCTGAGCTCCCTCGGGCTGCAGACGGTCTCTGTCGATGACTTCGTGCAGGAGACCAAGAAGGGTGCGGCAGCGCAGCAGCAATTCGGGGCGATCCTGCTCTTCGTGCTCATCTTCTTCATCGCCACTGCCGCGGCAAACACCCTCGTGATGCTCACCAGCTCGCGTAAGCCGGAGTTCGCCCTGCTGCAACGTATTGGCACGACCCGCACCCAGATGAGCGCGATGATCCTCATCGAATCGGTGTTCGTCATGGCAACGGCCTTGGTGATCGGCACCCTTGCGGTGATTCCAGCACTCGGAGGCATGGCCTACAGCATGCTCGGGGTCTTCTCCGTGGGCATCGACTGGCCGGTATACGCAGCTCTGGCCGGGGCAGTCGTGATCATCGCCACCGTTGGGATGGTCCTCCCGGCGATGGCAGGCACTCGAGGCCAGACCCGATCGTAACTGTTCTGAAACGAAAGCCCCTGGCCCACCGGCCGGGGGCCTTTCTGTTGACCGGCGCCGCCCTCGCCCTGAAACGCCGCAGCCTCTAACCCACCACCCCCCACCCACCAACCAACTAGCCCTCCAACCCGAATGGTTTTCACATGACC
>NZ_JBZCNJ010000025.1:0-2278 GCF_058269255.1 Arthrobacter sp. TJ-217
AACCACGTATCGCCCAGCAGCGCGAAACCTGTCCACGCGGCACCCATTGCAAGGCTCAGCAGAACGAATACCGCAACATAGAAACGGCGGCGGCGGTTCAGCAGTCCCTCTTTGCGAACCTGCTTGAGCAGGACCGAGTAGGAGGCGACAACATCGTTCGGCTTTGAAATCCGAACGGCACGGCGGACCGGCGTTTCGGGAGCATTCCCCGCGCCTCCCAAGGCAATGGTTGCGGTGATGTCACTCATGGGGTTCCTTGGGGGTAGTAGTGCGTGCAGGTGGTACGGGCGTGGATGCCAGCGCACCCGACCGGTGCCGCAGAAGGAGCAGGTGGCCGTGGCGGGCGGGTGGAGACAGGTGATCCCCGCGCAGGAGCGCTAACTCCTCTGCGGGGATCACCGGGGAGTGCTACGCGTTGTAGTGCTCGCGGCTTCCGGACTTCGCGAGTCCGCGGGCCACCATGTAGCCGATGGTCAGGAAGGTGATCAGTTCCATGCCCTGGTGGGCGTTGAACATGTCGATGCCGTCCTCCGCGTCACCATCGCCGACCACAAGGGCGGTTACTGCAATGGCAATGACCATGGCGATGTAGGCGAAAAACTCGGTGGTCTTCGTCGAAGCCTTTGTCTCGGTCGAGCGGCGGCTTTCAACTGCGTGGTTGCCGTGGTTGGTGCTTTCAAGAGTGCTGTTGGCCATGGGGAATCTCCTCAAGAAGGGTGGGGTGCCGTTGACGGCGGTGAACTCCGATGCTCAGAACGAGCTGGGTCACGGATAAGAGAGAGCTAGACGTCCGCAGTGTGCTCCACGGAATGCTCTACATCGTAGATACTACGGTGTAGAGTTTAGAATAGCAAGGTGGCTTACTAGAAGGTTGGATGCTCATGATTTCGATAAACGGGCGAAGCGGTACCGGTCGGCGCGAGGTGCCTGACGGCCTTGCCGCACAGGCAAGCTCAGGAGGTGGGGGGAAAGGGCGGACCCTGCTGAGCCGAGAAACCGTGCTGCAGGCCGCTCTCGAGCTCGTCGATGCCGAGGGTCTTGAAGCGCTCTCGATGCGACGCCTGGGTCACCGGCTCGGGAAGGACCCGATGGTGCTCTACCGGTATGCCGAAAATCGGGATGCGCTTCTCGACGGCTTGACCGAACTTCTGCTGGACCAGTGGGAAATCCCTGAGGCCGAGGACGTGCCTTCGGCCTGGCAGAACCAGCTCCGTCAGGCCGCCCACCGCTTCCGCTCCCTGGTGCTGTGCCACCCCCATGTTGTGCCGTTGCTGGTGACACGCCCGTTGTCCACCCCCATGGGCCTGCGGCCGCTGGGCGCTCTGCGTCCCCTCGAGCAGATCCTCGCCGTACTCAGCCGGGCGGGCTTCGAACCCTCCGGCGCGCTCCATGCCTACCGCGCCTACTACGGCTTCCTCATCGGCCACCTGATCAATGAACTTGAAGAATTCGTCGTCAACCCCGATGAGGACGAACCGGGGCTGCGTCTCGGTCTGCACCGGCTGCCGAAAAGGGACTTTCCCCACCTCCGTCGCCTCGCCTCCCTCCTGCTCGACTACGACGGAGAAACCGAACTCGATCAAGGCCTCACCATCCTCCTCAAAGGCCTCCAGGCTCAGCTCGATGGCAGCGCAGAACACCCAGGAGGAGTCTCCGCACTTACGGACCATGGCCGGACCACCCGGGCGTGATGGTTCCTTCCGCCGTGCACCGTCAGCACCACCACCGATCACGATCGGCCCGAAATTGCTGCCCGGCAGCACCGGTCTCGCTGCCGAATCAAGGTCCGGGCGCAGACGCCGGGCGCCCGGCGCAGCCGCGGAGTGCGCAGCCGACGTACCGCAACGAATCCGGGCACACCGCCGTCCCTCCCCGTCCCGCAGCATTAGCACCACCAGCACGGACAACCAGCGCCCCCAGCACCAGGAATCCCCATTGAAGCTTGAAGTTGTCATCGTTCCCGGCACCGACGTCGAGCGGGTACGGTCCTTCTACGAACCGCCCGGCTTTCGGGTCGACCTGGACACCGCCGACAGCGGAGAGTGCCAAGTGATACACCTGACCCCACCGGGGTCGCAGACCTCGGTCCTTTCCGACGAGAGCATCACCAACACGGCTCCGGGAGAAGAAGCGTAAGCTGCCGGCAGTTTGCATCGGGACTCACGCGTCGGTGAGAGCTCGGCCCGGCCTCATCCAGATGATGCCGAAGGGAGCGCCTCCGTCCGGGAGGCCCCGGGGTCGAGGCGGTGGGTTGAATGGATGGCCATTGCGGGACGCT
>NZ_JBZCNJ010000026.1:0-1611 GCF_058269255.1 Arthrobacter sp. TJ-217
TCATCGGTGCCGTTGCGGTTGAAATCCCCGGCATTGACCGCAGCCAGCGTCTTATCCAACACCACCGGAGCCGGAGCAGGAGCAGGAGGCGTCGGAGCAGGGGCAGGTGTGGAGGTGGTTGTGTTGCGCACGAAGCGGTCCAGGCCGGCGGCGCTGCCGTTCCAGCGGTTCCAGTCTCCGACAACGGGGCCTTCACTTGTGTACTGCCACAGGCTGTAGGTGCTCCACCCGGCCGGAAGGGCACCGGTGCAGCAGTTGTTGTAGGAGGCGATGTGCAGGGGGTGGTTGGCGAAGGCGGTGCTGTTGCCCGTGCACCGGTTCCACCAGTCGGTGGTGGAGTAGATCATCGGCAGCCGGCCGGTGCGGCGCAGCATGGTGTTCGAGAAGTCGCGGATCCAGGTCACCATCTGGGCCGGGCTCATGTTGTAGCAGGTGTTGCCCAGGGAAGGGTACGGGTTGTACTCGACGTCGAGGAGGGGAGGCAGGGTTTTGCCGTCCGCCGACCAGCCGCCGCCGTTGCGCAAGAAGTAGTCGGCCTGGGTCGCTCCACTTGAGACGTTGGGCAGGGCGAAGTGGTAGGCGCCGCGGTCCATGCCAACGTTCTGGGCACCGAGGTACTGGCCGGAGAAGTAGGGGTTCAGGTAGGTGTGCCCCTCCGATGCCTTCGTATAGGCGAACCTTGAACCCCTGCTCCATGCGGCGGCCCAGTTGACGTTGCCCTGGTGGCTGCTGACGTCCACTCCGAGGATGCCGGTTGGCTGCCAGTAGTTGATCAGGGTCTGGAAGGTTGACTCGGCCATCGGGGACATCTCCGCGGGCGCGCTTGGCGCGGGCTCGGAGGCCTCCGGCTGCTCCGACGTGGTGCCTGGCTCCTGCGGGAGGGCGCGCGGTGCATCCGATGATGCTTCTTCCGCCGCAACCTGGGCGAGTTCCTCCTGGGTGGGGACCTGCGGATCGCCGGTCTCGGCAATCCGCTCGGCGCCCTGGCCCAGGCTTGCCCCGAGCGGCCCGATCACATCGGCAAGCGCTTCAGCGTTCCGTGCCAGTTCTTCGGGGGAGAGCTCCTCGGCGTCCGCCGTCGACTGGTCGCCGGTCTCGGCGGATTCGCTGGAGGTGCTGGGAGCCGGGGAGGCAGGCTGTTCCTGCGCATTCCCGGAGGGCTGCGGGGCGGGCGTGCCCAGCCCGGGGGACTCCGCGGGCGAAGGCTCGCTCGACGCGAAAGGCGGCTCTGCCTCCGGTGGTGCGCTGAGGGCGGCCGCTGAGGTGGTTCCGCCAACGAGCGCCGCGGTGAGGATTGCCGCGGCGAGAACGGTGGCTGGACTGTAGCTTTTCACGGTTGAATCTCCAGATAGTGCGGGTTCACCGGTTCCGGGAGCCGCTGGGGAAGCCCTCCGGGGTACGTGGGGGACCGGTGAAGGTTGGTCCGGTGGTGCAAGCCGGGCCCTAATGGGCCCCACTTACACCATCGGCTCTTCTTGTGGACTGGTTAGAGTTTTCCGGCGGGGGCTCCGGTGGTGTAGCCGGGGTTGGGGGGCATGCCGGTTCCGGTGTAGCGCCAGAGGGATCCGTCGGTGCGGGTGGCCAGGAGGTCGGCTTTGGTGTCGCCGGTGA
>NZ_JBZCNJ010000027.1:0-1381 GCF_058269255.1 Arthrobacter sp. TJ-217
AGGCAGGAGGCAGGAGGCAGGAGGCAGGAGGCAGGAGGTAGGAGGCAGGGAGTGCCCGGGGCGGGCCTGGCGGGTGCCGGTTCCGCCCCGGGAGGGTGGGTTCTGCTGGCCGGTCAGAGGCCGGCGAGCAGGGTTTGCATTTCCTGGATTTCGGCTCCCTGGGTTTCGATGACGGTTTCGGCCAGGGCGATGGCTTCGGTGTTCTGGCCGTTGTCGATCTGCTCCCGCGCCATGTCGATTGCGCCTTTGTGGTGGGCGGTCAGGGATTCAAGGAACATCCGCGAGGCTTCGTCGCCTTCGGTGGATGCAATCTCGGCCATCTGGTCCTCGCTCATCATGCCGTTCATGGATCCGGAATCCGCACCCATGTCTCCCATGTCGTGGCCTTCGGCGCCGCCCTCGGGCTCCAGGGGTTCACCCCAGGCTTCGAGCCATCCGGTCATGGTTTCGATCTCGGGGCCCTGGGCGTCCTTGATGCGGGTGGCCAAGTCGGTGACTTCGGCGCTGATGCCGTCCTTGGCGAGCATCATTTCGCTCATTTCGACCGCCTGCTGGTGGTGCGGGATCATCATTTGGGCGAACAGCACATCGGCCTCGTTGTGCTTGGTCGATGCTTCCTGCCCGGCCTGCGGGGAGGCGGAGATGCTCTGGTCCGGGCTGGGCGGCATGGTGGAGGTGGTGTTGGATCCGCCGGTCGCACCGCACCCGGCCAGAATGAGGGCGGCGACGGCCAGGGCGGACAGGGAGAGCGAACGCTTTGTGGTGTTCATGGTGAAAAGTCCTTCAATGCTCGTCTGTGCAACTGTGGGATTGCCCGCTGGGGCGGGCGTATGAACTCGGTGACGTGGGCCCTGGAGGGCCCGGGTGCCTACCGCCGGAGGAAGGCAGGCGGGCGCGCCTTTAGGTGCGGCTGATACAGAGCTTGGTCAGGGAAGGAGCACGGGCCGGCAGTGAGGTCCAGGACAAAGCGGGCGGCCCGCGGCGCTGTATGGTCCAGGGAAGGACGGTTCCGCGCAGCAGGAACAGGCGGGGGTGCCGGTCATGGTGATCTCCCAAATCGTCGAGGTGTGAATTTGGTCTTGGCGCACCAGATGCGGAGGCGGACCCGCCGGGCTGCGCGGAGTGGAGACCTTTACGGCGTGGAACCCCTTCGAGGGGGCGGGACGGCCTTTTCAGGTACACCGAAAATATACCCCATGGGGGTATCTGTCAAGGGAGTATTACCCGGTTCGCGCGCCGCTGGGGTCCGGTTACGCGGCGACCCGTCGGGCGATATATGGGCGGTGCTTACCCGCAGGCGGCCATTTCAACCGTCCGAAGCCAAGGCCTCCTGCGGCCTATCGTGGACCGGATCGTCGACGCCTCGCGGGCGCTCGGTCCG
>NZ_JBZCNJ010000028.1:0-1135 GCF_058269255.1 Arthrobacter sp. TJ-217
CAGCCGGTGAAGGTGATCGGCTGTCATGCCAGAATGATGCCATGTCTTCGACATCGCCCGGCGCCGGGCGTTCCAACGGCCCGAAGCCCGATCGAAAGCCTGTCCCGCTGCCGGGGGGTCCCGCAGAGCGGGTGAGCATGCCGGTGCGGGTCGCCGCCGCATGGTCATGGCGGTTGATTATCATCCTGACAGCCGCGGGGCTGTTGGGCTACCTGCTCTCGACGCTCACAGTGGTCATCATTCCGGTTCTCATCGCGGGCCTGCTGGCCGGCCTGCTTTTTCCCCTGGTGAGGTGGCTGCGCAGCAAACACATACCCAATAGCTTCGCTGCACCGATCGTCCTGCTGGGCCTGATCGGCTTCGTGGTGGGGTTGCTGGTGGTGGCGGGGCGGCAGATCGTGTACGGCTTCGAGCAGTTGTCGGACAGTGTGGTGGACGGTACCCGGCAACTGCTGGGCTGGCTCGAAGATGGGCCGCTCGGCCTCAGCGCGGACAGTATTGACGACTGGATCAACGACGTGGGCGCCACAATCCAGAACAACAGTGAGGCCATCTTGTCCGGGGCCGTGTCCTTCGGCTCTACCGCAGGCAGCATCGTCACCGGCCTTGTGATTCTGCTCTTCACCCTGCTGTTCTTCCTCCTGGACGGGGAGCGGATCTGGCTGTTCCTGGTCCGCCTGTTTCCCCAAGGCGCCCAACCGGCACTTAATGGAGCAGGCCGGCACGGCTGGACCGCCCTCGTGCAGTACGCCCGGGCCCAAAGCCTGGTAGCCGCCGTCGACGCCGTGGGGATCGGACTTGGCGCGGCCCTCCTGGGGGTGCCCCTGGCCCTGCCGATCGGCATCCTTGTGTTCCTAGGCTCGTTCATTCCCATCGTCGGGGCGGTCGTCACCGGTGCAATGGCGGTGTTGGTGGCGCTGGTCGCCAACGGGACGACGACAGCGTTGCTGATGCTCGCGGTGGTGCTGCTCGTCCAGCAACTCGAGAGCAATATCCTGCAGCCGCTGCTCCTAGGCAAAGCCGTGTCCCTGCACCCGCTGGCAGTGTTCCTCTCAGTGGCCGCCGGCTCCATCCTCTTCGGCATCGCCGGTGCCCTGTTCGCCGTGCCGGTCGTCGCGTTCTTCAACAGCCTCGT
>NZ_JBZCNJ010000029.1:0-1049 GCF_058269255.1 Arthrobacter sp. TJ-217
TCGCCCGCAAACCCGACGGCGCCCTCTGGCTCTACCAGGGCACCGGAAACGTCAGCGCCACCAGCAGCGGCTACCTGCCCGGACGGGCCATCGCCACCGGCTGGTCCGGCTACGCCGACGTCGTCGGGGCCAGCGACTTCAACCGCGACGGCAAAACCGACCTCGTGGGCTTCAAGACCGACATGAGCCTGTGGTTCTTCGCCGGCACCGCCATGAAGGACAGCGGCTACAAGCCCGGCACCCGCATCGCGGCCACCGGCTGGCAGGACTACACCGCCCTTGCCTCCCCCGGGGACTTCAACGCCAACGGCACCAAGGACCTCATCGGACGCAAAAAGGACGGAACCCTCTGGCTGCTGAACGGCAACACCGCCGGAGGCTACGACCCCGCCCGCAAGATCGGCACCGGCGGCTGGAACGCCTTCACCCAGATCCTGGCCCCGGGCGACTTCAACGGCGACGCCAAACCCGACCTGCTGGCCCGCCACACCGACGGCAGCCTCTGGCTCTACGCCGGCACCGGAACCGTGAACACCACCAGCGAGGGCTACAAACCCGGACGCCGCCTGGGCACCGGGTGGAACGCCTTCACCCAGCTGATCACCCCCGGAGACTACAACGGCGACACCAAAGCCGACCTCCTCGGGCGCAAACCCGACGGAACCCTCTGGCTCTACCCCGGCACCGGCACCGTCTCGGCCACCAACAAGGGCTACACCACGGCCGTGAAGATCGGCACCGGCGGCTGGCAGAACTTCAACCACGTCTTCAGCCCCGGAGACTTCAACGGCGACAAACGCACCGACCTGCTCGCCCGCAAACCCGACGGCAGCCTCTGGTTCTACGCCGGCACCGGCACCGCCTCCGCAACCCAGACCGGCATCAAACCCGGAACCAAACTCGGCACCGGATGGCAGAACTCCACCACCATCCTCGGCCCCGGAGACATCACCGGCGACACCAAAGCCGACCTCCTGGCCACCCGCACCGACGGATCCCTCTGGCGCTACACCGGAACCGGCATGCCCCCCAACCCCGGCTACACCACC
>NZ_JBZCNJ010000003.1:0-446503 GCF_058269255.1 Arthrobacter sp. TJ-217
GGCAGCTACACCATCGAGCGCACCTTCGACATCAACGCCGAGACCAAGGCCTCACTCGAAGCCGGCACAGCCGTCGTCGTCGTGCACGGCCTCGACCCGGCCACCCTGAGCGCCGAGGCCCAGGCGGCCAAGAGCGACCTGACCGAGGATCTTCCGCTGGCGGCCACTTCCCCGGCGCTGTGCGGAACCCTCATCCCTTCGCAGATGGGTGCCATGCCCAACGGCGGCGCCGACACCGGGGCTACCGAGGAGGCCGGTTCCAACATGGGCGTCATTGCCCTCGGAGGCGGCCTCGTCCTGGCAGCAGCCGCAGGCGGAACCTACATGGTCCGTCGCCGCAGCGCCGATCAGGCATAGGGAACGCCAGCACGGATCGGCGCCGGGCCGGATCACCCTGATCCGGCCCGGCGCCACAGGCCACCGCATGAGCTTTTCGGCTCCTGCGGTGGCCTACCCGTTCCCGTCCGGGGTTTACCGGGTACGGTTTCGGCACGGACGCGCGTTGAGCTTCACGCCCGGAATCGCGGGACGGACGCGGGGCCCTCCCTCAGGATTCGTCGTTTGCGGCCTCTTCAATCCAGTCCGTGGCCTGGTCCGAAAGAAAAAAGCCATCCGGTCCGTTCCCTCCAACCCATCGGGCCTCCGGGTGCACAACACCTCCGGCCGCAGCAATCGCGTCCACCACCGCCGGCGGGACCGCATCACCGTTGTTGGCGATCAGCCATACCTTCGTTGACTCACTCAGATTCGGCCACCACTCCTCTATCTCCATAGCGGAAGTCTTGCACTGCATGGGCATCCTTCGCGCCCCCGCGAGCGGGAAGGTGGAGAGGAATTTTTCTGCTCGGAAGGTTCCCGTTCCAGGGAAAGTCGAAGTCCGCCAGTAGCCCACGCAATGAATGAAGGAGTTCAATAAGGGGACGGCGGGCAGCGGGTCCACGGGTGGCTGAAGGGAACGGGCGCTATGCAGATGACCATGGAGTCGATAGCCAGGGCTTTTTCGGGCCACCGGTTTGAGGACGCCCTTCCGGAATTCAACGATGACGTTGCGTGGGAACTCGTGGGAGGTGAGGACGTAAGCGGCAAGCTGGCGGTTGCGGATATCTGCCGGTCTCTTATGCGGGATCTCAAGGACGTGCAGACTGATTTCGAGCGGTTCAGGGTCGTGGCCGCTGGCGATTCTGTGGTCGTTGACAGCGTTGCCCGCTACGCCGGCCCTGATGGCAGCCTCAGCCGGGTGGCGTCCTGCGATATTTACGACTTCGTTGACGGCCGAGTGGCAAGAATTCGCTCCTACAACGTGGAACTCGATCCCGGGCGCCCCTGAAGACGATTCCGACCTGACGGACAGGAGCCTGCCGGCCACCCGATCGGACAGCCTCGGGTCGTGCGGAGGTCACGGCCGGCAGGACCGCAGATTCACCCGCTCGTACCCGAAGGAGACGCATGGCAAAGCTCATCTACTCGATGATCACCTCGCTCGACGGCTACGCCGAGGCGGAGGGCGGCCTTGGCACCGGGGCCGAAGATCAGGAGGTGCACACCTTCATCGGCGACCGTTTTCGCCCCGTGCGCACGTTCCTCTACGGCCGCCGGATGTACGAGACGATGGTCTTTTGGGAGACCATACAGTACGAGCCCGACGTGCCGCCCCACATTTTGGAGTATGCCCGCGACTGGCAGTCCGCGGAGAAGATCGTGTACTCCACCACGCTGGAGTCGGTGTCCAGCGCGAAGACCAGAATCGAGCGGACCTTCGACCCTGAGGCGGTGCGCAAGCTCAAGGCCGAGTCTGAGCACGACCTCAGCGTCGACGGCCCGAACCTCGCGGCCCAGGCGATCGCGGCCGGTCTTGTAGACGAGTACCACCTGTTCATCACCACGAGCGTGGTCGGCGGGGGTAAGCGGTTCTTCCCCAACGGCGTGCGCCTCGATCTCGAGCTGGTCGAGGAGCGTGCCTTCGACAGCGGACTGATCTACGCGCGCTACCGGACCCCCTGAGCCGCGCCGGTTGATGACGCTGCCGGCGCCCGAGTCCGGAGGGTGAGGCTGGTCGCATGGACGGTTGCAGAGCGATCTCGCTCATCGACCTGGAACGTGCGAGCTCCCGTCGCTCGCCTCGACCGGCCTCAAACCCGTCGGGGTGGGAAGGACGGGGGCTCCGATTTTCCCTGCCGATGCTGCGGCGCGGTGCATGAACTTTTGGGAAGCATGCTTACTATGCTCAGAGGGGTGCCCCTCCGGATTTCGGCAACGAACCGGGTGGGCGGCCTGTACCGGTCTCACGCGTCGTCGACGCAATCAACCTGCACCACTCGTGCACCTACTGGAAGACACTTCATGACAACCGCAGACACAACGCGTTCTGGGGAACGCACCAACGTCCAAAAGGCAGCCCTCGCCGTAGGAGCAGTCTTCCTGCTCGTCGGGCTCCTTGGCTTCGTCCCGGGCATCACCTCCCAGTACGACCAGCTCGCCTTCGCAGGCCACCACTCCGAGGCGCTGCTCCTTGGCCTGTTCCAGGTGTCAGTCCTGCACAACATCGTCCACCTGCTGTTCGGTGTCGCCGGCGTCCTGCTCTCCCGCACCATCAGCGGCGCGCGCTCCTACCTCCTGTACGGCGGCATCGTCTACCTGGTCCTGTGGATCTATGGACTGGTCGTCGATCAGGAATCGGCCGGGAACTTCGTCCCGCTCAACGGTGCCGACAACTGGCTGCACCTGCTCCTGGGCGTCGGCATGATCGCCCTGGCGCTCCTGCTCACCCGCCGCACGACCACGGGCACGGCACGCGTCTAAGCCACAACCCTCAACCCGCCTCCCGGACTCATTCTGTTTCCGGGTGCGGCCGCAACAAACCGCAATGGGTAAGCGCTGCAGCGGTGATGTCGGTGTGATAGATTCCGCGACATCACCGCTGCACACCTGGGGCCCGCGAACCGGCACCCAGCAACACATTGCGCAGGCTCTCAAGCTTCCGCCCGATACAGGACTGGTTCAGGAGGGGTGGGTATTCCATCCGGCCTGGCAGCAGCCCAAGGGGGTGCGGTGTGAGGGATCTGGCTCCTAGACTGTAGTGATTATGGCCCTCTTTCGTCAGCTGGCGCGTGCCGCTTCCGCGCTCACCACTCCGCTCTCGCCGGAAGACTTCCTGGCGTTGTTCAATCCCGTCCATTCCTCCCGTCAGCTTCGTGGCGTCGTCACCCGCGTAGTCCACGAGACCGAGGATTCGGCCACCATCTACTTCCGCCCGGGGCCGCGCTGGCATGCACACCAGGCCGGCCAATGGGCGCGCATCGGCGTCGAGCTCAATGGAGTGCGCCAGTGGCGCTCTTACTCGTTGAGCAACGCGGCCGGCCACGACCCCGCAATCACGGTGAAGGACGCCGGGGCGGTGTCCCATGTGCTGGTCCGCGACACCAAACCGGGTGATGTCCTCTTCCTCGCGCCCCCTCAGGGTGACTTTGTTCTTCCCGAGCACCCCCGGCCCCTGCTTATGCTCACGGCCGGCAGCGGAATCACCCCTGTGATGTCGATGATCCGCACTCTTATCCCCCGCCGGCCCGACGCCGACGTGGTGCTGATCAATTCGAACAGTACGCCCGAAAAAAGCCTGTTCCGCGAGGAACTGGAAGAGCTCGCCGACCAGTTCCCCAACTTCAAGGTCCGCCACTGGTTCACCAGCGCCCGTGGCCGCCTCGAGTTCACCGCCAAGGCCATCGCCGACCTCTGCCCGGACTGGCGCGCGCGGGCTGCCTATGCCTGCGGTCCCGAAGGTTTCCTGAACGACGCCGAGAACCTCTGGACCCGTGAAGCCGCCCTCGAAGCCGCCCGCACGGTCCCAAACATCACGACCGGGCCCGAGGGACAGGCCGCAGGCAGCGGGACCCTGACTGTCGAACGCTTCAGCACCGACCTCACCGCCGGCGCAGGGCATGACGGCGGCTTGGTCGTGTTCGAACAGTCGGACCGCGAGGTCCAGGCCGACGGCGACACCCCGCTGCTCGACATCGGCGAGGATGCCGGCATTCTGATGCCGAGCGGCTGCCGCATGGGAATCTGCCACAGCTGTCTCGTCCCGCTGCGCGCCGGGCAGGTCCGCGACCTGCGCACGGGGGAACTGCACAACGCTCCCGGTCAACTCATCCAGACCTGCGTCTCGGCAGCCGCCGGGCCGGTGAACCTCGACCTCTAACCCCCGCTGAAGGAGTCCCCATGACCTCTACGCTGACCCGCCCAGGTGCCCTTGCTGCTTCCGGCCACCCCTTGGTCCGCCCCGAAGCCGCTCGGCACCTCTCCGATGAGCAGGTCGCGGAGCTGGGCCGCGAACTCGACGCCGTTCGCGACGAAGTCCTTGCCAAGCGCGGGACCTCGGATGCCGCCTATATCCGTCGCATCATCAAGATTCAGCGCACCCTGGAGTTCACCGGCCGCGGTGCCCTGCTGTTCAGCCGCTACAAGGCCGCCTGGGTCGCCGGTACGGCCATGCTGAGCCTCGCAAAAATCCTCGAGAACATGGAAATCGGCCACAACGTGCTGCATGGGCAGTGGGACTGGATGCGGGACCCTGACATTCACTCAACGACCTGGGAATGGGACTTCGTCACCCCGGCGCGCTCCTGGCAGCACACCCACAACGACCTTCACCACCGGTGGACCAACGTCATCGGCAAGGACCGGGACGTCGGATACAACCTGCTGCGCATGGATCCCGACCAGCCATGGCGCCCGTTCAACCTTGGCAACCCGCTCTACAACGCGGTCCTGGCACCGGTCTTCGAGTGGGGCATTGCGCTGTACGACCTCGAAATCCCGGAGTACAAGGAAGGCTTGAAGTCAAAGGAGGCGATGAACCGCGATCTCAAGGCCGTGGGCAAGAAGGTCCTGACGCAGTTCTCCAAGGACTACGCTGTCACTCCCCTCGTCGCGATGATCACCGGCTCCGGTAAGCAGGCTCTCTACGGGACCCTTGCCGCCAATGCCATCCGCAACTTCTGGGCGCACGCCGTGATCTTTTGCGGCCACTTCCCCGAAGGCACCGACACCTTCACCGAAGAAATGGTCGAGGGCGAAACGCGCGGGGACTGGTATGTCCGCCAGATGATCGGCTCGGCGAACATCTCCGGCTCCAAGTTCATGCACCTGATGACCGGCAACCTGTCCCACCAAATCGAACACCACTGCTTCCCGGACCTGCCCTCCAACCGGTACGCCGAGGTCGCCGTGAAGGTACGGGAGATCTGCGACCGCTACAAACTGCCCTACACCACGGGTCCACTGCCCAAGCAGGTCGGTTCCACCTGGGCCAAGATCTTCAAGCTCGCCCTTCCGCCCAAAGGCACGTTCAGGCGCACGAAGCCCGCTGCCTGAGTACTCTGACGCCCGGAGTCGGGCCCCGGCAGGGCCCGCTCCGGGAATAGAATCCCACTACTGGCGTTATATTGACCGAGCAGAACAAAAACCGGACCTCGGGCCGGCAGCGAGAGGCGTGCCCCTCGGCGTGCGGTCCGGGACGCCGTTCTCCGCAATTTCGGTCATTCCGCGCCCGCACCTCCCCTGATCCAACGTCAGGGACAGGCGGGGCCGGAAGGTGCTGCGGCAGAACGGCTGGCCCTCCCACCCAGATTGGAAATCATGCGTTTCATCAACCAGCCCAGCACGGATCTGACGTATTCGGATGTGTTCCTTGTGCCCTCGGCCTCGGAGGTGATCTCCCGTTTTGATGTGGATCTTGCCAGCGGGGATGGGACCGGGTCAACGATTCCGCTGGTGGTGGCGAACATGACGGCGGTGGCCGGGCGCCGGATGGCCGAGACCGTTGCCCGCCGCGGCGGGCTTACGGTGCTGCCCCAGGATGTTCCGGTGGAGGTCATCGCCGATGTCACCTCCTGGGTCAAGGGCCGGCACACGGTGTTTGAGACCCCGCTGAAGCTGCGGCCGGGCAACACCGTCATCGATGCCCTGCACCTGATCGACAAGCGCGCCCACGGCGCGGTGGTCGTCGTTGACGGCGCCGGGGGCTGTGTGGGTCTGGTGCGGGCCTCGGACTGCGAGGGTGTTGACCGCTTCGCGTCCCTGGAGTCGGTGATGCGGCTGAACCCGACTCCGATCGACGCGGCCCGCTTCGACGGGGACCCCGGGCAGGGCCTGCAGGGGGCCTTTGAGGAACTCGAGGCCGCCGGGATCCCGCTGGCGCCGGTGACCCGCGGCGGGATCCTGGAGGGGGTCATCACCCGGGCCGGTGCGCTGCGCTCGACCATCTACGCCCCGGCCGTTGACGCCCAGGGCAGGCTGCGGGTGGCCGCGGCCGTGGGCATCAACGGCGACGTCGAGGCCAAGGCCGCCTCACTGCTTCAGGCGGGCGTCGATGTCCTGGTCGTTGACACCGCCCACGGGCACCAGCGCAAGATGCTCGATGCCCTCAAGATCGTGCGCAGCCTCAACCCGCAGGTCCCCGTCGTGGCCGGAAACGTGGTCAGCGCCGACGGCGTGCGGGACCTGGTCGAGGCCGGGGCGGACATCGTGAAGGTCGGCGTGGGTCCGGGGGCCATGTGCACCACGCGGATGATGACCGCCGTGGGCCGGCCCCAGTTCTCCGCCGTCCACGAGGCCGCCGCGGCCGCCCGTGAGCTCGGCGCCCACGTCTGGGCCGACGGCGGGGTGCGCTACCCGCGCGATGTCGCCCTGGCCCTTGCCGCAGGGGCCAGCCAGGTCATGATCGGGTCCTGGTTCGCCGGGACGTATGAGAGCCCCGGGGACCTGCACTCCGACGGCGACGGGCGCCGCTACAAGGAGAGCTTCGGCATGGCCTCGGCCCGGGCGGTGCAGAACCGCACCCAGGCCGAGGACGTCTTCGCCCGTGCCCGCAAGGGATTGTTCGAGGAGGGCATCTCCACCTCCAAGATGTACCTCGACCCCCAGCGCCCCGGCGTGGAGGACCTGCTCGATATGATCACCGCCGGGCTGCGCAGCTCCATGACCTACGCCGGAGCCCGCTCCCTGACCGAGTTCCACGACCGCGCCGTCGTGGGCATCCAGTCCGCCGCCGGATACGAAGAAGGCCGCCCCGTCCAGCAAAGCTGGTAGGTGTTCCACCGGGAGGGGATCCGATCCCCTGACCCTTCATGGCCATCCGCGTCACCGACGCCCATCCCGTCCCCACCTGTGGTGCAACTGATCATGGCTGGCCTTCCGGATGGATTCGGTGACGCGGTTGAGCCGCACTGAATCCAAAGTCGAGGTTTGCCAGTGGAGGATGACGTCGTGCTGGGCATCTTCTCCAAGCAGCAGGACGCGCCGCACTTGTGGCTCGGTACCCTGGCCCACGAAAGCAAATATGTGCCCAATAAACATGTATGCCAACGGAGGTGGGGTTCATGAGCGAACCGAAACCGTTTGAGGTGGATGAATTGGGGTTGCTGTTTCACGGTACAAAAGCGGACCTCGCGGTGGGCGATTACTTGGTGCCGGGGCGGCGTTCGAATTTCGGCGGGGGAAGGACCGCGAATCACGTCTACGTGACGGCGACGCTGGACGCCGCGGCGTGGGGCGCTGAGCTGGCGGCAGGTGAGGGTCGTGGTCGGATCTACATCGTGGAACCGACAGGCGCACTCGAGGACGATCCCAACGTGACTGACAAGAAGTTCCGCGGCAATCCGACGCGGTCTTACCGTACCCGTGAACCGGTGAAGATCGTCGCCGAACTCGTGGATTGGGTTGGACACACACCTCAACAGGTGCAGGGCATGCGAGACGGCCTGGCCAACTTGGAGCGCGGGGGCCAGGCCGTCATTGACGACTGATCCGGTCACTTTGAGCAGTATGGGGCGGCGTTGGAGGCGACTGCCTTCTGGCCTTGAGGAAACCGTCGACGACGTCCCAGGCTGCAACAGCCACGATCACCGCGACTACGATGACACCGACGGTCCGGGCTGTGCCCGTCGTAGCCGCCGGATCCCAGCCCACCGCGTTGGAGAATGCCGGGTTGAGCAATCTGCCCTCGGACCATAGAAGGACCGCCGGGGCGGTGAAGGCGAGACTGAGAGCGAGGTTCACCACCGCGGGCAGACCGGACCACCCGCGCAGGTAGAGCCAGCACGCGAACACCATCTCAGCCACGAGAAGGACCAGAAACCATGGAATCCAGAAGGACCAGAGCGTGGGCTCAAGGAATGGGATCGGATTCCCGCTGGGATCCCGGACCACGGAGACCACGTGCTGCCAGATGATGGCACCAGCGAAGAGGGCCAGGAACACCAGCGACGCAACGAATTCCGCAAGGCGGCCCTGGCGCGAGCGGTCCGGCAGGTCCTGCAGCCGCTCGGGCGTCCACTCCGCGGTGCCTGTCGTGCCGCTGCTGCGCTCAAGGATGACGAACACCAGTGTGGTCCAAAAGCCGATGTGCACAGCCGCATTGATCGCAGTTGATACAGCACCACCGATTGCGTTCCCGGCGTCACCTGTCACCAGTAGCCGGACGAGAAATGAGGCGGTGGCAGCAATCGGCACGATGATGAGGGCGAGGGTCTTGAGGAGCCGCAGCCAGTCAAGGTAGTAGCTGGGCCCAATAAGCGTCAACGGCCGATCGACATACGCGGCGGCGAGCCGTTCCGGGTCACCCAGCTCAAGGAGGGCCGCCCTTTCCGCGGCGGACTCGTCCTCGCCGGAGGCGACACGGGCCTGCACGCTGTCCTCGATCATTTCCCGGATCTCCGGCTCGATGTCGGATCGCTGTGACTCCGGAACGGTCCGCGCTGCGGCCCAGACGTAGCGGTCGGTGAGTGTGGTCATGGCTTATCCCCTGTGACGAGGTGGTGGAGCGATGTTGTCAGTCGATCCCAGTCGGCGGCCAGAGTAGCGGCGAGGGCGTCACCGGCCGGGCTCGTCCTGTAGAACTTGCGCGGCCGGGACTCGGCGGTATTCCACTCGCTGGTGAGCAAGCCCTGTTTCTCAAGGCGCCGCAGGAGTGGATACAGCGTGTTCGCGTCGACGTGGATGCCGAGCGCCCCGAGGGACTCGAGAAGGGCGTACCCATAGTCGGGAGTCCTGAGGCGGGCGAGACAAGCGAGGACGACGGTGCCACGGCGTAATTCCTGAAGGTGTGCGGAAATCAGCGCGTCTTCATCCACATCCCATACGATAGTGTGCGTAACACACTATTGCAAGGGGGCAGCGTGGAGAAGTTCGTGAATTCCCGCACAGCGCGGCTGCTCCCGCACCGGTCGATTCATCGTTGAAACCGCAGTTTCGGGTCACCCCAAGGCGGCGACCAGGTCAACGCCGGACTGCTCTACTGATTCCTTCCAGAGACGCTGCGCAGCAGAACGGTCGCGCGCTCTTCGGCTCGGTTTTTCGACAACCGGTGTCCGGCCGCGCACCACGAATCGGGGACCGACGAACGCTCCACCGGGAAGTGAGGCATCGGTGGCGGCGCGCAGGATCGGTCGCGCCCCGGCTGCGGCCGGCTGAGTGACCAGCGGGACAATGAACCGCATGAACTGGTTGGATACGCCGCTGCCCTCGGTGCCGAGGTCGGTACGCGAGCCACCGGGGTGGGCTGCCACAACGGTGACGTGCGAGTCGGCGTCACTCAACTCCTCATGGAGCGAAGCGGTGAACAGCAGGTTGTCGAGCTTGCTGTGGAAGTAGGCACTCCACCGATCGTAGGCCCGCTCGATTCGCGGGTCAGGCAAGCCTCTTGCCGCCCGATGGCCCATGCTCGAAACGTTGACGACCCGGCCCGTCTCTGCTCGCTTGAGCAGGGGAAGCAGCAGTCCGGTGAGCGCAAAGTGACCCAGATGATTGACGCCATATTGCATTTCGAAACCCTGAACGGTGCGGGATTCATCAAGGGCCATGAGGCCGGCGTTGTTGATCAGCACATCGAGCGGCCGGCCCTCGGACAGGAGCCGTCCGGCGAGATCATGCACCGTGTTGAGATCAGCGAGGTCGAGCGGCACGACAGTTGGTCGGCTGCCCGGCACTGCATGCTCGATGCGCTCACGCGCAGACTCAGCTTTAGCCGGGTTGCGGCAGGCGAGCACCACTTCGGCGCCGGCACGGCTCAGTTCGAGCGCTGTTTCGAAGCCCAATCCGGCATTGGCTCCGGTAACGAGCACGCGGCGCCCGCTCAGGTCGGGGATATCTACGAGGGACCAGCCCATCATGTTTCCTTTCTCGGCGCAAAATGAATGTAGGTTCATGTTAGCCCATAACCTGAGCGTTCGTTCATAATAGGAGTGTGAGATCTGATGCCACCCGTAACGCCCAGGCGATTCTTCGCGCCGCCCGCGAGGTGGCCGCCGAGCGCGGTTTGTCTGCGTCGATGGCGGAAATTGCCGATCGGGCGGGAGTCGCCGTCGGCACGCTCTACCGCCACCATCCCACCAAACAGCACCTAATCTCGGCGGTGGCTGCCGACTCCGTGCGCCACATCATCGACGAGGCGGAGGCTGCGCTGCGCCGCACAGATGAAGGATCACCACCGGGGCAAGAGCTCGCCCGGTTGACGGAAAAAATCGTCCGCGCCCACGTCGACGATCGCGTGTTCAAGCAAGCCGCCGGTGCGGCGCAGTCCTACGCAGACGAGCCGCCCGCCGACACCGATGCGGCACGCGCGTGGGGCGCCGTCGCATCCTTGCTCGATCGGGCACAGGCGACCGGGGAGATTCGCCGAGACATCGACGTTAGCGATCTGGCCGTGCTTCTTGCCGGCGCCCCGGACGACGCTGCTCGGCTGCCGACCTACCTGCTCGTAGTCCTGGCCGGCTTGCGAGCCTGACGGCCAGGAGCTACCTCGCTTGATCCGGCTCTCACATCAGCGGATCGGGATCCTCGACGCGAAAGGGTATGACTGGCCGGTCATGCGCCGCTGAGGTCGATCCGATGGCCCTTCCACCTGCGGCGGAGCCACCGATCGTGGGAGGCGACGACGACGGTTCCTGGATATTCGGGGATGGCTGCCTCCAGTTGGGCAGCCAGAAGCAGGGAGAGGTGGTTCGTTGGCTCATCGAGCAGCAGCACATCCGGCGGGCTCGCAAGCAGCACGGCGAGCGCAAGCCGGCGTTGCTGACCGACACTGAGCGCGGTGACCGGACGGTTCTCATCCCGGGGCGCTATGAGTCCGAACGCCCCGAGGGGTATCTGTTCCGACAGCGTGTCCCCCACCAAATCCGTGTACGCCTGCCGCGCCGTGCGTCCGGGCCCCCGCTGATGCGGGTCGGGCAGGTGAATCTCCTGGGTCAGGAGGCCAACCCGCAGGGACGGAACCGAAGTCATTGTCCCGGACGTGGGGAGAAGCCGTCCTGCCAGCAGGTGCAGGAGCGTGGACTTCCCGGAACCGTTAGGTCCGGTGATCAGCCACTTCTCCCCCGCGCCAACCGTCACCAACGTACTGGCGAGGCGGCCTGCGACGGCGGCACCCGACACGATGAGGAGCGGCCCGGAACCGCTGCCGTTCAACGCGGGTATGCCGCCGCCGGCGGTAAGGCCTCGGAAACGCAGCACTTCGGGCGGTTTGCGGATCTGCGCCTCCTCCAGGTCCTCCAGGCGGGCCCGCGCGTCATTGACCCGGCGGGACACCGTCCTGGCATTCCGGTCGGCGTAATACTTGGCGGAGATGCGGGCCTCGGACCGCGGTGACCAGTGCTCGTGTCCCACGAGGTAGTTGCCGGGGGTGGCAGCGCGCAGCCGCCTCAGGTGGGATTGTTCATCGCGGTATTGGCGTTCCCACCGGTCCCTCGCATCGAGCCGGGCGCGAAGATAGTCGGTGTAGGTGCCCGTGAAGCGCACGGCTCCGATCGCCGTGCCGTCACCATCCCCGACGAGCGGCCCGGCGACTGCCTGCGGCAGCGGCGCAGGATCGAGGTCCACAAGCGACGTCACCACATCGTCGAGGAACGCACGATCATGGCTGGCGATAAGCACCGGTCCCCGCCACGAGACGAGGAGGCCGCGCAGGTACTGGGCAGCAGCGTCGTCAAGGTGATTCGTCGGTTCGTCGAGCAGGAGGACGTCCGGTGCGCTCAGCAACACCCACGCAAGGGACAGCCGTGAGCGCTGCCCGCCGGAGAGGTGACCGGTCTTCCGGTCGAATGGCAGATCAGCCAGGCCCAGTCCGGCGACCATTGAGGAGATCCGGGCGTCGACATCCCAGGCGCCAACCCGCTCCGCGGTCTCCAGTGCTGCAGCGAAGCCCGCTGCTGCTGCCTGGTCGTCGGGTGAGTCCGCCAAAGCGGTGCCTGTGGCTGCCACGGCATCGGCCGCCGCCCGCACCGGGGCAACCGCGGACTCCAGCGCGTCGGCGATTGACGCCGCTGCCGGGAAGGGTGGTTCCTGACGCAGCAGTCCGATGCGCGGCGGCGCACCACCGGGAAGCGTTGCCGACACTGTTCCCCCGTCAGGCGCTATCAAGCCCGCGATGATGCGCAGCAGCGTGCTCTTGCCGGAACCGTTTTCACCGATCACTCCGGTGCGGTCCGCCGTGACGGTGAACGACACATCGGTCAGGACGAGTCGTGTTCCGAATGAGATCGATATGCCGTCCACACGCAGGTGCGTCGCAGCGCGCGTCGGGCTGGAAGAAGTAGCCATGAGTATCCCCGGGTTCGGTCGACTTCCTGCCGGGCACCGGCCACGGACGCAGGAGAGGAGCGAGGATCACGAGAACATGGCACAACTATACGCATGCCGCCCGAAGCGGGCATGACAATAGACTCGCGTCATGCCAGTGACGATTGAACGCCTCGACGCCCGCCCTCGCTCGGATGCCGAGTTGGACGCGCTTTCCGAGGGGGCGTGGCCCGCATTCATTTCTGCAGACAAAGTGGTTGCCGCCTGCTGGGATCGGGTGCGCGCCGAGTTCGCGCACTTCGAACTCGCCGCGGTCGATGGTTCTGCCTTGGCCGCGAACGGCTGGGCCGTGCCGGTGTGCTGGGATGGGACCCGCGAGGACCTGCCCGGCGGGTACACCGGAACCCTCGTGCGGGCGCTCGAGAATCTCGACGAGAACGCGGCACCCAACACGCTCGTTGTCTGCGCAGCTCAAGTCCAACCGGGCCTCCAGGGAACAGGGCTAGCCACAGAGCTCCTCAGCGCGTTCGTCGACCGTGCCCCTGCGTGGGGGCTGGGATCCGTGATCGTTCCACTGAGGCCAACCCTGAAGCACCGCTACCCGCTGACGCCGATCAGCGACTACGCCGGCTGGACCCGCAACGACGGGCTGCCCGTTGATCCGTGGCTGCGGACCCACGTTCGAATGGGAGCGGCCGTGCTCTCCTCCACCGAGGTTTCCCAGACAATGACCGGAACCGTCACCGAATGGGAGACCTGGACAAATTTGGCCTTCCCGGAAAGTGGCGCCTACGTCATCGATGGCGGCCTCTCCCCACTGATCATCAACACCGAACGTGACCACGGCATCTACAACGAACCAGGCATCTGGCTGCAACATCGATGAGCCGACCGCCGGGAACCCGAAAACATCGTGGAACCTGACCGAAAGTGGCAGAACTCGAGGAGGGTCCGGCCAGGAGTGCGGAGATGGACCACGCGACCGGCTTAGGGTTGCATGGTGATTCCCTCTTCTGAACCCTATGAGTTCGACCAGAACACGCAACGGATCGATCGGGCACGGGTTCACGCCTGGCTCAGCACCGAAGCGTACTGGGCGCTGGGACGCCGCCGTGAGGTTCAGGACGCGGCCATTGACGCGTCGCGGAATTACGGCATGTACCGAAGGGGCACCGGAGACCAGGTCGCCTACGCACGCGTGATCACCGATGGCGTCACCTTTGCGTGGCTCTGCGACGTCTTCGTGGCGGAATCGGTCCGGGGCGTTGGCGTCGGCAAGGCATTGATCGCCGGTGTGGCAGGCGACCTCGACGGCCTGGCGGTCAAGCGGACGGTCCTGGTGACCGACGATGCCCACGGCCTCTACGGCCGGTTCGGCTTCAAGGCCCTCTCCGATCCGGGCCGGTGGCTCGCGCGCGAACGCAGCCCCAGAACCATCGATGGAGGCACCGCTTAAGCCACAGCAGGGCTGCTCATTCACTCGACCAGTGCGGCGGGAACACCAGGTCCGTGGGTATGCGTGTCCTTTGGCTGCCGATCGCGGCGTTGAGCTGCGGCTGGGTCAGGTACAGGGCTTCCGCGAGATCGGCGCCCTCAAGCTGCGCATCCCTGAGGTCCGCTCCGAGCAGGTCAACCGCCGACAGGTCACTCCCCCGCAGGTCCGCGGCAATGAGATAGGCGCCTCTGAGGTCCGCCCCGCACAAGCGGCGGCGCCGGAAATTTTTCCCCATCAGATCCGCACCGGGATGCAGTGCGGGCTCCAGATGGTCCCCACCTTCGGCGAAGTAGGAAGCACGCACTTCTTCGCTGACCTCAATCAACACAGACCGCACCTCGAGGCGGAGGCCCTCGACGTCGAGGGAGAGCAGTGCCTCCCTGTCTCCGCCTACCGCGTGCTCGATGGTCCTCGTCAGCAGCGCGGCGCGGTCTGCGGTATCGGGATCGAATGTACGCGTCCGTGCCTCTGCCAGGTACCGAAGCATCTCGTGAAGCTGCCGTGCCGCTTTGAACGCGTCGAACATTTCAGTCCTTGTGCCGGGATCCTCGATCCAGCTCGTTCCCCCAAAGAAGCGCTGGGATACGTTCTGGCCGGCGCCGAAACAATCGAAGACCGAGCAGCCGCGGAAGCCCCTGGGGTGCAGGGTGTCGTGGATGGTGCAGGAAAAGTCGGGCGCGAGGTTCCGGCATGGCGACCCGGCCGGTTTGTCGAGGGCAAACTCCGTAGAGCGGGAAAACCCGAAGGCGGTGCAGCAGAGGGCAAAGCAATTGCCGCAATCGGGGCGGAGGGAACGCCGTCCAGGGGCGGCAAAGGGTACGGGGGTAGTAGTGCTGTCCATGTGATCTTCCAGTGAGGTGTGCTGTGGTGGGCCGGGAGTCGGGGAACTTGGTCCCCCGCACGGTCACACGGGATCAGCGCTCCCGGTGGGAGCGAACTGGAATGGCTGTAGAAGCTCTGGGTCACAGAGAAGAAGAAAGCGTCACTGGCATCAGGATATACGCCCTCACCGGCATGTGGCAGCGTTTTATCCGTACGTTGAGGGCTGCTGCGCGGGCGTTACAGCAGGTCGAGCGCGTCGCAGCGGATGTGCACCGGTTCGGTGGTGCGTTTCGCCGAAAGGACGGCGCGCCTGGTCCTCAGCTGGCCCACGGCGTGGGCTGCGGCACGGTAGGTGAAGAAGACGAGGAGGCGGTGGGTTCCCTCTCCTGCAAGGTGGCCGTTCTCCCGCTCGGGTCCGCGGCCCCCGGCTGACGCAACCGGAACCGGACCGACGGTCCGAACGAACCCGGAGGTGTCGATTCCCTCGGTGAACGCGGCCAGCGCTTCGCGGCTGCCGGTCAGGGCGGCGTACCGGACGGCTGGTGGAAGGCCAAGTTCCTGCCGGAGGGCGAGTTCCCGGGACGCGGCACCGCGGGGATCCCACCGCACCAGCGCCCCGACCGCTGCGTCGTCGTCGGCCGTGACGACCACAAGCCCGCCTTCGGCCGCGGGCCGGGCAAGCACCGCCGCGGAGAACCAGCGCCGGAGGGTGTCTTCGCCCGCGCGCAGCGACTCGCGGCTGAGCATAGCGCTTCCATCGAGCAGGATCACCGCGGCATACCCGCCGGCGGCAACGGGTTCAGCGCCCGGAGTCGCCACAACGACGGCCGGGGTGTCAGGAACGGCGTCGACGACGTGTTCACCCGCCGAGGAGACGACCGGAACACCCGGGAAGGCACGCCCCAGCTCCTCGGCCGTCCGGGTTGCCCCGGCAATGCCCGCCCGGATGGTGGTGCCGCCGCAGGAGGCGCAGTGCCAGCGCGGATCGGGGCGCCCGCACCAGCGGCACTGGGGGATCCCTCCCCTGCTGTGCTGGGCGAGCGGGCCGGTGCAGTTGACGCAGCGGGCGGGCCGCCGGCAGTCGGCGCAGGCGATTGCCGGTGAGAAGCCGGTCCGCGCGACCTGAAGGAGCACCGGTCCGCGGGTGAGCCCGTCCTGGGCGGCTTTCCACGCAGACGACGGAATGCGCGCCTGGGTGGCGAGCGGGTCGCGTTCGCGGTGGAAGGCATCGGCCGCATGCTGGACCCGCGGCACGCTCCTGCGGATCTCGGGGCGTTCGGCGTGGATCGACCGGGCCCAGCCCGTTTCGACGAGCCGGTGCGCCTCGGTGCTGAGGGACGTCGATGCGACCAGAACGCCGGCGTTTTCCTGGTCGGCTCGAAGCAGTAGGACGTCGCGCACGTGCTGGTAGGGGGCGCGCTGTTCGAAGTGGGAGTCGTCGCCGTCATCCCACACGCAGACGAGCCCGAGGTCGGCCACCGGTGCGTAGGCCGCCGACCGTGTCCCCACTGCGACCCGCGCGTGTCCGTGCAGCAGGCGCAGGAAATTGCGGTAGCGCGGGGTGGGGCCGTCTTCGGCGGTGAGCCGGGCCACCATCTCGTCGCCGAGCCGGCGCACCAGCGCCGCTTCGACCCGGGCGAGGTCGCGCTGGTCGGGTACGACAACGATGGCGCCGCGCCCGCTGAGGGCGACGGCGGCGACGGCGTCGGTGATTTCCTCGGGCCAGGCCCGTGGCCCGTACCCTCCCACCGACGTCAGGACCGCGCGAGGGGACCCTCCCGCTGCGAGGTGCAGCAGGAACGCTTCTCCGTGGACGTAGCGGCTGTAGCTGCCGGAGGCGGCGCCCTTCAGGACGGTCATGGGGGGCAGGCCCGGTGCCGCTGCGGGGAGGGCGGCGCCCGGTGCAGGCGGCTCAAACTCCTTCTCGACGCGGGCGGCCCGCGGCGGCACGGCTACACGGAGGACGTCGCTGACGGTGCCAGCCGAGCGCAGCGCCACGGACTGGGCGAGCTTGAGCACCTCGGGGGTCAGCACCGACTGGGCCGAGATGATCTTCCCGAGGGGCAGGAGCTTGGCCGTGGATTCTGAGGCGGGCAGGCGTGCGGCAAGATAGCCGGTCTGCTCCTTGCCGGCGAACCGGACCTTGACCCGGACGCCGGGCTGCGCGTCGGCATCGAGTTCCTGGGGCACGTAGTAGTCGAAGGCTCGGTCGAGGTGGGGCAGCGGCGAGTCGAGCAGCACCTGCGCCACAGGGTTGACTGCGGCGGCCCCCGGGCTGGCCGACGGCAGCCGGGGCGCGCCGAAACCGTGAAGCAGCGACAGCTGGCCGCCGTCCGTCCCCGCAGTGCTGCTCATTGCCGTTGTACCCGCTGTCGTAGCTCTTGCCGTTTAGGCGTTGAAGTAGCTCCTCAGCTTATCGACGCGGTCTGTCAGTTCCCAGTTGAAGCCTGCATCTTCGCGGCCGAAGTGCCCGTGGGCAGCGGTCTTTTGGTAGATCGGGCGCTTGAGGTCGAGGGCGTTGATGATGCCCAGAGGGCGGAGGTCGAAGATTTCGCGGATCGCCTTGCCGATGGCCAGGGGGTCGACGGTTTCGGTGCCGAAGGTCTCAACGTAGATTCCGACGGGGTGGGCCATGCCGATCGCATAGGCGATCTGGATCTCGGCGCGGCGGGCCAGCCCGGCCGCCACGACGTTCTTGGCGACCCAGCGCATCGCATACGCGGCGGAGCGGTCAACCTTCGACGGGTCCTTGCCGCTGAAGGCGCCCCCGCCGTGCCTGGCGCTGCCACCGTAGGTGTCCACGATGATCTTCCGTCCGGTGAGCCCGGCGTCGCCAACCGGTCCACCGATAATGAACTCGCCGCCCGGGTTGAGGATGTGGCGCACCGAGGAGCTGTCAAGGTGCGAGGTTTCAAGCACGGGGTTGATGACGTGGGTGACGAGGTCGGCCCGCAGCTCATCCAGCGACACTTCCGCCGCGTGCTGGGAGGAGATGACGACCGAGTCGACCGAAACCGGGATGTCGCCGTCATAACCGATGGTGACCTGGGTTTTCCCGTCGGGCCGCAGGTACGGAAGCGTCCCGTCCTTGCGCACCGCGGTCAACTGCTCCGAGAGACGGTGGGCCAGCCAGATCGGGGTGGGCATCAGCACCGGCGTCTCATCGCTGGCGTATCCGAACATGATGCCCTGGTCGCCTGCGCCCTGGGCGTCGTAAGGGTCGATGCCCTTGCCTTCGCGCACCTCGACCGAGGTGAAGACTCCCGAGGCGATCTCCGGCGACTGCTGGCCGATGGAGACCGAAACCCCGCAGCGGGCGCCGTCGAAACCGTTGGCCGAGGAGTCGTAGCCAATGCCGAGGATGGTGTTGCGGACGATCTCGGGGATCTCCACGTACGCCTCGGTCGTGACCTCCCCCGCCACGTGTACAAGACCGGTGGTCACCAGGGTTTCCACGGCGACCCGGGATTCGGGGTCGGACTCGAGCAGGGCGTCGAGAATGGCGTCGCTGATCTGGTCGCAGATCTTGTCGGGGTGGCCCTCGGTGACCGACTCGGAGGAAAAGAGCCGCAGCGCGGCAGGATTGGAACTGGCTGAATTCACGTATTCACTCTACTTGGTTCGTTGGCCGGCGCTCGAAATTCGTTCCGGCGCCCGGGCGTCAGGGTTTGAGGGCCTTGGCCGCACGGGCAACGACGGCGGCCGCCACCTCGCGCTTGGTTCCGTTGACGGGCTCCGATTCGGTGCCGTCGGCCCCAAGGAGGATGACCGAGTTCTCGTCCTGGCCGAACACCTTGTCCCGCCCCACCACGTTGAGCACCAGCAGGTCGCAGCCCTTGGAGCGGAGCTTGGCCCGGGCATGGGTCAGGGGATCGGATCCGGCATCGCCGGTTTCGGCGGCGAATCCCACAATGACGCCGGGGGTTCCTGTTGTGCCGGCGTCGCGGACCTCGACGGCTTCGCGCAGGATGTCAGGGTTGCGGACCAGGGTGATGACCGGGTCGACGCCGTCCGCGCTCTTCTTGATTTTCGTGTCCGCGACCTCGGCGGGGCGGAAGTCGGCGACGGCGGCGGCCATGATCAGTACGTCGGTTTCCGGCAGTGCGGCGAGCACGGCGTCCCGCAGCTCAAGTGCTGTCTCAACGCGGGTGAGCGCGACGCCGGAGGGCGGGGGCACCTCGGTTGAGGCTGCGATCAGCCGGACTGTCGCGCCCTCGGCGAGGGCCGCGGCGGCCAGGGCCATCCCCTGTTTGCCGGAGGAACGGTTGCCGAGGAAGCGCACCGGGTCGAGCGGTTCGCGCGTTCCGCCGGCCGTGATGGTCACGGTGCGCCCGGCGAGCAGCCCGGAGCCCGTGGCGGCCTCGTAGGCGGCCATCGCGGCGGCGAAGATGTCGGCGGGCTCTGGGAGCCGGCCCGGGCCGGTATCGGACCCGGTGAGGCGCCCCGATGCCGGCTCCATGACCGTGACGCCCCGCGCGCGGAGCAGCGCGACGTTCGCGGCCGTTGCGGGGTGGCGCCACATTTCGGTGTGCATGGCGGGGGCCATGAAAACCGGTCCGGAGGCCATCAGCAGGGTTCCTGTGAGCAGGTCGTTGGCAAGGCCAGACGCGGCGCGCGCCATCAGGTCCGCGGTGGCGGGAGCCACGACCACCAGGTCGGCTTCGTGTCCGAGCCGCACGTGGTTGACCTTGTCGACGTCGTCAAAGACGCTGTTGCTCACCGGATTCCCGGAGAGCGCCTCCCAGGTGGCGGTGCCAACGAACCGCGTTGCCGCCTCGGTGGGGATGACAGTGACATTGTGGCCGGCCTCCGTAAAGAGGCGAAGGAGGGATGCGGCCTTGTAGGCCGCGATCCCTCCTCCAACGCCGAGGATTATCCGCACGGAGTTTCTTTGCTCAGCTGTCTCTGCCGGTTGCTACTCGGCCTGCTCCATGGGAGCGGCGACGAGCATTCCCTCGTCGATTTCGCGCAGGGCGATCGACAGGGGCTTCTCGTTCAGGCGGGTGTCGACAAGGGGGCCGACGTACTCGAACAGGCCCTCGTGGAGCTGGGAGTAGTAGGCGTTGATCTGCCGGGCGCGCTTGGCGCCGTAGATCACGAGGGCATACTTCGAGTCCGACGCCTCAAGCAGGGAGTCGATCGGCGGGTTGATGATGCCTTCAGGCTGTGTAGACACAGAATCTCCAAAAATTTGTTTGTTCCTCGTCCCTCGGCGTGCGCGTCAGCGCTGCAAAGGGCGGAGTCCCATCAGTGAAACAAGCTCGTCCGCCGCATGCTCGACACTGTCGTTGACCACGGTGTGGTCGAATTCAGGTTCGGCGGCAAGTTCCAGTTTAGCGGTTTCCAGCCGCCGCTGCTGTTCCTCGAGGGTTTCGGTGCCCCGGCCCACGAGACGGCGCACCAATTCCTCCCAGGTGGGCGGGGCCAGGAAGACGAAATTCGCCTCGGGCATCGTCTGCTTGACCTGCCGCGCGCCCTGGAGATCGATCTCCAGAAGCACACACCGGCCCTCGTCCATTGCCTCCTGCACGGTGCTGCGGAGAGTCCCGTAGCGGTTGCGTCCGTGGACCACGGCCCACTCGAGCAGTTCGCCGTCGGCGACCAGGGCGTCGAACTCATCGGGTGAGACGAAGTAGTAGTGGACTCCGTGGATTTCTCCGGGTCTCGGCGGGCGGGTGGTGGCCGAGACGGACAACCAGACGTCGGGGTAGTTGTCCCGGATGTAGGTTGACACTGTTCCCTTGCCGACGGCCGTCGGTCCGGCCAATACTGTCAGCCGCGGCTGCGACACGTGGTTCCTCACTTACTGGCCGGGCCAGAATGCTGTTCGTTCAGGTGATCAATGAGCGCCTTGCGCTGGTGGATGCCGAGGCCCCGCACGCGCCGCGTGGCGGCGATGCCAAGATTCGTCATGATCGCGGAGGCCCGGACCTCCCCCACGCCCGGCAGGGCTTTCAGGAGATCGAGCACTTTGAGCCGGCCGACAGCTTCATCGTCCGAACCGCTTTCAATAACTTCGGCTACTGAGACCTTACCTGTTTTGAGCTGGCTCTTAATGTCGGCACGGACTGTCCTGGCCGCGGTGGCCTTCTCGCGAGCCTGTTTTCTTTCGACGTCCGTCAATGGCTTCAGGCTCACAAGGGCTCCCCTGCAGTAGGCGGCGGCCGGAACGTACCGGCTGCCGCTGGTCTCGTGGATGCGGGCTCCTCCTGAACCTATCGGCTCATGCGGCGGAAAATCAATCGGGTTAGGCGCTGGACTCCAGCTGCCGACCCGCGCTACGTGCCGCCTCCCGCAGGGCTGTCCCGTCCGGACCCGCGGCGAGCACTGCCCGGCTCGACGTCGGAAGCACCGCGGGTAGCGCAGCACCGAAGGTCTCTTCGAGTTCGCGGGCACCGGCCCCCTGGGCGCCGACTCCGGGGGCGAGAATCGGCCCGTTCAGTGCCGCCAGGTTCAGGCCGAGCGAGCGCACCGCCGCACCGACGGTCGCGCCGACGACGAGGCCCACGGATCCCGTCGCCGCCGGCCCGGCGGCTTCCGCGTCCGGCCGGTTACCGTCCGGCGCGTTTTCGGCTGCGGCGGCCCGCAGGACCGACAGGGCCACCGAGTCGCTGCCGCCGGCGTGCTGGATCGATGCCCCCTCGGGGTTCGAGGTGAGCGCGAGGATGAAAACGCCTCGTCCGGTGGCAGCGGCGAGCCTGAGTGCCGGGCGCAGGGATTCGAACCCGAGGTAGGGGTTGAGGGTGACGGAGTCGGCCGCGAGCGGTGATCCTTCCCCAAGCCAGGCTTCCGCGTACGCCTGCATTGTCGAGCCGATGTCGCCGCGCTTGGCATCCGCGATGGTGAGCACATCCTGCTCTGCGGCGCGCGCCAGGAGGGTTTCGAGCACGGCGATGCCGCGGGAGCCGTGCCGTTCGTACAGTGCGACCTGGGGCTTGAGCGCTGCGGCGACCGGCCCGACGGCGTCGAGGACGGTCAATGAGAACCGCTCCAGGCCCTCCGGGGTGTCGGGGAGCCCCCACGCCGCCAGGAGCGAGGGGTGCGGGTCGATTCCCACACAGAGGCTGCCCTTGAGGCCGCGCGCCCGGGCGAGCCGAACCCCGAACGGCTCGCGCGGCTGCGGGCTAGGAGGCATGCTGGGCCGCCGTGGAGGTGCGGAGGTTCGCCGCGTGCTCCTGCAGGCTGGTCACCGACCATTCGAAGGAGCGCATCGCCTCGATCGCCTGGACCGCTGCCCCGACCTCCGGCACCGTGGTGATGACGGGGAGCCCGTAGGAGGTTGCCGCGGCGCGGATCTCGTAGCCGTCGCCGCGCGCCTGCCCGCCCGAGGGCGTGTTGATGATCATGTCGATGCCGCCGCTGGTGATCAGGTCGACGATGGTTCCCTCGCCGTGCGCCCCGGTGCCCTCGGCAACCTTGCGTACGGTGGTGGCCGAGATGCCGTTGCGGCGCAGCACGTCGGCGGTTCCGCCGGTTGAGACGATCTCGAAGCCGAGGTCGACGAGGCGCTTGACGGGCATGATGATTGAGCGCTTGTCACGGTTGGCAACCGAGACGAAGACCTTCCCCTCGATGGGCAGCGCCGCGTTGGCGGCGGCCTGGCTCTTCGCGAAGGCGGTGTCGAAGTACTTGTCGATGCCCATCACCTCGCCGGTGGAGCGCATCTCCGGGCCGAGCAGCGAATCGACAACGGTCCCTTCCGGGGTGCGGAACCGGCTGAACGGCAGGACCGCTTCCTTCACCGATACCGGTGCGTCGAACGGCAGCGAGCCGCCGTCGCCGTGCTCGGGCAGGAGGTGGTGCACGGTGCGCAGGTCGGAGACGCTGACACCGGTCCCGATCAGGGCGGCGGCCTTCGCCAGCTGGACGCCGGTGGCCTTCGACACGAAGGGCACAGTCCGGGAGGCGCGCGGGTTGGCCTCGAGGACGTACAGCACGTCGGAGGCCAGGGCGAACTGGATGTTGATCAGTCCGCGCACGCCAACGCCTTCGGCGATGGCGAGGGTGGCGGTGCGGACCCGCTCGAGCACGTCGGCGCCGAGGGTGATCGGCGGCAGGACGCAGGCCGAATCGCCGGAGTGGATTCCGGCTTCCTCGATGTGCTCCATGATGCCCCCGAGGTACATCTCGGTGCCGTCGTACAGGGCGTCGACGTCGATCTCGATTGCGTCCTCGAGGAACCGGTCGATCAGCACCGGGTGGTCGGGGGTGATCTCCGTGGCGTTGGCGATGTATCGGGAGAGGTTCGGTTCGTCGTAGACGATTTCCATGCCGCGCCCGCCGAGGACATAGGAGGGGCGCACCAGCACGGGGTAGCCGATCTCGTCGGCGATTTTCTTGGCGTCCTCGAAGGACACCGCCGTGCCGTTCTTCGGCGAGATGAGTCCGGCCGTGTCGAGCACCCGGCTGAAGGCGCCGCGGTGCTCGGCGAGGTCAATGGCCTCCGGCGACGTGCCGAGGATGGGGATGCCGGCGTCGGCCAGTTCCTGGGCCAGCTTCAGCGGCGTCTGTCCCCCGAGCTGGACGAACACGCCCATGACGCCGCCGGTGCGCTGCTCGGCCGCGATCACTTCCAGGACGTCCTCGAGGGTGAGCGGTTCGAAGTAGAGCCGGGTGGAGATGTCGTAGTCGGTGGAGACCGTCTCGGGGTTGCAGTTGATCATGACGGTCTCGTGGCCGGCGGCCCGCAGGGCCATCGTGGCGTGGACGCACGAGTAGTCGAACTCGATGCCCTGCCCGATCCGGTTGGGTCCGGAACCGAGAATGATGATCGAGGGCTTCTCGTGCTGCGCAACCTCATCCTCCTCGTCGTAGGAGGAGTAGTGGTACGGGGTGTAGGCGGCGAATTCGGCGGCGCACGTGTCGACGGTCTTGAAGACGGGGCGCACGCCCAGCGCGTGCCGGACGCCGCGCACCACTGCCTCGGGGGTTGAGGTCAGCTGCCCGATCTGCTCGTCGGAGAAGCCGTGGCGCTTGGCGAGGCGGAGCACCGCTTCGGTCACCGCGGGGGCGGAGCGGACCTGCTCGGCGATCTCGTTCAGAAGGACGAGCTGGTCGAGGAACCAGGGGTCGATGGCCGTTGCCTCGAAGACCTCCTCGACCGACGCCCCGCCAAGCAGGGCGCGCTGGACCTGGGACAGCCGCTCGGTCGTCGGGCGGCGGGCGGCCTCGATGAGGCCCGCAACCTCGGACTCCGGGACCGGCGCGAACGAGAGCTGGGAGCCCTTCTGCTCGAGTGAGCGCAGCGCCTTCTGCAGCGCCTCGGTGAAGTTGCGGCCCATGGCCATCGCCTCGCCCACGGACTTCATCGTGGTGGTCAGCGTCGTGTCGGCTGCCGGAAACTTCTCGAAGGCGAAGCGCGGGACTTTCACCACGACGTAGTCGAGCGTCGGTTCGAAGGAGGCAGGGGTCTTCTGCGTGATGTCGTTCGGAATCTCATCGAGGGTGTAGCCAAGGGAAAGCTTGGTGGCGATCTTCGCGATCGCGAACCCGGTGGCCTTCGACGCGAGCGCCGAGGAGCGCGAGACGCGCGGGTTCATTTCAATGACGACGACGCGCCCCGTCGCCGGTTCGACGGCGAACTGGATGTTACACCCGCCGGTGTCGACGCCAACCTCGCGGATGACCGCGATCGAGATGTCGCGCAGCCGCTGGTACTCGCGGTCGGTGAGGGTCAGGGCTGGGGCGACGGTGATCGAGTCGCCGGTGTGGACTCCAACGGGGTCGACGTTCTCGATGGAGCAGACAACCACCACGTTGTCGTTCTTGTCGCGCATCATCTCGAGCTCGTACTCTTTCCAGCCCAGGATGCTCTCCTCGAGGAGGACCTCGCTGGTGGGGCTGTACTGGAGGCCCTGGCCCACGATGCGGCGCAGGTCCGCTTCGGTGTAGGCAAGGCCGGAGCCGAGTCCGCCCATGGTGAACGAGGGGCGGACCACCATCGGGTAGCCCAGGTCATCGGCCGCCGCGAGCGCCTCGTCGAGGGTGTGGATGATCACGGAGCGCGCGGATTCGGCGCCGCAGCGCTCAACGACGCCCTTAAACTTTTCGCGGTCCTCCCCCAGTTCGATTGCGGCGATGTTCGCGCCGATCAGCTCGACGCCGAACTTCTCAAGGATGCCGTTCTTGTCCAGGGCGATGGCGGTGTTGAGCGCGGTCTGCCCGCCGAGGGTGGGAAGGAGGGCGTCGGGGCGCTCCTTCTCGATGATCTTGGCTACCACCTCCGGGGTGATCGGCTCCACATAGGTGGCGTCGGCGAACTCGGGATCGGTCATGATCGTCGCCGGGTTGGAGTTCACGAGGATGACCCGCAGGCCCTCCTCCTTCAGGACCCGCAGGGCCTGCGTTCCGGAGTAGTCGAATTCGGCTGCCTGCCCGATGACGATCGGGCCGGAGCCGATGACCAGGACACTCTTGAGGTCGATTCTGCGGGGCATCAGTTGTTCTCCTGGGTGGTGCGCTGCGTGGCGCTCATCAGCTCGATGAAGCGGTCAAAGAGGTAGGCCGAATCGTGCGGTCCGGCGGCGGCTTCGGGGTGGTACTGCACCGAGAAGGCGGGAAGGTCGAGGCACGCGAGGCCCTCCACCACGTTGTCGTTGAGGCTGATATGGCTGACCTCCACGCGGCCGAACCCGCCCTGGGGCGCTTCGACGGGTCCGTCAAGGGGCGCGTCGACGGCGAAACCGTGGTTTTGGGAGGTGATTTCGACCCTGCCGGTGCGCCGGTCGAGCACCGGCTGGTTGATGCCGCGGTGGCCGTAGGGCAGCTTGTAGGTGCCGAAGCCGAGGGCCCGGCCGAGGATCTGGTTGCCGAAGCAGATGCCGAAGAACGGGATGCCCGCCGCAAGGACCTTCCGCAGCAGATCCACCTGGACGTCGGCGGTGGCGGGGTCGCCAGGCCCGTTCGACATGAACACGCCGTCGGGCCCGGCCTTCGTCAGTTCCTCGAAGGCGGTGTCGGCGGGGAAGACGACTGTGCGCACCCCGCGCTGGGCGAAGTGTTTCGGCGTCATCGTCTTGATACCGAGGTCGAGGGCGGCGACGGTGAAGCGTGGTTCCTCCGTCCAGCCGTGATCGGACGGTTCGACGGTGTAGGCCGAGCCGGCGCTGACCTCCTCGGCGAGGCGGGCACCGGCCATTGAGTCCTGGGACTGCACCTCTTCGAGGAGCCGGGCTTCCGGAGCCAGGGCGGCGGACCCCGAGAAGATTCCCGCCTTCATCGCGCCGCGTTCACGCAGGTGCCGGGTCAGGGCGCGCGTGTCGACTCCCTCAATCCCCACGACCCCCTGCTCGCGCAGCTGATCGTCAAGGCTCTGTTCCGAACGCCAGTTCGAAGGGCGGCGGGCGGCGTCGCGCACGATGTACCCGGCAACCCAGATGCGGCGGGACTCGGCGTCGTCGGCGTTCACGCCCGTGTTTCCGATGTGGGGTGCCGTCTGCACCACGAGCTGCCGTGCGTAGGAAGGATCGGTGATGGTTTCCTGGTAGCCGGTCATGCCCGTGGCAAAGACCGCCTCGCCGAGGGCCGTTCCCTCGGCGCCGTAACTGCTGCCCCGGAAGGTCCGTCCGTCCTCAAGGACGAGCAGCGCGGGGCTGGCGGACGAGTTCGTAAGTGTCACTTGGACTTCCTGCCTTTGATGACGTCGGTTGTGTCTATGCCAGGTGCGAGTGCCGCCACCGCGGCGAGCAGCTGGGTCTTGTCGGAGGCGTGCCGGGTGCGGAAGCCCGTGTCGACCTTCTGCCCCCCGAGCAGCCAGGTCAGCAGGACGAGTCCGTCCTTCTCGACGAACTTGCCCGCCATGCCGCGCTCGAACCGCACGCCGGTCAGCGCCTCGCGGGGGATGAAGACGTCGGGGGCGCCCCTGCGGGCCAGCAGCACTCCGGTGGGGTGCACTGTGGCTACTGCCTCCGACCGGAGTCCCAGCCCGTGCACGGCGATCCGGTCGAGCCAGTCCCCGGCGGTGGTGGTTGCAACGTACTGGCCCTCGGCCTCGAAGAGGACGCGGCCCGGGTCGGCCGGCACCGGAGGAGGGGCGGCAACCGCTGACTGGCGGCGCAGCCGCCCACGCCAGCCCAGCGCCATCAGGCCGGCGATGAGCACTATGATTCCTGCCGCGGCTGCGACCGGTCCTAACCAATCCACGCGGATTCCTCTGCAGCTGAAACGAACGGTGTGTTGAGGGCTCCATCGAGGACGGTGGGGTGCCCGCGGTAGAACGTGGCGACGACCCGGCCGGGAAGTTCGAGCCCGGCGAACGGGCTGTTGCGTCCCATTGTTGCCATTTTATGGGGGTCGACCGTCCAGCGCGCATTCGGGTCGACCAATGTGAAGTTCGCCGGTTCGCCCTGCTCCAGCGGCCGGCCCTGGTGCCCGAGGCGCCCGATCTCGGCGGGGCCGACGGAGGTGACGCGGGCGAACCCCGCCCAGTCGAGCAGGCCCGTTTCGACCATGGTGTGCTGCACCACCGACAGCGCGGTTTCAAGGCCCGTCATGCCCATCGCGGCCTGCGCCCACTCGCACTCCTTGTGCTCGCTCGGGTGCGGGGCGTGGTCGGTTCCGACGATGTCGATAGTGCCGTCGGCGAGCGCCTCGCGCAGCGCCTGGACGTCCGTTGAGGTGCGCAGCGGCGGATTCACCTTGTACACCGGGTCGTAGCTGCGGACCAGCTCGTCGGTCAGCAGGAGGTGGTGCGGGGTGACTTCGGCGGTGACGCGGATGCCGCGGGCTTTCGCCCAGCGAAGGATCTCCACGGAGCCCGCCGTCGAGACGTGGCATACGTGGAGCCGGGAATCCACGTGCTGGGCGAGGAGCACGTCGCGGGCAATGATGCTCTCCTCCGCGACGGCCGGCCATCCGGCAAGCCCGAGGACGGCGGACACCTCGCCTTCGTTCATCTGCGCTCCCTCGGTGAGCCGGGGTTCCTGCGCGTGCTGGGCGATGACGCCGTCGAACGCCTTGACGTACTCGAGGGCGCGCCGCATGAGCACCGGGTCGGAGACGCAGATGCCGTCGTCGGAGAAGACCCGCACCCGGGCACGCGATTCGGCCATCGCGCCGAGCTCGGCCATGCGTTCGCCGGCGAGGCCGACGGTCACCGCCCCCACGGGCCGGACCTCAACCCAGCCGGCCTTCCGGCCGAGGCTGTACACCTGCTCAACCACGCCGGCGGTGTCCGCCACCGGCATGCTGTTGGCCATTGCGTGGACGGCGGTGAACCCGCCGAGGGCCGCGGCGCGCGAGCCGGTCTCCACGGTTTCGGCGTCCTCCCGGCCCGGCTCCCGCAGGTGGGTGTGAAGGTCGACCATCCCGGGCAGGGCAATGAGGCCGGCCGCATCGACAACGCTGACGTCTCCGCCGCTCGCCCCGGCAGCCGCTGAAGCGCCGACCGCCGCGATGACGCCGTCGCTGACCAGCAGGTCCTGCCGCGCTCCGCCGAGCACCGAGGCACCCTTCACCAGGTACTGGCCGCGGGGGGCCGGTTGTGTGCCGTTCATGGTGCTGGCTCCTTCGTGCTGGGAATCTGGGCGGCGGGGGTTGTGGCGTTCCCGGCCGGCCCGTCGGCGTGGTGGTCTCCGGACAGGAGCAGGTAGAGGGCGGCCATCCGCACCGAGACCCCGTTGCGCACCTGGGCGAGGATCGTGGAGCGGGGCGAATCGGCGGCGGCCGAGGAGATTTCGAGCCCCCGGTTCATCGGCCCCGGATGCATGATGACGGTGTCGTCGAGTCCGAGGGTGTCGAGTGCGTGCAGCCGGCCCTCGTCGAAACCCCAGCGCCGCGAGTACTCGCGGGTGGAGGGGAAGAATGCCGCATTCATGCGCTCGGCCTGGAGCCGGAGCATCATGACGGCGTCGGGCCGTTCGGCGAGCGCTTCATCGAGGTCGTAGCGCACCGTGCACGGCCACGATCCGATGCCCACCGGCAGCAGGGTCGGCGGGCCGACGAGGGTGATGTGGGCGCCCAGCGTCTTGAGCAGCCATACGTTGGACCGCGCAACGCGGGAGTGAAGGATGTCACCGACGATCAGCACGCGCATCCCGGCCAGGTCGGTCCCCTTCGAGGGGTGCCCGGCGAGCCGGGCCCAGTGCCGGCGCAGCGTGAAGGCGTCGAGGAGAGCCTGGGTGGGGTGCTCGTGGGTGCCGTCACCGGCGTTGAGCACGGCGGCGTCGATCCATCCCGACGCCGCGAGGCGGGCCGGTGCGCCGGAGGCGGAGTGCCGGATCACCACGGCGTCGGCGCTCATCGCCTCGAGGGTCTGCGCCGTGTCCTTCAGGGATTCGCCCTTGGACACCGAGGAGCCCTTGGCTGCGAAGTTGATGACGTCGGCGGAGAGCCGCTTGGCGGCCGCCTCGAAGGAGATCCTGGTGCGGGTTGAATCCTCGTAGAAGAGGTTCACCACCGTGCGCCCCCGCAGGGCGGGAAGTTTCTTGATTTCGCGCTCCCCGACGGCCGACATTTCCTCGGCGACGTCGAGCAGGCGCAGCGCGTTGATGTAGGAGAGGTCCTGGGTGGTCAGCAGGTGCCTCACGCGGCCGCCTCGATGACGACCTCGTTGACGGGGGCCCCGTCGCGGGTGTCGATTTCCTCGAGGTACACGCGGACCCGCTCGAAGGATGACGTGGGGAGGTTCTTTCCCACATGGTCGGCGCGGATCGGCAGCTCCCGGTGCCCGCGGTCAACGAGGACGGCCAGGCGGACGATGCGGGGCCGTCCCAGGTCCACTATCGCATCGAGGGCGGCGCGGATGGTGCGGCCGGAGTAGAGCACGTCGTCGACGAGGACCACGACCTTGTCGTCAATGCCCGACGGCGGCAGCTGGGTGGCCAGCGGCGGCCGTGTGGGATTGCGCTGGAGGTCGTCGCGGTACATCGTGACGTCGAGCTGGCCGGTGATGGCTGCGGGGTCGACACCGGGGTTCACCGCAGCGATCTTGCGGGCGAGCCGCTGTGCCAGGGGGAAGCCCCTTCTGGGGATCCCCAGGAGCACGAGGTCGGCGGGCCCCTTGTTGGCCTCGAGGATCTCGTGGGCGATGCGGGTAAGTGCGCGGTCTATATCGGCTTCGGCGAGAACAACGCGCGGTGCGGCTCCGGAATGCGGTGCAGGCACGGTCATAACACGCTTCCTCCTTCCCCGCCTCACTGGACGGAACTTAAAGGGTGGTTGCGCTTTCAAAACTATCACAGCGCCGATGCCGAATAGGGTGTTCCTATGTCGATGAATGACCCGTTGGAAGCCCGCTCGGGCACAGATCAGTTTCAGAGGAACGACTGGTGGGAGCGTTCCACAACCCATCCCGGGCAGCCCGGGCCGCCGCACAATTCCCCCGAGGCACTTGCTCCGGTGTGGAAGGCACCCGTGCGGCGCGGGCCCGGCGCCCTGAACATCGCCCTCATCATTGTCGCCGGGTTCGTGCTTGCCGCGCTGGTCTGGTTCCTTTCCCTCTCGCTCGGGACGACGGCGCTGGTGGTCTGCGCGGTCCTGGCCCTTATTCCGCTGGGCATCTGCGTGCTGGGCCTCCGCTGGATCGACCGGTGGGATCCCGAACCGCGCGGCGCCCTGTGGTTCGCCTTCCTGTGGGGCGCCGGGGTTTCGGTGCTGGTGACCCTGCTGCTGGGAAGCTACGTTGTGGGGCTGCTTGGCGCGGCCCTGAACTCAACCGACACCAATATCATCGGGCCGGTGCTGCAGGCGCCGCTGGTCGAGGAATTCGCCAAGGGCCTGGGCGTGCTCATCCTCGTCTTCTCCCGCCGGAGCCACTTCGACGGGCCTGTCGACGGAATCGTCTATTCGGGAACGGTGGCCGCCGGCTTCGCGTTCACCGAGAACATCCTCTACTTCAGTTCGGCGGTCCAGGAGTCGGGAAGCCTGGGCGGGCTGGTTGGGGTCTTCGTGCTGCGGGGCCTGTTTTCGCCGTTCGCCCACGTCATGTTCACCGCGGCGCTCGGGTTCGTGCTGGGACTCGCTGTGAGCCGCGGAGGGGGTGCCGGGCGGATCCTTCCGGCCTTCGTCCTCGGCCTGCTCCCCGCGATCGCCGGGCACATGCTCTGGAACGGCGGGACCGTTCTGCTGTTCGACGATTTCTTCTCGTTCTACCTGTTCGTCCAGGTGCCGCTGTTCATCGCGGCTGTCCTCTTCGTTCTGATGCTGCGCCGGGCCGAGCGCCGACTTACCGAATCCCGGCTTGGCGACTATGCGTCGGCCGGATGGTTCAGCCCGCAGGAGGTCCACATGCTCGCCACCCGCCCCGGACGCCGGCAGGCGCTGTCGTGGGCCGGAAGCGTGGGCGCCGGTGCGGAGATGGCCGCGTTCATCACGACGGCGGCACGGCTGGCCTTCACACGGCAGCGCATTCTCAGCGGCCGCGGCGCAGCACGGGACGCGGTTCAGGAAGAGCGGAGCCTTCTCGACCAGGCGGCGTTCCACCGCGCGCGGATCTTTTCGATCACCTCGGGAAGGCGGTAGCTCCTACCGGTCCCAATGCCTCTTGGCACCGGGTGAACAACCGTTTAAAATACTGAACATGTGTTCAGCACAGGCGGGGCGGGTGGAAGCGGCCACTGATGACCGGACGAGCCGGGCACGGCTCAGGGACGTCGCCGTGCTGCTGTTCGGGCGCGATGGCTTCAAGGTGAGCGTCAGGGCCATAGCCCGCGAGACAGGCGTCAGCCCGGGACTTATCCTTCACCACTTCGGGTCCAAGGACGGGCTGCGGGCTGCCTGCGACGACTATGTCCTGGGCCGGATCCGGGACTACAAGCGAGAAGCCGTTGCTCCCGGCGGGCCCTCCGAACGCCTGCTCGATCTGGCCGCCCTTGAGGAATCGGCACCGTTGGCTGCCTACGCCCTGCGCTGCCTTCAGGAGGGCGGGCAGGGCGCCAGAGCCTTCCTTGACCATTTCACGGAGGACGCCGAGGCGTGGATCTCCGCGGGGGTCAGTGCTGGAACCATCCTTCCCTCCGTGGATGAGAAGGCACGCGCCCGCTATCTGACAGTGCAGGGGTTCGGAGCGATGCTCCTCGACCTGAACCTCGACGCGCCGGGTCCGTCGGCTGATTTCACTCAAACGTTCCGGGGCTACCTCGCCCGCAACGCGGTGCCCGCCCTGGAACTGTATTCGCAGGGTCTGCTGGCAGACCGCTCAATGCTTCAGGCTTACCTGGCGCGGCTGCCGCATCCGCCGCCGGAAGAACCCGCCCCCTAGACGGCTGCGCGGCGCTGGCGGATGAAGCTGCCGCCCCATCGCCTACCTGGCGATCCACCTCCCTCATTTTTTTCCTTTCCTTCAGGAGCTGGCGATGCCTCCAGTCGTTGAAGTACAGCAACTCACCAAGAATTTCGGGGCGGTCCGTGCGCTCGATGCGCTCGACCTGAGGCTTGAGGCCGGCGAGGTCCACGGATTCCTCGGCCCCAACGGTGCGGGGAAATCGACGACGATCCGGGTGCTGCTCGGGGCACTCAGGGCCGATGCTGGCACTGCCCTGTTGTTTGGGGAGGACCCGTGGGCTAGGGCGGTGAACCTGCACCGCCGCCTTTCCTACGTACCCGGAGAGGTGAATCTCTGGCCCAAAATCACCGGCGGCGAGGCGATCGATCTCCTCCTTGGCCTGCGCGGCGGGGCCGACCGGAGGCGCCGGGACGAGCTGCTGCTCCGGTTCGAGCTCGATCCGTCGAAGAAGACCCGCTCCTACTCCAAGGGCAACCGGCAGAAGGTGGCGCTCGTCGCGGCGCTGGCCAGCGACGTCGAACTGCTGATCCTCGACGAGCCGACCTCCGGCCTCGACCCGCTGATGGAACGGGTTTTCCAGGAGTGCATCCGCGAGGCCGCCGCGCATGGCCGGACGGTGCTGTTGTCGAGCCACATCCTGGCCGAGGTCGAAGCGCTGTGCGACAAGGTGACGATCATCAGGCAGGGCCGCACGGTGCAGTCGGGAACACTCAGCGAGATGCGGCACCTGGCCCGCGCGGCGGTTTCGGTGACCTGCGACGGCGACGCTACAAGCGTTGCGCTGCTTCGAGGGGTCCATGACGTTCAGCGCGAGGGAGACCGGGTGCATTTCACCGTTGAGAACGACGCACTCCCCGGCGTGCTTGAGCACCTGCTGCCGCTGGGCATCACGGCCCTGACCACCACCCCGCCCACGCTCGAGGAGTTGTTCGTCCACCACTACGGCGTGGGTGGCTCGGCGCCGGTGGCAGGGAGCACGCGGTGAGCCGCGCCGTCTCCCGCGCTGCTGCCCACCGCTCCGCTGCCGATCCCGGCCCGCTGACCGGAGCGGTGCGGCTGATCCGCTTCGCCGTGCGCCGCGAACGGGTGCGCATCCCCGTATGGGCGCTCTGCGTGGGAGGCGTCGTCGGCTACTTTGGAGCCGTCATCCCGCTCGCCTACGGAAGCGCGGAGGCGCTCCAGACACGCGCTGCGATCATGAAGGACCCGGCGGGGGCCCTCCTTTCCGGCCCGGGCTACGGCCTCGAGAACTACACGCTCGGAACCATGCTTGCCAACGAAGTGGCGGGAATGCTCGCCATCGCGGTCGGGCTCATGTCGGTGTTCCTTGTCGTCCGGCATACCCGGGCGGAGGAGGAAACCGGGCGCGCCGAGCTCGTCCGGGCCGGTATCGTCGGCCACCATGCCCAGCTGACGGTGGCACTTGCCGTCCTGGCCGGAGCCAACCTGGCCGTTGCGGTAGCGCTGTTCGCGGCGATGGCCGCCAACGGCCTGCGGCCGGTGGACTCGGCGGCCCTCGCGCTGGGTGTCGGACTCGCCGGGGTCGTGTTCGGGGCGGCGGCGGCCGTCACCGCGCAGCTTTCCGCAAGCGCCAGAACGGCCACAGGGATGGCCGGCACAGTAATCGGGGCCGCCTTCCTCCTCCGCGGGATCGGTGATGCCCGGCAGCTCGGTGGGAGTGCGCTGTCCTGGGCCTCGCCCATCGGCTGGGTTCAGCAGACCCGGGCCTTTGTCGAGCTGCGGTGGTGGCCCCTGCTGCTGTGCCTGGGCCTCTCCGCCGTGTTCGTCGTAGCCGCCTATCTTTTGGCAGCCCGGCGCGACATAGGTGAAGGCCTCATCGCCGCCCGGCCCGGACGCCGCGAAGGCACCCGGTTCCTCACCGGTCCGGCAGGCCTCCTAGCCCGGCTCGAGCGGGGCAGCATCACCAGCTGGTGCACCGGCCTCTTCGTTTTCGCCTTCCTGACCGGCACGATGGCCCGTTCCATCGTCAAGAGCTTCGAGTCCCAGCCCCAGCTCGCCGAGGTGATCGGTGGCGTCGACGGCGGTGACGTCCTCCGCGGCGCTCTCGCCGCGTTCCTGAAGTACTTCGCCATGGCCGTCGCGGTCCAGGCGGTGGTGGGCGTGGGCAGGCTCCGCAAGGAGGAGTCCGAGGGACGCACGGCGCTCCTGCTCGCCGCCGGAGCAGGGCGCACGCGTGTGCTCCTGAGCTCGCTGCTCGTGACCGTGGCTTCGGGGGTGCTCCTGCTTGTGGCGTCGGGCTTCGGGCTCGGCGCCGGTGCCTCGCTCAGCTCCGGGGAGCCGCTCACCTGGGAGCTCACCGCCTCATCGCTCGCCTACCTGCCGCTGGTCGTGTGCTTCGCCGGGCTCGCGGCACTCGCCTACGGGCTCGCCGCGGGCACCTGGTGGGTGTGGGCGGTCGTTGTCCTCTCGCTGCTCACCGGCCTTTACGGCACGGTGCTCAACCTTCCGGAGTTCATGCTTGAGGCCGAACCGTTCGGACTGGTGCCGCAGGTGCCGGGCGAGGCTTTCGATCCGGTGCCGCTGGCCTGGATGGCACTCCTGGCAGCTGTCCTGGTGGGCACCGCCGCGGCGGCGCTGAGGAGGCGCGACCTCAATGCGTGAGGCAGCGGGACCGGCACTCCGGGCCGCCGTCCCGCGTGACGGCCGAACTCACTTCCGTGTCCGGTAGCTCTCCAGGTATTCCGGGGTCGCCGTCCCGTCGATTGCGAAGCGGGTGAGGTTCCGCAGGAACGGCCCGTCAATGTGCTGCCCGGTGGCAATGAGCCGGTGGTGGACGGCTCCGTAGACGGCGTCGATCACCACGACAAGGTCGACGTCGTCGCGGATCTGTCCACGGCCCCGTCCCCGGTGCAGGATCGCCAGGAACCCCTGGCGTCGTTCCCGCAGCAGCGTCTGCTTGAACTGGGCCGCGAACTCCTCGCTGCGGATCGCTTCGGCCAGCAGGTTGGCGACCGTCGATGCGGCCCCGCCGACCCTGAGGCAGTAGGTCAAGGCGACAAGGTAGGCATGCAGGTCCCGTGCAACATCGCCGGTGTCGTCGACGTTGGTCAGGAGGTTCGTCTTGTAGGTGAATGCTTCGAGCACCAGCAGCTGACGCGACGGCCAGTACCGATACAGGGTTGATTTGCTCACCCCGGATGCCCTCGCAACCGCATCAATTGTGACGGCGTCGTACGTTCGCCGGTCGATCAGGACGCGTGCGGCCTTGAGGACCCGCAGCCGCACCTCGGCCTCGTGCGAGGCGATCAGCGGATGGGCTGGATCGGCCCGGCTGCGCGGCACCACCCGAAGACCGGGCCCGCCCGAACCGGCGACCGGACTGTCCACCGCATCGCTGTCTGCGCTCATCAGACAACCTCAGGCCTTCTTCGCTATCCAACGCTTGTAGCCGTGGAGCCTACACCCGGGCGCCCGCACCTGCCACGTGGGGTGAACTGCATGACCCGGCCAAGCACCGCGCTTGTACGGCAGGCGTGGGTTCAGGAAAACTCGAGAACGCCGTCCGAGGCCCCCTGCAGCCGCAGCAGCCGCTCCTCGTGGAGGCGCTCGTCGATCTGCTCAAGGCTCCGTACTGCTGCGGAGAGGCGCAGTTGCGCCTCGGCGTAGCGCCCGGGATCGGCGTTCGGTTCAGCGTTCTCGCAGTCGAGTCGGGCGGTCAGGACCGCCTGCACCATTCGGTGACGGGCCCTCTCCAGATCGGCGGCCCCGGAAGGCGCGGCTGTGGCAGAGGGCTGCTGGTCGACTGTGGCCATGGCTCAGCCTCTCATACGTCGCGGGCAGCCGCCGGAAATTCTCCCGCGCGCCGTGTTGCCCGCTCAGCGCCTAGGCGAGCAGCGTCGGCTTGAGCTGCTGAAGCCTGCCCAGCAGTCCGTTGATGAACACGGGCGATTCGTCGGTTGAGAGGATCTTGGCAAGCTCAACCGCTTCGCTCACTGCCACGCCGTCCGGGACGTCGTCGTTGAACAGCAGCTCCCAGGTGCCGATGCGCAGGATCATGCGGTCGACGGCAGGCATCCGGTCAAGGGTCCAGCCCTGCGAGTAGGTGCTGAGGTACTCGTCGATCTCCTCCGCGTGCGAGAGCACTCCCTCAACGACGTCGACCGAGTAGTCGGCGATGATCATGTCCGTCTTTTCCCGGCGGGCCTTGATCACCTCGACCGGGGTGACCGAGCGCTGCTCGGCCTCGAACAGAATATCCAGCGCCCGGCGTCGGGCCTTGCTGCGTGCACTCACTCGTTGACGCGTCCCAGGTAATCGCCGGTGCGGGTGTCGACCTTGACCTTGGTGCCGGTGACCAGGAACAGCGGAACCTGGATTTCGTGGCCGGTTTCGACGGTGGCCGGCTTCGTTCCGCCGGTGGAGCGGTCGCCCTGCAGGCCCGGCTCGGTGTAGGTGATTTCGAGGACGACGGACGGCGGCAGCTCGATGTAGAGGGCCGAACCTTCGTGCATGGCGATGGTCACCATCTGGCTTTCGAGCATGAAGTTCTCGGCGTCGCCGACGGTCTTGCCAGGCACGGTGATCTGGTCGTAGTCCGTGGTGTCCATGAAGACGAAGTCTTCGCCGTCCTTGTACAGGTACTGGTAGTCACGGCGGTCGACCGTTGCCGTCTCGATCTTCAGGCCGGCGTTGAACGTCTTGTCCACCACCTTGCCCGAGAGGACGTTGCGCATCTTGGTGCGCACGAACGCACCACCCTTGCCCGGCTTGACGTGCTGGAACTCGAGCACGTTCCAGAGGTTGCCCTCGAGCTTGAGCACGGTGCCGTTCTTGATGTCGTTCGTGGTCGCCACAGGTTCACTTTCGTCGATCGGAGAAATGGAGGGCTGCGTCTGGCCTCAGGCACGGGGCAGTCCGGTGAAAGTCCAGAGACAAGTCTACCCTCTGGGCGCAATGCGTCGCTGGAAGGCCCTTAAGAAGCGATTTCCTGGTAGGCGGCAAACAGGAGCGACGTGTCCGGGACTTCGAGCATGCCCGGCCGGGCGATGCCGTCGAGCACCACGAAGCGCAGCAGGTCGCCGCGCGATTTCTTGTCGCGGCGCATTCCATCGAGCAGGGCAGCCCAGCGGTCCCTGCGGTAGGTGACCGGAAGACCCAGGGATTCGAGGATGGTGCGGTGCCGGTCGGCGTCGGTGTCGTTGAGCCGGCCCACCATGCGGGAGAGTTCGGCGGCGAAGACAAGGCCCACGGACACGGCGGCCCCGTGGCGCCAGGAGTACCGCTCGGCGAGTTCGATGGCGTGGCCGAGCGTGTGGCCGTAGTTGAGGTGCTCCCGCCGTCCCGATTCGCGCAGGTCCTCCGAGACGATCGCGGCCTTCACGGCGATGCTCCGCTCGATCAGTTCCCGCACGGTCTCGGAACGGGCGTCGGAAACGGCCTCGGTGTCCGCCTCGATGAGGTCGAGGATGACCGGATCGGCGATGAATCCGGATTTCACGACTTCGGCCATGCCGGTGACGAGTTCGTTCTTCGGGAGGGTGTCGAGCGCGTCGAGGTCGGCCAGCACTGCGGCCGGCGGGTGGAAGGCGCCGACGAGGTTCTTGCCCTCGGCCGTGTTGATGCCGGTCTTGCCTCCGACCGCGGCGTCGACCATGGCCAGCAGGCTGGTGGGAAGGTGCACAACCTTGACCCCGCGCAGCCAGGTGGCGGCGACGAAGCCGCCCAGGTCGGTCACGGCGCCACCGCCAACGGTGACGACGGCGTCCGAGCGGGTGAAGTCGTTCTGGCCGAGGACCTGCCAGCAAAAGGCAGCCACCTGGATGTGCTTGCCCTCCTCGGCGTCGGGGATTTCCGCCGTGACCGCGGTGAACCCGGCGTCGGCGAGTTCGGCTCGCACCGTGTCACCGGTCGCCCGCAGCGCCCGGGGGTGGATGACCAGCACCCGGCGCACCCGCTCGCCAAGGATTCCGGGGAGCCGGCCGAGGAGCCCGCGGCCCACGACGACGTCGTAGGCGGCCTCGGGGGTGGTCCCGGTTACCGGGATGATCGTGGGCTCAGGTGCCATGTCCGGGCGTCCTTTTCATTGGGTCTTCGTTCAGGTCAAGAAGCTCTTCCACCGCGGCGATGACGCGCCGCAGGGTGCGTCCGCGGGTGTCGACGACGATGTCGGCGACCTCGAGGTAGAGAGGGTGTCGTTGGGCGTAAAGGTCGGTCCAGCGCCGGCCGGGGTCGCCGCTGAGCATGGGCCGCGAGGATCCGCCGCGGATCCGTGGCAGCACCGTCGCGAGGTCGGCGTCGAGCAGGATCACGCACTCGGCGCGCAGCAGCGACCGCGTGCCGGCGTCGAGGACCGCTCCCCCGCCGAGCGAGACAACGAGCGCGCCGGCGTCGGTGTCGAGCACTTCGCGCACGATGTCCGCCTCGATCCGCCGGAACAGTTCCTCGCCGCCGCGCTCGAAGATCCCGGGGATCGGGCCGTGCCGTTCGGTGATCCTGCGGTCGGTGTCGATGAAGGTCATTCCGTGCCGGGCCGCGACGGCCCGCCCCACAGCGGATTTCCCCGTCGCCATTGGCCCCGTGAACACGAAGCGACGCGTTGGAGAGGGCATCAGTAGGCAGCCGACCCTAGGGACTCGGGGATGTTGTCGAGGTAGCTCTTGAGGTTCCTCGCCGTTTCGCCAAGTGAGTCGCCGCCGAACTTCTCGGTGACGGCTTCGGCGAGCACGAGGGCGGTCATCGCCTCGGCGACGACGCCCGCGGCGGGGACGGCGCAGACGTCCGAGCGCTGGTGGTGGGCCTTTGCCGATTCGCCGGTGCTCACATCGATCGTGGAGAGGGCGCGTGGAACGGTGGCGATCGGTTTCATCGCCGCACGCACGCGCAGCGTGTCGCCGATGCTCATTCCGCCTTCTATTCCGCCGGCGCGGTTCGTCCCGCGCACGATCCGGCCCGAGTCGTTGCGCAGGATCTCGTCGTGGGCAACGGTTCCGCGGCGGGAGGCGGTAAGGAACCCGTCACCGATCTCGACACCCTTGATGGCCTGGATGCCCATGAGCGCTGCAGCCAGACGCGAGTCGAGCCGGCGGTCCCAGTGGACATAGCTGCCAAGTCCCGGCGGAAGGCCGTACACGACAACTTCGACGACGCCGCCGAGGGTTTCGCCGTCCTTGTGGGCCGCGTCCACCTCGGCGACCATGGCTTCGGAGGTGTCGCGGTCGAAGCAGCGCAGGGGGTCCTGGTCGAGGGCGAACACGTCGGAGGGTAGGGGCACCGGGGAGTTCGTGGGCAGCGACACCGAGGCGATCGAGACCGTGTGGCTCACCATGTGCACTCCGAGTTCCCCGAGGAACCGTGCGGCAACGGTGCCGAGGGCCACCCGGGTTGCGGTCTCGCGGGCGCTTGCCCTTTCGAGGACCGGGCGGGCCTCGCCGAACCCGTACTTCTGCATGCCGGTGAAGTCGGCGTGGCCCGGGCGCGGCCGGGTGAGCGGGGCGTTGCGGGCGAGGGATTCGAGTTCGTCGGGATCGACAGGGTCGGCGGACATGACACGTTCCCATTTGGGCCATTCCGAGTTGGCGACCTCGATGGCGATGGGCCCGCCCTGGGTAAGCCCGTGGCGGATTCCGCCGAGCAGCCTCACCGTGTCCTGCTCGAACTTCATCCGGGCACCGCGACCATAGCCCAGGCGTCGGCGCGCCAGGGCCGCTTGTATATCGGCAGTGGTCACCGGTACTCCGGCGGGCATGCCTTCAAGGATTCCAACTCCAGCGGGGCCGTGGGATTCCCCGGCCGTCAACCAACGCAACATGTCTCCAATACTGCCATGCGGCGGGGACCGGTTCAGCGCCGGGGTGCGCCGACTGCGTCACACATGCGGTTTATGACCCCTTCATCGAGGGCGGGAACCTCGGGGAAGAACAGGAGAACCTGTTCGACCGCCTGGTACAGGAGCATTTCAAGGCCAGGGACGGTGAGCCCTCCGGCACGCGACCACGCCGTGGCGAGCTCGCTCGGCCACGGGTCGTAGGCGACGTCAAGCAGCAGCCGCGGCGGTGTGCCGGCCACCCGGTCGGCCGGCGCGGCCCCAAGCGATGCGGCGAGGGAGCGTGCAAGGGGGTCCGCGGCGTGCGGTGGAAGGGTGGAAATGACGACGTCGGCGGCCCGGATCCCCTCCACCGCGCCGTCCCAGGGGTGGCCGGTGACGTGGATGCCGAGGCGGGAGCCAATGCGCTCGAGGTCTTCCGCGGCGCCGTCCCGGCGGACGTAGACCCTCGCGCTCCGCGCGCCCAGGTCGCGCAGGCCCGCGACCGCCGCGGCGGCTGTCCCGCCGCCGCCGAGAATGACGGCCTCGCGCGGCACGCCGGCACCAGCGTGGCGCAGCGCGCCCGCCACACCCGCGACGTCGGTGTTGTGACCGGTGAGCCGCACGGCTCCGGGGCCGCCGCTGAAAGTGACGGTGTTGAGCACGCCGAGGGTTTCCACCAGCTCGGAGTTCGAGTCGGTGGCTGCGGCGACCGCCGCCTTGTGCGGCATTGTCACCGAAAGCCCGCGCCACCCGTCCTCGCTCCTGAGCGAGGACACGAAGCGGTCCAGATCCTCAGGTGCCACGTCACGCGCCGTGTAGTCGCAGTCGACGCCCAGGGCGTCATAGGCGGCGGCGTGGAGCAGCGGGGACTTGGAATGGGCGATCGGGTGCCCGATCACCGCCGCCCGGGCGGCCGGCGCCCCGGTGGCGTTCCCCATCCGGTGCGGCCCCTACTCGCAGCGTCCGGCGTTGTCGGCGCACCACGCCTGGTACTCGGCCACGTAACGGGCGTGCTCGGCGAGGGTTTCTGAGAACTTCGTCTCCCCGGTGTCGAGGTCGACGGTCACCCAGTAGTAGTACGGCACGTCCGCCGGCGAGACGGCTGCGTCGATTGCCTCCTCGCTGGGGGAACCGATCGGTCCGACCGGCAGGCCCGGGTTCGCGTAGGTGTTGTACGGGTTCTTCTTGTCCGCCTTTTCCTCCGGCGTGATGTCGTAGCTCTTGCGGTTGAGCCCGTAGGTCACCGTCGCATCGGACTGGATCAGGCCCGAGGTTTCGGTGTTGTCCGGCTTCAGCCGGTTCATGATCGATCCGGCCACCGACGCATAATCGGCTTCTCCGGCTTCGGCCTGGATGATGCTCGCGATCGTGAGGATGCGGTACTGCTCGGCGGGATCGGTGATGCCGTCCTCTTCGAGCTGGGCGAAGGTCCTGGCGACCATTTCCTTGATGATTTCCGGAGCGGTTGCCTCGACGTCGAACCGGTATTCGCCCGGGTGGAGGTACCCTTCAAGGCTGCGTGCCTGCTTGGGCAGGCCGAACTGCTCGGGCTTGGCGCTGAGCGCCTCGAACTCGGCGGCAGGCAGGCCCGTCGACTCGGCGAGGATCGCGAACACTTCGCCCTGGCGCAGGTCGCGGGCCACGGCGGCGTAGGAGACCATCGTCGATTCGCTGTCGAGGAGCGCCGCGGCGGCGTCGGCGGAAGACATCTGCTGGCGTATCTCGTAGTCGCCTGGCTGCACTTCCCTGCCCTCGAGTTTGCCCTGGAGCGCCGAAACGAACACCCCGGAGTCAGCCACGATGTCTGCCGCCTCAAGNCATCTCGTAGTCGCCTGGCTGCACTTCCCTGCCCTCGAGTTTGCCCTGGAGCGCCGAAACGAACACCCCGGAGTCAGCCACGATGTCTGCCGCCTCAAGGCCCTCGCCAATGGAAAGGGGGCCGGCGCCTTCGGCGACGGTGAAGACCACTTCCTCGGTTCCCGGCCCGGGGTAGTCCTTGACGTCATTGAGTCCGAGGACGTCGCGCAGCATCATCGCGGCACCGAAGACAACGCCGGCGAAGACGAGGACGACGACGAGCATGACGACGGTCCGGCGGCGGCGGCGCCGCTGCCGGGACTTGGAGGGCCTCCGGTTCCGGTCGCGGCGGCTCAATTCCTGGTTCTGGAAAAACTGCTCGACCGGCTCAGCCAGCGTAGGCTCCTCTTCATAGGTGACGCCTTCCGCGTGCCGGTCATCCGGGTCATGGGCTGCCGGGGACTGCGGGTAACGGGAACTCACAGTTCCTGGTCCTTCCCACTCAATGTGCTATCCGAAATGACGGGTTCCTCCATTGAGGCCAACAAGGGAACCGAAGGTGTGCTGTGCTGACGCGCGGTGACATGCTCCCCCACGTCCCGTCCGAGTGAACGTTGCATGTCGATGGCATGCTGGAGTATTTCAACCGCAGCCACCTGATCAACTACCTTACGATGTTCCCGGCTGCTCAATCCAGCCTGACGCAACGATCGGTGTGCCGAAACGGTGCTGAGCCGCTCGTCGATGAGCCGAACCGGGATGTCCGTGCCGGCGGCCTGGAGGGCGTCGGCCACCAGTTGGGCGTAGCCGCGGGCCATCGCGGCCGACTCCGCTTCCCGCCCGCTGAGCTGGCGGGGCAGCCCGACGAACACCTCGACGGCCCCGCGTTCGCGGGCCTCCTCGACGAGGACCCGGATGTCGCTGTTCCTCTTGGCGTCCCGTTTCAGGGTCCGGATGGGGGTTGCGAGGACGCCGTCACGGTCGCTGCCGGCCAGCCCTACCCGCACCATGCCGACGTCGACGCCCAGCTTCGGGCCCGCGGGGTGGTCTCCTGGCATGGGACGGCCCGGTCAGCGCGCCGCTACTGCGGCGCGGATCGCTGCGAGGGCGTCGGACACCTTTTCCGGGTCGGCTCCGCCGCCCTGGGCGACGTCGTCCTTCCCGCCTCCGCCGCCGCCGAGCACTCCGGCCGCGGTGCGCACTAGCGCCCCTGCCTTGACTCCTTCGGCGCGCGCCGCCTCGTTGGTTGCGACGAGGATCAGCGGGCGCCCGTTGGAGGTGCCCGCGGCGGCGACGACGGCGGGAGCGGAGCCGAGGCGTCCGCGCAGGTCGAGGGCGAGCGTCCGAAGGGCGTCAGCGCCGCCGACCGCTCCGGCGTCGTGGGCAATAAGGCGCACCCCGTCGACGTCAACCGCCGTGTCGACGAGTGAAGCCGCTGCCGCGGTGAGCTGTTCGTTGCGCAGCCGCTCAAGTTCCTTCTCGGCGGTCTTGAGCTTCTGCAGGGTCAGGGAAAGCCGTTCGGGGAGCTGGTTCGAGGGAACCTTAAGCATTTCAGAGAGCTCGGTGACGAGCGCGCGCTCGGCCGCGAGGTGGCGGAAGGCGTCCATGCCCACGAGGGCCTCGACGCGGCGGTTTCCCGAACCCACCGACTGCTCCCCGAGCAGCGTCAATGATCCGATGAGCGACGTTGAATCGACGTGCGTTCCGCCGCACAGTTCACGGGACCAGTCTCCGTTGATCTCCACGACCCGCACCTTGTCGCCGTACGCCTCACCGAAGAGGGCCATCGCCCCGAGCGCCTTGGCTTCGGCCAGGGGCATGATCTTGGTTTCGACGGTGTGGTTGCTGCGGATGGCGAGGTTCGAAACCTCCTCGATCTCGCTCTTGGCTGCGGCGCTGATCCCCTCGCCCCAGGCGAAGTCGAAGCGGAGGTAGCCGGCCTTGTTGAAGGATCCGCGCTGGGTGGCTTCGGGGCCGAGGATCTGGTGCAGCGCAGCGTGGACGATGTGGGTTCCCGAGTGGGCCTGCTCCCCCGCGTTACGGCGCTGGCGGTCGACGGCAGAGGTGACGGCAGCACCGCGCGTGATTTCACCTTCCCGCACGACGGCCTTGTGCACGTTGAGGCCCTTCACGGGGCGCTGCACATCAAGGACCTCGACGACGAACCCGTCGCCGGTGATCAGGCCGACGTCGGCGGCCTGGCCGCCCGATTCGGCGTAGAAGGGGGTGCGGTCCAGGACGAGTTCAATCTCCTCACCCTGGGTGGCGACGGGAGATGCCTGTCCGTTGCGCAGCAGTCCGGTGACCACGCCGTCGGTGGTGAGTTCCTCGTAACCGGTGAAAATGGTCTCCCCGGCCGCGAGGATGTCGTTGAACACCGAAAGGTCGGCGTGGCCGGCCTTCTTGCCGCGGGCGTCGGCCTGAGCACGCTGGCGCTGCTCGAGCATGAGCGAGCGGAAACCCTCGGCGTCGACGGCGAGTCCGGCCTCCTCCGCCATCTCGAGGGTGAGGTCGATGGGGAAACCGTACGTGTCATGCAGGGCGAAGGCATCCGAGCCCGAAAGCGGCCGGTTGGCGGCCTTGGATTCCTTGACTGCCTCCTCGAGGCGCGCGGTGCCTGAGGCGATGGTGCGCAGGAACGCCTTCTCCTCGGCGTACGCGATGCGGCTGATCCGTGCGAAGTCCTGTTCGACCTCCGGATAGACGCCCTTCATGGCGTCCCGCGAGACCGGGAGCAGGTCCGGCAGGCAGGCCTTCTCGACGCCGAGCAGGCGCATGGCGCGCACGGCGCGGCGGATCAGCCGGCGCAGCACGTACCCGCGGCCCTCGTTCGAGGGGGAAACGCCGTCGGCGATCAGCATGAGCGCGGAGCGGATGTGGTCGGCGACTACGCGCATCCGGACGTCGTCGGTGTGGTGCGGGTCGTCGTCCGATTCGGCGCTGGTGTATTCGCGGCCGCTCAGTTCGGCCGCCTTGTCGAGGACGGGGCGGACCTGGTCGGTCTCGTACATGTTCTCGACGTTCTGCAGGATCATCGCGAGGCGCTCGAGGCCGAGGCCCGTATCGATGTTCTTCTTGGGCAGCTCACCGAGGATCTCGAAGTCGTCCTTGCTGGTTCCCTCGCCGCGCTGGTACTGCATGAAGACCAGGTTCCAGATCTCCACGTACCGGGAGTCGTCGGCCTCGGGCCCGCCTTCGGCGCCGTACTCCGGTCCGCGGTCGTAGAAGATCTCCGAGCAGGGGCCGGCCGGGCCGGGCTGGCCGGTTGACCAGTAGTTGTCCTTCTTGCCCAGCTTCTGGATCCGGTCGGCCGGCACGCCGACCTCGTCGCGCCAGATGGCAAGGGCTTCGTCGTCCTCGTGATAGACGGTGATCCACAGCTTCTCCGGCGGCAGGCCGTAACCGCCCTGGTCGACGCCGGAGGTGAGCAGTTCCCACGCCATCGCGATGGCGTCCTTCTTGAAGTAGTCACCGAAGGAGAAGTTGCCGGCCATCTGGAAGAACGTGCCGTGGCGTGCGGTCTTGCCGACCTCTTCGATGTCGGCGGTGCGGATGCACTTCTGGACGCTCGTGGCGCGGTCGTAGGGCGCCTGCTCGCGGGCGGTGAGGTACGGAATGAACGGCACCATGCCGGCCACGGTGAAGAGCAGCGAGGGGTCGCTGGAGACGAGCGACGCCGACGGCACGACGGTGTGGCCGTTCTTTTCGAAGTAGCTCAGCCAGCGGCTTGCAATCTCGTGGGACTTCATGGGGGTGGAGATCCTTCTCGTCAGGCGGGGGAATGCGGGCGGGGGCTCCGGTTCGCGGGAGCCGGCTCAGCGGCGGACGGCGCTCGCTGCGGACGACGGCGCAGCGGGTTCGTCGGCTGCGATCCCGAGTGCGGCGCGCAGGTCCGACTCGCGCTCGAGCATGCCGGAGCGCAGCGCGTCGGCAAAGTCGGCGATGCTGTCGGAAAGTTCACCGACGGCACGGTTGATCCCCTGGGGGCCGATCGCGGACTTGGCGGCCGAGACCTTGCGCACGGCGAGAACACCGATGGCAACACCTGCTGCCATCCACAGGGCTCTTCTAATCATGGGTGCCTCCTCGGGCGGTGCTCTGGTCGGATAACCGCCGGCCTGTCTCGGACCGGCGTCGAAGGTGTCAGCGGCTGCGGCGGCGCCGGACCGGTGACTTGCGTCCGGCGAAGGCCGAGCGCACGCCGTAGGAGAACGCGGCGACCTTGATCAGGGGCGCGCCGAGCGTCGCGGCGAAAAGCGATGAGAGGGCCGAGATGTTGGCGGAGGCATCCGAGACGTTCGAGGTGATCCCGTCGACGTTCTTCAGCTGCTGGTGTGTTGTGCCTACGGTGCTTGTCACTTCGGCGATCAGGGGCGTTGTCTCGTCACTCACCGTGCGGATTGCCGCGCGCAGTTCGTCGAACACCTTGCCAAGCTTCCACACGGGGATGGCCAGCAGGGCGACGAGCACGGCGAACACTCCGGCGGCAATGAGGCCAGCAATATCTCCACCGGACATGTTCGGTCTCCTTAAGACAGGGAAAATGGGGGGCCGCCATGGGGCGGCCGGTTTCTCTATGTACCTTACCTACTCAATAGCCCGCGGCGTTCGCCGCGGGCTATTGAGCCAAGCTGTTCAGTTAGGTCCGGCGGATTCCTCCGCCGGCGCACGGGTTAGCGTGCGTAGTACTCGACCACGAGCTGCTCTTCGCAGGTCACGGGGACCTCGGAGCGCTTGGGGCGGCGGACCAGGCGGGCCTGGAGCTTGTCGAGCTGAACGTCGAGGTAGCCCGGGACTGCGGGCAGGACGTCGCGGTGGGCGCCTGCTGCAGCAACCTGCAGCGGGACCATGGTCTCGCTGCGGGAGTGGACGTGGATGAGCTGGCCTTCGGCGACGCGGAACGACGGGCGGTCAACGCGGGCTCCGTCAACCATGATGTGGCGGTGCACAACAAGCTGGCGGGCCTGGGCGATGGTGCGGGCGAAGCCGGCACGGAGCACGAGGGCATCGAGACGCATTTCGAGCAGCTCGATGAGGTTCTCACCGGTCAGGCCCGCGGTGCGGCGGGCTTCCTCGAACACGCGGGTCATCTGCGCTTCGCGGATACCGTACTGGGCGCGCAGACGCTGCTTTTCGCGCAGGCGTACGGCGTAGTCGCTGTCCTGCTTGCGGCGGGCGCGTCCGTGCTGTCCGGGCGCGTACGGCCGGCGCTCGAGGTACTTCTCGGCCTTGGGGGTCAGAGCAATGCCGAGGGCACGCGAAATGCGGACCTTCCGGCGGGCACGTGTGTTGTTAGCCACGTTTACCTTTCACTGTTTCTGCGGCAAAGAGCCTGGGCCGCTTCCGCGTCCGGGCACTTTCTTTGTGTTGCTGGCCTCCTCTTGCGGAGAGCCGGGAGTAGCCGCGTCCCGGTACTACAGTCAGCGGAGCGCACAGCCCGACCCTCCGGTAACCGAGGGGATGGGCACAAGCGCAGCGCTACTTGCCAGTCAACCAGCTATCTTAGCAGTCCCCGGAGGCGCTTACTTGCCACGCAGGATGCGCCGGAGCCTGGCGAGCCGCGTGCCGATGTCGCGCTCGGCGCCGCGGTCGGTCGGCTTGTAGTAGTCCTTGCCCACGAGGTCGTCGGGCGCGTACTGCTGGGCCGCGATTCCGTGCGGTTCATCGTGGGAGTAGATGTACCCCCTGCCGTGGCCGAGCTGGGAGGCGCCGGGGTAGTGGGCGTCGCGCAGGTGGGCAGGGATGCCCTGGCCGCGTCCGGCGCGGACGTCTGCAACGGCAGCGTTGATCCCGTTGTAGGCGGCGTTCGACTTCGGCGCCGTCGCGATGTGGACGACCGCCTCGGCGAGGATGATCCGTGCCTCGGGCATTCCAACAAGCTGCACCGCCTGGGCCGCCGCCACGGCCGTCTGAAGCGCGGTGGGATCGGCCATGCCCACATCCTCCGATGCCGAAATCATCAGGCGCCGCGCGACGAAGCGCGGGTCCTCCCCCGCCTCGAGCATCCGGGCGAGGTAGTGGAGCGCGGCGTCGACGTCGGATCCGCGAAGGGTCTTGATGAAGGCGCTTGCGACGTCGTAGTGCTGGTCCCCGGCCCGGTCGTACCGCAGGGCGGCGACGTCGAGCGCTTTTTCAGCGTGCTCGAGCTCAACGATCACCGGCCCGTCCGGTTCCTGCTGCGCCGAGGTGGCTACTCCCGCCGCGGCCTCAAGGGCGGTCAGGCCCCGGCGGGCGTCGCCGGCGGCAAGGCGCACGAGGTGCGCGAGGGCTTCCTCGCTCACGGTGACCGTGCCGGCCAGCCCGCGCTCGTCGGCCGCGGCACGGGTGAGCAGCCCTGCAATGTCGGCCTCCGTGAGCGGCCGCAGGGTCTGGAGCAGCGAGCGTGAGAGCAGCGGTGAAACGACGGAGAAGGAAGGGTTCTCGGTTGTTGCGGCAATGAGGACAACCCAGCGGTTCTCCACGCCCGGCAGCAGGGCGTCCTGCTGGGCCTTGTTGAACCGGTGGATCTCGTCGAGGAAGAGGACAGTGGTCCTGCGGTAGAGGTCGCGTGCGGTGAGGGCCTCGTCCATGACCCGGCGGACATCCTTCACGCCCGCGGTGATTGCGGAAAGTTCAACGAACTGCCGGCCCTGCCCCCGCGCGATCACGTGGGCGAGGGTCGTCTTGCCGGTGCCTGGCGGGCCCCAGAGGATGACCGACGACGGCCCGGCCGGCCCTCCGGCGGCGGCGTCGCCCGCGAGGGTCCTGAGCGGAGAGCCCGGGCCCAGGAGGTGCTGCTGGCCCACCACTTCGTCGAGGGACCGCGGACGCATTCTCACGGCGAGCGGGCTGCGGGGGCGCTGCGCCGGAGTGCCGGCCCCGGAACGTCCCTGGCGGTCCGCCGGCACCGTGGAGTCATCGGAACCTGACGGGTCCTCCATGTCCACGCTGAATAGATCATTCACACCGCCAAGGCTACTGTGTAGCACGGACACCGGCAGCGCCGGCGCCCGTGGCCGCAGGGCGCCCACGCCAGCCCTGACATTTACGGGCTGGGTTGAAGATGACGCCGGGACGGAACCGGGCTGGGGATGACTCCGGGACCGACCGGCCTGCGGGCCGAAGTCGGACCCAGGACCTGGGCCAAGGCAGCCACGTCCGCTCAACCGGCGCAGAGGAAAGGGCCCGATGGCTGATACACGAAGGGTCCTTGTCCCGGGGCAACGCCTGGCGGGGTGGGTTGAACGGTTCGCCGAGCGCAACGGCGGCTACACCGCAGCGGCAGGAGGTGGTGGGAATGAACCCGAGGGGAGCCTGGTGCTCACGGCAGCGAACAGCTGCCGCGCGGTGCTCACTCCCCCGCTGACCGGCACCCCGGCCACCGCTCCGGCATCCCTTGAGTCACTGGCCCTCACGGCGTCGGCGCCCCGCACCGTGGGACTGCTCCTGGTGCGCCGCGGCGGCTATTCGGTCGGTGCAGCGCGGGGCGGGTCGCTCCTCGCGACGAAGACGGGAACACGGTACGTTCAGTCGCGCACAGCGGCCGGCGGCTGGTCGCAGCAGCGGTTCGCGCGGCGAAGGGCCAACCAGGCCTCCGCGCTCGTTTCAACGGCCGCGGAGCAGGCGGCCGCGGTCTGGGCGGGGCATCCCGTCGACTGCCTGCAGCTTGGCGGCGACCGGCAGCTCGCCCTCGAGGCGCTCCACCAGCCCGGTCTTGCGCGCTACGTGGCCCTTCCGATGCTGCAGTTCATAACCGTTCCCGACCCGCGCCTCGAAGTGCTGCGCCGGACCGCCGCCGACGCGATGTCGGTGCGCATCACCATCACCGACGCGCCGCCGCTGGCCGGCCCGCCCGGGTGAACCGCCTGCGTGCCCGCCTCAGGCCTGCGCGGACGGGCCCGCCCCGGCACAGTCACCGGTGCGCCGCCAGCGGCTAACCGTGATCAGCCTTTCGGAACTCCTGCCTAGGGCTGCGCCGATTCGGCAGCGCGCCGCAGCCGGCCGATGGCCTCCGCAGCGTCATCGGCCCCGTACACGGAGGATCCCGCAACAAAGACGGTTGCCCCGGCTTCGGCCGCCCGCATGATGGTTTCCTCGGTGACGCCGCCGTCAACCTGGACCCGCACGGGAAGGGAAGCGTCGCCGATCGCCCGGGCTGCCTTTCGAATCTTCGGCAGGGTGAGCTCAAGGAATGACTGGCCCCCGAATCCCGGCTCCACCGTCATGATCAGCAGCATGTCCAGTTCACCGAGCATATCGAGGTAGGGCTCGACGGGCGTGGCCGGCCGCAGTGCCATTCCGGCGCGGGCGCCGCCGGACCGCAGTTCCCGGGCGAGCCGCACCGGTGCCGTTGCCGCCTCGGCGTGGAACGTCACCGACTGGGCCCCCAGTTCGGCGTAGGCCGGCGCCCACCGGTCGGCGTCTTCAATCATCAGGTGCACGTCCAGGGGCAGCGGGCTGACCTCCCGGATGCGCTTCACCACCGGCTGTCCCAGGGTCAGGTTCGGCACGAAGTGGTTGTCCATGACATCGACGTGCACGGCGTCGGCGGTGGCGATGCGTTCGAGCTCACACTGCAGGTTCACGAAATCGGCGGAAAGAATGCTGGGGTTGATGGAGCAGGCTCCCATGGCGGTCCTTCGGGTCGGTGGCGGGCGAACCGGTCCTCGCGGGCGAGGGTCGGTTCCGGTCAGGCGGGTTTGCGGATCAGGGCGAGGAACATGGCGTCGGTGCCGTGCACGTGCGGCCACAGCTGGGCTGTTTGGCCGTGGCCGGCGGAGAGCGGTCCGCCGATGCTCACCGCGTCGAGTGCCGCGCCGGCGTCGAGGAGCTCAAGGTCCTTGCGCTTCCGCAACACGTCCTCAACCACCGCAGAAGTCTCGGCGTGGTGCGGGGAGCAGGTGACGTAGGCGACGACGCCGCCTGGCCGCACCGCGTCGAGCGCCGATTCGAGCAGGCCGCGCTGCAGCGGGGCGAGCGCGACGAGGTCGGAGGGCGAGCGCCGCCAGCGCGCCTCGGGCCTGCGGCGGAGGGCGCCCAGGCCGGTACACGGCGCGTCGACAAGCACGCGGTCGAAGCTTTCCGGGTCCTCCTGGCCGATCTCGCGTCCGTCGCCGACGCGCACGGTCCAGGTTTCACTGTTCACGGGCCGCAGCGCGTTGCGCACGAGCTGCGCGCGGTGCGGAACCGGTTCGTTTGCCACAAGGGTGGCCCCGGCCGGCTGCGCGAGGGCGGCGAGCAGGGCGGACTTCCCACCCGGACCGGCGCAGAGGTCGAGCCAGCGCTCGTGGGCCGGGGCTTCACCTGCGGAGCCGCCACCGCCGAGCGTTACGGCTGCCAGGGCGCGGGCCACGAGCTGGGATCCGGCGTCCTGAACGCGCAGGGTCCCTTCACGGACTCCGGCGAGCCGGCCGATGTCGCCGCCTGCGAAGTAGGCCGATCCCTCGGCGAGCTGTCCGGGCTCGGCGCCCGCCTCAAGCGCCTCATCCAGGGATCCGAGCCCGGGCAGGGCCACGAGGTTCACCACGGGGGCGGCGTTGTCCGCCTCGAGGAGCTGGTCGATCTCGGCCGGATCGCGTCCGTGCGCGGCAAGGGACTGCCGGAGGGCGCGGATGATCCACTCGGGGTGGCTGTGGGCGATCGAGGCGACCTTGACCGCGTCCTCCTGGCCGGCTGTGAGCTCGGCAATCCACTCCGCGAAGGTCCGTTGCGAAACCTTGCGCAGGACGGCGTTCACCAGGGAGGCCGGCCCGGCACCGATGACGGCGCGGACAAGGCCCACGGTCTGGTCGAGGGCCGCGTGGGCCGGAACCCTCATGGCCAGCAGCTGGTGAACTCCGAGGCGGAGGGCGTCGAGCACCGCCGGGTCGAGCTGGTCGAGCGGCCGGTCCACGCACCGGGCGAGCACGGCGTCGTAGGTTCCCTGCCCGCGCAGTGCGCCGTAGGCGAGTTCGGTGGCGAAGCCGGCATCGCGGCGGTCGAGCCGGTGCTTGCGGATACTCGCAGGGAGCACGAGGTTCGCGTAGGCGTCGTCGGCCGCGACGGCGCGCAGCACCTCGAAGGCCACGAGCCGCGCAGGGTCCGCCCGGCGGGTCCGCTCCGAGGGCGCGGACTGCGAGAATTTCCGTTCGCCGGAGCGGTTGCGTTCGCGGCCCTTCTCATTGCGGCGCCGCGGCGGTCCTCCGCGCTGCCCCGAGACTTCCCCAGCACTCATTCGAAAACCAACTTCCCGCGCGCCATGGCGCCCCTTGCCCAGTCGCGGGCGTCCATACTTTTCTTACCTGCCGGCTGCAGCTCACCGAGTACAACGGGGGCCGACCCCGTACCGATCAGGACGCTGCCGCCCTCGAGCGCCGCTTCCCCGGGCGCCAGCTCCCGTACTGAAGCCCCGTTTCCGGGCTGGGAGCCGGCCGGTTCGAACTCCACCGTCCGCACGGGCCCCACCTTGATGCGCTGCCCGTTCAGGAGCGTCCAGGCCCCGGGCTCGGGGGTCACGGCGTTGATCCTCCGCCGCACGGCAAGTGCCGGTTGGCTCCAGTCGACGCGGGCATCGTCAATTGTCAGTTTGGGCGCCAGTGAGACGTCTCCGCGTTGGGGAACGGCGTCGATGCGCCTCTGGTCCAGGGCGCTGAGCGTCTGGACGAGAAGCACCGACCCGCTGTCGGCCAGCCGGGCGAGCACTTCGCCGCTGGTGTCCGACGGCGAAAGCGTCTCAGTGAGCGTTCCAAAGACCGGCCCGGTGTCGAGGCCCCGCTCGAGCCGGAAGGTCGAGGCTCCCGTGATGTCATCCCCGTTGAGCACTGCGTGCTGCACCGGCGCCGCACCGCGCCAGGCCGGCAGGAGCGAGAAGTGCAGGTTGATCCATCCGTGCCGCGGGAGGGCGAGCGCGGCTTCGGGAACAATACCCCCGTAGGCGACGATCGCTGCGGCATCGAGGTGGAGGTCGGCGAGCTGCGCCGTCAGGGCGTCGTCGAAGCGGTTGGCCTTGATGGTCGGCAGTCCCAGTTCGGCGGCCCTCACCGCCACCGGGCTGGGAGCCATGACCTTCTTCCGCCCGACGGGCGCGTCGCGGCGGGTGAGTACGCCTGCGATCTCGAACCCGGCCTGGGCAAGCGCATCGAGTGAAGGAACGGCGACCGTGGGAGTTCCAGCGAAGAGGATCCTCACAGGGACCGGCCCTGCGGGTTCCGGGGCCGGTCGGCGGAACCGCCGTGCCCTGCGGGGCGGGTGAAGCTTGAGCCAAGGCTCCTGGCGCGCTGCGCCTCGGTCTGTCCGGCGACCTCGTTGTAGCCGGCGCTGCGGATGGCCCTCATTGCCGACTTCCGGTCCTCGCCGGTGAGGCGGTCGATGTAGAGGGTGCCCCGAAGGTGGTCGGTTTCGTGCTGGAAGCACCGGGCCAGCATTCCCGTTCCCTCGACCTGCACGGGATTGCCGGTTGCGTCCTGTCCCGTGACCCGCGCCCACTCCGCCCGGGGAAGGTGGTTCCCAAGTCCGGGGACCGAAAGGCATCCTTCGACGTCGTGGTCGCCCTGGATCTCGTCTCCAACCTCAAGAACCGGGTTGACGATGTGCCCTTCAACCCCGTCGACGCGGTAGGTGAAGACCTGGAGGCCGATGCCCACCTGCGGGGCGGCAAGGCCCGCGCCTTGGACGTCGATCATGGTTTCGCGCATGTCCGCCACCAGCTTTTCCAGCTCGGGGCCGAAGTCGGTGACTTTGGCCGCGGGGGTGCGCAGAATTGGGTCTCCGATAATGCGGATACTGAGTACAGCCATCGAGATGGAAATCCTTAACCTGGGGAACGCGGAACCTGGGCCGCGGTGGATGTGCCGGCCTCACGGCCGGCTGGTCCTCAAGCCATTCTAGATCGGAGAAGGGTTCCCCCGGCCCGCTGCCACTGAAGTGCCGCCCTCCGCGGGAGCTGAAGTCAGACCCGGTGCATCCGGCTCCCCTCCCAGGCCGGGTGCCTTCGCGGGCTCTCCATCCGCAGGGGCCGGCTCCGCCGGAGAGCGGTCAGCGTCGGCAGGGGCCGGCGCGGCTGCCGGGTGTGCGGGCGGCGGCCCGACAGGCAGCAGCGCCCTTCCCGCGGTCTCGGCGGCGATGCCTGCGGCCCATGCGCGCCGGAGGGCAACGAATCGAAACCAGTGCTCCCGCAGAACGGCCGGGTTCGCCCTCATTGCGCGCACTTCGGTCTGTCCCACTGCCACTCCGAGAAGCAGGGGCTCCTCTCCGTAGCGCCAGGGCTCCCACTGCCCCGTGTGCGGATCAATAAGGCTTTCCTGGGCCTTCATGCCCGCCACAAGCTGCATGACCACCTTGTCGTCGAGGCCCTTGACGAAGCCATCGCGGTCGGTGTTCTTCGTCTTGTAGTCGATCAGGCAGATCCTGCCGCCGATCGTTGCAACGAGGTCGAGGGTTCCGGCATACCCCAGCTCGGTGTTCCAGACGGTCAGCTCCGGCGCCAGCGGTTGCACATCGTAGAGCTCCCACCACTCGTCGAAGCGCTGCGCAAATCCTTCCTCGCCGTTCTCCACCAGCGCAAGCCGCGCCGCGTCGAGCGTGTGCTCCCGTCCGAGGGCGCGCAGTGAGACCTGTTCGCAGTAGTTGTGCACCCGGGTGCCGCGCAGCGCGGCATCGTCACGGTACCGCTCTGCTGCCTGGGATGCGTCACGGACGGCTACCCGCAGTTCGGCGGGCTTGCCGAGGGAACCGGGAAGCCGGGGATCACTGGCCAGCGCATTGGCTGCCATGTGCCCGAACCACCCGCCCAGGGAGGTGGGCGCCTGAGCGATGACCGTCGTGATCGACGGCACTGTCGGTTCCTCCGACGTCGACCTCGCATACATGCGTCCGTGAGCGGTGGAATGTGCAAGCAGCGGTTCAGTCATGGCTTAAGTCTGTCACCCTCCGCCGACACTCCCGTGCCGCGCGGTGCAGCGGACGGCTGGGCCGATTGGACGAACCTCAAATAGTCCTATAGAGTTTTTTCTCGTTGGAAAACGAAAAAACACAACGAACTCAACGGTTTTGGTGTTGGAAAGTTTCCCTCTGCGGACGTAGCTCAGCTGGCTAGAGCACCACCTTGCCAAGGTGGATGTCGCGGGTTCGAATCCCGTCGTCCGCTCGCAAGTCACTGCATGGCCGGATTCATTCGGCTGTCTGTTTGTTGGGTAGCGGTGGGGTGGCCGAGTGGCTAGGCAGCGGCCTGCAAAGCCGTGCACGCGGGTTCGAATCCCGTCCCCACCTCCAGTAGGTGAGTTGCAAACCATGAAAATGGGCGATTGGCGCAGCGGTAGCGCGCTTCCCTGACACGGAAGAGGTCACTGGTTCGATCCCAGTATCGCCCACTAAAGAAACAGCACGTTCGAAGGCACTTTCCCCTCGGGGAAGGTGCCTTTCGTGTTTCCCGGCCCGATCGTCCCAAGGGCGGCGGGCCAGCGCGCCGGTTACCGGAACCGCGCCTTCCAGAAAATGTTTCTTCTCGGGCAATTATCCCTCCCGCCCACAGGTTGATAGCTGTGTCATACCCACCAGTCCTAATTAGGAGTAACGTAATGGGCTCACTGCTCGATCAGGTCGTAGCGGCCAACGGCGGTCTCGATCGCTGGAAGAGCCTCACCACCTTCACCGCCCGGATCACCTACGGCGGACCGTTCTGGGAGTTCAAGGGCCAGCCGGACGTTGTCGGCACCGATCTGGTGGAGGCGAGCCTGCAGGAGGAGCGCACCCGCCACGTTCAGGAGGGCACCGGCCAGGTCGTCGAATACGACAGGAAGGCTGACCGCGTCACTGTTACCGCCGCCGACGGCACGCTCATCGAGGAGCTGAACAACCCGCGGGCCAGCTTTGAGGGCTACACCCCCGACACGCAGTGGTCCCTCGCGCAAATTGCCTACTTCCGCAGCTACGCCACCTGGCACTACCTCGTCGAGCCATATATCTTCACCTGGCCCGGCGTCGAGACGCAGGAAGTGGATCCCTGGGACGAGAACGGCGAGACCTGGCGCGTACTCAGCGTCACTTTCCCTTCCTCAATCGATACCCACAGCACCACGCAGCTGTACTACTTCAATGCCGCCGGGCACCTGCGCCGGATGGACTACCAGCCGGCGGTCAACGGCGACACTCCCGTTGCCCACTACATCCGGGACGAGGCCGAGGTCGACGGACTTGTCATCCCGGCGAAACGCCACATCCACATCCGCAACGACGACCGGACCCCCGATCTCTCCTGGATTCCGATCGAGCTCGACCTGAGCGACATCAAGATCGTGTGATGCCCCTCCGGAGGGGAGACCGAACCTCCCCTCCGGCTGACCACCCCGCCGGGCAGCTCCACCTGCAGCACCCACTGCGGCCGTGCGCGCGCTTGGATCCGCTTGCACCACGGCGTGCAGCCCAGGATTTGGCCCCCCCCTTCACTGCGCGATATCGTTGAGCGAAGGCACTGGTCAGAGTCGGTTTCACGGAGCGTGGAAGAGTTTCCGCCCCTGAATCCGACCGGAACAAGTGCAATCCATACCGGGCCCCTCCTCGGGGGCGCCCTGCTGCGGACGTAGCTCAGCTGGCTAGAGCACCACCTTGCCAAGGTGGATGTCGCGGGTTCGAATCCCGTCGTCCGCTCCATCGCTTCCCGATCTCAGCCGGGAAAGCCCCTCCCTCCCCGCGAAACTGCAGCACACCACGCCAAACCCCGCCCAAACCGTGGCGACCTGCGAACTCGGCCTGGGAGGACTCCTTCCAGCGGCCACCCCTCCAGAGTCGGGGAGATCTGCCCTAAACTTGTGGACCAAGGGAACACAACGGTTCCCGGGTATGAAAGGAGGTGTCTGTGTCTGTATTTGACGGGCTCAAAGGCAAAGCCGGTGGATTGAAGGACAAGGCAGCCGGGCTGATCGGTTCGAACTCGGGCAAGGTCAAGGCCGGTATCGGCAAGGCCGGCGGGTTCATCGACGGCCGGACCGGACACAAGTACTCCCGGCGCATCGCCGGCGTCCAGTCCAAAGCCTCAGCCATGGTCGACAAGATCGAGCGCGACCGCGCTCGGGGCAACGGCACGGCCGGCCCTCAGCCACCTTCGGCCTAGATGCTTTAAGCACGACAAAGAAGCGCCGGTCCCGCCGAGAGGCGGAGCCGGCGCTTTTGTTATGACGCAGTGGCAGAGCAGGCTCTAGGACTCGCCCTGCCTGGCGAGGGCCGTGAGCCGGGACACCGCGCGGTAGTACTTCTTCATGTAGCCGCCGTTCATCATCTCTTCGGTGAACAGCTTGTCGAAGGTCTGCCCGCTCGCAAGGATCGGCACGTCCCTGTCATAGAGGCGGTCGGCGAGGACGACGAAGCGCAGGGCTACGGCCTGCTCGGTGATGGTGTGCACGTTGTGCCATGCCACGGCCTGGACGCCGTCGAGCATGGCCCGGTACCGGCTCGGGTGCACTCCTGCCAGGTGGTTGATGAGGTCGCCGAAGTCGTCCTCGGCGATCACGCCGCCGTTGCTCGAGAAATCCTTGATGCGGTGGCGCAGCCCCGACTCGGTGAGCGGCTCGGGTGCCTGGGGCAGCCCGCGGTGGCGGTAGTCCTCGCCGTCGATGCGCAGGACGTCGAACTGGTCGGCGAGCACCTGGATCTCCCGCTGGAAGTCGACGGCGGCGAACCTGCCCTCGCCCAGCGAACCCGGCAGGGTGTTCGACGTCGCGGCCAGTTTCACGCCGGCGTCGGCGAGTTCGCGCATCAGGCGCGACATGAGCACCGTGTCACCGGGATCGTCGAGTTCGAACTCGTCAATGCACACTAGCCGGTAGCCGCTGAGCGAATCGACGGTCTTGCGGAAGGACAGCGCGCCAACCAGATTCGTGTACTCAACGAAGGTGCCGAATGCCTTGGGGCCGTGGGAAGCATGCCACAGCGACGCCAGGAGGTGGGTCTTGCCGACGCCGAAGCCGCCGTCGAGGTAGATCCCGGCCCTGGACTCGGCCTTCTTCGCTCCGAAGAACTTGCGGAACCCGCTCGGCTCCGGCTCGTTGACACCGACGGCGAAACGCCGCAGGCCCTTCACCGCTGCGGACTGCGACGGCTGCTGGGGGTCCGGGCGGTAGCTGTCGAAGGACACCTCTCCGAAGCGGGCCGACGGGTAGAAACCCTTAAGCAGATCCTCAACCGATAGTTTCGGCGCGCGGTCGGTCAGGTGTTCTATCGATGCCACGAAGTCGATCCGCTTCCTCTTGCCGCAAATGGTTGATTGAGCCGCGCTGCGGGCGTACCCACGCTAGGCAAGGATACGTCACGGCGCCACCGTGCCGGGTGATGCCGGATGGCCCTTCCCGGAAGTATTAACGGCCCGGCGTGGTTAGGCTAAGAGGAAACAACAACTCTGCAGAAAGCCTCTCAATGACCCTCGCACCAGACCCGGCCGAGAAATTCGCCGCGTACGCACACCCCGAACGGCTCGTGTCCACCGCGTGGCTGGAGCAGCACCTCGGGGCGGACGGACTCGTGGTCGTTGAGTCCGACGAGGACGTCCTGCTCTACGAGACCGGACACATCCCCGGCGCGGTGAAGATCGACTGGCATACCGAACTCAACGACGAGGTGGCACGCGACCTCATCGACGCCGGAGGCTTCGCCCGGGTTATGTCAGCCAAGGGCATCTCACGCGATTCGACAGTCGTCATCTACGGGGACAAGAGCAACTGGTGGGCCGCCTATGCGCTCTGGGTCTTCGAGCTGTTCGGCCACCCCGACGTACGCCTGCTCGACGGCGGCAGGGACAAGTGGATCGCCGAAGGACGCGCACTCACCACGGAACCCGCAGCCGTCGCACCAACGGATTACCCGGTGATCGAACGCAACGACCGGCCCATCCGCGCCTACCTTTCCGACGTGCTTGAGCACTTCGGCAACCCCATCATCGACGTGCGCTCCCCCGATGAATACACCGGTGCGCGCACCCACATGCCGGCCTACCCCGAAGAAGGCGCAATGCGCGGGGGGCACATTCCCACTGCTGCTTCGATTCCCTGGGCGCGCGCCGCCGCTGACGACGGCACCTTCCGCCCGCGCGAGGAGCTCGAGGCGATCTACAGGGGAGAGGCAGGGCTGTCGGACGGCGACGACGTCGTCGCCTACTGCCGCATCGGTGAGCGTTCGAGCCACACCTGGTTCGTCCTGTCCCACCTGCTTGGTTTTGACAAGGTACGCAACTACGACGGTTCATGGACCGAGTGGGGCAACGCCGTGCGGGTTCCGATCGTCCGGGGCACCGAACGCGGCTCCGTCCCGGCCGGCCTGCGCGGCGCGGGATCCGGCGGCACCGCCGCTGTACGAGAGGAGATGGCCAAGTGACGAAGGTGCTGCCTGCGCAGCTGGCGGAGATCGTCGACGACTTCCAGGCACTGACTGAGCCTGACCGGCTTCAGCTGCTTCTCGATTTCTCCCGCGGGCTGCCCGAGCTTCCCGAACGGCTCAAGGAACACCCGGAACTGCTTGAGCAGGTCGTCGAGTGCCAGAGCCCGCTTTTCCTCACCCTTGAGGTCGAGGACACAGCCGAGAGGAACGTTCACCTGTTTTTCTCGGCGCCTCCTGCGGCTCCGACCACCCGTGGCTTCGCTGGAATCCTCCTCGAGGGCCTCGACGGGCTTCCCGCGGAGGAAGTGCTCGCCATCCCCGACGACATGCCCGACCGGCTTGGCCTGACCCGCGCCGTCTCGCCCCTGCGCATGCGCGGGATGGCGGCAATGCTCGGCCGGATCAAGCGCAAAGTCAGGGAGTCGGCGGCGTAACCCCGGCCGCCCTGCGGCCACCGGGCCGCTCGCGGTGGAGGACGGGGCTGAGCCATCCCGACACCGTTGCCTCCCACTTGTCCGGGTCGACGTTCCATTCCTTCGTGTGCCGTGCCCTGTGGAAGCGCGCAAACGTGACGAACGTCGGGTTGCGTTCCGCCAGCTCCGCCGAAGGGCCCACCGGAACATACTCGTCATCCTCGCTGTGGATGATGAGCGTGGGAATGGTGAGCTGGTCCGCCCGGGACACCCAGTCCATGCTCTTGAGGTCGAGCGGAGCCGCAAGGCCGGTGACGCGCTTGGCGGCGTCGTTGCCCAGCAGCCACTGGCCCATGCGGCCCACGGGTGCGGGAATGCGGTTCAGCTGTGCCTGGTGTGCCAGCACCTCGACCCAGTCCACCACCGGCGCATCAAGGACGAGGGCGAGGATCCGCCGGCGGTGCCGGGAGAGGTCGGCCGTCTGCAGCGCGATGGCGCCGCCCATCGACCAGCCGAACAGCACCACGGACGAGGCACCGGAGGAAACCGCGAAGTCGATTGCCGCGTCGACGTCGCGCCATTCGGTCATGCCCAGTCCATAGCGTCCGTCGGGGGCATACGGGGCCTCGCCGTCGTTGCGGTAGGAGATGACGAGGCTGGTGAGCCCCAGGGACCGGGCGGTGCGCACCGCGCGGAGGGCTTCGGTTCGCTGCGCTCCCCTGCCGTGCACCATGATCGCCCAGGTCTGGGCGGGTGACTCGGCGCGGATCAGCCACGCCGGGGCGAACCCGCCGTCAACGGGCAGGCGCTGCTCCTCGTCGGCGAAACCGAGGTCCGACGGCTTCTCGAAGACGCTGCCGCTCCACCAGCCGCGCCTGGCAGAGCGCAGATCACCGGCATAGACCTCTTCGACCTCGCGCTGCACTGTTCCTTCGCGCGGGTTGTACGACCGGATTGCGCCGATGCGCGCGTGCCCGGCCCCCCGGTCGAAGTACAGGCTGTAGGTGCCCTCCACTGTGGTGTCCTCGTTGGCCGGAAGGATCACCTGCGCTTCGCGTTCCGAACCCACAACGGCCAGGATCTCAAGGTTCTCTTCCCGGGAGCGTGCAGGAGTGACAACCCGGCGGGCGAAGTACGCGGCGAGCGCGGACGCCGCCGTCGCCACGGACGAGGCGAGGACCGCGCCTACACCTACGCCCAGGGCCGTCCACTTCGCCCAGGGGGCGGTGGCGGCAGGTGGCGGCGCTGGCCGAAAAAACGGTGCTTGCTGGAAGGGCATAGGAACATTCTGTCCTGTCCCGGGGCGTTGATGCCCACTTCCGGCCGTCTCAGCGCGCCCCCGGGCCCCTTTCCGGGCCAGCCGCCAGCCTCCTCCTGCGCCGCACCGGCGGTTAGTCTTGCCCTATGACGCAAACGATCATGGTGCTGACCGAGGAACCCCTGAATGCCGCCGACGTGAAGAACCTGCAGGCGCTGGAGGGGGACGAGGAGACCGAATTCGTGGTCCTGGTGCCCGTCGACCGCGAGAAGAGCGTGGTCGGCGAGTTCCTCCACCATCTCAGCCTGCTCGAGCTTGCGCAGGCGTTCCGGGACCTGAACCGGGGCGAAGACTCCGGTTCCGAGCCCGAGACCTCTGCTGCCTCCGCCCTTGACTCGTCACTGGCCGCCTGCGCCGCCGGCGGTCTCCGGGCGCGCGGCTACGCCGTCGAGCACAACGCGGTCGAGGCCCTGGTCAAGGCCGCCGCCGCGGAGGACGCCGGTCAGGCCGTTGTCGTCACCCGCCCGCACGCCGTGGCTGATACCTTCCACACCGACTGGGCGAACAAGGCACAGGACAAGCTGGGCATCCCCGTGCTGCATCTGTACTCGGGTTCGGGATTTATCGGCGGGTCATAAACGTTGCAAAAAGTATGACCACTTCAAAAAACGAAAACCAGCCCGCGGCCCAGCCCGAGGTCCGGAAGACCGATGAGGAATGGCGCAGGGAGCTGACCCCCGAGGAGTACCGCGTGCTGCGGCAGGCGGGCACCGAAATGCCCTTCACCGGCGAGTACCACGATTCGCACACCGCCGGCACCTACCAGTGCAGGGCATGCGGCCAGGACCTCTTCACAAGCAACGAGAAGTTCGACTCGCACTGCGGCTGGCCCTCCTTCTGGGCTCCGCTGGCCGAGGACAAGGTGAGGTACCTCCACGACCGCAGCATGGGGATGGACCGGGTCGAAGTCCGTTGCGGGCGCTGCGACTCCCACCTCGGGCACCTTTTCGAAGGTGAGGGCTTCCAGACCCCGATTGACCAGCGGTTCTGCATCAACTCCATCTCAATGAAGCTTGTCCCCCGGGACTAAGCAGCAACGGCAGGGACTCCGCGGCTTACCGCGCGCCGCCTGCCCTCCGCACGGCTGCCAGCCCCTCCCGCATTCAGCGGGAGGGGCTGGCGCGTTTAACCCCGGCAGCCGCAGGAGTGCTTGTTCTCCGGGAAGCGCGTTCGCACTCCAAGCATAAGATGTTCTTATGTGCGAGCTGACGATGGATTAGGAAAGCTATTTTGTTGCTAGGCTTCGAGCCAGAACACCACTCCCCGACCGGCCCGCCCGGAACGGCGACCAGGAAGCAGGCACCATGTCCCAGACCGTATCTCCGCTCAGCCCCGCCACTGAGGCCCGGTTCGGCTCGAATCCGGCCGCCCTCGCACAGCACCCGTCATGGATCAGCCTGAAGGAAGCCGCCGGCGCACTGCAGCCGCTCCAGGTGAAGGACGGCTCGATTCCTGAGCCAACGGACCACGCCAAGGCTTCCGAACTGACGCACATCATCATCGATGCGGTCGAGGACCTCGCACCCCACTTCCCGCACGACGAGGCCTACCTTACGGCCGTCGTTGCCGACCTCCGCGCCTGGGAGTCTGCCGGCTTCGGCGTTCCCGACTTCCTCGATTCCCTTCTCGCCTTCCAGCCCCAGCGCGACCGGGTCGACGGGCTGGCCCACCTCGTCCTGTTCCCCATGTACACCCAGAACGGCAGCACGAGCCGCCTCGTCGAAGCCGTCCTCATCGAAGTCATCTGGCCCGAGTTCATCGCCGACCTCGAAGCGGGCGAGTACTCGAACGCCCTGTTCGTGCCCATCCGGTTCCTCGACTTCACCGCGGGCTACGACACCAACTCCGCCGTGCTGTTCCCGGAGACCGTCGCCGTCCGCGAGACCCCGACCTTCACCTGGGGCGCCATCTTCGCCGACCGCGAAGCCGCGCGGTTCCGCAGGGTCGTTGAGGCCGCGGCCGAGATCACGCGCCTCGAACTGCCGGACGACGCACTGGAGCTCCTGCAGGACCAGCACCTCGCCGAAGAGACCTTCGTCATGTGGGACCTCATTCACGACCGCACCCACATGCGCGGCGACCTGCCGTTCGACCCCTTCATGATCAAGCAGCGGATGCCCTTCTTCCTCTACTCCCTCGAGGAACTGCGCTGCGACCTGACCGCCTTCCGCGAATCCGTGCGCATCAGTAAGGACGAAGAGGCCTCCCCGGAGACCCGCAAGCACGCACGCCTCGTGCAGTACGCGGTCATCTTCGACCGGATCTTCCGCTTCGCCATCACCGGCTCCCGCGTGCGCAACTACGACGGCCTGGGAGGCCAGCTCCTGTTCGCCTGGATGCACCAGCACCGCGTCCTGCACTGGACCGACACCAAGCTCACCATCGACTGGGAGGAAGTCGCCGACGTCGTCGTCGCCCTGGGCGAGGAGATCGAACAGCTGTACTGGCGCTCCATCGACCGCCCGAAGACCGCCCACTGGCTCGCCGCCTACGAGCTCGTCTCCCGGACCGTCACCCCGCACCCCGCTTCGGTGTGGGCCAAGGGCCCCGATGCCCTCCCCCTCAGCGGACCGCCGCGCGGGCTCACCGATGCCGTCCTCGACGACGAGTTTCCACTGTCGATGTTCTTCGAGGCCCTTGACCGCAAGATGAAGCCCGTCATCGAATCGACGGCAGGAATCACCGGGGCCACGGCATGACCAGCACCCCGGAGCCGGCGGGCGGAAACCTGCTCGCCGGCCTCACTGTCGTCGTCGCCGGTGCCACGAGCCCCTCGGGCGTCGCCGTGGCACGGGAACTCACCGGCCGCGGCTCGCGGGTCATCGCCGTCGGCTCCAACGCCGACCGGCTGCAGCGGGCCCTCGGCCACCTCGACGGCGTCGACAAACGCGTCTGCGACCTCACCGACGCCGCGGCCGTCACCGGGCTCGCGGCGGCAATCGAGGCCGACACCGGAGGCGTGGACGGACTGGTCCACCTCGTCGGAGGCTGGCGCGGCGCCAAGGGCATCACCACCCAGTCCGACGAGGATTACTCCTTCCTCCACGACTCGGTGTTCCGCACCCTGTTCAACACCAGCCGGGCCTTCTACGACCAGCTGGCGCGCTCTCCGCGGGGCAGGCTCGCCGCCGTGTCGGCGACCGCCGTCGACTCACCCACGGCGGGTGGCGCGTCGTACGCCGCAGTAAAGGCCTCGGTGGAGGCCTGGCTGCGGGCCGTGGCCGACGGCTTCACCCGCGACGGATCGCAGGCGGCTGCGACGCCGCTCGTCGTCAAGGCCCTCCTTGACGATGCAATGCGCGAGGCCAACCCGGAACGGCGCTTCCCCGGCTTCACGCACGTCGACGACCTCGCCCGGGCCGCGGCGGCCCTGTTCGCCGTGCCGGCGGCCGAGGTCAACGGCCTGCGGACGACACCGGCCGACCTGCTGGCCAAGACCGACGGCTAAGCACCGCTAGGGGATAATGGGACAGTGACTGAGACTCTTTCGACCTTCCGCCCGCTGCACGACATCACCGAGCGCGGCTTCGCCTCCGACAACTACTCCGGGGTCCACCCCGAGGTGCTCGCCGCGATCGCGGCCGCCAACGGCGGCCACCAGGTGGCCTACGGCGACGACGTCTACACCGCCCGGCTCAAGGAACTGCTTGAGGAGCACTTCGGCCCCGGCATTGAGGCCTTTCCCGTGTTCAACGGCACCGGCGCCAACGTGCTGTCCCTCCAGTCGCTCCTGCCCCGCTGGGGCGCCGTCATCTGCGCCGCCACGGCCCACATCAACGTCGACGAAAACGGCGCGCCCGAGCGCGTGGGCGGCATCAAGCTCCTTCCGGTTGCCACGCCGGACGGCAAGCTCACCCCCGAGCTGATCGACCGCGAGGCGTGGGGATGGGGCGATGCACACCGGGCTCAGCCGCTTGCCGTGTCCATCACGCAGACCACCGAGCTGGGAACCCTCTACACGGTCGAGGAAATCCTGGCCATCGCCGACCACTGCCACGCCCGCGGCATGCACCTTCACATGGACGGCGCGCGGCTCGCCAATGCCGCATCGGCCCTCGGCCTCCCCCTGCGCGCCTTCACCCGCGACGCGGGAGTGGACATCCTCTCCTTCGGCGGCACCAAGAACGGGCTGATGTTCGGAGAATGCGTCGTCGTCCTCAACCCCGCGGCGTCGACGGGACTTGAGTACCTGCGGAAGATGAACATGCAGCTCGCCTCCAAGATGCGCTTCGTTTCCGCACAGCTGATCGCCCTTCTCGAAAACGGCCTATGGCTGCGCTCGGCCTCGCACGCCAACGCCATGGCCGCCCGGCTCACGGAAGCGGTGCGCGGCATCGACGGCGTCCAGCTCACGCAGGAGACGAAGGCCAACGCCGTCTTCGCCATCCTGGACCCGGCGGCCGCCGACCGCATCCGCGAGCAGTTCCGCTTCTACGACTGGGACCAGGCAACGGGCGAGGTGCGCTGGATGTGCTCCTTCGACACAACCGAAGAGGATGTCGACGCGTTCGCCGCAGCGATCAAGCGCGAGGTCAGCGCCTAAACAGGGGCCCCGCGGCACCACACGGCGGGCCGGCACTCCGGCCCGCCGTGTGGTCCCGGTCACGAAAAGATAACCGCGGCGCGTCACCGTACCCGCCCGGCAGCCCATGGCATAGCCTGCGGTGGTGAGCGCAGACGCCAGCCCCCCGGAGGTACCCCGCGAGTTTCACGCTGCACTGACCAGCCTGCGGCAGGCAAGGTGCCGCAGCGAACTGCGCCTCGACGAGATTCCCGCACCCTCGCGCCTTGCCCCCTACGCCGTCGCTCTCGGCGCCGAGGTCTTCCAGCCCGCCCAGCCGGGGCCGCACCCGGTCCACGGGCCGGCGCGGTCCGCGTTCCCCGCCGAGGAACCCGAGGAGCTTGCAGCCGGGCGCTTCATCCTCCTGTTCGACCCGAACGGCTCCCCGGTGTGGGACGGAAAGTTCCGGGTGGTGACCTACATCCGCGCCCAGCTCGAACCCGAACTCGGCAACGACGGGCTGCTGGGCTCGGTGGCGTGGACCTGGCTGGTCGAGGCGCTGGAAAACCACGGCGCCGCCCACCACAGCGCCGGCGGCACGGCCACGAGGATCCTCTCCGAAAGCTTCGGAACCCTTGCCGAGCGTTCGGACACCATCGACATAGAACTGAGGGCATCGTGGACCCCCGACAACGCCGATGTCCGCAGGCATCTTGAGGCGTGGTCGGACATGGTGTGCACCTTCGCCGGACTCCCGCCCCTGCCCGACGGAGTGCTCTCGCTGCCGCACCGGCGCAGCTAGCTCCAACCGCCCGGCGATAGACTGAAGGCACCATGAGCTCCAAGACTTCCGAACAGGCGGCCAGCAACCCCGCCAGCAATCCCGCCACCACCACTGCTGGTGCAGCCGCCGAGATCGAAGCCCTCCCCCTCCTGACGGAGCCGCGGGACGGGGTTCCCCTCGTCATCGACACCCAGGCCGGCCTGGAACGGGCGGCCGCCGCTCTTGCCGCCGGCACCGGTCCCGCCGGTGTCGACGCCGAACGGGCCTCCGGTTTCCGATACGGCCAGCGCGCGTTCCTGGTCCAGATCCGGAGGGAGGGGGCGGGAACCTGGCTCATCGACCCCGAACCTTTCCCCGACCTCAGGATCATCGACGAGGCGCTCGACGGCGTCGAATGGATCCTCCACGCGGCAAGCCAGGACCTCCCGTGCCTGTCCGAACTGGGCATGTGGCCGGACCGCCTCTTCGACACCGAACTGGCGGCACGGCTCGCCGGCCTGCCCCGCGTGGGGCTCGCCGCAGTGATCGAATCCCAGCTCGGGTTCGGCCTGGCCAAGGAGCACTCGGCGGCCGACTGGTCAACGCGGCCGCTGCCCGAGCCGTGGCTCCGGTACGCCGCCCTTGACGTTGAGGTGCTCACCGAGCTGCGCGGCAAGCTCGCCGCCCTGCTTGACGCCGACGGCAAGCTCGCCATCGCCGAAGAGGAGTTCGAACACATCCGCTCCACCCCTCCGGCCGAACCCCGCACCGACCCGTGGCGCCGCACCTCGGGGCTTCACCAGATCCGTGACCGCCGCCAGCTCGCCGCTGTGCGGGCGATCTGGAATGAGCGTGAGGACCTCGCCCAGCGCCGCGACGTCGCGCCCGGCCGGCTGATCCCCGACTCCGCGATCGTCGCCGCAGCCAAGGCGATGCCTTCAACCGTTCCCCAGCTCCTTGCCACAAAGGGCTTCCACGGCCGGGCCGCGCAGAAGGAGGCAACCCGGTGGCTGCGCTGCATCAACGAGGCCCGGCGCGCCACCGACCTTCCGCCGCTGCACGTCTCAACCAACGCCCCGCCCCCGCCCCGGGTCTGGGCCGAGAAGGATCCGGAGGCTGCCGCACGCCTGCTGACCGCCCGCCCGCGGGTCGCCCTGCAGGCCGAGAAGCTCGGGATGCCGGTCGAGAACCTGCTCACGCCCGATTTCCTGCGCAGGATAGCCTGGCGCCCTCCGGCGGAAATCACGCTCGAAAGCATCGGCGCCGCACTCGCGGAGCTCGGAGCCCGGCGGTGGCAGATCGAGAACGTCGCCGCGATCATCACCGTTGCCTTCCTGGATCCGGAACCGCTGCCCGAAAAGGGCCAGGCGGCCCGACAGCCGGCATCATCTTCCGCCAGTGGAGGCGATGAGGAGCAGGACCCGCAGTAGGCACAGCGGAAGAGGTTGTGGGAGGCCTGGCCGGGCCCCCGGGTAAGCCTTTTCCATGGCGCCCGGGGGCAGCGGTTCACCGCCGGGCGTTCCGGAGTGACGGTGTGGCGCGGCGCACTTGCCACCCAAAGTTACCGGTGAGTAACATGAGGGCGGACCAACATCTCAAAGAGGAGCATCAGGTGAGCCGACCAGCAGCAACCACCCCTGCGCGCGGTGCAGCCCGCAGCGTGCGCGACGTCGTCTTCGTCGACGGAGTGCGAACCCCCTTCGGCAAGGCCGGAGACAAGGGCATCTACGCGGGAATGCGCGCCGACGACCTCGTCGTCAAGTGCATCAGGGACCTGCTGCGGCGCAATCCCTCCCTGCCGCCCGAGCGCATCGACGACGTCGCCATTGCCGCCACAACGCAGACCGGCGACCAGGGCCTCACCATCGGGCGCACCGCCGCACTGCTGGCCGGCCTGCCCCGCACAGTGCCCGGGTTCGCCATCGACCGCATGTGCGCCGGTGCGATGACCGCCGTCACGACCACGGCCTCGGGGATCGCCTTCGGCGCCTACGACGTCGTCATCGCCGGCGGCGTCGAACACATGGGCAACCACCCCATGGGCGCCGGAGCCGACCCCAACCCGCGGTTCGTCTCCGAACGGCTCGTCGACCCGGCGGCCCTGAACATGGGCAACACCGCCGAGAACCTCCACGACCGGTTCCCCGCCATCACCAAGGAACGCACCGACGCGTACGCCGTCCGGAGCCAGACGAAGCTCGCCGAGGCCTACGCCGCGGGGCGCATCCAGCCCGACCTCGTCCCCGTGGCGGGACGGAAGCCCGGCGCCGGCTGGGCGCTTCACAGCGTCGACGAGCCTCCCCGCCCCGGCACCACCGCCGAAGACCTCGCCCAGCTGCGCACCCCCTTCCGTCCGCACGGACGGGTGACCGCCGGCAACGCCGCGGGCCTCAATGACGGCGCGACAGCGGCGCTGCTCGCCTCCGCCGACACCGCAGCCGAACTGGGACTTACCCCCCGGATGCGCCTCGTCGCCTACGCCTTCGCCGGCGTCGAGCCCGAGGTCATGGGTATCGGACCGGTTCCCGCCACCGAGAAGGCCCTGCGCCAGGCCGGGCTGGAGATCGACGACATCGGGCTGTTCGAAATCAACGAGGCGTTCGCCGTGCAGGTCCTTTCCTTCCTCGACCACTTCGGCATCACCGATGACGACCCCCGCGTCAACCGGTACGGCGGCGCCATCGCCGTCGGCCATCCCCTCGCCTCCTCAGGGGTGCGCCTGATGACCCAGCTCGCGCGGCAGTTCGAGGAAGACCCGTCGGTGCGTTACGGCATGACCACGATGTGCATCGGACTGGGCATGGGCGCAACGGTCATCTGGGAAAATCCCCGCCACTCCGACTACGGACAGGAAGCAGCATGAGCTTTGAGCGCTTTGAGGAACTGGCATCACTGGTTCCCGCCGAGATCGTCACCCACTCCTACGTTCAGGACGTTGCCCTGCCTGGCGGCGCGGGAACGCTGGCGCTGATCACCCTCGACAACGACCTCGATTCCAACAAGCCCACCACGCTGGGCCCAAACACCCTCATCGAGCTGGGCCGCACCCTCGAAGGACTCAAGGAGCGCAGCGGGCGCGGGGAGATCGCCGCCGTCGGAATCACCGGCAAGCCGTACTTCCTCGTCGCCGGGGCCGACCTCTCCACCGTGAAGTCGCTCAAGGCGGAGAAGCACGGGCGCAGCATGGCCGAACTCGGCCACGAGGTGTACAACCTCCTCGGGACGCTGGGCGTGCCGAGCTTCGCCTTCATCAACGGCGTCGCCCTCGGCGGCGGGCTCGAGGTTGCCCTCGCGGCGGACTACCGCACGGTCTCAACCGGCGCGAACGGGCTTGGCCTTCCCGAGGCCTTCATCGGCCTCGTGCCCGGCTGGGGCGGCGTGTACCGGCTTCCCCGGCTCATCGGGCCGGCCTCGGCCGTCCGGGTCATGATCGAAAACCCGCTCAGCAACAACCGGATGCTCGACGGCAGGGCGGCCTATGGCATCGGCATCGCCGACGCCCTTTTCGAGCCTGCCGACTTCCTCGAGCAGTCCCTCGCCTGGGCGGCCCGCGTCGTCGCCGGTGACTCGGCGACAACGCAGGCCCTGAACGTGCGCCGGGCGGAATTTTCCGCCTACACCGAGGCCGACTGGGACGCCGCCGCAGCAGCAGGACGGGCCTTCGTCCAGTCACGCACCGGCAACGCCGCTCCGGCGCCGTCGCGCGTCCTCGACCTGTTCGAGGCAGGGAAGACCCTGAACCGGGAGCAGTCGGCCGAGGCCGAGTGCGTGGCCCTTGCCGAACTCATGCAGACCCCGGAGTTCCACGCCACCGTTTACGCGTTCCTTGAGCTGCTGCAAAAGCGCGCCAAGCGTCCGGCCGGTGCGCCCGATGCCAAGCTCGCCCGCCCTGTGACGAAAGTCGGCGTCGTTGGCGCCGGGCTCATGGCAAGCCAGCTGGCCCTGCTGTTCGCCCGCCAGCTGAAGGTGCCCGTGGTCCTGACCGACATCGACGCGCAGCGTGTGGAGAAGGGCGTGGCCTACGTGCACGCCGAGGTGGACAAGCTCCTCGCCAAGAAGCGGCTCTCCCCCGACGCCGCGAACCGCACCAAGGCCCTCGTCTCCGGCTCGGTCTCGAAGGACGTCTTCGCCGACGCCGATTTCGTCATCGAGGCGGTCTTCGAGGAACTGGCCGTCAAGAAGCAGGTCTTCGCCGAGGTTGAGGCGGTCGTCAGCTCCGAGTGCATCCTCGCCACCAACACCTCATCCCTCTCGGTCACTGACATGGCCGCCGACCTCGCCCACCCCGAACGCGTTGTCGGTTTCCACTTCTTCAACCCGGTCGCCGCGATGCCGCTGCTGGAGATCGTCAGGGCGCCCAAGACCGACGACGCCGTCCTCGCCACGGCGTTCGCCCTGGCCAAGCAGCTGAAGAAGAACGCCGTCCTGGTGCAGGACGCCCCGGCGTTCGTCGTCAACCGGATCCTGGGGCGCATGTTCGGCGAGATCACCAAGGTCTTCGACGAGGGCACCGACGCCGAAACCGCCGACGATGCGCTGCGCCCGATGGGCCTGCCGATGACACCGTTCCGCCTGCTCGCCCTCGTGGGTCTGCCGGTAGGCCAGCACGTCCAGGAATCGCTTCACGCAGCGTTCGGTGACCGGTTCCATGTGTCGCCGAACCAGCAGAAACTGATCGACGCTGGAATCAAGGGCCTGTGGGTGAAGGATGAGTCCGGGCAGGAGATCGTCCCCGAATCGACCCTGGCCCTGCTCGAGCGCGGTTCCTCGCCGTCCACAAGCGAGGAGATTCTGCGGCGCACGCAGGACGCCCTTGCTGACGAGATCGGCCGGATGCTGGCCGAGGGCGTCGTCGCCGCACCGGAGGACATCGACCTGTGCGTGATCATGGGCGCCGGCTGGCCGCTGCACCTCGGCGGGATCACCCCGTACCTGGACCGCACCGGAGCCTCGGAGCGGGTCAACGGGCGCACCTTCCGCTGACGCTGACGGCGCGGGGTCCGCCGCGCGCCGTCGTCGCGCGTCCCTGCGCCGCGTGCCGTTGTGCCGTGGTCGTCCGCGCCTCTGCTCCCCTGCCGAGTTGGCACATCCCCACGCAAAGACCACGTCAAACGGTGGTGAGCTGCAGCGTCGGCAGGCGGGACTGTTGAGGAAGGCGGGGACGACGGCGACGGGCCCCGCCCGGTCGCCTGCCGCGGAACCTCCCCCATAATCCCCGCCGCGGAGCGGCGCCTTAGATCAGCTGGGTCTTCGGGATCCGCGGGAAAATACCTTCGAGCTCCTTGAGATCTTCGGACGACGGCACCCAGGCCACAGCAGCCGCGTTCTGCGCGACCTGTTCCGGGGTGGTGGCCCCCGCGATGACACTGGCGACGGCGGGCTGGGCGGCGAGCCACGAGAACGCGACCTGCAGCTCGCCCAGGCCCCGTGCGGCGGCGAAGTTGCTGAACTCGGCGAGCTGGTCCCAATCCACCTTCTGCAGCATCGCCGTTCGGGAGTGGGTCAGCCGGCTGCCGGCCGGAGCGTTCCCGGCCGCATACTTGCCGGTCAGGAGGCCGTTCGCGAGCGGGTAGTAGGGCAGCAGTCCCAGCCCGTACTGCTCGACGGCGGGAACCACCTCGTTCTCTGCCCGCCGGTCGAGCAGGTTGTAGTGGTTCTGGGCGGAGATGAACCCCTGGTAGCCACCGATCCTGGCCGTGTAGTGGGCATCGGCGATCTGCCACCCGGAGAGGTTGGAGTGCCCGATGTAGCGGACCTTCCCGTCCCGGATCAGCTGATCCAGCGCGGAGAGGGTCTCCTCGATGGGAGTCCCGGGGTCGGGGGTGTGCAGCTGGTACAGGTCGATCCAGTCGGTGCCAAGCCTGCGCAGCGACGACTCGACCGCGCGCACGATGTAGCGACGCGAACCCCGGGCACCCCAGTCCGGGCCGTTGGCGCCTTTGACGTCGACGCCGAACTTGGTGGCGACGACCACCTCGCCGCGGCGATCCCCCAGCGCCCTGCCGAGCATCTCCTCGCTGGTCCCGGGCGTCCTGCCGTATGCGTCGGCGACGTCGAAGAAGTTGATTCCAGCGTCGATGGCCGCTGCGACGACGGCGTCGGTTCCCGCCTGGGACTCCGTTGCCGTTCCGGGTCGGCCGAGGTTGTTGCACCCAAGCCCCACGGTCGAGACGCTGAGCCCTGAGCTGCCTAATCTGCGGTAACTAGTCATAGGCCCAACGCTACCGCCGGCGCGGCCCGGAACCTCCAACGCCCGACCCGAAGTGCGGGACCGGAAGTGCGGGACCGGCCGTGCCGGCAACGAGAATCAGCCGAACCAGATGCCGATCTCCCGTGCGGCCGACTCGGCCGAGTCGGAACCGTGGACGAGGTTCTGCTGCACCTTGAGTCCCCAGTCGCGGCCGAAGTCGCCGCGGATGGTGCCCGGTGCAGCCGTTGTGGGCTCGGTTGCCCCGGCGAGGGAGCGGAAACCCTCGATGACGCGCTGGCCCTCGAAGACGGCCGCGACGATGGGACCGCTGAGCATGAATTCAACGAGCGGCTCGTAGAAGGGCTTGCCCACGTGCTCGGCGTAGTGCTCTTCAAGAAGCTCCCGTGTGGCGGACATCAGCTTGAGGTCCACCAGGGTGTATCCCTTGGCCTCGATCCGGCCGAGGACCGTGCCGGTCAGGTTCCTTGCGACGCCGTCGGGCTTGATCAGTACCAGGGTGCGTTCAATGCTCACGCGGTCCTCCATCAGGTTTGTTGGGGAAGAATTCGAATTGCTCCGCCCCCGACTCTACTAAAGACAGGCAGCGTACTGCCTATTCGCCGGCAGCCTCGGGGTGGGACTTCTCCCATTCGGCCTGCGCCCGGTCCCGTTCGGCGTTTTCCTGGTCGAGCCGGATACCCGTGCGGATGCCGTAGAGCCAGGTCACAGCGAACGCCACGCCGACGAGGAACATCGCCGGCTCGAGGAAGCCGGTAGCGATGAGCAGCAGCTGCAGGACCCAACCCACGGCGATTCCCCACCGCCGGGTCAGGAAGGCGCACGTGGCCACGAGCAGCAGGCTGAGGAGGACTCCCCCGCCAAGGATGAGCGGCGCGGGAAGCTCGTCCCTGCGCAGGCCGAACACCGCAAGCGTGCCGAACAGGACGACGAACGCCTCAAGGACCAGGACCGTCGAGGCGAAGAGGACCTTCACCGAACGGCGTTTCTTGGGCATGCCGGGCCGCCACTCGCGCTGCGCCTTCGTCAAACGGGCCATGGCTCTACTTTCCTAGGAGGGTTCGCGCCTCGCCCACGACCGTGATGGATCCGGTGATGAGGATGCCGCTGGCGAGATCGTTGTCCTCCTCGGCCTTCATCACCGCCCATTCCAGGGCGTCGTCGAGGCGTTCGGCAATATTGATGTTCTCTTCGGCGAATCCGGCCGCCAGCGCGTCCTGCAGCAGGTCGGCGGCGGGAATCGAGCGCACCGACGTCGACTGCGTCAGGCAGACATCCTCGAGGACCCCGCCGAGTTCTTCGCGCAGCTCGGCCAGGATCCCGGCGGCGTCCTTGCCTTCGAGCACCCCGACCACCAGGACGAGCCGGGGGAAGTCGAAGGCCTCCTTGATCGCCTTCGCGGCGGCGCGGGCGCCGTCGGGGTTGTGCGCAGCGTCGACGAGGATGGTGGGCGCGGTGCGCACCACTTCGAGGCGGCCGGGAGAGGTGACCGCGCGAAGGCCGGCACGCACGACGTCGGGCTCGAGTTCGCGGGCTCCGCCGCCGAGGAAGGCCTCAACGGCGGCGACGGCGACTGCGGCGTTCTGCGCCTGGTGCTCGCCGTGGAGGGGGACGAGGATTTCCTCGTAGCGGCGCCCGGAGATGCCGGTGAGGATAAGAACCTGACCGCCGACGCCCACGCTGCGGGCATCGACCGAGAACTCGACGCCCTCGAACCGGAACTCGATGCCCACCTCCCGGGCCTTCTCCAGCAGCACCTGGGCGGCGTCCCTCGGCTGGGCGGCGCTGATGAGGAAGCCGCCCGGCTTGATGATGCCCGCCTTCTCGTAGGCGATGTCCTCGACGGTGTCGCCGAGCAGGTCGGTGTGGTCCAGGGAGATGGGGGTGACCACCGAGACCACGCCGTCGCCGACATTCGTGGCGTCGGTGATCCCGCCCAGGCCCACCTCGATGACGGCCACGTCGACGGGTTCATCGGCGAAGACAGCGAAGGCAAGCACGGTGACGCACTCGAAGTAGGTCAAGCGCGGCTGGCCCGCCGTGTCTAGCTCGGCGTCGACGATGTCGAGGTACGGCCGGATCTCGTCCCAGACCCGCACGAACGTCTCGTCGGGCACCGGCTCGCCGTCGATGCTGATCCGCTCGGTGACCCGGGACAGGTGCGGGCTGGTGTACCGGCCGGTCCTCAGGTCGTGCGCCAGCAGCAGGGACTCGATCATGCGCGCGGTCGAGGTCTTGCCGTTGGTCCCGGTGATGTGGATGATCGGGAAGGCCTTGTTCGGCTCCCCGAGGATCTCCATGACCCGGAACATCGGGGCCATGCGCGGCTCCATCTTGTGCTCGGGGGCGCGACTCAGCAGTTCGGCGTAGACGCTCTCGACGGAGAACTGGTCAAGGGGCGCTTCGTCGTTCGGGTTCACTTGTGCCTTTCAACGGTGACGCGGAAGTCTTCGCCCGAGCCATTGCCGGCCCGCACGATCAGTTCGTTGGTGAGGGTCTCGTCCTGGATGAGCCGGGCGTGGTCCTCGAGGGCCTTCACGCTGCCGGCGGCCGTTTCGACGGTTGCCGTGATGCGGTCGCTGATCGACAGGTCCGCGTCGCGCCGCGCCTGCTGGATGGCACGGATCGCGTCGCGGGCGGTGCCTTCGGCTGCGAGCTCCTCGGTGACGGCGGTGCTGAGTACCAGGAACCCGCCTCCTGGCAGCACAGCGACGGCCTTTTCGTCGGAGTCGGCGCTGTCGACGACGGTCTCCAGCGTGTATTCCTGGGGCTCCAGCGCCACGCCGCCGGCGGTGACGGTGCCGGCGTCGTTCACGGACCAGTCGCCGGCCTTTGCGGCCTTGATGACGGTCTGGACGTTCTTGCCGAGGCGCGGCCCGGCGGCGCGGGCGTTGACGGCGAGCCGCTGGGTGATGCCGAATTCCTCCGGCGAGGCGTCGGCGTCGTCGATCAGGCGCACCGACTTGATGTTCAGTTCGTCGGCGATGATCGACTGGAACTGGCCCTGCAGGCCTTCGGCGGAGGGCGCGACGACGATCAGCTCCGAGAGCGGAAGCCGGACGCGCAGGTTCGCGGCCTTGCGCAGGCTCGAGCCCGCCGAGCAGATCTGCCGGGTGCGGTCCATGCGCTCCACGAGCTCGGGGGCACCAGGGAACTCCGACGCCGAGGGCCAGTCGGTGAGGTGGACAGAGCGCCCGCCGGTGAGCCCGCGCCAGATCTCCTCGGTGACAAGGGGCAGCAGAGGCGCTGCGACCCGGCACACTGCCTCGAGGCAGGTGTAGAGGACGTCGAAGGCCTCGGTGTCCTCATCGAAGAACCGCTGCCTGCTGCGCCGGACGTACCAGTTGGTCAGCGTGTCAAGGTAGCGGCGCAGCGACTCGCTCGCGTCGCTGATGTTGAACGCGTCGAGGGCCTCGGTGACCTCCCGGACCAGGTTGCCGGTGTTGGCCAGCAGGTACTGGTCGAGGGGTTCGCGCAGCCCCGCCGCGGCCTCAGCGCTCACCGTGCGCGCTTCGTACCCGGCGCCGCCGTTGGCGGCGTTGGTGTACAGGCTGAAGAAGTGCCAGACGTTCCAGAGCGGCAGGATGACCTGGCGCACGCCGTCGCGGATGCCCTGTTCGGTGACGACGAGGTTTCCGCCGCGCAGGATGGGCGAGGACATGAGGAACCAGCGCATCGCGTCGGAGCCGTCGCGGTCAAGGACCTCGGAGACGTCGGGGTAGTTCTGCAGGCTCTTTGACATCTTCTGGCCATCGGAGCCCAGCACGATGCCGTGGCTGATGACGTTGCGGAAGGCCGGGCGGTCGAAAAGGGCCGTCGCCAGGACGTGGAGGGTGTAGAACCAGCCGCGGGTCTGCCCGATGTATTCGACGATGAAGTCGCCCGGGTTGTGCGAAGCGAACCAGTCGGCGTTCTCCATCGGGTAGTGGACCTGGGCGTACGGCATCGAGCCGGAGTCGAACCAGACGTCGAGGACGTCGGAGACGCGGCGCATCGTCGATCCGCCCTCCTCCGGGGAACGCGGGTCGTCGGGGTTGGGGCGGGTCAGCTCATCGATGAACGGCCGGTGAAGGTCCGGCTGTCCGTCCTTGTTCAGGGGCAGGCGGCCGAAGTCGGCTTCGATTTCCGCCAGCGACCCGTACACGTCGACGCGGGGGTAGGTGGGGTCGTCGGACTGCCACACCGGGATGGGGCTGCCCCAGTAGCGGTTGCGGCTGATCGACCAGTCGCGCGCGTTGGAGAGCCACTTGCCGAACTGGCCCTCCTTGACGCTGCCGGGGATCCAGTTGATCTCCTTGTTCAGCTCCACCATGCGGTCCTTGACCTTGGTGACCTCCACGAACCAGGAGGACACGGCACGGTAGATCAGCGGGTTGCGGCACCGCCAGCAGTGCGGGTAGCTGTGGACGTAGCTGGCCTGGCGTACGAGGCGCCCCTGCTCCTTGAGGACGCGGGTGATCGGCTTGTTCGCCGCGAAGACGTGCTGGCCGGCGATCTCCGCCAGCGGGCCGCGGCCGAACAGCGGCAGGAAATGGGCGCCGGAGTCGACGGAGAGGATCACCTGGATCCCGGCGGCCTCGGAGATCTTCTGGTCCTCCTCGCCGAAGGCAGGCGCCTGGTGGACAATGCCGGTGCCGTCGGTCGTCGTCACGTAGTCGGCGACGAGGAACCGGAACGCGTTCTGGTAGCCGCCGGCTTCGGGATCGGCGAGGTAGTCCCACAGGGGTTCGTAGGTGAGCCCGTCGAGCTGGGTGCCCAGATAGGTGGCGGTGACGGCGGCGGCCGCCGCGGCGGCGTCGGGGTAGCCGAGGTCCTTGGCGTAGGCGCCGAGGAGGTCCTCGGCGATCAGGAAGCGCCCGGGCGCCGCCCCGTCGGCCGACTCCCGCGCGTCGGGGACGACGGCGTACCGGATGTCGGGCCCGACGGCGAGGGCGGCGTTCGTGGGAAGGGTCCAGGGCGTCGTGGTCCAGGCGAGCGCGGCGGTGCCTGCGAGCTCCTGCGAGAGCGCCGACTCGCCGGCAAGGATCGGGAAGGTGACGGTGACCGTCTGGTCCTGCCGGTCCTGGTAGACGTCGTCGTCCATGCGCAGCTCGTGGTTGGACAGCGGCGTCTCGTCGTTCCAGCAGTAGGGCAGCACGCGGTAGCCGTTGTAGAGCAGGCCCTTGTCGTAGAGCGTCTTGAACGCCCACAGGACCGATTCCATGTATTCGATGTTCAGGGTCTTGTAGTCGTTCTCGAAGTCGACCCAGCGGGCCTGGCGGGTGACGTACGCCTTCCACTCCTCGGCGTACTTCATGACGGAGGCCCGGGAGGCTTCGTTGAACTTGTCGATGCCCATGGCCTCGATCTGCTGCTTCTGGGTTATGCCCAGCTGCTTCATCGCCTCGAGCTCGGCGGGCAGGCCGTGGGTGTCCCACCCGAAGCGCCGTTCAACGCGGCGCCCGCGCTGGGTCTGGTAGCGGCCCACGAGGTCCTTGGCGTAGCCGGTGAGCAGGTGGCCGTAGTGCGGCAGGCCGTTCGCGAAGGGAGGACCGTCGTAGAAGACGAACTCGTTTGAACCGTTTTCGCCGGCGTCGCGGGCATCGATCGAGGACTGGAACGTACCGTCGGCGTCCCAGTACTTCAGCACCCGCTCTTCGAGTTCGGGAAAGCGCGGCGAGGCTCCTGCGCCCTCGGGCTGCGTGCCCTCGGGGGTGCGGCCGGTGGAGGAGGTGGCTTTGGGGTAGATCTGCGGCATTTATTCATCCTGAACAACGGTGGAGACAGAACAAGGGGCGGTCATCCTGCTGCGAGGACGTGCTCTGGACCTGGGGCCGGTTGTGCCGGCCACCGGGAGCGGAACCCGCGGTACCACCTCACTTGCCGCCGCCGTGCGTCCAGCCTCCCGGAGGAGGCCGGCCCCACAGGGCTGCCACTCATTTTCAGGCGTTGACGGGCCCACCCGTCCGGGTCTACTGGGCGAGGCGGCCCCTGCCGGGTCCCTCTCGCCGTTCTTCCGGAAGCTCCCCGGTGATGGCCGGTTCGACGCTTGTGGTCCAAGTCTAGCCGCCGGTGGGGAAGAGTGTCGAAAGGGTCCAAGGTTACGGCGACGAGGCCGGTGTCCGGACGCCGTGGCTGCTTAGGTGGCGCGGATGACCTTGTGGTTGGCGGCCTGGGCCAGCGGGCGCAGCACAAGGGAGTCGACGTTCACATGGAGCGGGGCGTTGAGTGCATAGACGATGGTGTCCGCGACGTCGGCGGCGCTCAGCGGGTTCGCCACCCCGGCATAGACCTTGTCGGCCGCGTCCTTGCTGCCGAGGCGGTTCAGGGAGAACTCCTCGGTGTGCACCAAGCCCGGTGCCACTTCGATCACCCGCACATTGTGCTCGGCCTCCTCGAGGCGCAGGGTGCGCGCCAGCGCCTGCTGGGCGGCCTTCGCGGCGACGTAGCCGGCGCCTCCCTCGTAGGCGGCAAGCGCTGCGGTCGACGTCAGGAACACGAAGCTGCCGTGTCCGCTGGCGCGCACGGCGGGCAGGAAACCGCGGGTGATGCGCATCGAGCCGAGGACGTTCACGTTGTACATGTGCTCCCAGTCGGCGGTGCGCGCCTCGGCCACTGATTCCATACCGAAGGCACCTCCGGCGTTGTTGATCACGGCGTTCACCTCGCCGGCCCCCGTGACCTCCCGCACCAGGCGCTCCACCGACTCTTCGTCGGTGACGTCGACGACGGCCGCCCGAGCTCCGGTTTCCGCGGCGAGCTGCTCAAGGCGGTCGGCGCGGCGGGCTGCGGCGGTCACCTCCCAGCCGGCGGCACGCAGTGCGCGGACCGTGGCGGCCCCGATCCCCGAACTGGCCCCCGTGACGACGGCGTGCAGGGGTCCGGAGGAGGTGCGCGAGGGCGATCCGATGGCTGTCGAGGGTGTTTGTCCGGTGCTCATTTGACCACTCTAGCCAGCATCCGCCGTCATGCGCCCGGCGCTGCGGCCGGCACGGCCGGGCGACATGAAAGAATGGGCCGCATGGCCGAAAACACTCAGGGCACAGACACGCCCGCACACCAGCCCGTCACCGTCCCCGACAAGCCCGCATTGGAGGGCCTTGAGCCCCGCCTCGCGAAGCAGTGGAGGGACAACGGGACGTACGCGTTCAACCGGGACACCACCCGCGGGGAGGTGTACTCGATCGACACTCCCCCGCCCACGGCATCGGGTTCGCTCCACGTCGGCCACATGTTCTCCTACACGCAGACCGACGTCCTGGCCCGCTTCCACCGCATGCGCGGGAAGAACGTGTTCTACCCCATGGGCTGGGACGACAACGGCCTGCCCACCGAGCGCCGCGTCCAGAACTACTTCGGCGTGCGCTGCGACCCCTCCGTCCCCTACAACCCGGACTACACCCCGCCGGCGCAGCCCGCCAAGAATCAGCGCGACTTCGACGCCGTGTCCCGGCGCAACTTCATCCAACTCTGCGAAGAGGTGGCGGTCGATGACGAAAAGGTCTTCGAGGATCTCTTCAGCACCCTTGGCCTGTCCGTCGACTGGAACCTGACCTACCGCACCATCGATGACACCTCCCGGGCCGTGTCGCAGCGCGCCTTCCTGACGAACCTGGCCGCCGGCGATGCCTACCTCGCCGAAGCGCCGACCCTTTGGGACGTCACCTTCCGCACCGCCGTGGCCCAGGCCGAGCTCGAGGACCGCGAGCAGCCCGGCGCCTACCACCGCATCGCCTTCCATGCCCCCGACGGGCAGCAGATCCACGTCGAATCCACCCGCCCGGAACTCCTTCCCGCGTGCGTGGCCCTGGTGGCCCACCCCGACGATGAGCGCTACAAGCCGCTGTTCGGCACAACCGTCACCTCCCCCCTGTTCGACGTCGAGGTCGAGATCAAGGCACACCCGCTGGCCAAGCCCGACAAGGGCAGCGGCATCGCGATGATCTGCACCTTCGGCGATCTCACCGACGTCACCTGGTGGCGCGAACTGCAGCTTCCCACCCGTGCCGTCGTCGGCCGCGACGGCCGCATCCGTGCTGAGACCCCGGAGTGGATCGCCACCGACCGCGCCCGGGAGAACTATGCGGCGCTGGCGGGAAAGACGATCTTCAGCGCCAAGGAAGCAGTCGTCGAACTGCTGCGCGCCAGCGGAGACCTCGACGGTGAGCCCGTGAAGATCACCCACCCGGTGAACTTCTACGAGAAGGGCGACAAGCCCCTCGAAGTCGTCACGAGCCGCCAGTGGTACATCCGCAATGGCGGCCGCGACGCCGAGAAGCGCGAGCGGCTGATCAACCGCGGCCGGGAGATCGATTTCCACCCCGCGTTCATGCGTTCCCGCTACGAGAACTGGATCGAGGGGCTCAACGGCGACTGGCTTGTCTCCCGGCAGCGCTTCTTCGGCGTTCCCGTGCCGGTCTGGTACCGCCTCGACGCCGACGGCGAACCCGACTACGAGAGCCCGATCGTCCCCTCGTTCGAGTCCCTCCCGGTCGACCCGGCGGGCGAGCCGGCCCCCGGGTTCGACGAGAGCGCCCGGAACCAGCCGAACGGGTTCATCGGTGACCAGGACGTGCTCGACACCTGGGCGACGTCGTCGCTGACCCCGCAGATCGTCGGCGGCTGGTCGCGGGATGAGGAACTGTTCTCCCGCGTCTTCCCCTTCGACCTGCGCCCGCAGGGCCACGACATCATCCGCACCTGGCTGTTCTCGACGGCGGTGCGCGCCGACGCACTGCAGGACTCGGCGCCGTGGCGCCACGCGGCGCTCTCCGGTTGGATCCTTGATCCCGACCGGAAGAAGATGTCCAAGTCCAAGGGCAACGTGGTGGTTCCAACCGACGTGCTCGAGCAGTTCGGCGCCGACGCGGTGCGCTACTGGGCCGCTTCGGCGAAGCTCGGTTCCGATACCGCCTACGAGATCAACCAGATGAAGATCGGGCGCCGGCTTGCCATCAAGCTGCTCAACGCCTCGAAGTTCGTCCTGAACCTCGGCGCAACCGAGAGCTCGGCCTCCCCCGCAGCCCTGCAGCGGGTCACGCACCCGCTGGACCTTGCACTGCTGGCGCAGCTGCGCGAGGTCACGGCCCAGGCGACGGCGGCGTTCGAGAAGTACGACTATGCGCGTGCGCTCCAGTTGACCGAGTCGTTCTTCTGGACGTTCACCGACGACTACGTTGAACTCGTCAAGGACCGCGCCTACGGCGCTGCGGGCGACGACGCCAAGGAATCGGTGCTGACCGCCCTGGCCACCACCCTCGATGCCCTGCTGCGGCTGTTCGCTCCCTTCCTTCCGTTCGCCACCGACGAGGTGTGGAGCTGGTGGCGGGAAGGCTCGGTTCACCGCGCGCCGTGGCCCGCCGTGGACGCCCTGCAGGGTCTTGCCGACGGCGCCGATCCGGAACTGCTCACATCGGTCGCCCTGGCCCTGGGCGGCGTGCGGAAGGCGAAGTCCGAGGCGAAGGTCAAGCAGCGCACCGAGGTCGCGACGGCCGTGGTGACTGCGTCATCGGCACGCATCTCGCACATCAGGGCAGGCCTTCCCGACCTGCTCGCTGCCGGCAACGCCCGCGAGCTCAAGCTGGCGGAGGGCGACGGCGACCTGATGGTTTCCGCAGTGGAGCTGGTCCCCTCGGAGGCCTGACCGGTTTCCCGACCTCACGAGAACGGCCCCGCACTTTGCGGGGCCGTTCTGCTGTGGGGGCCTGGGTGGCCGCAGGCGACCTGTCAGTCGAACCGCGGAGCCTCGGTGCGGGAGCGCTTGATCTCGAAGAATTCGGGGAAGCTGGCAAGCTGGACCGCGGCGTCGAACAGGCGGCCCGCATCCTCCCCGCGCGGGATTCGGGTGAGCACGGGTCCGAAGAAGGCGGTGCCGTTGAAGGCGACGACGGGCGTGCCCACCCCGTTCCCCACTTTGTCGATGGCGCCCTGGTGTGAGGCCCGCAGCCGTTCATCGTACTCATCACTGGCTCCGTACGCCGCGAGTTCGGCAGGCAGGCCCAGCTCGGCGAGGGATTCCTCGATGACCGCCGGGAAGTCGCGCCGCCCGTCGACGTGGATCCGGGTTCCCATCGCGTCGAAGAGCGGCTTGACGTGCTTGCTTCCGTGGAGCGCCTCGGCGGCGATGATCACCCGCACGGGCGCCCAGAGCGCGTCCCGATCCTTCCGGTCCTCACCCGAAAGCTCGACGTGTTCGTTGAGGATGGCCCGGCTCATCACGTGCCAGTCGGTCTCCACCGCGCGCACCGTCTCCACCTCGACCATCCAGCGGGAGGTGACCCAGGTGAACGGGCAGGTCGGGTCGAACCAGAAATTGACGCGCTCTGGGGTGGCTTGACTCATGGGGATACTCCTTCATTACGACACAGCAAACGGGGGTGCGGCCGGAAAACCGGCAGCACCCCCACGTTGACTGATTGCTTCCCCCGCGCTCCCGGACTCGGGGGCGGGGACGGCTGAAACTGCTAAGCCGACTTGTTCCGGCGCTTGGCGACCACCTCGTGCGAGAGCAGGGTCGGCTCGGCGCGCTTGGCGACGACGTCGGCCGTGATCACGACCGACGCGACGTCATCGCGGCTGGGAAGGTCGAACATGACCGGCAGCAGCACTTCCTCCATGATGGCGCGCAGCCCCCGCGCACCGGTGCCGCGCTCCAGGGCGAGGTCGGCGATCGCCTCAAGGGCCTTGGGTTCGAACGTCAGGGTCACGCCATCGAGCAGGAACATCTTCTGGTACTGCTTCATCAGCGCGTTCTTGGGCTCGGTGAGGATCTGCATCAGCGCGGGGCGGTCGAGGTGGGTCACGGTGGTGATGACCGGGAGCCGGCCGATGAATTCCGGGATCAGACCGAACTTCAGGAGGTCCTCGGGCATGACGTCGCCGTAGCTGACTTCCTCGTTCTTGAGGGAGCTCAGGGGCGCGCCGAAACCGATGCCCTTTCGCCCGGCACGCGAGCCGATGATTTCCTCGAGGCCGGCGAATGCACCGGCGACGATGAACAGCACGTTCGTTGTGTCGATCTGGATGAATTCCTGGTGGGGGTGCTTCCGGCCGCCCTGGGGCGGGACCGACGCGACGGTTCCCTCAAGGATCTTCAGCAGGGCCTGCTGGACGCCTTCACCGGAGACGTCGCGGGTGATGGACGGGTTCTCGCTCTTGCGGGAGATCTTGTCGATCTCATCGATGTAGATGATCCCCTGCTCGGCCTTCTTGACGTCGTAGTCGGCGGCCTGGATCAGCTTGAGCAGGATGTTTTCGACGTCCTCGCCGACATACCCGGCCTCGGTGAGCGCCGTCGCGTCGGCGACGGCGAAGGGCACATTGAGCCGGCGGGCGAGTGTCTGGGCGAGGTAGGTCTTCCCGCACCCGGTGGGGCCGATCAGGAGGATGTTCGACTTGGCGATCTCGACATCCTCGCCGCTCGCGGCTCCGGCGAGGGTTCCGGCCGGCCGGGGCGCGCCGCCGGACTGGATGCGCTTGTAGTGGTTGTAGACGGCCACGGCCAGGGACCGCTTTGCCGGTTCCTGGCCCACCACGTATTCCTGGAGGAAATCGAAGATTTCGCGGGGCTTGGGGAGTTCGAACGTGCCCAGGTCGGCGACCTCGGACAGCTCCTCTTCGATGATCTCGTTGCACAGATCGATGCACTCGTCACAGATGTACACCCCGGGGCCGGCGATCAGCTTCCGGACCTGCTTCTGGCTTTTTCCACAGAAAGAGCACTTGAGCAGATCCGTGCTCTCACCAATGCGAGCCATGTGTCAGTCCCCTTACGTGGTACTTGGTTGCTGTCTCCACTCTAGGCCACATGGTCCGGCGAATCAGCATCAAAATGCCCGTGGTGCCAATGAAAAGCACCACGGGCATCCCGGTCGTCCGTTCCGGAGCGGGCTCCGGACGGCGGATTATGGAGTGTTGATTTTCGGCTGAACCATCTTGCGGGAGGTCAGCACCTCATCGACAAGCCCGTAGGAGACCGATTCCGCGGCCGTCAGGATCTTGTCGCGCTCGATGTCGAGGTTGACCTGCTCGGAGGGCCGCCCGGTGTGCAGGGCGATCGTGTCTTCCAGCCAGGTGCGCATGCGCATCACTTCATTGGCCTGGATTTCAAGGTCGGATGCCTGGCCGCCCTGGCCGCCCGAGAGCGCAGGCTGGTGGATCAGGACGCGCGCGTTGGGAAGCGCGAGGCGCTTGCCCGGGGCGCCCGCGGCGAGCAGGACCGCCGCGGCGCTGGCCGCCTGGCCGAGGCATACGGTCTGGACCTCGGGCCGGATGAACTGCATCGTGTCGTAGATGGCGGTCATTGCCGTGAAGGATCCGCCGGGCGAGTTGATGTAGAGGGTGATGTCGCGCTCGGGGTCGGTGGACTCGAGAACGAGCAGCTGCGCCATGATGTCGTCCGCCGATGCGTCGTCGACCTGGGTGCCCAGGAAGATGATGCGGTCCTCGAACAGCTTCGTGTACGGGTCCTGGCGCTTGAAGCCGTAGGGGGTGCGCTCTTCGAACTGGGGAAGGATGTAGCGGCTCGTGGGCATCTGGGGTGCCTGCGATCCAGCCGCGGCCGAGTAATGGGAATTCATGGGTGTCTCCTGGTGGAAAGTCTCGTGATTGTGAAAACGGCGGTGACGCTTAGGCGCGCTGGGTGCCGCCGCCGCCGGACACAGTGCCTGCATGGGCGGAGATGTGGTCGAAGAAGCCGTAGTCGAGCCCTTCCTGCGCGGTGAACCACTTGTCCCTGTCGTTGTCCTTCAGGATGGTTTCGACGCTCTGGCCGGTCTGCTCTGCCGTGAGTTCGGCCATGACCTGCTTCATGTGAAGGATCAGTTCGGCCTGGATCCGGATATCCGACGCGGTTCCGCCGATTCCACCGGAGGGCTGGTGCATGAGGATGCGGGCGTGGGGGGTCGCGTAGCGCTTGCCCTTGGTGCCGGAGGAAAGCAGGAACTGGCCCATCGAGGCGGCAAGCCCGGTCGCCACTGTGACAACGTCGTTGGGGATGAACTGCATCGTGTCGTAGATCGCCATGCCCGCGGTCACCGAGCCGCCGGGCGAGTTGATGTAGAGGAAGATGTCGCGGTCCGGGTCCTCGGCCGAGAGCAGCAGGAGCTGGGAGCAGATGGCATTCGCGTTCTCATCGCGGACTTCGGAACCGAGCCAGATGATGCGTTCTTTGAGGAGACGGTTGTAGATGTAGTCATCACGGTTGCCCGCGTCGACACTCGCCATGCGGGGGGTGGTTGGTTCGATTGCCATTCTTGTGACCTCTCACTCTGGCGGGCCTGTTCCCTGGGGAACCGCCCGGCCGTTTATCTCTCATTGGACACTAACCCGGCCCGGCCCGTTTTTGCTCCCGCCCGGGTAACTGTTCGCTGACGGCGCACCAGTCCCGGAGGGCAGGTGGCGCGGCGTCGGCGGCCACAGCCGCAACGCAAAAGACGCCGCGGCCCGGAAGGGCCGCGGCGTCCAAAGAATGCCGGAGTTAGGCGCGCGGTGCCGACTCTTCGCCGGCAACCTCGGCCTCGGGGGCGTCGTCCGGCGCACCGGCGGCCTCGGGGGCGTCGTCCGGCGCACCGGCGGCCTCGGGGGCGTCGTCCGGCGCACCAGCGGCCTCGACGTCACCGGCGGGGCGCACGAAGTCGCTGAGGTCGACGGCGTCGCCGTTGGTGTCGGTGACCTTCGCCAATTCCAGGACCTTCGCCAGTGCCTTGCGTCGGCGCACCTCGCCGACGATCATCGGCACCTGGCCGCTGGAGTCGAGCATCTGGGCGAACTGGTTCGGCTCCATGCCGTACTGGCTGGCCGTTGAGACGATGTAGTCGATCAGCTCGTTCTGGCTGACTGCCACTTCCTCCTTGTCGGCGACCGCGTCGAGGATGATCTCGTTGCGGAAGGCGCGCTCGGTGTTGGTGCGCACCTCCGCACGGTGCTCTTCGGTGTCGTGGTCGTCGCCTGCGGCGCCGGCGTTCTCGGGCTTGAAGTGCTGCTCGAGCTGCTCCGAGATGACGGTCTCGGGAACGGGAACCTCGATCATTTCGACGAGCGTGTCGAGGACCTTGTCGCGGGCTTCGACGCCCTGGTCGACAACCTTGCTTTCGGAGGCCCGCTTGGCGAGGTCCTCGCGGAGCTCGGCGGCGGTGTCGAACTCGCTGGCGAGCTGGGCGAAGTCGTCGTTCACCTCGGGGAGCTCGCGCACCTTGACGGCCTTGACGACAACGGTGACCTGGGCGTCGGCACCGGCGTGCTCGCCGCCGGCAAGCTTCGTTTCGAAAGTGGCCGATTCGTCGGCGCTGAGCCCGGTGACTGCTTCGTCCATGCCCTCGAGCATGCTGCCCGAACCGATGTTGTAGGAGAGGTCCTGGGCCGAGTCGACCTCTTCGCCGTCCACCTTCGCGGTGAGGTCGATGGTCAGGAAGTCGCCGTCCTGCGAGGGGCGGTCGACGGCGGTGAGCGTGCCGAAGCGGCTGCGCAGTTCGTCAACAGCCTTGTCGATGTCTTCGTCGGAGGCCGTTGCGGCTTCGACGGTGACCTCGATGCCCGAGTAGTCGGGCAGTTCGATTTCGGGGCGGACGTCCAACTCGACGGTGAAGACCAGCTGGCCTTCCTTGGCCGACGGGTCGGGGACCTCGGTGATCTCGACCTCGGGGCGGCTCAGGGGGCGGATGCCGGTTTCACGGACCGCTTCCTGGTAGAACCCGTCGAGTCCCTTGTTGACGGCCGTCTCGATGACGTAGCCGCGGCCGACGCGCTGGTCGATGAGCTGCTGGGGAACCTTGCCCTTGCGGAACCCAGGAACCTGCACCTGACCGGCGATTGTCTTGTAGGCCTCGTCGATGTTTGGCTGGAGTTCCTCGAACGGGACCTCAACATTGAGCTTCACCCGCGTGGGCGAAAGGTTTTCGACAGCGCTCTTCACAGCGTAGGACTCCTGAATGATGTGGGATAATTTCTGCATCTAAAACGAAGGTGCAGTATCCGAAGATACGGTGCCTTCGAGAATACAGAGTCGGGGTGACAGGAGTTGAACCTGCGACTTCCTGCTCCCAAAGCAGGCGCTCTACCAAGCTGAGCTACACCCCGAGAGTGCAGGTGCCAGTCTACGGAACTTTGCCCGCCGTTGCACATTTGGCGATCGGGGCCGGTTTGTGGTGTAGTTATATGCGTTCCGATGAGCCGCAGGGCCCGGAACCCGGGGATGTAGCTTAATGGTAAAGCCTCAGTCTTCCAAACTGATTACGCGGGTTCGATTCCCGTCATCCCCTCCAAAGGGAAAAACACCCGGCCGCAGAAAACGGCCGGGTGTTTTTGCGTTCCGGAGGCTTTTCGGATGCGCTGCCTCCGCGGCCCGCCGCCGGTCAGTCCGCCTGGCAGGCGGGGCACCAGTACAGTTTCCGGGCCACCAGTTCGGCCATCTCCACGGTTGTTCCGCATCTCCTGCACGGCTCCCCGGTCCGCTTGTACACGTAGTGCGGTGCGAGGGCGCCGGTGGCTCCCCCGCGGTCCTCGGGCATCGTCGTAATGATCCTCCCCTGGCGGACGCCGTCGTTCATCAGTTGGACGGTGTCGTCCCAGAGCAGGCGGGCCGCCTCCGGTGCTACCGCCCGGCCGGCACGCCACGGGTTGAGCCGGGCGCGGAAGAGAACCTCGGCACGGTAGACGTTGCCCACGCCAGCGAGCACCGACTGGTCCATGAGCGCGGCGCCGACCGGTTTCCCGGCTGCTCCGAGCCTGCTGACGAAAACGGCGGGGTCGGTGTCCGGCTGGAGCGGGTCGGGGCCGAGACGGGCGCGCACCGCGGACTCCTGGGCAGGGGTGATCACTTCACAGGCCGTGGGCCCGCGCAGATCCGCCCAGCCGTGCGCGGAGACGAGCCGCACCCGCACCGCGCCGACGGGGGCCGGCGGGCCCTGGTAAGGGTCGTTGGGCCCGGAGGGGTCGGCCTCCCCTGCGGTTTCGCTCTCCCCGATGCGCCGTGGCGCGCCGATGCTCGATGCGCCGGTGAAGGTGCTGTCCCCGCCGAAGCTCCACGCCCCGTAGAGCCCGAGGTGCACCCGGAGCACCGCCTCGTTGTCGAAGCGCAGGAACAACTGCTTCCCGTGTGCCGCGGCGTCCACGAGGATCTGGCCGTCGAGGAGGGCGGCGCCGGGGGCGAACCTGCCCTGCGGACTTGTCACGTTCAGCCGCTCCCCAGCGAAAACGGAGGAGAACTGGCGTGCGAGCCGGTGGATCGAATGTCCCTCAGGCACGGTTTTCCCCTGCGCCGGCTCCCGCCTGTACGGCGGCGGGGCTAACGGACAATTTCACCGGTTGTTTCGTAGGTTCCGACCTTGCCGATCCTGCGCACATGGCGGGGTTCTCCGCTGAACGGTTCGGCAAGGAATGCCTCGATGATGGCCGTGGCCTCGTCGACGGTGTGCTGGCGTCCGCCGACTGCCACAACGTTGGCGTCGTTGTGCTGGCGTGCCAGCCGCGCGGTGTCGAGGCTCCAGGCGAGGGCGGCACGGACGCCGCGCACCTTGTTGGCGGCGATCTGCTCGCCGTTCCCTGAACCGCCGAGCACGATGCCCAGCGCCTCCCTGCCGGCCTCCTGGTCCGTGATGACGGCGAGCGCAGCGTCGATGCAGAACGCCGGATAGTCGTCCTCGGGATCGTACGAGGTGGGGCCGTGGTCAACGACGTCGTGGCCGGCCGCGGTGAGGTGCTTGAGCAGGTGGGCGCTGAGTTCCAAACCTGCATGGTCTGTCGCTAGGTGGACACGCATGAAGCAATCCGTTCGCTGGGTGTTAGATGCCGCTTCAAGCCTAGTGGGTTGGCCGGCGTGTTCCGCTGCCGCCGGTGCCGCCGGCTCCCTGCCGAGGGAGGTGGCCTGAGGGAAAAAGTGAGAGAATACGAAACGCTGCGCTGACAGGTTCTCCGCGCGGCGTCCTGTTAACCCACACTGGAGGCCAACCTTGCCCGGTATGAATCTGACGCGCAGCGAAGCAACCGTCCGCTCGACCCTGCTGACAGTCCACACCTACGACGTCACCCTCGATGTGACCCAGGGGGACCGGGTCTTCCGTTCAACCACCGTCGTCACCTTCGACGCCGCCCAAGGCGCGAGCACCTTCATCGACGCGGTCACCGACACCGTGCACCGGGTCACCCTCAACGGAGTGGACCTCGACCCCGGGGAGGTCGCCGACGGCCACCGCATCGAACTGCCGAACCTTGCCGCGTCGAACCGGCTCGTTGTCGAAGCCGACATGCCGTACATGAACACCGGTGAGGGTCTTCACCGCTTCGTGGATCCCGTTGACGGCGAGGTCTACCTTTACACCCAGTTCGAGGTGCCCGATTCACGGCGGGTGTTCGCCGTCTTCGAGCAGCCGGACCTCAAGGCCACGTTCCGCTTCACCATGACCGCGCCGTCGCACTGGGACGTAATCTCCAACTCCCCCACCCCCGAACCGGTCACCGCCGTCGCCACGGGCGAGTCCCCCGCGCGCTCGACCTGGTCCTTTGAGCCGACCCCGGTGATGTCCTCCTATGTCACTGCTCTGGTTGCCGGGCCCTATCAGGCAGTGCGCAGCGAGCTGACCAGCTCCGACGGGCGGGTCATCCCGCTGGGGGTGTTCGCCCGCAAGTCGCTGGTGCAGTACCTCGACGCCGAGAACGTCTTCGACCTGACCCGCCAGGGGTTCGCGTTCTACGAGAAGCAGTTCGGCACCCCCTACCCGTTTGAGAAGTACGACCAGCTGTTCGTTCCCGAGTTCAACGCCGGGGCAATGGAGAACGCCGGCGCGGTGACCTTCGTCGAGACCTACGTGTTCCGCTCCCGGGTTCCCGACGCAACCGTGGAGCGCCGAGCCATCACCATCCTGCACGAGCTTGCCCACATGTGGTTCGGCGACCTCGTCACCATGAAGTGGTGGAATGACCTGTGGCTCAACGAGTCCTTCGCCGAGTACATGTCGACGCTTGCCGCCTCCGAGGCGACGGAGTTCACGCAGTCGTGGACCACTTTCGCTTCCCTCGAGAAGTCCTGGGCCTACCGCCAGGACCAGCTCCCCTCAACCCACCCGATCGTGGCCGAGATCAACGACCTCGACGATGTCCAGGTGAACTTCGACGGCATCACGTACGCGAAGGGCGCCTCGGTGCTCAAGCAGCTGGTGGCCTGGGTGGGCCAGGAGAAGTTCATGGAGGGCGTGCGCGAGTACTTCGCCCGCCATGCCTGGAAGAACACGGAGCTCAAGGACCTCCTCGTCGAGCTGGAGAAGGCAAGCGGCAGGGACCTGCAGCAGTGGTCGGCGCTGTGGCTCGAGACCGCCGGCGTCAACACCCTGCGTCCGGAGCTGGCCACCGACGACGACGGGACAATCACCTCGTTCACCATCCTCCAGAGCGCCCCGGAGGGCTATCCCACGATCCGTCCGCACCGCCTTGCGGTCGGGTTCTACGAGCTCACCGGCGACGGCGTCCTCGAGCGGGTTCACCGCCTCGAGCTGGATGTCGACGGCGAGCGGACCGAAGTCCGCGACGCGGTGGGCCTGCGCCGGCCCACCCTGGTCCTGCTCAATGACGATGATCTCGCCTACGCCAAGATCCGGCTCGACCCGGCATCGCTTCGCGCCTCGATCCGGCACCTCAAGGACTTCGAGGATTCCCTTCCCCGCACCCTTGTCCTCGGGTCGGCCTGGGACGCCGCCCGCGACGGTGAGACCCCGGCCCGGGATTACGTCGAACTGATCGTTCAGAACATCGGTTCCGAGTCCGATTCCTCGGTGGTGCTCGTGCTCCTGCGCCAGCTCGCCGCCACCCTGCTGTTCTACGTGCGGCCGGAGGACCGGCAGGCGATGGGCGATGCGGTGGCCGACAGCCTGCTTGACCTGGCGCGCGCCGCCGACGCCGGATCCGATTCCCAACTGCAGTTCCTCAAGGCGTTCGCCGCGCGGGCCCGGACCGAGGCCCACCTCGACGTCGTCGAATCCATCCTCAACGGCTCCCAGGTTCCCGAGGGCCTCACCGTGGACCAGGACCTCCGGTGGGAGCTGCTCACCTCGCTCGTGGTCGGCGGGCGGTTCGGCCGCGCGCAGATCGACGCCGAACTCGAGAAGGATTCGACGGCGACCGGGCAGCTCGCCGCCGCGCAGGCTACCGCCGCGATCCCCACCCCCGAGGCCAAGGCCGAGGCCTGGCGTTCACTGGTGGAGCGGACGGACCTTCCCAACGCCACCCAGCGCTCGGCGATCGCCGGGTTCACCCGGGTCCACGACACCAGCCTCCTTGAGCCGTACGCCCCGAAGTACTTCGAGGTGATCAACGGCATTTGGGACACCCGCACGTACGAGATTGCCCAGCAGCTCGTCGTGGGGCTCTACCCCTCCCGCCTGACAACGCAGGACACACTCGACCGCACCGATGCGTTCCTTGCCGAGCTCGGCGACGGCAACCCGTCACTGCGGCGCCTGCTCTTGGAAAACCGGGACGGCGTCCAGCGCGCCCTGCGCGCCCAGGCCGCAGACAAGTAGCGTCATGAGCCTCCACCACTACAACGTTTCGGTGAAGTGGACCGGTAACCGCGGTCAGGGAACCTCGGGGTACCGGGACTACAGCCGCGAACACGAGGTGACGGCGGAGGGGCTGCCGCTCCTTCCCGGCACGGCTGATCCCACCTTCCACGGCCAGAAGGACCGCTGGAATCCCGAGCAGCTGCTGCTTGCGGCGCTGTCCCAGTGCCATATGCTCTCCTACCTGCACATGGCAGTGAAGGCGGGCATCGTGGTTACCGGTTATGAAGACGCCGCCGAGGGGTCGCTTAGGCTCAACCGGGACGGCAGCGGCGAGTTCACCCGGGCCGTGCTCAGGCCGCGCGTCGTCGTCGCCTCCCCCGACCACGCCGAGACGGCCCAGGCAATCCACAAACAAGCATCGGAAGCGTGCTTCATCGCCCGCTCGGTGAACTTTCCTGTCGACCACGAACCGACGATCGTCGTCGACGAACCGTAGAAAAAGGAGAAGCGCCGCGTTCCGCCACCTGCGGGGATGTACGCGCGGCAGTGAGTATGGAAGTGATCAGCATCGGTATGGACCTTTTCCCGCATCTCGGGTTCGGCGGCCGCGTCCTCGACGCGGCGGTCGTCCTCTTTGCCGCCTTCATCATGTGGCTCTTCGTCCGCTTCCTTGTGAGGCGTTCGGTGACGCGCGTGCAGAACGGCTACAACGTCTTCAAGAAGCCCCACTTCCGGTGGGCCCAGCCCGTCCTGCGTTCCCTTGACGGAGCACGGAGGGCACAGAGGGCGGAAACGATCGGTGGACTGCTGATCAGCGTGGCCGGCGTCAGCCTGGCCGTAGTGGCAATCATGATGGCGCTGCAGGAGCTGGGCCTGAACATCGGCCCCATCCTGGCCAGCGTCGGCATCGTCGGCATCGCCATTGGTTTCGGTGCCCGGGAGGTCATCCGTGACGCGTTCCTCGGCTTCTTCATCACCATCGAGGACCAGTACGGGATCGGTGACACCATCGAAATCGGCGAGACCGTGGGCGTTGTGCAGTCCCTCGGACTGAGGATCACCCGCATGGTCGATGCGGACGGTGCCATCTGGTACGTGCGCAACGGCGATATCACCAAGGTCGGAAACCGCTCGCAGGGCAACTATGTTGAACCCGCGGAGCCGGCGGCAACCTCCGGAGAGAAGGACAAGTGAGCGACTCGGAGCAGTTCCAGCAGGACACCATCCCCCTGGGGACCGGGAGCGAGCGCCCGCCGCTGCCCGCCGACCGCCTGATCGCCACCAGCCGGTCCTTCACCCAGCCGGAATTCACCGACAACTTCTACGAAACCATCGGCGGGCACCCCACGTTCGTGAAGCTCGTGGACGTCTTCTACGAGGGCGTCGCCAAGGATGAGCTCCTGCGGCCGATGTACCCGGAGGAGGACCTCGGGCCCGCCAAGGAGCGCCTCCTGATGTTCCTCGAGCAGTATTGGGGCGGTCCGAAGACCTACGGCGAGCAGCGCGGTCACCCCCGCCTGCGCATGCGCCATATCCCCTTCCGCGTCACGCCCCAGGCGCGGGACGCGTGGCTGAGGCACATGCGCGACGCCGTCGACTCCCTTGAGCTGGCGCCGCTTCACGAGGCAACGCTGTGGGACTACCTCGACCGGGCCGCCCAGTCGATGGTCAACGCGGCGGACTAGCCCCGAGAGCGGGACAGCCTTGGAAGGGCAGGGCTGCCCGGAAGCAGCAGGTCAGCCCTAGAAGACCGCGGCGGCGCGCACGAGCACGTGGCCCCGGGAGGTGCTCAGCCTCGTCCACCGTCCGTTGGTGAAGACCGCGGGGGTCTCGCCCGGAGCAAGGAATCCCAGGGTGAAGGCCCCGAACGCGGCGCCCGCCGGAAGCGCGGCTGGCGCGCCGGGCATCGCCCTCCCCCACACCGTTCCGCGCCGGTTGTTAACGATCAGGGCGCCGGCGCGGTCCGGAAGACCCCCGGCGACCTCGGCGATTCCGTCGCGGGCCGCCTGCTCGAGGGCGTCGATTCTCATTGCGCCGGCCGGGCTCCAACCCGCGCGCGGCGGAAGGATTCCCGCCCAGTTCTGCTGCACGGTTGTCGGCGGGACGGCGAATTCCACCCCGTCGTGCATCCTGGCGAGCCGGTCGGACACCGCAGCCAAGGGTACGGTCACGTCGACCGAGGCGGGCTCGGTCAGCGGCATTGTGCGCAGGCCCAGCACGGTGGGCGTTGCTTCGCCGAGGATCGTCGGGCGCAGGACGCAGACGTAGGCTGCGAGGACGCTCCCCTGGGCCTGGAGCCGCACCGCGCCGTCGTCGGAGGCCCGCGCGCGCGCCGTGAAGGTGCGCAGGTCGGCCGCTACCTGGGCGTCGGCGAAAAGCAGGCGGGTTGTACCCGCCGCGCTTGTCACGGCCGCCTACTTGCCGCTGCGGCGGAAGGGAACCGCCGGGCCGGAGAATGACTCAAGGGCCGTGCGCTGGCCGGCGTTCAGCGGCACGGGCCGTCCGCTCTCCCGGCCGGCCAGGATCATTGTTGTCGAGGCGACGGCGCACAGCGTGCCCCCGTCCGGGCCACTGCCGTCCTTGACGGTGTAGCCGATCTCGAAGCTTGAGGACCCGACATTGACCACCCAGGCTTCAACGAGCACCGGTTCTGGAGCGTAGTTCAGCGGAGCAAGGTACTCGATTTCACTGCGCGCCACGAGGGTGAAGGTTCCGGGGTCGGTCGCTCCGCGGAACGTGCCCCCGTCGGTGGGCTCGAGGGTCATCGCGATCCGTGCGTCCTCAAGGTATTGGAGGAACCGGACGTTGTTGATGTGTCCGTAGGAGTCCTCGTCGCCGAAGCGCAGCTGGATCGGGACGGTCAGGGTGCGGGGCATGGTCTCATCCTCTCAAACCGGGAGGCATCCTAGCCATTCGGCCGCGGCCGCGGACGCCGGGGGCGCACCGGCACTCCGAGGCCGGTGAACCGCGGGCACCCCGCCGGCCCGCGGCGTCGTCCTGTCCGCTTGAGGCCGCGCCTCCGGTGCGTCTAAGGTCAGCAGTAGGCCCGGACGGCTGCCGCCGGTCCCGAACAGATTCCACCGCAAGGAGACCCCGCCCGATGTCCGCAGAGCCCCGCGCCGATCCCACGCAGTCACTGCTTGAACTGCTCGACCTGAGCAGCGCGGAGGGGGCCCACACGGATGAGGACATCTTCGTCGGCTCCTCGGCGCCGCAGCCGGGCAAGCGTGTCTTCGGCGGCCAGGTCCTTGCCCAGTCCCTCGTCGCGGCAATCCGCACCGTCGAGCCGACCCGCCAGGTCCACTCGATGCACGGGTACTTCCTGCGGGCCGGTGACGCGGACCAGCCGATCACCTTCGGGGTGCAGCGGCTGCGAGACGGCAGGTCGTTCTCCGCGCGCCGCACCCACGCCTACCAGAACGGTGTGCCGATCCTCTCGATGATCGCCTCCTTCCAGGAACCCGACGAGGGAATTCTCCACCAGGACCCGATGCCCGAGAACGTTCCGGACCCCGAGTCGCTGCCGAGCACCGCCGACCTCCTGAGCGGGTTCGACCACCCCGTCGCCCGCGCGTGGGCCTTCGACCGCCCCTTCGACGTGCGTCACATCGATGCCCCGCTGTATGTCAGCAACACCGGTGACCGGGAGCCGAGGAATGCCGTGTGGATGAAGACCTTCGGTCCGATGCCGGGAGATGACTCGCTGCACCGCGCCGCCCTCGCCTACGCCAGCGATTACACGCTGCTGGAGCCGATCCTCAGGCCGCACGGACTGAGCTGGATCCATCCCGGCATGAGCGTGGCGAGCCTTGACCACGCGATGTGGTGGCACCGTCCGGTGCGCGTTGACGAGTGGCTGCTGTACGTCCAGAGTTCGCCCAGTGCGTCGGGGGCACGCGGACTCGCCGCGGGGAAGATCTACAACCGGGCCGGCGACCTGGTGGCCAGCGTCGCGCAGGAGGGGATGATCCGGGTTCCCTCGCCCGGCGGGCAATAGAAGGGGCACCAAGCAGGACCGCGCCCGGCGGACGATGATGTGCCACAGCACAGCACGGCACGGCACAGGACAGCGCGGAAGGGGACACTCGGATCGCGGCGGCGGGAAGCCGGACAGCGCTCAAGAGGTAAGCGCCCGCTCCCGGCCACGCCGGGAAGCACGGTTAATCGGAAGAGGACGCGCACCCGCGGGTGCGCGTCCTCTGCCGTTGGCCTGCTGTTCCGCCAGGGGTCCTGGGCCGGGACCGTCCTGGCTCGAATCGTCCTGGCTCGAATCGTCTTGGGCAGGACCCTAGCCGCGGGTGAGGCGGCGGTGGGTGACCCGGTGCGGCTTCGCGGCATCGGGTCCGAGGCGCTCGATCTTGTTTTCCTCGTAGGCGTCGAAGTTTCCTTCGAACCAGTACCACTTGTCGGGTTCGGCGTCGGTGCCCTCATAGGACAGGATGTGGGTTGCAACCCGGTCCAGGAACCACCGGTCGTGCGAGACGACCACGGCGCAGCCGGGGAACTCGAGCAGGGCGTTCTCAAGGCTGGAGAGCGTTTCGACGTCAAGGTCGTTGGTCGGCTCGTCGAGGAGCAGCAGGTTGCCGCCCTGCTTGAGCGTCATGGCGAGGTTCAGGCGGTTGCGCTCACCGCCGGAGAGGACGCCCGCCTTCTTCTGCTGGTCGGGGCCCTTGAAGCCGAAGGCCGAGACGTACGCACGGGAGGGCATTTCAACCTGGCCGACCTGGATGAAGTCGAGTCCGTCGGACACCACTTCCCACAGCGACTTGTTGGGGTCGATCCCGCCACGTGACTGGTCGACGTAGGAGATCTTCACCGACTCGCCGATGCGCAGCTCGCCGTCGTCCAGGGGTTCGAGTCCGACGATGGTCTTGAACAGGGTGGTCTTGCCCACACCGTTGGGACCGATGACACCGACGATGCCGTTGCGCGGCAGCGAGAAGGACAGCCCGTCGATGAGCACGCGCTCGTCGTAGCCCTTCCGCAGGTTCTTGGCCTCGATGACCTGGCTGCCAAGGCGCGGTCCCGGCGGGATCTGGATCTCTTCGAAGTCGAGCTTCCGGGTGCGCTCCGCTTCGGCCGCCATCTCTTCGTAGCGGCTGAGGCGGGCCTTTGACTTGGTCTGGCGGCCCTTGGCGTTCGACCGCACCCACTCAAGTTCCTCGGTAAGGCGCTTGGACAGCTTTGCGTCCTTCTTGCCCTGTACCTCGAGCCGGGCGCGCTTTTTCTCCAGGTAGGTGGAGTAGTTGCCCTCGTAGGGGTAGAGGTGTCCGCGGTCGACCTCGGCGATCCATTCGGCGACGTGGTCGAGGAAGTACCGGTCGTGGGTGACGGCCAGCACGGCGCCCTGGTAGGCGGAGAGGTGCTGCTCGAGCCACAGGACGCTTTCGGCGTCGAGGTGGTTGGTGGGCTCATCGAGCAGGAGCAGGTCCGGCTTTTGGAGCAGCAGCTTGCACAGGGCGACACGGCGGCGCTCACCACCGGAGAGCACCGACACATCGGCGTCCGGCGGCGGGCAGCGCAGGGCGTCCATGGCCTGCTCCAGCTGGGAATCGAGGTCCCAGGCGTCGGCGGCGTCGATCGCTTCCTGCAACTGGCCCATTTCACCGAGGAGCTTGTCGTAGTCGGCGTCCGGATCCGCCAACTCCTCGGATATTTCGTTGAAGCGCTGAATCTTGCCGTAGATCTCCGCCACGCCCTCCTGGACGTTGCCGAGGACGGTCTTTTCCTCGTTCAGCGGGGGTTCCTGCAGCAGGATCCCGACGGTGTACCCGGGGCTCAGACGGGCCTCTCCGTTGGAGGGGGTGTCAAGTCCGGCCATGATCTTGAGGATGGTGGACTTACCGGCACCGTTCGGACCGACCACGCCGATCTTTGCACCGGGGAAGAAGGACATGCTTACGTCGTCGAGGATCACTTTGTCGCCGACAGCCTTGCGGGCCTTGGTCATTGTGTAGATAAATTCCGCCATACCACCAAGGCTAGTGCGTGGCAGGGCATAACTCACATTCAGGTGGCCTGCTAAGACCCCTTTGGCCAAGTGGCTGCAGGTTCGATGAACTGTCCTTCGAGGTCGGGATAGACAGGTGGCCCCGTGAGGACATCATCGACATGCTCCACGAACCCGTCGGTCCAGGTCTGTTGCCGGAAGGCATCCCACGCGCGGCGAGCCGTGGGCTTCTGGGTCCAGTAAGCCATCTCCTGGGCGATTCCCGCCCAGTCTCGGTCGTTCAGCAGCCCGTCGCGGTGGGCCGCGAACGCGTCGCTGAACAGGACGAAAAAGGGAATCAGCACGTGCCGGATCTCCCGGGGTACACCGTCTTCGAGGTGTCCAAGGACATTGCGGAGATGCGGATACATCGGGTCGAGCCGTGACTGGATCGCGTCATCCATCGCACGTGCGTTGTGGCGTCGTTCGGCCTCCGACGCGCGCTGCGACTGGCGCAGGCTCATCCACGCCACAACGAGGGCAGCCAGAGCCGCCACGGCAGACATTGCGGCGGCGGTCATGTTCATCGCATCACCGGACATCACTGCGTCGCTGCCTGAGGTGCCCGCCGGGCCGCGGTTTCGTCTATGAACACGTGATTCTCGCCGTGCACTCCGAGAAAACTGCCTGCATTGTTCATTCCCATCGTCGTGTAGAACCGCCGGGCCTTCTCCGAGGCCGTCAATACGGCGAGCGCGGGTTGGAGTCCCGCGTTCCATGCGAACTCGACCGCGGTTGAGAATAATGCCGAACCAATTCCGCCACGTTGAGACTGAGGATCCACGAAGAACTTTCCGATCTCGCCGATTCCATTGGGCGCCATGAACGCATAATTCGTCCGGCCGAAATGATCCAGAAGGTAGCCATGCGGTGCTGACACCAGGACGTGCCCGGCGACCCGGCCATCGAACAACCCCACCCAGCGGCCTAGCCCAGCACCTTGCATCAACCACGTGGCCAGGGAGCGCGGATCGCTGTCGGCGTCCTGGCGGGGCGGATAGGCAGGGTCGGACCGACGAATCCGGGAGAGAACTTCAACGGTTTCATCAAGGTGCTCGCGCACGGAAAAGGGAACAACGATCAACGCCATGGTCCGAATTATGTCCGCCAGAGGCACGACGTCCTAATGGCCCGCAGTGGGCGGTCATTTCGGTGAATTCCAAAAGCGTCGAAAACGACTTTTCACACCTGCACCAATCCGCCTAGAAAGCGCTGCGTGCCTCAACCGCCAGGGCGTCCTGTTCGGTCTCGGGACCGGGCGCGCTGACGTCCGGCTCGGCATCGTCGCTGCCCGCTCCCCCGGTCAGTCCTGCATCGTCATTGGTAGTCTCCGGCTCGAGGATCAGGCCTGTTTCGGGATCCACGCCGTCGGGTGCCGGACCGGCATCGCGCTGCGGATCGTGATCCCCTGTCTTTTCAATCTTCTCCACCGAGATGCGCCGAAATGCAGCGGTGCCCCACATGAGGTCGTGCCCCGCCGTCTCGGCGTCGATTTCCACTGAGGTTCCCGTCCTTCCGTCGTCGTTGATCCAGGGCCGGATCCTCAGCCTGCCGAAAACCACGACCCGGTCGCCCTTCTTGATGCTCGCGGCGCCGTTCGTGGCCAGCTGCCGAAACATCGACACCGAGTACCAGTTGGTGTGGCCGTCCACCCACGCCCCTGCCGAACGGTCGTACCGCCGCTCGGTTGAGCACATTCGGAAGCCCGCGATTGCCAGGCCGCTCGGTGCAAGGTTCAGCCGCACGTCCGTTGCGACGTATCCCCGGACGGTGATGTTTTCGTTCATTGCAATTCCTCTCGCCTGACTCGCTCAGCAGCCCGCCACGGGCCCGCATCAAGTCTCAGGCGCAATCGCTCCGCCAATGGGAGCCGGGGGCGCTATGTGGACATCCCCGAACGTGGTCACGGTGCGGCCGGTGCGGAAGCCGGCGGCGGCTGTCATGATGGGACCTCCGGTGCGGCTACGGGAAGAATCAGGGGGAATCATGGCTCGGAGCGTGCGGGCACGACTCGGCATCGCCACCTTCGTTGCTGCGGCGTTGATTGTTGCGCTGGCTGCCGCCGCTGTCAGCCTGCGGGGGGATCCCGGTCCCGGTGCAGCGTCCGGACCCGGCGCCACCTCCACGGCAAACCGGCGGACTGCGGATGTTCCCGCCGCCACCGTCCCGCCCGCCACCCCGTCAGCCACTGCGCAGCCGACCGGCGTCACGGGGAGCACTCCGACGCCACGCCGAATCATCGGGATCCTCTCGGACTCCCACGCCTACGGCGCTGACTCCTGGTGGCGGCAGACGGTTGTCACCGGCACCGTGCCCGGACTGCGGTCCGGCCCGTTCGAGTCCCATCCCGGGGCACGGACGTCGGATCTCACCAGCAGGCTCGATGCCGCTGTTGCAGGAGCAGATCTCGTGGTGGTGCAGGCGGGCACCAACGACCTTCACCACGGCACGTCGCCCGAGGAGACCGCACGCGGCGTCGGTGCCCTGTGGGACGGAATCACCGAACGGGGCGCATCACCGGTGGCCGCGCTCGTCCCGCCATCGGAAAGGCTGCCGGCACAGGCCGCCGACCTGAACCGCAGAATTGCCGGAGGCTGCGGCCCGGGGCCTGCCCCTGATCGACGTCTACACCGCGGTTGCGGAGCCAGACGGCTCCTGGTCGGCGGGTTTCACCGACGACGGGGTCCATTCCAGCAGGAAGGGCTCCGACCTGCTCGCCGCGAGCGCCCGCAGTCAGCTCTCCGCCCTGGCCCGGTGAGCCTGCATAGGGAGCCAGGGATTGAGGCTTCCGCAACGGCGCGGGTGGCGCAGAAGCCTGCGATCATTGACCCATGGTCATCGAAAAGGTACAACTCTTCTCCATCCCCGTCTCCGACCAGGACCGCGCCCGGAACTTCTACGTTGACGTCCTCGGTCTTGAGCTCCTTGCCGACACCAGGATGGGCCCGGACATGCGCTGGCTGATGGTGGCGCCCGCGGGAGCGCAGACGGCGATGACCCTGGTGACATGGTTTCCCACGATGCCGCCGGGATCGCTGAAGGGAATTGTCCTCGAAACCGGCGATCTTGAGGCTGATGTAGCCCGGATGCGTGAGAGCGGCGTGGCGATCCCCGAAGGCATCCAGGACGCGCCCTGGGGAAGATTCGCCCAGTTCGATGACCCTGACGGCAATGGAATCATCCTCCACGCCACGGCCGGGCAGTAGACGGGCTCTTAGACGAGCGGTTCCGGCCAAGCGCTGTGCTTGGCCGGAACCGCTTTTTCGTGTGCCCCCGGCAGGATTCGAACCTGCGACCAGAGGATTAGAAGGCCCCTGCTCTATCCCCTGAGCTACGGAGGCATCAACGCCAGTTTACTATGCCCTCCGAGCCGGCTGCTGATCATCTCTGTACCGCTGGGGCCGGCTCCGCAGCCGACGGCAGCGGCCGCGCGGCCGATGCTACTCGGGCAGGGATCCGAAGCTGACCCGCAGTTCAAGGCGGTGCTGCCCGTCGGGGTCCTGTGAATAGATCGCCTTGCCGGCAATCCCGGCCAGGCCGTCAGTGCCCGAGCCGGGGATGATGTGCCCGGAGGCCGCGGCCGCCGTTCCCTCGGCCACGCCCCAGTGCTGAACGGTCATCGAGCCCGAGCGTTCGCCGACATATCCGGTGAACTGCTCGCAAGCCACGTACCCCGCGCCGACGTCGTTGCCGGTCATGAGCAGCTCCGCGGTGCTTGTGCCGGAGATCTCACCAGTGAACACCTTCACGGCGCGCACCCGTGAGAATTCTCCCGTGCCTCCCTGTACTTCCCAAGGCTGCGCATCCCACTCGGTGATCTCGAATTCGCCGTGGAACAGTGTTTCTCCAGAATCCATCATCCCCCCAGTATTGCCGGTAACCGGGCGGTGTGCATGCCGGCCGGACCCGGCGGCACTCCCGTCCGGGCGGAATCCGGCACCTGTCAGCGCAGCTGCCCGGGGGCTTTCGCCTGGTACCGGCGCCGGAAGAGGACCTTGGTGCGCCGGTCGAGGAACACGAGGTAAAGGGCGAAGCTGAGGGCAACCACACCCGCGACCTGACGGGCCACGATGAGGCTCAGTTCGAAGTAGGGGAAGATGTCGAGCTGGTCGGAAATGGCGTAGACCATGAAGAAGGATACGAGGAAGTAGAGGGTCTTGACCTGCCAGTCCTCGCGGATCCCGGTGACCGCGAACAGTGGGATAAGCCACACCACGTACCAAGACTGGATCATTGGTGCGAGGAGGACGACGGCGGACAGGGCCAGCGCCAGCCTCCGGACGATCCGGCTGTGCTGCCCGCGGAACACCTGCCAGAGGATGATCCCGACCGACGCCAAGGTTCCGGCTTTGTGGATGCCTGCGGCAAGGACCGCTCCGGGTAGACCGGCCGCGTTCGCGAGGGACTCGATCAGCATGCCCAGGAAGCCCACGGGCGCGTACCAGATCCATACGCTGCCGGGTGTGCTGAGCGCGCCGACCCAGCCAAATCCGAGCCCGTTGAGCATCCCCATGATTCCCAACAGCCCGAGCGAGAGGGCTGCGGTGATGGCCCAGTACCGGATCTTGCGCCCCCAGGAGGCTCCCTTCCCTGCCCAGATCAGCCCCAGGAAGGGCAGGAAAATCAGGGTGATGGGCTTGATTCCCACGGAGAGGGTCACCAGCAGGATGCCGAGGAGCGGGCGGCGGGTTGCGGTCAGGTAGAGCCCGGCCAGAGCCAGGCCCACCATCAGCGAGTCGTTGTGGATGGCGGCCACGAAGTTGATGAGGAACAGCGGGTTGGCCGCGGTTAACCACAGGGCGCGGTTCGGGTTGATGCCGTGGAGTTCGGCGAGCTTCGGCACGAAGTAGACGCAGAGCGCAACCCCGATCAGGGCCAGGGCCCTGAACAGTGCAACCGAGAAGTCCGGCTGCCCGCCGGTGGCGCGGACGACCAGTTCCTCGAGCCAGAGGAACACCGGCCCATACGGCGTGGGGCTCTGCGCCCAGAAGTCGTCGGCACCGATCTGCAGGTAGTTGGAGATCTGCGAATATCCGTCGACATAGGGATTCAGTCCCGCGACCATCACCTGGCCCTGGGCGATGTAGGCGAACACGTCACGACTGAACAGAGGGAGTGCCAGGCACATCGGAGCTGCCCACGCCACGATGGCGCGCAGCACGTGGGGCCGGGACTCCGGGCCCCACCCGCCAAGCCGCTGCCCCAGGCGCAGCCAGGACCGCACGAGCAGCATGCCCCCGAGCGCGAGCATGAGCACCGAGAACAGGGCGCCGGCCGGCTCGAAGCGCAGCCAGATGACGACCGGCACGCGCCGCAGCTCGACCGAGGCAAGCGAGAGCCAGCCAACACCGAGGGACCCGACCCACATCAGGAGCGACCCGATGAACCCCTGGAGAATCGCCGTGTTGGGCCGGTCGGCGCGCGGTGCGGACGATGGCTCAGTCACGGGGACCTGGGCGGTCATGTACGGGTATCCAATCGTTATGCGGCATGGGCAGGCGGTCGGCCCGTTCAGGCCGCCGCGCACTGCACGCCGGAACACGGACCGGACCGGCGTGCACTGCCTGTGAGCGTCCGCCGGCACAACCAATCGTCCCCCGGTGGACCGCGGTTAACGGGATTGGCCCGGCCAAGACCGGTCAAAGATGGCCTTCGCTGAACGCATCCAAACTGCCTCGATATTAGCACCGGGCCCTGGACGGCCGGCCGGAGGCCGCACCGGGCCGGAAAGATCCATACCGCCAGACGCATGGTGGCACGCGTCGTAATCCCAAGGCACCGGCTGGCCCGGCCCAGCTGCGCGGTACATTTGTCGGGTGCCGATATCAAATGAACACATCGTGTGGATCGATTGCGAAATGACGGGCCTCAACCTCGAGGCCGACGCCCTCATCGAGGTTGCCGTGCTCGTCACGGACTCGGAGCTGAACATCCTGGGGGAAGGGGTCGACGTCGTCATCGCGCCCGATCCCGGGGCACTTGCCCAGATGGGCGACTTCGTCCGCACAATGCACACCACCTCGGGGCTGCTCGATGAGCTTGCCGACGGGATCAGCATGCAGGAAGCCCAGGAAAAAGTGCTTGAGTACATCCGCACCTGGGTGCCCGAGCCGAACAAAGCCCAGCTCGCCGGGAACTCCGTTGGCACCGACCGGAACTTCCTGGTCCGGGATATGCCGGAAGTAGTCGCCCACCTCCACTACCGGGTCATCGACGTGTCGACGATCAAGGAACTGGCCCGCCGCTGGTTCACCCGCGCCTACTTCAACGCCCCGGCGAAGGTCGGAGGCCACCGCGCCCTCGGTGACATCCAGGATTCGATCCGTGAGCTGCGCTACTACCGGCAGGCCGTGTTCGTTCCGAGCCCCGGCCCCGATTCGGCGGCCAGCAAGGCCCTGGCCCAGCAGCTCGACGCCTGATCCGGGCCGCCTTCGCAGGCGCGGCGACACCCCGGACCGGGCCGCTGGCAAAAGCATCCGGAAAAGTGTGTAAACTTGTTTCCGCTGCCGTTACACAACGGACCGGCTCCCAGCAGGATCAGGGTGCGGGTCCAGCGAGGCTGCATGGTGGGTATAGCTCAGTTGGCAGAGCGCCTGGTTGTGGTCCAGGAGGTCGCGGGTTCAACCCCCGTTACTCACCCGCACGGCGGATTGCGCAGCGATCCGCCAACACCAGCCGTTCCGGAGACTCTCCGGGACGGCTGGTGTTTTTTACGGCCGCCCCGCGGCGGCCTGCCCCAGGTTTCCAGTTATCACCGACCACGTTTTGAGAGGTCTGCCGCATGGAGCGCCGAGTGTTCGAAGAAGATCACGAGCTATTCCGCGAGGTAGCGCAGGAGTTCAACTCCCGCGAAGTCTCCCCCTTCTACTCCCAGTGGGATGCAGAGCACCGGATGCCGCGCCGGGTCTGGGAGGCCGCCGGGGAACAGGGACTGCTGGGCATGGCCGTACCCGAGGAGTTCGGTGGCGCCGGCATGGGCGACTACCGCTTCCGCGCCGTCCTTGACGAGGAGTTCGCGCGCAGCAACCACCTCGCCGTCGGGCTCGCCTTCCACCTCCACGACGACATGGTGCTGCCCCACCTGCTCGCCTACGGCTCCGAGGACCTCAAGGAGCGGTGGCTGCCGGCCATGGTGTCGGGGGAAAAGGTGACCTCGGTGGCATGGACGGAACCCGGCGCCGGCAGCGACCTGCGCGGAATCCGCACCAAAGCCGTCCGCGACGGGGACGACTGGCTGCTCAGCGGCCAGAAGACCTTCATCGGCAACGGCATCACCGGCGACGCGTCCCTGGTGCTTGCCCGGACCGACGGGGGAACGGGGCGCGGTGCCAGCGACTCCTTCTCCCTGTTCATGGTCGAAAAGACCGAGGGCTACACCACCGGGCGCCAGTTGGACAAGATGGGCCTTCGCGCGTCCGATACAGCCGAACTGTTCTTCGACAACGTGCGGGTTCCGGGAAACAACCTCGTGGGCGAGGTGGGCTCCGGCCTGCGGTACAGCCTGGAGCAGCTTCCCCAGGGCAGGCTCGGCATTGCCGTTGCGTCATCGGCCCTGGCCCGCGCCGTGTATGAGCAGACCGTGACGTACACCCGCGAGCGCAATGCGTTCGGCGAACGGGTCATCGACTTCCAGAACACCCGGTTCGAACTTGCCGACATCCTCACCGAAGTCGAGGTCACTGAGGCCTACGTCGATGCCGCGATGACGGCGTTCAACGAGGGCAGGCTCGACGCTGTCGCCGCCGCCCGCGCCAAGCTGTGGGCCAGCGAACGGGTCAAGTCGATCTCCGACCGCTGCCTTCAGCTTCACGGCGGCTACGGGTACATCCTCGAGTACCCGGTCTCCCAGGCGTTCCTTGCGGCCCGGCTGCTCACGATCTTCGGCGGCACGAGCGAAATCATGCGCGAGACCGTCGGCCGTTCAATCGCCCGCTGACCCACCGCACGCCCGCCCGATCCCCTGTCTACCCGACCACCGGAAGGAACCATGGCTGTCCACCCCGTGACCATCGCAGGCGAACCCGTGCTGCACCGCCGGGCCGCGCCCGTCGAGGCGTTCGACGACGAGCTGCGCACCCTGATAGCGGACATGTTCGAGACAATGGACAAAGCCAACGGGGTGGGCCTCGCAGCACCCCAAATCGGTGTGGGCCTCCGTATTTTCGTGTACGGGATGGCCAATGACGACGGCGTGCCGCCCCGCGGCGTCCTGGTCAATCCGACGCTTGTCACCTCGAAGATCTCGGGCGCGGACCCGGACCCGGACGAGGAGTCCGAGGGCTGCCTTTCCGTGCCGGGCGAGTCCTTCCCCCTGAAGCGGGCCGAGTGGGTCAAGGTCACGGGGTTCGACGGCGATGGGCAGCCGGTCGAGTTCGAGGCAACCGGCTGGTTCGCGCGCTGCATGCAGCACGAGTACGACCACCTGGACGGCAAGCTGTACATCGACCGGCTCAACAACCGCCAGGGCCGCAAGGCACGCAAGGCGATGAAAGCCCACGGGTGGGGCGTTCCGGGCCTGACCTGGCTGCCCGGCGTCGACCCCGACCCCTTCGGGCACTAGCGCCTCAGGCTGCTCCGGGCGACGGGGCAGGTTCAAGGTCCTCGAGCCGCTGCACCTTCCGCAGTGGTCCGAAGATGGCGATCAGGGGCGCCCCGAAGGCGATCACCACGCCGATCAGGACCGCCGTCCTGACCCCGAAGGCCTCGGCGAGGATTCCTGCCGAGAAGCTGGCGACGGCAAGCATGCCCCAGCTCACCGTGCGCGATGCCGCTCCCAGCCTGCCCATCATGTTGGGGGGGCACACCCGCTGGCGGAAGCTCGTTCCGACAACGATGTTCCATGCGACGCACGCGCCCATCACGAACATCCCGGCGACGCCGGGCAGCATGCCCAGGCCGGGGGTCATGACCAGCAGCGATGCGTACCCGAGCACGCCGGGCACCATGGACCAGCGCCACAACGGGCCCGAGCCGAGGCGCTCACTCATTGCCTTGGCCGTGATGCCGCCGACAGCACCGCCGGCCGAGGCCCCCGCGAGCAGGAATCCGAGCCAGATCTCCGACTCCCCAAGTGTGCGCAGGACAAGCAGCACGATCAGCGACGCCGCGATGTTGCCGCCGAGGTTCCACAGCGCCGCGTTGAAAAGGATCGCCCGGAGCGGGCCCGTGCTGAAGGTGTAGGCCATCCCGTCGGCCATTTCCCGGAGCAGCTTGCGTTTGGTGGGAGGCGGCGGAACCTCCTTCACCTTCAGGCTCGACACGGCGGCAAGGGACACCCCCGAGGCGCCCACCTGGACCAGCAGCGAGTTCGACGCCCCGGCGGCACTGGTGAGCCAGCCGGCTACGGCCCTGCCCGCGGCGTCGGCGGCGGCCCCCCACCCGGTCATCAACCCATTGCCCTCAACCAATTCCTCCTTGGTGACGACCTGCTGAACCAGTGCCTGGTCGGCGAGGTTGAAGAAGACGGAGGACACCCCCGCGAGGAAGGCGACGAGGAACAGCTGCGGGGTGCTCAGCACGCCGTACCAATAGGCCAGCGGCAGGGACAGCAGCGCAACGATCCGCAGGACGAGCGACCAGAGGATCACCGGCTTGCGTGGAAGCCGGTCGACCCACACGCCGATCACCAGGCCAAAGAGCAGCCACGGGAGGAAAACCATGCCCGCGAGGGCGGCCACCTCGAAGTCGCTGGCGCGCAGTTCCACCGCCGCTATCACCGGGAGCGCGACGGAGGCGACCGCGTTGCCGAACACTCCTGCCGTCCCTGAAATCCAGAGCGACCGAAAGTCCGTATTGCGGAGCAGAAGGTGCCTCCGCGGCGCTACGGTGTCGGTCATTGACACAGGGTAGCGGAGCGCCGGTGTTCCTCAAGGGCCCCACGACGATTCTCCCGGCACCGATTGATGCAGTATTGACGGCGGTCATTCTTGCTGATAGCTCCGCAGTCATATCTGCGCCGGTTTTACGCAGGTTTCCGGGGTGTTTGGGTGGATGGGTTGACCGATACGCCGGGTTCTGTCATCCCGCGCTGTTGCCGGCGCGGGAGTGGCGGCCATCCATCTACGAACACCGTTGCCGGTGCCCTCCAGCGGCCTACCCGGACACTCGGGCGAGCAGCCCTCAAGCGCGTCCTGTCTGGCCTTGCTCCGGGTGGGGTTTACCGAGCCGTGCCGGTCACCCGGCACGCTGGTGGTCTCTTACACCACCGTTTCACCCTTACTTCCACCCCGGCGGAACCGAGAGGAAGCGGTCTCTTTTCTGTGGCACTGGCCTGCGGGTTACCCCGAGTGGGCGTTACCCACCACCCTGCTCTGCGGAGCCCGGACGTTCCTCGGTGGGCGTTCCGGTCTTGCAACCGGGGCCCAACGCGACCGCCTGGTCAACCCATCCGAAAGCCATTCTACGTTGCCGGTGGAGCGGGAAGAGGCACGCTGCCCGGAAGGTAAAGTGGACCAGTGCTGATTTTGCTGCCCCCGTCCGAAGGAAAAACCGCAGCCTCCCGGGGGCTCCCGTTGTCCTTTGAGGACCTCCACTTCCCGGAGCTCAACGCCGCACGCCGGGTGGTGCTCACGGCACTTCAACGGGCGAGCAAAGCCCCCGACGCCCTCGCAGTCCTGGGAGTCGGAGCCACGCTTCACGCCGAGGTCCTGCGGAACGCAGAACTCGAGGCCGAACCGGCCGCCCCCGCCCACAGCGTGTATTCCGGCGTCCTCTACGACGCCCTCGACTACCAGGGGATGACGCCGGCCCAGCGGCGGAAGGCACGCGAACACATCGTCGTCGTCTCGGCGCTCTGGGGCGCCGTCCGGTTCGGGGACCCCATCCCCGCGTACCGCCTGTCGATGTCGGTTGACCTTCCGGGCACCGGGAGGCTCGGCGCGTTCTGGAAGCGGGAACTGGATGGGTCGCTGCGCGCCCACTCCGAGGGAAACCTCATCGTCGACTGCCGCTCAAGCACCTACGCGCAGGCGTGGGCTCCCCCTGCCGAGGGCACCGCGGCGGTGCACGTCTTCCAGGAGCGGAACGGGAAACGCACAGTCGTCTCGCACTTTGCCAAGCACACCCGCGGCGAGCTCGCCCGGCACCTGCTCACACGGCGGGGCAAGGCGCCGTCAACGCCAGCCCAGCTGCTGAAGGCGGCGCAGGAGCGGTGGACGGCGGAACTTGAGCCGGCTTCGGCCACCAAGCCCGCCCGCCTGAACATCATCCTGGCCCCCTGAAGCGGCGGGAAGCCCCGGGTCAGGACGTTCCGGCAACCAGCTCGATCTCGAACCCGTCGGCGTTCTCGAGGTACGCCGCGTAATGCTCGGCCCCCCCGGCGTACGGATGGCGGTCCGCGAAAAGCAGCGTCCACCCATGGCTGGCCGCGCGCCGGGCCAATAGATCGACCTCGCTGCGGGTTCCGGCGTCGAATGCAAGGTGGTTCACTCCGGGGCGCCGCCGCTGATGCAGCTCGGCCGCGACGTCGGGCCCGGCTTCGAGGACGATGTAGCACCCGTCCCCCGCATAACTCAGGCCGTCCTTCCAGGTGTCCTTGACGATGAATCCGAGCCGCTCCAAGAGCCAGCCGAGGCTGGCCTTCGCTGCTTCGAGGTCCCGCACCCACACCTCAACGTGGTGCAGCCTGCCGCGGGCGCGGGCCGGTTCCGCCACCTCAGTTGCACCCTGATCCGGGACCTGAGTCTTCGCCGCCTTCGCTGCGGCGTTGCCCTTGGGAGCCCAGGGCACCCCGGCCATGCCGGCGTCCATCGCTTCGTTGGACAGCCGGTCGGCGTCCTTGTTGCGCTCCCGCGGGATCCACTCGTAGGTCACCCGGCGGGGGTCGACGATCTTCCGCGCCTTCGCTGCCAGCACCCGCATGTCGGCGTGCTTGATCTGCCAGCGGCCCGACATCTGCTCCACAACGAGCTTCGAGTCCATCTTGACGTGGATCCGGCTCGCCGGATTGAGTTCGTGCGCGAGTTCGAGGCCCGCAACGAGGCCCGAGTATTCGGCAACGTTGTTCGACGCCTTGCCGATGTATTCGGCCTTCTCAACGAGGATCGTGCCCGTGGCCGGATCACGGACGAGGGCGCCGTATCCGGCGTGGCCGGGGTTGCCGCGGGAGCCGCCGTCCGCCTCGACAACGAGCAGGGGGGCGTCCTGGGCGGCCGCGACCGCGGTGTCGTTCCCGTAGGCGGCGGGGAAGAGGAAGGGGTCGGCCGTCACCGGTTTCAGTGTCCCCACTCGCTTGAGCGGACGAGGATGCACCCGGAGTCGGGGCACATGACGACGTCGTCGGGTGCGGACCGGGAGATGTCCGCGAGGTCGCCGGGGCTCAGCTGCATGCCGGAGCCTTCCGACTTCCCGTGGAACAGCCGGGCGGCGCCGACGCCGCGCTTGGCGAGCGTCTTCTCGTAGAGGCCAAGCAGGCCCGCCTCGAAGCTCCCGGCAAGCTCGTCGCGCTGCGCCTGGACCTCGTCGCGCTGCACCTTCAGGGCCTCGAGCTTGGAGTCACGCGCCGCTTCGAGGGCAGCAAGTTCGCTGCGGACGCCGTCGGTGGCCTGTCGAACGGTTTCCTGCCGCGCACGCGCAGCCTCAACGCGCTCCATGACGTCGAGTTCAACGTCCTCAAGCGCCGAGCGCCTGCGCGTGAGGGAGGCGACCTCGCTCTGGAGGGCCGTGAGGTCCTTCGAGGTGCCGGTGCCGCTGTTGAGCCGCTGCTCATCGCGCTCCAACCGGGTCACAACGGCCTGGACGTCGTCCTCGGCACGGGTGAGCTCACGCTCGAGATCGGCGAGCTCGGTCGTCGCCTTCACGAGCTCACCGTCCGCTGTTGCGGCCCGTGCTGCGAGCGCCGCGATTTCGGGGTTGTTGCGGACCGTTGCCGCCTGCCGCTGGAGCTGGTTCAGGCGCGAGTCGAGCGCCTGCAGATCGAGCAGGCGCAGTTGTTCCTCTGGTGCAGCCTTAGCCACGTGTACCTCCGCGTTGTGGACGATGACTTTCCTTCTAGCCTATTGCACCGGGCGGCAGGCGGAACCGGTCGGCGCCGGAGCGCCCCCGCTTAGGAGCGGCCGGGCGTCAGCACGAAGTCCCATGGATCGGTGTTGACGGAGCTGACACGGATGTCGGAGGCGAAGCCCTGGTCGGTGAGGACGTTGCCGAGCGCCGCCGCGGCGGGGGTCAGCCACAGCCACTCACTGCCGAAGTGGGAGACGTCGATGAGGTAGGGACGTCCGCTGATTGCGCCTTCGCGGGCTTCCGAGGCCGGATGGTGGCGCAGATCCGCGGTGACGTAGACGTCGGCCTGGCTGAGGCGCGCCTGACCCAGCAATGAGTCGCCGGCGCCGCCGCACACCGCAACGCGGCGCACCAGGCCGTCCTTGTCGCCCGCAACGCGTACGCCGCCGGCGACGGCGGGAAGGATCGAGAAGACGGCCTCGGCAAAGCCACCCAGTGTGGTGGGCTCCCGGAGGTCACCCACCCGGCCGATTCCTTCCTCGGGCAGGCCGTCCTGCGCGCGGACCAGGGGCTGCACGTTGGTCAGGCCGAAGGCGTCGGCGAGGACGTCCGAGACCCCACCGACCGCGCTGTCCCCGTTCGTGTGGACAGTCGCCAGCGCGCAGCCGCTCTCGATGAGCCGGTGAAGCACATCTCCCTTCGGGTTCGATGCGGCGATCGAATTCACGGGCTTCAGGAGCAGCGGGTGGTGCGTGATGATGAGCTGTGCGCCCCACTCGAGCGCCTCGTCGAGGACCGCGGTGGTCGGGTCGACCGCGAATAGGATGCGTCCGGCCTCGGCGCCGGCCCTGCCTGCGACGAGGCCAACGGAGTCCCAGTCCTCGGCAAGCGATTCAGGCCACAGCTCTTCGATCGCGAGGAGAACTTCTCCGACCGTCGGAACCGCCCCGGGGCCGGACGGGGCGGCGGGGGATGTCTGCTGGTCATCTTCCATAGCACCAGTTGTACCCCGGGCTCCGCACCGCCGACCAATTAACCGGAAGGTCATCTGGGCCCCCGATGGGGAATGTTCCGGAGGGCAGGCGCATTGTATATAGCATGAAGACATTTGTGCTTGGCGGCGGGTGCTTTTGGTGCCTCGACGCCATCTATCAGAAAACCGTCGGTGTGAAGGAAGTTCTTTCCGGTTATACGGGCGGACACGACCGGAGCCCCAACTACGAAACCGTTTCCTCGGGTATCACGGGCCACGCTGAAGTCGTGGCTGTGACCTTCGACGAGACGGTCATCCCCGAAGACGTGATCCTCGACATGTTCTTCGTCTCCCACGACCCCACAACGCTGAACCGGCAGGGCTACGACGTCGGAACCCAGTACCGCTCAGCGATGTACTACGAGGACTCCGAGCAGAAGGCGCTTTTCGAAGCGGCCCTGCAGCGCAACCAGAAGAATTGGGACGATCCAATCGTGACGGAAATCTCGCGGCTTCCCGAGTTCTTCGTCGCTGAGGAATATCACCAGAATTTCTACGCGAAACATCCCGAGCAGGGTTACTGCCAGGTGATTATCAACCCGAAGCTGGCCAAGGCGCGCAAATATTACGCTGAATGGCTTGTCGCATAGGCTGTCAAGACCGGCGTCGTTAAGCTGACCATGGGCACGGCCGGGCACCGGATGACGGTGCCCGGCCGAAGCCACCGTCCCTCGGCTCACCTCCCTTAGGCAGGCTTTCTCATGGCACGTATCTACGACAACGTCACGCAGCTGGTCGGACGCACTCCCCTGGTGCGCCTTAACCACCTGGCCGAGGGCCTGCCCGCCCAGGTTGCGGTGAAGCTTGAGTTCTACAACCCGACGAACAGCGTCAAGGACCGGATCGGCGTCGCAATCGTCGACGCAGCAGAGAAGTCGGGCGCGCTGCGTCCGGGCGGAACAATCGTCGAGGGCACCTCGGGCAACACGGGGATCGCGCTCGCGATGGTCGGAGCGGCCCGCGGGTACAAGGTCATCCTGACCATGCCCGAGACCATGTCCACCGAGCGGCGCGTGATGCTCCGCGCCTACGGGGCCGAGATCATCCTCACCCCCGGTTCCGAAGGAATGCGCGGGGCGGTCGAACGCGCGAAGGAAATCGTCGCGACAACCGAGAACGCAATCTGGGCGCAGCAGTTCGCGAACGCCGCAAACCCCGAGATCCACCGGACCACCACCGCCGAAGAGGTGTGGGAAGACACCGACGGCGAGGTTGACATCTTCGTCGCCGGAGTGGGCACCGGTGGAACCGTGACTGGCGTCGGCCAGATGTTCAAGGAGCGCAAGCCCGGGGTGCAGATTGTCGCCGTCGAACCGGCCGACTCGCCGATCCTCAACGGCGGCTCTCCCGGCCCGCACAAGATCCAGGGCCTCGGGGCGAACTTCGTTCCGGATATCCTCGACACCTCCATCTACGACGAAGTCATTGACGCCTCCGTCGAGGACTCGGTGCGCGTCGCGCGTGCCCTCGGGACGAAGGAGGGAATCCTCGGCGGAATCTCCTCCGGCGCGATCGTCTGGGCGGCACTCGAGCTCGCCAAGCGGCCGGAAAACGCGGGCAAGCTCATTGTCGCCATTGTCTGCGACTTCGGTGAGCGCTACATCTCCACGGTACTGTTCGACGATATCCGCGGCTGACCAGCCCGGCCGACCGACCACCAGCGAACAGGATGCATCGGTGAGCTTTTTCAGCAGACTCCGCGAGGATCTTCAGACCGCGCGCGACCACGATCCCGCCGCACGCGGCCCGGTGGAGAACGCGATCGTTTACTCGGGGCTCCACGCCATCTGGACGCACCGGCTTACCCACCGCATGTGGTCGCGTCCCGGACTGCGGTTTCCGGCCCGGGTCCTTGCCCAGCTGGCCCGCTCTGCCACGGGCATCGAAATCCATCCGGCCGCCACGATCGGCCGGCGGTTCTTCATCGACCACGGCATGGGCGTCGTCATCGGCGGCACCGCAGAGATCGGCGACGACGTCATGATGTACCAGGGCGTCACCCTCGGTGGGCGCTCCCTTGAGAAGGTCAAGCGCCACCCGACGATCGGCGACCGGGTCACCATCGGCGCCGGCGCCAAGGTGCTCGGCCCGATCACGATCGGGACCGGAAGCGCCGTCGGTGCCAACGCCGTCGTCGTCAAGGACGCCCCGCCGGATTCGATCATCACCGGCATACCGGCAACGCACCGCCACCGCGACTCGACCCGGGAGAACCTCCCTGCCGTCGACCCTGCCGAATACGTGGACCCCGCGATCTACATCTAGCGCCGGCGGATCCCGCTCCGCTCCCTCATGACACGCGAAGGCGGTAACGCGAAAGGCCCCGGGCAACCGGGGCCTTTCGCCGTTTCATGGACGTGCCGCTGGGGATGCGGCACGCCTTCGGTTAGTGGGTGTCGACCGCTTCGACCTCGGACCGGTCCTCGCCCCACAGGGTGTGGAAGGTGCCCTCGGCGTCGACCCTGCTGTAGGTGTGGGCGCCGAAGAGGTCGCGGAGGCCCTGGGTGAGGGCCGCGGGGAGGCGCTTGCGGCGCAGTCCGTCGTAGTAGGCAAGGGATGCGGAGAAGACGGGCACCGGAATCCCAAGCTGGACTGCTGTCGCGATGACCCGGCGCCAGGCCGGGACTGCCTCGGCGATCGCCGCGGTGAACGCCGGAGCCAGCAGCAGGTTCACCGGGTGGTCACCGCCCTTGTAGGCCTTCATGATGTCGTCAAGCAGTTCGGCGCGGATGATGCACCCGGCACGCCACAGTGCGGCGATCTCATCGAGCTTGAGCTCCCAGCCGTACTCCTTCGCGGCAGCGGCCAGCATATCCATGCCCTGCGCGTAGCTGACGAGCTTCGAGGCGTAGAGGGCAAGGCGCACGTCTTCGACGAACGATTCCGGAAGCTCGACCTCCGCCTCCCTGCCCTGCAGTGCCTCCTGGGCCTGAAGGCGCTGTTCCTTCTGGGAGGACAGCCCGCGCGCGAACACCGATTCGGCGATGCCCGACGTCGGGCTGCCGAGTTCAAGTGCGGAAACGACGGTCCAGCGGCCGGTTCCCTTCTGGCCTGCGGCATCGACGAGGATGTCAACGAAGGGCTTTCCGGTGCGCACATCGGTGTGCCCGAGCACCTCGGCCGTGATCTCGATCAGGAATGAGGAAAGCGTTCCCTTGTTCCACTCCTTGAAGATCTCCGCCTGCTCGGCCGGTTCGATGCCGGCTGCCGAGCGGAGGACGTCGTAGGCCTCGCCGATGACCTGCATATCGGCGTACTCGATGCCGTTGTGGACCATCTTGACGAAGTGGCCGGCGCCGTCGGTGCCGATCCAGGAGCAGCAGGCCTCGCCCTTGTACTTCGCGGAGATCTTCTCGAGCATCGGTCCGAGCGAGTCATAGGATTTGCGGGATCCGCCGGGCATGATGGAGGGCCCGAGCAGCGCCCCCTCCTCACCGCCGGAGACTCCGACACCGACGAAGTGGAGGTTCTTTTCGGCAAGGGAAGCTTCGCGCCGCCGGGTGTCTTCGTAGTGCGAGTTGCCGGCGTCGATGATGATGTCTTCAGGCTCGAGCAGCGGCACCAGCTGCTCGATCACCGCGTCAACGGGCTTGCCGGCCTTGACCATGATCAGGACCCGGCGCGGCTTTTCGAGCGAATCCACGAGCTCCTGGAGGGATTCGGTGCGGATGAAGTTCCCTTCATGGCCGTGCTTCTCAAGCAGGGCGTCGGTCTTTTCGACCGATCGGTTATGCAGGGCCACCGTGTACCCGTTGCGGGCAAGGTTGCGAGCAAGGCTTGCGCCCATGACAGCCAGTCCGGTCACACCAATTTGTGCACTCAATGATCTCTCCGATGAGTCGGGGCGCCTCATACGCGCCTGTGCTGGATGTGCGCCTCAACGCGCCCATCCCGTAAAACTCAGCCTATTACCGACCGTCAGCCTGAAGCCATAACGCGCACTGTGCGCTCAGTAACATTCCAGCGGGAAGCCGACCAGCACACCCTGGACCGCCCTCACCCGCCCCTGCGCCGTCCATGAAACAATGGAGGCAATGTCTGATGTAACGCTCTCCCCCGCCCCCGCCTCTTCCCGTCCCCAGGTTCGCCCGGAGGTGGAAGGTGCAACGCCTATTGTCGCAACCGACGGCCGCCCGCTCCTTCAGTTCAAGTCCTCCCGGGTCAAGCAGCCGCCGGTACACCTGGCGGACCTGACCCTTGCTGAGCGGCAGGAGCGGCTGAAGGAACTGGGACACCCGGCCTTCCGGGCGAAACAGCTCTCGACCCATTACTTCAGCCACTACACCACCGACCCCGCGCTGATGAGCGACCTGCCCAAGGACGGACGCGAGGAACTGGTCAAGGCCGTGTTCCCGCCGCTGCTCACCGAGGTGAAGCGGTTGACCACCGACAACGGCGACACGATCAAGTTCCTCTGGCGGCTTTTCGACGGCGCCCTGGTCGAGTCGGTCCTCATGCGCTATCCGGGCCGGGTGACCCTTTGCGTTTCCTCCCAGGCCGGCTGCGGCATGAACTGCCCGTTCTGCGCCACGGGGCAGGCCGGGCTCACCCGGAACATGTCCACGGCGGAGATCGTCGACCAGGTTGTCGCCGCCAACCGCGCCCTCGCCGAGGGTGCCCTCGGTGGCAAGCGCACCGACGGCGGCCACGACGCCGACCGCGTCACCAACATCGTGTTCATGGGCATGGGTGAACCGCTGGCCAACTACAAGCGCGTGATGGCCGCCGTCCACCGCTTCGTCGACGACTCCCCCGAGGGCCTGGGCATGTCTGCGCGCCACATCACCGTCTCGACAGTGGGCCTGGTGCCGGCCATCAATAAGCTTGCCGCGGAGGAAGTCCCCGTGACGTTCGCCCTCTCCCTGCATGCGCCCGACGACGAGCTGCGCGACGAGCTCATTCCGGTGAACACGAAGTGGAAGGTGGATGAGGCCCTCGACGCCGCGTACAACTACTACGCCACCACCGGCCGGCGGGTCAGCATCGAGTACGCCCTGATCAAGGACATGAACGACCACGCCTGGCGTGCCGACCTCCTGGCGAAGAAGCTCAACAAGCGCGGCCGCGGCTGGGTCCACGTCAATCCGATTCCGCTGAACCCGACCCCCGGCTCCATCTGGACGGCCTCGGAGAAGGACGTCACCGCCGAATTCATCAACCGGCTCCGGGCCGCCGGTATCCCCACGACGCTGCGCGATACCCGCGGCGAGGAGATCGACGGCGCCTGCGGGCAGCTCGCCGCGGCCGACTAACTCACCGCGGAGCGCCCAGCGCACCCGATAACGACGGACGCACCGGATTCTTCCGGTGCGTCCGTCGTTTAAGGGTGCGCTCGCCCGTTTAAGGGTGCGTTCACCGCGAGGTGGTGCGCCGGCTGAAAGCAAAAACCCCGCCGCTCCAAGGCCTTGGCCTGGAGCGGCGGGGTTTTGCGGTGGTGGGTCCTACCGGGATCGAACCGATGACATCCACGGTGTAAACGTGGCGCTCTACCAGCTGAGCTAAAGACCCGAAGAGAGTTTCAGCGCCGCCCGGGATTTCCCCGAAACACGCCTCATTCCGAAGGAAGACTCTACCCGATCAACGGCCGACGGCGCCAATCGGCTAGGCCTCGAGGTCGGGAAGCTTCTCGGCGAGATAGGTCAGCGCCTCGGAAACGCCGGCGTCAACTAGCAGCGTGGCGAGGTCATCGCCCCGCGTCTTGCCCCGGTTGATGATCACCACCGGTTTGCCCGTCTTCACCGCGTGGCGGACGAACCTGAGCCCGCTCATCACGGTCAGGGAGGAGCCGGCGACGAGCAGCGCGTCGGCGTCGTCGACGATCTGGTACGCGGTCGCGACCCGGGGCTTGGGAACGTTCTCGCCGAAGTACACGAAGTCCGGCTTGAGCATCCCGCCGCAGACCGGGCAGGGAGCGACGACGAAGTCTTCGGTCTCGGTGATGTCCGCGTCGGCGTCAGGGGCGATATCACCGGCATCGGAGACCCGCTCGAGGTAGCCCGGGTTGAGCTCTTCGAGAAGTTCAGCGATGCGCGCTCTCGGGAAGGATGAGCCGCAGGAGAGGCAGATCACTGTGTCGTAGGTGCCGTGGAGGTCGACCACGGCCGTGCTGCCTGCGGTCGAGTGGAGACGGTCGACGTTCTGCGTGATGAGCCCGACCATCAGTCCGCGCTGTTCCAGCTTCACGAGCGCCGCGTGGCCCGCGTTGGGGTCCGCGTGGCGCAGGTGCCGCCATCCGACGTGGTTGCGCGCCCAGTAGCGCCGGCGGAGGACTTCGTCGCCGACGAACTGCTGGTAGGTCATCGGGTTTCGCGGCACCGCCGTCGGCCCGCGGTAGTCGGGGATGCCGGAATCTGTGCTCAGGCCCGCGCCGGTGAGCACTGCGAGCCGGCGGCCGGACAGCAGTTCAACCACTTCATCGAGCCGCTCCCGTATCCGGGGCTCGAGCGGTGCCGGCACTGCCGGTCCCGATGTCCTGAACCCGGTGAGGCCGAAGCCGGGATTCGCCTCGGGCCCGGGTGTTTCCGGCGCCCCGCTCATGCGGCACCGTCCAACCGGGCGAGGGCGTCGGTGTAGTCCGATACCTTCCGCGGTTCACCCGGCGCCGAGCCGAATACCGAGGAGACGATACCGTTCTCGTCGATCGCGAAGCTGTATCGCTCCGCATGGCCGGACTCAGCGTTGAACACGCCATAGGCCCGTGCCGCTGCGCCGTGCGGCCAGAAGTCGGAGCAGAGATCGAAGCTGAGGCCCTCGGCCTCCGCGTAAGCGCGCAGCGTGTACTTCGAGTCGGTTGAGACGGCGACAAGCCGGACCCCTGGTAGGGCCGCCGGGCGGACCTTTGCCTGAAGGTCGGCAAGTTCCGCCGTGCAGATCCGCGAGAAGGCGAAGGGGATAAAGACGAGCAGCACTCGCTCCCCGCGGCGCCCGGACAATTCCACGGGTTCGCCGTGCTGGTTCAGCAGCTCGACTTCGGGAGCACGCTCACCCCGGGAAGGGAGCCGCGGCACGTTACTGTTTCCGCCCTCGCACCAGCCGGGTGGCCGCCCATTCCTTTGAGACACCGGCAGACGACGTCGAGTACAGGCCCGCGGTGGGTGCGGCCTCCTGGATCTCGGACGGCGCTACGTAGCCTTCGCGGCCGGGCTTCGGGGTCAGGACCCAGACGACGCCGCCGACGTCGAGGGCGGTGAGCGAGTCAACAAGAGCGTCGACCAGGTCGCCGTCGCCACTGCGCCACCACAGGATCACCCCGTCGACGACCTCCTGATCATCTTCAGTGAGCAGTTCCGAGGCGATATCCGCTTCGAGGTCGTCGCGGAAGTCGAAGTCGACATCCTCGTCGTATCCGAGCTCCTGAACAAGGTCGCCGGACTTGAAACCCAACTTGCCCGCCACGGTTACTGCAGTGGCGGCTTCGGCCTCGCTCACTTAGTTCCTCCTGAGAAACACGGGAACCGCCCAGATGGCGGTTCCACAAAAAGGTAGTCATGCATTACTACCAGCCAACACCTTTATACGCCACGCATCAAGCCAGCACGACCAATTGGGGAACCCATGGGATTCGAAGGCGCAGGCAACCCTACTCAGCAGTCACATCCATCCCACTCACCGGGGGCGGCGAACTCCCGGCTACGCATCATTGCCGTACCGGAGATAGAGTGATTCGGTGAACGGCCTCGGTTCAACAGCCCCCGGCCGGACCTGCACAATCTTTCGGGCAATCGATCCGAAGCACAAAGTCATAAGCGTCGCAGACATAATCGGCGACAAGTGGAGAGGTTTTCGCGTGGCTGCAGAACAAGGTACGGCAGATATTCTCAGCGGTCTGACCGTGGGCAAGCCGGATGCGGATCCTGAGGAGACGGCAGAGTGGGTCGAGTCCCTCGACCAGCTGATCCGGACCCAGGGAACGGAGCGCGCGCAGTACATCATGCGTTCGCTGCTTCAGCGGGCGGGTGCCCAGAGCGTTGGTGTTCCGATGGTGACCACCACGGACTACGTCAACACCATCCCGGCGGACCAGGAACCCGAGTTCCCCGGCGACGAGGAGGTCGAGCGCAAGTACCGGGCGTGGCTGCGGTGGAATGCCGCGGTCATGGTGCACCGATCCCAGCGCCCTGAGGTCGGAGTCGGCGGGCACATCTCGACGTATGCCGGCGCCGCAACACTCTACGAAGTAGGGTTCAACCACTTCTTCCGCGGCAAGGACCACCCCGGCGGCGGCGACCAGGTGTTCTTCCAGGGCCACGCCTCCCCCGGCATGTACGCCCGCGCCTTCCTTGAAGGCAGGCTCACCGAGGAGGACCTCGACGGGTTCCGCCAGGAGAAGTCGAAGGAAGGGCACGCACTGTCCTCCTACCCCCACCCGCGCCTCATGCCGGACTTCTGGGAGTTCCCCACCGTGTCGATGGGCATCGGCCCGATGAACGCCATCTACCAGGCGCAGTCCAACCGGTACCTGCACAACCGCGGGATCAAGGACACCTCGGACCAGCAGGTCTGGGCATTCCTCGGCGACGGCGAAATGGACGAGCCCGAATCGCGCGGCCTCCTGCAGCTCGCCGCTAATGAAAACCTTGACAACCTGAACTTCGTCATCAACTGCAACCTGCAGCGCCTCGACGGTCCCGTCCGCGGCAACGGCAAGATCATGCAGGAGCTCGAAGCGTTCTTCCGCGGCGCCGGATGGAACGTCATCAAGGTCGTCTGGGGCCGCGAGTGGGACTCCCTGCTCCAGAAGGACACCGACGGTGCGCTCGTCGAGATCATGAACAGCACCCCCGACGGCGACTACCAGACCTACAAGGCCGAGTCGGGCGGATTCGTCCGGGAGCACTTCTTCGGCAAGTCCCCTGCGACGAAGGACATGGTCGCCGACCTGAGCGACGACGAAATCTGGAAGCTGAAGCGCGGCGGCCACGACTACCGCAAGGTGTACGCCGCCTACAAGGCCGCAACCGAGTTCAAGGGCAAGCCGACCGTCATCCTCGCGAAGACCGTCAAGGGCTACGGCCTGGGCCCGCACTTCGAGGGCCGCAACGCGACCCACCAGATGAAGAAACTCACCCTCGAGGACCTCAAGAAGTTCCGCGACCACCTGCGCATCCCCATCTCCGATGAGCAGATCGACAACGACCTCTACAACCCGCCGTACTACCACCCGGGCCCCGACGCACCGGAGATCAAGTACCTGCTTGAGCGCCGCAGGGAGCTCGGCGGTTTCGTGCCGGAGCGCCGGACCAAGCACGCGGAGGTCGCGCTGCCGCCGGAGAAGGCCTACGAGGTTGCCAAGCGCGGCTCGGGCAAGCAGCAGGCCGCCACCACCATGGCGTTCGTGCGCGTGCTCAAGGACCTTATGCGCGACAAGGAGTTCGGCAACCGCATCGTGCCCATCATCCCCGATGAGGCACGGACCTTCGGCATGGACTCGTTCTTCCCGACGGCGAAGATCTACAACCCAAAGGGCCAGAACTACCTGTCGGTCGACCGCGACCTTGTGCTGGCCTACAAGGAGTCGATCCAGGGCCAGATCCTCCACGCGGGCATCAACGAGGCCGGTTCCGTTGCGGCCTTCACCGCCGCCGGCACCGCCTACGCCACGCACGGCGAGCCGCTGATCCCGGTCTACGTGTTCTACTCGATGTTCGGTTTCCAGCGCACCGGCGACTCCATCTGGGCGGCCGCCGACCAGATGGCCCGCGGGTTCATCATCGGAGCCACCGCCGGAAGGACGACGCTGACGGGTGAGGGCCTGCAGCACGCCGACGGACACTCCCCGATCCTCGCCTCGACCAACCCGGCCGTTGTCACCTACGACCCGGCCTACGGGTACGAGATCGGCCACATTGTGCGCGACGGCCTCGAGCGCATGTACGGCAAGAACTCCGGGCCTGAGTCCTCACGGAACCTCATGTACTACCTCACCGTGTACAACGAGCCGATCGTGCAGCCGGCCGAACCCGAGGAACTCGACGTCAACGGACTGCTCAAGGGCATCTACCTGCTGGCCCCGGCCAAGGTCGACGGCCCCCGCACGCAGCTCCTCGCCTCGGGCGTCGCTGTGCCGTGGGCTCTCGAGGCGCAGCAGATCCTCGCCGAGGACTGGGGCGTTTCAGCGGACGTCTGGTCGGTGACCTCGTGGAACGAACTGCGCAGGGACGGCCTCGCAGCCGAGGAGGAGGCCTTCCTCAACCCCGGCGGTGAAGCGCGCAAGCCTTTCGTCACCCAGCAGCTCGAGGGCGCAACGGGCCCGATCGTTGCGGTCAGCGACTACATGAAGGCCGTGCCGGACCAGATCCGGCAGTTCCTGCCGAACGAGTTCGCCACCCTCGGCGCCGACGGCTTCGGCTTCTCGGACACCCGCGCCGCGGCACGCCGCTTCTTCAAGATCGACAGCCACTCCGTGGTGGTGCGGGCCTTGGAGATGCTTGCCCGCCGCGGTGAAGTCGACGCCGAGGCGCCGCGAGAAGCCATCGAAAAGTACTCGCTTCTCGATGTCAACGCCGGAACCACCGGAAACGCTGGCGGCGAAAGCTGATCAGCCACTGACCGGCGGCTGCAAAGCGCGCCGGGAACGACGGCGGGGAGTGGGCGGAAGCCCGCTCCCCGCCGTCGTTGTCCACCGGCTTCTTTTGTAGCCTTCGCACAAATGGAGCTTCACCAGGGAAAACCGTATGCTCAGTGCATGCCGCTCTCCCAAACGCCAGTGACCCCGTCCCGAAACGGCGGCGCAGCGGGCGGGTCCGCTGCGGCTCCCGATCCAGATACCGTCGAAAGGCTGCGCGGTAAAATCGGGGCCCTGTCGACCGCGACGTTGAAGCAGCTCGAGTCGGACCTCCCGTGGTACCGCAGTCTCCGTCCCGACGAGCGGTCTGCCCTGGGGATGGTCGCTCAGAAGGGAATTGCCTCCTTCGTCAACTGGTACCAGCGTCCGGTCTCCCCCGCCTGGGTGCTCAGCGATGTCTTCGGCACCGCCCCCACCGAACTCACGCGCTCGATCAGCCTCCAGAAGGCGCTCCAGCTCATCCGCGTCGTCGTTCAGGTCGTCGAGGACCAGGTCCCCTTCCTTGCGCCGGTCGCCGATCAGGCACCCCTGCGCGAGGCGGTCCTGCGCTACTCGCGCGAGGTGGCCTTCGCCGCTGCCGATGTCTACGCCCGGGCGGCTGAGACCCGCGGCTCGTGGGACACCCGCCTCGAGGCCCTCGTTGTCGACGCGATCCTGCGCGGCGAGAGCTCCGACGCCCTCCGGTCCCGGATTGCCGCCGTCGGCTGGAAGTCACAGGGCCGGATCACCGTTATGGTGGGCAGTTCCCCGCCGGAGCCCAACGCGGCATTCCTCAACGAACTGCGCCGCATCACCGGGCGGCTGGCTGAAGACACGCTCGTCGGCATCCAGGGCGACCGCCTGATCCTCGTACTCGGCGGGATCCACGACCGGGATGTTGCCTACGCGCGCCTCAGCGAACTGTTCGGGCCGGGGCCGGTTGTCTACGGGCCCGAAGCTGAATCCCTGGTGGCCGCGAGCAGTTCCGCGCAGGCGGCATTCGCCGGGCTGACCGCGGCAAAGGCCTGGCCCTCGGCCCCGCGCCCTGTTTCGGCGGAGGACCTCTGGCCGGAGCGGGTTGTGTCAGGCGACGACACCGCGCGCAAAGCGCTGGTGCGCCAGATCTACCGGCCCCTCGTCAACGCCTCAAACGGCCTCGAAGAGACCCTCTCGGCCTACCTCGCGCTCGGCCACTCACTCGAGGCCACGTCGCGCGAACTCTTCGTCCACGCCAACACAGTCCGGTACCGCCTGCGGAGGGTGTGCGACGTCACCGGATGGGATCCGCTGCTCCCCCGGGAGGCATACGTGCTGCAGACGGCGCTTGTCGTCGGACGGCTCTACCAGCCCGGGGCAACCCCTTCCGAACGCCAATCCCAACGCTAGCGCGGCCGGCCCACCTTGTAGACTTCCTACAAAACGGGCCAAAGAGCTTCGTTCGAGTAAACACCCGAGAAAGCACACCTCATTTGGAAAGGTGGAAACGTGCTCGCAATCGTCTGCCCCGGCCAGGGGTCCCAGTCACCAGGATTCCTCAGCCCGTGGCTCGAACTGCCGGGCGTCGCCGAGCACCTCGCAACCCTCAGTGACAGGGCCGGCGTCGACCTCGTCCGCCACGGCACGACCTCCGACGAAGAGACGATCAAGGACACCGCCGTCGCCCAGCCGCTGATCGTCGCGGCGGGGCTGGTGACCGCCCGCGTGCTGCTCGAGGGCCGTTCGATGACCGCCGGTACCGTTGTGGCCGGCCACTCGGTCGGTGAGCTCACCGCAACCGCGATCGCCGGCGCGTTGTCCGAAGCCGACGCGATCGCTTTCGTCCGCGCCCGCGCAACCGCGATGGCCACTGCCGCCGCGGCCGTCCCGACGGGCATGAGCGCCGTCCTCGGCGGCGATCCAGCCGACGTCGAGCGGACCCTCGCCGGGTTCGGCCTGACCGCCGCGAACGCCAACGGAGGCGGGCAGGTGGTGGCCGCCGGCACCCTCGAACAGCTTGCAGCACTGGCAGCCCATCCTCCGGCCAAGGCCCGGGTCATCCCCCTGAAGGTGGCGGGAGCGTTCCACACGGCACACATGGAGCCGGCGATGACGGCCCTTGAGGAACTGCGCCCATCCCTCTCCCCCGCGGATCCGGTGCCAACCCTCCTTTCGAACTACGACGGCCAGCCGGTAAGCACCGGTGAAAAGAACCTTGACAGCCTGATCGCCCAGGTGTCGCGTCCGGTTCGCTGGGACCTGTGCATGGCGTCAATGCTGGAAATGGGGGTCACCGGGCTGGTTGAACTGGCCCCGGCGGGCACGCTCACCGGCCTTGCCAAACGCGGAATGCGCGGTACCGCGGCATTGCCCGTAAAATCTCCGGAGGACCTAGAAGCGGCGCGCGCGTTCCTCGACGAACACTGGCGCACCTTGGATTCGGATTCATCCCTTATTGCAGAAGGAAATCAGTGAGCACTCCGGTGATACAGCAGGCTCCCCTGCGTGAACACACACGCATTCACGGCGTCGGCGCCTACCGTCCCGAGGTGATCGTCACAAACGACGACATCGTCCAGTGGATCGACTCCTCTGATGAGTGGATCCGCCAACGGACCGGCATCGTCACCCGGCACCGCGCCCCGCGCGAGGTCAGCGTCATCGACATGGCCGAAGCGGCCGCCCGCGACGCCCTGGCCAGCGCCGGAGTCGACCCGAAGCAGCTTGGCGCCGTCCTCGTTTCGACGGTGACCCACCCGTACGCCACCCCCTCGGCCGCCGCCCAGCTTGCGGACCGCCTCGGTGCGACCCCCGCTCCGGCATACGACATCTCCGCCGCGTGCGCCGGCTACTGCTACGGGATTGCGCAGGCCGATGCGCTGGTACACGCCGGAACCGCCGAGTACGTCCTCGTTGTCGGCGTCGAGAAACTGTCTGACTTCATCGACAACTCCGACCGCACCATCTCCTTCCTGCTCGGCGACGGCGCGGGAGCGGTTGTTGTCGGCCCTGCCGACGCACCGGGCATCGGCCCGTCGGTGTGGGGTTCGGACGGAAGCAAGCACGAGTCCATCCGGATGACGCGCTCGCTCATCGATGTGCGCGACTTCGCCCTCGGCACCGCCGCGGCCGACGACGACGGCGCCGGGGACTCAGCCGACGGGCGCTCCGACCTGTGGCCAACGATGCGCCAGGACGGGCCAACTGTCTTCCGGTGGGCGGTCTGGGAAATGGCGAAGGTGGCCCAGCAGGCACTGGACGCCGCCGGAATCACCGCCAATGACCTCGTTGCGTTCCTGCCCCATCAGGCGAACATCCGTATTATCGATGAGATGGTCAAACAACTGAAGCTGCCCGAGCATGTGAGTGTCGCCCGCGACATCGTCGATGCCGGCAATACTTCGGCGGCCTCAATCCCGTTGGCGATGCACCGCCTCCTCAAGGAAGAACCCTCCCTCAGCGGCGGCCTTGCCCTGCAGATCGGGTTCGGTGCGGGTCTCGTCTTCGGGGCGCAGGTTGTAGTACTTCCCTAGGTTTACACGCACAGACCGCAGAGCGCGGTTGACCAACCACGCCGGGGTTCGCCGGCATCAACAGAAAAGGAGCCACAATGGCTAGCAACGAAGAAATCCTGGCCGGTCTGGCAGAGATCGTCAACGAGGAGACAGGCCTCGCTCCTGAGTCCGTCGAGATGGACAAGTCCTTCACCGACGATCTGGACATCGACTCCATTTCCATGATGACCATCGTGGTCAACGCCGAGGAGAAGTTCGGCGTGCGCATCCCCGATGAAGAGGTCAAGAACCTGAAGACCGTAGGCGACGCCGTAACCTTCATCGCTGGCGCACAGGCCTAGTACCTGCTCCGCGGGAGCATCGGCGGCCGTGCCGGCAAACCAACCGGGGCGGCCGCCTTCTTTACACCCAGCACCCGTTTCGCACGGTGCTAACCAAACGCTTCGAAAAGAGTGACACCATGCCACGCAAAGTAGTCATCACCGGTCTCGGTGCAACAACGCCGATCGGCGGTGACGTTCCCACGATGTGGGCCAATGCCCTCAAGGGAGTCTCGGGTGCCCGGACCATCGAAGCCGACTGGGTGAAGCAGTACGAGCTCCCCGTCACCTTTGCCGCGCAGATCTCAACGCCCGCCACCGAAGTGCTCTCCCGGGTCGAAGCCAAGCGGATGGACCCCTCCACCCAGTTCGCCGTCGTCGCGGCACGGGAGGCCTGGCGTGATTCCGGCATCGAAGAGGTCGACAAGGACCGCCTCGCCGTCGCCTTCGCCACCGGCATCGGTGGTGTCTGGACCCTGCTCGACGCCTGGGACACGCTTCGGGACAAGGGCCCGCGCCGCGTGCTCCCCATGACCGTGCCCATGCTGATGCCCAACGGTCCGGCCGCTGCGGTGAGCCTTGACCTTGGGGCGCGCGCAGGCGCGCACACCCCGGTGTCGGCCTGCGCCTCGGGCACCGAGGCGCTCCACCAGGGGCTTGAGCTCATCCGCTCCGGCAAGGCCGACGTCGTGATGTGCGGTGGCGCCGAAGCGGCGATCCACCCCATGCCGATCGCCGCGTTTGCCTCGATGCAGGCCCTCTCACGGCGCAATGACGACCCCGAGCACGCCTCACGGCCCTACGACGTCAACCGTGACGGCTTCGTCATGGGTGAAGGCGCCGGTGCGTTGGTCATCGAAGCCGAGGAGCACGCCCTGGCCCGGGGTGCCCGCATCTACGGCGAGCTCGCCGGCACCTCGGTGACCGCCGACGCGTACCACATCACGGCACCCGACCCGGAGGGGCTTGGCGCCACACGCGCCCTGAAGGCGGCACTGTTCGACGCGCGGGCCCTGCCCTCCGACGTGGTTCACGTCAACGCGCACGCAACGTCGACGCCGGTCGGCGACAAGCCGGAGTACACCGCGCTCAAGGCGGCGATGGGCGACCACGTCGGCAACATCGCGGTCTCCGCCACGAAGTCCCAGACCGGGCACCTCCTTGGCGCTTCCGGTGCCGTCGAAGCGGTGATGACAGTGCTTTCCGTCTACGAGCGGAGCGCACCTGTGACGATCAACCTTGAGACCCAGGATCCCGAGATCCCCCTCGATGTCGTGACCTCCGAGCGGAAGCTGCCTTCGGGCGACATCGTGGCTCTGTCGAACTCGTTCGGTTTCGGCGGACACAACGCCGTTGTCGTCATCCGCAACGTCTAGGACCGGCAACAGGACACAGGGAACAGACACAGAAAAGGCGCCTCCCGGAAGCGGGGGCGCCTTTTCTGTGTCCGGCCGGTGGACGTATCACCGGCCGGCGGGGATGGCGGGTTGTCTGGTGGCGGTGCTAGCCGACCTGGTGGAGCCAGCGGACCGGGGCACCCTCGGCGGCGTGCCGGAAGGGCTCGAGCTCCTCGTCCCAGGACTCTCCAAGCGCGAGCGAGAGTTCGTGGTAGACGGCCGAGGGGTCGCCCGCTCCGGCTTCATAGGCGTAACGGATGCGGTCCTCGGACACCATGATGTTCCCGTGGACGTCGGTTGTGGCGTGGAAGATCCCGAGCTCGGGGGTGTGGGACCAGCGTCCTCCGTCGACCCCGGCGCTCTGTTCCTCGGTCACCTCGTAGCGGAGGTGGGCCCACCCGCGGAGGGCGGAGGCCAGCTGCGCTCCCGAGCCCTGGGGTCCGACCCAGGAGAGCTCGGCTCGGTGCATTCCGGGCGCGGCAGGCTGCGGCCTCCACTCGAGGTCGGCCCGCTTGTCGAGGACCGAGCCAATGGCCCACTCGACATGAGGGCACAACGCAGAAGGAGCCGAGTGCACGTACAAAACGCCGCGCGCCATCACAACAGACATTCCATCCTCCATAGCTTTAGGTACGTCTTCCCCTACGACCCTCATGCTGAAGTAATGGTTTGCTGTTCGCTTCCAGTGGTGTCGACATCCGAAATTGATAGACGCCGGATGACTAGTCTTCATTGTGCCGTACAAGTTCCGATAACGCCACTGTAACTACTCGCCAAAATCGAAAAACTACTTGGTTTTCGTTTGGGACCCTGTCAAAGTCAATGCGCTCACTATTATGCGCTGTTGAATTTCGGGCGTTCGGGTGCGTTGTTGACGGAAGTGTGATCAGGCGCGAGGATGCGACTGCTCGTAGCTCCGGCGGAGCCGGTCCACTGAGACATGGGTGTAGAGCTGGGTGGTGGCGAGGCTGCTGTGCCCGAGAATTTCCTGAACAGCCCGCAGGTCCGCCCCGCCGTCAAGCAGGTGGGTAGCCGCGCTGTGCCGAAGGGCGTGGGGTCCCGAGGCTGACGTTCCGCCAAGGTCGGCGAAGATTCTCTGCAGCAGGTGCCGAACCGTCCTCTGGTCGATGCGCCCTCCCCTGAGCCCCAGGAAGACGGCGGGCCCGCTTGCGGAGGTGGAGAACTGCGGGCGGCCCCGGCGCAGCCACGCATCGAGGGCATGGGCGGCCGGCACGCCGAAGGGAACCGTCCGCTCCTTGTCCCCTTTGCCAATGACCCGCAGCGTGCGCCGTTCCATATTCAGGTCGTCGATGTCCAACCCCGTCAGCTCTCCGACCCGGATGCCGGTGCCGTAGAGGATCTCCACGAGGGCCCGTGCCTGCAGTGCGCCGCCTTCGCCCTCTTCGGCCGCCGCGGACAGCGACGCGAAGATGCTGTCGAGCTGGGCGCGGGTCAGGACGTGCGGAAGCGATTTTTCCCGCTTGGGTGCCCTCAGGCGCAGGGCAGGATTCGTCTCAAGAAGACCCTCGTTCACGGCCCACGCCATGAAGCTTCTCGCCGTCGCGGCCCTGCGGGCAATGGTTGCCCGCGCCAGCCCGGAACCGTCGAGGCTCCCAAGCCATCCGCGGAAGTGCCGCAGTTCGATGTCCTCGAGCCGCTCGGCACCCTGCGCCTGGGCGAAGCGGAACAGCTGCTCGAGATCGGTTGTGTAGGCCCGCAGCGTGTGGGCCGACCGGTTCCGCTCTGCCGACAAGTGAAGGCGGTAGGCGTCGACCGCCTCCCGAAAGGAGGTCGGCAGGGCCGGTACAGCGACGTCGCTGCTGGAGGGTGGAGCGGCCATGTCCCTCCTTTCGGGTCTCGAGGCGGTGTCGAAGCTTCAGCGCGGCGTGGGGCGGGGTGCGGGCAAGGCCGGAACGTTCACTGTGGTTCCCATTGTTCCATTCCGGAAGGTGGTGCCACGCAACGCCATATTGTGCCGCTGAGTTTTATTATTCGGCTCAGGGTCATTATGCTGCCCCGGAATTGAATTCGCGGATTCAAGGACGAGGAGGAATTGTTTGGCCTCCACCCCGGCGGCGTAGCCGGTCAAGGTGCCCCTGCCGGAGACGACCCTGTGTCCGGGGATGAGGATGGACAGCGGGTTCAGGCGTATCGCTGCTCCGACAGCCCTGCCCATGGCGGGGTTCCCAAGCAGGGCAGCCACGCTTCGATAGGTGCGTGTCTCGCCGTAGGGAATCTCAAGGACGGCGTCCCACACCCGGTGCTGGAAGCCCGTTCCGGTCGGGTCCATGGGCAGATCGAAGCGCCGCCGGGCACCCGAGAAGTACTCCTCCAACTGGATGGCCGCTGCCGCAAGCAGCTCGGCGGCGGCCGTTGGAGGCCCGTCGTCGAGTCGTTTCCCGAGGAGGACCTCCCCCGGTGGCGGGTCGTGCCGCAGGTGGTAGATGCCCACGAGCTTTCCCTCGGCGGCGACGAGGAAGAGGTCGCCGACCGGGCTCTGGATTCTGCGGTGTTCCCTCATGTCGTTTTCCCTTCTGTGATGTGTGGCTCTCCGCTGCCGCGAATGGGGAGCCCCGTGCCGCGGATCGAAGCATTCATGAAGCGGGCGGATGGGGGCTAGTCAGGATCTCGTTGTTCTTCGCCACCCGCCCGCGTTCCGTGAGGCGAGTCCCTCAATTTCCAGCCGGGCGAGGCCTGCGAGGACATCCCTTTCGCTCACCCCTGCGACTGTTGCGAGCTTCTCAACGGTTGAGGACACCCGGACCGGCAGCGCATCGAGGACGAGCAGGTCCGGCACTGTCAGTCCGTCATGGTCCCGGGGTGGGGTGTCAGGTTCCGGTGCCGGCGCGGCCCCGATCGGACCGGCGAGCTCGGCCACTTCCGCGGCGTCGGTGACGCAGACGGCGCTGCCGTCGCGCAGCAGGCGGTGGCACCCGGCGGAGTTGGCGGAATAGACCGATCCCGGAACGGCACCAACCGAGCGTCCCAGCCCTGCCGCATGGTGGGCGGTGTTCAGGGCTCCGGAGCGCCAGCGGGCCTCGACGACGACGGTCACCGCGCTGAGCGCCGCGATCAGCCGGTTCCGCTGGAGGAATCTCCACCGGGTGGGTGATGATCCGGGAGGTACCTCGGACACGAGCAGCCCCTCCTCCGCAATGCCGCGCAGCAGCTCCTCGTTCCCGGCCGGATAGTAGCGGTCAACCCCGCAGGCCAGCACGGCCAGTGTCGGCGGACGTGCTGGACCGGAGGCCACGGCGAGGGCCGCCCGATGCGCCTGGGCATCGATGCCGTAGGCGCCGCCGGACATCACTGAGTATCCGCGGCCAACCAGTCCGGCCGCGAGGTCCGCGACCACGGCCGTTCCGTAGTTCGTGCTGTCGCGCGAGCCGACCAGGGCAACCGTCCGGTTCAGGGCAGGCAACGCCGCCCGCCCGCGAACCCAGAGGCACAGCGGAGCGGAGAGTTGCAGGTCGGCCAGCGCCTCAGGCCATTCCGCCGACTCCGGGGTCAGCAGCCTGCCGCCAAGCCTGTCCAGGGTGGCAAGGTCGCGCTCCGGCGCCAGATCCCTGCGCCGCGGTGCCCAGCGTTCGAGCGCTTCGGCCAGGATCTTCCCGGCGCCAACCCCGGGGGAAAGGTACTCGGTGAGTTCGCGCTGCAACTCGCGGCCCGGCTTCGCGGCGCCGGTGGCTATCCGCAGCGCGTCGACGGGCCCTGCGGCGGCCGTGAGCGCCAGTCCGACGGCGTCCGAGGGTTCGAAGAGCCGGGAGAGGGCAGCCCTGGCAGTGAGCGGTGAAGGATCCGGGGACATATTCACGCCGCCTGCTCCTGCAGACGGAACCCGAGGGCCAGGCCGACGTCATCGGCATCGGGCGAGGTGTGGCCGCCGAGGTCGGCGATGGTCCAGGCGACCCGCAGTACGCGGTCCCAGCCCCGGGCGCTCACCAGGTTGCGTTCGAGGGCCCGGTCCAGGGCCGCAGTGACGGAGCGGGCGAGCCCGAGGTCGGTTCGCAGGACGCGTCCGCGCACCTCGGCGTTGGTCGAGCAGCCCCACGGTGCAAGCCGCTGCGCCTGCGCCGCTCGCGCCGAGGCAACGCGCCGCGCCACGACAGCGCTTGTCTCGGCGGTGCCGCCGCCCACGTAGTCGTTCAACGCGACCCGGTGCACAACGAGCTGCAGGTCGACGCGGTCGAGCAACGGACCGGACAACCGGTGGAAATACCGCCTGCGCTGCTGTGCGGTGCACATGCATTCCACCCCCTTGCCGTGGGCGAGACCGCAGGGGCATGGATTGGAGGCCAGCACGAGCTGGAACCGGGCCGGGTAGGCGGCCGTGCCGGCGGAGCGGTGCAGAACAAGGGTTCCGCTCTCCAGCGGCTCCCGCAGCGCTTCAAGAACGCGGCGCTCGTACTCGGGTGCCTCGTCGAGGAACAGGACGCCCCGGTGGGCGCGTGAGGCCGCCCCGGGCCGGGGAATCCCGCTTCCCCCGCCGATGATCGCCGCCGTGGTGGCCGTGTGGTGTGGGTTTTCGAAGGGAGGACGGCGGCGCAGGGAATCACACGGGACGTCTCCGCTCAGCGAGTGGATGGCCGTGACCTCCATCGCGTGCTCGTCGCTGAGATCGGGAAGGATGCCCGGCAGCCGCTCGGCAAGCATCGTTTTGCCGGCACCGGGCGGTCCGACCATCATCAGGTGGTGCGCCCCCGCCGCGGCGACCTCGACGGCGAACCGGGCCTCGGCCTGCCCTGCGATCTCGGACATGTCTCGGAGGGGCTGCGGCGGTGGCCCGGCCCCAGGCCGGCCCTGCGCGGGCGGCCCGGCGGGCGGCGGAAGGTGCACCGTGGCAGGGTCGGCCCCGAAGGCGAGGAAGACCTCACCGAGGGAAGTGAACGCGCGCACCTCGGCACCGGGGACAAGCGCCGCCTCGGCATGGTTTCCAGCGGCCACGACAATCCGGGGGTGGTCTGCCCGGACCGCGGCCATCACTGCGGGAAGGACGCCGCGGACGGGCCGGAGCTGTCCATCGAGGCCGAGTTCGGCGAGGAAGACGGTGTCCGAGCACCCGCGGACATCACCGGCGGCGGCAAGGGCCGACATTACGATGGCCAGATCGAACGCCGATCCCCGCTTGGGCAGTGACGCCGGAATCAGATTGACCGTGATCTTGCGCCGGCTCAGGGGAAGCCCAGCGTTCCGCGCGGCGGCCCGGATCCGGTCCTTGGCCTCGTTGAGGGAGGCATCTGGAAGTCCGAGCAGCACGAAGGCGGGAAGGCTTTGGCCGATGTCGGCCTCGACCTCCACGAGGTGGCCGTTGAGTCCGACGAGGGCAATGGAGTAGGTGCGCCCCAGCATCCTCAGACCACTCCCCTTAGGTGATCGATCCGCGGCCGGCCCGACCCGTCATCGAGCACCGCGACCGCATCGATGCGGATCCCGGCGAACCGCTGCCCGTGTGCCCTGGCCCACTTCGAGGCCAGCACGAACAACCGCTGGAGCTTCTCGGCGCCGATCGCCTCGAACGGGTGGCCGTAATCCTCCGAGGACCGGGTCTTCACCTCAACAATCACGAGCGTCGACCCCTCAACGGCCACCAGGTCGATCTCCCCCACCGGGCACCGCCAATTGCGGTCAACGATCTGCAAGCCCTCCCGCTCGAGGAACTCCGCGGCGGCCGCCTCACCCGCCCGGCCCAGCTGATCCTTCGCCAGCATCTCACCACCTCCACACCCCAGCCTGAAGGCGGCCGCGCCGCCGGTGCCGGACCGACAGCCCTATGTGCACAACCAGCGCAACCAGCCCGCTGTGGAGGAAAAGTCGACCCGTCCCGGTGAAGAGCAGGCCGCCGGGCACGCTCCTCGCAGCGGCCTTATACGCCCCGGTTTCCGGGCGGGGAAGCATTAGCAGCGGGGGTCTTTGTCGTTGCCCGCACTTTTTGCCCTGCCTACCGTTGAGGGGTACGGAGCGAGGATCGGGGGAGGTGAATTCATGGACAGAAGAAACCTGAAGAGCATGCCGGCGGTCCTGGGCATCAGCGCACTCCTTCTGGTGGGCTGCGGCGGAGGCGGCGGAGAAGATGCACCGGCCGAGGAAGCGCCCCAGCAGCAGACGACAACCCTCGAGACCCCTGATGGAACGGAAACCGCATCCTGCGGGCCGACCACCGGAGCGGGAACCGAGACCGAAGCCACGGACGAAGAAACCGGGCTGGGGGGACCGGCACCGGAGACTGAGGTAACCGAGTCCCCAGGCACCGGCGAAGACGGTGAAGGCGGCGGAACCGGGACCGAAGGCGGGGAACCACGCGGCGGCGAAGGAACGGGCGGTACCGAGACCGGTGGTGCTGAAGCAGGCAGCACGGAAGCGGCAACCGAAGGCACCGGTGACGGCGGTGACGTGGTTGATGCGTGCCAGCCGATCAGCAATGCGACGGGCCCCGGCGGCACCGAAACCGGCGGCACCGGCGCCGAGACCGCCGAGGCGGAAACCGAGACCGAAGGCGGCTGATCCGCTTTCCATACCAGGGCAGCCGCCCTTCCGTCAGGGCCCCTCCAGCGATTCGGGAGGGGCCCTGGCGGCAATTCCGCCGGTTCCGGCCGCCGGTTCAGCAGGCCCGTGCCAGTAAACCCGTTGCGGCACCGACTGGTGATTAGGACCGAGGGCCGCCGCATCAAGAGTCGCGGGCGCCGGATGCACAAGTCAGAAGGTGAACAGGTCTGTGGTTGAACGAGTCTTAGGGTGAATCATGAGCACACCGCCCCCGCCCCGTGTCCGGCAGCTTCGCCTCGTCGTCGAGGCCGAGGACTACGAGGAGGCCCTCGCGTTCTACCGTGATGTCCTTGGCCTTCCCGAGGAAGAGGCGTTCGAGGGCGAGGACGGCGCGCGCGTCACCATCCTCGACGCCGGCCGGGCCACCCTCGAACTCTCCAATCCGGCCCAGGTGCGCTTCATCGACAGAGTGGAGGCGGAGGGGCAGCCCAGCCGGAAGCTTCGGGTGGCACTCGAGGTGGCGGACTCGGCGACGGCGACCCGCGACGCCGTGAACTCCGGGGCGGAACTGGTTGCCGCCCCGCGGGAAACGCCGTGGCGGTCGCTGAACTCCCGGCTCAACGCCCCGGGCGGCCTCCAGCTCACGCTCTTCCAGGAACTCGATGAACCCGCGGACCATTCCGGCCCCCGGGACGCCGTGGACGGGGATTCCAAGGCGGCGGATTCCGAGGCAAGCGGCTCCGGTGAATGGGGTCCGGAAGAGGCGGGTCTCTAGTACGCTTGCTGGCTATCAATCCCCTCCGCCAACTGCAGGAAGGAAAGGCAATGACTCCGATTGGCGACAAGCTCACCGGTGGATCCGAGGCCGACAACCTTGAGCAGCAGGAACCGGCCGTTCCGGATTCCGCCGACGACACGTACAGCGTCAGGGGCGAGGCGACCGGTCTGGGCACCGGCGGCTCCGAGGCGGATCTGCTTGAGCAGGCGGCCGCAGTCCCGGACGACGGGGACAGCGACTACCCGCGCGGCGACGAAGACGAGCCGTAAGCGCAAGACAGTTATGGACCAAAGGAACGCCCACTACTGAAACCCGCGAGACGCGGTCATTGAAACCGGGCTAACCACCCAGGGTGCCGTCCTTGGGCAGGGCAATATCGTCGGACTTCGCGAGCTCCTCGACGTTCACGTCCTTGAACGTGATGACCCGGACATTCTTGACGAAGCGGGCTGAACGGTAGACGTCCCACACCCATGCATCCTGAAGGGTCAGGTCGAAGTACACCTCGCCGTCAGCGGACCGGGCCTGAAGGTCGACGTGGTTGGCAAGGTAGAACCGCCGCTCCGTCTCGACGACGTAGCTGAACAGACCGACGACGTCGCGGTACTCCCGGTACAGCTGGAGCTCCATGTCGGTTTCGTAGTTCTCAAGATCTTCGGCGCTCATGTGTCAATCATCCCCCAATTCCGAGGCTCGGCAGGTCCGGCCTTTCGGTACTTCCCAGCCGCCACGACCTGCGGTGGTATTCACTGGCTCCGGTGGCGTCGATTGCCGCGCGGTGCGTGGCGGTCGCGTACCCCTTGTTGACGTCCCAGCCGTAGCCCGGATGGTCCCGGGCCAGCGCGATCATCATCGCATCGCGTTCCACCTTCGCCAAAACGCTTGCTGCGGCAACGCTCAGGCACTGGAGATCGGCCTTGATCCGAGTGTGCACCGGAGCGTCGCAGCCGGGGCTCGCATCGGCTTCACCGAAGAGGGAACCCTGGCCGTTCGCCGAAAGCCAATCATGGTTGCCGTCGAGGATCACTGCCTGCGGACGCACCGTCTCGAGCACCTGGGTCCACGCCCGGTTCCCGGCTGCGCGCAGCGCTTCCATCAGCCCTACGGCGTCAATCTCCGCGGCGCTGGCGTGGCCGACGCCGTAGGCGGCCGCCCACCTGCGGATCCGCGGTACGAGGGCTTCGCGCTCAGCCGGTGCGAGCAGTTTGCTGTCGCGCACTCCGCGCAGGCCTTTCACCGCCTCGAGGTCGATGACGACGAGGCCCACCGATACGGGTCCGGCCAGCGCACCGCGGCCCACTTCGTCGCACCCGGCGATGTACCGGTGGCCGGCCTGGGTGAACGAGCGTTCGAGGGTCAGGCTTGGGGCCTTGGTCCGGGCGGCGGTGCGGATCGGGCTCACTTCGCGCCTGTCGCCGCTTCCGCTGGTTCGGGGATGCCGTCGAAGACCTCGGGGTAGTTCCCCAGAACTCCCGCACGGCCCAGCGGCCAGGCAATCACTGCCGCTTTGCCTTCGATGTCGTCGACGTCGATGAATCCGGCGCCTTCCTTGTCCTGGTTGGCCCGCGAATCGGCCGATGCGTTGCGGTGGTCGCCCATGACCCAGATCTTGCCCTCGGGAACTGTCACGTCGAACGGAACGTCGGAGGGGCTTGCTCCGGTGAACAGGTACGGCTCGTTGAGGGGTTCCCCGTTGACGGTGACCCTTCCGTCCGCGTCGCAGCAGACAACCCGGTCGCCGGCGAGCCCGATCACGCGCTTCACGAGGTGCTGCTGGGACTGGTCGGGTGCCAGGCCGACGAAGACCAGCGCTTCGGCGAGCCAGTTCTGCTCGGTTTCCTGCTGCACCTGGTCCGGGAGCCAGCCCTCGGTATCGCGGAAGACCACGATGTCGCCGCGCTGAAGACCGAACGGCTCCGGGACAAGCTGGTTGACGAAGATCCTGTCGTCGATCTGGAGGGTGTTTTCCATCGACCCCGACGGGATGAAGAACGCACGGAAGAGGAAGGTCTTGATGAGGAAGGAGAGAACGAGGGCGATGATCACGATCGTGGCGATTTCCCTGAGCCAGCTCCCGAAGCCCCGGGCGGCCCCGCCCTTCCGCGATCCGCCCTTCGCCGACGCGGCGGTCGGCTCGGAAGCAGCGGAGGAGGAATCCGCCGGCTGCGAAGCGTCGGCATCATCGGGGGACTTCCCCTGGAAGTGTCGTGCCATGCGCTGATTCCTCTGCTCAGTGGCCGGCTGGGCTGCCGTACCGTCGTCCATACTCACTGTCCGTGCTCAATTCGTTTCAAGAAGTTTCCTACCCCGCGGGCCGGTCGATCGGCCGTGCCCTGTCGGGCGGCCAGATGAGCTGGACGGCCCGGCCCAGAACCCGGTCGGTTGAGACAAGCCCGCCGCCGGGCGCTCCGAGGAGGGACCGCGAGTCGACGGACTGGGAGCGGTGGTCACCCATCAACCACAACCTACCCTCTGGGACCACAACGTCGAAGCGTATTTCGCTTGGCGCATCACCGGCATAAACGTACGGTTCCTCGGAGGCGTGCCCGTTGACGGAAACCAGGCCGTCATCGGTGCAGCACGCAACCCGGTCACCTGCCACTCCAATGACGCGTTTGACGTAGACGGTGTCGCTGCCGCTGATCCCCAGCCACTGCCCAAGCGCCGCCCCGGCTTTCGCGGCGGGGCTGCGGTCCTCGGTGATCGGAGCGAGCGATCCCCTCCCATCGAACACCACAACGTCACCCCGGTGGATTCCGCCGTCGCTGCCCCCGGTCTTGCTGACCAGCACCCGGTCGCCTTCGGCGAGCAGCGGCTCCATCGACGCCGAGGGGATGAAGTAGACGTCGATGACCGTCATCCGCAGGATTCCGGCCAGGATGACGGCGAGAACGGCCGCCGGTAGCACAAAACGCCAGCCCCGAAACCTGGGCCGGCGTTTTGCGTGTTCCCCGGCGGAATGCCGGGAAACTGATTCTTCGGGTGCCAAAGAGAATTACTTGACCGTCTTGGGGTCGCGCTTTTCCTTGATCTTGGCAGCCTTGCCGCGGAGATCGCGCATGTAGTAAAGCTTTGCGCGGCGGACGTCACCCTTGGAGACGACCTCGATCTTGTCGAGGACCGGGGAGTGAACCGGGAAGGTACGCTCCACACCGACACCGAAGCTGACCTTGCGGACGGTGAAGGTTTCGCGGATGCCGTCACCCTGGCGTCCGAGAACGAAGCCCTTGAAGATCTGAACACGGGTGTTCTTGCCTTCAATGATGTTCACGTGGACGTTGATGGTGTCGCCGGCGCGGAAGTCCGGGATGTCGTTCCGGAGTGATCCGGTGTCGACCATGTCGAGAATATGCATTTTTATACTCCTGGTGAACGCCACAGGTCATTCACGTTGGTCACAGCGGTCAAGGCCGGTGAAGCAGGGCAATTACCGCCGAAGAAGAGATACCGGCTGCGCCGATGCTCGGGGCCGGCGTGCCTGGCTGTTGACTGCGCTCCCCCTGTGGCAGGGGCCCGTCCAGCAGGCACAAGCCCCAATTATTCCACACCCTCCGCGGGAGGAGCTAATCCCGCGGCTCGGCCCGCGGAACAAGCCGCCCGTCAACGACGTCGATGCCCGCCCGTTCCAGCGCGGCGCGGTCATCCTTGCTCAAGGAGGCGGCGTCCACGGCCTCGAGCAGGTCCGGGCGCCGGGCTGCCGTCCGGAGGAACTGCTCGGTGCGCCGGAACTGGGCGATCTTGGCGTGGTTGCCGCTCAGCAGCACCGGAGGGATGCCCCGGCCCCTCCAGAATGACGGTTTCGTGTAGACGGGGTATTCGAGCAGCCCGTCCGCGTGGGACTCCTCGACGAGGGATACGGGGTTGCCCACGACCCCGGGGATGAGCCGCCCGACGGCCTCGACGATGGCGAGCACCGCCACCTCACCGCCGTTGAGGACATAGTCGCCGAGGCTGACGGGCAGTACGTCATAGGCCTCGGAGGCCCAGTCGAGCACGCGCTCGTCGATGCCCTCGTACCGTCCGCAGGCGAAGACCAGATGCTCGCGCCCGGCGAACTCGTGGGCCATCGCCTGGTTGAACACTGCCCCGGCGGGTGAAGGCACGATGAGCACCGGGCGGGCGCCTCCGGGGCTCTCCCCCGCGATCGCGTTGAGGGCCTGAGCCCAGGGCTCGGGCTTCATCACCATTCCGGCTCCGCCCCCGTAGGGGGTGTCGTCGACGGTGCGGTGCTTGTCCACCGTATAGCCACGCAGGTCGTGCACCCTCACGTCGAGCAGGCCGTCCTGCCGCGCCTTGCCGATCAGTGAGACGTCAAGGGCGGAAAGGTACTCGGGGAAGATGGTGACGATGTCGATACGCATCAGCGCCGGGCCGCCCCGGCGCCGCCGCCCGCCAGTTCGTCCCCGTCGTCGGGGGCGGAGTTGGAACCGGGCAGGTTGAGTTCGAGCAGGCCGGCGGGAGGAACGATCGTCACGTAACCGCCCTCCGGGTTCACCTCGGGGACGATCTCGCCGACGAAGGGAACAAGCACTTCGTGTCCGTCGGCCAACTCCACGATCAGCAGATCCTGGACGGCCATGGTGCGCAGGGCGGTCACCTTGCCAACGCTCTTGCCTTCGACGCGCGCCTCCAGCCCGACCAGTTCGTGCTCGTACCAGGCGTCATCGTCGTCATCATCGGCGTCGTCGCTGTCGATGAACAGGTTTCCGCCGCGCAGCGTCTCGGCCGCATTCCGGTCGGGCACCTGCTCGAATCCGACGATCAGGATCTCCTTGTTCCACCGCGCGCTGGTGACGGTGAGCTCCGGGGTGGGAATGCCTTCGGCACGGAAAACGGCTCCCGGTTCGAACCTGTCCTCGGGGGCATCGGTGAACAGCTGGACGGTTACCTCCCCGCGGATTCCGTGGGGCTTGCCTATCCTTGCGACAAGTACGTCCATGTGCGCTGCTCCTGCTGCTCTGAAGAAAAGTGAGGGAAGGGGGAAATCGAAGAGATGTTCAGGGCGTCCGGCCGGGCCCCGCCGGACGCCCCGGAAAGCAGTTCGGCCCCACCACCATCCTCTGGTGCGGGGCCGAACGGCGAAGCAGATGTACCGGAAAAACCGGCAGATCGTGAAGCTGGTGGATCGCGGCTAACCGCGGCGGCGATCCGTGTCGACGACGTCCACGCGGACGGGTTCGCCGTCGGCAAGCGCTGAGACAACGGTGCGGAGCGCCCGGGCGGTGCGGCCCTGGCGGCCGATCACCCTCCCAAGGTCCTCCTGGTGAACCCTCACTTCGAGGGTCTCGCCCCGGCGGTTGCTCTTTGCGGAAACCTGAACGTCGTCAGGGTTGTCCACAATGCCGCGGACGAGGTGCTCCAGCGCTTCGGCAAGCAACTTACTCGGCCTCGGTGGTTTCCGCGGCGTCGTCAGCGTCGGACTTCTTGGCCTTCGGCGTGATTGCCTCAGGAACGATCACCGAACCCTTTTCGGGAGCAACGAAGGCTTCCTTCGGTGCTTTCGTCCGAAGGGTACCCTCCTGCCCTTCAAGGCCCTTGAACTTCTGCCAGTCGCCGGTGATCTTCAGCAGCGCGGAGACCTGCTCGGTCGGCTGTGCGCCGACTCCGAGCCAGTACTGCGCACGGTCCGAGTTGATCTCGATGAACGAGGGCTCCTCGGTGGGGTTGTACTTACCGATTTCCTCGAGGGCACGGCCATCACGCTTGGCGCGCGCATCCATGACGACGACACGGTAGAAAGGTGCGCGGATCTTACCCATGCGCTTCAGGCGAATCTTTACGGCCACTTGTGTGGTCACTCCTTGTAAATGAAAGGGGCGAACCCCTCGTCCTGCTCCCGTGGGGCGGGCCAATCAGAGGGGTTCAAAGGACACAATTCACGCGCAGAGAGAGGGGCTGCACGGATCGAGTACGAATCTATTGTGCCAGACCGTCGGTCATTTGTGCGATTCCTGTGCCGGGCGCGCCAACCGCGACCCGGATCCGGTTGTTCCACGGGTCTGCGAAGCGCAGTTCACTGCCGGTGTGAAGGTGCTCGATCCGGGCCGCCTTCAGCCGGTCGGTCAGGGCATCGACCTCCTCGGCGCGGGGCACGCGGATGAGCACCTCGCCCAGCCCGAGGGTGTCGCGGCGGGGCCCCGCTCCCCTGCTGTTCCAGATGTTCATCGCCATGTGGTGGTGGTATCCGCCGGCGGAAACGAAAAGGGCCTGATCGTGCCAGCCGGCCGTCCGCTCAAAGCCGAGGGTTTCGACGTAGAACTTCCGGGCCGTGTCTATGTCCCCCACCTGGAGGTGGACGTGCCCGACATCGGCTGCCGACCCGGTCAGGTCGGCAACTGCCTGCTCGGTCAGGTGTTCCTCAAGGTACTGCCGGGGTGGGAGGGCGACGTTGTCCATGACGATCGTGCGCTCCTTCCCGGAACCGGTCCACTGCCACGTATCGCGGGGCTTGTCGAAGTAGAGTTCAACCCCGTTGCCTTCCGGGTCGGCGAAGTAGAAGGCCTCGCTGACGAGGTGGTCGGCGCTTCCGACGTACCGGCCCGCGTTGTGGCGGGCAGCGGAGGCCACGGTGGCGGCGAGCCCTGCGCGGTCGGCGAACAGCAGTGCGGTGTGGAACAGGCCGGCTTCGCTCGGGGCGGGAAGGCGCAGCCCCTCGGCGGGCGCGAGATGCACGAGGGCCGTGTCGCCGCGGCCCAGATAAAGACCGTCAGCGGTTTCGGCGACGGGCTCGAGCCCCAGCGCCTCCGTGTAGTAGTCGGTCATGATCTTCCGGTTGCCGACCTTGAGCGAAACAGTGCCCATTCCGGTTCCGGCGGGCAGCAGATCCTGGTTCAGCATGAAATCCTCCTCGTGGTGACGTCCTTACCGGTACAACTAGTTGAAGATTCAACTTATTCCGGAAGGGCGCCCAGCGTCTAGGCTTGCCCGGTGCGGAGGAAACTGCGGATGACCCGGTTGCCCTCCGCTGTGTCGTGGGGCCGGTGTCCCCCGCCCGTCACCCGGTGCACGGCTCCCGTGCCGGCGAGGTATTCGGCAATCTCTTCATACAGGGGTTCCCAGCCTCCGGTGAGGACAAGGGTCGGCACGCCGGGGACGATGTGGAGCGGCGCCGACCAGGGCGGCGCCTGGAGGCGCAGCCTCCGGGCGGTGCGGCGGGCGTCCTCGGTGGCGGGCCGCTCCGCCTCGGCCGAGAACACCAGCCGGACGAACTGGCGGAGGAATCCCTCGTCGGAAAGGGTGTCCCGACGGGCGTAGAGGGGAGCCACGAGGTCGATGTGTGCGGCAGTGGCAGGCAGATCGGCGGTCAGCGAGAAGCACGCCGGCTCGACGAGGGTCAGGGACGTGACAAGGTCGGGCCGCTCCACCGCTGCAAGCATCGCTGCGATTGCTCCCTGCGAATGGGCGACGACGTGCCCGCCGGTACCGAGCGCCTCAATGACGATGCGCTGGTCTTCGCCGTAGTCGGTGGGAAGCGGCTCGGCCACGGGGTCGAAGCCGTGCCGCCGAAGGAACAGGCTGTCGTAATCGAGGGACAGTCCGTGCTGGCGCGGCCAGGCTGCGGAGCCGAACGCGCCGCTGCCGTGAACGAAGACAATGCGTTCCTGCGTCATGCTGCCAATCTTTGCCATCGCTCACTGCACGGTCCACCGGCGGACGAACCACCGGCCGTCCCCGGGAGGGGGTCCGCTACTTGCCGAGGAACTTCTCGAAGCCCTTGGGGAGGTTCAAGGACGCCGGGTCGAAGTCGTTCTGTCCGCCGAACGCGGCGCCCGTCGGTGCGGCGGAGCGGGCTGCGCTCCGCTTTGCCTCGGCTGCTGCGAGCTCCTGGGCTGCCTTGGCGGGGTTTCCCGAGCGGGCCTTCTTCTTGCCCTTCGCCGCGACTGCCTTCTTGCGCGCGCCGCCGAACCCGCCGGGACCGGCCATGCCCGGCATGCCCGGGATTCCGCCACCGGAGGCCATCTTGCGCATCATCTTCTGGGCCTGGCCGAACCGCTCGAGCAGGCCGTTGACCTCGGAGACGTGCACCCCGGACCCACGGGCGATGCGGGCACGGCGGGAACCGTTGATGATCTTCGGTGCGAGGCGCTCGTGCGGTGTCATGGAGCGCACGATGGCTTCGACCCGGTCGATTTCGCGCTCATCGAAGTTCTCGAGCTGCTCGCGCATGCCGGCGGCGCCGGGCATCATCATGAGCATCTTCTTCATTGAACCCATATTGCGGATCTGCTGCATCTGGGCGAGGAAGTCGTCGAGGGTGAAGTCTTCCTGGTCGGCGAACTTCTTCGCCATCCGTGCCGCTTCGTCCTTGTCCCAGGACTGCTCCGCCTGCTCGATCAGGGTGAGGATGTCGCCCATGTCGAGGATGCGCGAGGCCATGCGGTCGGGATGGAACAGTTCGAAGTCGCCAAGGCCCTCGCCGGTGGAGGCGAACATGACCGGCTTGCCCGTAACCGAGGCCACGGAGAGTGCGGCGCCGCCGCGGGCATCGCCGTCGAGCTTGGTCAGCACGACGCCGGTGAAGTCGACGCCTTCGTTGAACGCCAGCGCCGTGTTCACTGCGTCCTGGCCGATCATGGCGTCGATGACGAAGAGCACCTCGTCGGGGCTGATGGCGGTCCGGATGTCCGCAGCCTGCTGCATCAGTTCGGCGTCGACGCCGAGGCGTCCGGCGGTGTCGACGATGACGACGTCGTACAGTTTCGTCCGCGCCTCGGCGACGCCCTGGCGGGCGACGGCGACGGGATCGCCCGTGGCCGACTCGAACTCGGAGCTCACCCCGGGGTGAGGCGCGAAGACGGGTACGCCGGCGCGCTCACCGTTGACCTGGAGCTGGCGTACGGCGTTGGGGCGCTGGAGGTCGGCGGCGACGAGCAGGGGGCTGTGGCCCTGGCCCTTGAGCCATTTGGCGAGCTTTCCGGCAAGCGTCGTCTTGCCGGCACCCTGGAGGCCGGCGAGCATGATGACGGTCGGGGCCGTCTTCGCGAGTCGGATGCGGCGGGTCTCACCGCCGAGGATCCCCACCAGTTCCTCGTTGACGATCTTGACGACCTGCTGGCCCGGGTTGAGGGCCTGGGACACCTCAAGGCCGAGCGCACGTTCCTTCACGCTGGCGGTGAAGGCGCGCACCACGGGGACGGCGACGTCGGCGTCAAGGAGCGCGCGGCGGATTTCCCGCACTGTTGCGTCGATGTCCGCCTCGCTCAGGCGCCCCTTGCCTTTGAGGTTCTTGAACGTCGTGGTCAGCCGGTCGGAGAGTGAATTGAACACGGGCCGGAAACTACTTTCATCGGAGGTTGGAGGAACTCAAGCTCAAGGGTATCAACTGGTGGCCACGGCGAAACCCGAAGGCGACGACATCGTGGGACATTGGCGGGCGAAAGTGGCAGTCTAAAGGGGTGGATACTACTTCATTAGCCGAACCCCAGACCCTTCCCCGCGGAGGCACCGAGCGCCGGGTGAAAACCCTCCTGATCCTCGGTGCTTCGGGGGACCTCACCGGGCGTCTCCTGCTTCCCGGGCTCGCGCGGCTCATCCGCCTCGGCCGTGCTCCCGGACTGCGCCTGGTGGGCGCTGGGTCGGACAGCTGGACCGACGAGCAGTGGCGCGAACGCCTCGACTCCTCCTTCGCCCTTGCCATGGGCAAGAGTGACGACGCCGGACGGGCCGCCCTCAAGGAGGTGCGCGACGCAAGCACCTACCATGCCCTCGACGTCACCGCGCCGGGTGCGCTCGGCGAGCTGGTCCAGACCCTTGAAGGGCCTGTCGCCATCTACTTCGCGCTCCCCCCGGCGATCAGCCAGCAGGCCTGTGCTGCCATGGCCCCGTTGGGGCTGCCCGTGGGAACCCGGCTGGTGATGGAGAAGCCGTTCGGCACCAGCCAGGCTTCGGCCCACGCGCTCAACCAGAACCTGGCCATGATGGTTCCCGAGGAGCACATCCATCGGGTCGACCACTTCCTGGGCAAGGCGACGGTATTCAACATCCTTGGCATGCGCTTCGCCAACCGGATCCTTGAGCCGGTGTGGAACAACCTCCACATCGAGAAGGTCGAGATCATCTTCGATGAGGACCTCGCCCTCGAGAACCGTGCGCGCTACTACGACAAAGCCGGCGCCCTGCGCGACATGATCCAGAGCCACCTGCTTCACGTCATGGCGCTGCTGGCCCTCAACGCTCCGTCAACCCTGCACGAGCGGGACCTGCGCGACCACATCGGTTCGGTGCTTCGGGCGAGCTCGATCGACGTCTCCGTCCCGGGAAACACCCGGCGGGCCAGGTACACAGCGGGCAGCATCAACGGCCGCGAGGTTCCCGACTACGTCGCGGAACCGGGCGTCGACGGCAGCCGGGGAACCGAGACCCTCGCCGAGGTTGTTGTGTCGATCAACAACCAGCGGTGGGCCGGAGTGCCTTTCATTCTCCGCTCCGGCAAGGGGATGGGCACCAGGCGCAAGGAGGCGGTGATCACCTTCAAACCCGTCAGCCACGTCCCCGCCGGCTTCACCGGCCAGGACTCCCCCACCCGGCTGCGCATCGGATTCGGCCCCGACACCCTGCAGCTCGAGCTTGATGTCAACGGGCCCGGTGACATCTTCTCCCTCGACCGGGCCACCCTCACCGCCGAGCTGAACGCCACCGACCTGCTGCCCTACGGCGAGGTCCTTGACGGCGTGCTCGCCGGCGACCCGACCCTGTCGGTGCGCGGGGACATCGCCGAGGACTGCTGGCGGATCGTTGAGCCCGTCCTTGCGGCGTGGGCTGCCAACGAGGTGCCAATGGAGGAATATCCGGCCGGCACGCGCGGCCCCACGGACTGGCAGAGCTGCGCGTCGCTCTGACCGAGGCCCACGCGGGCCACCCCCGGTCCGCAGGAGCCGAACGGACCCATGCGGCCGGGGGTGGCCTGTCTTGCGTAGGGATCCGTCAGATCGCGGCCTCGCCGCGTTCTCCGGTGCGGACACGCACGGCGTCCTCGACCGGAATAACCCAGACCTTGCCGTCGCCGGCGTTTCCCGTATTGGCGGTTGAGACAAGCACGTTGACGATGTCGGTGACCCAGTCATCGGCCACGAGGACCTCAACCCGCGCCTTCTGCAGCAGGTCGACTGTGTACTCGGCACCCCGGTAGACCTCGGTGTGCCCGCGCTGGCGTCCGTAGCCGCTGGCCTCGCTGACCGTAAGCCCCTGCACCCCATAGTCCTCAAGGGCGCCGCGCACGTTGTCGAGTTTGTCCGGACGGACAATCGCTGTCACGAGTTTCATGAGTTTACGCTCTCCGTCTGCTCGATGTGCTTCTTCTCGCGGAACTGATCCGCGAAGGGGTGGAAGGACCCGCCGACGCCGAGGCCGCCGAACTCGTAGGCCGTCTCCGCGTGCTCCGACAGGTCAACGCCTGCCACCTCGTTGTCGGAGGTGATGCGGAACCCGATGGTCTTGTGGATGCCCAGGCCGATGATCGCCGTCATGACGGCCGACAGGGTGATCGCGACGAGGACCGAGACGGACTGGGCGAGGAGCTGAGCACCGCCGCCGCCGTAGAGGATGCCTCCGCCCGCACCGTCGACCGGAAGGGCGATGAAGCCCAGGGCCAGGGTGCCGGCGATGCCCGCCACGAGGTGAACCGCGACGACGTCGAGGGAGTCATCGAAGCCGAGCTTGTACTTGACGCCGACGGCGAGCGCACACAGGGCGCCGGCCACGAGGCCGAGGCAGATGGCGCCGATCGGGCTGACGTTGGCACATGCCGGTGTGATCGCAACAAGGCCCGCGACAATGCCGGAGGCGGCACCGAGGGAGGTGGGCCGGCCGTCGCGGAACCGTTCGGTGACGAGCCAGCCGACCATTGCCGCGGCAGGAGCTGCCATGGTGTTGACCCAGATGAGTCCCGCTTCCTCTGCGGTTCCGGCCGCTCCACCGTTGAACCCGAACCAGCCGAACCAGAGCAGGGCCGCACCGAGCATCACCAGGGGGATGTTGTGCGGGCGCTGTGCTGGGTCCTTGCCGAATCCCTGGCGCTTGCCGAGGATCACGGCGAGGACGAGTGCGGCTACGCCTGCGCTGATATGGACGACCGTTCCGCCGGCGAAGTCGATCGCTTCACCGACGGCGCCTCCGATGGCTCCGTCGGCGCTGAGCAGTCCACCGCCCCACACCATGAAGGCAAGCGGGCAGTAGACGGCAGTCACCCAGATGGGGACGAACAGGGACCATGCCCCGAACTTCGCCCGGTCGGCGATCGCCCCGCTGATCAGGGCGACGGTGATGATCGCGAACGTCACACCGTAACCGGCTCCGATGAGGTCCTCGGTACCAATCAGTCCCTGCAGGCCGAAAGCGGCGAAGGGATTTCCAAACAGCTGGGCTACGCCCTCACCGCCGGTCATTGAGTACCCCCACAGGACCCACACGATTCCCACGAGGCCGACCGCGATGAAACTCATCATCATCATGTTCAATGCAGCCTTGGCACGGGTCATGCCGCCGTAGAAGAAGGCAAGACCCGGCGTCATTAGCAGTACCAGGGCGGCCGAAACCATTACCCAGACGTGACCTGCTGTCAGATCCATTTTCACGTCCTCTCAGAGGTGGCGGGCACTTCCCGCACTTCCCAGAGTGACGCTCCGGTGTTTCAGCCCGGAGGAGCTTTGATTGCGGCCACGTTACGTACCCGCGGGTAACGTTAAAGGCCGATGACGCGGTTGTTTCGGCGGTGTTTCGTGCGCCGGGCCTCCCGTGCAGGTCCGGCCGGGTCAGTCCAGCAAGTCGAGCTCAGAGCCGGTTCGGCGGAGAGCCGGTTCGGCGGGGCTCAGTTCAGCAGTGCGTCAACGAAACTTTCGGCGTCGAAGGGCGCGAGGTCGTCGGCGCCCTCGCCAAGGCCCACCAGCTTCACGGGTACCCCGAGGGAGCGCTGGATCGCCACGACGATCCCGCCCTTGGCTGTGCCGTCGAGCTTCGTCAGCACGATGCCCGTGATGTTCACGACCTCGGAGAAGACCTTCGCCTGGTTGAGCCCGTTCTGCCCGGTTGTCGCGTCAAGGACGAGGAGAACCTCATCGACCGTCCCCTGCTTCTCGATGACGCGCTTGACCTTGCCGAGTTCGTCCATGAGACCGATCTTGTTCTGGAGGCGTCCGGCGGTGTCGATCATCACGACGTCGACCTCCTGGTCGATTCCCGCCTTCACGGCCTCGAAGGCAACTGAGGCAGGGTCGGCGCCGTCGATATCGGACTTCACCGTCGGCACCCCGACGCGCTGGCCCCAGGTGGCCAGCTGCTCCGCGGCGGCGGCGCGGAAGGTGTCGGCTGCCCCGAGCAGGACGTCCTTGTTGTCGGCGACGAGCACCCGGGCAAGCTTGCCGACGGTCGTCGTCTTGCCGACACCGTTGACGCCGACGACCATGACGATGGCGGGGCGGTCAAGGTGGCGCTCGGTGGCCAGTGTTCGGTCCATGGAGGGGTCGACGAGGCGGATGAGCTCTTCGCGGAGCATGCTCTTGACCTCGGCGGGGCTCCTGCTGCCCGCCACCTTGACCCGCTGGCGCAGGGCCGAGACAAGCTCAAGGGTCGGCTCGGTGCCGAGGTCGGCCAACAGGAGGGTCTCCTCGACTTCGTCCCACACGTCCTCGTCGATCGTGTCGCGTGAGAGGAGGGCGAGCAGTCCCTTGCCCAGGGCGTTGTTGGAGCGGATGAGGCGGGCCCGCAGCCGTGCCAGCCTGCCCTGCACCGGGTCCGGTACGTCGACGGGGATCGGCTCGGCGATCGCCTCGTCGAGGTCGCTCAGGTCATCGGGGACAACAACGTGCGGCGGTGCGTCGGTGTCGGAGGGGTTGTCCAGCAGGGCCGTCGACGTCGATCCGGACGCCTTGAGCCCGCCCGTGTCGTCTGCGTCGCGGACTGCCTGATAGGTGCCCGGGGGCGTCCTGCGGCCTTTCAGAAGAAGCACCGCCAGGGAGCCGAGAACCGCGATGGCAAGGGCTACGAAGATTACGATCTGGAGAGTCTCATTCACGGTTCCAGCTTCTCACACGAGCCGATTGAGCATCTTCCCGCACCCAATGAAAGACTCAATGCATTATGGTCAGACTTCCCCGGCGGCTCCCCTTCCCTGCGATGTTCCGAGCGGCACCCCCGGGTGCCGGAGGGAAGCCCGAAGCGGTGCGTATTCCGCAGGAGATCCGGGTCCTCATCGCGGCGGCCTTCGTCATCGCCCTCGGCTTCGGGCTTGTTGCCCCGGTCCTCCCCCAGTTCGCCCAGAGCTTCGATGTGGGAGTGGCGGCCTCTTCGATCATCGTCAGCGCCTTCGCGTTCACCCGGCTCGTGTTCGCCCCGGCCGGCGGGCGTCTCATCGAACGCCTCGGGGAGCGCCCGGTCTACGTGATGGGGCTGTTGATCGTTGCGTTGTCGACGGCGGCCTGCGCCTTCGCCGGCAGCTACTGGCAGCTGCTTGTCTTTAGGGGCCTCGGCGGTATCGGATCAACCCTGTTCACCGTGTCGGCCATGGGCCTCATCGTCCGGCTGGCACCGCCCAGCATCCGGGGCCGCGTTTCAAGCGCCTACGCGTCGGCCTTCCTGCTGGGCAGCATCGGCGGCCCGCTCCTCGGCGGGCTGCTCGCCGGCTTCGGGCTGCGGGTGCCGTTCCTTGTCTACGCCGCCGCACTGCTCCTTGCCTCGGCGGTCGTGTTCCTCAGGTTGAAGGACACAACGCTCGCCGAGCGGCGGTCGGGTGAGGCGCCGGCGGTGCTGCCGTTCCGCGAGGCGCTCACGGATTCGGCGTACCGGGCATCCCTGGTTTCCGCCTTCACCAACGGGTGGTCGTCCTTCGGGGTGCGCATGGCGCTGGTGCCGCTGTTCGCGACGGCCGTGCTGGGCGCCGGACCCGAAATCGCCGGCATCTCCCTTGCCTTCTTCGCCGCCGGAACCGCGATAGCCCTTCCGTTCTCTGGACGCCTTGCCGACACGGTTGGCCGGCGGCCGCTGATCCTCACCGGCCTTGCCGTCAACGGACTTGCCATGGCCGCCCTGGGCTTCACGGGCAGCGTCCCGGCCTTCCTCGCCGTGTGTGCGATCGGGGGGCTCGGTGCTGGGATCCTGAATCCCGCCCAGCAGGCGGCAGTGGCCGACGTCGTCGGCAATACGCGAAGCGGCGGAAAGGTGCTCGCCGCCTTCCAGATGAGCGCCGACACCGGGGCCATCCTCGGCCCGATCCTTGCGGGGGTCATCATCGATGTCCTCCCCTACGGCTCGTACGGGCTGGCGTTTGCCGTCACCGGAGCCACCGGCGCCGTCGCGTTCGCCGTCTGGGTGGCCGCGCGGGAAACCCTGCCCGGGCGGGCGGCCGCTGCGCCGCCGGCCGGCCCGGCCTCTCCTGCTACGGAGAGCTGACCCCTTCGGCGGGGCCGCTCAGGCCTCGACCAGGCGCTGGCTGATCACCGTTGAGACGCCGTCACCGCGCATGGTCACCCCGTACAGGGCGTCGGCGACCTCCATGGTGCGCTTCTGGTGGGTGATGATGATGAGCTGGCTCGATTCGCGAAGCTCCTCGAAGATGGAGATCAGCCGGCCCAGGTTGGTGTCGTCGAGGGCGGCCTCGACCTCGTCCATCACGTAGAACGGCGACGGCCGGGCCTTGAAGATCGCGACGAGGAGCGCGACCGCCGTGAGGGAGCGCTCACCGCCTGACAGCAGCGACAGCCGTTTGATGCGCTTCCCCGCCGGGCGGGCCTCGACTTCGATGCCGGTGGCCAGCATGTCGTCGGGGTCGGTGAGCACCAGGCGCCCCTCGCCGCCGGGGAAGAGCGTGGCGAAGACCCGCTCGAACTGGATCGCGGTGTCACGGTAGGCAGCGGTGAAGACCTGCTCGACGTGCTCGTCGACCTGCCGGATGATGTCGAGCAGGTCCTTTCGTGTCGCTTTGAGGTCTTCGAGCTGGGTGGTGAGGAAGGAGTGCCGCTCCTCAAGCGCTTCGAATTCCTCAAGGGCGAGGGGATTGACCTTGCCGAGGGCGCTGAGATCCCGTTCGGCCTTCTTGAGCCGTTTTTCCTGCTCGGCCCGCACGAAGGGGATGCCTTCGGGAATCGGTGTGCCGTCCTCGTCGACAGGGGCGCGCAGTTCGGCCCACTTGTCGCCTTCGGCCGCGCCGGCCGGCACCGGAAGGTGGGGACCGAATTCGGCGGTGAGGTGTTCCGGGGTGAGCCCGAGCTCTTCGATCGAACGGTTCTCAAGCGCCTCGATGCGCAGGCGCTGCTCGGCCCGGGCAAGTTCGTCGCGGTGCACCGACTCGGTCAGCCGGGCCAGTTCGGCGGCAAGTCCGTCGATAGTGGTGCGGACCGCGCCGAGCTCGGCATCCCACTGGGTGCGGATCCGCTCGGCTTCGTCGCGCTTGGCAGCAGCTTCGGCGATTGAAAGCTCGATGAAGGGAAGCATCTGCTGGACGGCCGCCGCAACGGCGGCGGCACGGGCGGCCTGGCGGGCGCGGATCCGCGCCCGTTCGGCGGCCTGCTCGCGTGCGGCGCGCTCCGCAGCGGCGGCACGTTCAAGCGAGGCTGCGCGGTTCGTCAGGGCGTTCAGCTGCTCCTCGGAACCGCGCAGGGCAAGGCGGGCGTCCATTTCGGCCTGGCGGGACTGCACCGCTGCCTGGGCGAGCCGGTCCCTTTCGGCGACCGAGGGGTCCGGGTCGGCCGGCAGGTCCTGGACCGCGGCGAGGCGTTCAGCCGCATCGTGGAGCTTCGACTGCTCGGCGGCAAGGTTCACCTCGGCGGCACGGGCGAGCTGTCCGAGCCGCTCCGCCTCACCGTCGGCGGACCGGAGGGCCGACCCGAGCTGGCCAAGCTGCTCGGACACGGCGGCAAGGCGCGCATCGGATTCGTGGAGCCGCTCCAGGGCAGCAGTGGCCCGCGACTCCGCTTCGGTGCGTTCGGCGGCCACTGCGGCGAGCCGGAACTTCAGCTGTTCAAGCTGCCCGGAGGCGTTGCGGAGGCGGTTCTCGGTCTCCTCGGCGGCTGCGCGCAGTTCGAGGACACCGGGTGCACCGGGCGATCCGCCGCGCGCGGTGTGGGCGGAGACGATGTCGCCGTCACGGGTGACCGCGGTGAACACGCCGTTGGCCTCAACCACCGCCCGGGCTTCGCTGCCGTCCTCGACGACGACGATGTCCGCCAGCAGGGCGGCGAGGGCCGGGGCGAGGGATGGGCTGCAGGTGACAAGGTCGGTGGCTCGGCGGCCGATTCCAGCCGCGGCGGTTCCGGCGGGACCGGCCGGGTTTCCTTGCCCGGGCGCTGCTGCGGCTTCGTCGGCGACAATCAACGCAACCTGGCCCGAGTTCTCCCGTTTCATCAGGTCGAGCGCCTCGACGGCGCTGGCAAGATCGGCAACGGCGACGGCTTCGGCGAGGCCGGAGAGCGCCGCCGCGACAGCCGTTTCGAATCCGGGTTCAACCCGGAGCAGGCCTGCGAAGGGTTCAAGGACCCCGGAGAGCCCCGAGGCAAGGAGCGCCCCCGATCCGTCGCGCTGCTGCAGGCCCTCCAGCTGGGCCTCGCGCCGGGCCGCGAGCGCATCACGTTCCCGCTCGGCGGATCGCGCTTCCTCGCGCAGCCCGGCGGTCCGGGCGGCAAGGGCATCGACGGCTGCCCGTGCCTCCTCGTATTCCGCGTCGAGCCCTTCCTCGCCCTCCTCGGCGCCGGCCACCTGCGCCTCAAGGGCCGCATATTCGGCCTTGGCGGCGTTCTTCCGCTCCCCCGCCGAGGCGATTGAGCTGCGCAGGCGGCCCAGTTCGGCTTCGATGGATTCAACCCTCGACCGCGCGGCGCCCACCTGCCCGGCGAGGCGGGCCACGCCTTCGCGGCGGTCGGCGGCAGCGCGAAGGAGCGCGGCGAGCCGTTTTTCCTCGTCCGCCGCGGCGGCCTCGGCGTTGGTGCGGCGCCGTACCGCTTCCTGGAGCCCGGAACGCTGTTCATCGACCCGCTTGGCGAGCTCCGCCTGCTCGGCCCGCAGCCGTGCGGCAGACCGTTCGAGTTCCTGCGGGTCGCGCCCGGATTCGGCCGGGGCATCCGCGGAGCCAAGCAGTTTGCGCCGTTCGGCCGCCAGCGTTCCCAGCGACGCGAAGCGGTCGCGGGTGGAGGTGAGGCGGTACCAGGTGTCACGGGCTCCGTTGACGGCGGGTGTGGCCTCCGCCGCGAGACGCTCCAGCTCCGCCAGGCGCGTCCGGGAACCGGTGAGCTGCAGCTCGACGTCGGCGCGGCGCTCCTTCAGCGCCGCCTCCTCGGCGGCTTCCCTCTCGACATCGGCGCGGAGTCCGACGAGCTCGTCGGCAAGAAGGCGCGCCCGCGCATCGCGCACTTCGAACTGCACCTGCTGGGCACGCCGGGCGACGTCGGCCTGCCTGCCCAGCGGCGTCAGCTGCCGGCGCAGTTCACCGGTGAGGTCTGTGAGCCGGGCAAGATTGGCCTGCATCGACTCGAGCTTCCGCACGGTCTTTTCCCTGCGCCGCCGGTGCTTGAGGATACCTGCGGCTTCCTCGATGAATCCGCGCCGGTCCTCGGGTGTTGCATGAAGTACCCGGTCGAGCTGGCCCTGCCCCACAATCACATGCATCTCACGGCCGAGGCCGGAGTCCGACAATAACTCCTGAATGTCAAGCAATCGGCAGTTTCTGCCATTGATCGCATATTCCGAACCTCCCGCGCGGAACAACGTCCGGGAGATCGTCACCTCTGAATATTCAATCGGCAGGGCGCCGTCGGCGTTGTCAATTGTCAGCGTCACCTGGGCACGGCCGAGCGGCGCGCGCCCTGACGTACCGGCGAAAATGACGTCCTCCATCTTCCCGCCGCGGAGGGTTTTCGCCCCCTGTTCGCCCATAACCCAGGCAAGTGCGTCGACAACGTTGGACTTTCCGGAGCCGTTGGGCCCAACGACCGCGGTAACGCCGGGTTCGAAGTTGAAAGTCGTCGCTGAGGCGAAGGACTTAAAGCCGCGCACGGTTAGACTCTTCAAATGCACAGTGGTCAGGATCTCCAGGAGGGGGCGGGTCTCCCCAATCTACTGGGTCGTGAGACCAACAAGCGGCATTCACAGTGTGAGCGTGCCAACGAAAATCGAACAATGGCACAAATTACGAAGTAGGCTTTCCAAAGGTTCGAAAGAATCCCGAGCTCCCTGGCCGGCCCGCACGCGGGTCACGGCGTCCGTTTCAGGGAGCTGAACAGTTGATGAGGCAGGAAATTTGACCGGTAACGCGACGTTTCGACATGAGAACACGGCACTGCTTGCCGTCACGAGCGTGGAGGCCCCGGTAGTCGTCAGTTCCGCGGAGTTCGACGAACGCCTGGCGCCCAGCCTCAAACGGCTGCGCCTGTCCAAGAGGCTGCTTGAGCGCGTTGCCGGAGTGACGGAACGCCGCTGGTGGTCCCCCGGGACGGGATTCGATGATGCGGCGATCGAGGCAGGCGCCAAGGCGATGGCCGAGGCCGGCATCGAACCCGGAGAGGTGGGGCTGCTGATCAACACATCCGTCACCCGGCGGAACCTCGAACCCTCGGTGGCGGTGAAGATCCATCACTCGCTTGGCCTTCCCTCCTCAGCGATGAACTTCGATCTCGCCAACGCCTGCCTCGGCTTCGTCAACGGCATCACCCTCGCTGCGAACATGATCGATTCGGGGCAGATCAAGTACGCCCTGATCGTTGCCGGCGAGGATGCGCAGGGCACCCAGGAAGCGACCTTCGCGCGGCTGAACCGTCCCGATTCGACCCGCCAGGACTTCCTCAGCGAATTCGCCACGCTGACCCTCGGCTCGGGCGCTGCGGCCGCCGTCATCGGCCCTGCAGACCTGCATCCCGGTTCGCACCGGATCCTCGGCGGTGTGTCGCGGGCCGGAACCCAGCACCACGAGCTGTGCGTGGGCGGCGTCGACGGGATGTACACCGACACCAAGGGCCTTCTCGACGGCGGCCTTGAGCTGGTGGTGACCGCCTGGCACGAGGCGCAGGCCGACGGGTGGAAATGGGACGCCATGGACCGTTACGTGACCCACCAGGTATCCAACTCCTACACGAACGCCATCATCAAGGCGGTCAACCTCGTGCGCGACCGCGTGCCGATCACGTTCCCCCGGTGGGGAAACGTAGGGCCCGCCTCCCTGCCCATGACCCTCGCCCAGGAGGGGCAGTCGCTCAACGCCGGCGACCGCGTCCTGTGCCTCGGAGTTGGCTCGGGGCTCAACACCTCCATGATGGAGATTGCGTGGTAGCACTTCCCGGCCTTGACCCGTCGTGGTCACGGTACATCGACGTGCCTTCCTCAAGCCCGGCCGATGCCTCCGGCAGCTCCTTCACCTGGCACTACCTGGACAACACGGCGCTCCTCGAGGCATCCGGTGCTACTCCCCGGGGAACGATCCTCTGCGTCCACGGAAACCCCACCTGGTCCTACCTGTGGAGGTCGCTGCTGGCCCCCGGGGCGGCAGCCGGCTGGCGCGTAGTCGCCGTCGACCAGTTGAACATGGGCTTCTCCGCCCGCACCGGCGTGTTCCGCAGGCTTGCCGACAGGGTGGGCGACCTTGAGGATTTCACCACGGCGCTCGGGCTGTCGGGGCCGCTCGTCACCGCCGGCCACGATTGGGGCGGAGTGGTCAGTCTCGGATATGCCCACCGCAACCGCGAGCGCCTGCGCGGAGTAATCCTGACCAACACCGCCGTGCACCAGAGTGATGCCCGGCCCATTCCCGCTCCGCTGAGGCTCGCACTGCTGCCCGGGGTGCACCGGACCGGAACCCGTTCAACCTCCGCCTTCCTCGATGTGACGCTCGCCCTCGCCCGGCCGAAGCTGGACCCGGAAGTGAGGGCGGCCTTCCGGGCGCCCTACCGAAGGTCGGCCGACCGCACGGGCATAGCGGATTTCGTGTCCGATATTCCCCGCAACGAGGCCCACCCCAGCTATCCCGCCCTTGCGGAAATCGCCGAGGGCATCCGGAGCCTCGAGGTTCCCTCGCTGCTGCTGTGGGGCCCCCACGATCCCATCTTCTCCGATACCTACCTCGAGGACCTCGCACAGCGGCTTTCGGATGCCGACGTGCACCGGTTCGAGGACGCCGGCCATCTCGTCCACGAGGACGCCGACGTCGCAGGAACACTGTTCTCCTGGCTTCACACGCGGCTCGGCACCACAGCCGGTGCCACGGCGGAAGCCCCTTCCCCGGATGGTGATGGCGCAGCACGACGAGCTACGGGCGGCACCGGGTTCACCCCGCTGGAGCACAGGCTCCTCCAGGCAGCAGCAGGGGCAGCAGGGGCGACCCCTGCCGTCGCAGAGATGGGCGCCGACGGAGCCGTCCGCCGCACCCTCACCTGGTCGGAGCTGGCGGGCGAAGTTGAAACCGTGGCCGCCGGCCTCCGGGGACTCGGCGTGGGCGCCGGCAGCCGCGTCAGCCTCATGGTTCCCCCCGGCGTCGACCTCACCGTTGTCCTCTACGCGTGCCTGCGCATCGGCGCCGTCGTCGTCGTCGCTGATGCAGGGCTTGGCACACGGGGCCTTTCGCGCGCGGTCAAGGGAAGCTCCCCCGATCTCCTGATCGGCATCGACCGGGCCCTCACCGCGGCCCGCGTCCTGGGCTGGCCCGGCCGCCGGGTCAGCATCGAAAAGCTCGATGCGCCCCGTCGCGGGGCGCTCGGGGTTGAAACCTCGCTGCAGGAACTGCGTCAGGTGCCGCGGCCGGCCGACACTGTAGGCTCCGGCCCGTCTGCACCGGGCCCCGATGACGACGCAGCGATCCTCTTCACCTCCGGCTCGACCGGCCCGGCGAAGGGCGTTGTCTACACGCACCGGCAGCTCTCGGCGATGCGCGACACCGTTGCCGAGACGTTCGGGCTTGCCCCCGGCGGCGCGCTCGTCGCAGGATTCGCGCCCTTCGCCCTGCTCGGGCCCGCCCTAGGCCTGGTATCGGTGACCCCCGATATGGACGTGACGGCGCCGCGCACGCTGACGGCATCCGCCCTGGCCGACGCCGCTGCGGCCGTCGGAGCTACCGCCGTCTTTGCCTCCCCGGCAGCGCTGCGGAACGTCCTTGCAACCGCGGCGGACCTGAACCCCTCGGGCGCTGAAGCCCTGCGGAATGTTGAACTGCTGCTTTCGGCCGGTGCTCCCATCCCTGCCCCGCTGCTGGAATCCGTCAAGGAACTGCTTCCGGCCGCCTCCCTCCACACCCCCTACGGCATGACGGAGGCGCTGCCGGTCACCGACGTCGACCTCCTCCAGATCCGCGCGGCCGAAGCCGACGCCGCCTCGGGCATGCCCGGAGCGGGAAACGGTGTGTGCGTTGGAACGGCCGTCCACGGCGCCAGGGTGGCGGTCAGCCCCCTTTCCGCAGACGGCTCGGCGGATGGCGAACCATCGACCGAGCCCGGGGTCACCGGCGAAATCCTTGTTGACGCTCCGCACGTGAAGGACCGCTACTACCGCCTGTGGCGGACGGAGCACGAGTCCTCGCGGACTGCGCCGTGGCACCGCACCGGGGACGTCGGGCACTTCGACGCCGCCGGACGGCTGTGGGTCGAGGGACGCCTCGGGCACATCATCACCACTCCTGACGGCGTGCTCACGCCCGTCGGTATCGAACACGCGGTCGAGGCCGTTGACGACGTCCGGCTCGCGGCAGCGGTCGGTGTGGGCCCCGAGGGCACCCAGGCCGTCGTCGCCGTCGTCGAACTGGCCGAACCGGCGCGGCGCCGGGACAAACCAGCCCTCGCCCCGTCGGCCCTCGCCGCCAAGGTGCGTGCGGCCGCCCTTGCGGCGGGCACGCAGGTCGCGGCCGTGCTGACGGTGCCGTCGCTGCCCGTGGACATCCGCCACAACTCCAAGCTCGACCGCTCACGGCTGGCCCGCTGGGCCGCCAAAACGCTCGCCGGCGGCCGCGTCACCCGCCCATGAGGGTTCTCGTGACCGGCGCGAGCGGCCTCCTTGGCGGCGCCGTCGCCGTGCTGCTGCGGGCACAGGGGCACACGGTGCGCAGCTTCCAGCGCCGCCCCGCGGGACTTGAGGGCATTGAGGACCTGCTCGGCTCGGTAACCGACCCGGCGGCGGCGGAGCGGGCCGTGCGCGGAACGGATGCGGTGATCCACCTCGCCGCCAAGGTCTCCTTCGCCGGGAAGCCATCCGAGTTCGAGGAGATCAACGTCCAGGGCACCCGCATTGTCCTTGAAGCGGCCCGGCGGGCCGGCGTACGGGACTTCGTGTTCGTCTCCTCACCCTCGGTCGCGCACACCGGAACCTCCCTCATGGGCATCGGTACAACCCCTGCGACGCCGGAGCGGGTGCGGGGCGATTACGCCCGTACCAAAGCGCGGGCGGAGCTCCTCGCGCTCCAAGGCTCGGGGCCGGACCTCCGGGTTGCCGCGGTGCGCCCTCACGTCGTATGGGGTCCCGGCGACACGCAGCTCGTGGAACGGGTGCTCGAACGCGCCCGCGCCCACCGGCTCCCCCGGCTCGACGCCGGGATGGCGATGATCGACACAACCTATGTCGACAACGCCGCCGCCGCGATCGTTGCCGCACTGCACCGCATCGAGCACGTCGAGGGCGAAGCCGTCGTCGTCACGAACGGCGAACCGAGGCCGATCGGGGAGCTGATCGCCGGAATCTGCACCGCCGGTGGAGTGAGCCCTCCCCGCTGGCACGTGCCCGGCTCCCTGGCGCGTACCGCCGGGTCGGCCGTGGAGCGGCTGTGGCAGGGAGCCGGCTGGACCTCCGAGCCGCCGATGACCCGCTTCCTCGCCGAGCAGCTCTCGACCGCCCACTGGTTCGACCAGCGGCGGACCCGGAAGCTGCTGGACTGGACGCCGGCCGTATCCATCGATCAGGGCCTTGAAAGGCTCGCCGGCTACTACAGCCGGTCCAGATAAGACACAAAGAAGGCCGGCGCCCAGGGGCACCGGCCTTCTTGCTTCATTCCGTGCGCTTAGCGGGTGTAGTACCCGTCAACCTGCATGGCGCTCACGTCGTGGACGAGGGTGCCCTGCGAGGGGTTGAGGGCGCTGATCATCTTGCCGCCGCCGAGGTAGATGCCAACGTGGCCTCCACCGTTCTGGCTGACCAGGTCACCGGGCTGCGGGTTGCTGGTCGGCTTCAGGGCAGCGAACTGGGCCCAGGTGGTGCGGGGCAGGTCGATGCCGTGCTGGGCGTAGACCCACTGGACAAAGCTGGAGCAGTCCCAGGTACCGAACCCGGTGCCGCCGTACACGTAGCCTGCGCCGACGCCCTGCATGGCCGTGGCGACGATGCCGCTCTTGGCTGCAACGCCGATGGGCTGGATGTTCGCGCTCTGGCTGCTGATGCCCATCTGGCCGGCAGTGGTGACTGCGGCGGTCTGGATCGGCGCAGCCTGCTGTGCCGGAGCTGCAGGCTGGGCCGGAGCGGCCGGAGCCGGTGCCGCTGCGACACCTTCACCGGAGATCACAACGGACTGTCCCGGGTAGATAACCGATGACCAGCTGAGGCCGTTCGCTGCGAAGATCGCATCGAGGCTGACGCCGTAGTTGGCCGCAATGAGGCCGAGGGTGTCACCGGCGCGGACAGTGTGGGTCACTGAGCCGCCGTTGGCAGGAGCCGGTGCGGGGGCGGGAGCCGGAGCTGCCTGCTGGACGGGTGCCGGTGCGGCCTGGGCCGACAGGTTGACCTCGCCTGCGGCGCTTGCCGGAAGCGCGGCGCCAAGCATGATGCCCGATGCAGCGACGACAACGGCTGCGGGGCGACCCGCGACACTGGCGCCAGCGGATACTGCACGTGATGCTGTCTTAAGGGGATTCGAGCGGACCGGGGTTGCACGGTGGCGCGCGATTGAACGATTCTTCGACATGATGTTGCCTCTCCCGATGCCTGCGGAGTTAGCTGTCGGGTTCGGATGGGACACCCGGACACACGAAGTTGGACATCTCCCCAGCAGATGTCCGTCATGCGTCTTAACCCCAAGGACCTTTCAAGAAAGGTCCGCTATCGGTTCCCCCGCCCCTGTCGGAAATGTTAAGCGAACGGTCCTTCAGTCACCGACAGGGTTAGGCAGTCTGACGAAGGGCGCCGATGCCGAGTGGCCCGGCGCAGACTCAAGGCTACCTGCGAGATATCGGATTGTCACATTTGGATCACAGCCCGGTAAACGTTGACTAACGACGCGGCCTCTGCGGGGCTTTTTGACAACGCGGGCAGGTGTAGGAAGAGCGATTCATGAAGGCATCGCGCCGGATCAGGGAGGCCACCCCCTCCGCCGCGCAGCGCCTGCAGGGCTGCCCGCCCCGTCCGTAGGCGTTGAGTGAGCGGACGAAGTAACCCGACTCCCCGTTGACGTTGACGTAGAGGGAATCGAAGCTTGTGCCCCCGGCATCGAGGGCCCGCAGGAGCACATCCCGCACCGCCTCCACGAGCCGAAGCGTGTCTGGCCTGCGCATTGTCTCGGTGGGGCGCGCGAAGTGGAGGCGGGCTGCCCACAGGGCTTCGTCGGCGTAGATGTTCCCGATTCCCGAGATGAGCCCCTGGTCGAGCAGCGCCCGCTTGAGGCCCACCCGCCGCTTCCGAAGCCGCTCGTGGAAGGCGTCGAATGAAAAGGCTGGATCGAGCGGATCGCGGGCGATGTGAGAAGCCTCACGGGGAATCAGGGCGAGATTAATCTCACTCGTTCCGCCAATGTGTCCGTCCTGGGTGGGCTCGAGGTCGGTGAGGAACATCCCACCGAAGATCCGTTGATCCACAAAGCGCAGTTCCGAGGGCAGCGGCGCACCCAGACCGTCGACGGCGGACGAAAGCTCGAGCCGGACCTTCAGGTGTTTTTCGGACGGTACCCACGGTTCCTGCATCAGGATCTGGCCGCTCATCCCGAGGTGCGCCATGAGCGCCACGTCGGGTGTCTTGTCCTCGGGTGCGTCGGCGGGGAGCAGCGGCATCCACAGGAACTTCCCCCGGCGGACGACGTCGACAATGCGTGCGCCGGTCAGATTCCCGGCGAAGTCCTCGGGCCCCAATGGGTGGCGGCGCAGGGAACGGGGGTCGAGGACCTCCACACGCTCCACGGAGCGACCAAGGGCCCAGCGGGCCAGACCCCGCCGGACGACTTCAACTTCCGGGAGTTCGGGCAAACTGTGCCTAGCGCCCTTCGACCGGTGCGGTGTCGCCGAGGATCTTCCAGGAAGCGGCGGCTGCTGCCTGCTCTGCTTCCTTCTTTGAGTGGCCTGTTCCGGTTCCGTAGGGGGTGCCCCCGATGACGAGCAGCGCCTCGAAGGAGCGCGCGTGGTCGGGCCCGGTGCCCGTGACCTGGTAGTCGATCAGCCCCAGGCGCCGTGCCGCGGCGGTCTCCTGGATGCGGGTCTTCCAGTCGGTGCCTTCCCCGAGCGCATCGGAGTCCTTGAGCAGCGGTCCGATCAGGCGCATCACCAGGGCCTGTGCCGTCTCTATGCCGTGGCTAAGGTAGGCGGCGCCGATGACGGCCTCCATGGTGTCGGCAAGGATCGAGGATTTGTCGCGTCCGTTGGTCAGCTTCTCCCCCTGACCGAGCAGGATGTGCTGGCCAAGGTTCAAGCCGCGCGCGACGCCGGCAAGGGCGCGGGTACTCACCACGGCGGAGCGGCGCTTGGCCAGATCGCCCTCGGAGAGTTCCGGGTTGTCCCGGTAGAGGGCATCGGTCACCGACAGCCCGAGCACCGAATCCCCAAGGAATTCGAGACGCTCGTTGGTGGGGATTCCTCCCTGCTCATAGGCATAGGAGCGGTGCGTGAGTGCAAGACGAAGCGTCTCGGCGTCGATTTCGACGCCGAGACGCTTCGCGAGTTCTTCGATGGGAGGCACGTCTACCTGCGCTTCCGCAGCGACTCGATAAAGCCCTGATGCGGGCCGGTCGCAGCGACCATGTTAGACGTCGGCTACCTTGCGGCCCTTGTACTCAAGGAACAGCGGGGTGCCGGCGGAGTCGGTTACTACCTTTGCCTGGTGGGCAAGGCTGTAGGTGACGCGGCCGTTCTCAACGGTCTTCACCAGTTTGGGGGCAGTTGCCTTCCACTGGGACCGGCGTGCGCGTGTATTGGCGCGGGACATTTTCCGCTTGGGAACAGCCACGACTAACTCTCTTCTCTCTCGTCTGACTCTGTACGTGGTGCCGCATCATTCTCAGCGACAGTGCCGGCCAGCCCTGCAAGGGCGGACCAGCGAGGATCCAAAATTTCGTGATGATGGTCCGGGTCGTCATTAAGGCGCGCTCCGCATTCGGAACACAGGCCCTTGCAGTCCTCCCGGCACACCGGCTGGAACGGCAGCGATGTAACAACTGCGTCCCTCAGCACTGGTTCAAGATCGATCGCATCGCTCTCAACCCGGTGCAGCTCTTCTTCATCTTCAGCGTCGAGCGACTCGGAGTCGCCGTAGTAGAAGAGTTCCTGAATCTCCACATCACTTGTGTATCGGATGGGAGTCAGGCAGCGGCCGCATTCGCCCGTTACCTCGACGTCCGCGGTGCCCGATACCAGAATTCCCTCATGAACCGCTTCAAGCCGCAGGTCCAGTTCCATTGTGGAACCTTCCTGCACGCCGATCAGCGCCACGCCGAAATCCTTGGGTGCGGGTACATGTTCTTCGATTGTCCGCATGCTTCCCGGGCTGCGCCCGAGGTCTTTGACACTAAAGATCAAAGGCGAACTGAGATCGCTTTTAATGGTGACTCCTGTAGAACATATGACCGACATATCATCCTAGCCTGACATGCTCCCTCAGCCCAAAACGCGTACTCTCCGGCCCAGCCCCACCCATCCCGCACCGGCCGGCGGTCGACCGGCTCGAATAGCCATGGGCGGCTTCGGAGGCACGGGCGCCACTTCTTGCCCGTCACCGCCTCCTCCCGAGGATACGGCACGGCCCCGAAATAGATGCCCCACCGCCTTACCTCGCCTGATCTGAGGGAGTAATGTCCTTTCCATGCCGCATATACGGATACGCGACGCAGCGAACTACCTCGGCGTGAGCGATGACACCGTCCGCCGCTGGGTCGAGGACGGAACCCTCCAGGCCCGCCGGTCCGGGTCGGGAATCCTGGAGGTCGACGGTGTGGAGCTTGCCGCGCTAGCGCGGAAACGGGCCGTGGTGCTCGGCGACCCCTCCCAGGGGGGAAGCTCCGCGCGCAACCGGTTCGTCGGCCTGGTCACGAAGGTGACCGCAGACACCGTCATGGCCCAGGTCGAACTGCAGTGCGGGCCGCACCGCGTTGTGTCCCTGATGAGCTCCGAAGCAGTCCGGGAACTGGGCATTGAACCGGGGAGCGTCGCAGTGGCCGTCGTGAAGGCAACCGCAGTCATCGTCGAAACTCCGCTGGGGCAGCGGCGGCCGTGACAGCCCGCAGACTGCGCCGCGGCGTCCTTGCCGCCGGACTCGTGGCGGCCCTGGCGTCCGGGGGCTGCGCCGCCGGCCCGGAGCCATCAGGAAATGGTGAGCGGAGCCCGGTGAACGTCTTCGCCGCGGCATCGCTGCGCGCAGTGTTCGAGCAGGTGGCGGCCAACTACGAAGAGAACAATCCCCGGGCTGACGTGGTCCTCAATTTCGCCGGTTCGTCCGATCTCGCAACCCAAATCACGGCCGGGGCACCGGCCGACGTCTTTGCTGCGGCCGATACGGCGGTCATGCAGCGCCTCGTTGACGAAGGGCTGATCGACGGGCCGCCCTCCAACTTCGCCGGCAACACCCTGACCATCGCTGTTCCGCCCGGAAACCCGAAGAGAATCACCAGTTTCGCGGACCTCGCGCGTCCCGCGGTGAAGGTGGTGGCATGCGCCCCCCAGGTGCCGTGCGGCACCGCTGCTCAAAAGGTGCAGCAGCAGCAGGGAGTGCCGCTCTCGCCCGTCAGCGAGGAGTCCTCGGTCACTGATGTCCTCGGCAAGGTCGTCTCCGGTGAGGCAGACGCCGGCCTGGTCTATGTGACCGATGTGGCCACGGCCGGAACGAAGGTCGAGGAGGTGAAGCTGGCCGACTCCGCAGCGGGGAGGACCACCTACCCGATTGCGGCGGTGCGCGGCGGAAACACCGAAGACGCGCGCCGCTTCATTGCCGCCGTCCTGAGCCCGTCAGGTGACCGGCTGCTTCGCGAGGCGGGCTTCCGGCCGCCGGAGGAATCCGGATGAGGGCTCGCGGCTTCAGCCGCAGCTACCGGGACGGCAGCGCTCCTCCCCCGGCCCGCACCCGGGCCCCGGGCGTCCCAGGATGGGTCTTCGCCGTAGCCGGACTCGGCGCACTGTTCATCCTCCTTCCCCTCGCCGCGATGCTGCTGCAGGTCGACTGGAGCCGGTTCATCCCCCTGGTGACCTCGGAATCCTCTCGGGCCGCCCTGGTGCTCAGCGCAAAGACTTCGGCTGCGGCGACCGTCCTCTGCGTGGTCGTTGGAACCCCCATGGCCCTGGTGCTCGCGCGGAGCACGTTTCCGGGCCAGAAGATCCTCCGGTCGCTGGTCCTGCTCCCGCTTGTGCTGCCCCCGGTGGTGGGCGGCATCGCCCTCCTTTACGTCTTCGGGCGCCAGGGGCTGCTGGGCGGGACGTTCGGGGCACTCGGGATCGACATCGCCTTCTCAACCACCGCCGTTATCCTTGCCCAGACCTTTGTCGCACTGCCTTTTCTGGTGCTCAGCCTCGAGGGGGCGCTGCGCAGCGCAGGCGGCCGGTATGAGGCAGTGGCCGCGACGCTGGGAGCCTCGCCCTCAACGATCCTGCGCAGGGTGAGCCTGCCCCTCGTCCTGCCCGGCCTGCTCTCGGGCGCGGTCCTCTCCTTCGCCCGTGCGCTTGGCGAATTCGGCGCGACCCTGACATTCGCAGGCAGCCTGCAGGGGGTCACCCGCACCCTCCCTCTCGAAATCTACCTGCAGCGCGAAACCGATCCTGACGCGGCCGTTGCGCTGTCGCTCGTGCTTGTCGTCGTTGCGGGAATCGTCGTGTCACTGGTCCACCGGTCCGCTGCGGCAGGCCGGCAGTGAGTTTTACCTTCTCCGCCTCTGTTGCCGCACGGAGCTTCGACGTACGGTTCTCAATTGAGGACGGTGAGACCCTTGCCCTCCTGGGTGCCAACGGTGCGGGCAAGTCCACGCTCCTTGCCGTCGCAGCGGGACTCCTGCGCCCCGACGCCGGCCGGGCGGAACTGAACGGGCTTACCCTCTTTGACGGCCACTTCTTCCGGGCGCCGCACAAACGTGGGATCTGCCTGCTGTCCCAGGACGCACTGCTTTTCCCTCACATGAGCGTGCTCGACAATGTTGCGTTCGGCCCGCGGAGCGCCGGGGCATCGAGGGGGGCGGCACGGGAGCGGGCCCTGCACTGGCTGGGCGAAGCCGAAGCGCTCGACCTCGCAGAGGGACGGCCGGCGGAACTGTCTGGCGGCCAGGCCCAGCGCGTCGCCGTAGCACGGGCCCTTGCCGCCGAACCCGAACTGCTGCTTCTCGATGAGCCGTTCGCCTCGGTGGATGCCGCCGTCACCCCCGCCCTGCGGAGGATGCTCCGCCGGGTCCTCACGGGACGCAAGGCAATCATCGCAACGCACAATGTCCTCGACGCGCTGATGCTCGCCGACACCCTGGCCGTGCTGGAGAAGGGCCGGGTCGCCGAGGCAGGCGATGTCCGGGCGGTGCTCGAGCGTCCGCGCAGCGCATTCGCGGCGGGGCTTGCAGGCCTGAACTTCGTTTCGGGCCAGAGCACAGGTCCGGGACTTCGAGGCCAGGACGGCGTCGCGATCGAAGCGGGTGCGGAGCCCCTCCTGCGGCCAGGGTCACCGGCAGCCGCGGTGTTCAGCCCGCGGTCCGTTTCGGTTTTCCTTGCGCCACCGGCGGGCAGCCCGCGCAATGTCCTCCCGGTCACCGTGACCGACCTCGAACCCCGGGGCAGCTTCGTCATCGTGCATGCCGGGCACCTGAGCGCGGAGGTGAGCGCGGCGGCGGCAGCCGAACTGGACCTCGGGCCGGGCTCGCCTGCCTGGTTCGTTGTGAAGGCGGCCGCAGTCAGCCTTTACCCGCTCTAGCCCCCGCTGCCCGGACGGACCCGCGCGGCCGCGCATACTCAGCGCGTTGGGTGCCCTTGGTGCGGGGGACCGGGGAGCAGGTCAGACCGCCGACTTCTCCCCGGCGCCGGATTCCTCGCCTTCGCGGCGGTCGAGTTCCTCGGTGAGTTCTTCGTGGCGGGCGTCGGTTTCCGGGTCCGGCTCGCCCTCTTCGACATATTCCTTGTCGAGCTGGCGGTGCACCTTGCTGTTGAGGACCTCGACTTCTTCGTCCTGGAGCGTTTCCAGTTCCTCAGGGAAATCCTCATCAGGCGAAATCCGGGTCCGATCTCCCACAGCGTGAACTCTCTTTCTTGTGAAAAAAGCAGGCAAACGTGAAGACCCGATCATACGCACTAAAGGAGCCGGCGACATTCAGTACCCTTAGCACCGGCGGTGCTAGGCGGACTCCTGTTGACGCAGGCGCCGGAGCACCGCTTTGGGGACGAAAGGAGAGATGTCACCGCCGAGCGCTGCAACTTCCTTGAGCAGCGTGGAGGACAGATGGATGTAGCTGCTCTCGGCGGGAAGGAAAACGGTTTCGACGCCGGCAAGCTGGCGGTTCATCGTCGCCATGGGGAGCTCGTAGTCGAGGTCGTGGCTCGACCGCAGGCCTTTGACAATGACGTTTGCGCCATGGCTGCGGCAGAACTCGGCGAGCAGCCCGTTGCCCAATGGGAGCACAGAAACGCCCCGCAGGTAGGTGAGGGTTTCCCTGGCGATTTCAAGCCGTTCCTCGAGGTCGAAGCGGTACTTCTTTGAGTAGTTCGTTGAAACGGCAACGATGACCTCGTCGAAAAGGCTTGCGGCCCGGGCAATCACCTCCACATGCCCGTTGTGGATTGGGTCGAAGGATCCGGGGCAGACGGCACGGCGCATTCCTCTAAACTACCCACCTGTGAGGGTTGATGCGGGAAGGCACTCCACGCAGCGGTGATACTTGAAGTTATGACCTCCTTCCGCACCGCCCAGGGGCCGGGCCCCAAGAGCCAACCCGAGGCCTGGGAGCGTACCGCCCGCGGCGCCAATATCCTCGGGCCGGGCGGCGAGCTGGGCATTACGATCTTCGAGGAGATTACGGGCCTGGCTGCCCGCGAAGGTGCGATCAACCTCGGCCAGGGGTTCCCGGATGAGGACGGGCCCGCCGCGATCCTCGAGGCCGCGCGCGCGGCAATCGCCTCCGGCGCGAACCAGTATGCGCCGGGAAAGGGAGTGCCTGCCCTCCGCGAAGCGATCGCCGCCCACCAGCAACGGTTCTACGGTCTCGAACCCGATCCCGAAACGGAGATCATCGTCACCACCGGGGCAACCGAGGCCATCGCCGCGGCGGTCCTTGCCCTTGCGGGGCCGGGGGACGAGGTGCTCACTTTCGAGCCGTTCTACGACTCCTACGGGGCAGTGATCGGCCTTTCGGGTGCAACGCACACCACGGCGCCCCTCCGCGCCCCGGACTTCCAACCGGATCTCGATGCCCTCGAGGCTGCGTTGAGTGAACGCACCAAGCTCATCCTCATCAACAATCCGCACAACCCCACGGGTTCGATGTTTTCCCGGGAGGCGCTCGAGCGGATTGTTCAACTCGCGGCCAGGTACGATGCCATCCTGCTGACCGACGAGGTGTATGAGCACCTCACCTTCGGCCGGCAGCATGTGCCTGTGGCAACCCTCCCGGGCGCCGGCGAGCGCACTCTCACCGTCTCCTCGGCCGGGAAGACGTTTTCGGTGACCGGCTGGAAGATCGGCTGGCTCAGCGGACCCGCCTCCCTGGTGGGCCGGGTGCGGACGGTGAAGTCATTCCTCACCTACAGTTCGGGCACCCCCTTCCAGGGCGCCGTCGCACTCGGCCTCGCCTTGCCCGACTCCTATTTCGACGGCATCGCCCAGGTGCTTGCCGCCAAACGCGACCTCCTCACCGCGGGGCTGGGAGCTGCCGGGTTCCGTGTCTTCGACTCGCAGGCCACCTACTTCGTTGTCGCCGATGCGGCCCCGCTGGGCGTCACCGACGCCACCGAGTTCGCCCGCCGCCTGCCCGCCCTCGCCGGAGTTGCGGCAATTCCGGTACCCGTCTTCTGCCATGCCGAGGGCGCCCGCGAAACCCGCACGCTCCTGCGTTTCGCCTTCTGCAAGAAGCACGACGTCCTCGAAGAAGCGGTGGCCCGCCTCGGAGCCGTAAGGGATCAGCTGTGAGGACCAAGCCGTGAAACGCTCCTCCGTCCCGTCCCGCTGGCTGCGCGCTGCAGGCGCCCACGCCGAGCTCGATGAGGACGCGTTCATCGAAGGGGCCTACATCCTGAGCATCGGGGGCGCGCAGCAGTCGCACGTGAACCTCGCCCGGCCCGACCGCGTCTTCTACGAGTACCTGCGCCGGATCGCGAACGTGATCGACCTCGCCGGGCAGCCCGGTGAGCCGCTGCGGGTGCTCCACCTCGGGGCAGGTGCCCTGACCCTGGTGCGTTACGTCGAGGCCACGAGGCCCGGGTCGGAGCAGACGGCGGTTGAAATTGAAAGGGAGCTCCTCGACTTCGTCCTCGAGCACATGCCGCTGGCCGACGGCACCCGCTGCCGGATCATCGTCGACGACGCCGCCGCGGCTGTCGCAGATCTTCCGGACGGCGCATTCGACGTCGTCGTGCTTGATGTCTTTGCCGGTGCCGACGCCCCGGCGCACCTGACCGGCGCCCCGTTCTACAGGGAACTGCTGGGGCTCACCGCACCGGGGGGCGTGGTGCTGGTGAACGTGGGAGATGATCCGCCGCTGGCGTTCGTCCGTCGTCAGGCGCGGGCGCTGGCCGAAGTGGCCGGCGGTTACGCGGCCCTCGGCGAGAGCGGGATGTTCAGCGGCCGTTACCCGGGAAACATCGTGCTCGCTGCAACCACGGAAGCTTGGCCCGCGGCCTGGACCGGTCTGCTCACTGCGGCAGGACCACACCCCGCAACGGTCCTCACCGGCCTCGATTACGAGGAGTTCGCCGAGCACGGCGGCACGGGTCGCTAGGGCCGCTGCGGCCTCATCCGCAATAAGGTTGCCGGCGCAAAACACCGGTTGCAGTGCCCTTGGCTGCCTGCCTATCCTGATCGCACCTGTTGCCGGGTACGGAGCTACCCTGACGAAGGGACGCCGAAAATGGAAGCGCCAACCATAGTGGCTCCGAGCGTCACGGCACGCGGCGCAAGGCGGCGGCCATGAAAGTCCGCATGTTCCTGGCTGCCGGTGGTCTTGCCGCTGCTGCGGCCGCGGTTGCGCAACAGCGGCTCCGCCGGCCGTCGCCCGACGCCCGGGAACGGTGGCGCAACGTCACGATCTTTGCGCCCGCTGAGCGCGCAGTTCCCGGCGGGATCTATCCGGCGCCCCTCGAAGCGCTGCGTCAGAGCGTCGACCTGCGGACACAGCCGGCTCCGGGCGACAAAGGAACCGAGATAGCGGCCCGTCCCCGCCCGGGCGCCGCTGACGGAACAGTGGAAAAGCTCCGCACTGCGCTGCGGCAGTCCAAGGAGATCCTTGAAGCCGGCGAACCCCTGCGCAACGAGCCACGGCCGCACGGCCACCGGCCCTCAACCGCCGCAGGAGCCGTGGTGGACGCCTTGGAGCGGCGGTCGCGGGGAAGGGGGATCCTGTGAAAGCGCTGACATGGCAGGGGATCAACAAGATTGGCATTGAGACGGTGGCCGATCCCCAGATCCTCAACTCGCACGACGCCATCGTGAGGGTGACACGGACGGTGACGTGCGGTTCCGACCTCCACCTGATCGGGGGATATGTTCCGACAATGCGCGGTGGCGACGTTTTCGGCCACGAGTTTGTCGGCGAAGTCGTGGAGGTGGGCGGATCGGTCGTGAAACACCGGGTCGGCGACCGCGTTGTCGTTTGCTCATTCATCGCGTGCGGGAAATGCTGGTACTGCAGGCACGACCTGTTCTCCCTCTGCGACAACGGCAACCCCAACGACGCGATCCCGGAGACCCTTTGGGGATCACCGCCCGGAGGCTGCTTCGGGTATTCCCATGCGCTGGGCGGCTGGGCCGGGAGCCACGCCGACTACATCAGGGTGCCCTATGCCGACGTCGGCGCGTTCCAGATTCCTGACGCGGTGAGCGACGACCGCGCGCTCTTCGCTTCCGATTCCGCTCCCACGGGCTGGATGGGTGCCGACCTTGGCGGTGTAGGCCCCGGCGACGTCGTCGCGGTGTGGGGCGCCGGCGCGGTGGGCCAGATGGCGGCCCGCGCGGCCATCCTCAAAGGCGCCGCGCGGGTCGTGGTCATCGACCGCTACCGTTACCGCCTCGACCAGGTCTCGCACTACATCGGTGCGGAGACCCTCGACTACACCGCCAGCAACGTCCTTGCCGAGCTCAAGGAGATGAGCGGAGGCCGCGGGCCCGACGTCTGCATTGAGGCGGTGGGAATGGAAGCGCACGGCCGCGGCCTCCCGGGAGCCTACGACCAGGTGAAGCAGCAACTGCGGCTGCAGACGGACCGGCCCACCGCGGTTCGCGAGGCCATCCACGCGTGCCGGAAGGGCGGAAGCGTGTTCGTGCTTGGCGTCTTTGGCGGCGCGGTCGACAAGTTTCCCCTCGGAGCGATCATCAACAACGGATTGACGGTCCGCGGCGCCCAGCAGCACGGCCACCGGTACATCCCCCGCCTGCTGAACCTGATGGCCGCCGGAGAGCTGAAAACCGAACACCTCGCAACCCACGTCCTGCCGCTCGAGGAGGGCCCCCGCGGGTACGACCTCTTCAAGAACAAGAAGGACAACTGCGTCAGGGCAGTCTTCATCCCCTGATCGGCCCGCTCCAGCTGCATGGTGCGTGACGGTCGATCCGGACCGCACCACCCCGGCGGGCGCGCCGCGAAGCCCCTAACAGCGCGCCGCGAAGCCCCTAATAGCCAGAAGCGCCCGGGGATGGTTTGATTGAGCAAGCGGTCTCTTCCGCTGCCATCGGGATCCTGGCGTCCGCCAAAAGCGGGCAAAGCGATCCTGGTGGACTATCAATCGGCGGAACTGCAGCATTGCTTCGCGCGCCGAATGAAGGGATACCTATGAACGAACCTAGTCGTTTGGCGCCGGGAGACAGTTTCCCGGAAGATCTCACTACCCTCGACAGCAGCGAGGTCGAGGTGCTCAACAGCAAGGTCCACCGCGAAATCGACTCCGAGTACATCACGTACGGGGTGCCTGATCCTGAAACGCAGGCCCGCCTCGCCGAGATCACCGAGGAGTTGGACCGCAGGGACGACGCTTCAGCCGAAGGTTTCCAGCCAGTTCTCCTGTCGGAAACCAGGCCTTAAGCCGCTGAAGCGCAGGAAAGCCCGTTTCCACGGGAAAAGACATCAGGGTCAAGGAGCGGCTCCGATGTCTACCTCCACTTTCCGGCCGTGCCGTTGTTCGCCGGCCGTTTCCTGCCATCCCTTCCGACCGGCCCCTTCCGGACCAGCCGCCCAGGCGTTTCATCTTCCTCATCTGCCTGCTTCATCTGCCCCGGCACCTCCTCCCGCCGGCACCGCCTCCATCGCACTGAGGCAGACGAGACGTAGGCCCGGGCCACGCGCATGGCACTACATTCATCTGACGCACCTCCCATCCGGTGCGCCGGGCGCCCCGAATAACCCCTGTTCCCGGCAGACGCCCCACCTTACGAACCTCTTCGTGAGTATCCTTGGACGGGTGCCGAGTCTCCGGGTCCGGCCCGAAGCAGAGCCGAGTCCAACCAAGGAAAGCGAAGGGGGCGCAATGAGGGAGCAGGGTGCGACGCGGTACCTCCGCTCCGGCTTCCTGACGGCCCTGATCGTCTTTGTCAGCGCCACCTCCCACGTTCTCGGGGGTGGCACCCTTCCCGCACTCGGCATCATTGTCCTGACCGCGGCCCTGATGATGGTTCCCGTGACGGCGCTCGCCGGACGGCCCCTGCCCATCCCGGCCCTCGGGGCCACCCTGCTGGGCGGCGAGGTGATGCTTCATTCGGCATTCACCACCTTTTCACTTGCCGCGGCGCCGGCCTCCTTGGGCGGGCCTGTGTGCTCCGGCGCGGTGGTGTCCGAACATCACGGTGCTCCCGCTCTCGACTGCGGCACCGCCCTCGGAGCAGCCGAAAGTGCTGAACCGGCGCAGGGCATGATGCTGCTTGCCCACGTCCTCGCCGCCGCCGTGCTCGCCGTGGGCATCGCCAAGGGCGAGGCTGCGGTGCTGCTGCTTGCCGCCTGGCTCGCCCCGCTCGTAACCCGGCTGACGCCGCCGGTGGGCGTTCCTGCCGGCCGGAACCTCATCCTGTACATCTCCCCCGAGGTCCCGCAGCGCTGGCGCTACCTGCGTGTGCCGCTCCTGCGCGGCCCGCCGGTCGCAGCATTTCCGCGCCTGCTCCCGTTCTAACCGGCGAGCCGCAGCGGAACACCGAGCGACCACTTCACTTCTTGATCCGGAAAGGCGTACCCGCCACCGGACACCCGAAAGGCACTTTCATGAACCCGCTATCCCACCACCGGCACGCCCTGAGAACCGTTGCAGCCACCGTCACCACGGCCGGTCTCCTGGCCGTCGGCGCAGCGGCGGCAACCGCCCATGTCACGGTTTCGCCGCAGTCAACCACCGAGAACGGCTATTCGCAGCTCACCTTCAGCGTCCCCAACGAATCGGAAACCGCCGGCACCAGCAAGATCGAGGTCGAACTCCCGAAGGACGCCCCGTTCACCTCCGTGCGGGTCAAGCCCCTTGAAGGCTGGAAGGCGGAAGTCATCACTGGAAAGCTTCCGGAACCGGTGACAACCGAGGACGGCGCCACGATCACCGAGGCACCCACGACCGTCGTCTGGACGGCGGAGAAGGGCTCGGAGATCTCGCAGCAGGAGTACCAGACGTTCTCGATCTCGGTCGGCAAGCTTCCGGCGGCGGGAACCACTGTCACCCTGCCCGCTGCGCAGCACTACACCGATGGCTCGGTCCGCGAATGGGACGAACCGACGGCTGAGGGTAAGGAACCGGAGAGCCCGGCACCGGCGTTCGTCACGACGCCGGAGGAGGGCGGAACCGGACACGGATCGGGCCACGCAACCACAGCCGCGGCGGAGCCGGCGGACGACGCCGTTCCGGCTTCCGCGACCGAATCGTCGGGCAGCAGCGCCGCCGGCTGGGCCGGCCTCGTCGCCGGGCTGCTCGGACTCGCAGCGGGCGGCACCGCCCTTGCACGTAGCCGCCGGACCAGCAGCGGATCCTGAGGCACCGGGGGCAGCCGAGGCTGCCCCCGGTCTTACCGGCTCAGGCGTAGACGTTCTTGAGGAACGTCCCCCAGGTGTGGGCAGTGGTTCCGCTGTCCACGGCTCCGCTGAAGTCGTGAACAGTCATGCCCACCGGCGCCCCGAAGGCGTTGCGTCCGAAGAACCGGTAGAGCGCATCATCAGAGCGCAGGCCCAGGAAGTTCTCGTTGCGGAAGTCGACCTCCGCCTCGACTGCGCCGGTGCCGGGATCGAACGTGACGCGCTCCCCCTGAGCCGTTCCGCTGACTCCGAGCGCTTCGACGAGGCGGTTGAACCCGTCCGGCGTGTTCGACGTATCGGGCGCCTGGATGTCTGTGAACACCACCGGCCTGCCGTCGAAGTGGCGCAGGTACTGGTCGAGGGTGTGAAGGTAGAAGATTGTGTGCCGTGACGCGCCGTCGTACTGGGTGTCCCAGTCGTCAACGAAGATGCCGCTGTGAACGTAGTGGAGGTGCGTTCGTCCGCCTTCGAGCGGGGTCAGGACGTGTTCGAGCTGGTTGAACCACCCATCGGGGCCCTCCATGCGGCCGACCCGGTGGGTCGGATATTCATCGACCGGCGTTTCCTCGGGCCACTCATCCGTCGGGAACATCCAGGCGGGCGTTCCGCTGGTGACGGCTTCCCACACACGCTCGGGGGTGCCCGAGAGCTCGGTGTCCACGACGATTTCGAACTTCTTGTCAGTGCTCATTGTCTAGCTCCTTTGCTGCAGGCGGGGTTGGGGACTGCGCCGCCACCATAGGGTGGAGCGCGACGATGAGCCGGTGTCTGCGGCCCGTCGGTGAACTGGGGTCGGAGTAGGTCTCAACCAGCCGTGCCACCGTGGAGCCGAGCTCTTCGGCGAACGCGGCACGGTCGGCGGCGGTGCGGAAAGTGATCTCACCGTCAATGGCGAAGGTGGCCAGTGGCTTGCGGGCAGCCGAAGCACCCGCGATGAGCCTTCCCATCTCCTGGACCATCCGCGAGGCGAGTGCCAGAAGCCAGAAGGCCGAAAACCTGTCGGTGAACCGGCGCGGATCGGGCGCGACGGCGGCGAGTGCTTCAGGGGAGATGACGAATGAAGAAGCGGCGGAGCGAACGATCCGCTCGGTGACGTTGCCCTTCCTTCGCTCCTCGACCAGCTCGACGAGCCCCACACCCTCAAGCGCCTTCAGGTGGTAGTTCACCTTCTGCCGGGTCAGTCCGACCCGGGTGGCCAGCGCCGTCGCCGACGCAGGCTCCACCAGCTCCCGCAGGATCCGCGCCCGAATGGGATCGAGCGAGGAAGCGGCGGCTGCCGGATTATCGATGACCTTGATGTCCATGGATTCAGGATGCGACCGACAATATTTATTGTCAAGAAAAAGTTTTTAGTCCGTTACGCCTCGAGGGGTTCCAGGTACCAGAGGCGGGTTTCGCCATACTTCTTCTCGGCAAAACGCTCGAGCCCCTCCGGCCAGACCGGTTCGGGCGAGCGCGAGGACCGCTCAAGGACGACGACGGCACCCGGCGCGAGATGCGGCACGAGCCGCTTCAGGATGGTCATCAGCGGGTCGTCCTCAAGCGGATAGGGCGGGTCGAGCAGCACGAGGTCCCAAACCTGGTCCTCACCGGCGCGTTCGAGGTAGGACTCGACCTTCGCCCTGTGGACCCGTACCGCCGTCCACCCCAGAACCTTGTTGATCATCCCGGCGTTCTTCTGCGCCACGGCAGCAGGCTTATCACCCGATTCGACGAGGTCGACCGTCGCGGCTCCCCTGCTGGCGCTTTCGATGCCAAGCGATCCCGAGCCCGCAAAAAGGTCGAGGACGTGGGCGCCGTGGATCGCATTGTAGGCCTCGAGCCGCGAGAAGAGCGCTTCCTTCACCCTGTCGGTGGTGGGGCGCGTTCCCGTTCCAGGAACGCTGGTCAGGGTTGTCCCTCCGGCTGCCCCGGCAATGATGCGCGTCATTCCTTCACTCTAACCGCGTTCGAGGAAGGCTTCCCGCTCCGGGTTGAGGTACAGCTCGATTGCCGCGGCGAGTCCTGGGTGCTCGAGCAGGTCCGGATCCTCTGCGACGATTTCCTGTGCGTCGGTTCGGGCCTTCTCGATGATTTTTCCGTGCTGGATCACCTTGAGGAACCGAAGTGCGGAGGATCCACCGGACTGTGAGGCTCCGAGGATGTTCCCCTCGCGGCGGAGTTCGAGGTCCTTCTGGGAGAGTTCGAACCCGTCGGTAGTTGAGGCGACTGCCGCCAGGCGTTCCCTGCTGGGGTGCTCCGGTTCGAGCCGGGTCACGAGCAGGCAGGTGCCGGCGTGACCGCCTCGGCCGACCCGTCCGCGGAGCTGGTGGAGCTGGGAGATGCCGAAACGGTCGGCATCCATAATGACCATCAGGGTGGCGTTGGGGACGTCGACGCCGACCTCAATCACCGTGGTTGCCACGAGCAGTTGGATCGAGTTCTCGTTGAACCTGGCCATGACGTCGGCCTTCTCGAGCGGGTCCATCCGTCCGTGGAGCATGCCAAGGGCGATGCCCTGGAGCTGCGGCGCCGTCTGCAGGGAGTCGTAGAGTTCAACGACGCTGGTCAGCTCCTGCGGAGCGCGGCCCGCCTCACCCTGACTGTCGGGCTGGTACAGCTCAAGCGCCGTCGGGTCGTCTTCCTGGGTTGCAGTGCCGGAATCGCCGATCTTCGGGCAGACGACGTAGACCTGGCGTCCTTCCTCAATCTCCTCGCGCGCCCGGGACCACACCCTGTCGATCCACGCCGGGTGTTCGGTGAGGCCCACCTCGTGGGTGGTGATGGGCGAGCGTCCCGCCGGCAGCTCGGAAAGCGTGGACACCTCCAGATCGCCGAAGACCGTCATTGCGACGGTGCGCGGGATCGGAGTGGCGGTCATGACCAGGACGTGCGGCGACGCGGCGGCCTTGGAGCGCAGCGAATCGCGCTGCTCCACCCCGAAGCGGTGCTGTTCATCGACCACGATCAGTCCCAGGTCGAAGAACTGGACGTTCTCGGAAAGCAGCGCGTGCGTTCCGATGATGATTCCCGCTTCCCCCGACGCGGCCTCAAGCATGGCGCGCTTGCGCTGCGCCGTGGTGAGCGAACCGGTGAGCAGCACCACCCGGGTTCCGTCGGCGGCACCCCCGAGCATGCCTCCCTCTGCAAGCGGCCCAAGGGTCCGGGTGATCGACTGGTAGTGCTGGGCGGCGAGCACTTCGGTCGGCGCAAGCAGTGCGGCCTGCCCGCCGGCGTCGATGACCTGCAGCATGGCACGCAGAGCCACGAGGGTCTTTCCGGAGCCGACCTCCCCTTGGAGCAGCCGGTTCATTGGATGGTCCCGCGCCAGTTCGGCGGCGAGGGTCTGCCCCACCTCCTGCTGGCCGCGGGTAAGGGTGAACGGCAGGCGTGAGTCGAACTGGTCGAGTAGGCCGCCCACCGCCGGCGGCCTGGACGTCGCGTCCTCCCGGGCCGTTAGCGCCCGGCGCCGCGCCAGCGCCGCCTGAAGGACGAAGGCTTCCTGGTACCGGAAGCGGTGCTGGGCGCGGTAGGCGTCTTCGACCACGGCGGGGCGGTGGATGAGCTCGTATGCCTGGGAGAGCGTCATGAGTTTGTCGCGCCGCGCGATTGCCTCGGGGATCGGGTCGTGGAGCTGTTCCCGGTCGAGGGTATCGAGCACGGTCCCTACGGCCAGGGCGATGCGTTCGCTGCTGACCTTCTCCGAGGCCGGGTAAACGGGGATCGGCTGGCCAACGTACTGCGGGTCGTCGTCGTCCTCGTCGAGCAGCACGTAGTGCGGGTTGGTCAGCGACAGCTTGCTCCGGTAGACGGTGACCTTTCCGGAGAACACCGCACGCACGCCCGGACGTAGTTCCTTTTCCGCCTTGTAGCCGTTGAAGAAGGTGAGGTTCATTCCACCGATCCGCCCGTCGGCGTCGTCGGTGATCACCACCTCGAGCAGCATGCCCTTGCGGGTGTGCATGCGGCGCGAATTCGCTGCCTGTACGCGCGCGATCAGCGTGACTTCTTCATCGACCGGAACCTCGGCGATCGGCGTCAGTTCGCCGCGCTTGAGGTAGTTCCGGGGGAAGTGGTTGAGCAGCTGTCCCACGGTGAAGAGGTTGAGGTGCTTCGCGAGCAGTTTTGCCTGCGGTCCCAGAAGACGGTCGAGCGGAACATCGAGCTCCGCGGTGGTCCTGCTACCCATTGCCCTCGGCGAGCAGGGCGTCCCCCGCCGGGAGCGCACTGGCCAGCTGGGTTACTGCAACATTGTCAGGCTCCCCTGCCTCATAGATCAGTTTGAGTGCGGCTTCGGGCTCCGCCACGTGGACGTGGACCCGCCACCGGTACCCCTCGGGGACCTCGGTGACCGCACTCATGATGACCGATTCGCCGATTTCATCGAGGTGGAGCCTCAGGGTTGCGGCGTCGAGCGGGCTGAGGTTGATGGTGAACATGATCTCCACCCCGTCGGCGTCGCCGCCCTGGTGGATGTGCGGAGCCTGGATGTCGTAGCCGTGAAGCCCGTCGAGGAGTTCGTCCTTGAGTTCCTCGCCCAGGGAGGCAGCCCGCAGCGCGTCGAGGATGAGCAGGAATCCCACGCCGCCGGCGTCGACGACGCGGGCCTCGGTCAGCGCACCCAATTGGCTTTCGGTGTGGATGACGGCAGCCAGCGCGTCGTCGACTGCCGCGTGAAGCGTGAGGGCGAGCGCCTGGTTGCTGTCGTCGCTGTCAAAGGTGGCCGCTTTCTCGGCCGCACCGCGGGCGGCGGCCTCGAGAACCGAGAGCATGGTTCCGGGCACAGGATCACTGAGCGCCGACCAGCTGCGGATCTGTGCCCGGTGGAGGGCTGAAGCGAGCAGCCGGCTGGTCAGGCGCGTCGTCCCGTGGAGGGGTTCGGCGATGGCGCAGAGGAAGACAGCGAAGAGGGTGCCGGAGTTGCCGCGGGCATCCTCCATGGCGGCTCGTCCAGCCAAGGCCAGGAGGTCGCCAAGGTCGGTCGTGTCGGAGTCGTGCGCGCCCTGGGCGGCGGCCCGCATCGTGAGGTAAAGGTTGGTGCCGGTGTCGCCGTCGGCCACGGGGAAGATGTTGATGGCGTTGAGCCGGTCGCTGTGATTGCCGAGGGACTCTTCGGCTTTGCTTAACCATCGCTTCATCGCTGTCGCGTTTGCGGTGATTTTAGTCTGCAAAGTGATCCCATCCCATGGAAGCTGGAGCCTGCGACCCAAGCGTCACATGGGGCGTCCCTGCCGTTACCGAGCCTACCGCAGTAAAACGGTAAGGGAGCGTAACGTTTCGGTCAAAGGTCGCCAGCAGCCCGTGGTCTTCGCCGCCCCCCAGCACCCACAGCGTGGGATCGACGGAGAGCAGGTCGGCGGCGGACTGCAGGGGCTGTGTGAGCAGTTTGACGGCGTCGACGTCGAGATCGATCGCCACGCCGCTGGCGCGCGCAATCCTTCCGGCATCGCGGACGAGCCCGTCCGAAACGTCGAGCATTGCCGTCGCGCCGGCGAGTGCCGCTTCGGGGCCGGCCGCGAGGGGCGGCTCCGGGCGGCATTGGGTGTTGATGAGGCCGATTGCCTCGTCATTGAGTTCGCCGAGGTCGAGGGCCGACTCAAGCAGGGCCAGCCCGGCTGCTGCCCTGCCGACGGTTCCTGCGAGGGCGACGACGTCGCCCGGCTTTGCTCCCGAGCGGAGCACCGGCGCCCGTCCCTCGAGGGATCCGGTGACCGCTGCGGTCACCACGATCTCCGTTCCGCCGCCGAGGTCGCCACCCACCACGCCGCAGTCGGCGGCACCGAGCTGGTCGACAGCGGCGGCAAGCCCGTCGGCCAGGGACTCGACCCACTCGACCGGCGTGGTGCGGGGAAGGGTCAGGCTGACCACCAGGGCGGTGGCGCGCGCGCCCATGGCGTTGATGTCGCTGAGGTTCTGGGCTGCGCACTTCCACCCGACGTCGAAGCCTGAGGTCTCGAACCCGTTGTCCCGGCGGAGCCGGAAGTCCTTGTCCTGAACCAGGGTGTCGATTGAGAGGACCGTCCGACCGTCCTGCACCGCAAGCACGGCGGCGTCGTCGCCTGGGCCCACAACGGTGCCTTCCGCCCCAGGCAGACGCGGAAAGATGCGCTGAAGCAGGGCGGACTCGCTGAGGTCTCCGACGGTAAGAGGCATGGTTCAAAGGTACGGTGCGGTTGTGACTTTCAGCGGAGCACCCGTCACGCTGCCACATCGGCAGCGTGCGGGCGTCCTGCCGGGTGCCTAGTTCGATGCCCCTGATGAGTCGAAGAATTCACCGAGGGTGCCGGCGTCGAGCGCTTCAGCTACTTGGGCGATGGCGGCGTCGTCCTTGACGACGATCGACTGCCCGTCCGGAGAGGTTCCGACCCCGAGGTTGGGGAGGGTCGAGAAACGGATGTCCTCGGAGCGGACCTTCCGCTGCGAGACGGCAAGGCTACCGGCCGCGGCGGCGTCAAACTCTTCATCAACGCTCAGGTACGGGGAGATCTCGTCGACGACGTCGTGGAGCTTTGCCGGGTTCGTGAGTGTGTCGGCGCTGAGGATTTCGCCAAGCACTCCCTTGATGAACAACTGCTGGTTCTTCACCCGTGTGTAGTCGCCGTCGGAGAAGGCATAGCGTTCGCGGACGAACTTGAGGGCTGACTCACCCTGCAGGGTGATTGGACCCTGGGCGAAGCTTTCTGCGTCAGGGCCGCTGGAATCGAAGGCCGTTGGGTTGTCGACCGTAACGCCGCCGAGGGCGTCCGTGAGGTCCTTGAACCCTTCGAAGTCGACGATTGCGACATGGTCGATTGGGGTGTCGAAGAGGCTCTCCACAGTTTCGACGACCAGCGGAACGCCACCCAGGGCCTGTGCGGCGTTGATCTTGTGCTCACCGTGCCCGGGTATCTCGGTCCAGGTGTCGCGCATGATCGACATGACGAAGATTTCCGAACGGTCGGCGGGAAGGTGCATCAGCATCATGGTGTCGGACCGGCTGTCCCCCGAAGCGGCAGGGTCGGACTCCTCCGCACGTGCGTCGCTGCCCAGCAGAAGGATATTCCGCGCCCCCTCGGCAGCGGCGGGGCGGTCACCGGTGGGGAACGCCGCTTCGATATTCTGCGTCTTCGAGTCAAAGGTGCGCGCCAGGCTGAACAGGTATCCGCCTGCGACCAGCGCCGCAACGAGAACAAGACTGAGCATCACCAGCAGTGTTGTCCGCACGGGGTGCTTCTTCCTGCGTTGGACCGTCGGGCCCATCTCTTCGTACTCGTCCGTGTACTGAGTCACACCAATTCCTCTGTTCTGGACCATTTCTTCGGTCTGGAGACCAGCCATCATGGTACCGCCCGCACCCTGGCACACCCGGGCCTGCTCCGCCTTCGGAAAGCATTAGGGTGGAAACATGCCACCTCTCCCCCGGCTTCTGCGCGCCGCCGTACCCCTCGGGCTGCTCCTTGCGGGCACTGCCGCGTGTGCGCCCGTCGTCGACGTCGACCCGGCCGCTGATGCGGCGAATCCTGCCTGTGCCAGCGTTATGGTTTCCCTTCCCCCGGAGGTGGCCGAGAACAGCCAACGGGAAACGAACAGCCAAGCGACGTCGGCCTGGGGTGACCCATCAAAGGTGGTGCTTCGCTGCGGAGTGGAAGTACCGGGGCCCACCACCGACGCATGCGTTTCAGTGAACGACATCGACTGGATCCTCCAAGAGGGCGAGTCGGCATGGACGGCGACAACCTACGGGCGCGACCCGGCCGTTGAAGTGCTGTTCGACCCGGAACAGGTGGCCTCGAGCACCGTGCTGGTGGAACTCGGCGCACCCGTTTCGGTGATCAAGCAAACGCGCGCCTGCATCGATATTTCCGACCAACTCGACCTGCCCGCCGACGGCTAACAGTTATGGAGCGCCCGATGAAAGCTGAACAGATCACCGATCCCTGCACCTTTCATGGGGAGGGGCCGTACTGGGATCCGCGCACGTCTTCGCTGCTTTTCGTCGACATGCTTGCCGGTGACGTGCTTGTGCGGGCCGGCGACGGGGCTCTAGTGCGGCATTCGGTTGACCCGAAGGTTGCAGCAGCAATCCGCGGACGCGCATCCGGTGGCTACGTCCTCGGCGTCGAGCGGGGTTTTGCCTTTGCCGATCAAAGTTTCTCCACCATCACGCCGGGGCCGGTTGCCTTCACCGACCCGTCGGTGCGGATGAACGATGGCGGATGCGACCCGCGCGGCCGCTTCCTGTGCGGTTCGATGAGCTGGGAATCGGAGTTCGGCGCCGGTGCGCTTTACAGCCTCGGCACTGATTCGACTGTCACCACGGTGTTGCAGGGGGTCACCACTTCCAATGGCCTGCACTTCAATGCCGCCGGTGATACCGCGTTCTACACGGACACTCCCACCCAGCGCATCGATGCATTGGATTACGACGCCGACTCAGGCCGGTTCACGGGCAGACGCACCTTTGCCGAGGTTGATCCCTCGATTGGGGCTCCCGACGGAATGGCGATCGATTCCGACGGCTGCCTCTGGATCGCGCTGTACGGCGGCTCGGCCGTCGTGCGGTTCGACACTGATGGATCGTTGAGCGAGCGCATCGAAGTCCCGGCTTCCCAGGTGACCGCCTGTGCCTTCGGAGGTAAGGACCTGGACACCCTTTTCATCACGACATCGCGGCAGAACCTTGGGGACGGCGACGAACCCGAGGCTGGCTCCGTTTTCGCGGCAAACCCCGGTGTCCGCGGCGTTGAGTTGCCCATGTACCAGGGCTAGTCGACGGCGACTCACTGGGGCAGGCAGGATGCTCGTGCCCGCTCCAGGCGTGGGAGGGGTGGCACTGCCCTGGTACCTGAATTGCCGAGAACGTCGGGCTTGGATGCCGGGCTCTCATTCGAATCGGATGCGAGCATCTAGACCGCGGTAATTTCGGGATCTACCGGCCTAAATTGTCAGTGGCGGATGACACATTAGAGGTATGCAAACAGCATCCGCTGACCCTGCCGCCACCGACACCTTAGCCGCGTGGGAGGCCTTGGTGGCCGGTGTTGTCGGTGCGGAGCGGCGCGATGACGGATTGTCGCCGGAGGGGCTCGATCTCGACGGGGCGGTCGCTGCACTGCAGGCGCTGCAGCGACTCAAGAGCTGGGCAGATGCGCAAACGGCGCGGCTGACCGAACGCATCCGCGTGCTGGCCGGCGAGCGGCTTTCAGCGCGCGGCCTGCGGCCCGGATCCCTCGGAGACACGCTCGCAGCTGCCGAAATCGCCTGTGCGATGCGTGTTCCTGAGCGGACCGCCCACCTGCTGGTTCAGCACTCCAATCTCCTCACACAGCGCTACGACGCAACAATGACTGCTCTCGAAAGCGGACGCATCACGTGGCGGCATGCCGTGACGGTGGTGGAGGAGTCTTCGGGCATTCCCAACGCGGCAGCGGTTGCCTTTCAGGAACAACTCGTGCCGATTGCCGAAGACACAACTGTCCCGAAACTCGCCTATCGGGCGCGCAGGCTGCGTTCGATCGTCCACCCCGAAAGCCTCGCCGAGCGCACACGGAACGCATTCCGAAACAGGCGCGTGGAATTGAGCCCCGACCACGACGGCATGGCGTGGCTACACGTGTACCTATCGGCAGAACGCGCAGTTGCGGTGAACGATCGACTCACTGCGATGGCCCGAGGGTTGCAATGTCCGGAGGAGTCCCGGAACCTGGCCCAGCTTCGGGCCGACGTTTTCACTGACCTGCTGACCCACAGCTGCGACGCTGGCGGGAACAGCCGGTCCGCAGCCCTACATGGGGTCCAGGCGCACGTGAACGTTACAGTGCCGGTTCTCACCCTCCTCGGCGTTGATGATGCGCCGGCTGATCTCGAAGGGTACGGCCCAATCTCCGCAGACATTGCCCAAATGCTTGCCGCGCATGCCCCGTCATTCACCCGGCTGCTCACGCATCCAGAAACGGGAGCCGTGCTGAGCGTGGGCCGAAACAGCTACGCTGTTCCCGCAGACCTGAAGAAGTGGCTTCGGGTCAGGGACCGGACGTGCAGGCATCCCGGCTGCAACCGGTCGGCGGCCTCAACGGAGCTTGACCATACGGTCCCCTGGTCCCGCGCCGGAACAACGGCCCACAACAACCTTTCCAACCTCTGTCGTCGCCATCACATGCTCAAGAGTGAGGGGCTATGGCACTATGCGCAGCCCGAGCCCGGCGTCATCAGGCCACCTCCCTGGCGGGAAAGAGCTACACGACGCTGCCTGAACCGGTCCCGGCGTAACGCTGCCTTCCGAAGGGGACGTTGCCTGAACCGGTCATTACAAACCCTGTTGTCGGTCAACCGGGTGTGGTTGCCAGCAAGGAGACACCGTCACCCGTCGGTCGGGCCTTGGCAGCCGATTCCCGCTGGGTTGTCTATGCAATTTTCCGCAACGTTGTGGCCCTCAGTTCTCCAAATGCTCATCAGATGAGGCGTTGAGGTGACGCTGGCTTGACCTGAGACCGGTTGGAATGGCCCGCCATCGACCGAGTAATCGCCGGCGAAATAGGTGGTGAGGGTGACGTTGTAGTCACCGGTGGTGCTATAGACATGGCTCGTGGGAGTTTCGGTGTTGAAGGCGTCACCATTCACCGCCGCGCCGGGAACGGTGGTCGTTGCACTGGTGCCGTCGCCATAGTTCCATTCATACGCCACTGGCCAGGCGCGCAGGGTGATCAGGGCATTGCGGAACTCAAATGTGAATTCCTGGTCCTCCGCTTCGGCGTAGAGGTTCGAGTGGGCATTCTTGAGGCCGAAATTTTGGGGCTGGGAGATCACCCGGGCAGCCGTGATTGGTTGGCTTTCGAACTCGGTAATCGTGATGACGATGGGTTCCTCCGCAGGTTCCCCCTCCGTGGGAGGAACGGGAGTCTCACCTGGGTAAATGCATGAGTGGCGGCCGGTTCTCCGTTCACTGGGCGGATCGTTGTTACGGTTGACCTCAATCCATTCGACCAGCACTCCGTCTTCGTTGGCATCACACTGCTCGTTCACTCGTTCGCAGTGCGCCGGATCCAGCGCATCCCCCACCCTGCTCGTGCACACCCGCTCGTAGCTGTATTCAATGCCAGCGCTGACGGGTAGAGCGGCGGGCTCAGCGGGGTCGCTGCCAAGTACAGAACGGCTGTCTCCACTTCCACCCACGGACCCGGAACCAGTTTTCGTCAGGGCGGTAGCTTCGAAGGAATTATCACGAGACAGGACATCGTATTCTTGCTCAAGTTCGGGTGCGGATGGCAGACCCATAAAGCTGACAGCCAGCATGACCGCAGTATGAAGGGCGGGACGGGCCGAGACCTGTACTAAGTACATCACGTGCCCTCGGGGCGCCCGAAGTCCAGCATCAACCAAGCTCCGTCCTCGTACAGCGCGATCACCGCGTCTATGGATGGGGGTGAGCCCTGATCCGAATCGAACTCGCTCCCGTCTGGATTAAAGTAAGTGACCCCGGCCTGTTTGGTCTCGACGAATGAGTGAATTGACCCTGCGGTGTTCTCCTCGAAAGCGGATGAGAAAGAAACCACTTCAAACTCCGCTCCCTTGAGCCATCTTCCGTCTGCGTACACTTCACGCACTGAGCGCAGAATGCTTTGGCACGTCCGGCACCCAGGGTCCGTGACCGACTCGAAGGCCTCCCAGTCGTTTGTGGCATAGCCATAGTTGAAGAGCTCGAACCAGTACCGGGTGAAGGCTTCGAGGCCTTCCTTCGTGTTTTCGTCGGCAAGGGCCGGCTTGACTGGCACGGGGAGGTGAGCCGCAGGACCGTTGGAGGATGCTTTGGAGGATGCTGGTGTAGGCGACGGCTTGGATTCCGCAGTAGGACTCGGGGAGGTAGATGTGGGCGCCGTTGTGCTCGGTTGGCCGTTCGCCGTCGTTGTTGATGGTTGCGGCTCAGCCCCTGAGGCTTGGCATCCAGTCAGGAGAAGCGAGCCAGCCGCGATGACACACAGTGACCGCAACCTGAAGCGACGCACTACTGGCGAGGATGGGAGCACGTGTGATCCTCCAGCCTTGAAGAGTGGCAAGAGCGCTGGTCGTGCTTCCGAGCCTAAACCTGGATTACTGGCCATGGTGCGTTATCCACAGCTTCATTCGGAATTCGAGTAGTGCTGCGCCCTGAACGCAGAGTGGGTCCCTGTGCGTGCGAAACGTCGCGGGACCTAACCGCCCTCGGGCGTTCCGAAGTCGAGCATTCTCCATCCGTTGCCATCATGCTGAGCGACAATGACATTGACACTGGGTTTCAGCGCCGGAGACCGGCCCGCTTCCCTACCGGACTGGTCGCGGTAGATCAGTTCGCTTTGCTGGACTTCAACAAATGAGTTGATCGATCCATTCTGGTTAGGCTGAAACTTCGTTGAAAAATCACTGATTGTGATTTCGCCGCCTTGGATCCAACCGCCGGTATCGTAGTGCTTTTGCACTTCCGCGGTGACGTTTTGACAGGTGTCGCACCCCTTGTCGGTCACTGCACCAAACGCCGTCCAATCGTTCGTGGCATATCCATAACTGAAAAGTTCGAACCAGTGCTGGGCAAACGCCTGAAGGCCCTCTTTCGAGTTCTGATCCGCGAGCGCTGGCTTTTTCGGCACCGGCAAATTCACCGCTGGCCCGCTGGCAGAGGCTGAAGCAGGCTCCGTTGATCGGGCCGAAGCCGACGCCGTTGCAGCACCTTCGGCTCCGGCTCCCGGCCCTAACCCATCACAGCCGCTCAGGAGCAGGCATCCGATCGATGAAAAAGCCAGAATTCGCAGACGAAGGCGCTGCTCGGAATGGAGTCGGAGCACAGAGCTCTCCCAGATCGAGTGGGCGCTTGCCGAGTACGCGCCGCAGGGTGATTGTCGTAAACAGGCTAGACGCTCTAGGGAACGTTCTGTCACCACAACCCGGCCATCCGGGAGAAACCAAGTAGTGCGGCAGCGAAGAATGGGTAGTTCGCTTCAAACGTCGAAAAACGTTGCGGACTACCGCGTGAGTGTGTTGCTTACTCAGAGAATCGGCTGACCACCCGTCACGGCAATCCGCGCTCCGGAGACGTAACTTGCTTCGTCGGAAGCCAGAAGAACGTAAATCGGGGCGAGCTCCGCAGGTTGTCCAGCTCGCTTCATGGGAACCTGCTGTCCGAAGTTCTTCACTTCTTCCTCGGGCATTGTTGCTGGAATCAGCGGAGTCCAAATGGGACCCGGCGCAACACTGTTGGCGCGGATGCCCCGCTCGGCCAGGAGCTGCGCCATAGCCGCGGTCATATTAGCAATGCCGGCCTTGGTCGCCGAGTAGGGCAGAAGCTGGGGCACCGGATTGTCGGAATTGACCGAGCTTGACCCGATGATCGATGCACCGGGCTTCATGTGGGGAAGAGCAGCCTTAGTGAGGTGGAAGAATGCGCTGAGGTTGATTGCGATCGTCCGGTCCCACTCTTCATCGGAAATTTCCTCGAGCGTCTCGTGACTCATCTGGAAGGCTGCATTGCTCACCAGCACATCCACCTGCCCGAATTCCTCGACCGCTTTGGAAATGATCGACCTGCAGTAGGCAGGGTCGGCGAGATCACCGGGAAAGAGGACGGCTTTCCGTCCGGCTGCTTCCACCAAACGCGCGGTATCCTGGGCGTCCTCCTCCTCTGAACTGAGGTAACTGATGAGCACGTCCGCGCCTTCACGGGCGTACGCAATCGCGACCGCCTTTCCGATGCCGCTGTCGCCACCGGTGATCACCGCGGCCTTTCCGAGGAGCCGGCCCGATCCCTTGTAGCTCTGCTCACCGTGGTCGGGCCGTGGATCCATCGCTTCAGTGCTGCCGGGCGGTGTCTGTTGCTGAGCGGGCTGAGTCATATTTCCTCCTCGAATCCATACGGGCAGATTGTGCTTCTACTTGCGCAATCACAGTAGGCACACTTAGCTGTGTAATACAAAGCAGACTTACTAGTTGATGCCCACGATCGACTTCGCCGATAACTTACGGAAGGATCCAGGTTCTCGATGGGACTGGCAGCGGAATACATCCTCCCCTTGAAGTGGAACGACGACGGCCCACTTGAGGAACTGGCCGATTACCTTGCCCAGCTCCCCCAATGGGCCGATATCACGGTTGTGGACGGCTCCCCCGCAGTCCTTTTCCAGCGCCACGCAGACGGGCTCCCGCCTCGAGTGCGCCACGTGCGGCCCGAAATCTCCGGATATGGCAACGGCAAAGTGATGGGCGTGGTGACCGGCATCCGGATTGCCCGACACGACCGTCTCGTCATAGCCGACGACGACGTCCGTTACCGTGCTGCCGAACTCGAGCAGGTAGTACGTCTCCTCGACGCTGCGGACCTGGTGCGGCCGCAGAACTACTTCAGTCCCATGCCATGGCACGCGCGGTGGGACACTGCGCGAACCCTCCTCAACCGCGCCCTGGCCTCCGATTACCCGGGCACACTGGCCGTACGGAGATCGCTTCTCGACCCAGCGAACGCCTACAGTGCTGACGCGCTTTTCGAGAACCTCGAGCTTATTCGGACCCTGCGCGCCCGCGGAGGTCGTCAGAGGAAGGCCGACGACGTCTTCGTTGTTCGGCGTCCTCCAACGGCCCGCCACTTCCTCGGCCAACGCGTGCGGCAGGCGTACGACAGTTTTGCCCAACCGGGAAGGCTCGGCGTCGAACTCGCGCTCCTGCCCCTTGGCGTCTTCTGTGCCAGGCGGCCGCGGCGCCTGTTGACAGCGCTGCTTGCGGTCGTGGCGCTCGCGGAGGTTGGACGGCGCAGACACGGCGGTCAGGCGATCTTCGGCCCGATGTCAGCCCTGTGGGCACCCTCGTGGGTACTTGAGAGAAGTATCTGCATTTGGGTGGCCATCCTCTACAGGCTGCGCGGTGGCGTCCCCTACGCCGGACAGCGAATGAAGCTGGCGGCGCACTCCAACCGGTGGCTTCGCCGTGCCCACCAGCAATCCGGCGCCGTCGGCCGCAGTTCGTCAGCACCGGATGTGTCCTCTGGCCCGCCCCCAAAGAGCGGCCCGCGGCGGGAGAAAGTAAGTAGACTGAGAGAATATTCGGAGTCCAAGTGATGGGAAGCTCAATGGCAGACACCCTGGGAAGCGCAACACCCGAACCGAGCGGCAACCCCGAACGCGACCCTGCCGATTGGGTCACCGGGGATGAACCGATGACCGACGCTCAACGCAGCTACCTCGATACCCTCGCCCGCGAGGCGGGCGAGGAGATACCCGCGGACATAACGAAGGCGGAGGCCTCCCAGCACATCGACCGCTTGCAGAAGAAGAGCAAACGGGTTTCCGACTAGGCACGGGTATGCCCAGTGGTGCCGGGACCCGCTCCCCGCGCCGCAGGGTATGCGCGAGCTGAGCGGCTGCACGGCAAATAACTAGCGCGGAGCTGCGTTGGACTCGGCGCAGACGTCCGGCCCGGGAACGACAATCCGCGCCTGCGAGCCGTGCTGCAGCAGTTACTTAGCGCGTAGCTGCGAAGTTGAACTCGGTGCAGATGTCCTGTCCAAACACGAAGCGCCGCACCGGTGCCGTGCGCGCTTCGGCGAGGGCGTCTGCGCCAGCGAACCGGATGCCGGGCAGCCCGTCGCCCACCAGAACCGGAGCGGTCGTCAGGTAGAGGCGGTCCAGCGCGCCGTCGCCAACAAAACGCGAGACGGTACGTCCGCCGCCCTCGACCAGCACCGTGCGCAGTCCCCGCTGGGCCAGAAGCTTTAGGAGTTCATGCGGTGCGAACTGCTCCTCACGGAGCCGGACAACGGAAACGTGCGCGGCGAGCACTTCCGGCACCCGAGTGTCGACTCCGACGAGCCACAGGGTTGGGGCGGCTCCGTCGGTGAGCACGCGCGCATCGGCGGGCACCCGCGCCGCGGTGTCGAGAACCACCCGCACCGGATTTTCCCCCGGCACCTCGCGAACTGTCAGAGCGGGATTGTCTGCAATGACGGTATCCGCACCGACGATGACGGCTTCGACGAGCGCGCGTAGTCGGTGCAGGTGCTCCCGGTCCTCACGGGATGCCGCGACATCGCCGTCGCCTGTGCGTGAGGCGATGAAACCGTCGAGGCTCTGCCGGAGCTGGCCGAGAGCAAGGGGTGTTTGCGCGGCGGCAATGAAACCATACCGGTGAATGAGCTCTTCGGATTCCGCAGTCGCGGGGGCGGTCGGAACGGAGCCGGCGAGAAGTTCCCTCCATACATCGGTCGACGGCGAGGAGTCGTGGCGCATACGGGCGCGCTTGGTCGCGAGGTAGGAAGCATTTTCGGCCCGTTCCGGCACGGGGAGTCCACGCCTCTCGACGACGTCGATCCCGAGGTCCTGCAGGGCCTCCTGCTTCGCGGGGTTGGAGGAGAGCAGGCGAATGCGTCCCACGCCAAGATCTTGAAGAATCTCGGCTGCCTGGAGATAGTTTCGCGAGTCGACGGGGAGGCCGAGGGAGGTGTTGGCATCAACGGTGTCGACCCCTTCGTCCTGCAGGGCGTAGGCCTTCAGCTTGGCCAGCAGCCCGATTCCTCGGCCCTCGTGCCCACGTACATACACGAGAACGCCGTGGCCTTCGTCGCTGATCGCATGGAGGGCTGCGTCAAGCTGCTCACCGCAGTCACACCGGTAAGAGCCGAACGCGTCGCCGGTGAGGCACTCCGAATGGACCCGCACAAGCGGCGGCGCCGCCGGACGGCGGCGGTGTGCCGTCCCTGAAATGTCGTCACCGATTCCGCGGCTCAGGGCAACGTGCTCGACGTTCTCGGCGTCGCGGTAGCCAACCATGCGGAAAGTGCCGTACTTGGTCGGCAGGAGGGTTTCGGCGACCCGTTCCACCGTGGCGGGTACGGACGCCGCTTTCATCTGAGTAGGCATTCATCAACCTTATTGGCGGAGTATTCAAGACAACCAACCGCCGTCATCCGGCGAAGTGAATGCCCTTTGGAACAACGCGGACGACCGCCGGTTTATTGCATGCGGGCGTCTTATTCAATGTCAGACCCTGTTGTCGGCCGAGCGCATCGGCCGGAGCGGGAGCGCCTCAGGGCTCATCCGGCAGTGGCGTCCCGCCGTCCGCATCGCTTGCCACTCGAACGAGCGCTGCCGAGCGTTGCAGGACTTCCCGGCAGGCGACCAGCGCCGGCCGCCCGGCCCCTGCACGACGCGCAGATGTGAAGACCGAGCGGCGGGGATCGTCGGGGAGGGCAATAAGTTCAACTGTCGTCCGACGCCCGGTCCACACGAGGTCGGGCATCAGGGCGACCGCATTCCCTGATTCGATCAACCGGATCTGCGCCTGGAGGTCAGCGGTCTCGTATCGCACATCGGGCTCGAACCCGGCGCGGCGGCAGGCCTGCTCGGCCCAGTGCCGGGAAGCCGCCCCACGCGGTTCCATGACCCATGCCGCATCCGCTGCGTCAGAGACAGAACGGATGCCCGCCGGGTTCAGCGACCCGGGCGGAACCGCGAGCCGGATGGCGTCCGAGGTCAGCGGCACCTGGTCCAGCTCGGGGTGCCGGGGCGCCGCATGGCCGGGATACTGCTCGGCAATCACAAGGTCGAAGTCCCTCGCGAAGGTCTCATACAACGCGGTCTCCGGCTCTCGCTGCACCATTTCGACACGAACCTCGGGATACTCCGCGGCCATGATGGTCAGCGCATCGGGCATGAGCGCCAGGGCGGCCGACTGGAACACTGCGACGCGCACCGTTCCGGCAACAGTTGTCAACGACGCCGCGAGATCCGCCTCCGCACGCTCGAGGATTTCGAGCAGTTCCGCGGTGTGCGCCACCAGCACCTCGGCCTGCGGCGTCAGGGTCACCCGCCTGCCGGTCTTCCGCAGCAGCTCCACCCCTGCTTCCTTCTCAAGGAGGGCAAGCTGCTGGGACACCGAGGATGGGCTGTACCGCAGGGCAGCCGCCACCTCGCCAAGGGTTCCCCTCAGCTTGAGCTCCCGGAGCAGCCGCAGCCTTCGCACGTCAAGCATTGCCACCTCGATTCATTAACTAATCTGAACAGTACCATTCGTAAAAGCTCACTTTCCCTTATGGGAGTTGCGCTCCATAATTGATCAGATCGCAAAGTGGCGTGACCGCTGTCCCCAGGGGAGCAATGCCGCCAAATTACCCTTTCCTTCTCCCGGATGGACTGTTATGACGAATTCATCGAACCAAGGGCTGCCCTCCGCGGGCGGAATGTCAACGTCAGTTCTCCGCCGGAAACCCATCGAAGAGGTGGAGGACGAGCACAAGGGCAGCGGGCTGTTCAAGAGCCTCGGCCTGTGGCAACTGACCGCCATCGGTGTCGGCGGCATTATTGGAGTCGGTATCTTCACCCTGGCCGGACTGGTTGCCAACGGCGGCGCCGACGGCGAACCGGTCGGACCAGCCGTTCTGATCTCCTTCCTCGTTGCGGGACTTGCCAGTGCGGCTGCCGCGCTTTCCTACGCCGAGTTCGCAGGGATGATTCCGCGCGCTGGTTCCGCGTACACCTACGGCTACGTCGCCTTGGGCGAAATCATTGGCTGGTTCATTGGCTGGGACCTGCTCCTTGAATACATCGCGATCGTTGCGGTCGTCGCCATCGGCATCTCCGGCTACTTCACGGAATTCATGTCCGGCATCGGCATCAACGTCCCGGTCTGGATGCAGGGTACGGCCGACACCATTCCCGGCGGCATCGTGAACATCCCGGCCATCGTTGTGTGCCTCCTCATCACCTTCATCCTCAGCCGAGGCACCAAGACCTTCGGCCGGTTCGAGCTGATCGCCGTGGGGCTGAAAATCCTGCTGATCCTCGGCATCGTTGGCCTTGGCTTCTTCTACGTCAACGCCGACAACTACACCCCGTTCATGCCCTCCGGCTTCGGCGCAGTGTTCGCCGGCGCTGCCACCGTGTTCTTCGCAGTCTTTGGTTACGACGCAATGAGCACGGCCGCCGAGGAGGCAACCGACGGCAAAAAGCACATGCCCAAGGCCATCCTGCTCTCCCTGGCCATCGCCATGACCCTCTACGTCCTGGCCACGCTGGTGCTCACTGGTATGCAGAACTACACCGAAATCAGCCCCACGGCCGGCTTTGCCTCGGCCTTCCAGTCCGTGGGCCTGCCGGTCATCGCCACAATCATCTCGGCCTTCGCCGTCATCTCCATCCTGACCGTCATGCTGACGTTCCTCCTCGGTGTCACCCGGGTGTGGTTCTCCATGAGCCGCGACGGCCTGCTTCCCCGCTGGTTCTCGGCAACCGATCGGCATGGCACCCCGCAGCGCGTCACCTGGATCGCCGGTGTGGCCGCGGCTCTGCTTGCCGGCGTCTTCCCCATCCGTGCGGTGGCCGACTTGACGAACATCGGCATCCTCGCCGCGTTCGTCGTGGTCTGCATCGCGGTCATCGTGCTGCGGCGCAACGCACCGGATGCTCCCCGGACCTTCCGGCTTCCGTTCATGCCCTTCGTACCCGCCTTCGGCGTCCTGTCCTCCGGGTTCCTCATGCTTCAGCTCGAGTTCGAAACCTGGATGCGCTTCTTCGTCTGGCTGGTCATCGGCCTTGCGATCTACTGGTTCTACGGGCGGAAGCACTCCCTGATGAACCCGGGCAGCCCCCGGCACCCTGAAGACCTCCGGAGCGCCTAAACCCGGCGCACCGGCTCCCCACCGTCCACCCAGGACGGGACCATTAACAGTCGAATGGATAGAAAATCATGACAAGCTCATTGTCCGACCGCGAAGACGTAGTCTCCGACGGCGGAAAAGGCGCCGCAGCCCCCACGGGCCCCGGTGCGGTTGCCGGTGCAGGTGCGATTCCGGAACACCTGGCCGCGGAGTCAACGGCGCTCGTGCGCCGCTGGCTCGAAGAAGCGGCAACAATCCCGGTTGATGCATCGGCGCAGCAGCTGGCTGGAGTCCTCAAGGATCCGCACGGACTCGAATTCACTGTCGGCTTCGTTGACGGTGTGATCCGCCCCGAGGACCTCTCGGTGGCGGCGCGCAACCTCGCAGCCATCGCCCCGAAGGTCCCGTCCTTCCTGCCCTGGTACATGCGCTCCGCGGTGCGCCTCGGCGCAACGGTCGCTCCGGTGCTCCCCCAGGTCGTAATCCCCGTGGCGCGGCGTGTGCTGCGGGAGATGGTGGGACACCTCATCATCGACGCTTCGGATAAGGAGCTTGGGCGTTCGATCAGCAAGATCCGCAAGGACGACGTGCGGCTGAACGTCAATCTGCTCGGCGAGGCGGTCCTCGGCGAGCACGAGGCCGAACGCCGGCTCGAGGGCACCATGAAGCTGCTCGCCCGCCCGGACGTCGATTATGTCTCGATCAAGGTTTCCTCCACTGTGTCGCCGCACTCCCCCTGGGCCTTCGAGGAGGCGGTGGAGCACGTCGCCGAGAAGCTCATCCCGCTGTACGAGCGCGCGGCGAACGCCCCCCGCCCCAAGTTCATCAACCTGGACATGGAGGAATACAAGGACCTCGACATGACGATCGCTGTGTTTACGGCGATCCTGGACCGGCCGGAGTTCCACAACCTCGAGGCCGGCATCGTCCTGCAGGCTTACCTGCCCGACTCGCTCGCCGCAATGATCCGCCTGCAGGAGTGGGCAGCGAAGCGCCGAGCGAACGGGGGCGCGAGCATCAAGGTCCGCGTTGTGAAGGGCGCAAACCTGCCCATGGAGCAGGTGGAGTCGTCACTCCACGACTGGCCGCTGGCCACCTGGGGCTCCAAGCAGGAATCCGACACCCACTACAAGCGCGTCCTCAACTACGCGCTTGACCCCGAGCGTATCCGCAACGTGCGCATCGGCGTTGCGGGCCACAACCTCTTCGACCTCGCGTTCGCCTGGCTGCTTGCCGGTGAGCGCGGAGTCCGCGACGGCATCGAATTCGAAATGCTCCTCGGCATGGCCCAGGGACAGGCCGAGGCAGTGAAGAGGGACGTCGGCTCGCTGCTCCTCTACACCCCCGTTGTGCACCCCCGCGAGTTCGACGTCGCCATCGCCTACCTGATCCGCAGGCTCGAAGAGGGAGCCAGCCAGGAGAACTTCATGTCGGCGGTCTTCGAGCTCTCCTCCAACGAGGCCTTGTTCGCCCGCGAGGAAGAACGTTTCCTTCGCTCCCTCGAGGCCCTCGACGACTCCATTCCCGGACCCAACCGGATCCAGGACCGCACCAAATCCGCCCCCGCCTCCCCCGCTGAAGGTTTCCACAACACTCCGGACACCGACCCGTCGCTGCCGGTGAACCGGGCGTGGGGCCGCGCCGTGCTTACGCGCGTTCCGACCTCGACACTCGGAATCGCAACTGTCGCGGCCACCACCCTCACCGAGTCCGGAGCCCTTGACGCCGTGATCTCCGAGGCCCTCGCCGAGGCGGATGCCTGGGGGTCGATGAGCGGAGCCGAAAGGGCCGTCATCCTGCACCGTGCCGGAGACGTCCTCGAGTCCCGGCGCGCCGACCTGATGGAGGTGATGGCGTCCGAGACGGGCAAGACCCTCGACCAGTCTGACCCCGAAATTTCCGAAGCCATCGACTTCGCCCACTACTACGCCGAACTCGCCCGCGGGCTCGACGACGTCGACGGCGCTGTCTACACTCCGGCGAAACTGACGGTTGTCACTCCCCCGTGGAACTTCCCCGTCGCCATTCCCGCGGGATCGACCCTGGCCGCGCTGGCCGCGGGATCCTCGGTAATCATCAAGCCGGCCACCCAGGCCCGGCGCAGCGGCTCGGTCATGATCGAAGCGCTGTGGGAGGCGGGCGTTCCGCGCGAAGTGCTTCACCTCGTGCAGCTGGATGAACGTTCGCTCGGTAAGCAGCTGATCTCCGACCCCCGGGTGGACCGCGTTATCCTCACCGGCGGTTACGAGACGGCAGCGCTCTTCCGGTCCTTCCGCCAGGACCTTCCTCTGCTGGCCGAAACCTCGGGCAAGAACGCGATCATCGTGACACCGAGCGCCGACTTCGACCTCGCCGCGAAGGACGTTGCCTACTCCGCCTTTGGCCATGCCGGCCAGAAGTGCTCCGCCGCTTCGCTTGTGATCCTTGTCGGAAGCGTTCGGCACTCGCAGCGTTTCCGCAACCAGCTCGTTGACGCTGTCAGCTCGATGAAGGTGGGCTACCCCGACGACCCCACAACCCAGATGGGACCGATCATCGAACCGGCGGAGGGCAAGCTGCTTGAGGGCCTGACCTCCCTGGGCGAAGGGGAAAACTGGCTGATCGAACCGCAGCGCCTCGACGACACCGGGCGGCTCTGGAGCCCCGGCGTACGCGCCGGCGTGAAGCGCGGCTCGCACTACCACCTCACCGAGTTCTTCGGCCCGATCCTGGGAGTGATGACGGCCGAAACCCTCGAGGAAGCCATCGAGCTGCAGAACGGCGTCGATTACGGGCTCACGGCGGGCCTCCACTCGCTGGATCCCGCCGAGATCGGGACGTGGATCGACACTGTGCAGGCCGGAAACCTCTACATCAACCGCAGCATCACCGGGGCAATCGTCCAGCGCCAGCCCTTCGGCGGTTGGAAGAAGTCGGCCGTCGGTGCGGGAACCAAGGCCGGTGGGCCCAACTACCTCGTCGGGCTCGGCAACTGGTCAACACGGGAATCAACGGCCTCGGCGGAGCCGGTTCCGGCCGCGCAGCCGCTGCTCGCCGCCGTGGCACCCGATGCGGGGTCGGAGCTACACGGCGACGACTTCGCGATGCTCCAGCGCGCCGCCGCCTCCGACGCCGTCGCCTGGGCTGAAGAGTTCGGGGCCGCCAAGGACGTCTCCGACCTCACCGCCGAGCGCAACGTATTCCGCTACCGCCCGGTTCCCGTCACGGTCCGGCTTTCGGAAGGCGAGCCCGTCGCCAAGCTTGTCCGGGTCCTCGCGGCGGCGGCGGCAGCTGGTTCCCCCGTGACGGTTTCCTCAGCGGTGCCGCTGAGCAGTGCCCTCGGCACTGCGGTGCGGTTGTTCGCCGAGTCCGTGACGGTCGAGGACGACGCCGCATGGCTCGCCAAGGCGGATCAGTTCTCCGCCGGCCGCATCCGCCTCATCGGAGGGGACGCCTCGGCGCTTGCCGCAGCAACCGGCGGACGCCCCGACATCGCCGTCTACTCCCAGCCGGTGACCGAGGCGGGCCGCATCGAGCTGCTGCCGTTCCTCCACGAGCAGGCCGTCAGCATCACGGCACACCGCTTCGGCACAAAGAACGAACTCTCGGTGGGCCTCATCTAGGAGCCCGGGTCACTGAAAAAGCGCCCCTCCCCCTGCGGGGAGGGGCGCTTTTCATTGCGCGTGGCGGAGAGTCTGGCCGGTGGCGACGCCGCCCGGGCGCCGCAGGGAGAGCCTGGAGCGGCTTAGCGAAGCCCCGTGCCGCGGCTGAGGGCGAGGCCGATCAGCTCATCGATCAGGTCGGTGTACGTCAGCCCGGACTTCGCCCACATCTGCGGGTACATGCTGATCGGGGTGAATCCCGGCATGGTGTTGATCTCATTGATGATCAGATCGCCCGCCGGTGTGTAGAAGAAGTCGACCCGCGAGAGGCCCTCAGCGCCCACTGCGTCGAACGCCCGGGCCGCTAGGTCCTGGACCTTCGCCGTCACGTCGGGCGGTAGATCCGCCGGGCAGCTGAGTTCAGCCGCGGCGCCATCGACGTACTTCGCCTCGAAGTCGTACCACTCGTGGTCGCCGGGCTGTACCGCGATTTCGCCGGGCAGGGACGTCCGGGGCTCGTCGGTTCCGCGGCCCTGAAGCACCGCCACCTCGATCTCGCGCCCGGTGATCCCTGCTTCGACGATGACCTTCGGGTCGAACGAGCGTGCCGCTTCGACGGCGCCGCGCAGGCCTGCAGGGCCTTCGACCCTCGTGATCCCCATCGACGATCCGGCCCGGGCCGGCTTGACGAAGACGGGGAAGTTCAGGGCGGCCGCCCGCCGCAGGCAGTCGTCACTGTCCCTCAGCCACTGGCGGTCGGTGATCACCTCGTAGGGTCCGACCGTGAGCCCAGCGGCGGTGAACACCACCTTCATGTAGTGCTTGTCCATTCCTACTGCCGAGGCAAGGACGCCCGCGCCAACGTACCGGACATCAGCCATTTCCAGCATGCCCTGAAGCGTGCCGTCCTCGCCGAACGGACCGTGGAGCAGCGGAAGCACGACGTCGATTCCGCCGAGGCTGCGCGGAAGCTGATCCGGAGCCGAAACGCGCAGTTCATGACCGCTTCCGGACCCGTCAACCGAGACGTTTGACATGGCGACGGACTCGGCCGAGGCCGTCACCTCCGGCTGCGTGTCGGAGCGCAGCGACCACTGGGACGGGTCCGAGGAGACAAGCGCCCACTGCCCATTCTTGGCGATGCCCACGGGCACGACGTCGTACTTGGTGCGGTCAATGGCATTGAGGACGCCGGCGGCTGTTACGCAGCTGACCGCGTGTTCGCTCGAACGGCCGCCGAAGAGCACCAGGACGCGGGGCTTTCGCCCGGAGGTGATGCTGGATTCGCTGGTCACAGAGTATGTTCGCCTTCCGGCTTGAGGTCACGGGCCAGCAGTCGCGGCCCTAAGTCGTCAACGGAGATGTTCCCCTGGAGCACCGACACCACGTTATCGGTAATGGGCATGTCAACTCCAAGCTGGGTGGCGAGATCGAGGACCGCCTGGGCCGATTTGATGCCCTCCGCCGTCTGGTTCATGCGCACTGTGACCTGCTCGAGCGTGAGTCCCTGCCCAAGAAGGCGACCCGCCGTGTGGTTGCGCGACAGAGCCGAGGAGCAGGTGGCGATAAGGTCTCCCATGCCGGCCAGTCCCGCCAGCGTCTCGGACCGCGCCCCGAGTGCGACGGCGAGGCGGGTTGTCTCGGCGAGGCCACGGGTGATGACGGAGGCCTTCGTGTTGTCCCCCATGCGGCGGCCCTCGCAGATTCCGACGGCGAGGGCGATGACGTTCTTGACAATGCCGCCGATTTCCACGCCAACGACATCGGTGGTGGTGTAGGGGCGGAAGTAGGAGGCGGTGCAGGCCGCTGCGATCCAGGCGGCGACGTCGTGGTCCTGGCATGCCACAACGGAAGCTGTCGGTTCCTGCCGCGCGATCTCCATCGCAAGGTTCGGTCCGGAAACGACGGCGACCCGGTCCGCCGGCAGCCCGAGTTCGGCGCCGATGACTTCGCTCATGCGCGCGTCGGTTCCCACCTCGAGTCCCTTCATCAGGGACACGACGACGGCGTTCGCGGGCATCAGCGCTTTCCAACCCACAAGCTGCGGGCGGAGTGACTGCGCCGGCACGGCGAGGATGACGAGCTCGGCTCCGGCGAGCACCTCGTCGACGTGGCTTGAGGCACTGATGTTCCCCGGGAGCACCGTGTCCCCCAGATAGCGGCTGTTGCGGTGCAGGCCGTTAATCTCGAGCGCCACTTCCTCACGGCGCGCCCACAGCCTGACCGGCAGATCAGGGTTGGAATCCGCGACGACCTTCGCGAAGGTGGTTCCCCAGCTTCCGGCGCCGAGGACGGCAACCCGGGCCGGGCCCGGACGGACGGCAACCGGAGCTGTCACGCTCACGCGCCGTCCCCTTCGGTCACTTCGAAGTTCCTGCCGGTGCGCTTCTGACGTTTGACCGCGGGATCCCAGCGCTCCGCTGGAGGCTCTTCGCCCCGCAGCTGGGCGACGAGGGCTGTGATCGAGTCGAGGATGCGCTCGGTTGCCGCGTCGAGGGTCGACCTTGTGATCGGGGCGCCCTCGAACTCGCTGAGGTCCACCGGATCCCCGACGATAACGCGCGAGGTTTTCCGCGGGAAGAGGTAAAGCCGCTTGGCGTACCGGGGGAAGACTTCCTGTGCGCCCCAGTGCACCAGCGGAACGACAGGCGCGCCCGTCTGCAGGGCGAGCCGTGCTGCTCCGGTCCTGCCCTTCATGGGCCACATGTTCGGATCGCGCGTCAGCGTTCCCTCGGGATAGATGATCACGCCGCCGCCGTCGGCGATCGCCGCCCGCGCCGCATCAAGCGACCGGTTGGCGCCCGCCGTCGTCCTCTCGACAGGAATCTGCCGGGTGGCGCGCAGCGCGGCACCAAGGACGGGGACGGAGAACAGCGACGCCTTCGCGAGGAAGTGGGGCATCACCTTGTTGTTGTACAGGAAATGCCCGACGATGACCGGATCAATCTCGGTGACATGGTTGGGGCAGACGATGAACCCGGTGTCCCGGGGCAGCTTGTGCTCGTCGATCCACTGCTTGTTCATCAGCAGGTTCATCACCGGCCGAAGAATTGCGGCGAGCACGGCGAACGTCGCCCGTGACCTGCCTGGTTCACCCATGGCGGTACCCCGGCCCTTAGCGGATTCCCGCGGCCAGAACCGGGGCTTCCTCCGTGATGTCGAAGTCGGCGCCGAGACCCTCGAGCTTGTCCTGGAAGCGCTCGTAGCCGCGGTTGATCAGCTCGATGCCGGTGACGCGCGAGGTGCCGTCGGCGGCGAGGGCGGCGATCAGGTGGCTGAAGCCGCCGCGCAGGTCGGGAATATCGATGTCTGCGCCGCGGAGCTGCGTCGGCCCGGAAATCACTGCCGAGTGCAGGAAGTTCCGCTGGCCGAACCGGCACGGGACGCTGCCGAGGCATTCGCGGTGCACCTGGATGTTCGCGCCCATGCGGATCAGTGCTTCGGTGAACCCGAAGCGGTTCTCGTAGACGGTTTCGTGGACGATCGATACGCCCGATGCCTGGGTCAGAGCCACGACGAGGGGCTGCTGCCAGTCGGTCATGAAGCCGGGATGGACGTCGGTCTCAAGCACCAGCGGGGAGAGCGCCCCGCCCGGGTGGTAGAAACGGATGCCGTCGTCGTCGACGTCGAAGGCGCCGCCGATTTTCCGGTAGGTGTTGAGGAACGCCGTGAGATCGAGCTGGCGCGCGCCTTCGACGTAGATGTCGCCCTTTGTGACAAGCGCCGCCGAGGCCCACGAAGCGGTCTCGTTGCGGTCGGAGATCGCCTTGTGGTTGTAGCCGGTGAGTTCCTTGACTCCTTCGATGCGAATCACGCGGTCGGTCTGGACCGTGATGATCGCGCCCATCTTCTGGAGCACGGCGATGAGGTCCATGATTTCCGGCTCGACGGCTGCACCGGAGAGCTCGGTGATGCCGTCGGCCCGGATCGCGGTCAGCAGCACCTGCTCGGTTGCCCCGACGCTGGGGTACGGCAGGGAGAGCTTCGCGCCGTGGAGGCCCTTGGGCGCGGAGATGGAGATGCCACCGGGGCGCTTGTCGACGACGGCGCCGAAGTTGCGCAGCACCTGGAGGTGGTAGTCGATGGGGCGGTCACCGATCTTGCAGCCGCCGAGGTCTGGGATGAATGCCTCGCCGATGCTGTGCATCAGGGGCCCGCAGAAGAGGATGGGGATACGCGAGTCACCGGCGTGGGCGTCGATATCCTTCGACTGGGCGATCTTCGCATTGACCGGATCCATGGTGAGGTCGCCCGTGACCGGATCCTTGGTGACCTCGACGCCGTGCAGCCGCAGCAGGCTCGTGACGACCTCGACGTCCTTGATCTCCGGAACGTTGCGCAGGATCGACGGCGAGTTGCCCAGAAGGGAGGCCACCATGGCCTTCGGCACGAGGTTTTTCGCTCCGCGAACGGAGACCTTCCCGTTAAGAGGAACACCACCGCGGATGGTCAGAACGCTACCCATGAATACCTAATTTCCTCATACAAATAAGCCCCCGGAAAACGTGATTGCCCTCGTCCAGCATAGGAGCTTGTTCATCAAGACTGAAATGCAAGGGTATTTCATCATTGCCTTGCCTAACGGTAGGAACCGCGCGCCGGCGGCGATGATTCCATAATGAAAGGAGCATCACACAAGACCGGCCGGAGGGCATGGCCAGCGGTCCGGAAGTGCCGGAGAAGGCCCGGGACGGGCGGGGCGGCGGATCACCGCCGTCCGGCATCAGGTGCGGATGGGCAGCGTTTTTGGCTTGAAGGCGGGTCTTGTGGCCTCGAAGGCGGTGATGTCTTCCTCGTGCCGGAGGGTGAGCCCGATGTCGTCGAGCCCCTCCAGCAGCCGCCACCGCGTGTAGTCGTCAATCTGGAACGGCGCTGTGACAGTGCCGCAGTGCACAGTGCGTGCCTGGAGATCGACCGTGACCGTGGCCCCGGGTTCGTTCTCGAGAACCTTCCAGATCAGTTCGATGTCGTCCTGGGCCACCTGCGCGGCCACAAGGCCCTGCTTGCCCGAGTTGCCGCGGAAGATGTCGGCGAACCGCGAGGACAGCACTGCGCGGAATCCGAAGTCTTTAAGTGCCCAGACCGCGTGTTCGCGTGAGGAGCCGGTGCCGAAGTCCGGACCCGCGACGAGGACCGAGCCGCGGTCGTAGGGCTCGCGGTTCAGGATGAAGTTCTCATCCTTGCGCCAGGCTGCGAAGAGGGCGTCTTCGAAGCCGGTCCGGGTGATGCGTTTGAGGTAGACCGCGGGGATGATCTGGTCGGTGTCGACGTTGCTCTGGCGCAGCGGGACACCGATTCCCGTGTGGGTTGTGATTTTCTCCATGGTGGGGCTCCTAGGCTGCGGGGGGTGCGGAAGGCGGCGTTGCTGCGACAGCGCCGGAGTACTCGCGGGACGGTGGCAGCGGGTCCAAGTCCGAGGGCGAACTCAGGGTGCCCCGCACGGCGGTTGCGGCGGCGACGACCGGCGACACCAGGTGGGTGCGGCCTCCCTTGCCCTGCCGGCCCTCGAAGTTCCGGTTCGACGTCGACGCGCAGCGCTCCCCCGGCGCCAGCTGGTCCGGGTTCATGCCGAGGCACATCGAACATCCGGCAAAACGCCATTCGGCACCGAAGTCCTTGAAGACCTGGTCGAGCCCCTCGGCCTCGGCTTCGAGCCGGACGCGGGCCGAGCCTGGAACAACCATCATGCGCACCGCCGGATCCTTGGTGCGGCCCTTGATGATGTCGGCGGCGATCCGGAGATCCTCGATCCTGCTGTTGGTGCAGGAGCCGAGGAACACGGTGTCGACGCGGATGTCCTTCATGCGCGTGCCGGCTTCAAGGGCCATGTAGTCGAGGGCGCGTTCGCAAGCGGCCTTGTCGTTCTCGTCGGTGAAGTCCGACGGCGAGGGCACCGTCTGGGAGAGGGAAACACCCTGCCCCGGGTTGGTGCCCCAGGTGACGAACGGCTCAAGGTCGTTCGCGTCGAGGAAGACCTCGGCGTCGAAGACGGCGTCGTCGTCGGTGCGCAGTTCGCGCCAGTTCTCGACGGCGGCATCCCAGTCGGCGCCCTGCGGGGCGTGCGGGCGGCCCTTGAGGTAGTTGAATGTCGTGTCGTCGGGAGCGATCATCCCTGCGCGGGCGCCGGCTTCGATCGACATGTTGCAGATCGTCATCCGCGCTTCCATCGAGAGGGCACGGATGGCCGACCCCCGATATTCGAGCACGTAGCCCTGGCCGCCGCCGGTCCCGATCTTCGCGATGACCGCCAGGATGATGTCCTTCGAGGTGACTCCCGGCTTCAGGGTTCCCTCAACCGTGATCCCCATCGTCTTGAAAGGCTTCAGCGACAGTGTCTGGGTGGCCATGACGTGTTCGACTTCGGAGGTTCCGATTCCCATGGCGAGGGCGCCGAACGCTCCGTGGGTCGACGTGTGTGAATCGCCGCACACGACCGTAAGCCCCGGCTGGGTGAGCCCGAGCTGCGGGCCGACAACGTGGACGATGCCCTGCTCGGCGTCGCCGAGCGAGTGCAGACGCACACCGAACTCCCTGCAGTTCGTGCGGAGGGTCTCGATCTGGGTGCGGCTGGTGAGGTCGGCGATGGGCTTGTCGATGTCGAGCGTCGGGGTGTTGTGGTCCTCGGTGGCAATGGTGAGGTCGGGCCTGCGCAACGGGCGCCCGGCGAGCCGAAGCCCCTCGAAGGCCTGGGGGGAGGTGACTTCGTGGATGAGGTGAAGGTCGATGTAGAGGAGGTCGGGCTGGGCCTCGGCTCCCACGACCTCGCCCTTGCGGACCACATGCGCGTCCCAAACCTTTTCGGCCAGTGTCTTTCCCATATCCCGTTTCCTCCGCTGCTCTCCGCACGCGCTTCGCCGTGGAGTTGTCACCGGTCCAGCCGGACCGTCGCATTCCCTCCGCCGAGCGGGGCCTTCCCGATCAACTGAACCAGCGGTGCGCCGCAAAACGCCAGTCCCTCGACTTGCGTCTCAGATAATGAGACGGCAATATCAACTTATGGACAATTCTAGCGGTGTGGGAGTGATAGACAAAGCGGCAATGGTCCTCGATGCCCTCGAGGCGGGACCGACCACTTTGGCGCAGCTGGTGGCATCGACGGGCCTTGCCCGCCCTACGGTCCACCGGCTGGCACTTGCACTGGCCCACCACAGGCTCGTGAGCCGCGACATTCAGGGCCGGTTCGTGCTCGGCAGCCGCCTTGTCGAACTTGCCAGTGCCGCAGGTGAGGACCGGCTCATTGCCTCGGCGGGGCCGGTCCTGCTTCAGCTCCGGGACGACACCGGCGAAAGCGCCCAATTGTTCCGCCGCCAGGGCGAGTGGCGGGTGTGCGTGGCCTCCGCCGAACGTCCCGTTGGCCTGCGTGACACCATTCCGGTCGGCACGCAGCTGTCGATGAAGGCGGGATCGGCCGCCCAGTGCCTCCTTGCGTGGGAGGACCATGACCGGTTGCTCCAGGGCCTGCAGAACGCCCGGTTCACCCCAACGGTCCTCGCCGGAGTGCGCCGCCGCGGCTGGGCGCAGAGCCTCGGCGAGCGGGAACCCGGCGTCGCTTCGGTCTCGGCACCGGTGCGCGGACCGTCCGGCAGGGTGATCGCCGCCGTCTCAATATCCGGACCCATGGAACGGCTCACCCGGCAGCCCGGACGCATCCACGCCGAAGTCGTCACAAGCGCCGCGCAGCAGCTCACCCAGGCCGTCAGCAAGGCAGCGGCCCAGTGACACCGGCGGCGCAGGCGGCCGGGACTCCGGCACCGTATGCCGTGTTCCTGCGCGGCATCAACGTCAACGGCATCACCCTGCGCATGGAGGACCTGCGGCAGGCGGTCGCGTCCCTTCCCGTGGCCGAGGTCAGGACAGTCCTTGCGACAGGGAACCTCGTCTGCACTTCGGCGCTGGGACCGGCGGAACTGAAAGCTCGGGTGGAGGAGCGCCTGCGCGAGGCCTTCGGCTACGAAGCCTGGGTGGTGGTGCTTGAAGCCCGCCAGCTCGCCGAACTCGTCAAAGCGTGCCCGTTCCCTGCGGACGATCCCGACGTCCACGCCTACGTGACCCTCTTCTCCGACGGCAAAGCATTGAGCGAGATCGCATCAGCTGCGGCAGCGGCCGGCGAGAACCTTGTGGTGCTGAGCGCCGAAGCCGCCGCCTGGCAGGCACGGCGCGGTGCCACCCTTGACTCCGAGCTCAGCAAGCTCACGTCAAAGGGCCGGTTCCGCCCGGTCTCGACGACCCGGAACCTCCGGACGCTCAACAAGGTCCTCGCGGCGCTGCCCGGCTAGCTGGCCGACGCCGACGCTCTCATTCCGGGCGAGCTGGCCGACGCCGACGCTCCCATTCCGGGCTGGCTGGCCGACGCCGACGCTCCCGTTCCTGGCTGGCTGGCCAACCGCGAAGCTCCCCCGTGGACGGCTAGCCACGGAACGGGTACCGGCCCGGGACCGGAGGAATCCCTCAGCGGGGGTTCTGCGCCGCAGCGACGGCTGAACGGAAGGCGTTGTACCGCGCGATTTCGGCGGACACCGGCTTGATGACGAGGGTCTCGGCAACCCGCGCACAGGCGGCCCGCAGCCGCCTTCGGGCCTTTGCGCCCCGCGCCTTCGCGGTGAAGCGGGCAATGAACGCCGCAAGGATCGCCAGCGCAATCCCGGCCGCAGCACCCCCGAGAACGAGCAGGGTCGGCAGCGGGAAGCCTTCATACTCGGGTGCGTCGGGCACATCGAGCTGCAGGAAACCGAGCACGGCAAGCACCGCCAGCCACCCGGCGCCGGCTGCCAGCGCGACAAGCGCGATCCACTGCAGCAAGCCAACGAGCGGCCACCACCATGACCGTTTCCCGGTGTCGAGATCCGCCCCTGCGACGGCCTGGTCAAGTCCGTCAAGCAGTGCCGGCACGGAATCCCGGGCCGCCGAACGGATCGAGGTGCGCCAGGGTTCGACGGCGGACCCTGCCGCCGTATCGGCAAAGGTGCGCAGTGCCTGGTCGACCTTCGCCTGCTGTGCCGGGCTGCCCTGCGGCAGCGAGGTGCGGCGAAGGGCGGCGTCGATATCGCTGCGGCGCAGATTCAATCGTCGCAGCGGGTCCGGACGGAGCGCCGCGAGCCAGCGGGTCACCGGCCAGCCGGTCGCTGCGCGTGCATCACGCCTGTAGGAGGCGGTGACGGCACGCACCACGGTGTCGACCCCCGCCGCCTCGGCGAGCCGAGCAGCGAGTGCGCTCTGGGCTGCTTTGTCCGGCACTGCAGCATCCTGCGCTCCGGTGAAGGCGGCGAGGTGCGCTGACGCATCGACGACATCCGCGGTGAGGCGGGCATTTGCCGCTTCCTTGCCGGCGGCGATCGCCTGAATGGCGGCGGACAGGTCCTCAAGGCCCTCCCCGGTGCGCGCGGAGACGGGGAACAGCTGAACCGCGCCAAGGCCCTCGCCCTTGAGGATTCCGGCAAGCGAATCAAGCACCTGCTTGCGGTCCTCCTGCGACAAGCGGTCGGCCTGGTTCAATGCCACCAGCGTCACGGCGCCGTGTGAGGCGAGCGGCCGCAGGAAGTCGTAGTGCAGCGCCGCATCGGCGTACTTCTGCGGGTCAACCACCCACAGAAGCACGTCGACCTGGCCCGCCATACGCTGGACAACCTCACGGTGTACCAAGGCGGTCGAGTCGAAGTCAGGCAGGTCGAGCAGGATCAGGCCACCAGCGGGCTGACCCTGCGCGGGAGCTGGCATCTCGTGCCGCTGGTTCACCTCGAGCCAATCGAGGAGGGCTCCGCTTCCTTCGGGACGCCATACGACGGCGAGCGGTTCGGAGGTCGTCGGCCTGCGTGCAGCCACGCGCGCCACCTTGGTGCCGCTGAGGGCGTTGATCAACGAGGACTTTCCGCTCCCCGTTGGGCCGAAAATGCCAACGACGGTATGGTCCGCGGAAAGGGACCGCCTGCTGCTCGCGCGGTCGAGCACCCCGAAGAGCTGCTGCAACGGCTCCTCGGAAAGCCTTCCCTCCCCCAGTTCCCGCGCCTTATCAAGCGCCTCCAGTTGCTCCGTGAGCCCGTTCTTTGAGCGCGTCCCGCGGTGCCTGCTCATCGGCTGCCGCCCGGCCCTGCTGGTGTGCCGCCCGCGAAGTTGGTGCGCGCCAGGGCGCGGGCATATCCGGCGAGGGTTTCGGGCGGCGTCTGCTGGGACACCGGTTCAAGCAGCACCGTGAATTTTTCCTGTTCCACATCAAGCAACAGCCTGCAGCGGCGCTGCAGGTTGTCGCGGGCAGTACGGCTGAGCCGTCGCACGGCATCTTCGCCGAATACCGCCTCGAGAAGTTTCTGACCGACAACCGCCGAACCGCCGGCGATGCCGATTTCCGCGCCGGTGAGCCCGCCGGTGGACGCGAAAACCACAACCATCAGCGCGACCGCAACGCCGTTGACCCCGAAGGACAGCATCCGCGCAGCAAACCGCTTATCGGAGCCTTCGGTGCTTACGAGGTCAAGGAGATCCTGCTGCCAGGCCCGTACCTGACGGGCCGCCTCCTCGGAGAACTCGTCACTGTCATAGGGCGAACGTCCTGCAAGCAGGGGCCGGCCGGCGTCCTCGCTGCTCCAGCGCCGCTCGGTTTCCTCGTACGCCTTCGCCGCTTCCTCAACGATGACCGAATGGAGTCCGGTCTCGATCGCGGCCGCGACTGTCTGCGCGGGGGCGGGTTTGCCAGTAAAGAACGAAGTGATCCGGTCGCGCACCCAGCCCACGCGGGTTTCGATGCCGCGCATGAACTCCCCTGTGCCCACGAAGTCCTGCCACCGGGCCAGCACCTCGCCGCGCAGCATCGTGCCGTCTTCGGTGGAGCGCAGGATGGCGGCGAGGGCGTCGTCGTATGCCGCCGCGGCAGCAGTGCGGAAGCGCAAGGCTGCCGCCTGCTGCGTTTCGGCGGCCTCGGCCACCTCTCCCACACTTCCGGCGAGGGCACGCACCGCCCCGGCGAGTGTCCGCCGGGCGATGTCGGCGCGTCCCTCGGCGTCCGCCGCGATCGCCGAAAGCCAGTGGCGGATCGGATCAACGGGTTCGGGCGGCAGCATTCCGCTTTGGTCAAGCGGGGACTCCGGCACCACGAAGATGGGGGCGTGCCCCAGGTTCTGGGCGGCGAGAAGGCTCATCAGGTCGCCGCGCACCTCTTCTTCGACCCCCTGCGGAACCCTGTCGAGCACCACGGCAAGGAGGATGTCCCTGCTCGCGGCTCCCGCGAGAAGCTTCCATGGGACGGCGTCGGCATAGCGGTTCGCCGTCGTCACGAAGAGCCAAAGGTCAGCAGCGGCGAGAAGCTGGTTGGCCAGGCGCCGGTTCTCGTCGGCGATCGAATCGATGTCGGGGGCGTCGAGGAGTGCGAGCCCGCGCGGCACCCGGGGCTCCCCCTGGAGCAGCAAGGTGTCGGGGGAATCGGATGCGGCACCGGCCTGTTGCGGATCTCCGCTCGGAAAGACCCGGCTCAGCGTCGGGAGAACACGCTGGTCCGAAAACCATGCGGCGTCGTCGGGGTGGTGAAGCAGAATCGGCTGGCGCGTGGTCGGACGTACCGCACCCGTCCGCGTCACCGGCCTCCCGACCAGCGCATTCACAAGCGTTGACTTACCTGCCCCGGTGGAGCCCCCAATGACGGCCAGGAGCGGCGCGTCAAGACTGTCGAGCCTCGGAAGGATGTAGTCATCGAGCTGCGCCGCTGCGGCAAGGGCCGCGGTCCGTGCCCGGGGTGCGCTGCTGAGCGCGAGGGGGAATCTTGCACCGAGGAGGGCCGTATGTACCTCCCGGAGGAACACCGCGAGACTGCGGGCGTCTGCGGCGGGGAGGGATGGATTCATAATCCCCATCATGCCATTTCACCTCACCGGCTGCGGGAAGCACTGAATGTGCGGCGCAACCTTGATTTCGAGGCACAAAAAAGTCCCGAACACCTGTGTGTCCGGGACTTTTCCCGATGTCCCTTTGAAGGACTTTCGTGACCCCAGCGGGATTCGAACCCGCGTTACCGCCGTGAGAGGGCGGCGTACTAGGCCGCTATACGATGGGGCCAGTACTGGTATTGCCTTTTACTGCTTGGTACTACGTTTCCTGCTGTACTGCATTTACTGCGCTGGGGTACCAGGACTCGAACCTAGAATGTTGGTACCAGAAACCAGTGTGTTGCCAATTACACCATACCCCAATGGCACTTTTCGGAAGCCCATCAGTGCTGGCTCCCGGTCGCGTAACCGCTCCGCGCCGAGAAATAACTTTACCGGATACTGGGCAGGAATCGCAAAACGTCCGACAGATCGGTGATGCGACGCGCCACTGCGCCCTCGAAAGCGGCCCCCCGCCGGTCCAGCCAAACGCCAACGAGGCCCGCCGCGTCGGCTCCCTGGGCATCGACGACGGGGTTGTCGCCCACGTAGAGCGTGCCGCCCGGGGAGGTCCCCAGAATGCGCGCTCCTTCAAGGAAGATCGCCGGGTCGGGCTTGGCGGCACCGACGGCGTCGATGCCCACCAGCCGTGAGATGCGGGTGAGCCCCGAACGATCGAGTTTTGCCCGCTGGTAGTCGTGGACGTTGTTGCTCACCGCCCCGTAGGGGATGCCCCGGGCATCGAGTTCGTCAAGGAGTGGCAGGACATCCTCGTACGGCCGAAAGTGCAGCGGCAGGGTGGCTTCGTAGGCGGAGGTCCAGCGGTGGGCCGCCTCGCCTTCGAGCGGGTCGGTGACGAACCGCGCCTGAGCGTGGCGGGCCCTGCGCAGGCGCTGTTCCGCGAAGGTCACTTCTCCTGCCAGGAAGTTTTCGTAGTGGCCCTGCGGGTCCTGCGCAAACAACTGCTTGTACTCGGCCCAGTCATCTTCGGTCAGATGCTTCAGGGCTTCGCCGGCGATGGTGTGAAGGGTTTTGCCCATCGCGCTTTCGAGGTCGACGATCGTGTCGTCAATATCGAACAGCACGCCCTCGATGACCGGATCCTGCCCGCCGGCGGCCGCCGCCGTCTCAGCACCCACTTCAGCCCGCCGTTGCCTTGAATGCCCGCAGACGCGTCAGCGACGACTCGCGGCCGAGGATCACCATCGACTCGAAAAGCGGCGGCGAGATCCGCCGGCCGGATACGGCGGTGCGCACGGGGCCGAAAGCGAGCCGGGGCTTGAGGCCCAGCTCATCGACGAGCGCAGCACGCAGCGCTTCCTGGATTGCGTTGGCGTTCCAGTCGGTTACGGCTTCGAGGGCGGCGAGGGCGCGCCCGAGCGCCTCGTCGAGGTTGTCGGGAAGCCCCTTGCGGGCGTCGTCGGCGATGTCGACCGCGTCGTCGTCCTTGAAGAGGAAGGAGAGCATTTCGGGCGCCTCGCCCAGGAGCGTGATGCGTTCCTGCACGAGCGGGGCGGCTTCGGCGATGACTACGGACTCCCGCTCCGAGGGCGGGTTCCCCACGAGTCCGGCGGACTGGAGGTAGGGAACGATCCGGCCCTGGAAGTCCTCGGGCTCAAGCAGGCGCACGTGGGTTCCATTGATCGCTTCGGCCTTTTTGAGGTCGAAGCGGGCAGGGTTCGCCAGCACGTCGTGGATGTCGAACTTCTCGACGAGCTGGGCCACGGTGAAGATGTCCTCATCCGCCGACAGGCTCCACCCCAGCAGGGAGAGATAGTTGAGCAGCCCCTCCTTGATGAAGCCACGCTCGCGGTGCAGGAAGAGGTTCGACTCGGGATCCCGCTTCGAAAGCTTCTTGTTCCCCTGCCCCATCACGTAGGGCAGGTGGCCGAAGAGCGGCATGTGCTTGGCCACCCCGATATCAATCAGCGCCCGGTAAAGGGCGATCTGCCGCGGGGTTGAGGAGAGGAGGTCTTCGCCGCGCAGCACGTGGGTGATGTCCATGAGCGCGTCATCGACGGGATTGACGAGGGTGTAGAGAGGAGCGCCGTTGGCGCGCACCACGGCGAAATCCGGGACGCTGCCGGCGCGGAAGGTGATCTCGCCGCGGACCAGGTCATCGAACGTGATGTCTTCGTCCGGCATCCGCAGCCGCAGTACCGCCCCGCGGCCCTCGGCGCGGAACGCTTCGCGCTGGGCCTCACTCAGGGTGCGGTCGAAATTGTCGTAGCCGAGTTTGACGTCGCGCCCGGCCGCACGGTGACGCTCCTCCACTTCTTCAGGAGTGGAGAAGGATTCGTAGAGGTGCCCGGCCTCCACGAGGCGAATGATGACGCCCTGATAGATGTCGCCGCGCTGGGACTGCCGGTATGGACCATGGGGGCCGCCCACTTCAACACCCTCGTCCCAGTCGATCCCAAGCCACGTCATCGCGTCAAGGAGCTGCAGGTAGCTTTCCTCGCTGTCGCGCGCCGCGTCGGTGTCTTCGATGCGGAAAACCAGGGCACCGCCGGTATGGCGCGCATAGGCCCAGTTGAAAAGCGCGGTGCGGATGAGGCCCACGTGCGGCGTACCGGTTGGCGAGGGGCAGAACCGCACGCGGACCGGGGTGGAATCGGTGACAATAGGGAAATCGGCTGCAGTAGTCATGATGCGCCAAGTCTAGTCGGCGGTCCCCCGGCGGCCCGCACCGTCCATGCGGCAGTCGGCGCCCGGCGGTCACTGAAGGTAGAAGTACCAGCCTCCGAAAAGGGCGGCGGAGACGGCGAGTCCCACTGCAGCCAATACCTCGATCCGGGTCTGCGGCCGCAGCGCCCGCAGGGCGAATGCTGCGAAGAGTCCGAATCCGAGCGCGGCATTTGCCGAGGTGAGCAGCTGGGGGCCGCCGGCCATGCGCACGGCACGTCCAAGGATCAGGAACCCGAAACAGGCAACGAAGGCGAAGGTCCAGTTCTGCCGGCTCCTTCCCCGATGCCGCCGCTGACGCCCCGGGGACCCGCTGCCGCCCATCGGACCTACCTGCGTGCGGGGTTGGTCAGCCGGCCAATGCCCTCGATATCGACTTCGAACCGCTGACCATCAGTGATCATGCCCACGCCGGCAGGGGTACCCGTGAGGATGATGTCTCCGGGCAGCAGGGTGAAAGCCTGGGATACGTAGGAAACGAGTTCCTTTGCCCCCCAGACCATCTGGCTCGTCGAACCATCCTGACGCAGCTCGCCGTCGAGCGAGCCCCGTACGGCAAGGTTCTCGGGGTCGAGGTCGGTCTCGATCCATGGCCCGATCGGGCATGAGGTGTCGAACCCCTTCGCCCGGGCCCACTGGTTGTCAGTCTTCTGGATATCGCGGGCGGTGAGGTCGTTCGCGCAGGTGTAGCCAAAGACGACGTCGTCAACGCGTTCGAGGGGAACGTCCTTGCAAATCCGTCCGATCACCACGGCCAGCTCGGCTTCGAAGGAAATCTCCTCGGAGAAGGACGGAAGCAGGATCGGGTCGCCCGGCCCGATGACGGAGGTGTTCGGTTTGAGGAACATGAGCGGAGCCGGGGGCACCTCGTTGCCGAGTTCAGCGGCATGGTCGGAATAGTTGCGTCCGATGCCGACGATCTTGCTCCGCGGAATCACGGGCGCGAGGAGGCGCACGTCAGCGAGCGCATGCCTGGCACCGGTCAACTGGACGCCGGAGTAGAAAGGATCGCCGTTGATCACGGCGACCTCCTCGCCGCCGTCGGGCCCTTCAACCACTCCGAACATTGGATCGTTATCTACGACAAAACGGGCTATACGCATTTTCCTAGGCTACAGCCTCACCCAACCCCGGCGGGGCAGCAGAAAGGCCGTGAACTCGCCCCCCAGAAGGCGGGTTCACGGCCCTTATTCGGCTGGAAAACGGCGGTTGACGCGCGAGCCGCTCAACGCGGGCACTGCGCAGCCGTCACCAGGTTTAGTAAGGCCAGGTGTTGACCCGGTCGGTGCTGACGGTGCCCGAACCCGACTTGGCGGTCGTGTCCGCAGCGAATGCGGCAGAGCCTCCGCCTGCGACGAGCAGCACGGACAGCACGAGTGCCGATGCAATTTTCTTCATAGTGAATATCCTTCGGGTTTGAGGCGGACGCATAGGACAAGGAAGTCCCAAGCTCTTGCTATAGCACTATTAGTATACAAATCAAAAGTCGCCACACCAGCCCCAAACGTAACAATTTTTTGTTTTCGATGGTGATACCGTCTTACGTCCTAGACTGGAACCTGGAAGTAGCTTCCAGTTGTACAGCGGATCGCCGGATACAGCCGGCGGCCGCACAGAGATATAAGGAGGAGATGGCCGTGCATGAAAAGCCGGGCGAGCAGGTCCTCCTCGAGCTTCAGGCCCGCGATGCCTGGAACCAACGGGATTATGAACATGCAAACCGCATCGCCAAGCAGGCGGTAGCTCTCGCCGAGGAGCTTCACGACGAGAACGCCTGGTGGAACATGACCTTTCTCCAGGCGGAGTGCCTGCGCAAGCAGGGCCTCATGCAGGAGTCGGCAGAGGTCGCGCGGATTCTTCAGCGACATCCGATGACGGTCCAGTCCACTGCGCTCACGGCCCGGGTCTGCACTCTTGCATCGTTCGCGCTCCAGGGATGCGGCGAGCTTACCGAAGCAGTAGCCCTTGCACGGAGTGCGGCCGAATATTCGGCGAAGGTGCCCGGGCAGCCGGACCTGCAGATCGAAGCCCAGAACGCCCTCATCGCGGCGTTGGCGGACAGTGATCAGCTCGAAATCGCATGGACAGAATGCATGGTGCTCGCCGAATTGCTTCAGCAAGGCGTGAGCACCCAGACCCGGGGCATGAGCTACTGGGCCATCGGAAATGTCGCCTACATGATGAAGCAGGTCGACGAGGGTACCAAGTACCACCGCCTGGCAGCCGAGAATCTCTCCCCAACGAACGACCTGGATCTTTGGGCGCGCTTCAACCGCGCGTCGGCAGAACGCCGCCTCGCCGCGGGCGTCGTCGGCCCCGAAACACTTGAATGCATCGACCGGGCCGAGATGGCGAGCTCGATCGTCGGCGGCAGCGAACGGGACCGGGTCGAATTGGCGCTCACACGCGCACACTGGCTCGTACTTACCGGACAATTCGACGCAGCGATCGAGCGGCTCAAAGCCGTGACAACGCGCGAGTCCCTCATAGCAACCCATACGGCGGCAGAGGCCCGGTACCTTCTGGGACGGGCGCTCAGTGCAAGAAACAGTGAGCTGGAAGCCCTTCTCAACCTCGAAGCAAGCGAGCAGCTGTTCGATCGATCGGGCGCTCACGACCGCGCAGCAGCAGCACGCGACCTGATCCACGAGGTACAAGGCAGGTAGGCGTAGCGGCCTCCGGCTTCATACGGCGTCATGTAGCGTGCCCAAAAGCTAAGCCGGCTTGCATGATGCGCCGCTCTGTCTTGTAGAGTCGTTCCTAGGCTCTGGCCGGGCTGGGCGTTTTCCCCCATTACTCCCACCCCGGTCAGGGCCGCCTTCATTTGGCACAGGCACGCTGAGGCCAGGCGGATTGCGCGGCCGGAGTTCCTGGGTCCACCGGCGTATTGGTCTTTCCGGCTTGGCCCTCCCCCGTTCCACTTCCGCCCGGTTTCCTTCCAGCCGTGCCGCGTTGCCGAGGCGGATGAAGCGTTCCAAGCCCGGTCCGGACTGCGCCCCATGAGAAATAGTCTCCAACTCGAATTCCCGCCCCAATTCAAGTTGCCAATTAGGTGCTGAAGCCTCGGACATTTGAGCACTTTCGGTGCTAACGTTTCCCCCATCACACGGTGGCCACGATGTTGGCTCCTGACTGGGCAGCAACCCATTGCCACTGAGTGCCGGCAAATGCCCGCGCCAGCGGCCAGTTGCTGAAAAGGCGGAGCATGGAGCAGCCGCCGTATTGATGCTGGGGGAGCATATGAATAGATCCATAGCGGTGAAGCGACCCGACGAAGTCGCCAGCCACCCGGCCTCGCACCTCCGGCGACGGCTCGCAGCAGCATCACCGCCCGTTCGGATCTCCGCGGCACCGGAACGTTCCGCCGTCCCTGCGCGGCTGACGCCCCGGGCGCAGCCTTTAGCCGCTCCGCGGCCCGGTCCCCCGGAGGCGCAGCTCAAGCCACGGGCGTAGACGATGGGTAACGGGTTGGGGAACCGAAAGCAGCGGAGATGGTAATGACTACATTGACCGACGACGACGGCCTCGTCGCGTCGCAGGCGGATCAGCGGGCGCAGGTGGCTCCGGCTTCAGCAGCGGACCGGGATGGGATCACTGTGCTTGTCTTTCCACCGGGTGAACGGATCTCGAAGGAACTCGCTTCGGCAAAGGCAGCGCAGGCACGCGTTCTTGCGGCTGGAGTGCCGCGGCCGGTGCTCATCGACATCAGCGGGGTTACTTCGATCGACAGGGATGCCCGCGCGGTCCTCAGTGGAGCGCGTATGGCCCGGGCCATTGCCCTGGTGGGCTCGAGTCCGGTGGACCGCGTTCTCGCGGCGTTCCTCATGGGCGCCCGGACACCAGGCTGCCCTGTGGATGTGTTCGGCTCACAGGCCGAGGCACTTGCGTGGCTGCGGCCATTGCGGACTGTAACCTGAGATTGATGAGCGCACACAAAGATCCACGTCTCAGCCTCCTCGTGGATAGCATTGTTCGTCTTTCACGTGGCGAGCTGAGCAGCCGCATTGAGCCGTCGGATGCCCGCGACGAGGTTGATGCGGTCATCACCGGCTTCAATCTCCTCGCCGAGGAGCTCGAGCAGGTGTACGACCAGTTCGAGAAGCGGGTTGAAAGCCGCACCGCAATGCTGCGCCAGGCCCACTACGACATGAAGAAAATGGCGATGTCCGATGCGCTCACCGGGCTATCAAACCGGGTAGCCCTGATGGAAGCCTGTGAAGCCTCGCTCGTCCGGGCGGAAAACGGTGACGCACCGCCGGCCTTGATCCTCCTTGACCTTGACTCGTTCAAGAACGTCAACGACCGCTTCGGGCATGACGCGGGCGACCGTGTGCTGCAGGAGGTCGCGGCGAGGCTTAATAAGGTGGTGAGGTCCAGCGACCTCGTGGCGCGCCTCGGCGGCGACGAGTTCGCCATCCTGATCCCGGCCGCGACGATGGAGGTCGCGATGCGAGTGGCGCGCAGGGCGCTTGAAGTGCTCGGGGAGATCATGGAACTTGAGGATCTTCGCGTGCACTCACGGGCGAGCATCGGGGTACGCCTCGGGGAAGCCCACCAGACCGCGGATGACATCCTGCTCGACGCCGACACCGCCATGTACGCGGCAAAGCGCGAGGGAAGAAACATCATCAAGGTCTTCGAACCGATGATGCAGTACTCGAGGCAGCTTCGCAGCCAGATGGCTTCGGAGTTGCGAGGTGCGATCGGGCGCGACGAGCTGATCCTGCACTACCAGCCGCTCGTTGAGCTTGCCACCAACCGCATCCTCGGCGTCGAGGTGCTCGTGCGGTGGCAGCATCCTGTGCGCGGACTCATCCCGCCGGATGTCTTCATTCCACTGGCCGAGGAAATCGGGGCAATCCACGACCTCGACCGCTGGGTCATGACGATGTCCCTGAACCACCTTGCCGCGTGGCGGCGTGAACTGACACTCGACGACGACTTCCAGGTGCAGGTCAACCTCTCTGCCGTCGAGCTCAAGCAGCTCGACCTCGTTGACTTCGTGAGGTCGCTCCTGCGCGACACCGGTGTTCCCGCCGGGAGCCTCGTGATTGAGATCACCGAGACGGCGATCGTGACCCGTGGCGAGGTGGAGATGTACTCCCTCCTGAGCCTCCAGCAGCTTGGCGTGGGAATTGAGATCGACGATTTTGGAACCGGCTACTCCTCGATCAGCTACCTGCGGGAGCTTCCCGTGAGCATGGTCAAGGTTGACCGGTCCCTGCTCGTTGACCTCGACACGAAGCCCGGGCAGCTTGAGTTTGTTGCGGCGATCCTTCAACTGATCCGTGCAGCGGGGCTTGAAGCCGTTTTCGAGGGGATTGAAACCAAAGAGCAGGCCGACCAGTTGAGCGCCATTGGATGCTCAAGCGGCCAGGGCTACTACTTCAGCAAGCCCCTCCCATACGACGAGATCACTCAGCTCCTCGCGGACCGGAAGATCCTCAACCCGGCGTCCTGAGCTTCCGGGCGCTGTTCCCCCGTTGCCGGCGAATCGCGCCCTTGGAACGGCCGGGCCGGAGGGCCCGGCCGTCCGGATCAAACCAGGCGGGTAAGCCAGCCGTGAACGTCCTCGGCAACACCGGTCTGGATGCCGAGCAGCTGGCGCCGGATGGACATCGTTACCTCGCCGGCCTCGGAGTCGGGGGCGCCGATGGTTTCCTCGCCGTCCTTGAGCAGCCCGATCGGAGTGATCACGGCGGCCGTACCGCAGGCGAAGACCTCGGCAATTTCACCCGAAGCAATGCCATCCCGCCACTCGTCAAGGGTGATCTTGCGCTCGACGACGTTCATCCCGCGGTCACGGCCGAGCTGGATGATCGACGAACGGGTGACGCCTTCAAGAATGGTTCCAGAGAGCGCGGGGGTCACGAGCGATCCATCCCGAAGGACGAAGAACACGTTCATGCCGCCAAGCTCTTCAACCGCGTTGTCGTTGAACTGGTCGAGGAACAGGACTTGCTTGCAGCCGTTTGCCTCAGCTTCCAGCTGGGCGGCAAGGGACGCGGCGTAGTTTCCGCCGCACTTCGCGGCACCGGTCCCGCCACGCCCTGCGCGTGCGAAGTTCCGGGAAACCCAGATGGAGACGGGCTTAACCTCACCGCCGAAGTAGTTCCCCGCGGGCGATGCGATGACGCGGAACGATACTTCCCTGGCCGGGCGCACTCCAAGGAACGCCTCGGTGGCGATCATGAAGGGGCGCAGGTAAAGGCTTTCGCCGTCGCCGGTGGGTATCCAGTCCTGGTCCGCCGCAACGAGCTGACGCAGCGACTCGAGGAAGATGTTTTCGGGAAGCTGGGGCAGCGCGAGACGCGCGGCCGAGCGGTTGAGCCGCGCAGCGTTGGCGTCGGCCCGGAAGGTCCAGACGGAGCCGTCCGCATGGCGGTACGCCTTCATTCCCTCAAAGATCTCCTGCCCGTAGTGCAGGACCGCCGCGGCGGGATCGAGCGAGATGGGTCCGTACGGTTCCAGCCGTGCATTGCTCCAGCTGCCGATCCCTGACTCGTCGACCGAGTAGTCGACTACGGCGGTGTGGTCGGTGAAGTGGTTCCCAAAGCCGGGGTTGGCGAGGATTGCGGCGCGCTGCTCGGCGGTCTTGGGGCTTGTCGAGAGATGCTGGGCGAACTCCAGATCCGTGGCTGTCATCATTCCTCCGCGATGGCCTGCTGCTGTTCCAGGGCGTGGGTGCGGTGAAACAGCTGCAGTCAGTGGTCAGCTCCGGCTGACAGCCGATGCTGGGTTAATAATTCCTAACCAGCTTAGGACACGGCGGCCGCAATAGCATCGCCCACCTCCGGCGTCGTGCGTGCCCTTCCGGCACGCCTGGCGACATCCGCTTCGACGGCCTGGTCGATGCGGTCGGCGGCTTCGTCGAAGCCAAGATGGCGCAGGAGCAATGCCGCCGAGAGGATCGCCGCTGTGGGATCGGCTTTTTGCTGGCCCGCGATATCCGGCGCCGACCCATGAACCGGCTCGAACATCGACGGCGCAGTGCGGTCCATGTTGAGGTTGCCCGAGGCAGCCAGCCCAATCCCGCCTGTCACTGCGGCAGCGAGGTCCGTGAGGATGTCGCCGAAAAGGTTGTCAGTGACGATGACGTCGAACCGCGATGGATCAGTGACGAGGAAAATCATCGCCGCGTCGACGTGTAGATAATCGTGGCTGACGTTGGGGTACTCGGCGGCTACGGCTTCCACCGTGCGCTTCCACAAGTGGCCGGCGTAGACGAGCACATTGTGTTTGTGCACCAGGGTGACCTTCTTGCGCTTCCGCCCGTTCGCCCTGCGGAAAGCATCCCGCACCACCCGCTCCACGCCATGTGCCGTATTGAGGGAAACTTCGGTGGCGATCTCGTGCGGAGTGCCGGAGCGGAGTGTTCCACCGTTGCCTGCATAGGGGCCCTCGGTGCCTTCCCTGACCACCACAAAATCTATGGGTCCTGGATTCGCAAGCGGGCTTTCCACGCCGGAGTAGAGCACGGAGGGGCGAAGGTTGACGTAGTGGTCGAGCGAGAACCTCAGTTTAAGGAGAAGCTCGCGCTCGATGAGGCCCGAAGGAATGCGGGAGTCACCGGGGGCTGCACCGACGGCGCCGAAGAGGATCGCATCGTGGGTCCGCAGACGGGCGAGCGTCTCGTCCGGCAGGGTCTCCCCCGTCTTCAGCCAATGTTGGGCGCCCAGCTTGTAGTGGGTGAACTGCAGGTCAGCCGAGCCCTTGAGGACTGCCGAAAGCACCTTCACAGCTTCCGCAGTGACTTCCGGGCCAATGCCGTCACCAGGAATGACAGCGAGATCGATGCGTGGTTTAGTGACAGCCATTGCATCAGGTTAGGGACGGTGCTCGGTGGCTGGACAATCAGTCTCAGCTTTTGAGACAACGTCCACCCCTTCCAGAAGCGGTCAGTGCCCGCTTCGGGATGGGAAGCGCGAAACAGGTGCCGCACCGGAGCGCGGCACCTGTTTCGCTTGTCATTCTCAGGTGTTTGAAGTGCGGATTCGCTGCATCGAGCGGCCTGCGACGATCGCTGCTCCGGTCAGCGCGGTGACTGCCAGTCCACCGAGCCAGGCCTGCCCTGGATCATCGGAGGGTGCACTCGCCGCCGTCTGGACGTTGTAGCCGGCGTTTGTGCGTACAGCCCCGGTTCCGGAAGCGGGGACAGCGGTGACTGGAACATTCGTCCTCGGTGTTACGACCGTTGGAGCGTTGACCCCGGGAGTGCCCGGTGCCCCTGGTGCTCCGGGTGCTCCCGGCATTCCGGGTGCTCCCGGCATTCCGGGTGCTCCCGGTGCCCCTGGTGAGCCCGGTGTACCGGGTGCCCCCGGCTCTCCTGGTGCTCCGGGTGCCCCCGGTTCTCCCGGCGTCCCCGGGGTGCCCGGCTCTCCCGGCGTCCCCGGGGTGCCCGGCTCTCCCGGCGTCCCCGGGGTGCCCGGCTCTCCCGGCGTCCCCGGGGTGCCCGGCTCTCCCGGCGTTCCTGGTGTACCCGGGTGCTCCGGGTGCTCGGGGTGCTCCGGGTGCTCGGGGTGCTCGGGGTGCTCGGGGTGCTCGGGGTGCTCCGGGTGCTCCGGGTGCTCCGGGTGCTCCGGGTGCTCCGGGTGCTCCGGGTGCTCCGGGTGCTCCGGGTGCTCGGGGTGCTCGGGGTGCTCGGGGTGCTCGGGGTGCTCGGGGTGCTCGGGGTGCTCCGGATGCCCTCCACCGGGGCAATCCGTCGTGGTACTGACCGTCGCGATGCCCACCGAGATGCCGCTCTTGTCCTTGCCGTTGCCGTTGCCGTTGCCGTTGTTGCCGTTGCCGGCGCCGTTATTGCCGTTGCCGTTGTTGCCGTTGCCGGCGCCGTTGTTGCCGTTGCCGTTGCCGGCGCCGTTGCCGTTACCGGCACCGTTGTTGCCGTTGTTGCCGTTGCCGTTGCCGTTGCCGTTGCCATCCTCGATCGGCACGGAAGGGTTCGTCACAGTGGGTTGGCACCCCGGGTTGGCGGGATCCGTTGCGAAGGCAGGGGCTGCCGTCGAGGCGAGCGCGTAGCCCAGAAGCCCGACAGTTGTTAGAACACGTTTCATTGTGGTTCTCCGTCCAGATGGGAGTCTCGACTGACCACTCTGGGGCGGGAACATGACGGCTTCACGGGTTCCTGAGGCAGTTGTCCCCAGGGCCAAGGGCGCTGTCGTAAAGCTTGATGTTTCCCCAGCAGAATCATCAGTTGCTTACGTTTCTCAGGCTAGGAACGGCCGGGTTGAGAAACCCGAGTGATCGGTACTCGTCTCTTCGAAGGGGCACCAAGTAGGCAGTGCCGGGTTACTCGTCAAACGGGCGCCGACCCATAAGTAGCGATGACGCTGCACCTGCCCGCCGCTGCGCTCGCACACATGTCTCAGGCAGGAGGCACGTCGACGCCGCGGCGTTGCGCCGTAGGCGGCCGCCCGGGATGCCCGGGCCACATCAGGAGCTGCCCTTTCACCGATGGGTGGACCAATCGGACAATCAGTAGGACAACGGTGCCCGAACGGCCTGACACGACCCATCCCGTCGGATAGGGTGAGCGGAAGTATGAAGTGCGGAAGGGACGCCGTGGGTAGGGAAGACACAAGCTGGGCCGGGTTCGGAGGCACCGCTCTCGTAGCCGCGCCTCCGGGCAACGACACCGACGAGCTGTGCGCGATCCTTCGCGATGCCGGTTATGCGGCGGTGGTTGTTGCATCAACGACGGCGCTCCTTGGCACCCTTCGCCAAACCACGCCGGATGTCATCTTCCTCGATGCGGCCCTTGCGCCGGAGTGCGGCAGGGATCTCGCAGGAGCGGTTGAGTCCGATCACCGTCTTGCTGGCCTTCCCGTCATCCTGTTGCTCCCCGATACCGGCCTGGCGGATCCGACCGGCCCCCTGGAACAACCGGTGACCGATTTCGTTTTTCGTCCGTTCGACCGCCGCGACATCGTCCAACGTGCGGGTTCCGCCATCGCCCGTCGCCGCAATCACCGGGTGCAGCGCGAAGCAGCCTCCCTGCTGCGCGAACAGATGCGTGAAATCTCGGCAGGTATCCGGGCCACCAACAGTCCGGTCGCGATGGTGGAAAACTTCCTCCGCGGGCTCGGGCTCGCGTTGGGATCCGACTTCGTGGTTCTCCAGATTTTCGCTGACGAACGCGTTCCCGATCTGAGCTCCTCTTGGGCGCACCCATCGGCCGGACGCCTCCAGGTTCCCGCACTGGCCCGCAGTGGCCGCGCGCGGTCCCTTGCGGTGAGGCTGTGGGAGGACTCCGCGGGTGAACGGCTGCCTCTGGCCGCCAACGCCCCTGATGATTTTGACGAGGTCGACGACGAGCTTGGTGCCGACACGGACGGCGACGGCATCGTATCCGGCGTCGTCCTGGCCGTCGGCGAGGGAGCAACGCCCTTCGGTCTCGTGTGGCTGATTAACAACCGGAAACCGCTCGAGTGGACGCCGGTCGAGAACTCGCTCACGCAGCACGTTCTCGGCAACTTCGCCCACGGCCTGATCCAGGGACAACTGATCACCCGTCAGCAGCAGGCCGTCGAAAAGCTGCGCAGGCTCAACAAGGCCAAAAGCGACTTTGTGGGCACGGTCAACCACGAATTGCGTACTCCCCTCGCTTCGATGGCCGGCTACCTCGAGATGATCCTCGATGGATCGGGCGGGCAGCTGCCCGACGCCGCCCGCAACATGCTTGAGGCAGTTGAGCGCAACACCACAAGGCTCCGCAGCCTCATCGAAAACATCACCGCACTAACGCCGACTAATGACGACGCCCTCGCGCAGTTCCCCGTCGATATCTACGGGGCCGTGTCCGACGCCGTGGCAGCCTCGCGCGCCGCAGCGGCCGCAAAGGGCCTCGAACTCTACTTCTCGGTTCCGGAGGAGAAGATCACCGTTGCCGGGAACAGGGACCAGCTGCAGGAGGCGCTGGGAATCATCGTTTCGAACGCCGTGAAGTTCACTTCATCGGGCGGCCGTGTTGAGGTCAATGCCGGAAGCCGCGCCGACCGGGGCATGGTGGAGGTCGAAGTGCGCGATACCGGCATAGGCATTCCCGACGACGACCTGCCGCGGCTTTTCGACAGCTTCTACCGTGGCTCCAATGCGAGTGAGACAGCGATTCCTGGTGTCGGTGTTGGGCTGGCCATCGCGAAGCGCACGCTTGAAGCGCACTCCGGTTCCATATCGATCGAGTCGTCCGTCGGCCAAGGGACGAAGGTATCGGTGCTCCTGCCGGTTGGCGCAGGGCCCGAACCCGCTCGGGGATAATGCCGGTTATTGACCACTGCGCATTCAGGGCAGGCTTTACATCACACCGAGCACTGGGAAGGATCGACAAATGGACGTGAACGCGCAGGCATTGGAAACAACCACGACGACAGGCGGTGGCCTCGATCTGGAGACCCTCACCGGTTATCTCGATACCCACCTGCTCGGTGCGACGAACGGTGTGCGGCTCTTCAAGTCCGTCGGGCAGTCCTGGGCCGGGACGGAGCATGGGAAGGTGCTCACCGCGCTGGGGCGGGACGTCGCGAAGGAACGCGCGGGCTTGAAGAAACTCATCAAGCGGCTCGGCCACCGGCCGGGGAAGATCAAGATGATCCTCGCCCACGCAGGTGCGCGGGTGGCGGCCGTCAATCCGCTCAACGTCTTGCGCAGCCCGTCCGGGGAAGGCGCCCAGCTTGAGCTAGAGGCCCTGCAGTCCCTGCTCCGCGGCAAGGAAGCACTGTGGGACACCCTCCTTGTCCTCGCGGAAACTCCCGCCGGCCGCAGGGAACCGGCACTCAATCCAGCGGAACTGAAACACCTGCTCGAGAAGGCCCGGGACCAGCAGAAGGTGGTGGCCGCGATCATGCGGCAGACCGCAGGGAAGCGTTTCCTGCTTCACTGAACGCGTTCCTCACGGTATGAACCAACCCCGGAACTGCGGCTGGCACCGCCGCTGGCCGGCCGCTGCTGCGCCCGGCGCCCGCGGTCAGTCCTCCGCGGGTTCCTCGTACTTGGGGAACACCGGAACCGGCGCGGGAAGCTCGGTGCCGGCGTCGATGCGGCGTCCGATCGCGGCGAAGGTCCGCCACTCGTCGCCGTCCTGCGTTCCCTGGCCGAGGGAGGTGAGCATGCGCGCCGAGCTGCCGGGCATCACAGGCTGCGCGAGTATCGAGACGATCCGCAGCACTTCGAGGGTTACGTAAAGCACGGTGTTCATGCGCTCGACGTCGGTCTTCCGCAGCACCCAGGGCTGTTGATCGGCGAAGTAGGCGTTGGTGTCGCCCAGCACGTTCCACACAGCTTCGAGGGCGCGGGAGAACTCCTGCCGGTCGAAGGCCGCGCGGCAGGTCTCGAGGAGGGACTCCGCACTTTCAAGCATTCCCGTATCTGCGGCGCTGAATTCGGCAGGCTGGGGAACCCGCCCCGCGCAGTTCTTTGCCACCATTGACAGTGAACGCTGGGCGAGGTTGCCGAAGTTGTTCGCGAGGTCGGAGTTCTTCCGGCCCACGACAGCTTCGTGGCTGTAGGAGCCGTCAGCGCCGAAAGGCACCTCCCGCAGCAGGAAGAAGCGAACGGCATCCAGGCCGTACTGGTCGACCCAGTCCTGCGGAGCAACAACGTTGCCGAGGGACTTAGACATCTTGATGCCCTTGTTGTGCAGATGCCCGTGGATCATGATGCGCGCGGGCAGCTCGAGCCCGGCCGACATGAGGAAGGCCGGCCAGTACACGGCGTGGAACCTCGAAATGTCCTTGCCGATGATGTGGACGTCGGCCGGCCAGTACTTGCGGAAGGACTCGGAGTCGGAGTCGGGGAATCCGGCGCCGGTGAGGTAGTTGGTCAGCGCATCGACCCACACGTACATGACGTGCTTCGGGTCGCCTGGGACCGGGACACCCCAGTCGAAGGTGGTGCGGCTGATCGACAGGTCTTCGAGGCCGCGCTTAACGAAACTGATCACCTCGTTGAACCTCGGCTGCGGCGCTCCGAATTCGGGGTTCCGGGCGTAGTGGTCAAGCAGGCGGTCCTGGTAGGAGGAGAGCCGGAAGAAGTAGCTCTCCTCTTCCGTCCACGTCACTTCGGTGTCGGTCTCCTTGGCGTACCGGATCCCGTCGTCGCGCAGTTCGGTCTCGTCCTCGCCCCAGAAGGCTTCATCGCGGACGGAGTACCATCCGGCGTACTTGTCGAGGTAGATGTCGCCGTTGGCTTCCATCCGGCGCCAGATCTCGGAAGCGGCAGCGTAATGGTCGGCGTCCGTGGTGCGGATGAAGCGGCTGTAGGAGGACCCGACGGCGTCGTTCATGTCCTTGAACGCCTGAGCGTTGCGGGTGGCAAGCTCCCGTACGGGGATGCCCTCCTTGTCGGCGGTCTGCTGCATCTTCAGCCCGTGTTCGTCGGTTCCCGTGAGGAACCGAACGTCGTATCCGTCGAGCCGCTTGAAGCGGGCGAGGGCGTCGGCTGCAATCGCCTCGTAGGCGTGGCCGATGTGCGGGACGCCGTTCGGGTAGGAAATCGCGGTCGTGAGGTAGAAGGGCAGCTGCGAGGAGGTCACTGTATGAAATTACCCTGTCTGGAGTGGTTTGCCGATTTCGTCCGCCGGGCAGGCAGTCCCGCGCACCGCACCCGGCCGGCCCGGCCGCAGGGCATTCCGGGGAGATGGACGCCTCCCCGCCGTCGGTGGACGGCGGGGAAGCACGACCCCGGGGACCGGCATCAGGGCTGCAGGTCGACCTCCCGGGCCACTGTCGCACCGATTTCGGCCTTGATGGCGTCGAGCACGGCCTGGGGCACTGAACTGTCGACGGTCAGGAGGGAAAGCGCCTGGCCTCCCTCCTGGTTGCGGGCGACCTGCATTCCCGCGATGTTGATGTCCTTCTCCCCCAGCAGGCGTCCGAGGGCGCCGATAACTCCGGGGCGGTCGGCATACATGATCACGAGGAGGTGCTCGCTGATGGGAATCTCGAGGTCGTAGCCGTTGACGCCCACGAGTTTCTCGATCTGCTTCGGCCCGGTGAGTGTTCCCGCAACGGAGATCTGGGAGCCGTCCGAGAGCGCACCGCGGATCCGCAGCACGTTCCGGTACTCCTCGGATTCCCCGGTGGTGATCAGCCGGGTGGCGATCCCGCGCTGCTCTGCGAGCACCGGCGCGTTCACATAGGACACCTGCTCGGAGACGACGTCGGTGAACACGCCCTTGAGGGCCGCGAGTTCGAGCGACTTCACATCAAGGGAGGCGATTTCTCCGGCCACCTCAATCTCGATGTGCGTCGGCGAGTCATGGGTCAGTGCAGTGAAGATCCGCCCCAGTTTCTCCATCAAGGGAATGCCGGGGCGCACCGCCGGGTCGATCACTCCCCCGGCCACGTTGACGGCGTCGGGCACGATCTCACCGGCCAGCGCGAGGCGCACCGACTTCGCCACCGACACCCCCGCCTTTTCCTGCGCCTCGACCGTTGAGGCCCCAAGGTGCGGGGTGACGATGACATTGTCGAGTGCGAAGAAGGGAAGGTCGGTGCTCGGCTCCGCGACGAAGACGTCGACACCGGCTCCTGCGATCTGGCCCTCCGTCAGCGCGGTGAAGAGGGCTTCCTCATCGATCAGCCCGCCGCGGGCCACATTGACGACGCAGGCGGAGCTCTTCATCTTCGAGAAGGCGGCCGCGCCGAGCATCCCGACGGTCTCCGGCGTCTTCGGCATGTGGATCGTGACGAAGTCCGCCTCTTCGAGAAGCTGGTCGAGGGTGACAAGCTGCACGTTGAGCTGAGCGGCGCGCGCCGAGGTCACATACGGGTCGTAAGCCAGGATCTCGGTGCCGAAGCCCTGAAGCCGTGCGGCGACAAGCGCGCCAATGCGTCCAAGGCCGATGATCCCGATCTTCTTCTCATACAGCTCGGTCCCTGAGTACTTCGAGCGCTTCCACTCCCCGCCCTTGAGCGCGGCGCTTGCCTGCGGGATGTGGCGCGCGAGGCTGAGGATATGGCCAACGGTCAGTTCGGCCGCCGAGATGATGTTCGAAGTCGGCGCATTCACCACCATGACGCCCGCCTGCGTGGCCGCGGGGATATCAACGTTGTCGAGCCCCACCCCGGCCCGGGCGATGACCTTCAGCTTGGGTGCTGCCGCTATCGCCTCGGCATCCACCCGGGTTGCGGAACGCACCAGGATCGCGTCGACGTCGGTGATCGCCGCAAGGAGCTGCGCGCGGTCGGAGCCGTCGGTGGTGCGGATCTCGAAGTCCGGTCCGAGGGCGTCAACTGTTGCTGGTGAGAGCTCCTCGGCAAGGAGAACTACGGGCTTTTCCACAAGGTTCCTTCACTGCTGGGCGGGCTTGTACTTGGGCGGCGGTGGCGGATCATTGGGAAACGCTCCGCGGATGGGGGCCCGACACGCAAGGAAAGGCCGGGCTTCCACAGGACCGCATCGCTGATGCAGCCACGGTGGAAGTCCGGCCTCCCTTGGCCGAGCCGTTCAGGAAGGTGGACGCTAGCGCGCGACCGAGCCTTCGGTGTAGTCGTCGTTCGTCTTGATCCAGGAGAAGAGCTTGCGCAGTTCCCGGCCCGTCTTTTCGATCGGGTGGTCCTCGCCCTTTTTGCGCAGCGCCGCGAACTCCGGTGCTCCGGCGTCCTGGTCGTCGATGAACCGCTTGGCGAAGGCGCCGTTCTGGATGTCGGCGAGCACCGCCTTCATGTTCTCCTTGACCGACGGATCGATGACGCGCGGGCCCGAGACGTAGTCGCCGTACTCGGCGGTGTCGGAGACGCTCCACCGCTGCTTTGCGATGCCGCCTTCGACCATGAGGTCGACGATGAGCTTCAGTTCGTGGAGCACCTCGAAGTAGGCCACCTCTGGCTTGTAACCGGCCTCGGTGAGGGTCTCGAAGCCGTACATGATCAGCTGCGAGGCACCGCCGCAGAGAACGGCCTGCTCACCGAAGAGGTCGGTTTCGGTCTCTTCGGTGAAGGTGGTTTCGATGACGCCGGCGCGGGTTCCGCCGATGGCCTTCGCGTAGGAGAGGGCAAGCTCGCGGGCCTTGCCTGAAGGGTTCTGCTCGACGGCGATCAGGTCGGGCACGCCGCGGCCGGCCTCGAATTCACGCCGCACGATGTGGCCGGGCCCCTTAGGGGCGACAAGGGCGACGTCGACGTCTGCCGGCGGCTTGATGTAGCCGTAGCGGATGTTGAAGCCGTGCCCGAAGAACAGGGCGTCGCCGGCCTGGAGGTTGGGGGCGATGTCATCGGCGTAGACGTGGCGCTGGACCTGGTCCGGGGTGAGGATCATGATCAGGTCCGCTTCGGCCGTGGCCTCGGCCACGGAGAGCACCCGCAGGCCCTCGGCCTCGGCTTTTGCACGTGACTTCGACCCTTCCTTCAGGCCGACGCGGACGTCGACGCCGGAGTCGCGGAGGCTGAGTGCGTGGGCGTGGCCCTGGCTGCCATAGCCGATGACGGCAACGGTGCGGCCCTGGATGATTGAAAGGTCTGCATCGTCGTCGTAGAACAACTCGGTCACGTGGATGTCTCCTCTAGTGGTGATAATCGAAAACGCTTATTGGGAAAGACTGGCCGGTCAGGCGCTGCGAAGGGCTCGATCGCTCATTGATTTCGCACCGCGGCTGACGGCAAGGGTTCCGGATTGGACGATCTCCCGGACACCGAACGGCTCCAGCACCGACAACAGCGCCGAAAGCTTCTCCTGGGTGCCCGTCGCCTCAATGATCAACGAATCGGTTGAAACGTCCACCACGGAGGCCCGAAAAAGGTCGGCTGCCTGGGTTACCTGCAGCCTCGTTGAGGCATCAGCGCGCACCTTGACCAGGATGTGGTCACGCTGCACTGAGGATTCAGGAACAAGCTCAACAATCTTGATGACGTTGATGAGCTTGTTGAGCTGTTTGGTGACCTGCTCCAGCAGGTCACCCTCGGCCTCGACCACGACCGTCATCCGGGACATGCCCGGAATCTCGGTGGGGCCGACGGCAAGAGAATTGATGTTGAAGGCGCGGCGGGCGAAAAGGCTCGCAACCCGGGTGAGGACACCCGGAACGTCTTCGACGAGGACGGAAAGTGTATGACGCGCCATGGTTAGTCCTCCTGCTCCCACTCGGGGGTCAGATTGCGGGCGATCTGGATGAGGTCGTTGCTGACGCCGGAGGGGACCATCGGCCAGACCATCGAATCGCGGCTGACGACGAAGTCAACAACCACGGGCCGGTCGTTGATCGCAAGGGCCTGCTGGATGGTGGCGTCGATATCCTCGTCGCGTTCACAGCGCAGCCCCGCACACCCGTAGGCGTCGGCGAGCTTCACGAAGTCGGGCACGCGGACGGTGTTGTGTCCGGTGTTCAGGTCGGTGTTGGAGTAACGGCCCTCGTAGAACAGCGTCTGCCACTGGCGGACCATGCCCAGGGAGGAGTTGTTGATGACCGCGACCTTGATCGGGATGTTGTTGATGACGCAGGTGGCCAGTTCCTGGTTGGTCATCTGGAAACAGCCGTCACCGTCGATCGCCCAGACAACGCGGTCGGGGTTGCCGACCTTCGCGCCCATGGCTGCGGGCACCGAGTAGCCCATGGTGCCCAGGCCGCCGGAGTTCAGCCAGGCGTGGGGCCGTTCGTACTTGATGAACTGCGCCGCCCACATCTGGTGCTGGCCGACGCCGGCCACGAAGACGCCCTCGGGTCCGGTGAGTTCACCGATGCGCTTGATGACCTGCTGCGGCGCGGAGTGGCCGTCGTCCGGCTGGGTGAAGCCGATCGGGTAGGTTTCCCGGAGCCGGTTAATGGTGTTCCACCAGGTTGAGATGTCCGGCGCACCGGCGCTGGCGTGGTGCTCCCGGACCGCTTGGATGAGTTCGGGGATGATCTCCTTGACGGAACCGACGATCGGCACGTCGGCCGTGCGGTTCTTGGAGATTTCGGCCGGGTCAATGTCGGCGTGGATGACCTTGGCGCCGGGAGCGAAGCTCGAGAGGACGCCGGTGACGCGGTCGTCGAAGCGGGCGCCGAGCGTGATCAGCAGGTCCGACTGCTGCAGGGCCGTCACGGCAGATACGGAGCCGTGCATGCCGGGCATTCCGACGTGCTGGGGGTGGGAGTCGGGGAACACTCCGCGGGCCATCAGCGTGGTCACCACCGGCGCGCCGACGAGTTCGGCTAGTTCCTTCAACTCGGCCGAGGCGTGGGCCTTGACCACTCCGCCGCCGACATAGAAGACCGGGCGCCGTGATTCGGAGATCAGGCGCGCGGCCTCGCGGACCTGCTTGGCATGCCCGCGGACGACGGTGCGGTAGCCGGGGATGTCGATCTTCGGGGGCCAGGAGAAAGTCATCTTGCCCTGCTGGGCGTCCTTGGCGATATCGACAAGCACCGGACCGGGCCGGCCGGTCGAGGCGATGTGGAACGCCTCGGCGAGGACGCGGGGGATGTCGTTCGCGTTGGTGACCAGGTAGGAGTGCTTGGTGATCGGCATCGTGATGCCCACGATGTCCGCTTCCTGGAAGGCATCGGAGCCGATGACCGCGCTCGCGACCTGCCCGGTGATCGCAACGAGGGGAACCGAGTCCATGTGGGCGTCGGCGATTGCCGTAACGAGGTTCGTCGCACCGGGGCCGGAGGTCGCGATGCAGACGCCGGGGCGCCCCGTGACCATCGCATAGCCCTGGGCGGCGTGGCCCGCACCCTGTTCGTGACGGACCAGGATGTGGCGCAGCTTCGAGGACGCCATCAGCGGATCGTACGTCGGCAGGATCGCCCCGCCGGGCAGTCCGAAAATGTCCTCGACGCCAAGCTCTTCAAGTGCCCGCACGATTGCCGCTGATCCAAGCATCTCAGTGGGCGGCACGACGTGGTTCGGTCCCCGGACGGGACTCGGCTGAGGTGCTGGCTGGCCCAGGTCCCGGCTCGGGCTTGGGGCAGCGGGCGCGGCTGGTCTTGCTGCCATCAGCGCCGGGCTGATTGGCGATCCCTTGGACATCTGCAAACTTCCTTTGGAACGGTAGTGCACTGACTTGCTCGAACAGTTGCGCGCTTTGTCTTGTGGAAACAAAAAAACCCCTCAGCCTGGTTGGCTCCGTGAGGGGTTGCGCGTGACGTTGGAATTACCAGACGGGCTTTAGGCCACGCGCTTGATAAGGACGACTCCGACGTTCACTGGCTGCATGCTTGAAGTCTCCCTTTAGAGGTGATGCAGTGTCAACAACGCCTCTTCCTGTCTCACATGCTGGACACGGAAGTCCAGTTAGTGGACATTAACTGACGTGCTTCGAACGGCTCCGGCGGTCGGTGCGCCGAATCCTGCGTCTTTGGTCCGGCGGCGCGTCAAGGCGCCGCGCGTTGCGGCCGACACGCCGAAACCGGCCCTCAAAGCAGCAGCATTCCGCACGGCCGGGCAGGCCCAAGGGTGCCATGCGCTATAGCGCGTGGCACCCTTGGGAGGTTCTAGCCGCAGTAAGCACCTTCGGAGGCCGAGTGGACGAGCTTGGCGTACTTCGCCAGGACGCCCTTGGTGTAGCGGGCCGGCAGCGGCTCCCAGCCGACCTTGCGCGCCTCGAGCTCGGCCTCGTCGACAAGCAGGTCGAAGCTCTTGTTTGGAATATCCACACGGATGTGGTCGCCGTCGCGGATGAAGGCAATCGGTCCGCCGTCGACCGCTTCGGGGGCCACGTGCCCGATGCACAGGCCGGTGGTTCCGCCGGAGAAGCGGCCGTCGGTCACCAGGAGCACGTCCTTGCCGAGCCCTGCGCCCTTGATGGCGCCGGTGATGGCGAGCATCTCGCGCATTCCCGGGCCGCCCTTGGGGCCTTCATAGCGGATGACGACGACGTCGCCGGCCTTGATGGCGCCTTCGGCGAGCGCCGCGAGGGCTCCCTGTTCCCGCTCGAACACGCGGGCGGTCCCCTCGAAGATTGAGGCGTCGAACCCTGCGGTCTTCACGACCGCGCCTTCGGGCGCCATTGTCCCCTTGAGGATGCTGATGCCACCGGTCTTGTGGACGGGATTGTCCATGGCGCGCAGGATCTTGCCGTCGAGGTCCGGCGGGTTGATCTCCGCGAGGTTCTCAGCGACCGTCTTGCCGGTCACCGTGAGGGCGTCGCCGTGGATGAGGCCGGCGTCGAGCAGTGCGCGCATGATGACGGGGACGCCGCCGACCTTGTCGACGTCGGTCATCACGTAACGTCCGAAGGGCTTGAGGTCGCCCAGGTGGGGAATGCGGTCGCCGATGCGGTTGAAGTCGTCAAGGGTGAGGTCGACCTCCGCTTCGCGCGCGATGGCGAGAAGGTGCAGGACGGCGTTGGTTGAGCCACCGAAGGCCATTGTGACGGCAATGGCGTTCTCGAACGCCTTGCGGGTCATGATGTCGCGGGCGGTGATGCCAAGGCGCAGCAGGTTCACCACGGCCTCGCCGGACTGGCGGGCGAAGTGGTCGCGGCGGCGGTCCGCGGAGGGCGGTGCGGCCGATCCGGGAAGGGACATGCCGAGGGCCTCGCCGATGCAGGCCATGGTGTTCGCCGTGTACATGCCTCCGCAGGCGCCCTCTCCGGGGCAGATTGCCTTTTCGATGCGCGTAAGGTCGCCGACCGACATCTTTCCGGCGGCGCAGGCTCCGACGGCCTCGAAGGCGTCGATGAGGGTGACTTCCTTCTCGGTGCCGTCCTCGAGCTTGACCCAGCCGGGCATGATCGTTCCGGCGTAAAGGAAGACGCTGGCGAGGTCGAGCCGGGCTGCTGCCATAAGCATCCCGGGCAGGGACTTGTCGCAGCCGGCCAGGAGGACCGAGCCGTCGATCCGCTCGGCCTCCATGACCGTCTCAACCGAGTCGGCAATCACTTCACGGGAGACAAGGGAAAAGTGCATTCCTTCGTGGCCCATCGAGATGCCGTCGGAGACGGAGATGGTGCCGAACTGCATGGGGAACCCGCCGCCTGCATGCACGCCCTCCTTGGCCCCCTGGGCGAGGCGGTTGAGGGACAGGTTGCAGGGGGTAATTTCGTTCCACGAACTTGCAACGCCGATCTGCGGCTTGACGAAATCGTCATCGCCCATGCCCACGGCCCGGAGCATCCCCCGCGCGGGGGCCCGCTCGATTCCATCGGTAACTGCACGGCTTCTTGGCTTGATATCAGGGGTCGACACGCTCATGCCTGAAAGTCTATGGGTTTTTCTCTTGCCGCGAAGACTTATATGACCCACCTGTTACCCAGGGGTGCCACCGGCTCGCACTGCCCCGCACCCCCTCCGGTACAGTGGAAAACGGTGTGGCTGCTACTGCCCGCCAAGCCGTAGACCAGCGTTGGGGACCGCCTTTCTGCTGACTTCCCTATTTTTGGCGTGATATGACTTTCGAGCCCACGAACTCCTCCGAGTACCTCCAGGGCGGTCAGGGGTTGAAAAATGCCCTGCGCCGGATCTTCGACTCGCAGATCCCCAACTATGGGGACTACAACCTCGTGTTCGCCGCGTACGAGCCGCGGTCAACAGGATCGGCGGGTGGCCTTGCCGCCGCCGGATCCTACGTGGTGGGGTACCGCTGGAAGCCCGCGGAGCTCATGGTGGCGCCGGTCCTTGTCTCGAGCATCAGCGCCGCAGGTGTTCCCGTCGAGATCAACATGACCAACCTCTCGCATGCCCGACGCCGCGCCGATTCGAGCTATGAGGTGGGAACGAGCACGGGCAGGGTGTTCCGCTTCGGCGTCACAGACCGTCCAGTGCTTGACGTGGGGCCAGGAAACGCCATTGTCCTTGAGCAGGACGAGGACCGGGTGGACTTCGACGCTTTCATGAAGGCATTCATCCGCATGGCCTGAGGCCTCCGCTGAGGCGCACCGCGTTACTGGCCGACCCTCCCGGCCCATGGCCCGGCCTGGACGAGGTTGGCGGGCGGCGTACCGTCCGCAAGCAGCCGCAGCTGGCGGTCCAGGAGCCGGACGATCCGAGGCCAGAACGCACCCGAATTGCCTCCGACGTGGGGCGTGATGATGGCGCCCGGGTGTGACCACAGCGGATGCCCGGGTGGAAGAGGTTCCGGGTCGACGACGTCGAGCGCTGCCCGAAGCCTCCCGGCTTCCACTTCCCGCGTGAGTGCCGCGGTGTCAACAACCGCGCCACGGGCGACGTTCACCACGAGGGCGCCATCGGGAAGGGCGGCAAGGACCTCCGTGCTGATGAGCCCGCGGGTTTCCTCAGTGAGCGGCGTGATGACGATGACCACGTCATGGTGGGGTGCGAGGCGGACGAGCTCGGAGGCCGCGTGGACATGGCCCCGCTCGTCGTCGCGCGCGGACGAACCGACCCTCGTCAGGGAAAGCTCAAACGGTTCAAGGCGCCTTTCGATCTCCTGCCCGATTCCGCCGACGCCGACGAGCAGCACCCGGCGGTCGGCGAGCCCGGGGTAGCGCCGCGACTCCCACAACCCCTTCTGCTGGTTGCGCACCGCCTCGTCGATCCCGCGCAGCGAGGCGAGGGCCAGGCCCACGGCGAGTTCGGCGGTCGCCGCGGCATGAACGCCGGCGGCGGTGGCGATGGCGACGTCGGGCCCGACGAGCCCTGCGACCCCGTCGAAGCCGGTGGTCTGGGTCTGCACCAGGCGCACCGAGGGCACCAGCGGCAGAGCCGCCCGGAGATCCGCGTTCCCGGTATACGGAAGCACGACGGCGTCGACATCCGTGAGGTCGTCAGGGTGGTGCTCGAGGTCCCACACCCTGAGCCGGAGCTGGACGGGTGCGGGACTCAGTGCGTCGAGCAGCTCCTGGGACGGCACTGTCACCGTCCTGATCGTGGTGTCCGATGCGGTGCGGGTCTCGTTCATTTGGTCAGCCTACTGCCGGTTGGCGCGTGGATCACGAGGCCCGGAGGGCGACGCGCCTGCCGGGCCCGCAAGTTTGGGTGTGTGATCATACAGAGGGAAGCTGCCGCACCTCGCCGGCGCCCACCACCGTTCATTGATTTGGGGAGCCGAAGCGTGGACCGCGCCATCTCGTACCTGACGTTCAATCCTGAGCAGTTCCAGAGGCTCTCGCGCCGCCGGCGGGTGCTACTCAGTCAGCTTCCGTTGACCATGACGGCGGTGGTCCTGCTCATCGCCGGCGGACTCCTGCGCCCGGAACTGGTTCAGGAACCGCTGCTCCAGCTCAGCATGCTGATGCATGCGGTGCTCCTGGTCCTCTGCGCGGTGCTGCCGTGGAAGCGGCTTCCCGAAGCTGCGCCGCTTGCGATCCCGGTGCTGGAATTCGTTCCGATCGCGCTGATGCGCGAGGGAGCCGGCAGCGAATTCACCGCACTCGGGTTCCTTGCCGTCTTCCCGATCATCTGGCTTGCCTCCTCGAGACTCCGGCAGGTCACCGTCATCCTCATCGGAGCTCTTGCCTCACTGGCCGTCGTGTGGGTTCCGCTCTTCGTCTCCGGCAGGCCGGTCACCGCCGAGGAGCTCACCCGGCCCATGCTGCTGCCCATCATGATCGTTGCCATCGGAATCACGGTCAGCGCCATCACTTCGGTCCTCTTCAGCCAGCAGGTGACCCTCAAGAGCAAGGACGCCGAACTACGGGCACTGCTTGAGGCAAGCGCACTGCGCGAGCGCCTGCTTCACACGGTGGTCAACGCCGTCGACGTCGGGGTGCTGGCACTCGACCCGTCCGGAAATGAGATCCTGGCCAACAACAAGCACCGAAGCAACGCACCGACAGGATGCGCAATAACGGCCGAATCGGGTCTTTCGATGTTCCACAAGGACGGCGTCACCGCCCTTGAACCGTCCCAGGGGCCGGTCCACCGCGCCGTGGCCGGCGAGACCTTCACCGACGAAATCATCCGGGTTGGAAGCGCAGCGTCGCAGAAGACCCTTTCCGTTTCGGCGTCGCGCATGACGTCCGACGACGGGCGGGACGACGGCGCCGTTGTCACCTTCAGCGACGTAACCGAACTGATGGCCGCACTCAATGCCAAACAGGCATTCATCGCCAACATCACCCACGAGCTGAGGACACCGCTGACCTCGATTGTTGGCTATGTCGAGATGCTCGCCGGCACGAGCGGGGCGAGCCCCCAAGTCACCTCCGGGCTCAACGTGGTTTCCCGCAACGCGCACCGCCTGCTCGGACTGGTTGAGGATCTGCTCGGCACGGCCAGCGGCCCAACCGAACTCGCGCCCGCTCCCACCGAGTTCATCCAGATCGTGCTCCAGAGCATGGCGTCCGCCGTGCCCCGGGCAATCGAGGCCGGCATCGTCCTCGACAGCGACGTCGAGGAAGACCTCAAGGTGGTCTGCGACCCGGGGAAGATCGGCCAGGTTCTGGACAACCTCATCTCGAACGCCATCAAGTACTCCCCCGGCGGCGGAAACATCACCGTTCGGGCTTGGAAGGACGGCGAGAACGTCCACTGCAGCGTCAGCGACACCGGGATGGGCATGAACAGCGAGGACTCCTCGAACGTCTTCAGCCGGTTCTTCCGCAGCTCAGCCGCGGTCAGGGCTGCCATTCCGGGCGTCGGACTCGGGCTCGCTATTGTCCAGGAGATCATCGAGCAGCACTCGGGCCGCATCGAGTGCCGGAGCGTCCTCGGCGAGGGAACAACTTTCACCTTCTCACTCCCTCTGGCGCAGCCGTCCGACGGCGGCCGGTGAGGGCCGGCCCGCCGATTTCCGGTTTGCGCGGAAATGCTGGTAGAGTTTCATGCTGTTGCGGATGACGCGGCCAAGGGAAATCGGCCGGGAAAACGCTACGCACCTCTAGCTCAATTGGCAGAGCAATTGACTCTTAATCAATGGGTTCCGGGTTCAAGTCCCGGGGGGTGCACCCACGGGAAGCGGCTTCCACCAGGCATTGCGCCAGGTGGGAGCCGCTTCCTTTTTGCTGGGGACACACCAGCCCTGGAACATATGTGCCGGACGCCTCCCCTCCTGCTTGACCTTGACGAATGCAGGTCCGCCGCCGAACAGTTGATAGTTCCGGTCGAGCTTTACGGCTGCCCGCGGCGCTCCCTGCTTCCCGAGGTCTCGCGCTCAAAAAGATTCCTGCCCGAGCCTTCGTTCGGCCAGAGCCGCACGGCGCTGAGGGCGCCCGCCAGGGCAATGCCGCAGAGGACGAATGCAGCCGCTGGTTGTCCGGCTGACGCTCCGATCCATCCCGCAATCGGGTAGGTGAGCATAAAGCAGGCGTGGGAGAGGGAGAACTGCGCGGTGAACAGATAGGAGCGGGTGCTGTCGGTGGCGGTCCTGCGCAGCAACCGGGATGACGGCGTGCTGATCATCGAAGTCCCAATACCAAGCATCACCCACAAGCCCAGCAGGATGATCCAGAACCGGCCCTCGAGCGGGCCGGAGGTCCGCTCGGCCGAGGCGATGAGCGCCGCGCTGAAAAGCCCCACAGGCAGGATGGCGCCGCCGATGAGCATAAAGGTGCGGTCGGGCATGCGTTCCAAGACCCTCGGCGCAAGGAACGCGACAAGCATTGAGCCGGCACCGTAACACGCCAGTGCGAGCGCTACATCGGTGTTTGTACCCCCAAACAGGTCGCGGGCATACACAACGGTGTTCACCAGCACCAGCGCCGTGGCCGACGCTACGACCAGGTTGAGGGCCATCAATCCGCGCAGGGTCGGATCCCCCAGGAAGAGCCTCGCCCCGAGCGTGGTGCGGTGAAGCAGCGAGCCCTGGTCCGCGGCCGCGGGAACGTGGGGAAGCCGGGTCGAGGCCACCATGCCTGCCGAGACCAGGAAGCCGGCCGTAGTGCCTATGAACAAATTCGAGTAGGACGTCACCGCCAGCAGCGCTGCTGCCAACAGCGGGCTGAGAAGCGATTCAAGGTCGTAGGCAAGCCGTGACAGGGACAGGGCACGCGTGTAGTCCTTCTCGTTGGGCAGGACAACCGGGATGAGTGCCTGGAACGCGGGCGTGAACGTCGCTGAAGCGGACTGCAGGATGAACACCAGCAGGTAGATCTGCCATACCTGATCAATGAACGGCAGGCCCACGGCGATGGCCGCGCGCACGAGATCGGCGCCGACCAGTACTGCCTTGCGCGGCAGGCGTTCGACAAGGGCGGCCATCACCGGAGCGACGAACACATAGGCGATCATCTTGATCAGCAAAGCGGTGCCCAGGACCGCGCCGGCCCGCCCTGCGGCAAGATCGAAAGCCAACAGGCCCAGGGCGACAGTGAGCAGTCCGGTTCCCAGAAGCGCCACGACCTGGGCGGTGAAGAGGTGGCGGTACGCGGTGGCCCACAGGACAGAAAGCACGATCAGTTCACCGATCTGGCGCCGGAATGAATTCACCATTGTAGGTGAATGCTCTGGCACCAGTCAGTGGACCGGGGTGGACCCGGCGGACGCCTAGCCGCCGCTGGACTGGGCGACAACCGGAACGAACTGGTCGAGCACCGGGACGACGTACCGAATAAACAGGATGGTGCCGGATATCAGCAGGCCAAGGACCACGCTGATTCCGATGATGATAAACGAGGAGTGCTCGGACTTGGCAAGCCGAAACAGGGGGTTCTTCATGGCGGGCTCCTATCGATATGTTGCTCCAGAGTCCGCCTCGAACTCGTTTTCCACTCTAAGGGTGCCTCGCCCTTGGCACAGCGGGGCAGCCGGGGGCACAAAGAAGGTTGACAGCCGACGGCGACCGGCGGGACCATGACCCGCGCGCCGGCCAGCACCCGAACCTGCCGCCGGTTCGCCGTCCCACTTTCCCACGACGGCAAGCACAGACAACGCCCCTAGGCAAGGGCTCTCCGCCCTCGAAAACGGTGGAAGCTCACACGGTTGGCAGGTCCTACCCTTTTCGGCATGGAAGCGATACGCCTGCAGTCCGCCATCAGGGTGTGCGCCGATTGCCAACGCGCCACCCACCACGTGGTGGAGTTTGTGGATAGGTTCTCTTCGGCAGGATGGCAGTGCAGGGAACTCACTAGCGAGTGCACCCGCTGCTCGGCGCGATCGGAAGGCCGATGAACGGCAGCGCCGGAATGCGCGACAGCCCACCCTGCCCGTGCCAGCGCCGGCGTCAGTGCTAGGTGGGGTTGGTTGCACGAAGCTACCGGGAACAGTTTCCTCGTCGCGCTTCCGGCCGGACCGGCGGAGATTCCGTCATGGGCAGGCACAGCGCTGCCGCCCGAGTGCTCCCCCGGTTCCGGGAGACCGCTCAGGCGGCAGCTGCGCGGAGCCTCAGGTGATCCTTGCGGTGGATGCCGAGTCGACGCTCCTTGTCGTGTAGCCGGTCTTGGAGCCGGTGACCCTAACCTTGAGCGTGTCGTCCCGGTCGGCGCTCCAGGTGGTGTAGGTCTTCCCTGTTGCCCCCGAGATGGCCACTCCTGACCGGTACCACTGGTACTTGAGGGTGGTTCCCGAGGTCCAGGTCCCGGGATTGGCTGTGAGGGTGGATCCCGCCTTGAGGGTGCCGGTGATGGTCGGCGTGGGACCCGTGAGCGTCCCGGGAGCAACCGCTGCCGTGGCTGCCGAATACCTGCCGGTGGCCGTGTAGCCCGGCTTCGATCCCGTGACGCGGACGGTGATTGTCTTGCCGAGGTCGGCGGCGGTGAGCGTGTACCTTGCGGCCGATGCTCCGCTGATTGCAACACCGGAGCGGAACCAACTGTAGGTCAGCGTGACCGGAGCCGGACCCCACGTTCCGGGCAGGGCCGTCAGGGCGGCACCGACCTTTGCTGTTCCGCTGATCGACGGAGCACCTGCGGTGAGCGTCCCTGGAGCAACCGCTGCCGTGGCTGCGGAATACCTGCCGGTGGCCGTGTACCCCGGCTTCGATCCGGTGACACGCACGGTGATCCGCTTGCCGAGATCGGCCGCGGTGAGCGTGTACCTGGTCGCTGAGGCCCCGCTGATCGCAACCCCGGAGCGGTACCACCGGTAGCTCAGCGTGACCGGAGCCGGACCCCAGGTGCCCGGTGCGGCCGTCAGCGCGGCCCCGACCCTGGCGGTTCCACTGATCGTTGGAGTACCTGCGGTGAGGATTCCCTTGACGGCCGCACCCGCGTCGACCAGACCCGCACCGCACCCCTCCGGACAGGGCGCGGAGAGCGGCCTGGCCGTCGCTTTGAGCTTGGCTTCGATCTGGTCCGGAGTGAGTGCCCGGTTCGAGCTGCGCATAAGCGCGACAGTGCCTGCCACGTGCGGTGCTGCCATCGAGGTGCCCTCCGCGTGGGCATACCCCTGACCGGCAGGAGCCCGCAACCCGGCGTTGAATGGGGCCAGGATGCCGCCGGAATCTTCGCCCCGGGGTGTGTAATCGAAGTCTCCCCCGGGCGCCATCACATCGACTTCCGGTCCGAAGTTCGAGTAGTAGGCGCGCTTACCGACGGGGTCGCTTGCCCCGACGGTGATGACATGGTCGCAGTTTCCAGGAGCGGAATCTGCGGCGGGCATGTCTTCGTTGCCCGCCGCTGCAATGACCGGAATGCCCTTGCTGTAGGCAATGTTGATTGCGGCCTGTGCTGTGGCGGGGCATGCACCGTACCCGCCAAGGCTCATGTTGATCGCCTCGACCGGGTCTCCGAGAAGGGGAACCCCTGGGACCGTTTCTCCCGCGGCCCAGATGACCGAATCGAAGATGTCGGAAAGCCGGCCACCGCAGGCGCCAACGGCCCGGATCGGTCGAACTTTGCTCTCATACGCAACGCCCGCGATGCCCCTGCTGTTGTTGCCAACAGCGGCAATCGTCCCTGCAACGTGGGTCCCGTGCCAGGAGGAATCCGCCTCTCCGGGGTACCCATCGCACTGATAAGCCTCGTACCAGTCGCCCTCGTCCCTCGGGTCCGCATCGCGCGCGTTTCCGTCCCTCGCCACAGCGAGATCGGAGATCATGTCATACCCGGGAAGCACGTTCGCGCTGAGGTCGGCGTGAACGGTGATTCCGGTGTCGATGACGGCGACGACGGATCCGCTCCCCCGCGTAACCTCCCAAGCCGAGGGTGCCCGAACGCCGGTAGCGGCGTCGTACAGGTTCCACTGCAGCCCGCCATAGTAATCGTTCAGTTCGGTGGGCTGAAACAGGATGTCCGGCTCGACATAGGCAACGCCGTCCTGCGCCGTCAGGTGGTCCATCAGCTTGTCGGCCTCGGCGCCTGAAAGGTTTTCCCCGGTCGTGACGATCTGGGCCCCGGTGCCGGTTGTGCGCAGTTCGCGGACACTGACGCCGAGTTCCTTCGCCGTCCGCCCGTAAGCAAGGGCCCGGCCGGGCTTGTCCTTCTTCGCATCGAACTTGACGATGAAGCGGTCGTACTTCTGGCGTTCCGGCGAGCTCTCGGAGCGCGGCGGGGAGGGAACGGTAAGGGGGGTCTCGTCAACGGCGGCGGCCGCAGGGACGAACGCAAACGCTGAAACCAGCGCCGCGATGGTGGCAGCCGTCAGGCCGGCCAATAAACGGGGTGGGTTGCTCAAGGCGTATCCTCGGGTTCGGGCCCGATCCGGGCGGAACGAAGGGGTTGCACCGATCCGCAATCCCCCTCGCGGAGCCTACGGCAGAACTTTCACATATGAAACCCCTGTCACAAAACTCACAGGGGTTGCACCTTTCATCCGGTCGTGGCTGTCCACCCGGACCCGCCTAACTCCCGAGCGGCCAGTCCAGGGCCGCGTGGAACCGCTTCTCGAACGCGGGAACCATCGTCCTCACGTAGTCGGCCGTCAGGTGGTTGTGGTCGAGATACACATAGACGTTGCCAATGACCGGCCGGCACATTCCCTCCGGGCAGATCAGGTCGGTCATGTCGAGCAGCGGAACCTCCGCCCCGGCCTTCTTTTCGTCGAGGCGGGGGGCGTCAGCGGCGAGCTTGGACTCAAGCGGTGCCGAGCACTCGGGCGAGTCTTCCCCGTTGCGCTCCGCGCACTCCATCACGTTGAAGGGGAACCGCGGATTGTCGCGCACGGTAATCAGGGGAACACCGGCGTCGCGCAGGAGCCGGGCAGCCTCATCGAGGCCGGTAGTGGCGCGCTCGTCAGGCGTTTCGTACTCGGAGGTGGTGCCGAGGGTGAGCACGACGTCGGGCTTGGTCTCGACTGCGTACGCCGTTGCGGCGGCATTGAACTCGTTGCACGCGGCCGGAACACCTTCGACTTCAAGTCCGTACCGGCAACCGCCAAACACCAGCGTCCGAACCTCGTAGTTGCGCTTTTCGGCCATCGGGAGGATTGCTCCGAGCCACTGTTCGGCCTTGGAGTCGCCAATCACCAGGATCGTCTTATCGGGCGTCCCCGGGGTGAGCGCGGCCCGGCAGGCACCGGCTGTCGCCTTGCTTTGGGTCGGCCGAATCTCCTCGGGACATTTTTCGTTGAGGACGCGCCAGTCCTTGCTGCGGGTGACATCGGGGATGAGGGCCGCGTCCTCCGAGGAGCGGTCGACGAATCCCGGCAGCAGGGACATGGCACCGGGATTGTCCTTGTCGGCCTGGGCCGCCAGCCGCTGCGCCTCAAGGGTGAGCCCGCCCTGCAGTGCGGCCACTGGGGCGGCGACGATCGCGAGGGATACGAGGACTCCGAGCAGGCTCCGCAGCCGCCGTTCACCGGGTTTCGACCGGTTCCGGACCGGCGTCTCGATGAACCGGGTCGTCACGTAGGCCAGGACCAGCGAGAGCGCGATGATTGCGGCTCCACCCAGCGGACCTACCGCCTCCCGCTCGCGGTAGACGAGGAAGATCACCAGGATGGGCCAATGCCAGAGGTACAGGGCGTAGGAAATGTCGCCCAGCTTCACGAGGGGCTTGGCGGAGAGGAACCTGTCGGCACCGAACCGGCTTTCCGTGTTACCTGCCACGATGACCAGGGCCGCGGCAAGGAGCGGCCAGAGTGCGATGTAGCCCGGGAATCCGCGTTCGACGTCGAGGGAGAATCCAACTGATAGCATCGCGGCGACTCCGAGCCATCCTGCCGCGATGCGGGCTCCGCGGGGCAGCCGCAGGTAGGGCAGCGCCAGTGCCAGGAGCGTCCCAAGAGCGAACTCCCACAACCGGGCTCGGGTGTCGAAGTAGGCAAAGGTCTGGTTGGTGTTCGTTTCGTAGATGGAGAAGGCAAGGGAGAGCGCGAAAACCAGCCCGAACAGCACGGCTGTCAGGCGCCGAAATCCGATTCCCGAGAGCCGGGCGAGGAGGGCGGCAGCGGCGAAGAGGAGCGGCCAAAGGAGAAACACCTGGCCCTGGATGGACAGCGACCAGAAGTGCTGGAGCGGGCTCGCCGTACTTTGATTGAAGGCACTGTAATCGACGGCCTGAGCGCCGAGCAGCCAGTTCTGGAAGTAGAAGAGCGAGGCCCACATCTGCTCCAGGATCGGGGACCACCTCGAACGTGGAACGAACGCCACGGTGCCGGCAAGGGTGCCAAGGAGAACCACAACAACCGCCGGAAGCAGCCGCTTGAACAACCGCACCCAGTGCCGCCTCAGGCCCAGCGGTGCTCCCGACTCGACCTTCCGGACGAAGGTCAGGGTCATGAGGAACGCCGAGATGAGCAGGAAGACGTCCACGCCGCCGGAGACCTTGTCGAACCACACGTGGTAGGTCACGACCATCAGCACGGCGACTGCACGCAGGCCCTGCACCTCGGGCCGGTACGTCCGGTTCGTTGACGCGGGGGCCGAGCCCCGGCGTGCCGGCAAGGGCCTGTCTGACACCCCGCCTTCGGCGTGGTTCAACAGGTTGCTGCTCACATCGGGTCCTCGGGAGTCGGAAATAGCCGGGTTGGCTGGAGTCCGCCCCGATTGTCCCGTCCGCGGAAAGGCAGGGGGTGTAGGCCGGGCGTCCTCCGCCAGCACCCCAGCATAGATGACCAGCACCCTGATCAGTTACCGCATCGTTATGTAATTCCCGACACCGCCCGGCTCCTCCCCCGCGTTATTCCAGCACTGTCTGCCGTGATGAAGGCACCAAAGGCATGCAGCCCCGCCGACGAAACATCGGGTGCTTTCGGAAGGCAGACGGGAGGACGGCCGCGCAATCCCGACCGTGCCGCGGCGCGCAGCCAGTCAGTCAGTCAGTCAGTCAGTCAGTCAGGGCATCAAAGCATCAGTTCGATGCTTCCTTATTGACGTCGGTCGGGGAATCGTACTCCCGGTCCGGCAGCCCCTTCAGCGTCTTCAACACTTCGTCGCCCGCCCCTGACTGCTCGGCGTGCTTGACGAGGTTCGCCTTCGAAACCGGGTAGTCGATTCCCCCGAGCGCCTTCTGGATGTCGATGGGACTTGGATTTGCCATTGATTCTTCCTTTCCTTGTGCCAACAGGTGCCGGCCGTGGTGTTGTGCTTGGCGTGTTCCTCATTGCCGGAGAACCACCGCTGCGGCGTCGACGTCCCGCTCCACGACGGTGGTCGGTGACTCGAGGTGGACGGCTCCGGAGGGGAGTATTCCGGCTCCGCCGTACCGCTCCATCACCCGCCACTGGGCTGCGACGTCCTCACCGGCATGCCACTGCGGAATTTCCTCCCAGAAATCGAACCCACCGCAGTCGACAAGCGCCCGCCGGTCGAAGAGCACGCAGCCGCCCACCCACGCCACCTTGTACAGCAGCCACCGTCCCGGTTCGACCTCGTGCTCCGCTGCGGCGTGTGCGAGGTTGGCGGCGTTGTGCAGTGTCCAGCGCCCAAAGCTCCGGGAGCCCGGTCGGATCCGTTCGGGTTCAACCCTTCCGTCTTCCCAGAATTCGAGGGGACCGAGTTCGTGCGGGCGGGTGTCGGGCAGGTAGGAAAGCCCCTGGACGGCTGATCCGATGAATCCGCAGCCGGCGCTGCGCAGCGCCTGGCTGAGCCGCAGGAGGGTCCCCGGTTCGAGCCACACGTCGTTATCGAGGAACAGTACGAACGGCGCGCGGGACAGGCCCAGGAGGTAGTGCCGGTGCTCTGCAAGTCCCCGGCGCGGCAGGTGCCGCTTCAGCTCGACGGGCCTTCCCTGGGCTCGAAGGACGCGGACCATCGCCGAGACTGCCGGGTGCTCCGTGGCCGGGGCGCCCTCGGTCTGGTCGCTGATGATCACCCGGAAGGCCGGGGCGTCCTGCGCCGCGAGGCCGGCGAGCGTGACGGCCAGCTCTCCTTGACGCTCGAATGAGGGGATCAGCACGTCGACCTGCGGCTCGGCCGAGCTGTCGGAGACAGACCATGACCCCGACCATCGGCGGGTCATTGAGCGCCCCGGGCGGCGGGGCCGGGTGTGGCACGGATCCTGCGCACCACTGCCGACGTCGAGTGTTCGGGCACGTAGTCGAGGATCCGCACCACCCCTCCGCAGGCTTCAACGACGGCCGTCTCGGCGAGCATCTCGGGAGAATAGTCCCCGCCTTTTGCGTAAACATCCGGGCGCAGCGCTTCGATGAGCGGCACGGGGGTCTCCGTGCCGAACACCGTGACGTAATCGACGCAGCTCAGTGCGGCAATCACTCCGGCACGGTCCGCCACGGGGTTGATCGGGCGGTCCGGGCCCTTGAGCCGCCGCACTCCGGCGTCGTCATTGACCGCCACAACAAGCACGTCCCCCAGCTGCTTGGCCTGGTTCAGGTAGCCGGTGTGTCCGCGGTGCAGCACATCGAAACAGCCGTTGGTGAGCACGATCCGCTTTCCATCCGCCCTGTCCTTCCGGACCCGGCGCAGGAGTTCCCCGGCGTCGAGCGCCGTGGTACCGAAGCTCCCCAGGTGCGCGGCGAGGTCGTCGGTGGAGCAGACGGAGGTGCCCGGGCGGCGCACCACCACATCGGCGCCCGCCTGCGCCAGGTCGAGCGAGGTTGTGAGCGGCAGACCCGCCGCACGGGCCGCCGTCAGACACGCGACGAAGGTGTCCCCCGCCCCCGATGCCTGCCGTTCGGTCTCCGGCCGGGCCCAGGTACGGTGCTCCTCGCCGTCACCGGCCACCAGCACCGTACCGTCGCGGTCAAGGGTCACGACGACGGCGGCGGCTCCCGTCGCCTCAAGGAGCTGGTCGGCGTGCCCGAGGACGTCGGCCGCCCGGTCGCCGCGCGGGTCGAGCCTCACATCGAGGAGGCGGGCGGCCTCCTGCGCATTGGGGGTGACGATGTCGGGGCGCAGCCCGGACCACGCCGCGGGGTCGTGTGCGTCGATGACCGTGAGCCGGTCCTGCCGCGAGGCGGCGAGTGCCTCCCGCACGCCGGCACGAAGCAGCCCGGTTCCGTAGTCGCAGACGAGGATCGCGTCGCTTCCGGCCGCTGCTTCAGCAACGACCGCCGCCAGCCGGGCAGTCGCCGCCGCGGGAATGAAGCGGGGTGTGTCATCGAGCCGCAGCAGCACCTGGTCCCCGCCCAGGATCCGGTACTTGGTGGTGGTGCCGACGCTTTCGTCGTCGATGAGGAAGCGGACGTCGACCCCCGACCCGGCGAGGAGCCCGCGCAGGCGGTCACCCGCCTCGTCGGAGCCAGTGAGACCGCAGAGGCGCACCCGTGCCCCAAGCGCCGCGAGGTTGACAGCGGTATTTGCTGCTCCGCCGGGGGCGTAGGTGCGGGTCTCGAGGTCAACCACAGGGGCGGGGGCTTCCCGGCAGAAGCGTTCGATGGTTCCGCTCCACCACCCGTCGAGCATCGCGTCGCCCACGATGGTGATCAAGGGAGAGGAGTCGGCGATGGCCTGCGGAACCCAGGCTGCGAGCCCGCGGACATCGTTGAGGTGGTTCACGCGCTTCTCGTCGTTGGGGGCGCGCCCATGTGCACGACCTTGACCAGGGTGAACTCATCGAGGAGCTCCGGACCGTATCCGAACCCGCTGCCGCTGCGGCCGCGGGGCTGGGCCGAGCCTCCCGGCGCCCCGCCGAACACGGCGTTGACCTTCACTGTTCCGACGGGGAGGGCGGCGACGGCGCGCTGGGCGTTGGCGATTGTCGAGGTGAGCACCGTGGCGGCGAGTCCGTAGCTGCCGGCCGCGGCACGCTCCAGCCCCTCCGCAAAGCTTTCGACGACGCACACCGGGGCAACAGGGCCGAAGGTTTCCTGGCTCAGGACCGTCATGGCGTCGGTGCACCCCACGAGCACTGTTGCGGGATAGTGGGCTCCGGGACCTGCCGGCACCTCACCGCCCTCGGCGACGAGCGCCCCGCGTGAGAGAGCCTCGGAAACCTGGCCGTGGACCTCGCTCCTCAGCTCCGCATCGACGAGCGGGGCGAGGGTTCCTCCGGCGTTGCGCGTGCGCGCCTGCTCTACGAGGGCCTCGGTGAAGGGCTTGGCGATGTCCGTGTGGACGTAGATGCGCTCGACGGCGGTGCATATCTGGCCGCTGTTGCTGAACGCGCCGGTCGCTGCCTGCTCGGCCGCCCACACCGGATCGACGTCGGCGTCGATCAGCAGGGGGTCGTTGCCGCCGTTCTCGCGCACCACGTGGCACCCCGTGAGGGAAGCAGCGCGCGCAATCCGCTCCCCAGCGGCGCTCGAACCGACGTGGGCAATAACGTCAACCCCCGCCTGGGTGGTGAGCAGGGCACCAAGCCCGGCGCCGCCGGTCAGGGTGATCAGCACACCGTTGGGGAAGCACGGCGCCAACAGTTCGCCGAGCCGGACGCCAAGGTGCGGGCAGCGCTCGCTCGGTTTGTGGACCACGGTGTTCCCGGTGACCAGGGCGGCGCCGAGCAGTCCGGCAGCCACCGCCACCGGGTCGTTCCATGGGGTCAGCACCACCGCGACGCCGCGCGGCTCGACCACCGTGTAGTCCGAGGCGAGCACCGAACCCCGCAGGCTGTGGCCGCGGTGCAGCGGTCCCAGCTCCGCATACTGTTCGAGGGTCGACACCGCGGCGCCGATGCCTGCCAGCGCCTCCTGTACCGGCCGCCCCGTCTCGCGGGCGTTCAACTCGGCCAGGTCGCCCGCCCCGGCGGCGAGCGCTGCTGCGGCGTTCCGCAGCATCCGTCCCCGTGCGGCAGGGTCCGTCGCCGCCCACTCGGGCTGCACCGCCCGGGCCAGCGACAAGGCGATCGACGCCTGCTCCCGTGTGGAGGACAGCAGCGTCCCGACCTCGCTGCCGTCCCGCGGGTCGCTGATCGAGATTGCCGGAAAGTCTTCGACGGAACTGGCCCGGAAGGTGGCGGTGGAGTGTGTGCTCATTGCGCTCCTCGACGTCGTCCAACCGCGGCGGCACCCCGCACGGTTGCTACTCCAATACCCCGACATCGCGCATTTACACGGCTGGATTGGACCGGATTAAGAAATTGTGGCCCGGCCCGCCTGACCCTATGGTTTCCATCAGCGGCAAGAGGAGGAGAGGCGAATGGACCAGATGACGTCGGCGTCCTTTGGAGGGATGCGCGAGGAGGCACGGCTTGTGGGGCCAGTGCTGCCGGGTTTCGACAACGTTGAGCGCATCGCCGTGCTGCGGGGAGGCGGGCTCGGTGACGTGTTGTTCGCCCTGCCCGGGATCGACGCGCTGCAGGGGCGCTACCCGAACGCCGAAATCACCCTGCTCGGAACCCCGCTCCACCACGCGCTCTTCACGGGAAGGCCCGGGCCGATCTCCAGGGTCGAAATCCTGCCGGTTTCCCATGGCGTGCGTCCCGGACCCGCGGACCCGCCAGCGGTTGATGACTTCTTCGAGAGGATGAAGGCGGAGCAGTTCGACCTTGCGGTGCAGATGCATGGTGGAGGCCGCAACTCGAATCCGTTCCTGCTGCGCCTTGGGTCGCGCCACACCGTGGGAACCCGCACCGATGACGCTGCAGCGCTTGAACGGACCATCCCCTACGTGTACTACCAGCACGAGGTGTTCCGGGGCCTCGAGGTGGCCGGGCTTGCGGGAGCGGCGCCGCGCTCGCTCGAGCCCCGGCTGAGCGTGAGTCGGGAGGAACTGGCTGCAGCCGGCCGGTGGGTGGACGGCCATGCGCCGCTCGTAACGATCCACCCGGGGGCAACCGATCCGCGCAGGCGCTGGCCGGCGGCGTCCTTCGCGGAACTTGCTGCCCTCGTGGCTGCCGACGGAAGCCAGGTCCTGGTTGTCGGGGATGACAGCGACGTCGCGGCGGCCGAGGAGATCGTCCAGTTGAGCCTCGCGCAGGTGCCCGAGGGATCGATCCGTTCGGCTGCCGGATCCCTCCGGCTGGACGAGCTCGCTGCCGTGCTGAAGGCGAGCGCCGTGATGGTGGGAAATGACAGCGGCCCACGCCACCTCGCCCAGGCCGTCGGCACTCCGACCGTCGGCATCTACTGGATTGGCAACGTCATCAACGCGGGGGCGATGGGCCGGACCCTGCACCGGCTCCACTTCTCCTGGGTGACGAGCTGCCCTGAATGCGGACGGGACGTCACCCAGGTCGGCTGGACCGCTGAACGGTGCGAGCACGACGGCTCGTTCGTCGCGTCGGTCAAGCCCGATGCGGTCCACGCCGACGTGCGGGACCTTACGGCCACGAGCCTTCTTCTTCGTGGCAGATGAGCATCTGACGCACCTCGCATCCCCGCGGCTGCGAGAGCGCAAAGAGGACCGCCTCCGCCACCCGTTCCGGATCGTTGAGCCGGGAATCGTCCTGTGGCTTGTACTGCTCGTCGCGGTCATCAAAGAACCGGGTCTTCATCCCACCGGGGATGATCGTAGTCACACCGATCTCTCCCGCGGTTTCCGCGGCGAGCGCTGAGGAGAACCCCATGACGCCGAACTTCGAGGCGCAGTAAGCCGTTGCATCGCCCACCGCCCGGATTCCCAGGGTGGAGGCGATGGTGACCACCCGTCCGTGGCTGGGCTTGAGGTACTCAAGGGCGGCGCGCACTGTGGAGACGGTGCCCAGCAGGTTGACCCCGATCACCTTCTCCCACTGCTCGGCGGGGACGTCCTCGAGTTTGCCGCAGCGGTCGATTCCGGCTGCCGTGACGACGGCATCGAGGCCCCCGAGGGCTTCACCGGCCTGGCGGACGGCCGAGGTGACCGCGCCGCGGTCTGCCACATCCACCTCGAATGCCTTGGCCCCCTCGACCCGGCTGATGTCGAGGTCGAGGACGACCGGGGTGCCGCCCGCAGCAAGGACGGCCTGCACGACGGCCGCACCAAGTCCCGACCCGCCTCCCGTGACGAGCACCCTGCCGGGGTTGTACCGGGCCGCAGGTGTTGCGGCGTTAGCGGGCCGGGCGGCTGGGACTGCCTTGTCTGTTGTTTCCTCCATGCTGTGTTTCCTTTCGGTTCAGCCGACCTTCGCGAGCGCGGCCGCGAGCTTGGTGGTGGAGCGGGCCGGATAGTAGGGAACTGTGACGGTTCTTCCGCCCCAGGTGCTCATGAGCCGCGCCTCGGGAAGGTCCGCCGCTGCGTAATCGCCTCCCTTGACCCAGATGTCGGGCTGCAGGCGGGCAAGGGCTTCTTCGGGGGTTGATTCATCGAAGATGAAGACGGCATCGACGCATTCCAGCGCCAGCAGCAGTTCCGCCCGGTCCTCCTGCTGCATGATCGGCCGGGATTCCCCCTTGAGCCGGCGCACCGAGGCATCGGAGTTGAGGCAGACGATGAGGCAGTCACCGAGCCCGCGGGCGGCGGCCAGGGTGCGGGCATGCCCGGCGTGAAGCAGGTCGAAGCACCCGCCCGTGGCAACCACGGTGCCGCCGGCCTCGCGGGTGCGGCGGGCGGCGGTGAGCGCGTCGAGGCCGGAGACCCTCAACGGCTCCGGCGCCCTTCCGGCGAGGAGCGAACCGACACCGCCGGCGCCCAGGAAGCCCGCTGCCGCGGCGACTGCTGCCTGCGCGGCTACATCGATCCCCTGCCCCTGCGCGAGTGCCACCGCGAGCGCTGCGGCGAAGCGGTCCCCTGCCCCGCACGGGTCGGCCCCGGAGATCTTCGGGGCGGGAACCACCTGCGGCAGCGCATCACCGGCCGACACGAGTGCCCCCTGCTCCCCCATCGTTACGACAACGGCACTGGCCCGCCACCGCGTCCGCAACCGCTCCGCCGCCTCGGCCGCGGCGCCGGTGCGGTCGCCGGTGACCGGCTCGAAACGCAGCGCTTCGGCGAAGTTCGGCGTCACCGCGGTGGTGCCCGCGATGGGTTCCGCACCGGAAGGGTGGGGATCCCACACGATCGGCACCCTGCCCACCTGGCGCGAGAGTGCCGCCCGCAGGTCTTCGTTGTGAAGGAGTCCGCGCCCGTAATCGGCGACGACGATGGCCTCGGCGCGGTCGAGGGAGGCGGCCATCGCTTCGGTGCAGGCGGGAACCTTCACCTCGCCGCATCCCTCGTCGAACCGGACGACCGGGTGGTCGGCGGCGCGCACCCGGGTCTTCACTGGAGTCGGCACGCCCGAGTCACCCGAGGTCACCCGGATACCGGCGAGCTCGGCACGCAGCCTGGCAGCGGCGTCGTCGTTGGAGAGGACCGTGACCAGCTCGGTGTCGTGCCCGTCCATGTGGAGCATGCGCGCAACAAGCCCGGCGCCTCCCGGACGGCGCCGGACCGCGTCGATGTCGACGACAGGAACCGGCGCATCGGGCGAGAGGCGGCTGGCGTCACCGAATAGGTCGACGTCGAGAAGCACGTCCCCGACCACGAGAATCTTCACTGCGCACCTCCTCGGCAGCGGCGGACCTCCGAGTCGAAGGCCCTGCAGATGGCGTGGAGGGCGATCAGATGGCCCTCCTGGGCGTTGGCCGCCCGGGCCTCGATGGCTATTGCGTCGTCGGCACACGCGGCCAGCGGGTTCGGTGCCCCGCCGGTCAGCGCCCACGTGGTGATGCCCGCCTGCCGGGCCGCGTTGACGGCATTGAGCAGGTTGGGGCTTTTCCCGCTGGTGCTCAGAAGCACCAGAACGTCGCCGGGCCTGCCGTGCGCGCGTACCTGACGTGCGAAGAGCTGGTCGAACCCGTAATCGTTGGCGATGGCGGTCACGGCTGAGCTTTCGGCATGCAGCGAGATCGCCGAGAACGGTTCGCGCTCGCCGTCGAAGCGCCCAACGAGTTCCGCGGTGAGGTGCTGGGCCTCCGCGGCTGAACCTCCGTTCCCTGCCGCAAGGAGCCGGCTTCCCCCGAGGAGACGCTGAGCCAGTTCCACTCCCCACTGCGCGAGGTGCCCGGCTTCCGCGACAAGCGAATCGAGCGCCGGTACCACCGCCCAAAGGTGGTCCATCACCGCCTCCAGCGGCGCGGCCGACGCCGGATCTCCGATGGGCCCCTCCCACAGCGAGGTGGCGAGGGCTTCGGTCGGGCTCACCGAATCCGCACTCATAACGCCCGCCCTCCCGTACGCTCGAGGGACCGCGCCGGGGACCGGTCGGCCTCCGCCTGGCGGCGCCTCCGCCCTGCCGTCGAACCCGCGGCCTCGCCGGGCTGTTCCACCTCCCGCAGGGCGAGGTGGTATGCCCTTTCGGTTTCGGCAGCGACGCGGGCCCACGAGTAGCGTGCACTGACCCGCCGGTGACCGTTCCTTCCCAGCTCCAATGCCCATTCCGGCTCGGCGAGCAGCTCCATCACGGCGTCGGCAATGGCCGCCGGATCCTGAGCCGGAACGTGGAGCCCGGTGCGCCCGTCGACCACCGTGTCGACGAGGCCTCCGACCGCCGCAGCCACTATGGGGACGCCGCACGCCATGGCCTCGAGGGGAACGATTCCGAACGGCTCATACCAGGGCGCGCACACGACTGCGTCGGCGCTGCGCAGCACGGACGGCATCTCCTCGCGGCCCACCTGGCCGCGCAGGATCACCTGCTCCGAAATTCCAAGTTCCGCGGCAAGAGAGCGCAGGCGCTGAGCCTCGGGGTCTTCGTCGAGGCGCTCGGAGTTGCCCGCACCGCCCACCAGCACAAGCTCGATGTCGGTGATGCCGCTGTCTCCGAGGATCCGCAATGCCCGAATCACAAGGTCCATCCCCTTGCGCGGGACGAGGCGGCCGACCGACACGATGCGGTGCCGCCGGCCCCGGGCCTCACTTGGCCCCGCGGGGGTGAAGAGGTCAAGGTCCACGCCGCAAGGGGCGACCGAGACACGCCCGCCGGGGATGCCCAGTGCCCTGAGCTCGAAGACTTCGTCGCTGCAGGTCGCCACGATGCGGTCGGCGCTCTGCCCGATCCGGGTCTCGAGGCGGATGCGCTCGGCCGGGCTTGTGTCAACTGCCCCCTGGTGGCGGCGCTTCACCGCACCGAGCGCGTGGAAGGTCGAAACAACGGCAACCGGCCGTCCCGCCGTGCGGCTCCGGGCCGCCGCCTCGAGCGCGGCGATGCCCGACATCCAGAAGTGGCTGTGGACCACGGCCGGGGGCGCCGTTCCCCAGTCCTCGAGGATTCCCTCCGAAAGTTCGCCCATGAAGGGCAGCAGTTCGTCTTTCGGGACCGGCCGCGCCGGGCCGGCGTCGATGTGCACCACCTCAAGCCCCGGCCCCGTCCGCACCCGGGCAGGAAGTCCGGGGTCGTCGCGCCGTGTATAGACGGTGACGTCGTGGCCGCGCCGCGCAAGTGCCCGGGAAAGTTCGGCAACGTGGACATTCTGCCCACCGGCATCAACTCCCCCGAGCGCCGCCAGCGGACTCGCGTGTTCCGACACCATGGATATCTTCACTGCGCTCTCCTTTCGGTACCTGCCATGGCGCTGGTGCGCCCTGCCGTCCGGGCCAGGACCTCGTCCCAGTCCTTCAGGAAGCGCCCCAGGCCGTATCGCTCACGGGCGGCCGCCCTTGCCGCTCTTCCCCTGGAACGCGCTTCGTCCGGGTCCGCAAGCAGCCGGACGGCCATTGTGCGGAGATCCTCGATGTTGGTCGAGACGGCGCCGGCCTCGGGCGGAACCGCCCGGGCGGCTTCGGTTGTCCCGAGGGCCAGCACCGGCATGCCCAGGTGCATCGCCTCAAGCAGTGCCAGTCCCAGGGACGTCCACCGGAGCGGATGAAGATAGACCCGCGAACGCGCGAGCCGGGCGTGGAGGGTTGCGGTGGGAAGGTCGCCGCCGATCCGGAGCACGTCGGGGCCAAGACCGAGCACGCGCGGCAGGTCCGCCGTGCCCATCCCGAAGACCTCAAGGGGCGCGAGGTCGGCGAAGCGGGGCAGCAGATCGGTCCCGGTCACCCTTCCCCTGCGGACCGGTTCGTTGACCACCACCGCCAGCTGCTCGAGCTCTCCGGTATAGAGGGGGCCGGGGTCGACGATTCCGTGTTCGATCACCGTGGTCGGTGCGGCCCCGTTGTCCCAGAAGAGTTCATTGAAGTAGCTGACGTGGACAACCGGAATGTCGTCGCGTCGGCCCAGGGGGTGGCACGTGTTGGGGACGTTCCCCTTGGGGGTGTTGTGTTCAAGGAAAACGGCAGGCAGGTCCCGGCCCGGAGCGCGGCCCAGCAGGCGCTCGCACTCGGCGATCTCCTCGGTGCGCTGTAGCACCACGACGTCGACGTCGATCTCCGCCAGCTCCTCCGGCGCCGCTTCAATGACAGTCGCAGGCCAGTCGCGGCCGGCCCGGCCGAGACCCCACGGGCCCCGGTCCGGCGTCGTTGGCAGGATGTAGGTGTGGGGGCCGCGCACGAATGCGTCGGTCCAGCCGCCGTGGACATGCCAGAGGAGGATCCTCATTCCCGCTCCATTCCCCGCGCCCGTGGCGCGGTGCTTGTGGCCCGGCCCAGGCTGCGGCGGGAGACCAACGAGGAGACGCCCGCCGTCAGCCGCTGCACCGCCTCAACGACCTCGGCCGGAGCGACCTCCGAAAGACAGGGGTGGCCGGGGACCGGGCACGCCCTGGCCCGTGTGTGCGCACAGGGCGCACCCTGATTGCCGAGCAGTTCGACAGGCACCCGGTAGGGCGCCCAGCGGACCGCCGGGACGACCGGGGAGAAGAGGCTTACAACCGGCGTGCCGACGGCGGCAGCGAGATGGGCCGGACCGGTATTGCCGGTGATCACTGCCGATGCTCCCTTCACAATTGCGCCGAGTGTTGCGAGGTCCGTCCGGCCGCCCAGGTCGAGCGCCTCGGGCCCCGCGACGGTCGCCGTGAGGTCCGTTTCGCCTGGCCCGCCGGTGACCACCACCCGGTAGCCGGCGGCGGTGAGCAGCTCGACCGCTGCCGCGTGGTGAAGCGGCGGCCAGGCCCGTGAGGGCACCGCGGCTCCGGGATGCACAACAATGTAGAGGCCGTGCCCCACTTCGGCGGGGACCGCGGGAAGGCCGGTGACCTGGAGCCGTCCGTCGTCGCCGGGAGGTAGCCGATATCCGGCGGCGGCGGCGATCCCCAGGGCGCGTTCGGCTTCGGGCTGGTCCTCGGGGAAGTCCTCGCCCGGCTTCAGCCGGACGTCGAGCAGGGAACCCGCGTAGTCAACGGAGGCGGCAGTGATCCGGGAGATCCCGGCAAAGCGCAGCAGCAGTGCGAGCGGCAGTGGTGACTGGTGGAAGGACGTGAGGATGACCGCTTCATCGGCTCCGGATCCGGCGGCGTAGGCGGTAAGGGCCGCCGCGTGCCCGGGGGTGGCGCTCGGAGGAGGATCAACGATCCACGGCGCTTCCCAGGTGAACACGTCGGCCACACCGGGAAGCAGGCGTGCGGCCGGTGTCCCGTGTCTGCTGCACACCATCACCACTTCGGCGGAACGCCCTCCGGTGCCCGCGGCCACCGCCCGGACCGCCGGCCCGGCGAGCAGGACATCCCCGGCGCTGTCGAGCCGGGCCACAAGCACGCGCCGGCTCACTGCGCCCGCCAGAGAAGTTCGACCGCACCGGCCAGGGTGCCGGCAACCCGCGGCGCGGCACGGACCTCTTCGGGACGCGTGTGGACCGTCGGGACGAGGACCCCTACGGCTCCTGCGGCGTGGGCCGCGTCCACGTCCGCCCCGATGTCGCCGATCAGGGCGACCTCGGACGGATCGAGCCCCAGGCGGGCGCAGGCGCTGAGCACCATTCCGGGCTGCGGTTTCCGGCAGGCACAGGCATCCGATGCGTCGTGCGGGCAGACCTCCCACACCGCGAACGGCCCGAGGAGCTGTTCAACCCGCGCGTTGACGGCGTCGACCTGCTCCCGGTCGAGGAGGCCGCGCGCAATCCCCGACTGGTTGGTCACAACACCCACCGCGATCCCCTTGAGGCGCAGGGCGTCGAGTACGGCACGTGCCCCGCTCATCGAGCGGACCTTGTCGGGGTCGCCGTTGTAGGGCACGTCGACGACGATCGTCCCGTCCCGGTCAAAGAGGACCGCTTTCGGCGCGGTTCCTCCCTCGGCATCCGTGGTGGTCATACTGGCACTGTTCCCGAGAAGCACCGGTGCTAAACACCTCCGGGGGAACTTCTTCTTCTCTTCAGGTACTCCGGGACGCCGTCCGGGGGCCTCTGGCAAGATGTTGGAATGCTTCAAGACGCCGCCTTCCCGCACCGGCCCGCACCGCATGGCCGGCCGGAGCTGCTGGTCCTGCGCGCATTGAAGCTCGGTGACCTCCTCGTCGCCGTCCCCGCGCTGCGGGGGCTGCGCCGCGCGTTTCCCGACCACCACATCCGCTACGCGGCCCAGGCCTGGCTCACCCCGATCGTGGCCTTGACCGGGTGCGTGGACGAGCTGCTGCCGACCCATGGCCTCAACGAACCGCTCGCGGTCGCCCCGGGATCGGTCGACATCGCCGTCAACCTTCACGGAAACGGCAGGGAGAGCCGGAGCCGGATCGAGGAGATCCGGCCCGCCCGCCGGATCGGCCACAGGGCCCCCGGGTGGCATGGGCCGCGGTGGCGCCACGGCGTCCATGAACGCGCCAGGTGGGCCGGCCTCGTCTCGTGGCACGGGATCCCGGCCGACCCCCTGGACAACCGCCTCGAGGTTCCTGCTGCCCCGAGCCCCGCCCCCGGCGCCGTGGTCATCCATGTGGGAGCCGCGTACGGCAGCCGACTTTGGCCGGTTGAGAGGTTCGCCGCCGTGGCCCGCACACTGACCGGCGCCGGCCACCGCGTCCTGCTGACCGGAAGCACCACCGAGCGCCCGCGGGCCCTCGCGGTCGCGGCAGCGGCGGGACTGCCGGAGGGCTCGGTGGCGGCTGGTGAACTTCCTCTTGACCGCTTCGCCGCCCTGATCGCCTCGGCCGCCCTCGTCATCTCGGCAGACACCGGGGCTGCGCACCTCGCGTCCGCCTACGGGACGCCCTCCGTTGTCTTGTTCGGTCCTGCACCGGTCGAGGAATGGGGCCCGCCTCCGGGGCCCCACATCGTGCTGACCGACGAGTCGCTGCGGCTTGGCCACACCTTCTCCGCGGAACCTGACCCTGCCCTGTTGGCGGTGACGGTCGAGCAGGTGCTCGCGGCCTCCCACCGCCTCGGCGTGTCGTGAGGGCGCCGTTCAGGCGATGCGCGCATCGCTTTCCACTTCGCCCCGTGCCCGTGCGGCGGCCAAGGACGAAGCAGTGCCGGGCGCGGCTCCGAGGAGCTGCCGCTGCAGCAGGACGAGGATGCGTGCGAGCCTCCGGGAAACCTGCATCTGCGTCATGCCGAGATGCTCGCCGATCTGCTGCTGTGTCTCCTCCTTGAAATACCGCCGGTACAGCAGTTCCTTTTCTGCCGACGTCAGCGCGTTCACCGCGGCACGCAGGGAAAGGATTTCGTCGGTGCGTTCGATGCGGTCGTCATCGCTTTGCAGCGTGTCTCCCCAGCTGCGGCCCTCGAACGGCACATCGAGGGATTCCGGGCGCCGGCTGGTGCGGCAGGTGAGGGCTTCACTCACCGCCGATTCCTCGGCGCCCAGCTCGCGTGCGAGCTCGGCGGGGGTCGGCTCCCGTCCCAGCCGCTGAGCCATGGCCGGGGCGGCGCGGGCAAGTTCAGTGCCGAGGTCCTGGAGATGGCGCGGCGGGCGGATCACCCAGCAGCAGTCCCTGAGGTACCGCTTGATCTCACCCGTGATCGTGGGGACGGCGAACGAGGCGAACGGCACGCCCCGGCTCGGATTGAACCGCTGCACCGCCTTGATCAGGCCGAGGTAGGCAACCTGCCGGATATCGGCCGCGTCGGGCCCGAAGGAGGAGAAGGACCGCGCAACCGACTCGGCGATCCCAAGATGCCGCAGGGCGATGTCATCCTGCAGGGCGTTCCGAAGCGGTCTGTCGGAGCGAGGAGCGTGCTGGTTCGGCTGCGGAAGGTGGCCCGTGGCGCGGGGTTTCGACATGCTGATCTCCGGGTCGCTGGGATTCGCCTGACTTCCTCAAGGAACCATGAGCCCGGTGACCTCGCAACGACTTTTATGAAATCCCTACCCCAAAAAATCTTCTATTTTCTTTTCGAATGGAGTATGCGTTCTACCGCCCGCCACTGTGCGGTTCGGCGCCGTCCGAAGGGCCGCCCGGGAGCCGTGAGGCCCCGTCCGGCGGCGCGGAAAGGACCGAACCGGAGGCCGCCAGGGCACGCCGAAGGAACCCTTCCGGGTTCCTGAACGTGAGCGCCCTAGTTTGTGACCGAGGCCGCGGGCCCTGCGGATTCGGGGCCCGTGACGGCGTCCTCGGGAAGCACCGCAGCCACCGCAGGCGAAGCCGCAGCAGCGGCCCAGTTCCAGCGGGGAGCGCCAAGTTCCTTGATGACGCTCTGCAGGTGGGTGCGGAGCTCGTCGGAAACCAGACCGCCTCCGGCGACGAGGGTGCGCTCGATGTCGTCGGCGCGCTCAAGCACCTCGCGGCCGGCAGCGGTGATCGAAACGAGGTGGGAGCGCCGGTCAAGATCGTTGCGCACTCGGGCAACGTGGCCGCGCGCTTCAAGCCGCGAGAGGGTTTTGCCCATTGTCTGCGCCTGCACGCGGACAATCTGGGCGAGGTTCGCCTGGGTCATCGCGCCCTGGGATGCCAGGACACCCAAGGCGATGACTCCGGCGTGCGTGACCCCAATGTCCACCAACCGCTCGTTCCACGCGTGCTCAACAAGGCGAGCCGCCGTCGTCAGCAGTCGGCCGGTTGGCCATTGCTCCAGATCCGGCATGAAACAGTGCACTCCCTCTCGCTAAGCTGGTCAACGCGCCGGGATGGCGTGGACCCGTCCCCATATGATAACTAGGCGTACTGGTAGTTTTCAGTGAACCGATAGCGGACCCCAAATAAGAGGAACTTAATGACACAACGACTGTCGGCTGGAGATCATGCTCCCGACTTTACGCTCACTGACGCGTTTGGCAACTCGATGTCGCTCTCGGCAATGAAGGGGCAGAAGGTTGTCGTGTACTTTTACCCGGCGGCCGCAACCCCCGGGTGCACCACCCAGGCGTGCGACTTCCGTGACAACCTCGCCTCCCTCGCCGGAGCCGGATACAAGGTGGTCGGCATCTCCCCCGACTCGCCGGAGAAGCTGCGCGCGTTCGCGGACGAGGAGCAGCTCAACTTCCCGCTGCTCTCGGACGAAGACCACGCCGTTGCCGACGCGTGGGGCGCCTGGGGCGAGAAGAAGAACTACGGCAAGACATATGAGGGCCTCGTGCGGTCAACCGTTGTCGTTGACGAGTCGGGCGACGTGGCGCTGGCGCAATACAACGTCAAAGCCACCGGCCATGTGGCGAAGCTGCGGCGGGACCTTGGCCTCGACTGATTCGCGTACACTTGAGCCTGACGTTTTGCTTCGGCAGGCGTCGGCGCGCGAGTGGCGAAATTGGCAGACGCGCTGGATTTAGGTTCCAGTGTCTTCGGACGTGGGGGTTCAAGTCCCCCCTTGCGCACTTCCGACTCATCAAGCCAGGCACCCCGGTCTTAGGACCGGGGTGCTTTTGCGTGTGCGGCCGTTCCGGAATGCAGGTCGGTTGCGCCGCACCGCGTTCGTCGTCGTGATTTTTTTCTCCAGCCGACCCATCCCGAGATCCCCCGTGATCGAAGTACTTCCGAGACATCGACATGATGTGTTCCACACAGCGGCTAGCCCATCAGTGCACCCCAGCAGGTCTCGCGTATTAGGAGAAAAAGTCATGGAACTTACAAAGCGCAGGAATGTATCAGCACTCGGGATCGCAGCAATCGCGTTGCTCGGCCTGACGGCATGTGGCGGCGGCGAGGAAGCCTCCGGAGGCTCCGAAGCAGCACCCGCAGACGAGAGCATGAGCTCCGAAGCAGCACCGGAAGCCACAGATTCGATGTCCTCCGAGGCATCGGGCGAGGCAATGGATCCCGCAGCGAACCTCGTGGGACCCGGCTGCGCCGACTACGCCGCGGAGGTACCCGACGGAGCCGGATCGGTAGCCGGAATGGCACTGGACCCCGTTGCGACCGCGGCATCGAACAACCCGATCCTGACCCAGCTCACCGCGGCTGTCTCGGGGAAGCTGAACCCCGACGTCGACCTCGTTGACACGCTCAACGGCGGCGAGTTCACCGTCTTCGCACCGGTCGACGAGGCCTTCAAGGCGCTGCCCGCCGAGACCGTCGAGACCCTCAAGACCGACGAGAAGATGCTCTCCAGCATCCTGACGTACCACGTCGTTGAGGGCCGGATGCTTCCCGCCGACCTCGAAGGCACCACCCAGACCTCGGTCCAGGGCGGCGACGTGGAGATCACCGGTTCGGGCGACGACCTGATGGTCAACGGCGCCAAGGTGATCTGCGGCGGCGTGCAGACGGCCAACGCCACCGTTTACCTGATCGACGGAGTCCTTACCCCTCCGGCGAACTAAGTACCTCCCTGGTTCAACTCCTCTAACTTGCTCCAGGGAAACCCGGAACGGGCTCCCGCACTCTCGGTGCGGGAGCCCGTTCTGATGAAGCGGCACCCGCCCTTCCGCAAGGGGCCAGGAAAGGCCGGTTCAGGGAAATCGCCTAGACTAAACTCCCAATCATCTACACGGGCCGCTGGGTCCTTCTGGAGAATCTGGCTGTGAAGATTACCGCGGGGCGTGAGCTGACCCGCCGCGCCGCCCTGGCAATGACCGCGGCGGTGACGGCGCTGACCTTCACCGCCTGCACAGCTGCCCAGCCCTCCCCGACTCCGGCTCCCAGCGGCTCCGCATCGCCGACGGCGTCGGCGGCGTACGACACCACCTTCACCTTTGGGGCCGCGGCGGATCCCATCGGCCTGGATCCCGCGGTGGTGAACGACACCGAGTCGTACCGTGTCACGCAGCAGGTCCTCGAGGGCCTCGTCGGCGTGGACCCGGTAACCTCCGAACCCGCACCGCTCCTTGCGCGGTCCTGGGAGGAGCGCGACGACGGGCGGGCCTACGCCTTCGAACTGAGGAACGACGCCGTCTTCCACGACGGCGAACCCTTCGACGCGCAGGCAGTCTGCGCCAACTTCGACCGCTGGTACAACCTGCCCAAGGCGGCGAGGACCTATGCCTCGGGGCTTCCCTTCCAGACGGTGTTCAAGGCGTTCTCCGACACCCCGGAGAAGTCGTTGTACAAGTCGTGCCAGCCGCTCGGCCAGCATGAAGTCCTCATCCAGCTGACCAAGAGGATGACAGCGTTCATCCCTTCCCTCGCGCAGCCCGCCTTCGCGATGTCCTCCCCGAAAGCCCTTCAAGCCCTTGCCGCGGACGAGCCGACCGAGCCCCGCGGTTCAACCCGGGTGTCCCGGTACGCGCTTCAACCCGTGGGGACCGGCGCCTTCCGGTTCACCGGGTGGGAAGAGGGAAGGGTGGAACTCGATGCCTTCGGGAACTACTGGGGCGAACCGGGAGAAGTCGAGAAGGCCGTCTTCACCACCATCCCGCACGCCGATGCGCGCCTCCGCGCCCTGACGGCCGGGCGCATCGACGGCTACGACTTCGTGACCGTCGACAACGCCGCCCGCATCGCGCGGGAGGGGCTGCAGCTGCTGCAGCGTGATCCCTACTCCGTGCTCTACCTCGGCCTGAACCAGGACTTCCCCGGGGTCGACAACCTCAAGTTCCGCCAGGCGGTCGCCCATGCCATCGATAAGAAAAGCCTAGTCACCGGGCGGTTCCTCAACGGAACCAAACCCGCCCCCCACTTCCTGCCCTCCAAGCTCGGCATCGACGGCGACGCGGTCGACGCCTACCCGCCCGACCCGGCGAAGGCCAAGGAACTCCTCAAGGAGTCGGGGTACGACGGCGCTCCGCTGCCGTTCTACTATCCGGTGAAGATCTCCCGGCCCTACCTTCCCTCGCCCGAAAAGACCTACGCGGAGCTCAGCAGGCAGTTGACGGCCGCCGGGTTCAATATCAAGCCGATGCCTGTCGAATGGAACGACGGATACCTGGACCAGGCCCGGACCAGTAAGGACCGCGCCTTCCATCTGCTTGGCTGGAGCGGAAGCTACCAGGATGCCGACAACTTCGCCGGCGCCCTCTTCGGCGGCCCGAGCGAGGAATTCGCCTTCAGGGACCACCAGCTGTTCAGCAAGGTCGCGCGGGCGAGCACCCTTCCCAACGGCGAGGAGCGCAATGCCGCCTATCTCGACATCAGCAACCAGGTGGCCGCCCGTGTCCCCGCCGTCCCCCTTGCCTTTCCCATCTCGGGGCTCGCCATGTCCCCGCGCGTCGCGGCCTACCCGGTGAGCCCGGTGATGAACGAGGTCTTCAACCGCATCGATCTCGAAGACGTTCCGAGCCCCGAGAAACCCACTGCCGAAAACTGATTTAAATAAGCATCTCCTAGCCGATAGTCTTCTAAGGCTAGGATCACGCGACTGGAGACTACGTTGACTGCACACAGCCAGGCTGAATCATCCGCAACAACAACCGACGTCGTCCTGATCGGCGGCGGAATCATGAGCGCAACCCTCGGGGCGTTCTTCAAGCAGCTCCAGCCGGACTGGGACATCTCCCTGTTCGAGCGGCTGGACCGTGCGGGCATGGAGAGCTCCGACCCGTGGAACAACGCCGGCACCGGGCACTCGGCACTCTGCGAGCTGAACTACTCCCCCGCAGCCAAGGACGGTTCGGTGGACCCTGCCAAGGCAGTGGCGATCAACGAGCAGTTCCAGGTGTCCCGCCAGTTCTGGGCCCACATGGTCTCCAACGGCCACCTCGGCGATCCGCGCAACTTCATCAACCCCGTACCCCACATGAGCTTCGTGTGGGGCACCGCCAACGCGCAGTACCTCCGGCGCCGCTATGAGGCCCTGAGCTCCCAGCCGCTCTTCCGCACCATGGAGCACACGGAGGACCCCGCGACACTGGCCGAATGGACGCCCCTGATCATGAAGGGCCGCAACCCGAGCCAGCCGGTCGCCGCCTCCCGGGTGGTCGGTGGCACCGACGTCGACTTCGGGTCCCTGACACGCGGGCTCACGACCTACCTCGACGACAACGGCGTCGACCTCAACTACAACCACGACGTCCAGGACGTTTCCCGGGCCTCGAACGGCCGCTGGGAAGTCAAGGTCAAGAACCGCGGCACAGGGCAGTCCCGCACCATTTCCACGCGCTTCGTCTTCATCGGGGCGGGCGGTGGAGCGCTCCACCTGCTGCAGCGCAGCGGCATCCCCGAAGGCAAGGGCTTCGCGGGCTTCCCCGTCTCGGGGCAGTTCCTGCGGTGCACCGACGCCGGCGTCGTCAGCCAGCACAACGCGAAGGTCTACGGGCAGGCGTCGGTGGGAGCCCCGCCCATGTCGGTACCCCACCTCGACACCCGGTACGTCAAAGGCGAACGTTCCCTCCTGTTCGGCCCGTACGCCGGGTTCTCCACGAAGTTCCTGAAGCGGGGCTCGTTCCTCGACCTTCCCGGCTCGATCCGCCCGTCCAACCTGGTGCCGATGCTCGCCGTGGCCAAGGACAACGTTCCCCTGACGAAGTACCTGATTTCCGAGGTCCTCAAGAACCGCGAGGACAAGAGCGCGGCCCTCAACGAGTTCGTTCCTTCGGCCGACGGCGGCGCCTGGGAACTGATCACGGCCGGCCAGCGTGTACAGGTCATCAAGAAGGCCCCCAAGACGGGTGGAATTCTGCAGTTCGGAACCGAAGTCATCACCTCGGCCGACGGATCGGTGGGCGCCCTCCTCGGGGCCTCCCCCGGAGCGTCAACCGCCGCACCGATCATGGTGGAACTCCTCAAGCGCTGCTTCCCTGAACGGATCGCGCAGTGGGAGCCGAAGCTGAAGGAGATGCTTCCCGGATACGGCGTGAAGCTCAACGAGAATGAATCGCTTGCGGAGGAAGTTCAGTCGATGACGGACCAGGTCTTGAAACTTCAGTAACGCGCGGCTGCTCCACCCGGCACCGTCAGGACCGAAAGCAGGCCCATGTTCCGACTGGCGCAGCTCTCCCTGGGCAACCGGGCGCTGATCGCCCTCATCACGATCTTCGCCGCGGTGTTCGGGGTCATCACGATGGGTTCGCTCAAGCAGGAACTCATCCCCTCACTCGAGTTCCCGCGCATCACGGTCATCACGTCTCTGCCGGGGGCCTCCCCCGAGTACCTCGACAAGCAGGTCAGCAGCCCGCTCGAGAGTGCCCTCAGCGGCGTCGAGGGCCTTGAGTCGTCCTCGGCGGTCTCGCGCACCGGTGTCTCGACGGTGAACCTTGTCTTCGTCTACGGCACGAACCTCGACCGCGCCCGGGCGCAGGTCGACCGGGCCATCGCCACCGTGCGCCCGGTGCTGCCCGAGGACGTTGAGCCGCAGGCCCTGGCCGGAAGCATCAACGACCTGCCGATCGTGTTCATGGCCGTCTCCTCCGACCGCACGCTGAGCGAGCTGAACTCCGAGTTGGAGCGGCTGACCGTGCCGCGCCTGCAGAAGCTCGAGGATGTCCGCTCGGCCGCCATCACCGGAGGTTCAAACCAGCACATCTCGGTCATCCCGCGCGACGGTGAACTGGAAAAAGCCGGCCTTGGCGTTGCGGACATCGTCGACACCTTCGACAGCAACGGATCCCTCTTCCCCGTCGGAACCCTCGAGGAGGACGAACGGTCCCTGAATATCCAGGCAGGATCCCCCGTCGAGGCGCTCGAGGACATCCGCAGGCTGCCGGTCCTTCCCTCGGTCGACCCTGCTCCCGCCCAGGAGGGCCCCGACCCCGCCGCGGGTGAGGCCCCGCTTCCGGGCCTTCCCGGAGGAGCGCCCCAGCTTCCCGGAGCGGTGCCGGAGATCCCCGAGGCTCCCGCGGAGCCGCCGGCCCCGCCTGCTCCCGCCGGTCCTCCCGCGACGGTGGGCGAAGTGGCCGAGGTGAGCCTCACTGACGACGCCGCAACTTCGATCACCCGGACCAACGGCGTGGAGACCCTCGCGCTGACCGTCACGAAGGTGCCGGACGGAGACACGGTGCGGATCTCGCAGGCCGTCACCGAGCTCATCCCCAGCCTCGAAGCGGAGCTTGGGGACGGAGCGGAAATCACCGTGGTCTTCGACCAGGCTCCGTTCATCGAGCGCTCAATCAAGGACCTCACGACCGAGGGCCTGCTCGGCCTCGCCTTCGCCGTCCTGATCATCCTCGTGTTCCTGCTCTCGGTGAGGTCGACCCTGGTCACGGCCATCTCCATCCCGCTGTCGCTGCTGGTGACCTTCATTGGGCTGTATGCCTCGGGGTACTCGTTGAACATCCTGACGCTTGGCGCACTCACCATCGCCATTGGCCGGGTTGTCGACGACTCGATCGTCGTCATCGAGAACATCAAGCGGCACCTGGCGTACGGCGAGGAAAAGCGCTCGGCGATCCTCACCGCCGTGCGGGAGGTCGCCGGAGCAATCACCGCGTCGACGCTGACAACCGTGGCGGTCTTCGCGCCCATCGCCTTTGTCGGCGGCCTGGCCGGCGAACTGTTCAGGCCCTTCGCCATGACCACCGGCATTGCGCTTCTTGCCTCCCTGGCGGTCTCCCTGACGATCATCCCCGTGCTTGCCTACTGGTTCCTTCCCCAGTCCTCCGGCGGGCGGCGGGGTGCGGCGGCTCCTCCCGCCCCGGCCAGCGCGTCCCTCCTCGACGAGGCCCACCGGCGGGAGCGCCGCTCCTGGCTCCAGCGCGGCTACCTTCCCGTGCTCCGCGGCACGCAGCGCCACCCCGTGTGGACCCTCACCGCGGGCGTGGTCATCCTCGCCGCCACCGCGGCAATGGTCCCGCTGCTTCAGACCAACCTGCTGGGCAACACCGGCCAGAACAGTTTCAGTGTCACGCAGACCCTCGCGCCCGGGTCGAGCCTTGAAACGACGGCCGCGGCGGCCGCCCGCACCGAAGAGGTGCTGGCGGCCAATCCCGAAGTCCGCGACGTCCAGCTGACTGTTGGAAATGCCGAAAGCGCCTTCGCGGCGCAGTTCTCGGCGGGCGCCTCCGTCGCCAGTTTCACTGTGATCACGGAGGAGGATGCCGACCAGGAGGCCCTGCAGAACTCCATCCGCGCCCAGCTGGAAAAGCTCAAGGACGCGGGCAGCTTCTCGCTCTCAAGCCAGCAGGGAGGTTTTGGAACCTCAAGCACCATCGACATCAACATCACCGCCCCCGGCTCCGCGGACCTGCAGGCGGCCAGCGACGCCGTCGAGCGCCGTCTGGCGGGCCTCGACGGCGCTGGGGAGGTTACAAGCAACCTTTCCGCCGCCCAGCCGCAGATTCAGATCGCCGTGGACCGGGCAGCCGCAGTCGCCGCGGGCCTGACTGAAGGCCAGATCGCCGGGCTGCTGGGCGGCAGTATCAGTCCCATTCCCGCCGGATCGGTGCGCCTGGACGTGACCGACTACCCGGTGCTGGTGGGCGAGGGAACGAAGATCACGAGCCTTGACCAGCTGCGCGGGCTTACCATCCCGGCGGCGGCACGGGAGATTCCGATCACCGAAGTGGCCTCGGTCGAGGAGATCCAGGTTCCGCTCACCGTGACAAGCTCCAACGGTGAGCGCACCGCCCAGGTGTCGATCACGCCCGCCGGCGACGACCTTGGTGCGCTGACCGCCGAAGTGACCGAACGCCTTGAGTCGGTGCGGCTGCCGGCCGGGGCGACGGCGACAGTCGGCGGAGCCGCTGCCGAGCAGACCGAGTCCTTCGACCAGCTCTTCCTCGCGTTGTGGGCAGCGGTCGCCATCGTCTACGTCATCATGGTGGCCACCTTCAAGAGCCTGCTCCAGCCCCTGATCCTCCTTGTGTCGGTCCCGTTCGCCGCGACGGGCGCCGTGGCGCTGCTGGTGCTCACACGCATACCGCTCGGGCTGCCGTCCCTGATCGGCATGCTGATGCTTGTGGGAATCGTGGTGACGAACGCGATCGTCCTCATCGACCTCATCAACCAATACCGCCGCCCCCGGGACGGCGCGCCCGGGCTCAGCGTGGAGGAAGCCATCATCCAGGGAGCCCGGCAGCGGCTGCGTCCGATCCTGATGACCGCCCTTGCCACGATCTTCGCGCTGACCCCCATGGCGCTCGGGCTGACCGGCGAAGGCGGTTTCATCTCCCGCCCCCTCGCTGTCGTTGTGATCGGCGGCCTTGTCTCATCGACCGCCCTCACGCTCATCCTCGTTCCAGTCCTGTACCGGCTCGTGGAGGGGCGGCGGGAGCGCCGGGTCCTGCGGCGGTCGGCCCAGGCCAGGCAGGAGCCCGCCTTGGATCCGGCGGCAGTGCACTGAGGCCGCGGCCGGTCCGGGCGCGGGAGCCCGCGGGCCGCACAACGCGGTACAATAGATGCAAATGCATACACTTATCCGCAGCAAGCCAAGCCCCAAGGAGAACCCGTGCAGATCGGCATTTTCAGCGTTGGCGACGTGACGCCGGATCCGACAAACGGAACCGAGCCCACCGAGCACGAGCGCATCAAGGCGATGGCGGCCATCGCCAAGCATGCAGAAGAAGTTGGCCTCGACGTCTTCGCCACGGGCGAGCACCACAACCGCCCCTTCGTCCCGAGCTCCCCCACCACGCTGTTGGGGTATGTCGCGGCCCAGACCGAGCGCATCATTCTCTCGACCTCAACCACCCTGATCACCACGAACGATCCGGTGAAGATCGCCGAGGACTTCGCAACCCTGCAGCACCTCGCCGACGGCCGGGTCGACCTGATCCTCGGCCGCGGCAACACGGCGCCGGTCTACCCCTGGTTCGGCAAGAACCAGCACGACAGCGTCGAACTGACTGTTGAGAACTACCACCTGCTGCGCCAGCTGTGGGACAACGACGTCGTGAACTGGGAAGGCAAGTTCCGCACCCCGCTGCGCAACTTCACCTCGACCCCGCGCCCCCTCGACGGCGTCGCACCCTTCGTGTGGCACGGCTCGATCCGCACCCCGGAGGTCGCCGAGATCGCGGCATATTACGGCGACGGGTTCTTCGCGAACAACATCTTCTGGCCCAAGGAGCACTACCAGCAGCTCATCGGGCTCTACCGGGAGCGCTACGCCCACTACGGCCACGGCGCCGCCGACCAGGCGATCGTGGGCCTGGGCGGGCAGTTCTACATTTCCCGCAACTCCCAGGACGCCGTCCGCAAGTTCCGGCCCTACTTCGACAACGCGCCGGTGTACGGCCACGGGCCCTCCCTGGAGGAGTTCACATCGCAGACGCCGCTGACCGTGGGAAGCCCGCAGGAACTGATCGAGAAGACGCTCACCTTCCGCGAGTTCTTCGGCGACTACCAGCGCCAGCTGTTCCTGATTGACCACGCCGGCCTGCCGCTGAAGGCCGTCCTTGAGCAGCTCGACCTTTTCGGATCCGAGGTGCTTCCCACGCTGCGTGCCGAGTTCGCCAAGCGCACCCCGGCCCGCGTGCCGGGCCCGCCGACTTTCGAGAACCGGCGCGCTGCGGCTGCCGGACACGTGGCGGCGCACCATGGCTGAGCCGTCGGAGGTGCCCCCGATCCGCCTGACTGCCGAGGCCTGGGAGTCGCTGTTCCGTGCGCAGGTGGCGGTGATGCGGCAGATCCGCACGGATCCGGCGTTCCGGGAGCTTGGGATCAGCGAGTACGACGTGCTGTTCAACCTCAGCAGGTGCGAGTCGGGTTGGACCCGCCTCAATGAACTCAACGCGCGCCTGCTCATCAGCCAGCCCAGCCTGAGCCGCATGGTTGACCGCCTCGAGGCCAAGGGGCTGGTCAAGCGCCGGCCCGCCCAGACGGACCACCGGGGCGTCGAACTGGCCTTGACGGAGAAGGGGCGGGCGCAGCAGCGGAGCATTGGAACATCCCACGTTCGCAGGATCCACGAGACCCTTGGCCCGCTGCTCGACAGCGCCGAGCTTGAGCAGCTTCGTCAGCTCACCGACAAGATCTGCAAGGGGCTCGAGATCAACTAGCTCGCCGGGTCGTACCCGAACTCGCGGAGCTCCTGCGCGCAACGGCAGGCCACTGCGATCTTCCTCGCCCACTCGACCGCGTCCTCGCGCGTCGGCAGTTCCAGCACGGTGAACCCACCCCTGAGGTCGGAGCCCGGGTAGATCTCGGTGCTCACCGACCCGTCGGCGGAGACCAGCACGGGGTCGACCTCCTCCGCGATCCCACCGGCGAACAGGTAGACGCCGGCAGCCTTCGCCTCCTCGATCACAGCGCGGGCTTCGGCGGAGACGATGGGCAGGTCCTCGTCGGAGAGCACCATGGCTTCGCTCGGGAACGAGATGAGGTATTTGGTCATGACTCGATATTGCCCGTGGAGGGGCCGGACAGCAACGGTTGTGGATTGGTGAAGGCAGCCGGGCGCCGCAGGGACGGGAGACCTTACCGGGACTCTGTTCGTTAGGAGATGATGTAGATTCCGGGTACCACGTACCGGCTGGTCCGTGGTGCCCGGCAAGCAGCTGCCCCAACCGGAAGGCCCGCGAGATGCCCCCGTTCACCGCAGACGCGATCGGCGACCTCACCGGCCGCACAGCAATCATCACCGGAGCCAACAGCGGCATCGGCCTTCAGGTTGCAGCAGCCCTCGCACGGAAGGGGGCGTCCGTCGCACTCGCCTGCCGTGATGGCGGCCGGGGACGGGATGCCGAGAAGCGGGTGCGGGCGCTCAGCGGCAACAACAGCGTCGAACTGCGCCTGCTTGATCTTTCGCGGCTTGAGTCGATCCGCCGTTTCGCAGCCGAGTGGACCTCACCGCTTGACCTGCTCATTAACAATGCGGGAGTGATGGCCACTCCGCGGACCCTCACCGAGGACGGTTTCGAGCAGCAGCTGGGCGTCAACCACCTTGGACATTTCGCGCTCACCGGGCTGCTGCTCGACCGCCTTCGGGAAGCCGAGCGGCCCCGTGTGGTTTCGGTCTCGAGCCTTGCCCATAAGCGCGGGCGCATCAACTTCGACGACCTGCAGTCCGAACGGAAGTACCGCCGGTGGGCGGCCTACAACCAGAGCAAGCTGGCGAATCTTTACTTCACCGTTGAACTGGACAGGCGGTCACGTGCGGCAGGGTGGCCCCTGGCTGCGGTCGCCGCGCATCCCGGACTGGCCCGCACCAACCTCACGGCCGGGATGCAGCCGGCGCCCGTCCTCGACATGTTCGGCGCGTTCCTGAGCCTGTTGAGCCAGTCCGACGGCGCGGGCGCACTTCCGGTCCTTTACGCAGCCACAGCGGCGGACGTGGAGGGCGGGGACTATTACGGGCCGGACGGGCCCGGCGAAACACGGGGCAATGTCCGCCTCGTTGCGCCCTCGCCGCGGGTGCTCGACCGCGGCGTCGCCGAGCGGCTCTGGAACCGCAGCGTTGAACTGACCGGCGTCGATTATGCGCCGCTGCGTCAGCCGGCCTGAGCCCCAAGCGCCGAGACATTCCGAAAAGCCGCAACGACCGCCCGGGCGGCTGTTTCCAGCTCATCCGTCGTCGTGGGGGAGGTCCAGGACAGCCGCAGGGCGCTCTGGGCCGTCTCCGGATCGATGCCCATCGCCAGGAGGACAGCCGAGGGTTCATCCGAACCCGCGGCGCAGGCCGACCCGCTCGATGAGACGACGCCGAGCCGCTCGAGCTCAAGCAGCACCGCTTCTCCGCTCACGCCGGGGAAACAGAATGAGGCAAGGTTCGGCAGCCGCAGCCGTGGATGGCCGGTCAGGCGTGCGGAGGGAATGTTCGCGCGGATGTACGTGACCAGCGAATCCCGCACCATTACAGAGGTGTCGGCCGCTCCGGGCAGGTCTGCCTGGGCCAGCCGCAGGGCGGTGGCGAGACCGACGGCCCCCGCAACGTTCTCGGTGCCCGAGCGGCGCCCGCGTTCCTGGCCTCCACCGTGGAGCAGAGGCTCAAGGGGCACCCTGCCGCGCAGGTAGAGAACGCCCGAGCCCTTCGGGGCGCCGAGCTTATGGCCCGAGATGCTCAGGGCGTCAACCCCCAACTCCCGAACGCGCAGCGGGAGCCAGCCGGCGGCCTGCACGGCGTCGGTATGGAAGTACACGCCGGCATTCCGGCAGATTTCCGCCGCCTCGGCGATGGGCTGCACCGTCCCGACCTCGTTGTTCGCATACATGATCGTGCACAGCGTGGTTTCAGGTGTCAGCAGCTCCCGCAGTGCCTCGAGTGCCACAACGCCCTCCTGGTCCACCGGCAGCAGGTCGATGCGGAAGCCGTGGAACCGCCGCAGGTAGTCAAGCACCTGCTGCACCGAGGAGTGCTCCACCGCGCTTGCTAGGATGTGCCGGCCCCGGGGCGCCGCGAGCGCGATGCCCTTCAGCGCGAGGTTGTTCGACTCGGTGCCGCCGGAGGTGAAGATAATCTCGGAGCTCCGGCAGCCAAGGACGCCCGCGACGTTCTTCCGGGCCGCCTCAAGCGCCTGGGCGGCCGTCTCCCCGGGCACGTGGTGGCTTGAGGGATTTCCGAAGTGCGTTGTGAGCAGCGGCGCCATTGCCTCGAGCACCTCGTGCCGGACCGGCGCGGTGGCTGCGGCGTCGAGGTAGATCATCCGGCACCTCCCGGTGCGGCAGGCTCGAGGTCGAGGCCGAGGTCGAGGGCGCGCACGCTGTGGGTCAGGGCTCCAGAAGAGATGAGGTCGACGCCGGTGCGTGCGATGCCGGCGACGGTATCGAGGCGGACGTTTCCGCTCGCTTCAACCAGCGCGCGCCCGGCCACCTGCCGCACCCCCTCGGCGAGGTCGTGCAGCGAGAAGTTGTCGAGCAGGATCGTCTGCGCCCCCGCGGCAAGCACCGGTTCGATCTGGTCAAGCCGGTCAACCTCCACCTCGAAGTGGACAGTATGGGGAAGCCGCGCCCTGGCCGCCGCCAGCGCGCGGGTAAGCCCGGACGGCCCGTCCTGCGACAGCAGGGCGAGATGGTTGTCCTTCGCCATCACTGCATCCGAGAGGCTGAATCGGTGGTTGGATCCTCCGCCGCACCGCACGGCGTAGCGTTCAAGGTGCCGCAGCCCCGGCGTCGTCTTGCGGGTGTCAACGATGCGCGCCGCGGTGCCGTCCGCCGCCTCGACGAAGCGCCGGGTCATCGTTGCTATGCCGCTGAGGCGCTGTGCCAGGTTCAGGGCGGTCCGCTCCGCTGTGAGGATTCCCGCAGCGGGCCCGGAGACCCGTGCCAGGACGGCCCCGGCCGGAAATTCCGTGCCGTCGGCAACCTCGATTTCCACGCGGATCCGTGGATCGCTCAGCCGCATTGCCGCCTCGATGACCGCGGCACCGCAGAACACTCCGCCTTCGCGGGCACGGATAGTGCCGCGTGCCACGGCTCCCTCGGGCACAAGCACCTGGCAGGTGATGTCGCCCCAGGGTGTGTCCTCGGCGAGGGACGCCGCGACGACGCGGTCAACCTCCCCGGGCACCGGCGGGGCAATCCGCGCTGCGGTCGGCGGCAGTGAATTCGATGGTGCGGTCATGGCGTTCCTTCCGCAGCGCTGCGGAATCCGCGGCTGCTGGCGAGGGGGCTGGTGGTGGCCGGCGGAACCGGCTCCTGCGGGTAGTCCGCCCGGTAGTGGGCGCCGCGCGATTCCTCACGTACGGCGGCTGCGTGGACAAGCAGCCGGGCCGCGAGGAGGAGGTTTCCCGCTTCGCTGCCGGCCCCGGAGGCGCCGAACTGGGAGAGCTGCTTCTGGGCGAGCTCGAGTCCGCTCCGGTCACGGACCACGCCTGCGTGCTCGGACATGAGCCGCTGCAGCTGTACCCGGGCGTAGGGCTCGCCCGCGCCGGCGGGTGCGGGGTGCAGGGCGGTGGAGGCGAACGCCGGCCACGCGCCCGGGGGCGCTGCGAGCGCGGCCGCGGTGCGCGCCCCGAAGACAAGGGCCTCGAGCAGTGAGTTCGACGCGAGGCGGTTGGCCCCGTGCACCCCGGTACAGGCGGTTTCACCGACTGCGTAGAGCCTGGGGACGGACGTCCTCCCCCAGGTGTCGGTGCGCACCCCGCCCATCCAGTAGTGGGCGGCGGGTGCCACGGGCAGGGGTTCGCGCGCCCAGTCGAAGCCGCACCGCGCGGTCGCGGCGCTCAGCGAGGGGAACCGCCGCTCGAGGAAGCGCCGGCCGAGGCCGGTGGCATCGAGGTAGACCCGTTGTTCCCCGCGGCGCGCGAGGTGCAGGGCGATGCTCCGCGACACGACATCGCGCGGTGCCAGTTCAGCGGCCGGTGAGTAGTTTTGAAGGAAGCGGGAGCCCGAGGAGTCGAGCAGGACTGCGCCTTCACCCCGCACGGCCTCGGAAATCAGCGGGTGGCCGGGGACGTCGAGGGCCGTCGGATGGAATTGGAAGAATTCGAGGTCGGCAACCACCGCGCCGGCCCGCCATGCCAGGGCGACGCCGTCGGCCGTGGCCACCGGGGAGTTGGTGTTCGACGCGTAGAGCTGGCCGCCTCCGCCGGTGGCGAGCACGACGGTGTCCGCCTCCTCAACGTGCACCCCTGCCGTCCGGCGCACGGCCACCCCGGCAAGCCGCCCGGCATCGGTGAACTCCAGCGCCTCGACGAAGGCCTGCTCAAGCACGGTGATTGAGCCGTCCGCGCGGACGGCACGGATCAGGGTGGAGGCGAGCCCCGCCCCGGTGGCGTCGCCGCCGATGTGCAGGATCCGCGGTGCCGAATGGGCCGCCTCCCGCCCCACCGAGAGGACGCCGCCGGAGACGTCGAACGCGACGCCGAGTTCACGGAGTCGCCGGATCTCGGCGGGCGCACCTTCGCAGAGCAGGCGTACGGCGTCGCTGGAGCACAAGCCCGCGCCGGCCGCGAGGGTGTCGGCGGCGTGCGCGCCGACGGAATCCTCCGGCTGGATTCCGGTTTCGTGCTCCGGCAGCACAGCCGCGATGCCGCCCTGGGCATACCAGGTGTTGCTTTCGCGCAGCTCCGATTTGGCGATCAGCACCACCCGGGCGGCTGGCAGCTCGGCCCGTACCCGGAGTGCAGTGTAGAGCCCGGCGACTCCGCCGCCCACGATGACAACGCGCCGCGGAAGCCCCTCCCCGGAGCCGCGGGCCGCCGGGCTCATGCGCACAGGACCCGCAGTCACCGGCAGGCTGCCGTTCGGGCCGCCCAGGTCGGCGCGGCGGCGTGCGGGGATCCTTTAGCTGGCGGATTCACGGCTGCACCGCAAGCATGCGCTGAAGCGCCACCCGTGCGGCGTCCGCGGTGTCGTTCGCGACGGTGATGCGGTTGCGAACGACATTGCCGACCAGCCCCTCAAGCACCCAGGCGAGGTAACCGGGGTGGATCCGGTACATCGTTGAGCACGGGCAGATCACCGGGTCAAGGCAGAAGATCGTGTGTTCGGGGTGCTCGGCGGCGAGGCGGTTGACCATGTTGATCTCGGTGCCGACGGCGAAGGTGCTTCCGGGCACGGCAGCGGCGATCGCCTTGCGGATGTAGTCGGTCGAGCCGGCTTCGTCCGCGGCGTCCACGACGGGCATCGGACACTCCGGGTGGACGATCACGCGCACGCCCGGGAACTCGGCCCGGGCCTTGTCGATCTGGGCCACGGAGAACCGCTTGTGGACCGAGCAGAATCCGTGCCAGAGGATGACCGCGGCCTCGTTCAGTGCCTGCTCGTCGTTGCCGCCCAGGTCCTTGCGGGGATTCCACATCGGCATCCGCTCCAGCGGTATGCCCATGGCCTTGGCGGTGTTGCGCCCGAGGTGCTGGTCAGGGAAGAACAGGACGCGCTGTCCCCGCGCGAAGGCCCATTCGAGGACCGCAGCAGCGTTCGAGGAGGTGCACACGATGCCGCCGTTGTCGCCGCAGAATGCCTTGAGGGCCGCCGAGGAGTTCATGTAGGTAACGGGGATGACCGGGACCCGGCCGTCGTCGTCGGGTTCGGTGCCGTAGAGCTCGCACAGCTGCTCCCAGCATTCGGTGACCGAATCGATGTCGGCCATGTCCGCCATCGAACATCCTGCCGCGAGGTTGGGCAGGACCACCGACTGGTCCGGCCGGGAGAGCAGGTCTGCGGTCTCGGCCATGAAGTGGACGCCGCAGAAGACGATTGCCTCGGCGTCAGGGCGCTGCGTTGCCGCCCGCGCAAGCTGGAAGCTGTCACCCACGAAGTCGGCGTGCCGGAGGACCTCGTCGCGCTGGTAGAAATGCCCGAGGATGACGACCCTGTCCCCCAGCTCCGCCTTCGCTGCCAGGATCCGCATCTCAAGTTCTTCCTCCGAGGCGAGCCGGTACTCCTCCGGGAGTTCCGCCTGCCGCGGGGTGAAGGCGGGCGCGGCGTCGCTCATCGAGGCGCCCGGCCCGTAGCCGGGCTCGGCCGCGGCGTCGAACGCCCACGGGGCCCGGGCGAGCTCCGGGGTGCACGATGATGCACCCGCCGTCGCCTCCTTCCGGGAGATGAGCTGGATGGCGGTGTTTACTGAGGTCACGTGGTCTCCCTTGGGGATGGGCGGTCGGCGCCGGAGGCGGCGCTGCCGATGTAGCGGTAGAGGCGCGGCGGCCGGTGCCGCCCGCCCTGGAGGTAGTCGTCCGTGGCGACGATGTCGGTTGCCGCGCGGAGCTGGCGCCGGAAATTGGCCGGGTCGAGCTCCCTGCCGAGCACGGCCTCGTAGACCTCCCGCACTTGGGCGAGGGTGAAGGATTCGCCGAGGAAGAGGTAGGCGATCGAGGCGTATTCCATCTTGTTGCGAAGGCGCCAGAGTGCGTAGCTGACGATCTCGTTGTGGTCGAAGGCCAGGTCCTCGAGGGCGTCGGCGCGGAACCACCGGACGTTCTCCGATTCCTCAGCGAGTTCCGCCTCGTCGGGCTGGACGAGCGCCCAGTAGACGATCGAGACGACGCGCCGGGCGGCCGCCCGGTTCAGGCCGCCGAATGCGTAGAGCTGCTCGAGGTAGCGCGGGGCGAGGGCCGTGGTTTCCCGGAGGTTGCGGGCCGCCGCATCCTGGAGCGACTCGGTTCCGGCCAGTGGTCCCCCTGGCAGCGCCCATTTTCCGAGGTGCGGCTGGCGGATGCGCCGGACGAGCGGAATCCAGAGCTCCTTGCGGCCGGGCTCGCCGCGCAGGGCGAATATGACGGTGGAGATCGCCAGAGCGGGCGGTTGGAGGCTGCGCTCGGAGACGTTCGCTGAGATCGACATCCTGCTGCACCGCCTCGGTCGAAAGGCCGTTGACAAGACGGTCGCGAGTAAAAGTCATAATGACTATAACTCATGATGCAGGGCGGCCGTGACCGGCGTCGGCCCCTCTCGCCCGACCTTCCCTGCCGGGGCCGGCCGGAGGACCGGCCGTGCGGGGCGGGACTCAGCCCTCCGCGGCTCCCGGGCGCGGGAGGGCGGCGGCACGCAGCAGCGGCAGGGTCCTGCCTTCGAAGTGGGTGTTGAGCACGATGACGCTCGAGGAGCGCAGCACCGTCTCGGTCGCGATGATCTCGTCGATCACCCGCTGCAGATCCGAATTCGACCGGGCGGTGACGCGGGCCAGGAGGTCGCTCTCCCCCGACACCGTGTGCACCTCCTGGATTTCGGGGATTCCGGCCAGCGCCTTGGCGACGGCTGCATGCCCGGTGTCCTGGTTGATGATCAGCGAGCAGTACGCCGTCACTTCGTATCCGAGCGGACCCGGATCGATCCGTGGCCCCCACCCTGCGATCACGCCCCCGCGCTGCATCCGCTCGAGGCGGGCGGTCACCGTGGCGCGGGCGACTCCGAGGCTCCTCGACGCCTCGAGGACCGACATCCGGGGATCGTCGGTGAAGATTTCGGCAATCCGGGCATCGAGCTCGTCGACATCCATTCCTTCTCCTTCGGTTGGGGCGGCCCCGAGGTGCGCTCCCCGGACCCGGGACTGGCGCGTGACGAAGTTGCGGGAGATCCGCCGGTGTGCCTAAGGTCACACCGGCGGCCGAAACCGCCGGACGGCGGGGATATGTCCAACGACGCACATATCTTCGCTCCTCCGAGGCAGCCCCTCCAGCGAGGAGTCACCAGCGGCCAGCCCGCCACAGCCCTGTCCTGACGATAGCGGAAGCGGCTGACAGTTTGTATACCTCCATTCGGGGAATCCCGGGGAAATGCGGCAGTTTGTGTTAGCTTTACTCGGCAGATTGCGCGATCGCCTCCCCTTGCATACGGTCGCGGAAGCTACCTCAACCGAAGGATGGACAATGGACAGCGCCTCCCAGACGGACCAGCTTGAGCTCAAGGAGCTCTACCGGCTCCTCGCCGCCGTCCGTCACCTCGACATCGCCGCTGTCCGCTGGCAGCGGCAGGGCATCCTTCCGGGGTACGCCCCGCTGCTCGGGCAGGAAGCCGCCCAGGTGGGAAGCGGCTTCGCCGTCGACCCCTCCCGGGACTTCATCTTCCCGACGTACCGCGAAATGGGCGTCGCCAAGGCCCTCGGCGTGGACATGGTCGAATACATGGCCACCCACAAGGCCGTCTGGCACGGCGGTCTCTACGACCCCGCCAAGACACACTTCGCTCCGATCCAGGCCGTCGTCGCCGGCTCCGTCCTCCACGCCGTCGGGTGGGCGCACGGGCAGACCCTCGACGGACCCGGTCCCGACGGCTTCAACGTCGCCCTGACCTACTTCGGCGACGGTGCGAGCTCGCAGGGCGACGTCCATGAGGCGATGAACTTCGCCGCCGTCTTCCGTTCCCCCGTCATCTTCTTCGTGCAGAACAACGGGTGGGCGATTTCCGTGCCGACCGAGCGCCAGGTCGCCGGAGGATCGGTCGCCGCGCGTGCGGCCGGGTACGGGATGCCGTCGCTGCAGGTTGACGGCAACGACGTCGAGGCCGTCCTTGAGGCAACTCGGCAGGCCCTCGCGCACTGCCGGGCGGGCAAGGGACCGATGCTGATCGAGGCGATGACCTACCGGCTGGGACCGCACTCCACGAGTGATGACCCCGGCCGTTACCGCGGGCTCGACGAGGAGCAGGCAGCGCGTGCCCTCGACCCGCTGCTCGCCTGTGAAGGGATGCTGCGGCAGAGGTTCGGCACTCCTGATGCGTTCTTCGCCGAAACCTCACGCGAAGCGGAGGCGGAAGCGGAGCGCGTCCGGGAGGGCGTTGAACGCCTTCCCGCACGCGGAGGCTCGGAGATGTTCGACTTCGTGTTCCAGGAACCCACCCGATCGCTCACGGAACAGGCCGCGGCCTGGAGGAAGGAGTCGGAGCATGCTTGAGCCATCCACCGCACTGCGCGGCGCCCCCGAAGGGCAGCCGGAGGGTGCTGCCGTGCCCGCCCCGGTCCAGCTGTCGATGCAGGCTGCGTTGAACCTCGCCCTGGCCGCGACCCTCGAAGACAATCCGAAGGCGCTGATCCTCGGCGAGGACGTCGGGGCGCTGGGCGGAGTCTTCCGGATCACCGACGGGCTGCAGGAGCGGTTCGGCAGCGCCAGGGTGTTCGACACCCCGCTTGCGGAATCCGGGATCCTTGGCATGTCGGTCGGCCTCGCCATGGCCGGCTTCCACCCGATTCCCGAGGTGCAGTTCGACGGCTTCGCCTACCCTGCGGTCAACCAGATCGTCTCCCAGATCGGCAGGATGAACTACCGCAGCCGGGGGACGCTGCCCATGCCGATCACGCTGCGGGTTCCGAGCTTCGGCGGCATCCGGGCACCGGAACACCACGGGGAGAGCCTTGAGAGCCTTTTCGTCCATGTGCCCGGACTGAAGGTCGTTTCACCGTCCGATCCCCACCAGGCCTACCATCTGCTCCGCCGCGCCGGTTCGATGCCGGATCCGGTCATCTTCATGGAACCGAAGGCGCGCTACTGGCAGAAGGGTGAAGTGGACCTCGAATCGCCTGGCCCGCTGGAGGGTTCGCGCATCGCGCGGCGCGGCCGCCACCTGACCCTCGTCGCCTGGGGCGCGATGGTCGCCCGCTGCCTCGCGGTGGCCGAGCTTGCCGCCGAAGACGGAATCGACGTCGAGGTGCTCGACCTCCGCTGGCTCAGCCCCCTCGACGCCGAAGGGCTCGCCGAGTCCGTCTCGCGCACACGCCGTGCCGTCGTCGTCCACGAAGCCCCCCGCAGGAGCGGACTTGGCGCCGAGGTCGCCTCGATCATCACCGAGCGGTGCTTCAACACCCTGAAGGCTCCGGTTGAGCGCGTGACCGGCTTCGACGTTCCCTACCCGTCGGGCGACCTCGAGGAAGAGTACCTCCCGAACATCGACCGCATCCTTTTTGGGATCCAACGCGTATTGGAGCACCGCCGTGGCTGAAATCTCGTTTCCCCTGCCCGATCTCGGTGAAGGCCTCATTGAGGCAACCATCCTTGAATGGCTCGTCGCCGAAGGCGACTACGTTGAGCGCAACCAGCCGCTCGTTGAGGTTGAAACAACCAAGTCTGCCGTGGAGCTTCCTTCACCCCAGACCGGCACTGTGGTTAAGGTTCATGGTGAACCGGGAGCCGTCATCGCCGTGGGGCAGCCGCTCATCGTTTTTGAGGTGCCCGACAACACTGCGGGTATTGTCGGCACCGTGCCCACCGAACAGGCGCCGAAGCGGCGGGTGCGCCTGAGCGCCGTGCTCGACGACGACTGACCGGCGCGCAACTGATGAGACCGCCGGCGTGGACACCCGCCCGGGCGGTGGATGAAAGGGATGGAATGGGACGGCACAGCGAGCACCTGGTTGAGGGATCGAATCCTCAGCTGAACGTGCAGATCCATCCTCCTGCGGAGGACACCAGTGCGCGGCCGGTCCTCCTGCTTCACGGGTTCGCCTCCTCCGCGAAACTGAACTGGATCGACACCGGGTGGATCCGGTTCCTCAACGACGCCGGCCGGCGGGTCATCACCGTGGACCTGCCCGGCCACGGCGGCAGCGGAGCGCCCGAGGCCCGCGATGCCTACTCCCCCAGCCGCATTCGGGCGGACCTGCTGCAGGTGCTCCTTGACGCCCACGTCATTCCGCTGCGGGAGGACCGGCCCGGAAGCGGCGTGGACATCATCGGGTACTCATTCGGCTCGCGGCTGGCATGGGAGTTCGGTGCCACCCAGCCCGAACTGGTGCACCGCATGGTCCTGGGCGGCCCGGGAAGCGGGGACCCGCTCGCCGCATTCGACCTCGACGCCGCCCAGCGCTTCCTTTCCGACGCGGTGCCCATCGCCGACCAGTCCACTGCCGACCTCTTCCGCATGGCCCGCCTCGTTCCCACCAACGACGTCTTCGCGCTGCTCACGCTTGTCGAGGCGATCAAGACAGAGCCGTTCCGGCCTGCCGAGGCAGTGCCGAAGATGCCGCTGCTGCTCGTGGCCGGCGAGAACGACGAGCTGGCCCGGACCGCACCGGAGCTCACCGAACTCGCACCCGAGGCGGATCTGCTGTGGCTTCCCGCACGCACCCATGCCAACGCCGTCACCTCCCGGCAGTTCAAGAGCGCCGCCGTGGAGTTTCTTGCACGGTGAGAAACAAGCGGGACCCGCTGTATAAATTTTCGGTAGATGCCCCGCACCTGGCGGCGAATGTCGGTTGCGTCAGGATACAATCATCAAAGTGATCAGCAGCCTTATCATTACTGCGCTCACCACCGGTCTATCCAATAAACTTTTCCACTTTCCACTTTCCCGGGAGAACACCCATGGATGTGCTCCTCGCCGAGCGGTACCAGACCACCGACCTGCTGGGCGTCGGCGGGGCTGCATCCGTCTATAAAGCCGTCGACAGGAACCTTGGGCGCGACGTCGCGGTCAAGGTCTTCAACTCGACAACCGCCGACGACGACGAATACCGCCGGCAGCACACCGAGACGCTCCTGCTTTCGACCCTCAACCACCCCGGACTCGTGACCCTTCACGATGCGGGGCTGCACCAGGATGAGGACGGCCGCACCACGGGGTTCCTCGTCATGGAGTTTGTTGACGGCGAGGACCTGCGCAAGCTCCTCAAGAAGGGGCCGCTGTCTCCCGCCGCAGTCGCGCAGGTGGGTGCCGACCTCGCCGATGCCCTGGCATACATCCACTTCCAGCGGGTGGTTCACCGCGACGTGAAGCCGGCCAATATCCTCATGTTCCACTCCGGGGAGAACGACACAAGGCTCTACCCGAAGCTGACCGACTTCGGCATTGCCCGCATGGTCGAGGCGACGATGGCCACGGCGACGGGGGCCACCATCGGCACGGCGAACTACCTGAGCCCCGAGCAGGCACAGGGCATCGAGATCGAAGAACGCAGCGACATCTACTCCCTCGGCCTCGTGCTGCTTGAGTGCCTTACCGGAGAGAAAGCGTTTCCGGGGCCCATCGTTGAAGCCGCCGTGGCAAGGCTGCTGCGCGATCCAGAGGTTCCTGCCGCACTCGGCGCGGACTGGGTCGACATCCTTACCCGCATGACCGCCCGCAACCCGGCCGACCGGCCCTACGCCCACGACGTGGCGGTGATGCTGCGCGCCCGCACCGACGAGGGTACCGTCCTCGCCGAGCCGTTCGCGGAACGGATATCCCGCAGTGCAGACAGCGCGGAAGATGTCATCACCGGTGGAATCACCACCGGAAACATCCACATCCCTGATCCGCCCTCAAGGGCTCCGAGCCTGGGCTGACAGCCCTCAACACAGAACTGCCGACACAGAACTGCCGGCCTGCTCCACGGCATTGATGCCCTGCAGCAGGCCGGCAGGTTCCGGTCAGCGATTGACAGTAATCAGGCGCCGCCCCCGGCGTTCTTTCCCTCCGGGTCGGCCTCCGCGTCGTCTTCCTCCGGTTCGAAGTTCGACGGTTCGTCGAGCGTCGTGGCGCCGATGCCGTCGGAGCTGTCGGGAATAGTCCCCTCGGGGCCCGCTCCGCCGGTCTCGTCGTCCCTGTTCTCTCCGCCGTTGCCGGATGGTGAAGTCGTCATTGGATTATCCTTCCGATCTGAGAAGCGTGCCTCCCTTCGATCCTAGGCGCTTTGAACGCCGATCGACAGCAGGCTGATGACCGGGTCAGTGAGCTGACACGCCCAAGGGGGCGCCGCGGGTCTCCTTGACCAGGGTGACGCCAATGAAGGAAATGGCGCACAGGATCATGATGTAGATGGCAACAGCCCCCGACCACTTGTAGGTCTCGAGCAGGAGCTGCGCGACCATCGCCGCGAACGCTCCGCCGAGGATGGCACCCAGCGCGTAGCCGATTGAGATCCCGGAGTACCGCACGTTGGCGGGGAACATTTCCGCGTACATCGCCGACATCGGGCCGTAGGACAGCCCCAGCCCGATGGTCAGGACGAAGAGGGCCAGCCCGTACAGGAAGATGTTTGCGGTATCCACCAGCAGGAACATCGGAAGCATCCAGACGAACACGAGGGCGTAGCCGATCTGGAATGTCCGCACGCGGCCGATCCGGTCCGAGAGCCACCCGCCGACCATGGTGAAGATCAGCCAGCCGAAGGAGGCGAGCGTTGTAGCGAGCAGCACCGGCACCACGGGCATCTTCAATGCGGTTGTGGCGTAGGAGATGAAGAAGGCGATGACGAGGTAGCCCGCGGCGTTGTTGCCGATGAAGATGACTGCAGCGAGGAGCACTTCGCGGGTGTTCTTGCGGAACAGTTCACGCAGCGGCGCCTTGCTTTCGGCCTTCCGGGCCACCATCTCCTTGAAGACAGGGCTCTCGCTGACGGCACGGCGGATCAGGTACCCGACGACGATCAGCACCACCGAGAGCAGGAACGGCACGCGCCAGCCCCACTCAAGGAACTGGTCCTCCGGGATGGCGGTGCGCAGCATCAGGAGCGTGCCTGTGGCAAGGATCATGCCGATCGGCACCCCGATCTGCGGGTATGCGCCGAACAGCCCGCGCTTGCTGATCGGAGCATGCTCGACGGACATCAGGGCCGCTCCTCCCCACTCGCCACCGGCCGAGAACCCCTGGAGGATGCGCAGGAGGATCAGCAGGACGGGCGCCCAGACACCGATCGAAGCATAGGTGGGCAGGAGCCCGATCAGTGCCGTCGCCGCACCCATGAGGATGAGGGTGAAGACGAGGACCGACTTCCTTCCGATGCGGTCCCCGAGGTGGCCGGCCACGATCGCCCCGAGGGGGCGGAAGAGGAAGCTGATGCCGATCAGGGAAAACGCGAGGACCTGGGCAAGGCCCGGATTCGACTCCTTGAGCGGCGTGAGGAACAGCGCGCCAAGTACCGTCGCGGTGAGCTGGGCGAAGATGAAGAAGTCGTACCACTCGATGGTTGTTCCGACGAGTGTGCCGGCAAGGACCCGGCGCTCCTCGCGGGAGGTGCGGTGGCCCGAGGCCTGCGCAGCGGTGAAAGACGTCATTGTCACTCCAAGGGACGGATCGAATAACCGACAGAACGTTCGGTAGTGTGAGATCGATCATACGCATTCCCCGCTCCGGATCGGGGAAGATTCCCTTAATTAATTCACGGTTTCACTTTTCCGGGGTCTCGTCTTCCCTCGCCAGGAACTCGCGGACCCGGCTGCGCGCCGGCCCGCGGTCATAGCTGTTCACCAGGGCCCCTGCCATCCGCACCGGGTCGCCGAAGAAGTAGTACTCATAGAGGGCCTGACGCCCTGAGAACCCCGAGATGCTTGCGTCGAAGGCAAGTTTGAACAGGCGGACCCGTTCCGGACCGGTGAGCGTCTTCGCCTGCAGGTAGAGCTCGATGTCGGCGAGGGCCTGGCCTGCGACGTCGGCCTCACCGGGAAGCGCCATCAGGCCGCTGGCCGAGAACTTGCGGATGATCTGCGGGAAGCGCTGCGACACCTTTGGATACCAGTTCCGGGCGGCGTTGAGCGTTGACCATTTCGGAAGCATGACCCCCTCCGCGTTGGGCGCGGCGTCAACCTCGGAGGCGCGGAGCAGCGCCTTGCCGATCTCCACGATCTGGATCAGTTCGGCGAGGTCCTCCTGGATGTGGAGGAAGCCGTCGGTGCCGATGGCTCCGGCCAGCTCGGAGGCGAGTCCGAGGTAGAATTCGCTCTTGGCGATGGTGCGGGCGACCACCTGGTGCGTCATGAGCGCCCCCGCTCCCGTTTCGGCGTAGAAGCCGTTGCACAGGTCAGGGTGGCCGAGCATGAAGATCCGCTCGCGCGGGACAAAGACGTTGTCGAAGACGGCGACGGCGTCCATCTCCTCGAACCTGCTCGCCAGCGGCTCGTCGTGGGTGGGGCCGCCGTTGTAGAGCGGGCCGCGGCAGAGGTACCGCAGGCCCGGGGTGTCATTGGGGACAGCGAACGCAAAGGAATAGGGCTCGTCTTCGGGCGTGTTGCGCAGCAGGGTCGACGGGAAGACCAGCAGTTCGTCGGCGATCGGCGCGATTGTGGCGAGCATGCGGGCTCCGTTGACGACGACGCCGTCCTCGCGCTCCTCGGTGATACGCGCGGCAAGCTGTCCGCCGAGCTGCTCGGAGCCCGACACCGAGCGGTTGACCTGCGGCGGAATGAGCGTGTGGGTTGCCAGCAGGTCCTGCTCCCGGCACAGCTCGTAGTAGTTCCTGATGTTCTCAGCGAATTCCGGGTCGGCCTGTCCGAACCACTTCGCGGCGGTGCCCAGGGCGGTCAACGAGCTGTTCATGTAGTCGCCCGTGCGCCCGAGGAATCCGTTCGAGTATTCGGCCCAGGTGGAGATTGCCCTGCGCCGGCGCTCGAGGTCGCCGACCGTCCGCGGGACGAGGAAGGACGCGTTGACCCTGTCCCCCGTCGACGGTGATTCATAGGTCAGCGCCTCGCTGAACTTCGGGTCGTGCTGCATGTCGAACAGCTTGGCGTAGGTGCGAGCGACGTTGCGGAAGGCCGGGTGCTCTGCGACGTTTTCCGTGACGACCTCCCCGCTGATGAGAATCGAGGGATGCATCGAATTGATTTTGTCGAGGAACTGCCGGCCGGTGCGGATGCCCATGGGTACTCCAGTGGTTGAGTAGTTGGCTGTGGCTGGACGGGAAGCGGTTAGAGCAGGTCCTCCACTCCGAGCAGCGACTCGGGGATTGTCGTGAACCTGCTGTTGACGTAGGCGAGGGCGTCACCCCTGCGGTAGTCGAAGTGGACGACCTGGCCGAGGTAAAGGGTGTGGTCGCCGCCGTCGTAGGCCGCCCAGGGGGTGCACTCGAAGAACGCCAGGACCCCTGCGAGCCGGGGCGCGGTGCCGCCTTCAATCCATCTGGGCTCCTCGGTGGGACGGCCGGCGAAGTGCATTGCGAGCTGCTGCTGCTCGGCACCGAGGATGTTGACGCTGAAGGGCCGCCCGGCGAGCTCGTCGTGCGCTTTCGTGGTGCGGGCGATGCTGACGAGGACAAGCGGCGGCTCAAGGGACACCGAAGTGAAGGAGTTGACGGTGAGCCCGAAGCGCTTGGACCGGCCGTCGAAGGCGACGATCGCGACGCCGGTGGCGAACCGCCCGAGGCTTCCCCGGAAATGCTGGGCGCGGGGCGTGGGGACCCGCGGAATTCTTGGCGGGACAGGACCGGAACGGGCGGCACCGGACTGGGTTGAAGTGGGCGGTGTGGCCCCGGACGGGGCCGCATCGGGTGGCGGCGCCGCGGCACTCTCGGAAGAAGGGTCGCTCGGTGTGGCGGTCATCCTGTGCCTCGTTCACTCGAGTGCGGCGCTCACTCAAGGAGGTGCTCCGCCGCCGGCGCTGCGGAGCCGTCGGTCGTTGAACGTTGGGTTCCAGTAAAGAACGATATCAGCGGTGGGATGGCGACCACCATGAATCCGTCCCCGGAGGCTCCCGCCGCCGGCAGATCTCGACTGCCCGTCGGGCCGGGGCCGGTCCGCCGCGGACCCCGAGGCGCAGCCGCGCCCGGGTGTGCGCCTGTTCCGGACTAGCCGGCCGCCGGGGAAGCGGTCTTTGTCCGCAGGCCGAGCACGCTCGCCAGGCCGAGCAGGAGCAGCGCGCCGGCGGCTGCAACGGAGACGAGGAAGGCCGCCGTGGGCCCCGCAGTATCTGCCAGCGCCCCGGAGGCTGCCGAGCCGATGGCGGTGCCTGCGACGATTCCGCTGGCCAGCAGGGTCATGACGGTACCGAGCAGGTGGGGTGGGGCAACGGCCGAGCCGATGCTGAAGATCGTGACCATCGTCGGTCCGACCGGGATGCCGAGCAGGAACAGGACGAGGAGCATCGGCGGGATGGTGCCCGGAAGGAAGAACAGCCCGCTCAGGGCGGCCATTGCCGCAGCGGAAAGGACCCACCGCCAGGGGTGGCCGAAAGCGCGGGGCCAGTAGGCCACCGACAGCGCGGCCGCGGCCGAACTCAGTCCCATGACCGCGTACAGGAGGCCCGCCGCTTCGGCCGCATCGAACTGTCCAGCGAAAGCGGTGAGCGCCGTCTGGGTCGATCCGAAAAACGTTCCCATCGCGACCATTCCGAGCACGGGCACGGCGATCAGCACAAAACTCCGGCGCGGAGCGGAGGCGCGGGTGCGCCGCCGGCCGGAGGTGGGGGCGACGGCCCTGCCGGTGCGGTGCAGGGCGAACGCCGTCACCATGGCGATCGTCAACACGGCGGCGAGTGCGAGCGGAAGCCACGGAGCCACCAAAGACGCGAGCAGTCCCACGAGTGCGGGCCCGAGCACGAATGTCAGTTCATCAGCGGTGCTTTCGTAGGAAAGCGCTGTGTCGAGGTCATCGGCCCGCCGGCCCTGCGTCAGCGCAACCCAGCGCACACGCGCCATCGGACCGATCTGCGGCGAGGTGAGGCCCATTGCGAAGGCGGCGGCAAGCACTGCCGGCCCGCCTGTTGTCGCAGTGACCGATGCCCCGAAGATCAGGACCGTGAGGATCGCCAGCGTGTTGAGGACCGAGGTGGTGAGGAGGACCATCCGCTGACCCAGCCGGTCCGCGAGGAATCCGAAGACAGGCGCTCCGATTGCCGAGCCGACGCCCACGGCCCCGGCGGCGAACCCTCCGAGCGCGTAGGAGCCGCTGGCGGAGGTCACGAGCGTGAGCGCGCCGACGGTGAGCATCGCGAGCGGAAGCCGGGCTATGAACCCGATCGGAAGGAAGGAATTGCCCGCAAGTTCGGGGAGGAGCCCGAAGCGGCCGAGGCGGCTTGCTGTGCGGGGAGTGCGCGGCTGTTTGGCCGCTGGAGTGGAACGGGGAAACTGGAACATTAGGTATCCGGGTGGCTGAGATCGCGCATCGTCCCTCCTCCCGATGCGCCCTACCCGGTAACCCGACAATTGTACACGAAACCCCGGCTGTCCCCGGGGTGGCAGCGACAAGCGGGCCGGGGGCGCCCAGCCCCTAGATCGCGGCCAGGTCCTCCACGAAACGGAGGGTGGAGCCCTGCCGTCCCTTGAGGACCTGGAGCTGGACCGGGATGCGCTGCTTCAGCTCGGCGACGTGGCTGACGAGGCCCACGACCCGGCCTCCGCTGCGCAGCCCCTCCAGCGCGTCCATCACCTGTTCAAGCGCCTGGTCGTCGAGGGAGCCGAATCCCTCGTCGACGAACAGGGTCTCAATCTCGAGCCCGCCGGCCTCCTGCTGCACAACGTCTGCGAGGCCAAGCGCCATCGCGAGCGACGCCATGAACGATTCGCCGCCGGAAAGGGTGGAGGTGTCGCGGCGGTTCCCCGTCCAGCCGTCGACGACGCTCAGGCCGAGTCCTGCCTTGCGGTTGCCGGCGAGGGCGTCGCTGTGCACGAGGGCATACCGGCCGTCGGACATGGCGAGCAGCCGCTCGGTGGCAGCTTCGGCCACCTGTTCAAGGCGGGAGGCAAGGACGTAGGTGCTCAGGGACATCTTGTAGAGGTTCTCACCACCGCCGCGGGCGGAGTCTGCCACCGCCTGTTGCAGGGCGTGCTTTTCGCGGAGGGGACCCACCGCCGCCTCCTGTTCGGCGAACGTGGCGCTCAGCTCTTCGAGCTGAGCCACTGAATGCCCGAGCAGCCCGGCTGCGAGGTCTTCGCTCCTCGCCTGTTCCGCGAGGGCCTCGTGGGCCCGGGTAAGCGCTTCGACCTCCGCGTCGGAGGGGATGCTCAACCCGCGGCGCTCGTCGTCGAGCGCTGCGGCAATCTCGTCTCCCTCTGCTTCGAGCGCCAGCCGGTGGGCAGTTGCCTCGTAGCTGCGGACTGATTCCCGGTATTCGGCAAGCGTCGCGGGGCCGAGAAGCGCCTCGCGGATGTCGGAGGCGGCGGCGAAGGAGGAACCGTCAAGGGCCTGCGCGAGGGCACGTGCCGAGCGGTCCGTGCGCTGGGCGCTCCGGTCTGCTGCTTCAAGGGCCTCCCGGCTTCGAATGAGCAGCCGGTGGGTCTCCCGGAGGGCTTCGACGCGCGCGGCGAGCGTTTCGTGGGTGCCGCGGTAGCCTTTCAGGCGCTGCGTCAGCTCATCCGCCTGCTCCTGGACGCCCCGCAGCTGCACTGCAGCATCGGCAGCGTCCTGGCGCGCGGCTTCCTGCTGCGTGCTGAGCTCGCGCTCTTTGGCTGTGACCTCGTCGAGGCGGGCGGAAGCGGAGTCGGCGGCCCGGCGCGCGTCCTGCGCCTCGCGGAGCTGTGCCGCCGCAACGGCGGCTGCGTCGCGGGCTGCACCGGCGTCTCCGGATCCGCCACGGGCTGCGAGTCCTGCGGTTTCGAGCACGGCGGCGTCGCGCGCGGCGCGTGCCTGGTTCAGGCGCGCTTCGGCGTCGGCGGCGGAACGCCGTGCCGCCTGTTCGATGTCATGCGTGACCAGAGCGGTGCCGTCGGTGAGCGCCGGGGCCGGGTGCTCGGGGCTTCCGCAGACCGCGCAGGGCTCGCCGTCCTCAAGCTGGGCCGCGAGTTCGACGGCGGCCTGCTCGAGCCGCAGCTGGAGCTTCTCCAGCCAGAGTTCCTTGAGTGCGAGGTGCTCCTCGTGGGCCGCGGAGTACAACCGTTCCGCTTCGGCGCGGCGTTTGTCGGCGGCACCGTATTCGGCGATTGTCGATTCGAGCTGCCGGGCGGTTTCAAGCAGTTCAGCGCGGCGCCCCTCAAGCGCGGCCCCCGCCCGGTGCTCCTCAAGGTCCTTCGCCAGATCGGCCTTCTCGGACGCCAGCACCGCGAGGGCACCTGCCAGTTCGGCGTCGCGGCCGCGGAAGGCTTCGATATCGGCGGCGAGTTCATCGGCCCTGCGCGAGAACCCCCGCAGCCGCTCTTCCTCGGGAAGCGCCGCGCGCAGCGCCCCGAGGTCGGACGAGACGGCATTGACGGCTTCGGCGAGCTCTCTGGCATCCGGGTCCGCTGCTTCAGCGCCGGCTGGTTCCATAACCGGGTCGGCGGCGGCGCCGGCGAGGTACTCCAGGGCGGCCGGATCAACGCGGAGCGCGCCCAGTGCCTCGGACCATTGGCCAAGGCACAGCTGGTGCTCACCCTCGGCCTCCTCTGCCGCTGAGAGCACGCCTTCCAGCACCTGTGCGAGCTGGTGTCGGTCGAGTGCCGCCCTGCGCAGCTCGACGGTCGTCCGTTCCGCGGCGTGGGCCTCCTCGTCGGCCCGAAGGCGGGCGAGCGCGGTGGCGCGCCTCCGTGCGGCGGAAAGCGCAGCGGACCTCTCCTTCTCCTCGACGAGCAGCCCCGCCGACCGGGCAGCCGAGTCCTTGGCGGCCGCGTGTTTGGCCTTGAGCTGGTCGAGGAGTGGCTGGAGCGCCGCCGGGCCGCCGTCCCCGCCGGCGGGCACCGCCGTACCGTCGCCGTCGGATGCACCGGCGATGCCGTGGCGGCGTGCCTCGTCGATGGCCCGTTCCACGGTGCGGTGTTGCGCCTCCTGGGCGGCGGCAAGGGCCGATGCGGCCTTATGCGCCGATTCGTGCAGCAGGTTTTCGATCTTCTCGAAACGGTCGGTGGCGAAGAGCCGCTGAAGCAGCGCGCCGCGGGATTTCGCATCGGACTTCAGGAACGCCGCGAACTCGCCCTGGGCGAGCATCACCACCCGGGTGAACTGTTCCTTGTCCATGCCGAGCAGGTCGAGGATTTCGAGGCCCGCTTCGTCGTTGCGTGCGGAGAGCTGGACCCAGTCGCCGTCCCTCAGCTCGGAGAGCAGGACGCGCGCCTGCTCGGTTGTCGTGCCTCCGCCGCGCTTGGACGGCCGCTCCCACTGCGGGGAGCGGCTGACCCGAAACCTCCGGACGCCGACGGTGAATTCCATTTCGACTTCCGGGGCGAGCCCCTCCGGGGCGTGGTCGCTGCGGAGCCGCTTGGCGCCGGAGCGGGTCCCGGGCAGCGAACCGTACAGCGCGTAGCATACGGCGTCGAGCACGCTCGACTTCCCGGCCCCGGTGGGTCCGTTAAGCAGGAACAGGCCCTGGGCGCTCAGCGCGTCGAAGTCCACCCGCTGGCGTTCTGCGAATGGACCAAAAGCCTGAATCTCGAGACTCGAAATCCTCACGCGGCGCCCGCCCGGCCCGCTGCGCGCTTCAACATCCCGGCCGTCCGCCGCCTCATCGTTCCGAAGCCTCGCTGAGCGCGGCGTCAACCGTTGACGCGAGCAGTTCCCGTTCGGCGGCGGAGACCTGTCGCGAACGCACGTGCTCGAGGAATCCGCAGCAGATGTCGGCGTCGTCGACCGCCGCCGCTATGCGCTGGCTGTAGGTGCGGCCGTCCTGCTGGACCTGACCCTCCGGTTCGAACGCCAGCACGAGGGTCCCCGGGAACCGCGACCGGAGCCGCTCCATTGCGCGGGGCGGACGTTCCGCGTCAAGGAGCGTGACCTGGCAGTAGGCATCTTCGGCCCACTTGAGCGCTTCGTCGGCGAGAATCTCCTCGAGGCGGCCGGCGAACACGGCAAGTTCCTTCGCGGCGGGCCATTTGACCGGCGTGATCGGTCCGAGGCCGGCGTTTGTGAACTCCACGAGCCATGCGCCCTTGGTCTGGCGGGCTTCGGAGAAGGAATACGCCAGGGGCGATCCGGAGTAGCGAACGGTCGGTGACAGCCGCTGCTGGCCGTGGAGGTGCCCAAGTGCCGTGTAATCGAACCCATCGAAGAGGTCGAGTGGCACCGCGCCGAGGCCGCCGATCGCCAGCTCCCGTTCGCTGTCGGAGGTGATTCCTCCGCTGGCGAAGGTGTGTGCCATGACCAGCGAATGCACGGTGCCAGAGGCGCGGCGGCGGCGGAGGTCGGCGTGGATGAGGTCCAGTGCGGCCACGGTCACGCTGAAGTGGGTGGGTTTTTCGGCGCCCAGGGCGTCCGCAACCACCCGTGGTTCGAGATAGGGGATGCCGTAGACGGCAAGTTCGGCCCCGTCTCCGAGGCGGTAGGTGACGGGCCGGCCGATGTCCTCGACGCGGGTGCGCAGGTGCACTCCCCCACGCTCAAGGATGCGGCCGCCGAATCCCAGCCGGGTGGCGGAGTCGTGGTTTCCGCTCGAAACGACCACTTCCGCACCTGCGGCCCGCAGGCGGTCGAGGGCCTCGTCGAAGAGCTGGATCACCTCGACGCCGGGAAGCGCGCGGTCGTACACATCGCCTGAGATCAGAACGACGTCGACGTCCCATTCGCGCACTGTCTTCTCGAGATTGTCGATGAAGAGGCGCTGCGCGGGAAGGGTCCCCGTGCCGTGGAAGGACCGCCCGAGGTGCCAGTCGGAGGTATGAAGTAACCGCATGTTTTCAACGCTAGCGCCTGCTGCCGACAATCCTGAGACACCGCGCGGGCGCGGCACCAAGAGGTCGGCGGCAGGCACCGGCCAGCCGGTTCACTCCCAAAGATCCTCGCCCGCGCTTCCGGCCCGGCACATCGACCGGGACGGAAAACACGGGCTGGAGGACCGGCGGGAAGCACCGGCAGGACGGGTCAGTTACGGCCCGTGGTTCCCGGATTCTTATCGAAGAACGAGCGCACCTCGGCATCGGCGTCGGCCGGTGCCGGGCGGACGGAGGGCTCCGCGGCCTGCCCGTCGGCGGTCGCAGGCTCATCCGTGTGCGCCGTCGTTCCGGCGGGTGCTGCGGAGCCGGCGGTGTCGGCTACGGGCTCGGAATGTCCGCCCTCTTCGCTGCGCTCCGCCTGCGGGGCTGCGGCGGCGGCATCCTTCGCAGGGACCGCGTCCTTGCCTTCGCCGGCGTCATTCTTGGACCGGGAGATCCGGACGGCGGGGTCGGCATCGATGCTGCGGTAGATCAGCCCGGCAATGACAGCACCAACCACGGGTGCGGCCCAGAACAGCCACAGCTGTTCGAGGGCCCAGGTTCCGGTGAAGATCGCCGAAGCCGTTGAGCGGGCGGGGTTCAGCGAGCCGTTCGTGATGGGGAGCAGGAAGGTGAGCAGGGCGGCATAGGTCAGGCCCACGGCGAAGGGTGCGGTGCCCCGGCGCGCCGAGTGCGACGTCGCGCCAAGGAAAACGGCGACGAGGATCGCCGTCGCGGCGACTTCAGCGAGGAAGGCGCTGGTCAGCGGGAACTGGGCCGCCGAGTGCTCGTCGAACCCGTTGGCAGCGCTTCCGAAGAGGCCTGCAACGTCTGTGAGCTGCGCGTTGGCGCTGACAAGGAGCCAGAGCAGGCCCGCCGCCGCTGCACCCCCAACAAGCTGGGAAAGGATGTACGGGAGCACCGACTGCCAGGCCGTGCGGCCGGCGGCGGCGGAGCCGAGGGTCACAGCCGGGTTGAAGTGCCCGCCGGAGACGTAGCCGAAGGCGACCATCGCCGCAGCAAGCGCGAAGCCGAAGGCCAGTGTCGGCTGCACTCCCGCCTGGGTGTTCAGTATCGTCACGCCCAGCCCGGCAAAGACCAGCAGGAACGACCCTGCTGCTTCCGCCGCTGAACGCGCGGGCAGCCCGTAGCTGCGCAGCGGCAGAATGGATGGGGCTGCCCGCGCGGTGGCGGGCTCCGCGGATGGGGGCACTGCGATCTGCGACATGAAAGTCCTTTGCTTGGAGGCGGTGGTCTACTGCGCCGGTTCAGGCGCCGACCCGTTCAGCGTTCCATCCTAAGCTGGGTGGGTGCTGAAGGTGGCCCGGAGCTCACTGGGTGGAACGGGGCACCTCAGCCCGTCCTAGACTGAGGAAATGCCAAAACAAGCAACATACCCCGAGCGGGTGCGCGGCTCCCTGCTCGGAGGAGCACTCGGCGACGCCCTCGGGTACGCGGTGGAAATGGACAGCGTCTCAGATATCCGCGAGCGGTTCGGTGCCCAGGGCCTGACCAACCCGGGGCTCCTCGATGAACCGTTCGCCTTCTCCGATGACACCCAGCTCACCCTTTACACAGTGGACGGGCTGGTCGAGGCACTCGAGTGGGCCAATGACGGGGTTGCCGCCGATGAACTCGCCTGCCTGTGGCTTGCCTACCTGCGCTGGCTCGGAACCCAGGGGGAAACGCCCTCGGCTCCGGCGCCGGTGCCGCCTCCGCGCTGGATTGACGCCCAACCGGTGCTGCGGCAGCTTCGCGGACCCGGAGCCGCATGCCTTTCGGGCCTGCGCAGCGGGATCATGGGAACCCGGCGCAAACCGCTCAACCCGGACGCGCAGGGAGCCGGAGCGGTGATGCGCTCGGCCCCGTTCGGGTTGGTTCCGCGGATCCCGGCGGAAATGGGCGACCGGCTCGCCCTCGACGGAGCAGCCCTCACCCACGGGCATCCAGCCGCCCAGTATCCCGCAGCGGTGTTCGCAGGGCTCATCCGGTCGATCGTGAATGAGGAACTGCCGCTTGAGGCAGCCGTCCGGGGCGCCGTCGCCCACGCCGAAGCACTTGGCGCCACGGAACTGGCGGCCCGGCTCGGGCGGGCGGCCGCCCTCGCTGAGGCCGGTCCCGCAGCTCCCGAGCGGCTTACCGCCGAGCTCGGCGGAGGATGGCTCGCCGGTGAGGCCCTCGCCATCGCGGTCTATGCCGCTCTGGCGTCAAGCGGGCCCGACCCGTCGGCGCACGTGGCGGTGGCCCTTGCCTTGGCGGTGAACCACGACGGCGACAGCGACACCACCGGCTCGATCACGGGCAATGTCGTTGGAGCGCTCCACGGCTCCGCGGCCCTGCCCCGGGACTGGCTGGACCGGCTCGAGGGTGCCGACGTGGTTGCCGCCCTCGCCGATTCCCTGATCGCGGCGACCACCGGGGAAACGCCCTAACGGGCTGCCTTCCGCCGCAGTGAGAGCCGGTCCGTACGGAAGCCGCAAGACGTGGAAGACTGCAGCGTGGAACATTTCGAAACCCCGGTACTCCAGGGCGCCTACCGGCTGAGGCCGGCGACCGAAGACGACGTCGAACCGATTGTTGCGCTGCTGGCCGCGGACCAGCTCCGTGCTCCAACCGAGCGCACGGATCCCGCGGCCATGGGCCCTTACCACCGCGCATTTCGGGCGATCACCGACGATCCCGGGCAGCTGCTCGTCGTCGCCGTCGACCGCGCGGGGCGTGTGGTCGCCACGATGCAGCTGACGTTCATCCCGGGCCTCGCCCGGGCGGGGACAACGAGGCTGCAGCTCGAAGCGGTGCGGGTGGAGGCGGCGCTGCGCTCCAACGGCCTGGGCAGGGCGATGGTCGAATGGGCCCTCGCTGAAGGGCGCAGGCGCGGTGCGGGCCTCGCCCAGCTCACGTCCGACCAGTCACGGACGTCGGCCCACCGCTTCTACGAGCGGCTCGGCTTCGAGCAGTCCCACCTGGGTTTCAAGCTCCTCCTCTGACCCGGCGCCGGGGCCGGAAGCGCCCAGCCCTACTGGCTGCCCTCCGGCCAGCGCCCGCCGACCATCTGCAGGAACTCCGCTTCTGAAAGCACTTCGATCTGCTGGCCGCGCTCGTGCAGTTCGAGGACGCGGCGGGCCTTGCCGGTGACCCTGCCGTTGCGCAGATCCGATGCGACGAACCCGTCGCCGACCACCAGCACTGTCGTTTTGCGCGTCACGGCGCTTGCGGGCTGGGCTCCGGCGTGCGCGGCCTGCCGTTTTGCCTGAGGACGCGGTATCCCGAGGCTTCCCGTGAACACCACTGTCTGCCCGTACAAAGGGTGGGAAGGATCCGCCAGCCTGTTCGGGTCGGGGTTGCTGCCTTCCTCCGGCCAGCCCACCCATTCGACGATGCCGGCGGCCGCCTTGGCAAGGGCCGTCCTCGTTGCCTTTGACAGCTCATCGATCCCTGGAAGGTAGGGCTCGGCCCGCGAAAGCGGCAGGCCGTGGGAGGCGAGCAGGTGCTCCACCGAGGCTGCCTCCTGCCGGCGTGCCATATCGATGAGGATTCCGGCGCACGCCCGCGCGTCCTCGACGGCGTCGTGGTGGTTGAGCAGCGGCACGCCCGCGGCTTCGGCGACGAAGGGCAGGGAGTAGGAGGCAAGGGAGTAGCTGCGCCGCGAGAGGACAACCGTGCATGCGTAGTCCCACCCCGGGCCCGGCAGGTCGGAGACCTCAAGGGCCGAGCGGAGCACTCCAAGGTCGAAGGCGGCGTTGTGTGCCACGAGGATGTCTTCCCCGATGAAGCCGCCGATTTCGGGGAACAGGTCGCCGAATCGCGGGGCCGAGGCCACCATGTCCGCGGTGATCCCGTGGATACCCACGTTGCGGGAGTCGAAGGCGTCGTGTCCGGGAGGTGGACGCATCAGCCAATGCGCTTCTTCGACGATCCGGCCGTCGCGTACTTTTGACAATCCCACGGCGCAGGGCGATCCGCGGAACCCGTTGGCTGTCTCGAAGTCGATAGCCGTGAACTCAATTCCCACTAGACAAGGCTACCGGCGCCAAACGCCGATTGAGTTCACATAACGTTTACGCGGCGGCCACTGCGCATACCGGTTCCGGCCCGTACGCTGAATCATGATCGGATCAAGCCGTTCCCCGCACTGGTATCTCTTCGACTACGCCGCGGTGATTTCCACCGCGCCAACCGCAGCGGACTGGGACTTCCTCGAGGAGGAAACCGCAGCTCTCCTGCGCCACCCCGCCTCCGCATACTGGGCCCTTCGCGGCGCCTTCGAAGCTGGCTTTCTTTCCTCCGCCGACTACTGGTCGCGCGTCACCGGGCGCAGTGTCTCCCCGGCCCGCGCCGCGTGGTTCGACGCCCTCGACGCCGGGCAGTGGTCCCACTACAACCTTGAGACCCTCGATGTGCTCGATGAGCTCGCGGATTCGGGGGCGCGGCTTGCCCTGCTGTCGAACATGCCGGCAGCGATGGTGTCCAACTTCTCCGGAGCGCCCTGGCTGCGGTACTTCGAACGGCTGTTCTTCAGTTCAAACCTCGGCCTGGTTAAGCCCTCGCAGGAGATCTTCCGCCATGTCCTTGCCGCCCTTGACGCGCCCCCGGAGGCCGTGACGTTCATTGACGGGTCGCCCGTCAGCGTCGAAGCCGCCCGGAGCCTCGGCCTCGACGCGAGGCTCCTTGGTCCGACGACCGACCTTTCACGCGAGCTCAAGCGCCTGTCAGTGTAGGGCGGGCGGCGTCGAAGCCCTCCACGACGGCCGTCCACCCCGGCCGGCGGAACTCGCTCTTCTCCAGCAGCAGCAGCTGCTGCTGGTCGACCTCGCCCGGGCGCGCCTCGACGAGGGAGGTGCCGTTCGGCCGGTATCCGAGCGCGGCGGAGACCCCCAGCGAGGCTCCGTTCCAGGCCGCCGCCCCCGATGCCGCCGAATCAGCCCCGAGGTGATCGAAAGCGAACTGGAGAATGGCCGCGCGCATCTCCTTGCCCAGCCCCTTGCCCTGTTCGGACTGCGTCAGCCACGACCCGGTGCGAACCCGGCGAAGCAGGGAAAACCGGCGAGCCGCGAGGTCCTGCGTACCGATGACCCGCCCCTGATGCTCGACGGCGAAGATCACGCTCCAGTTCTCCGGCTCGACCGCCGCACGGGTGCGCCATTGGTGCTTGAGGGTTTCCCGGATGAGGATTTCCCGCGGCGCGTCGGTCCACGGGACGCTGAAGGGCATGACGGCCGGATCGTGGATGCCCGCGAGGGCTGCGTCGATGAGCTCGGGCAGCTGATCGTCCCGTATCGGCGTAAGCGTCAGCCGGGGGCTTGTGATCGAAAGGCCGAAGAGCGGCCATACCTCGGCCAGCCGCGGCGGGAGGGGGCTCACTGGACCTCTCGCGAGCGGCGGCGCTTGAGCACCTTGGTCACGACGAAGTAGCCAACGAAGAGGATCACCGCGACGATGACGATCTTCTGGAAGGTGTCGGCGTACCGCTCCACCAGGTGCCAGTTCTCGCCGAGGTAGAAGCCTGCGAGCACGAAGATCGTGTTCCAGATCAGGCTGCCCGCGGTTGTCAGGACCAGGAACTTGCCCTGCGGCATCCTCTCGATGCCCGCAGGGATGGAGATCAGGCTGCGAAAGAGCGGGATCATCCTGCCGAAGAACACGGCCCGGTACCCGTGCCGGCTGAACCAGGCTTCGACCTTGTCGACATCCTCGAGGTCGATCAGCGGCACCCGTGAGACGATGGCCCGCATCCGGTTCCGACCCAGCCACGCCCCAAGGGCGTAGAGGACGTAGGCACCGACGACCGACCCCAGGGTGGTCCAGAAAATCGCCTCGAACAGGGTGAAATTGCCCCGGCTCGCGGTGAACCCCGCGAGCGGAAGGATCACCTCGCTGGGAAGCGGCGGAAACAGGTTCTCCAGGGCGATCGCCAGGCCGGCACCGGGAGCACCGATGGTCTCCATGATGTCCACCGCCCACTGGGAGATTCCGCTCAGTGCGGATCCGTCGGACTGGGTCGTCAGCGCCTGCTGCAGGAAAGTAGTCATATTGCCAACAAGTCTGCCCTATTCACTGCCCGGCCCGCCAAAAACGGGTCAGCGGTCCGCGCCCGCCTCCGGTGCCCCAAGCGCCTGGATCAGGTACGGCAGCAGCGCCCGGAAGGCGAGGCCGCGGTGGCTGATGCGGTTCTTCTCCTCCGGGGTGAGTTCGGCGCAGGTCCGGTCGAATCCGGAGGGAACCAGCAGCGGATCGTACCCGAACCCGCCGTGTCCGCGCGGTTCGGTGAGCAGCGTGCCCCGCAGCTCGCCGATCTCGACATGCACCGCGCCCTCGGGGACGGCGAGAGCTGCCGCGCAGTGGAAGGCGGCACCGCGGTGGGCCGGTTCGATGTCGGCCAACTGGGCAAGCAGGAGCTCAAGGTTCGCCCGGTCGTCGCCGTGGCGTCCTGCCCAGCGGGCGGAGAAGATCCCCGGAGCTCCACCGAGGACGTCGACGGCGAGGCCCGAATCGTCCGCGACAGCCACGAGGCCGGTCCGCGCCGCCGTCTGGCGGGCCTTGAGCAGCGCGTTTTCCTCGAAGGTGACGCCGTTCTCGACGACATCCGCCGCACCGGCCGTCTCGGCGTCGACGACCTGCGTGTCGACGTCGAGCCCGGGGACCTGGCCGCGGAGAAGTTCGCGCAGTTCGCGCAGCTTGCCCTTGTTGCGGGTTGCCAGCACCAGCCGGTACTGATGCTCAGGCACCGGCGGCATCCTTGAGGGTGTCGAGCTGGATCTGGGCCAGCTGCGAGGTGCCCAGGAGGGCGAGGTCGAGAAGGGCGTCGAGCTCGACGCGGTCGAAGGGGGCGCCCTCGGCGGTTCCCTGGACCTCGACGAACTTCCCCGAACCCGTGACGACGACGTTCATGTCCGTCTCGGCGCGCACGTCCTCAACGTAGGGAAGGTCCAGCATTGGCACGCCGTCGATGATCCCCACGCTCACGGCTGCGACGGTGTCGATCAGCGGCTTGGCGTTTGCGGGAATGAGTTTCTTGTCCTTCGCGTAGCGGATCGCGTCGGCGAGCGCCACGTAGGCGCCGGTGATGGCGGCGGTGCGGGTTCCGCCGTCGGCCTGGAGGACGTCGCAGTCAAGCACGATGGTGTTCTCACCCAGCGCCTTGGTGTCGATGATCGAGCGCAGCGAGCGCCCGATCAGACGGGAGATCTCGTGGGTGCGCCCGCCGATCTTTCCCTTGACCGATTCGCGGTCGGAGCGGGTGTTGGTGGCGCGCGGCAGCATTGCGTATTCCGCTGTGACCCACCCCTTGCCCTCGCCCTTGAGCCAGCGCGGCACCCCGCTGGTCAGCGAGGCGGTGCACAGCACGCGGGTGTTCCCGAATTCGATGAGCGCCGATCCCTCGGCCTGCTTCGACCATCCCCGGGTGATGCTGATGTTGCGCAGCTGGTCCGGGGTGCGGCCGTCCGCCCGAAGTGCCTGGGCGGGGTCCGGTCCTTCCGGCGCGGACTGGGGGGAAGAAGGGGACGGGGTGTTCGTTGGGCTCATGCAGCCAGTCTAATCGGGCGGCACCGGTGCCCCGCCCGGCTGGCGGCGGAGGGGCCGGACACCGGCAGCGGCCGCGTCAGCCCTTCACGGGAGAGGCGCTCACCACGACGTTCTTGCCCCACGGGTCCTCCGTGTAGCAACTGATGAGGACAAGGCGGTTCGGCACGATGTTCCAGATGTCGCTCGTCTTGAGGGTGTCCTTGTCGTGGGTGATGATCGAGTCGACCCGGTAGTCGAGCTTTCCCTTCTGGGTGGTGACGGTGATGATGTCACCGACCTCGGTGTGGGTGCTGAACCGGTCGAACGGGGCCTCGCGGCCTTCCCAGCTGTGCCCGGCGATGTAGGTGGTGTTGCTGGAGCCTGCACCCGGAGTGCCGTAGGACGTCAGCCAGTAGCCGTCGTCGGTGAACGGGGGAACGATCGTCTGGCTCTCGAGCTCGGCTCCCGTGGGGCTCAGCGGCAGCACGGCCACGTCGATGCCCGCGGCCTCGACGGTGATCCGGGTCGGGGCCGCGGCCGCGGGGCCGGGGTTGGGCACCGCCTTGGCGGCCGGCGGCTTGGGCTTCGCGCTCGTTGCGGGCGCGCTCGGCGGGGACGCGCTGGTTGGGGGCACGGTGGTTGGGGGGACGGTGGCCGGTGCGGTGACAGCCCCGCGCTGGGCTTCGTTGGAGGCGTTCGAGCGCGAGGTGAGCTGCGGGATCAGCACGAGCAGCACCGCAACGAGCAGTGCCGCCAGCGGTAGCAGCATCCGGAGGCTCGGCCTGCGCCGTGCTGGAGCTTCCGAGCCCTGGCCGGGCTCCGCGCCGCCGGGCTCGGGTTCCCCCTGCTCCTGGCCGGGCTCCACGCCCGAAGGTTCCGGCGGGAGGCCGCGCTCGGCGGGGCCCGTTGGGGTTGGTTCCATATTCTTGAGACCTTTCACACGGACACCGGCCCCGGCCCGGGACGGGCATCCCGGCGGGGTGGTGCTTTCCGCAGACTACACCGCCGGGGGAAGCCCGGGGAGGATTCCGCAGCGGTTCAACATCGCCGGTGAGGGAGAGTTACTCTGCGCAGCCGCGCTGGGCGGTGTCCTGCACCGTGTACTAGACGGTGTAGGACACGCCGGCGACGGCGACGGCCAGCTCCCCGGAGTAGGAAGCACGGGCCTCGTCGATTGAGACGTTGGCGTCGTTCCACACCGGCAGGTGCGTCAGCAGCAGGCGCTTCACCGATGCCGCCGCGGCAACCGCACCCGCTCGGCGCCCGGTCAGGTGGACACCGCTGATTCCGTCGTCGCGCCCCTCATGGAAGGCCGCCTCGCAGAGGAAGATGTCGGCGCTCGAAGCGGCCTCGACCAGGGAGTCGCAGGAATCGGTGTCGCCGGAATAGGTGAGCACCCGGGTCTCGGGGACTCCCCCGGCGTTTGGCTCGGTCACCTCGACGCGCAGCGCGTAGGCTTCCTCGGCCGGGTGCAGCACCGGGTACGGGGTGATGGTGAAGGGGCCCAGCCGCAGGGCGGTGCGCGGGTTGTACGAGTGGAAATCGAAATCCTCGTGCATGCCGGGGTTCAGCGCGAGCCCGTACGCGGTGGCCATCCGGTCCGCCGTTGCCGTTGGCCCCCAGACCGGGATGCGTTCCCTTCCCCATCCGGCAGGATCCCAGTGGACCGCAACGTGGAGCCCGCACAGGTCCATGCAGTGGTCCGGGTGGAGGTGGCTCAGGAACACTCCGTCGATCTGGCGCAGGTCGATGTAGCGCTGGAGGGCGCCGAGGGATCCGTTCCCGAGATCGAGCAGGATCCGCCAGGTGCGCCCCTCGTGCTCGGCACTCACCAGGTAGCACGACGCCGGGGACTGCGGGCCGGGAAAGGACCCGCTGCAGCCGACGATTGTCAGCTTCATGAGGTCCGCCCCGCTGCTGCAATCATGTCCGGAGTGACCCTGGCGAGGCTTCCGGTCGGGTATTCGGCCGCGACGTGGTCAACATGCTGCACGCCCAGCACCTCCGGGCCGAGGAACCGGCGGGCAAGGACCTCGAAGCTCTCGGCGTCCCCTGTCGCAATGAAGCGGTGCCGGGCCACTGCGGTGTCGGCGCGGAGGAGGTCGTGCGAGACGAGGGCCCGGTAGACGTCCTTCGCGGTCTCCTCCGCACTTGAGACGAGGCTGACGCCGTCGCCCATCACGTAGGAGATCACGCCTGTCAGGAGCGGGTAGTGGGTGCAGCCGAGCACAAGGGTGTCGACGTCCGCCCGCTTGAGCGGCTCCAGGTAGCGTCGGGCGGCCGAGAGCAGTTCGGGCCCGGCCGTCACCCCGGCCTCGACGAACTCGACGAACTCGGGGCACGCCGCCGAGGTGATCCGCAGGTGCGGGGCGGCGGCGAAGGTGTCTTCATAGGCGCGGGAGCTGACCGTCGCAGAGGTGCCGATCACCCCCACATTGCCGGTGCGGGTTGAGGCGACGGCGCGGCGGACGGCCGGCTGGATGACCTCGATCACGGGGATCCCGTACCTCGCCGTGTAACGCTCCCGGGCGTCCCTGAGCACTGCGGCGGAGGCGGAGTTGCACGCGATGACCAGCAGCTTCACCCCGGAATCCACGAGCTCGTCCATGACCGCCAGCGCGTGGGCCCGTACGGCCGCGATCGGCTGCGGCCCGTAGGGTCCGTTGGCCGTGTCGCCGACGTAGATGATGGATTCATGCGGGAGCTGGTCAATGACCGCGCGGGCCACCGTCAGCCCTCCGACACCGGAGTCGAAGATGCCGATCGGCGCCTCGGTTTTCTTCAACGATGAAAATACATCCGCGTCTGCGCTCATAATCTACTGAGAATATGACGTGTTGGCCGAAGAAACTAACTTTCGCCCAGTCGGATATATCACACTCGCCGATTGGTGCTCAGCGCCGCGGCCTGCCCGAGCCGAGCATCGCCTGCACCAGGGACTCCTGGAGCCAGGTCACGAAGTTGTAAACCAGCGCGAGGTAGGCCTCGACATCCTCGGCGTCGGCGAAGTCGGTGACGCCGTGCAGCCGTGCGGCGTCCTCGTCGGTCTTGATGCCCAGCCGGTCGGCCAGCACCAGTCTCACATCGTTGAGCGCCTGCGCCATCAGCGGCGCCTGTTCCGGGGTCAGGGAGATCGGGTCGCTTTCGAGGAGCAGCGCGCTGCTGCGCAGCGCTCCGATCTTCTGTTCCCGCAGGGACCGCTCGGTGAGCCGCCGGAACTCGAGGGCCTCACTGTCGTCGTTCCGCACCGCGTCGGGAAGCAGACGTCGGACGGCGGAGTCGGTGGGCGCCACCGCCTCGGTGTCCATGCCCACCATCGCCGCCAGGGGGTCGGTGCTCGGAGCGGTCTCCGGTTCGAGCATCGAGATGATGTCCTTGAAGAGGGTGCCCAGCAGCCGCACTTCGCCGGGCTCGAGCCGGGCGGTGATGCCGCGCCGGGTTGACTTGAATGCTTTAGCCACGGGGCCTACTCGCTTCCGGCTTTTTCGAATGTTGCCCACAGGCCGTACCCGTGAAGGGCAACGGTGTCGCGTTCGGCCTTCTCGCGGCTTCCCTCGGCCACGGCGGAACGTCCCAGCTCGTGGACCTCGAGCATGAGCTTGCGGGCCTTCGCCTCGCTGTAGCCGAAATAGGTCTGGAAGACGTAGCTGACGTAGCTCATGAGGTTGACCGGATCGTTCCACACCACCACGACCCAGGGCTGGTCAAGGTTCATCGATTCGCGGGTGTGGGTCTCTTCCCGCACGCCGGGGTCCGTCGCAACGCCAAGTGTCATGGTTTTCATTCTAGGTTGCGGTGCTCCCGGGTCGTCCGCAGGTACTCACAAAGCGAACGCCCGGCTAATGTTTTGACTGTGACTCCTGCCAGCGGAAACGCGACCCGCCCGATGAATCAGCCAAACACGGCGCTCTTCACCGACCAGTACGAACTGACGATGCTTGAGGCCGCCCTGACCTCCGGAGCGGCATCGCGCCGCTCCGTGTTCGAGGCCTTCGCCCGGCGCCTGCCCGACGGGCGCCGCTACGGCGTCACCGCCGGCACCGGGCGCCTGCTTGAGGCCCTCGCGGGGTTCCGGTTCGAGGACGAACAGCTTGAGTTCCTCTCCCGGAACGCGGTCGTGGATGCGCGCACCATCGCCTGGCTCGCGGATTTTTCGTTCAGCGGGAACATCTTCGGATACGCCGAGGGCGAGGCCTACTTCCCAAATTCCCCGATCCTCATCGTCGAATCCACGTTCGCCGAGGCCTGCATCCTCGAGACCCTCATCCTCTCGATCCTCAACCATGACAGCGCCATCGCCTCGGCGGCCTCGCGCATGACGAGTGCGGCCGCGGGCCGCCCCTGCATCGAGATGGGGTCCCGGCGCACCCATGAGGAGGCGGCCGTCGCCGCTTCCCGGGCGGCGATCATCGGCGGTTTCGCCAGCACCTCGAACCTCGAGGCAGGACGCCGGTACGCTGTTCCGACCGTGGGAACCGCCGCCCACTCGTTCACGCTGCTCCACGACACGGAGCGCGAAGCGTTCGAGGCGCAGGTTGCTGCGCTGGGCCCGGGCACCTCGCTGCTCGTCGACACCTTCGACGTCGAAAAGGGCGTGCGGACCGCCGTTGAGGTCGCCGGCCCGGAACTGGGGGCTGTGCGCCTTGATTCCGGCGACCTCGTTGCCCAGGCGCGCTGGGTGCGCGAACTGCTCGATGACCTCGGAAATCCGAACACGAGGATACTTGTCACCTCGGACCTCGACGAGTTTGCGATCGGCCTTCTTGCCTCGGCCCCGGTCGATGCCTACGGCGTGGGCACCTCACTGGTGACCGGTTCCGGAGCCCCGACCGCCGGCATGGTCTACAAGCTGGTCAGCAGGGAGGACAACGACGGCCGCTTCGTGGCGGTCGCCAAGTCGGCGAAGAACAAGGCGTCGGTGGGAGGCAGGAAGTACGCGCTGCGCCGCCGCGACGAGAACGGCGTGGCAACCGCCGAGGTCGTGGGAATCGGCGCCGCCCCCTACGACGACGGTAACGACCGGCCGCTGCTTCACCAGCTCGTCAAGAACGGCGAGGTGCTCCCGGGCTGGACGGGACCGGAGGCGGTGGTCCGTGCGGCCCGGCACCACCAGGAGTCCATTGCGGAACTGCCCGCTGCGGTCCACCGCCTGCAGCGCGGCGAACCCGTCATCCCCACCGAATACGAGGAGAACCTGCCATGACCCGAGCGCTCATCATCGTCGACGTGCAGAACGACTTCTGCGAGGGCGGATCGCTTGCCGTCAGGGGCGGTGCAGCGGTTGCCGCGGCGATCAGCGACCACGCCGACGAGCACGCCGCCGACTACGACTACGTCGTTGCCACCCAGGACTGGCACATCGATCCAGGCCCCCACTTCTCGGAGACCCCTGACTTCGTCGATTCCTGGCCGGTCCACTGCGTGGCGGACACCCCCGGCGCAGAATTCCATCCGGATCTTGACACCGAGAATCTCGACGCCGTGTTCCGCAAGGGACAGTTCGAGGCCGCGTACTCCGGATTCGAGGGCGTCCTGGCCCCCGAGGACGAGGTTCCCACGGGCGAGCAGAAGCTTGGCGCGGTCCAGGACCCCGAGGAGACCCCGCTGACCCTCGACGACTGGCTGCGCGATCACGACGTCGAGGAGGTCGTGGTCACCGGCCTTGCCGCCGACTACTGCGTCCGCGCCACCGCCCTCGACGCGCTTGCGGCTGGGTACTCCGTGTCCCTGCTCAGCGGCCTCACCCGGGCCGTCCATGCGGAGCGGGTGGAGGAGACCCTTGAGGAGCTGGAAACGGCTGGGGTCGAGGTGATGCGCTGAGCGCATCGCCTTCCCGGCGGCGGAAGCCGGCGTCTCCGCCGTCCCGCTGCCGGGTTCTGGCCTATTTCCGGCCGATGAACCAGTCCTGAAGCTTCTTCAGCCGGCGCTGGAGCTGCTCCTCGTTGGCCTGGGCGACCGCGGGCCCGCCGCAGGCCTTCCGCAGTTCGGTGTGCACGACGCCGTGCGGGGTGCCGGAGCGGGCCGACCACGCAGCGACATTCTTGGCGAGCTGCCCGCGCAGCTCGGTCAGCTGCCGGTGATCGACAACCTGGGGCTGCGGTTCCGCGGGTGCCGCTTCGGCGCGCCCGCGGCGGCGGGACTGCTGGTCGCGCTGCCGCTGGCGCAGCAGCTGGCCCACCTGGTCTGCGTCAAGGAGCCCCGGGATCCCGAGGAAGTCGAATTCCTCCTCGCTGCCCATCTCTCCGCCCGTACCGAATTCGCCGCCGTCGAACAGCACGCGGTCGAATGAGGCCTGCGATTCGAGGGCCTCGAACTTCTGCTTGGTGAGGGAGTCGGAGGCCTTCTCCTGCCGGTTGGCCGCCTCCATGAGGCTGTCCTCGAGCGCGAAGGCGTCCTCCTCCCCCGTGGTCGGACGGTCGAGCGCGTGGTCGCGCTCCACTTCCAGCTGGTTGGCCAGGGCCATGAGGTTCGGCACCGAGGGAAGGAACACCGACGCCGTCTCGCCGCGGCGGCGGGCACGCACGAAGCGCCCGATGGCCTGGGCGAAGAACAGCGGGGTGGCCGTTGAGGTCGCGTAGACGCCCACCGCGAGCCGGGGCACGTCGACGCCTTCGGAGACCATCCGCACCGCAACCATCCACCGGCGCTCCCCCGCGGAGAACTCCTCGATCTTGCCGGAGGCCTTGGCGTCGTCGGAGAGGATCACGGTGGGCGACTCCCCGGTGATCCGTTTCAGCTGGCCGGCGTAGGCGCGGGCGTCGTCATGGTCGGTGGCAATGACAAGGCCGCCGGCGTCGGGCACCGACCGGCGCACCTCCGTGAGCCGCTTGTCCGCTGCCGCGAGCACCGCGGGGATCCACTCCCCCGCGGGGTTGAGCGCCGTGCGCCACGCCTGGGCGGTGATGTCCTTGGTGACGGCCGCTTCGCCGAGCGACGCCGCCATCTCCTCGCCCGCGCTGGTCCGCCACCGCATCTGGCCGGAATAGGCCATGAAGATCACCGGACGCACCACGTGGTCGCGCAGCGCCTCGCCGTAGCCGTAGGTGTAGTCCGAGCGGGAGCGCCGGATGCCGTCGGCGTCCTCAACATATTCGACGAAGGGGATCGCCGCGGTGTCGGAGCGGAAGGGAGTACCGGTCAGCGACAGCCGGCGCACCGCCGGCTCGAAGGCCTCGCGGATTCCGTCGCCCCACGACAGGGCGTCGCCGCCGTGGTGGATCTCATCGAGGATCACCAGCGTCTTCGCGCCCTCGGTCTTGGCACGGTGGAGCATCGGCTTGCTGGCCACCTGCGCGTAGGTCACGGCGACCCCGATGAAGCCGTTGCCGTGGCGGCCGTCGGCGTTCTTGAAGTTCGGGTCGATCGAGAGGCCCACCCGCGCCGCTGCGTCGGCCCACTGCCGCTTCAGGTGATCGGTCGGCGCGACGACGGTGATGCGGTTCACGATGCCGCGCTCAACGAGCTCGGTGGCAACCCGCAGCGCGAACGTCGTCTTGCCTGCCCCGGGGGTTGCGACGGCGAGGAAGTCCTGCGGCGAATTGGCAAAGTATTTTTCGAGGGCTTCGCTCTGCCACTGGCGGAGTTTGGGTGCGGTGCCCCAGGCTGCACGCTCCGGATACGCGGGCGGCAGCGCTGGGCCGGCACCGAACAGGGTGTCACTACTCACGCCGGGACAGTACCTTCCATTGACTTCTTGGTGTTCGGATCGGGGCCGGCATCAGCAGCCTGCGCCCCTCTCAGACCCGAAACTATACCTGCTGCCGAGAACAGGCACAGAGCCAGCCAGATCGCAACAAAGACCGCGACCTGTCCGGGGTTGGCGGGGTCCCGCAGCAGGGCGAAGAGTGTGCCTGCTCCTGCAGTGCCCACCACTCCGCCGATCTGGTCGGAGATCTGGAGGGAAGCTGAGTTGCGTCCCTGCTCGCCGTCCGGGGAGAGCTTCAGCACCAGCACGGAGGTGCTTGAGAGCGTCATGCCCATGGCGAAGCCCGCGAGCGCCCACAGCGCGATCAGCACTCCCAGCGGTGCCTCCGCTGAGGAGGCGAGGGCGAAGCCACCGAGGGCGGCGGAGAGCAGTGTTGATCCTGCGACAAGCAGCCATTGGCGCCGGAAGCGCACCCGTGCCTGAAGGAAGGATCCGCCGCTCCAGCCGAGGGCGCCGGCGCTCAGGGCCAGCCCGGCCGTTGCGGCACTGAAGTCCCTCGCCGTGACGAGCATGAGCGGGATGAAGGCCTCGGCGCCGAAGAACGCGACGTTCACGAAGCCCCGGGTGGCGATGATGCTCGGCAGGCCGGGGGCCAGGCGCAGGGTGCCGCGCGGAAGCAGCCCGGGCAGGGTCACGAGCACCGCCGCGAGGCCGACGGCCGCGGCGAGTCCCCTCAGGGCCAGCCCGGCGCCGCCCGGTGCCTGCGTGTCGAGGCCGCTGAGCGCCGCCTGGACGGCGAAAACGCCCCCCGCCAGTCCCAGCCCACGCACGGCCCGGTGCCATCCGGTGCCTGCCCCGGGGCGTCGAGGCCGTGGGCCACCGGAACGGGAATCTCCTGGAGCTTCCGGTCCCCCGCCGTGAGCTGCGGCGGCGGACCGGTCGCGGCCTGCCTTTGCGGCGGCGGGCTCCGGGGGGCCGAGGCCGCGGGTACGCGGCCAGACGATCAGCACTGCGGCGAGCACCACCGGCGCGACGCCGAGGAAGACCCACCGCCAGCTCGCCTGTTCTGCAACCACGCCGGCCACCAGGGGGCCGACGAGCGAGGGCACCACCCAGGCCGCGGAGAGCCATCCGAATACAACCGGCTGGGCCTGGGCGGGAAACACCCTGCCGATGATCACGTAGACGGCGACGATGACGAAACCCCCGCCCAGGCCGGAGACCGCCCGGCCCGCTGTGACCACCCAGAACGCCGGTGCGGCGCCGGAGAGGATCAGCCCCGCAATCATCAGCAGCATCCCGACGGCCAGGGCCGGCCTCGGGCCCCGGGCATCGGTCCACGACCCAGCCAGGACCGTGCCCAGAAGGGAAGCGGTCAGGTACATCGAGAACGCCAGCCCATAGGATGCCTCGCCGGAGAGCTCGGCGGCCACCGCCGGCATGGCGGTCACCACCGCCATCGCTTCGAAGGCGGCGCACGTGATGATGGCGAGGACCCCGAGCGTGAGCGGACGGTACCTTGCCGACATTGCGCCGGCGGGCACGGCGGAACTGTCAGTCATTACACCCCTGGGATGTCGGTCGGAGGCTTCCCGGGAACTCCACCGGGCATTCAGCGGCGGGCCGCCGCCGGGCTATGAGCGGCCGGCCGGCGGGACTAGGAGTCGTCTTTGCCGGGGCGCAGCCCGTTGTAGATCTCCTTGCACTCCGGGCATACCGGGAACTTCTCCGGATCGCGTCCGGGCGTCCATACCTTCCCGCAGAGGGCGATCACTGGCTCGCCGGTGAACGCCGATTCCATAATCTTTTCCTTGCGCACATAGTGGGCGAAGCGCTCGCTGTCGCCGGGCTCAACCTCCTGGCGCATTTCCTCGCGTTCGAGGGTGGTGGTTGAACCGCCGGCGCTTTCCAGCGGGTCGTTCTCGAAAGGGTCTACGGGCATAGTCATTTTTCCATTCTATCGCCGGCGCACTTTCGGCAGCGGCACCGGGCGTGCCGCCGGCGTCCGCGGCAAAACCTAGGACCGCCCGGCGCGTTCGTACTGCGGCGCCAGGGGAAGCGTGTAGCCGAGCTCATGCGCGGACCGGACCCACCAGTGCGGGTCGCGCAGGGCGGCGCGGGCGATCAGGACGGCGTCGGCGCGGCCCTCGCGTACAACGGACTCGGCCTGCTGGGCTTCACTGATCAGACCGACGGCGCCGGTCGGCACCCCTGCCGCCCGCACCACCTCGGCAAGCTCCACCTGGTAGCCGGGCCCCACGGGGATCCGCGCGTGGGGCACCGCACCGCCAGATGAAACGTCAACGAAGTCGACCCCGTGCTGGGCGGCCCGCTCTGCGAGGCGGGTCGAGGCGGCGCCGTCGAGCCCGCCCTCGGTCCAGTCGGAGGCGGAAATACGAAGCAGCAGCGGCATCGAATCGGGAATGCTTCGGCGGACCTCGTCGATGACCGCCAGGGTGAGCCTGAACCGTGCGTCCTCGGACCCTCCCCACCCGTCCTTGCGGGTGTTGACGAGGGGTGTAAGGAACTGGTGCAGCAGGTACCCGTGGGCGGCGTGGATCTCCACGGCGTCGAACCCGGCCTCGACGGCGAGGCGGGCGGAGCGCCCGAAATCGTCGATGACCTTATCGATGTCGGCCTCTGTCATTGCCGCTGGAGCCGCGTAGTCGCCGAACGCCTCCCCGGTCGGGCCGAGGGTCTGCCAGCCTCCCTCCGATACCGGCACGGAGCCGTGGTGGCGGCTGAACGGCCAGTAGGTCGACGCCTTGCGTCCGGCATGTGCCAGCTGCACTGCGATCCTGGTCCTGACCGCACCGTAGGTGTGGACGAAGTCGACGATGCGGCGCCAGGCCTCGACCTGGTCGGCGTTGTAGAGACCGGCGTCGCGGGGACTGATCCGCGCCTCGGGATTGACCGCGGTGGCCTCCGTGATGATCATTGCCGCCCCGCCGGCGGCGAACTGGCCCAGATGCATCAGGTGCCAGTCGTTCGGAACCCCTGGCGCCAGCCGCGCGTCACACGAGTACTGGCACATTGCCGCAACCCAGCCGCGGTGCTCGATGTCGAGCGAGCGCAGGCGGATCGGGGTGAAGAGAGCCGGCCGGGTAGCGCTCCCAGTGTCTTCGGTTGTCATGATTTCCTTTTTGCGGTTCCAGCTGCGGATGGTGCCTTGTCGCGCAGGGGCTAGAAGAGCGCCCGCGCGAGCGCGCTGCGCGCCTTTGTCACGCGCGGATCGGTGGGTCCAACGACCTCGAAGAGTTCAAGGAGGCGCTTCCGGGCGGCGTCCTTGTCTTCACCGGCGCTGCGGGCGATGAAGGAGACGATGCGCGCGAAGGCGTCCTCGACGTGGCCGCCGGTCAGGTCGAGGTCGGCCACAGCGAGCTGCGCGTCAAGGTTGTCGGGCTGCTCGGCCCCGGCGGCGCGGATCTGCGCTGCATCAACCTTCTCCACGCGCTGCATGAGCTCGACCTGGGCGAGGCCGGCCTTGGCGTCGGCATCGGCGGGCTGCTCGGCGAGTGCCTGGCGGTAGGCAGCGGCGGCTGCCGCGTAGTGGCCGGCCTCGATTGCGTCGTATGCCGCCTGGTGCAGGGGCGGCAGCACAGGCTCGGTGCCGGGCGCCGGCACCGCTGCCGCGCCCGCTTCGTTGAGCGTTCCCGTCACCCCGTTGGCCTCGGCGACCTTCAGCAGCTCATCGATGAAGGCCCGGATCTGCTCCTCCGGCAGCGCCCCCTCGAACAAGGGAACGGGCTGGCCCTTGACCACGGCCACGACGGTAGGCGCAGCCTGCGCTTGGAACGCGGACGCGATCTGCGGCTGGGCCTGGATGTCGGCCTTTGCCAGCAGCACCCGGCCGTCAAGCTCAATGGCTGCGGCTTCGAGCACGCTGCTGACCTGCACCGACTGCTCGCTCCACGCCGCGCCCAGATCGACGATCACCGGGACCTGCGCGGAGAGCTGGACCAGCTGGGGGAAGGTCTGCTCGGTGACCTGAACGATATAGGGACTTGCCGCCGGGGGGCGGCTCTCAGCCGCCGCGGGCCGTGCGGCGGCCTCCGCGCGCGCTTTGAGCGCCGACAGATCAACTGCGCCATGGAGGTTCATCGACGCCGGCGGCACGCTGCCGCGGTTCCCAGGTGTGGACAAGGTACTGCCTTTCAGATCGGACGAGAGCGGGGACTGCCTAGCGGAGCTTCGCAGCGAGGAGCTGCTGGGCGGCGCCGATGACGCGGATCTTCTCACTGCTCCCGGCGGGCGGTACATACATCATCACGGCCTCGCCGTACCCGACGTCAATGCCTTTTTCCGTCTTGTCTTTGCCGGTCAGGGTTTCGTAGATCGTACCGTTGAGGTCGATCGAGTCGCCCTTGCCCTTCGGCACGCTCGAGTAGGTGTGTCCGAGGTATCCGAACACCACCGCTCCCCCGTCGCCGGTGCGCACCGCGCGGGTGTTGGCCGGGACGGCGTCGTGCTTGAAGGAGATGGTGGCTGCGTCGTCATCCGTGTCCGCGACCACCCCCGCCTGGAAGTCGGTGATCGCCTCGGCGAAGGAGTTCGTCTCGAAGGTTCCCTTGTGCTTGCCCTTGGGCGAAGTGAGGAAGTTCGCGATCGCCGCAACAGCGGCCTGCGGCGCCATGGTCAGGCCCTCTGCGTCGTCCGGCTTCACTTCAGTGAGCCCCTTGCCCGGGGTTGACGCCGGGAAGGTTGTGCCGGGGAGCATCTGGATCGCCGAAACAAGCTGGTAGTTCGAGCGGGGCGTGTCCTGGGTGAGCACAAGGGCCTGGGGAACCGGGTTCTTCTCGCTCTGGGTCAGCGCCACGACAGTCCGCGGCCATGCCGTTCCCGACGGGATCATCCGGGTGAGCACCGGCGACGCCGCGACCGGCACCGGCGCCGGAACGTCGTCCGCCTTGGACCGGACGGCATACCCGCCGCTGCGCAGGTTGGCCGCGGCCCCGGAGACCCGGGACTTCAGCAGGGCGGCGTCGGAGGCCGCATCGGCCTCGGCGACTGTCGCCGCCACCGAGCCGAGGATGCGCTCGAGCTGGGCGTCAAGGAGCACGGGGGGTGCTTCGGCCCCGTTATCCGGTCCCGCAGCGGCGCTGGGCGCGGTTGTGCTTTCCGGCTTCTGGGTCGCCGCGTTCCCGGCGGCGGGCCCGGCCGCGGTCATTCCCAGCGCGAGTACTGCGGCGGCAGCGGGATGCGCCATTCGTGGCCGGCGGGCGCCCCGGCGTGCCGTGGCGGCGCTCTGCTGGCGCAGGTAGGCCCTGGAGCCCTCGACTGCCGGAGCCCGGCCTCCGGCGGTGCCGGAGGAGCGAGGGGTGACGAAGGCAAGCGCGATGCCGAGCACCGTGACGAGCGCTCCGGCGACGATCAGCGGCACCGCGAACGGCGTCGAGCGGTCGTTGGGCTCGGTGATCGAGATTTCCGCGGGAGCCGGGCGCTTGCCGTCCGCCGCGAGCAGGATGGACCAGTCGCCCTCGGCCGGCTCAAGCCAGCGGTGGGTCACCGAGCCGTCGGCCGTCTCCTCGCTCGTCCACAGGTCGGCACCGCGGGGGTCGGGAACCGTCTTTTCCCCGTCAGTGAACTCCGTCGTCAGCTCTTCCTCGCCCTTGCCCGTGACGCGGAGGTGTGCGGCCTTGCCCACCCAGGCGTCGACGTCGGCGGCCCGGCCAACGGCCAGGGTGAACTGTCCCTCGCCCTTGACGGTGATGTCGATCTCGGCCGCGTCGGAGTTCCGCGAGGCGGCATCGATCACCGTCACGGGCGCCGACTGCGCCCCCGCCGGAACGCTCCAGGTCCGGGTTTCGGACGGCGCCCACAGGGTGCGCTGGCCGATGCCCAGCAGCATCAGCAGCACGCCCGCAAGGATAATCGGCACTGCAATTTTCAAACGCACTCGGCTACCTATCGTCGTATAGTGGAGCGGGCGGCCGTCCTTCTGCGCAGCCCCCTGTCCGCGGGGCATGCAGGACCAAGGGTCGCAAACGCTCCCGATTCGTTCCCCAATGGTAACGAAGATCGTCCTCCCCGCCGATTTCGGCCCGCCGCCGATCTGAGCGCCCTCCGCAGTGGCCGTCGGTCCGCTGCCAGCCGTGCGTAATTTTGTTCCGGCCCCGCCCGTCACGTCCCGGCTTCGGTCCGCTCCGGCTGTAGTGTTTCGCTTGTCATTCCACCTGCCGCGCAGGCAGCCACTTTCGAAAGCAGAATCCAGCGTGACGAACAACGAGGAAGTCCCCGTCGACGAGCCGCTGCCCCGGCCCGAAGGAGAAAGTGCGCCGGGGGCGGATCCTGTGCCGGCTGCGGCTGGAACCACGGCCGTTGGCGGCCCTGAACCCTCCCGCAGGAGCCTTTCCGCCCTGCTCTCCCATGCGCGGCGGTTTCCCGGGGCGCAGCCGCGGCGGCGCTTCGAATTCCCGCCGGAGCTTGAACCGGCACCCGTTGCCGTCGATCCGAGCGTTCAGCTGACCGACGAGCGCCTGAAGTTCGGCGGAGCGTATCCGCGCTCGATGCGCCAGCACCCGATCCATTTCGGCTTCATGGCAAGTGTGGGCGTGGGACTGGCGCTGCTTGCCTACTTCATCATCATGAATGTGGGCCAGCTGCTGCTCTGGATCGGGGCCGCCCTCTTCATCGCCCTCGGGCTTGACCCGATCGTGCGGTGGCTTGAAACCCGCGGAGTGCCGCGTCCGGCGGGGATTGCGGTGTCGCTGCTGATCCTTGCCGGCCTGGTTGTCGGCTTCTTCGCGACCCTGATTCCCACGATCGTCAACCAGACCTCGCAGATCGCAGCACGCGCGCCCGGTTACGCCGAGGACTTCCTCAACTCCGAGCTGTTCCGCACAGTCGACCGCCAGTTCCAGCTCCGCGACAGGGTCTCGGCGGAGATCAACAACTTTTTCACCGACAGCGAGGCGGTCGGGGGGATCTTCGGCGGTGTCCTCGGTGTGGGCACAGTGATCCTCAACGGCCTCTTCGGCGCGCTCATCGTGCTCGTCCTGACCCTCTACTTCCTTGCCTCGCTGCCCTCGATGAAAAAGTGGGCCTACCGCCTGGCACCCCGCTCCCGCCGGCCGCGGGTGCAGTCCCTCTCCGAGGAGATCACGCGCAGCGTGGGCATGTACGTCATCGGGCAGGCGTGCGTGGCTTTGCTCAACGGCATTTTCGCGTTCGTGGTCATGAGCATCGTCGGGGTGCCGTTCTCGGTGCTCCTGGCATTCATCGTGGTCCTGCTGGCCTTCATCCCGCTGGTGGGGGCGCTCATCGCGGCAGGGTTCGTGAGCCTTATCGCCCTTACTGTCAGCTGGCAGACTGCGCTGCTGTTCGCGATCCCCTACATCGCCTACCTGCAGTTCGAGGCCTACTTCATCTCCCCGCGCATCATGCAGCGGGCGGTTGCGGTCCCCGGCGCGGTGGCCGTCATCGCCGTCATCGCCGGCGGAAGCCTGCTCGGCGTCCTCGGCGCCCTCATCGCCATCCCGACGGCGGCCGCCGTGATGCTGCTGCTCAAGGAAGTGTTCATCGCCCGCCAGGACAGCCAGTAGGTCAAGCCCGCGGGACAGCACGCAGGGCTGGTTCGAACGGCCGGTCCGCACGGCTGGTTAGCACGGCCCTAGGAGGCCGTGGCCACCGGTCCCTCCCACTGCGTGGGAAGCGGGGAAACCGGCGTGGGAAGCACGACGTCGGCAATCTCGTTGAGCGCCCGCGATGCGTACTTCTCGCCGACCCACAGGTGCTTGGCGCCGTCCACCCCGGTCACGACGGCCTGCGGAACGCCTGCGAAGCGTTCCTCCGCCGCGTCGGGGCGGAGGTAGTCATCGAGTTCGGGGACGAGCACCGTGAGGGGGAGCCCCGACGAGGCCCAGGTGTCGAGGTCGGTGTCTTTGGCCCTGTGGAGCGGCGGGGAGATCAGGATGGCTCCCTCGATGTGCTCGGCGATCGGATCGCTCGCCCCGTATTTCAGGCACAGTTCGGTCCCGAAGGACCAGCCGACCAGCCAGATGTTCGTGAGTCCCTCGTCCACGGCCCACTTGACCGCAGCCTCGATGTCGTGGCGCTCGGAGGCGCCACCGTCGAAGGCACCTTCGCTGCAGCCCCGCGGAGAGCAGGTCCCGCGGGTGTTGAAGCGCAGCACTGCGATGTCGGCAAGGGCCGGAAGCCGGAAGGATGCCTTGCGGAAGAGGTGGGAGTCCATGAACCCGCCGTGCGTCGGCAACGGGTGAAGCGTGACGAGGGTGGCCTTCGGCGTCCGGCCCGCGGGTGCGGCGAACTCGCCCACGAGCGTCAGCCCGTCGGCGGTTTTCAGTTCGATGTTCCGCCGGTCCGCCGGCAGCACCGTCGAGGCGCGGATCTCGACGGGTTCCGCGCTGGTTGAGAAGACGTAGTCCTGGGGATCACTTGCCATTTCCCCATTCTAGGGCGCCGCGCGACGGGGGGCGGCGCGTCGTGCCGGTGCTGGTCAGTACCGGAAGCTGCGGGAGCGCCAGCACCGGTTGTGCCAGTGCCGGCGGTCGGCCAAAGCGGCCTCAGTGCCGAACAGCGAGTCCTCGCGCCACACCACAAGGTGGGCCAGCCCGGGCGGAATGACGGTGTTGCAGCCCGGGCAGGTGTAGTTCTTCGCCGCGTTCCGCTCGGTGATGGTGCGCACCGACCACTCGCCGTCGGGGGCGCTTTCGTGGATGGGCACGCCAAACCGGGCGAGCTCGGGGTCCCGTTCGGGCGCGGGAGCCCACTTGTTCCTTCCGCCGCTTGGCGGACGGCGGGGACGGTTCGATCGTGGCACCCTCTAAGTCTGCCCGACGGCGCGGCCGGCGCCGAAACCGCGGCACCGGACGGAGCGGTGCAGCCTGTCCCCCAGCGCGCGGACGGTAAGCTGTGGCGTGTGCGTTTAGTAATAGCCCGCTGCTCCGTCGACTACATCGGCCGACTCAGGGCACACCTTCCCCTTGCCACCCGCCTGCTGATGGTGAAGGCGGACGGCTCGGTCCTTGTCCACTCCGACGGAGGCTCCTACAAGCCGCTGAACTGGATGAGCCCTCCGGCTTCCCTCCGTGTCTCGGCTCCCGACGAGGCCGACGCCGCCGACGGCGTCACCGAGGTGTGGACCGTCCAGCACGCCAAGAGCGACGACAAGCTTGTGATCAACATCCGCGAACAGCTCCACGAGACCTCCCACGACCTCGGCGACGATCCGGGCCTGGTCAAGGACGGCGTTGAGGCGGACCTTCAGCGGCTGCTCGCCGAACAGATCACCCTCCTCGGTGAAGGGTTCTCCCTTGTGCGCCGGGAGTACATGACCGCCATCGGTCCCGTTGACATCCTGGCCAGGGACGGAGCGGGGGCGACCGTCGCCGTCGAACTGAAGCGGCGCGGCGACATCGACGGCGTTGAGCAGCTCACCCGCTACCTTGAACTGCTCAACCGGGACCCCCTGATGTCCCCCGTGCGCGGCATCTTCGCCGCACAGCAGATCAAGCCCCAGGCGCGGGTGCTCGCCGCCGACCGGGGCATCGACTGCGTGACCCTCGACTACGACGCGATGCGCGGCGTTGACGACAAGGAATCCCGCCTGTTCTAGACCGGGCTCGCCGCTGGCGGGGTGCGGGCGCATAGAATCGGAGAATGGCCAACCAGCAGGGTACTCCGCGCTTCCTATCCGGACGGCTGGTCACCGAGACGGGCATCGTCGACGACGCCGTCCTTGGCTGGGAGGATAACCGGATCATCGTTGCCGGCCCCGCGGGACCGGCGGCGCACGGGACTCCCGCCCTCCTCCCGCCCGGGGCGCTGATCCTTCCCGGACTGGTCGACCTCCACTGCCATGGTGGCGACGGCGGTGATTTCACCTCCGGCACGAGCGCGGAAATCCGGTCGGCCGTCGACTTCCAGCACCGCAGCGGCACAACGACACTCCTGGCCAGCACGGGTGCAGCACCCGGCGCCGACCTGCTCGCCGTGTTTCCGCTGCTCGCGGAGCTCGCCGAGGAGGGAGTCATCGCGGGCATCCACGCCGAGGGGCCGTTCCTTTCCCCGCTGAGGGCCGGCGCCCACGACCCCGCCTACCTCAGCGACCCCGACGAGGAGCTGCTCCTGCAGCTGGTCCGCGCCGCCGCCGGGCACCTGATCTCGATGACCTATGCGCCGGAGCTGCCCGGAACTGACTCCCTGGTCTTCGAGCTGGTCACCCACGGCGTGATTCCGGCAATCGGCCACACCGACTGCAGCCCGGAGCTGGCGGCGGCAGCCCTCGACCTGGTGAACGAGGAGCTCGCCTCGACGGGCTTCGACGGATTCAGCGGGCGCCCGATGGCCACCCACCTGTTCAACGCGATGCCCGCCATCCACCACCGCTCCCCCGGGCCGGTTCCGCTGCTGCTTGAGCGCGCCCGTGCCGGCGAAATCGCGGTGGAGCTGATCGCTGACAACATCCACCTCCACGCGGACACGGTGCGCATGGCTTTCAACCTCGCGGGTCCGGCGAATGTCTGCCTGGTGAGCGACGCGACCGCCGCGGCCGGCCGGGAGAACGGCGAGTACCGCCTGGGCCGGACTCGGATCAGCGTCCGCGGCGGCAGGTCCTATCTCGCCGGATCCGAGGAGATCTCCGGAGGCACCACCACGCTGCTCGACGTGGTCCGCTGCGCCGTCCGTGCGGGTGTCGACCTCGTTGACGCGGTGCGCTCGGCGTCGGCCGTGCCGTCCGGGATTCTTGGGCTCGCCGACGAACTCGGCAGCCTGAGGCCGAGGCTGCGAGCAGATGCGGTGGTTGTGTCGGAGGAGCTTGAGCTCCTCGGAGTGCTCCGGGCCGGGACGTGGATCCTCGAGCCCTCCGCACGGCGCTAGCTGCCCGCGGCGGGGCGCATCAGCGCCAGGTGCCGATGCCGATGACCGGCCCGGCCTCGAGCCAGGACGAGAGCCCGGCGTAAACCTCATACTTCATGGCCAGGCTGAGCTCCTGGCCCTCGTAGGTGAGCAGCACGACGATCGCCCCCGGCTGGACGCGGTGCTTCTCCGCCTCGGAAGGGTGCCGCCAGCCCTGGAGCTCGAGGGAGCTGCGCAGGAACCGGTGCCGTGGAATGGGACTGAGCGAAAACAGCCTCAGCCACTCGAGGTGCATGTCCGTATAACGACAAACCCCCATCCGCCAACCTGTTGAGGGAAGGCGGATGGAGGCGTCGAAGGTGCCGAGGGTCCGGCCAAGCTGGAACCGCCGCAGGACAAGGGCGCCAATCATCAACACCAGCACGCCTGCGGCGGCTGCGAGGACAATCAGCACAAGTCCCAGGGCGTCCATTGTGCGTCGGTCAGCGGTTTTCCGCGGTCACCGGACCGCCGACCTTCGCGTTGTCGGCCACGATCACGACCCGGTTGCTGTCGACGGAGAAGAATCCGCTGTCGACCCCCACGATGATGCGCTCACCGCTCACCGGCTGGATGGCCAGTTCGCCCTCGCCCAGCAGCGCAAGCACCGGCGAGTGGCCGGGAAGGATCCCGATCTCGCCCTCGCTCGTGCGCGCCTTGACCATTGTCGCCGGGCCGGACCACACGAAGTGGTCCGCCGCGACAATCTCTACTTCTAGCTCTGCAGAGGCCATGAGCGTTACTTTCCGGTCCGCTCTTGGATCTTCGCCCACTGGCGCTCGACGTCGTCGAGTCCGCCAATGTTGAAGAACGCCTGCTCGGCGATGTGGTCAAGGTCGCCGTCGCAGATGGCGGTGAAGCCCTCAATGGTGTCCTTGATGCTCACAGTTGAACCCTCAACGCCGGTGAACTGCTTGGCGGTGTAGGTGTTCTGCGAGAGGAACTGCTGGATGCGGCGGGCGCGGGAGACGACGATCTTGTCTTCTTCGGACAGTTCGTCGACACCCAGGATCGCGATGATGTCCTGGAGTTCCTTGTTCTTCTGGAGGATCTGCTTGACCCGGACCGCGGTGTTGTAGTGGTCGTGGCCGATGTACTGCGGATCCAGGATGCGCGAGGTCGACGCCAGCGGGTCGATGGCCGGGTACAGTCCACGCGAAGCGATTTCGCGGGAGAGCTCGGTCGTCGCGTCGAGGTGCGCGAAGGTCGTCGCCGGAGCCGGGTCGGTGTAGTCGTCGGCGGGGACGTAGATAGCCTGCATCGAGGTGATGGAGTGGCCCTTCGTCGAGGTGATGCGCTCCTGGAGGACGCCCATCTCATCGGCGAGGTTCGGCTGGTAACCCACGGCGGAAGGCATACGGCCCAGCAGGGTCGACACCTCCGAACCGGCCTGGGTGAAGCGGAAGATGTTGTCGATGAAGAGCAGCACGTCCTGCTTCTGCACATCGCGGAAGTACTCCGCCATGGTCAGCGCCGACAGTGCAACCCGGAGACGGGTTCCCGGCGGCTCATCCATCTGGCCGAACACCAAAGCGGTGTCCTTGAGCACTCCGGCCTCTTCCATTTCGACCCAGAGGTCGTTGCCCTCGCGGGTACGCTCGCCCACGCCGGCGAAAACGGAGGTGCCGCCGAAGTTGCGGGCAACACGGGTGATCATTTCCTGGATCAGCACCGTCTTTCCCACACCGGCGCCGCCGAACAGGCCGATCTTTCCACCCTTGATGTAGGGGGTGAGGAGGTCGATGCTCTTGATGCCCGTTTCGAGCATCTCGGTCGAGCCCTCGAGGGAGGCGAACGAAGGAGCCTTGCGGTGGATGGGCCAGCGCTCGGTGATCTCGAGTGCCGATTCCTCGACGTCGAGGGGCTTGCCCAGCACGTTGAAAATGTGTCCCTTGACGCCGTCGCCGACGGGCACGGAAATTGCCGAGCCGGTGTCCTGCACCACGGTGCCGCGGACGAGGCCGTCAGTGGCCTGGAGCGAGATCGCCCGGACCAGGTTGTCGCCGAGGTGCTGCGAGGTCTCGAAGGTGATCATGTGCGTCTCACCGTTGAGGGTGATCTCGGTGGTCAGCGCGTTGTAGATTGCGGGGATCGCGTCAGCAGGAAACTCGACGTCGACAACCGGGCCAATGACACGTGCAATACGGCCGGTAGCTCCGGGGGCAACTGAGTCCGTACCGTGTTCAACAGTCTGGGCAGTCATCTCTCTCACTTCATTTACGTAGATGGCGTGGAACTAAGATTATCTGGTGGATCAGGATGCGCTCAGCGCGTCGGCGCCTGCGACAATCTCCGAAAGCTCCTGCGTGATTTCCGCCTGGCGGGCGGTGTTGCGCAGACGCGTGTACTTCTTGATGAGGTCGGTCGCGTTGTCGCCTGCGGACTTCATTGCGCGCTGGCGGGCCGCGAGCTCGCTCGCCGCCGCCTGGAGAAGCGCGGCGAAGATCCGTGACTCGATGTAGCGCGGCAGGAGGGCATCGAGCACCCGCTCCGGCTCCGGCTCGTACTCGTAGAGGGGAAGCAGATCGGAGGTGTCTCCGGCTTCTTCCTCGACGACTTCAAGCGGAAGCAGGCGGATGACCGTCGGCTCCTGCGAAACCATTGACCGGAAGCGCGTGTAGACGACGTGGATCTCGTCGACTCCGCCGTCGTCGTAGCCGGTGATGAACTGCTCGACGAGCTCCGTACCGATTTCCCGCGCGGTGGCGAACTCCGGAGCGTCGGTCCCGCCGGTCCAGAACTTCTCGTACGAGCGGCCCCGGAACTCGAAGTATGCCTGGGCCTTGCGCCCGACGAGGAAGGTCTTTACTTCCTTGCCCTCTTTGCGGAGCATTTCGAGAAGCGACTCGGTCTGCTTCAGCACGCTTGCCGAGTAGGAACCGGCAAGGCCGCGGTCCGAGGTCATCACGAGAACCGCGGCGCGGCGCACCTCGGTGTGCTCGGTGGTCAGGGGGTGGTCGATCTCCGACTGCGATGCCACTGCAGAAACGGCACGGGTAATCGCATTGGCGTAAGGCAACGACGCTGCGACGCGTGTGCGTGCCTTTCCAATGCGAGAGGTCGCGATCAGCTCCATCGCCTTGAAAATCTTCCGCATCGACGTCGTCGAAGCGATTTTCTGGCGGTAGACCCGAATCTGGGCTCCCATACTTGTCCTTTCCTCCACTCCCGCGCGGGAAGTGGCTAAGGCTCAAGGCCCGGGCCGCCGGAGGACAGCGTTCTGTCCTCCAGCGGCCGCGGTGCCTCTAGCGCTTCTGCTTGACGATCTTTTCCTGGTCGACTGCGTCCTCGGAAAGGGGGTCGTGCTTCTGGTGGGCCGTGAGGCTCTCCCCCTGGCCGAAGAAGCCCTGCTTGAACTCGGCGACCTGAGACTTCAGCTCGTCGACGGTCGAGTCCTCAAGCACGTTGGTCTGCGCCAGCGTTGTGAGAACCGATGACCGGTTGCGCAGGTGGTCAAGGAACTCGGTTTCGAACCGCTTGACGTCGCTGACAGGCACCTCGTCGAGGTGTCCGTTCGTGCCGGCCCAGATGGAGACGACCTGCTCTTCGACGGGCATCGGGGAGTACTGGCCCTGCTTGAGCAGTTCCATCAGGCGCGCACCGCGGGTCAGCTGCTGGCGCGAGGCGGCGTCGAGGTCCGAGGCGAACATCGCGAAGGCCTGCATGTCGCGGTACTGCGCCAGGTCGAGCTTCAACGTGCCCGAGACCTTCTTCATCGACTTGACCTGCGCGGCACCGCCAACGCGGGAAACCGAAACGCCGACGTCGACCGCAGGGCGCTGGTTGGCGTTGAACAGGTCGGACTGCAGGAAGATCTGGCCGTCCGTGATCGAGATGACGTTTGTCGGGATGTAGGCCGACACGTCGTTCGCCTTGGTCTCGATGAGCGGCAGACCCGTCATCGAACCGGCACCGAGCTCGTCGGAGAGCTTCGCACAGCGCTCGAGCAGGCGGGAGTGCAGGTAGAACACGTCGCCGGGGTAGGCTTCGCGTCCCGGCGGCCGGCGCAGCAGCAGCGACACCGCACGGTAGGCCTCGGCCTGCTTCGACAGGTCGTCAAACACGATCAGGACGTGCTTGCCGCCGTACATCCAGTGCTGGCCGATGGCCGAACCGGCGTAGGGGGCGAGGTACTTGAAGCCGGCCGGGTCGGAGGCCGGGGAAGCGACGATCGTCGTGTACTCCAGTGCACCCTTGTCTTCGAGGGTCTGGCGGACGGCGGCGATTGTCGAAGCCTTCTGGCCGATTGCGACGTAGATGCAGCGGACCTGCTTCTGAACGTCGCCGGACTCCCAGTTGGCCTTCTGGTTGATGATCGTGTCGACGGCGATTGCCGACTTGCCGGTCTGGCGGTCACCGATGATCAGCTGGCGCTGGCCGCGCCCGATCGGGATCATCGCGTCGATTGCCTTAAGACCGGTCTGCATCGGCTCGTGAACCGACTTGCGCATCGTTACGCCGGGAGCCTGAAGCTCGAGCGCGCGCCGGCCCTCGGCCTGAATCTCGCCAAGCTCGTCGAGGGGCTGGCCGAGCGGGTCGACGACGCGTCCGAGGAACGCATCCCCAACGGGCACCGAGAGGATCTCGCCGGTCCGGTGTACTTCCTGGCCTTCTTCGATGCCGGAGTAGTCGCCTAGGACGACGACGCCGATCTCGCGGGTATCAAGGTTCTGGGCCAAGCCCAGCGTGCCGTCCTCGAAACGCAGCAGCTCGTTCGCCATGACCGAAGGCAGACCCTCAACCTTGGCAATGCCGTCGCTTGCGGTGGTGACGCGGCCAACTTCGACGCGCTCCGCATTTCCGGGTTCGTAGGACGCCGCAAACTCGTTCAACGCATTACGGACATCTTCAGCGTTGATGGTCAATTCGGCCATCTGCAGTCCCTGCTCTCCTGTGTTGCGATCACCACCGCCGGCGGTGACCTGTGTGTAATTCAGTGTTGGATCAATCTTCAGGCGCGGTGTGCGCCTATCCCGCCAGTCGTCGGCGGAGTTCGGACAGCCGCGTGAACACTGTGGAGTCGACCATCTCGTCGCCCACGCTGACACGCACACCACCGATCAAGGAGGGATCAACGCTGACGTTGATCTTCAGTTCACGGCCGTACAGGCGGTTGAGCCCTGCTTCAAGCTTCGACAGCTGCTCCGGAGTCAGCGGACGGGTGACGCTGACAGTTGCGATCCACCGCTGCTGCCGCAGTGCGACAAGCTCGACGAACCGCTGGACAAGCTGGGTAGGCCGCAGGCCGCGCGGGGTGGTGACCGCCTGGCGGATGAGCAGCTTCGCCTCTTCGCCCGCGTCGGGAACCAGGCGGAACGCCAGCGCGGTCTTCGCTTCCGGGCTCGCTTGGGGATCCGACAGGGCGCGCTGCAGCTCATGGTTCGAGCCCACGAGGCCGATAAAGGAGAACAGGTCACTCTCGAGCCGGTCGAGGCCTTCAGTGCCCGATCCGGCCGCTTCCGCCACCGCAATGGCAACGGTCGCGGCGAGGGTTTCCAAAGCGTCGCCGAGGTCGCGGGGGCGGGCCCACCGCTCTGCGACGAGCGCCTTGACTACCGAGGCAGCATCAGCCGAGACCCTGCCTGCCACGAGCTGGTCCACGAGCGCCGCCTTGTCCGCGCCGGAGCGGGACGGGTCGGTCAGCGCGCGCCGCAGGCCGGCGTTGCTGTCAAGGATGGCGAGGATTCCGAAGAGCTCCTCCGCCAGCGGCAACTTCGCTCCGGGGAGGCGTGATTCAAGCTCCGCGCGGACTGTGGCAAGGGACTGGCTTGATACTCCGGCCATTACTTCGCCGCACCTGCGCTTTGGTTCTCAAGGTCGGCGAGGAAACGGTCAACGACACGTGCCGAGCGCGCGTCGTCGGCCAGCGACTCTCCAACGATGCGGCTTGCCAGATCCGTTGCCAGCGTGCCGACCTCGGCGCGGAGCGACACGACTGCTGCCTGGCGCTCGGCCTCGATCTGGACATGTGCCTGCTCGGTGATCCGGGACGCCTCCGCTGCTGCCTTCTCCTTGAGCGAGGCAAGGATCTGGGCACCTTCGGCGCGCGCTTCCTCACGGATGCGGTTTGCCTCGGCACGGGCGTCGACAAGCTGCTGCTTGTACTCTTCGCGCGCCGCGTTGGCTTCGGCCTGGGCTGCTTCGGCCCGGGCCATTCCGCCTTCGATGGCTTCGGTGCGCTCTGCGAAGGTCTTCTCGAACGCCGGCATCACGTACTTGATGACGATGAACAACAGGACCGCGAAGCCCACTAGTGTGACGAGGATTTCCCACCCGTTTGGGACGAGCGGGTTTGCGCCCTCTTCCGCTGCCATAATGGCTGCATTAAACATCTTTCACCCGTCTTTCTTCAACTGGTCTTCGGATCTCCAGCCTGGAGTTGTTAGGCGCCGATGACGAAGGCGAAGACCAGACCGAGGATCGCGAGAGCTTCGGTCAGGGCCAGGCCAAGGAAGGCGATGGGCTGAAGAACGCGCTGCGCCTCGGGCTGACGTGCTACGCCGTTGATGTAGGCGGCGAATACGAGACCCACGCCGATACCACCGCCGATTGCGGAGAGACCGTATCCAACGAGGTTGAGGCTACCCTGTACTTCCATTGTGTTCCTTTCAAGATGCCGCCTTGGTGCGGCAGGTTGTTTGGGATCATCCCCGACGGGGAAGAATTTGTGATCAGTGGGCGTCGGCGTGAAGCGCGCCCTCGATGTAAATCGCGGCAAGCAGCGTGAAGACGTACGCCTGGAGGATCATGATCAGCGCTTCGAGCATATACATCGCGACTGAGCCGCCCAGGACGAGGACGCCGGTTCCCTGCAGCAGGATGCTGCCCGAGAGTGCCATGTATTCGATGGCCGAACCCGCAAGGGTGATGATGAGGTGCCCTGCGAGCATCGTCGCGAAGAGTCGGAGCGAGTGGGTCACGGGCCGCACGAGGAAGTTCGAGATGATCTCGATCGGGATCAGCAGCGGCATGATGTACCACGGGACGCCGGAGGGGACGACCGCGAGCTTGAAGTACCGCAGCCCGTGCTTCTTGATGCCAATGGCGATCCAGAGGATGTAGAAGATCCCGGCGATCGCGTAGGCGCTTCCCGGATGGGAGAAGGTCGGAAGCTGAAGGAACGGGATGGCGCCGAAGATGTTGTTCACCAGGATGAAGAAGAACACGGCGAACAGCCAGGGCACGTACTTCAGGTAGTCACGGCCGCCGATGATGTCCTTGCCGATGGAGTTCCGTACGAACCCGTACGCGGACTCGCCGAGGAACTGCATCCTGCCCGGGACCATTTGGCCGCGCCGCGAGGCGGCGATGAAGAAGGCTGCGATGAGGATGACGGAGAGGATGATCAGCAGCATCTGCTTGCCGAAGCCACCTTCGAACCAGACGCCGTATTCACCACGCCAGGGGAAGATATCGGGGTAGTGGGTCTCTTCAATCGTGGGGGCTACGAAGCCCTCATCAGTTGTTGCGGCCGGGAGCGCAAGCGCGATCAACGCGTTTCCTCTCTGCAGTGTCCATCGTTGGGCATGATACGACCGGTGACAGCGACACTGCTCCGGCTCATTAAGTTTTTAGGTGTCACTTCGGGCTGTTCTCCGGAGGCTCTGGGCTGCCCTGCGGCGTGGAGCCGGGATCAGAGAGGTGCGATCGGGTGAGGTTGTGCATGTGGGAGAGGTAGAAACCGCCCCCGGCACCCAAGAGAGCCCCTGCGAGCACTATCCAACGTGTTCCCAGAAGATTATCCAGGCCCCACCCTATCAAACTCCAGACTAGGATCCCGCCAGTGATGTAGCTGAAGACGGCGATTCCAGCGTTGTAACCGCCCGAGCCGTAACGGCCGCGGGCGTCGTCGCCGGAGCCGTTCTCCTGCGCGTTGTCAGGCGCCATGTCCTGCCTCCTCCGGGTCGTTGTAGAGCTGGTGTCGGGTACGCGAAAACACGAAGATTTCGACGGTCTGCCAGACGATCACGGTGCTGACGGCGCCGGTGAAGAACCAGGTCCGGTCGAGCCACTGCGGGGTGCCCAAAAGGAACAGCACAGCGGCGAATCCGACCACCTTGATGGCGTAGGTGACGGCGAAGAGCCCGAGGGCACCCGAGGGGTTCGTCTTCCCGGCGAAGTGGCCGATGAGCAGGCTGATGCCGAAGAAGGCGGCAACCACGCCGTAGCCGAAGGCGGCGCTGAGGGCCGCCCCGGGGCCGGCCGTAAGGGCCGCCGCCGTCGAAAGCAGGGCCGTGGTGCCCACCGTCACCGCGGCGCAGCGGACCAGGATCCGCAGCCACGGCGATTGTTCCGGACCGGAGACGCCAAGCCGCGGCCCGGCAGGGGCACCCGAGGCATCTTGAGGAGTCACAGCGTTCCGTCCGTGGTGTTTGGGGGGTCCGTCGGCCATTGCTGGCTTCGGACCGGGAAGGCACTCGCGCGGCTCAGGCCGGCGGCGCACACAACATTCTACAGCAGATAGAAATCGCGGCCCCCCGCAGGGGCTCAGACTGTCCGGCGTTCCCGCCGTTTGGCGGAGGCGGCGGCAAAGAGGCGGGGACTGTAGAGGTAGGCGCACACGACCGCTGCCGCGAACAGGGAGGCGGCGACCGCGATCGGCGGCTCGGCCGTCGCGGCGACGAAACCGGCGGCACCGGTGAGGCCGGAGGCCACGGTGACGAGCAGGGCGACCTGGACGTGGGTGAGCCCCGTGTCGGTCAGCCGCTGGTAGACGTGCGAGCGGTGGGAGGCATAGAGGCGTTCGCCCCTGCGCGCCCGCCGCAGGAAGGTGGTGAAGGTGTCGGCCAGGTAGATCAGCACCGGGGAAAGGAGGTACTCGAGGTAGACCCCGGCGAGGAGCCCTGCCACCGCGGTCGCCGCGATCGAGGCCCCCAGCAGGTAGCTGCCGACGTCGCCGAGGAAGACGAAGCCGCGGCCGAGGTTCCAGGGCAGGAACGCGAGGAACGCGACGCCGATGACCAGTCCGGTCACCGTGAGCCACCACTGGCCGCTGAGCACTCCGGCGAGGGAGTAGAACCCGCCGGCAAGTGCGCCGTGCATTCCCGAAATGCCGTTGATGCCGTCCATGAAGTTCGCGGCGTTGATGTAGGTGGCGAAGGCTATCGCCCCGACGGGAACCCACCAGTAGCTCTGGCCGATCGCTGCGGCAAGGGCGGCTGTGCCCACCGCTCCGATCAGCAGCTGGATACTGGCCCTGGCCACGATCGACACTCCGCGCAGGTCCTCGATCCAGCCGATGAGGGAGGCTCCGGCGATCATGAGGAGGATGACGGCGGGCAGGGAACGGTCGACCGCGATGAGGCCTGTGGCGAGCGCGAGCACCAGGCCGCCGGCGATCCCGCCTGCCACGGCGAGTCCCATCCCCCGGATGACCACCGTGCTGTGCGACGAGCGGTGGTTCGGGACGTCGAGGACGCCGTGCCGCTGGAGGAGGGGCTTGATCGCCGCCGGAAGCAGCGCACTGAGCGTGAACGCGGCGGCCGACACCGCGACCAGCAGCGGGATCACTGCAGCGCCTTGCCGTTTGAGGGTTCGGGCATGCCCGTACCGGCGGCCAGCGGGAACGCTCCCCTGCTCCGGAACTCCTGGAGGTCGAGGTGGGAGGGATCAAGCGGGGCAACAGGCGTGTGGGAAATCTTGGGGTGGAGCGGCCGCGAATCGTCTTCGTCGATTCCCACGAGGTCCTCGTGCATCTTCTCGCCTGGCCGCAGCCCGGTGAAGACAATGTCGATGTCCTTGCCGGACATCGCGATCATGCGCTGGGCCACGTCGAGGATCTTCACCGCCTCGCCCATGTCGAGGATGAGCACCTCCCCCGCACGTCCGATCGCACCGGCCTGGACCACGAGCTGGCAGGCCTCGGGGATCGTCATGAAGAACCGGGTGACCTCGGGGTCGGTCACGGTGATCGGACCCCCGCTGCGGATCTGCTCGGTGAACAGCGGAAGCATGGAGCCCCGGCTGCCGATGACATTGCCGAACCTGACCGAGACATACTTCCGGCCGGTGCGCGCGGCATACCAGGCGGTGATCCGCTCGGCCAGCCGCTTCGAATGGCCCAGCACGCTCGTGGGGTTCGCCGCCTTGTCGGTTGAGATGTTCACGAAATTTGTCACCCCTGCGGCTTCAGCCGCCCGCAGGACGTTCGCGGTGCCCTGGACGTTCGTCTTCCAGGCTTCCTCCGGGTACTGCTCGAGCAGCGAGACGTGCTTGAGTGCCGCGGCGTGGAAGACCACCTCGGGCCTGCGCTCCTCGAATATCCCCAGGAGCGTTTCGGCGTCGCGGATGTCGGCAAGGACGGTGTCGGGCCCGGTGAGCAGCCCCCTGCCGGTCAGCGAGATCTGGGTTGTCTGCAGGCCGGTCTCGTCGCGGTCGAGCATGATCAGCTCCTTCGGGCTGAACTCGGCCAGCTGCCGGCACAGCTCGGATCCGATCGAACCACCGGCCCCGGTGACCAGCACCCGGCGTCCGGTGATGTACCCGGCGACCTCGTCGGCGTGGATGTCGACGGGCCGCCGCCCGATGAGGTCCTCGACGGCCACCTCGCGGAAGTCGGAAAGACCGGTTCCGGCTCCGAGCATGTCGCGCAGGGGCGGGAGGACAAGAACCTTGATGCTGAGGCCCGCAACGAGATCTGACACGCGGCGCACCTGCGAGGCCTCGACCTCGGAGAAGGCGATGACGAGCACCGAGGGTTTGGTCCGCGCCACGATGTCGGGCAGGTCGTCGAGGCGCCCGAGGACGGGCACCGAGGAGAGCCGGAGGTGCTTCTTGGCCGGGTCGTCGTCGATGAGTCCGACCGGGAAGTAGGGGGATTCCGGATCCTGCATCATGCGTCCCACGAGGGAATTGCCAAGGAACCCGGCGCCGTAGATCAGGGTCCGCTGGGCGTCTTCACCCGGACGCGCCTTGCTCTCGACGTACATGCGCTTGAGGTAGCGGGTGGAGGCGAGGAAGATGCAGGCGAAGGGGAACGCGATGATGCCGATGCTGCGGGGAATTTCGATCACGGTGAAGAAGGCGACGCTGACCAGGACCAGGATCACCGAGACGATGACCGTCACGATGACCAGCAGCTTGGCTTCGTGGAAGCTTCCGAAGCTGTAGCGCCCGCGGTAGAGGGCGAAACTCAAGCCCACGAGCAGCTGGGCGGCGACGGCGACCGCGCAGAAGACGACCACGCCCTCGGCGTTGATCTCGTTGACGAGCAGTTCGTAACGCAGCACCAGCGCGAGGAGGATCGCCACCACCCAGGCCACGGCGTCCAGCATGTACTGGGACCACAGCCAGAAAGCGGGTTTGTCCCCGCGCGGGGTCATGGTTTCGGTGGATCCCCTCGGGGGTTCACTGTGACCGTCGGTTCGACTCATGGTTCCTAACAAACGTTGAGGCAGGAGTTCGCCTGCCGGCGTCCTCGGACCCCGCGGGTTCTGCTCGGCCGTTGGACTGCGGCGGTGTAATAGACTCGTTCTACCCGAGAATACTAGCCGCACATCCCTGCGCCTCCCGCGACAATCGCGTGTTGCCGCGGATTCGAAAGGATCAGTTTGGAGCAGCAGAACCGGAAGATCCCGGGCGTGTCGGAACAGCGCGTGATGCTCGTTATCACCACCTTCAACCGCTCGGAGTACCTCCGCCGGCTGCTCGATTCGGTCGAGGTGCTCAACCCGGCCCCCGCCGCGGTCGTCGTTGTCGACAACGCGAGCACCGACGGCACGGCGGACATCATCGCAGAAGCCGCTGCCCGTTTCCCCTATCCGCTGCTTCACCACCGGCTCGCCGAGAACACCGGCGGCGCGGGCGGCTTTTCAGCCGGAGTGGAGCGGGCGCTCGACGAAGGCGCCGACTGGCTGTGGCTGATGGACGACGACGTCGAGGCCCTGCCGGATGCGTTGGCGTCCTTCGCCCCGTGGATGGAGCGCTACTCGTGCATCCACGGCCGCCGGTGGGATGCCGAGGGCAGGCCGTTCTTCTGGCAGCACCGGTTCATCGATTTCCTGGGCATCTACCTTCCGGTGCGCGGCAACGTGTTCGAGCACTCCCCGGTATTCCGCACCAACGTCGGCTGCTTCGAGGGAATGCTCGTTTCCTCAGGCGCGGTGCGTGAGGTGGGGCTTCCCGATCCGCGGTTCTTCATCAACGGAGACGACTCGACGTACGGCTGGCTCATCTCCCAGCACCACCCCGTTGTCTACGTCGACGAATACGTGCTGCGGAAGACCCGGGTGCAGCGCCAAATCAGCCTGGGGATCCGCCACCTCAACGATTCGAGCAACCTCAGCAGGTTCTATGCCATGCGCAACCGCGGGCACATCGGACAGTACCTGCGCAGCCGGGGCCGGTTCTCCCGGCCAGGCTTCGCCCTGGGCACCGCGCTCACGTTCGGCAAGGAACTGCTGCGGCTTGTCGCCGTCGAGCGCTCGCTGTCCGGCAGTGCGGAACTCTGGCGCGGCTGGCGCGCGGCTCGGAGCATCCTGGCCGACCCCGCGTGGCGCCCGATGCCGCCGCTCGTCAAGACCCCTGCCTGAGAAGGAGGCCGCGCCGTACGGGAATCGGCGCCTCATGGAAATCGGCGCCTGATGGGAACCGGAGCTGAACGGCGGCCCAGGGTGCGGGCTGCATGGATCCCGGCTGCGTGGGTTCCGGCTACACGGGTTCCGACCGCCTAGGGCTGGTCCGGCTGCCGTGCTTCGGTCGGACCCGCGCCCGGCGCGGCCTCGCCTTGGGTACCAGATGCTGCCGGCGCGGTTCCGCCGGAACCGTCGGCGCCGACAATTGCCGGAACAACCCCGCGCAGCCGTTCCAGGGACAGTGTTCCCTGCCGCACCACCCGGAGCAGCTCCCCCGTTGCGTCGACAATGGTCGAGCCGATGCCCCCGCCGGAGCGCGGGCCGCCGTCGAGGTACACCACAGCCGATCCTTCAAGCTGCGCCAGCGCTTCGGCCGCCGTCGAGGCGGCGGGGCTGCCCGTCCGGTTCGCGGAGGAAACGGCGAGCGGGCCGGTCAGGATCAGCAAGTCCAGGGCCACCCGGTCGTCGGGCATGCGCAGCGCAACGGTTCCGAGGGTTTCACCAAGATCCCAGGTGAGCGAGGGCTGGGCATGGCAGATGAGGGTCAATCCCCCGGGCCAGAACGCCTCTGCAAGCGCGCGGGCTTCGGGGCGGATGTCGGCGGCCAGTCCATCCATCGTCGACAGGCGCGGAATCAGCACCGGCGGCGGCATGTTCCGGCCCCGGCCCTTGGCGGCGAGCAGCGAGGCAACCGCCTGCGGTGAGAAAGCATCGGCGGCGATCCCGTAGACCGTGTCCGTCGGAATCACGACGCACTGCTTTGAGGCGATGGCACGCTGCGCCGCAGCGAGCCCCTCGCTCCGCTGGGCCGGATCGGAACAGTCGTACATGGTGCTCACGCCGTCATCCTTATCTCTTTTCCATTCAGGCAGGTCAGGGGCGGGCCGGCGGTGGCCAGCACATCTCTGCCATTGTGCACATTTCTGACATTCAGCGCAGGCGCGACAGCCTCCGCTGCCGGATTGTCAGCGCATTTCCGACATCAGGCGCTCGGGCGCGCCGAACCCCTTGCCCCGGAACCCTGCCGAGTAGGCCCGAAGCCACCGGCTGAAACCGCGTGCGTCGCCCGAACGCAGGAAGTAATACGGGAACCCGGCGAGGTCGGCGGCGAACCAGCGCAGGTTCCGGTATTTGCGGGTGAGGTACCCCCGGTTGCGGAAGTAGCAGTAACGCTTGAAGTCGCCCTCCGGCACGACGGGCGTGATGAAGCCGCCGAAGACCGGTTTCATTTCCGTCCAGGTGGCCGGGTGGCGGACCGCGACCGTCGCAACGGTCCCGTATTTCAGGCCGGCCTTTTTGACCCGCGAAAGGAAATCGACCTCGTCGCCGCGGATGAAGAACTTCAGGTCGGGCAGTCCAATGGTGTGGAAGACCTCGCTGCGGATCAGTGCCCCGTTGAAGAAGTGGACCATGTTGGGCAGGTACTTCATTTCCGCCAGGCGTGCCCGGTCGTTGGTCAGCAGGCCGTTGATGCGGAAATTGAACGAAAGCCGGTTCGGATCGGAGGTTGCCGCGACGAGCGGGCTGACGATGTCGAGGTCGTGTTCGTTCGCCGCCCGGAGCAGCTCGGCGAGGCAGGTCTCGTCCTCGGGGTGCCCGTCGTCGTCCATGAGCCAGATCCACTCGGCGCCGGTAGCCAGGGCCGCAAGGATGGAGTAGGCGAAGCCGCCGGCTCCGCCGAGGTTCGCCTCCGAGCGCAGGTAGGTGACGTTCTCCCCCGCCGCGGCGACGACCTCCTGCGCAGGACGCGTGCCCGAATCGACGAGCGCGATGGCGGAAATCTGCGCGGTTTGCTGCGCCAGGGCACGGAGCAGCTGCCCGAGTTCCTCGTGGCGGTCAAAGGTGACTGCCGCTACTGCTACTTTTGCGTGCATCTTAGGCTTCCCCATCAATTCGTTGTGGTGGTGGTGAGACTGCTCCGGCGGCCCGTCCCGTGAACACCGCGCTGGTGGCGCGTTCGCGCCCGTTGAGGTCGCGGTGCGTGGTGATGTCCGTCCAGAGACCGGCGCGCTTGAGCATCGAGGCGATCCAGGCGGCCTGGACCTCTGCGTGTTCCATCACGAAGAACCCTGCCGGCTTCAGCAGCCGGGCCGCCGTGCGGGCGGCAGCGGCCGGCAGCACCATTCCGTCCTCGCCCCCGCCGTACAGGGCCTCGGGAGGATCGTGAAGCGCCACCTCGGGTTCGTTGGGGATCGCCGCTGCGGGAATGTAGGGAGGATTCGAGACAACGATGTCGAAGGTTCCATCGTGCTCGGGGAGCGCGTCGGTGAGGTCCGCCCGGACCAGTTCGACACCCCGGGGTGCGAGGTTGACCTCCGCCCAGGCCGCCGCAAGCTCGCTCAGTTCAACGGCAAACACCTTGGCGCCGGGAACCTCGTCCGCCACCGCCGCCGCGATTGCGCCGGAACCGGTGCCGAGGTCGACGATCTTCGGGGACGACAGCGCCGAGCCCCGGTCAATGACAAGCTGCGCCACCGATTCCGTCTCGGGACGCGGAAGGAACACACCCGGCCCGACGGCGAGCTCAACATGCCGGAAATAGGCGCGTCCCGTGAGGTGCTGAAGCGGGATGCGCCGGGCACGCTCACGCACCAGGGCCTCGAATCCTTCCGGCGCGGCGGATCCGAGGATGGCCAACGCACGGATCCTGCCGGTGCTTACCCCCAGGAGATGCGCGGCGAGCAGTTCGGCGTCGACCCGCGGGCTGGGCACTCCCGCCTCGGCGAGGGTGCGCGCGGCTGCGGCCAGTGCTGCGTCGAGCGGTTGTTCGGGCAACGCTTAGTCGTCCGCGCCGATGGCGTCGAGGCGGGCCTGCTCGTCCATCTCGATGGCGGCCAGGACGACCGGCTCGAGGTCGCCGTTCATCACGGCGTCGAGGTTGTAGGCCTTGTACCCGGTGCGGTGGTCGGCGATCCGGTTCTCGGGGTAGTTGTAGGTGCGGATGCGCTCGGAGCGGTCCATGGTGCGGATCTGCGACTTGCGGATGTCGGAGTTCGCGGCGTCGATCTTCTCCTGCTCGTGGGCCAGGATGCGCGAGCGGAGCACGCGCATGGCCGCCTCGCGGTTCTGGAGCTGGGACTTCTCGTTCTGCATGGCCACGACGATCCCGGTGGGAAGGTGCGTGATGCGCACGGCGGAGTCGGTGGTGTTGACCGACTGGCCGCCGGGACCGGAGGAGCGGTAGACGTCGATCTTCAGGTCGTTCTGGCTGATCTCGACCTCCTCGGGCTCGTCGACCTCGGGCAGGACGAGCACCCCTGCGGCGGAGGTGTGGATGCGCCCCTGCGACTCGGTGACCGGAACGCGCTGGACCCGGTGCACGCCGCCTTCGAACTTCAGGCGCGCGTAGACGCCCTCCGCGGGGTCGTTTGATGAGCCCTTGATGGCCATCTGGACGTCCTTGTAGCCGCCGAGGTCCGACTCCGTTGCCGAGATGAGCTCGGTCTTCCATCCGCGCGATTCGGCGTAGCGGGTGTACATGCGCAGCAGGTCGCCGGCGAACAGGGCCGCCTCGTCGCCGCCTTCGCCGCCCTTGACCTCGATAATGACGTTGCGGCTGTCGTTGGGATCCCGGGGAATCAGGAGGCGCCGGAGGTTCTCCTGGGCCGTGGCGAGCTGCTCCTCAAGGACGGGAACCTCGGCGGCGAGCTCCGGGTCCTCCCCTGCCATCTCCTGCGCGGCCTCGAGGTCGTCCTTGAGGGTGCTCCACCGGTTGTGCGCATCGACGATGCGTCCAAGCTCTGCGTACCTGCGCCCGAGCCGGCGCGCCAGCGACTGATCGGCGTGGACGGCGGGGTCGGACAGCTGAAGCTGCAGTTCCGCATGCTCGTCGAGCAGGCCCTGGATGGACTCAAACATTGGTGTAAACCTCTTTCGGCTGTTGCAAGCCAGTCTAATGATTCATCGAGGACGCAGAAATCGCAGGGAAACACCCGGCGGAGCCGTAAGTACTGCGTCCTCGATGGCGGGGCGCTTAACGAGGCAGCCGCCCAGGATGTACGGACCGCCCGAGGCGGCCCGCACGCCCGTGGGCGGCTGCTGAAACGCTAATCCGAGTCTTTTGAACCCAGCGTGGTCTTTTGGACCTGCATGAGGAACTCGACGTTGGACTGCGTCTCCCGGATCTTGTTGGTGAGCAGCTCAAGCGCCTGCTGCTGCTCGAGTCCGGAGAGGACGCGGCGCAGCTTCCACATGATCTTGACCTCGTCCGGCGACAGGAGGTTCTCCTCGCGGCGGGTACCCGAAGCGTTGACGTCGACTGCGGGGAAGATGCGCTTGTCGGCGAGGTTGCGCGAGAGGCGCAGCTCCATGTTGCCGGTGCCCTTGAACTCCTCGAAGATCACCTCGTCCATCTTCGAACCGGTCTCAACGAGCGCGGTGGCGAGGATGGTCAGCGAGCCGCCGTTCTCGATGTTGCGGGCGGCACCGAAGAAGCGCTTCGGCGGGTACAGCGCCGCCGAGTCGACGCCGCCGGAGAGGATACGTCCCGACGCCGGGGCGGCCAGGTTGTAGGCACGGCCCAGGCGGGTCATCGAATCGAGGAGGACGACGACGTCCTTGCCCATCTCCACGAGCCGCTTGGCGCGCTCGATGGAGAGTTCGGCAACCGTCGTGTGGTCATCGGCCGGCCGGTCGAAGGTCGAGGCAATGACCTCGCCCTTGACGGTCCGCTGCATGTCGGTGACTTCTTCGGGACGTTCGTCGACGAGGACCATCATGAGGTGGACCTCGGGGTTGTTGATGGTGATCGCGTTGGCGATCGCCTGCAGGATCAGCGTCTTACCCGCCTTGGGCGGTGAAACGATGAGCCCGCGCTGGCCCTTGCCGATGGGAGCAACAAGGTCGATCACGCGCGGACCGATCTTCTTGGGCTCGGTCTCAAGACGCAGCCGCTCGGACGGGTACAGCGGCACGAGCTTGGCGAACTCCACCCGGTCCTTGAGGTCATCCGCCGGGAGGGCGTTCACCGAAGTGACGCGGACAAGGGCGTTGAACTTCTGGCGGGTACTGCTCTGGTTTTCGCCATCGCGCGGGGCACGGATCGCGCCGACGACGGCGTCGCCCTTGCGAAGGTTGTACTTCTTGACCTGGGCGAGCGAAACGTAGACGTCGTTGGGCCCGGGCAGGTAGCCGGAGGTGCGCACGAACGCGTAGTTCTCGAGGACGTCCAGGATGCCGGCAACGGGCAGCAGGACGTCGTCCTCGGTGACCTCGACGTCGTCGACGTCGGGGTTCTGGTTGCGTCCGCGGCGGCGGTCATTGCGGTCGGCGCGGTCACGGAAGCGGCTGCTGCGCTCGTCCTCGCGGGTGCCGCGGTTGGTGCGGTTGCGGCGGTTGCGTCCGCGGCCCTCGTCGTCACCGTTGCGCGAGTCGCCGTTGCGCGAGTCTCCATTGCGGGTGTCGCCGTTGCGGGGATCACCGTTCCGGGTGTCGCCGTTCCGGGAATCCGCGTTGCGGGTGTCGCCGTTGCGGTCGTCATCGCGGTCTGCGCGGGAGCGGTTGCGGTCGCGGCGCTCGTTGCGGTCGCCGCGGCCCTCGCCCGATGCTGCGGCGGGTGCTTCGGCCTGGCCCGGAGCGTCGTCGGCGGCAACCTCGCCGGCGTCTGCGCGGTCGTCGTTCCGGCGTCCGCGCCGGTTGCGCTGGCCCCTGCCGGAAGCCTCGCGTTCGTTGTTTCCGCGGCCCGCGGAGTCGGGCTGGTCCGCTGCGGTCTCGCCGGCGGGTGCCTCGGTGGCGGCGGGAGCGGCGTCGGTGGGTGCCTCGGTCGAGGAAAGGGTGCTCACAACGCCGTCGCTGCCCGCCCTGCGGTTGCGGTTGCGGGTGCGGGGGGCGCGCCCTGGCTGCTCGGCGGCCTGCGGCTCTGCCGCGGAGTCTGCGATTGACGCGGGAACGTCGTCCTCGGTGCGGACGGCCGGCGCCTTCTGGCGGTCGGCAACGGCCGATCCGCGCTGGTGATCTGAGATGGCGGCTACGAGGTCGCTCTTGCGCATCCTCGAACCACCGGTGATGCCAAGCTGGCCGGCAAGAGCCTGGAGCTGGGCGAGCTTCAAGCCAGCGAGGCCGCTGCTCTTTGAAGCTGGTGCGCTTTCTGTCTCAGCGCTTGTTGTATCCACACCTGGCAACAGGTCAGTGGTATCAGTCACGAAGGATCCTTCCCCCTCGTCGGGCGGCCACCGTTCGAGTGTGCCGCGTTGGTTAGCCCTGCTGCCGCTGTAGATGGACAGGAGGGGTTCGGCTGAACCGCAAGCACTGCGGAACGGCCGGGTGTTCTGGAAGCCTGAGGAAATCCGCGCGTCGGGAAAAATCCTGTCGCAACGATAAGTTCGGAGGCTACACCGGAGAATGTGCTACTGCTGATAAACCTGCAGTTTCACGGCGGTCTAAAGAGAGGACGGCCGGCTCAACAGAAGCACGCTTCAAAACCGTAAGTACGGTTCCTACCTTTGGTGCACTCTTACTTTAGCACCTTCGCGTGCCACATCGAGCCGAAGAATGCGCCACGAGCCGGGCGTGTCGCCTTCCGCAGTCAACGCCTTGAGTTCGGCTGTTATTTCCGCCGCCTGCTCCTTGCCGGCCGCCAGCGTCATCACCGTGGGTCCTGCACCGGAGATGACCGACGCGAAGCCCTTCGAGCGCATTGCCTTGAGGAGCGCGGCACTCGGGGCCATGGCGCTGGCACGCTGGTCCTGGTGGAGGGCGTCCTGCGTTGCGGGAAAGAGGAGGTCGGGGCGGTTCATGAGCGCGTGGACGAGCAGGGCCGCCCGCCCGGCGTTCGCCGCGGCCAGCCCGTGCGCCACCGACACGGGCAGCAGTGCGCGCGCGCTTTCCGTTGAGAGGGCGGTGTCCGGAACGGCCGCTATCGGAATGACGTCGGGGTGCACCTCGAGCCGGGCGCTCGAGTACGTGCCGTCGGTCTCCCAGGACACGGCCAGCGAACCCATGAGCGCGGGCGCGGCGTTGTCCGGATGGCCCTCGAGGGCGGAGCACCACTGCAGCAGGGCGGCGTCGTCGAGCCGGCCCTCCTCGGGCAGCAGCGCGTTCGCCGCAAGCGCGCCCGAGACGATTGCAGCGGCGGAGGAACCCAGTCCGCGCCCGTGCGGAATGGCGTTGACGGTTTCGACCTCGAGACCCGGCGACGACCAGCCGGCGTGCCGAAGCGTATCGAGCAGGGTGCGTGCCACGAGGTGGCCTGCATCGGTCGGCAGGGCCGCCGAGCCCTCCCCCGTCGGCGCAACGGTGGTTGTGCCGCTGGGCACTGTCCGCACGCGCACCTTGTCGAAGAGCGCAACGGCGAGACCAAGGCTGTCGAACCCGGGACCGAGGTTCGCGCTCGTTGCCGGCACGCTCACCTCGATGTCCTGGCCGACGTCGATCCGCCGCGCCGAGGCGGTGACGACGCCGTTGTCAGGAAGCGGCGTGATCCGCATGCGTCTCACCTTCCAGCCCGAGCGCGGCCGCGACGCTGACGACGTCGAAGTCCACCTTCGTTGGCTCAACGTCCGACCCGTCCGCCGTGCGCAGCGCCCACTGCGGATCCTTCAGGCCGTGGCCGGTGACGGTGATGACGATCGTCTTTCCTTCGGGCACCGCGCCTTCGGCGTGCTTCTTGAGCAGGCCGGCGACCCCGGCGGCCGAGGCAGGCTCCACGAAGACGCCCTCCCGGGAGGAGAGCCAGCGGTGGGCGGCAAGGATTTCATCGTCGGTGACCGCTTCGATGAGCCCGCCGGAGTCGTCGCGGGCCGCGATGGCGAGATCCCAGGAGGCCGGGTTGCCGATCCGGATCGCGGTGGCCAGCGTGTCGGGTTCGCTGATCGGGTGGCCCTTGACCAGCGGTGAGGCGCCCTCGGCCTGGAAGCCCCACATCACCGGGGTCTTCGTCGCCACGGGCGCAAGTTCGCCGTCGGCGGTGGCGTAGGGCGCCGCGTATTCCCGGTAGCCCTTCCAGTAGGCGCTGATGTTCCCGGCGTTGCCCACCGGAAGCAGGTGGTAGTCGGGGGCGTCGCCCAGGGAGTCGACGACCTCGAACGCGGCGGTCTTCTGGCCTTCGAGGCGGGCGGGGTTGACCGAGTTCACGAGGAACACCGGGTAGGCTTCGGCGAGCTTGCGGGCCACATCGAGGCAGTTGTCGAAGTTGCCGTTGACCTGGAGGAGCTGCGCGCCGTGGGCGATGGCCTGGCTGAGCTTCCCGAGGGAGATCTTGCCATCCGGCACCAGCACCGCGCAGGTGATTCCGGCCTGGGTGGCATACGCCGCGGCGGAGGCCGAAGTGTTGCCCGTCGAGGCGCACACAACGGCCTTGGCCCCTGCCGCGACGGCGGCGGTCATCGCCATGGTCATCCCGCGGTCCTTGAAGGAGCCCGTCGGGTTCATCCCCTCGACCTTCAGGTACACCTCGGAGCCGGTCAGCTCCGAGAGCGCCCGTGCGCGCACCAGCGGGGTTCCCCCCTCGCCGAGGGTGATGACCTCCGTGGAGTCGGTGACGGGCAGTCGGTCGGCGTACTCGCGGATGACTCCGCGCCACTGGTGGGCCACTTAGATTCCCTCTACTCGAAGAACTGATGTAACGGCGTTGATGATGGGCAGGGCGGCAACCTGCTTGACGGTTGCCGCAAGCGAAGCCTCGGTGCCCCGGTGGGTGACGATGCGCAGTTCCGCGGTTCCCTCAACGCCCGGGCCGGCCGAGTGGATCCGCTGGCGCATCGTCTCGATCGAGACGCCGTTGTCGGCGAAGATCGTCGCGATCTTCGCGAGCACTCCGGGCTGGTCCAGCACGTCGAGTCCGATGCAGTAGCTGGTGGTCACCGAATCGATCGCCAGCGCAGGAACGTGTCCGGTTGTCGTCTCGGTGCGGCCGGGGCCGCCGAGCACCATGCGGCGTGCGGCGCTGATGACGTCGCCGAGCACGGCCGACGCCGTCGGCGTTCCTCCGGCACCCTGGCCGTAGAACATGAGTTCGCCCGCGTTCTCGGCCTCGATGAAGACGGCGTTGAAGGCTCCGTGGACGGCGGCAAGGGGGTGGTCGGCCGGCAGGAGCGTCGGGTGGACCCTCACGTTGACGCCGTCCTCGCCGGCCGCATCGCGCAGCAGTTCGGCGATGGCGAGCAGCTTGATGACGTAGCCATCCTCCTTGGCCGCAGCGATGTCTTCTGCGCTTACGCCCGTGATGCCCTCGCAGCTGACGTTCTCGAGCCCGAACCGCGTGTGGAAGGACAGCGAGGCGAGGATCGCGGCCTTCGCGGCGGCGTCGTGGCCTTCGACGTCGGCGGTCGGGTCGGCTTCGGCGTAGCCGAGGTCCTGCGCCTGGCGCAGGGCGTCGGCGAACTGCGCCCCGGTCGAGTGCATCTGGTCGAGGATGTAGTTCGTCGTGCCGTTGACGATCCCGAGCACCCGGGTGATGCGGTCGCCCGACAGGCTGTCGCGGATGGGGCGCAGGATGGGGATCGCGCCGGCCACCGCCGCCTCGTAGGAGAGCTCCACTCCGGCGGCGTCGGCCTTTTCGTAGAGCGTCGGCCCGTCCTGGGCGAAGAGGGCCTTGTTGCCGCTGACCACTGTTGCTCCGTGCTCGATCGCGCGGAGGATCAGCGTCCGGGCCGGTTCGATGCCGCCCATGAGTTCGATGACGATATCGGCGTCCTCGACGAGCGCTGCGGCGTCGGTGGTGAACAGTTCGCGCGGCAGGTTTCCGGCGCGCTCTGTTTCGAGGGAGCGGACGGCGATGCCGGTGAGTTCAAGCGGGGCCCCGGCGCGGGCGCCGAGGGCTTCGGCGTCGTCGAGGAGGATGCGCGCCACCTGGGATCCGACGTTCCCGGAGCCGAGGAGGGCAACGCGCAGGGTCTTGCCCGAAGGCGATCCATTGTTTTTCATGCGGTTCGCTCGGCTCCTGTTGTTTCGAGGGGGCTGTGCGGGGCGGCCCGGGGAATGTCGCGGGCCAGCAGGTCGTCCTCGGTCTCGCCGCGGATGATCAGGCGCGCCTTTCCGTCGGCGACCGCCACGACCGGCGGCCGCGCAAGGTAGTTGTAGTTGCTCGACAGGGACCAGCAGTAGGCGCCGGTTCCCGGAACCGCGAGGAGGTCTCCCGCACCGGCATCGGCCGGAAGGTAGACGTCGCGGACAACGATGTCGCCGCTCTCGCAGTGCTTGCCCACAACGCGGGAGAGGACGGGGTCCGCCTCCGACGCCCGGGAGGCAAGGACGGCCGAGTAGTCGGCGTCGTACAGCACCGGGCGGGCGTTGTCGCTCATTCCGCCGTCAACGGAGATGTAGCGGCGCGGCGAGGTTGCCGGCGGGTTGTCCGGCTGCCCGGCGGCCGCGTCGACGTGAACGGTCTTGGTGACCCCGGCGGTGTAGAGCGTGAACGTGCTGGGGCCGCTGATGGCCCTCCCGGGTTCGATGGAGATGCGCGGCACGGCGAGTGACAGTTCGGCGCAGGTGGAGCCGACCACCCCGGCCATGGCCCGGGCGATCTCGGCGGCCGGCCGCGGCTCGTCGGCCTCCGTGTAGGCGATGCCGTATCCGCCGCCGAGGTCCAGTTCGGGGAGCTCGATGCCGTGGCGGTCCCTCACTCCGGCGAGGAAGCCCAGGAGCCGGCGCGCCGCGAGCTCGAAGCCCTCGGATTCGAAGATCTGCGACCCGATATGGCAGTGGACGCCGAGGAGGTTGATTCCCGGATCGGCGAGCGCCGCTGCGACGGCCTGTGCCGCCGGAGAGGCACCGGAGGCGTCGGCTGTTGCGGCGTCGGCCGCGAGGGAGAGCCCGAACTTCTGGTCCTCGTGCGCCGTTGCGATGAATTCGTGGGTTGAGGCGTGGACGCCGGGGGTCAGCCGCAGCAGGACGTTCGCCTGCCGTCCGCGCGCTGCGGCGAGTGAGCCCACAACCTCGATCTCCTCGAGGCTGTCAACGACGATCCTCCCGAGGTCGAGGTCGAGCGCGCGGTTGATTTCAGCCGCCGACTTGTTGTTGCCGTGAAGGCCGAGGCGGTGTCCCGGGATCCCGGCCCGCATCGCGACGGCAAGCTCGCCGCCGGAGCAGGTGTCGAGACCCAGCCCCTCCTCTGCCACCCAGTGCGCCACCTCCGTACAGAGGAACGACTTGCCGGCGTAGAAGACGTCGACTCCGCCGCACAGGTCCTGAAAGGCGTCGTTGAAGGCGTCGCGGAAAGCCCGGGCGCGGGAGCGGAAGTCTGCCTCCGAGACGACGAACAGGGGCGTTCCGAACTCGCGGGCAAGCTGGTCCACGGGAACGCCGTCGATTTCAAGGACGCCTCCTTCGGCCCGCTGCACATCCGTTGCCCAGAGCTTGCGCTCCAGGGTGTGCGAATCCCGGGGGACGGTCAGCCAGCCGGGGGCGAGCGGGGATGCCTGCGCCATCGCTACATCCTCTCCGGTGCCGAGACGCCGAGCAGCCCGAGCCCGTTGGCGAGCACCTGCTGCGTCGCGTTATTGAGCCAGAGCCGGCTCCGGTGCACCTCGCCCACGGGTTCCTCGCCCACCGGTGAGATGCGGCAGGCGTCGTACCAGCGGTGGTAGGTTCCGGCGATGACTTCGAGGTGCCTGGCGATCCGGTGCGGTTCACGGAACGCCGCGGCCTGCGCCGTCACGCCGGGAAACTGCCCCAGCGCGGCGAGAAGCTCTCCTTCGGTGGGGTGGGCGAGCGACGCGGCGTCGAAGCTGCTGGTGTCGACGCCGGCCGAGACCGCATTGCGTTCGACGGCGTGGGTGCGGGCGTGGGCGTACTGCACATAGAACACGGGGTTCTCGTTGCTCCGCTTGGTCAGGAGGTCGAGGTCAATATCGATGTTCGAGTCCGCCGAGAAACGCGCAAGCGTGTAGCGGGCGGCGTCGACACCGACGGCCTCCACGAGGTCCTCGAGCGTGACGACGGTGCCGTACCGCTTGGACATGCGCACCGGCTTGCCCTCCTTCACGAGGTTCACGAGCTGGCCGATCATGACTTCGATGGTGTCGGGGTCGTCCCCCAGCGCCGCGGCTGCCGCCTTGAGCCGGGCCACGTAGCCGTGGTGGTCGGCGCCGAGCATGATGATGTTCAGGTCGAAGCCCCGCTGGCGCTTGTTGACCATATAGCCGATGTCGCCGGCAATATAGGCAGGGGTTCCGTCCGAGCGGATCACGACGCGGTCGCGGTCGTCCCCGAAGTCGGTCGACTTCAGCCACCAGGCGCCGTCCTCGAAGAACAGGTTGCCCGAGTTTTTCAGCTGGTCGAGCAGTCCCTCGACGAAGTTGTTCTCGAAGAGGGAGCGCTCGTGGAAGTACACGTCGAAGTCGACGCCGAAGTCGTGGAGTGACTTCTTGATGTCGGTGAACATGAGGTCGACGCCGATGGCGCGGAACTGCTCGAGCGCCTCGTCCTCCGGCAGGGAGGGGATCGAGTGGTCCTTGGCGAGCACCCGCTGGGCGATGTCGATAATGTACTGTCCGCCGTATCCGTTCTCCGGCGCGGGCTGGCCCATTGCGCTCGCGTAGAGGGAGCGGGCGAAGCGGTCGATCTGTGCGCCGTGGTCGTTGAAGTAGTACTCGCGGGTGACGTCGGCGCCCTGCGACTGCAGGATGCGGGCCAGGGCGTCTCCCACTGCGGCCCACCGGGTGCCGCCGATGTGGATCGGCCCGGTCGGGTTGGCGGAGACGAATTCCAGGTTGATCTTCCGCCCGGCGAGGGTCGAATTGGTCCCGTAGGCCTTGCCCGCTTCGACGATGGTGCGGGCGAGCCCGCCCGCGGCCCCGGCGTCGAGGCGGATGTTGAGGAAGCCAGGTCCGGCGATCTCCACGGAGCGGACACCCTCGATGCCCTCGAGGCGGGAACTGAGGATCTGGGCGAACTGCCGCGGGTTCATTCCCGCCTGCTTCGACAGTTGAAGGGCGATGTTTGTTGCCCAGTCGCCGTGCTCGCGGTTCTTCGGCCGCTCAACGCGCACCTCGGTGGGCAGCTCGATGTCGAATTCGCCGTCGGCAACGGCGTTCTTCAGGCAAGCGGATATGGCGGCGGAAAGCTCTTCAGGAGTCACGTGTCCAGCATAACGGCGAGCCGGGGCGCGAGCCGTTTTGTGTGACGGCCGCGGCAGGAGTGAATGTGCCGGCGGTGCTTCACCATCCGTCGGCCACCTTGCAACGAATACCAGTCAGCTACGTAGTATTCAAGGTATTCATATCAGCCGCACCATCGGGTAGCTCGACGTGGGGCGCGTTTTCCGGCACCCAACGGGGACACCGGCGCCAACCTGAGGAGAAGCAATCGTGAAAATCGAAAATGCCGGACGCACCACGACCGACTCTTCAGCAGGGCCGGCCCCGGCCCGCCCTTCCGCGCGGGGATCGCGGCCGGTTCTGGCCGCGCTCGCGGCGGTGACACTGCTCGGCGCCGCAGGATGCGCCGGCAGCGAGCCCCAGGAGGCGGCCGGCGCGGATGCTGCGCCTTCGAGCACTGCACCTGCGGACACCGCTCCCTCCACCGCGCCGTCGTCCGGCGGGGAATCGACGGACGCCGCTGCCGCGGAACAGATGTATAAGGACGGCGAATACACCTCGGTCGGTTCCTATGTCTCCCCCGGAGGAACCGAGGAGATAGGTGTGACCCTGACCCTTGAGAAGGATGTGGTCACCGCCGTCGCAACCGAGCCCATGCCGAGCAATCCAACGGCGAAGCTCTACCAGGCGCGGTTCAGCGGCGGCATCGAGGACCAGATCGTTGGCAAGAAGCTCGACGACCTGGCGGTCGACAAGGTTGCCGGGTCGTCCCTGACCAGCGGCGGATTCGCGCAGGCCGCCGACAAGATCAAGGGTGAGGCGCGCCTCTAGCGCACCGCCATGGTGTCGGAAACGAGCAGTTTCAGCTTCGAGGCGATTGGAACGTCCTGGCAGGTGGACACCGCGCATCCCGTTGAGCCCCGGCTCAGGGAGGCAATCGGCCGCCTGGTCGAAGACTACGACGCGCTGTATTCGCGCTTCCGCACCGACTCGGGCGTCGCCGCCCTCGCGGCGTCCGGGGGCCGCCTCGAACTGCCGGACCACGGCGAGCCGCTGGGCCGCCTCTTCCGGACGCTGTACCGCCTCACCGGAGGATCGCTCTCCCCGCTGGCCGGGGAGGTCCTCTCCCATCTCGGGTACGACGCCGGCTACAGCTTCGTTCCAAAGGGCCCCGCGGCGCCGGCACGGGCGTGGCCAGGTGCCCTCGGCTGGGAGGGAACGTTGATCACGGCGCACGAGCCGGTTCTCCTCGACGTCGGCGCGGCGGGCAAGGGGCAGCTCGTTGACCTGGTTGCCGGCCTGCTTGCGGCCCAGGGACACGACGAGTTCGTTGTGGACGCAAGCGGCGACATGCTCCACCGCGGCGGGAAGCCCCTGCGGGTGGGCCTCGAGCACCCCTACGATCCCACCCGGGCTGTCGGGGTGCTCGAGCTGAAGGACCGGGCGCTGTGCGCCTCGGCATCGAACCGAAGGACCTGGGCGGACGGGCTCCACCATGTCGTTGACGCCGCCACCGGCCGGTGCGTGGATACAGTGGTTGCGACGTGGGCCCTCGCCTGCGACGCGATGACCGCCGATGCCCTCGCCACCGCACTGTTCCTCGCCGAACCCGAGGTCCTTGCCGCCGAGTTCACCTTCGACTACGTCCAGGTCTTCTCCGACGGACGCGCCCGCTGTTCTCCTTCCCTGATCGGAGCGTTGTTCTCATGCTGAGCAGAATCGACCGGATTCTTGGCCGCTTCACCATGTACCGGCTGACCCTTCTGCTGCTGATCGTTCTCGCAGCCGTCTCGCTTGCCCTTTCCGCGGCCGGGCTCCTTGCCTTCACTCCGGCCGAGCTTGGCGGAACCCTCGGTGTTGCAGTGCTTTCCTCGTGGGGCGGCACACGCGTCATGGCCCTGATGCTGCGCAGCCGTCCGCACAACGAATCATCGATCATCACCGGGCTGATCCTTTACTTCGTGATGTTCCCCGCGGCGACCGCCGAGGGCCTTGGCGGGGTGGCCGTGGCGGGGCTGGCGGCAGCGGCGTCGAAATACCTCATCGCCGTGCGGGGCCGCCACATCCTCAACCCGGCCGCGGCCGGAGCGGTCACCGCCACGCTGTTCGGCGTCTCGGCGGCCGGCTGGTGGGTTGCCAACCCGTACCTGCTCCCCCTCGTCGCCGCGGGGGCCGCGGTGCTGCTGTACCGGACGCGGAAGCTGCTGCTGGGTGCCGTCTTCATCGGCCTGGCCACCGTGCTCCTCGTCGCCGGGCTGGTGTCCGGCGGGGTTTCCCCGCTTGAGGGAGCCTCCCTGGTCCTCACCTCCTACCCGGTGCTCTTCCTCGCCGGGTTCATGCTCTCCGAGCCGTTGACCCTGCCGCCGCTGCGCTGGCAGCAGCTGCTCATCGCCGTGATCGTCGCGGTGCTCTTCGCCGCCCAGATCAGCATCGGCCCGGTCCTGCTTGGACCAGAGTTCGCGCTCGTCATCGGCAACGCAGTGGCCTTCCTGCTCGGGCAGCGCCGGGGCATCCGCCTCTCCTTCACCTCAAGCCGCCCCCTGACCCCCACCAGCACCGAACTCTCCTTCCGTCCTGCCCACCCCGTGCGGTTCAGGGCGGGGCAGTACGTCGAGCTCGACCTGCCGCACGAACGCACCGACCTCCGCGGGTCGCGGCGGGTCTTCAGCATCACCTCGGCGCCACAGGACACCGGAGAGCTGAGTCTCGGGCTGCGCGTCTCAACACCTGGCAGCAGCTTCAAAAAGACGCTGCTCGGGCTGAGGCAGGGGGCCGCGGTCCGGGGCACTGTGGTTGGGGGCGACTTCCGGCTGCCGCGGAATCCGGGTGTTCCGCTGCTGCTCGCGGCCGGGGGAATCGGCATCACACCGTTCATGAGCCAGCTGCGGGACCTTGCGGCGCGCTCCGAGGAGCGGGACATCGTGCTCGTCTATACGGTGACCAGTGCCGAGGAGATCGCCTACCTGGCCGAACTTGAGGCGCTTGGCGTCCCGGTTGTGCTCTTCGCCGACCGGCAGCCCGCGGGCGGCCTTCCGCCGCGCTGGCGGTACGCGGGAACGGGACGCCCGACCGCTGAAGCGCTGGGCGCCGAGGTGCCTGACCTGCGGGCGCGGAAGATCTACGCCTCCGGCTCTCCGCGGTTCCTCTCCTCCTTCAAGTCAGCGGTCCGCGGGGCGGGCGGCGGCAAGGTCTCAACCGACGCGTTCCTGGGTTACTGATGTGGGTTACTGATGGAGGGGTACTGACACTGCGAACCGGCCCTCGGGCGGGGTGCTGCGGTGCGGAAAGGCACCGGTCAGCGCAGCGTTTCCACTGAACTGATTCCACCTGCTAAGCTCATTAAGTCCCTAACGGCGACGGAGAAAATCCGTCCCATGCCTTCGTAGCTCAGGGGATAGAGCGTCTGCCTCCGGAGCAGAAGGTCGTAGGTTCGAATCCTATCGAGGGCACAACAAGCCAGGTCGAAAGATCATCGGCGCGCACCGCCGCCGGCCCTTGGGCCGGCGGCGGTTTCCGTTTAAAGGGGCGGTCAGCTGCGCTCCGGGGCGAAGCCGTCGCGGTAGAGATCGCGCAGCAGGGCCACTTCGGCGAGGTGGTGGATCATCTCCCGGTTGATGTGGAGCACAAGGGCCAGCATGGGTGAGGCTGCGAACGGCCCCTCGGCCGGGCCAACGGGGCGGGCCAGCGCTTCATCGTCAAGCGCCGAGACGGCTCCGATCCATTGCCCGTAAAGTCCGTCGAGGCGTTCCAGGGCGGCGTCGGCCGTTCCCGGGTAGTCGAAGCTGCGGTAGGTGATCGGCTCGCCGCCGAAATGGGAGCCGACCCGCTCCCCCAGCACGCCGACGATCACATGGCACAGCCGCCAGGCGATGGTGGTGACCGGCGGCGGCACCGGCGCGGGAACCGCATACTCGATGACAAACCGGCCGGAACCTGCGTTGACCGGCGCCGCCGCCTCCCCGCGCGGCCGCACGCTCCAGCAGCCGGCAACGGGTTCCCAGAAGTACTCCCCGTCACTGAGTCCCTCGAGCCGCGGCCGCGCCTGGTTCTTCCAGTGCCACGAGAGCTGTTCCGCGAGTTCGTTGGCGAGGATCATTGCGCCGATCCCTCCATCAGCTTGTAGATCCCCCGCACGTCGCGCTTGCCCCAAAAAAGCATCCAGTTCGCAACGGTCTCGGAATCCATGACGTCGAGCGTCCTGAAGATCTCGGCCGCGAACTCCACGGGAGCCCACGATCCGGCCGTCACCACCCTGCCGTCGCTCACTGCGAGGTCCTCCCGATAGAGCGCCGAGCCTGCGTAGCCGGGAAGTTCGGCAAGTCCTTCGGCGGTGTTCGCTGTGTGGGCGACGTCGTTGAGAAGTCCCGCTCCGGCGAGCGCGTCGACGGCGCCGCAGATCGCCGCGACGGGAGCGCCGTCGTCCTTGAGCTGAGCGGCGAGGTCGAGCACAGCCGTGTTCGCACCACGGTCAGCCCAGCCGGTTCCGCCGGGAAGGAGCAGGGCATCGACCTGGTCTGCTGAGACGTCGGCGAGCGCCTGGTCCGGCGTCACCGTCATGCCGCCCATCGTGCGGACCGGTCGGCCATCGGCCGAGGCTGTGCTCAGCCGTACCGTTGGCTCCGGACGCAGGAACTGGCCACCGGCCAGTTCGGCGGCAGCGTAGCCGACCTCCCAGTCGGCCATTCCCTGGGGAAGGTACAACAGGACATTAAGGGTGGCGCTCATCGTTTCCTCCTGGGATGCCGGACCGGCGGGTCACTCCAAGGGTAGGAAGCGATGCGGACAGCTTTTGTCCGGGGTGGGAGGTAGGTTGAAGCCATGTTGGAGACCTCGGCCCGCCTTCTGCACCTGTTGTCCCTGCTCCAGCTGCGCAGGGAATGGACCGGCCCCGCCCTTGCCCAGCGCCTTGAAGTGACCGAACGGACGGTGCGCCGCGACATTGGCAAGCTGCGCACCCTCGGTTACCCCATTTCCGCCTCGCCGGGCATTGCCGGGGGCTACCAGCTCGGGGCCGGCGCCCAGCTCCCCCCGCTGCTGCTCGACGACGACGAAGCGCTGGCGGTTGCGATCGGCCTGACCGCGGTGACGGCAAGCCCTGTGTCCGGGGTGGGCGAAGCATCGGTGCGTGCCCTGACGAAACTCGAACAGGTGCTGCCCGCCCGGCTCCGGCCGAAGTTCGCCGGCCTGCGCTCGGCCGTGACGCGGATGGCCGCGGCGAGCACCCCCGTCGATCCGGCAGTGCTCACGGCCCTTTCTGCGGCGATCACCGAGCGCCGCAGTGTGTCCTTCCGATATGACCGGCACGACGGCGTTTCGTCGCGGCGCATCGTCGAGCCGTACCGCCTCGTCGACACGGGCCGGCGCTGGTACCTTGTGGCCTGGGACAGCGACCGCGAAGACTGGCGGACCTTCCGCGTCGACCGGTGCCGCAGCATCCCCTCCCCGCGGGGCCGGTTCGCCCCGCGGCCGCTCCCGGCCGCGGACCTCGCGAAATACGTCCAGCAGTCAATCACCCGGTCCCCCTACACCTACGAGGCGGTGATCCGCCTCTCCGCCGGCGTTGCGGAGGTGGAACAGCGGCTGCCGGCCGACACCGCCGAGCTCGAGCCCGACGGCCCCGACTCGACGATCCTCCGCGCCGGATTCGACTCCCTCGATTACCCGCTGGTGCACCTCGCGGCGATGAACATCGAATTCGAGGTGCTCGCGCCCGAGTCGATGCGGCTCCGGGCACAGGAGCTGGCGGCCCGCCTGGACCGGGCTTCAAGTCCGGCAGAGGCTGATCCTGCCCCTTGATGGGGGACGGCCCGCGGTCCTGCCCACTGACGGGCCGCGGCCGGTGGGCATGTCCGGAGATGCCCACCGATCAGGCCGGGTGAGTGGGCGGGCCCGTTTTTGAATGGCCCCGGCCTGCGGACCACTAGACTTAACCGCAACTATGACACTGACAATCTCCTACCCCGCCGACCTCCCCGTCTCAGGGCGCCGGGCGGACATCATGGCGGCCATCGCCGCGAACCAGGTCACGATCATCGCCGGGGAGACCGGCTCGGGAAAGACCACCCAGATTCCCAAGATGTGCCTTGAGCTCGGACTCGCCGAGCACGGGCTGATCGGGCACACCCAGCCCCGCAGGCTTGCCGCCCGTACGGTTGCCGAACGCATCGCCGAGGAACTCGACGTGAACCTCGGCGAGGAGGTGGGCTACCAGGTCCGCTTCACCGGCCAGGTGGGCCGCAGCACCAAGATCAAGATCATGACCGACGGCATCCTGCTGGCGGAGATCCAGCACGACCGGCTGCTGCGCCGCTACAGCACGATCATCATCGACGAGGCCCACGAGCGCAGCCTCAACATCGACTTCATCCTCGGCTACCTGAAGCGCATCCTCCCGCAGCGCCCGGACCTGAAGGTGATCATCACCTCGGCCACCATCGACCCGGAGCGCTTCGCCGCGCACTTCGTCGCCGACGCCGCCGTCAAGAGCAGCGCCCCGGCGCCCATCATCGAGGTCTCGGGCCGCACCTTCCCTGTTGAGATCCGCTACCGTCCCCTCGACCAGCCCGTCGGCGACAACGACTCCGACGACGAGCTCGAGGAGGCGCGCGACCCGGTCGACGCCGTTTGCGACGCCGTCGAGGAACTGTCCCGGGAGGCACCGGGCGACATCCTCGTCTTCTTCTCCGGCGAGCGCGAAATCCGCGACGCGGCCGACGCCCTCCGGGCACGGATCCAGAACACCCAGCGCCTGCGGGGCACTGAGGTGCTTCCACTTTTCGCCCGGCTGTCCCTTCAGGAACAGCACCGCGTGTTCAGCGCCGGCGGCTCCAACCGGCGCATCGTGCTGGCCACGAACGTCGCCGAAACCTCGCTGACGGTCCCGGGCATCAAGTACGTGATCGACACCGGAACCGCCCGCATCTCCCGGTACTCCCACCGCACCAAGGTGCAGCGGCTGCCCATCGAACGCGTTTCCCAGGCCTCGGCCAACCAGCGCTCCGGGCGCTCGGGACGCGTCTCGGACGGCATCGCCATCCGCCTTTACTCCGAAGAGGACTTTGAGTCCCGGCGCCCGTTCACCGAGCCGGAGATCCTGCGGACCAGCCTTGCCGCGGTGATCCTGCAGATGACCGCCATGGGCGTCACGAAGAGCCCGCGCGACATCGCCGAGTTCCCCTTCGTCGAGCCGCCCGATGCAAAGGCCATCACCGACGGCGTGGCGCTGCTGCGTGAACTTGGCGCGTTGAACAACGACGGCGGCCTGTCCCCCGTCGGCCGCAAGCTGGCGCAGCTGCCCGTCGACCCCCGCCTCGGGCGCATGATCGTCGAGGCCGGAGGCCGGGGGTGCGCGAAGGAGGTGATGGTCCTCGCTGCGGCACTGACCATCCAGGACCCCCGGGAACGGCCCTCCGCCGACCAGCCCGCCAAGCTGCAGAGCGCCACCGAGAAGCACAAGCGCTTCCTCGACGAGAACTCGGATTTCACCGGGTACCTGAACCTGTGGCGGTACCTCGAGGAGCAGCAGAAGGAGCTGTCCTCAACCCAGTTCCGCAAGCTGTGCCGCAACGAGTTCATCAACTACCTGCGCGTGCGCGAGTGGCAGGACCTGTTCGCCCAGCTGCGCCAACTGGCCAAACCGCTCGGCATCACCCTGCAGGCGGGCCCCGTGGACCCCGTGGGCAACAGCGACGCGATCCACATCAGCCTGCTCTCCGGGCTGCTCAGCCACATCGGCCTCTACGACCAGCGCAAGCGGGAGTACGCCGGCGCCCGCGGCACACGCTTCGCGGTCTTCCCCGGCTCGGCACTGTTCAAGAAGTCCCCCGACTGGGTGATGGCCGCGGAACTCGTCGAAACCTCGCGGCTGTGGGCGCGGGTCGCCGCCCGGTTCGACCCGCTCTGGGCCGAGGAGGTGGCCCCGCACCTCGTCAAACGCAGCTACAGCGAACCGCACTGGTCAAGCCGCCAGGGCTCGGTAATGGCCTATGAGAAGGTGACCCTCTACGGGGTGCCGATCGTGCCGCAGCGACGGATCAACTACGGCCGGATCGACAAGGAACTCGCCCGCGAGCTGTTCATCCGCCATGCGCTCGTGGAGGGCGACTGGAAGACCCACCACAAGTTCTTCGCGCGCAACCGCGAGCGGCTCGCGGAGATTGAAGAGCTCGAGAACCGGCTGCGCCGCAGGGACCTCCGCGTCGACGACGAAACGCTCTTCGAGTTCTACGATGCGCGGATCGGGGCTGACGTCGTCTCCGAACGCCACTTCGACTCCTGGTGGAAACAGGCGCGCCGGGCCACGCCGGAGCTCCTTGACTTCGACCCGCGGGAGCTCCTCAACGAGGACGCCGACGGGCTCGACGAGTCGGCGTTCCCGACCATCTGGCGCCAGAACGGCTTCGAACTTCCGCTGAGCTATGAGTTCTCCCCCGGCGCCCCCGGCGCGGCCGACGGCGTCACCGTCCACATCCCCCTGCTGTTCCTCAACCAACTGGAGGCCGGACCGTTCCGGTGGCAGATTCCCGGGCTGCGTGAGGAACTTGTCACGGCGCTGATCAAGTCGCTGCCCAAACCGGTGCGCAAGAACTTCGTGCCGGCCCCCGACGTCGCCCGCTCCGCCGTTGCGGCCCTTGAGGCGGACTTCGACCCGGCACGCGACGAGCTCGAACCCTCCCTCGAACTGGTCCTCCGCCGCCTCAAGGGGCACATCATTCCGCCGGGCTCCTGGAACTGGTCGGTGCTCCCGCCGCACCTGCTGATGAACTTCCAGGTGGTCGACTCCGGGGGCATCCTCGGTGAAGGACCGGACCTCGACGCCCTCAAGGATTCCCTCGCCCCCGCCGTCAGCCGGGCCATCGCCGCCTCCCTAGGCGCAACGCCGTCAAGCACCCGGCCCAGCGGGCGTCCGGGCGCTGCGTCCAAACAGCGCACGGCGGGCCGCGGCAGCGCAGCCGCCTCCACGCCCACATCCCCAGCACCGGTGCCCGGAGTGCCAACAGGCGCAACGGATGCCGGCGGACCGGGCATCGCCGAGGTGACCGGCGCCGTCTCCTGGACCTTCGGGGCAATCCCGCGGGAAGTCTCCCGGAGCGTCTCGGGGCACCGGGTCACGGGATACCCGGCCCTCGTCGACGAGACCCGTGCGGTTGGCCTTCGCGTGTTCGCCAACCCCGCCGAGCAGGCCGAGGCGATGCGCGCCGGGGTGATCCGCCTGCTTGCCCTGCGGGTGCCGAGCCCCGCCAAGTATGTCCTCGAGCACCTGAGCAACACCGAAAAGCTGACGTTCAGCCAGAACCCCCATGGCAGCGTGGCGGGGCTGATCGAGGACTGCACCCTCGCGGCCATCGACAAGCTCGTCCCGGAGCAGCTCCCCTGGACCGAAGGCGACTTCAACACGCTCTACGAACATGTCCGCGCCGAACTGATCGACACGGTGTTCACGGTCACCGCCACCGTCGAAACGGTCCTCTCAAGCCACCGCAGGATCACAAAGCAGCTCAAGGGCACAACAAGCCTTGCCCTGATCACCGCACTGAACGACATCCGGAGCCAGCTCGAGCAGCTGATCTATCCGGGATTCGTCGCGGCGACCGGATACTCCCAGCTGAGCCAGCTGCCCCGGTACCTGCGCGGCATCGAACTGCGCCTCGAGAAGCTGGCGGTCAACATTGCCCGGGACAACGCCGGCACCGCCGCCGTCCAGCGCCTCGAGGACGAATACGACGAGGCAGTCGCCGCGCTGGCGCCCGGAGGCCGGAGGGTTCCGCCGGGCCTCCGGAAGGTCCGGTGGATGCTCGAAGAGCTGCGCATCAGCCTGTTCGCCCAGGAGCTCGGGACGGCCTACTCGGTGTCGGAGAAGCGGATCCGGGCAGCACTGAACGAGGCCCTGGCCGCCCGGGCCGCCTAGGCGGGGACGTTAGCTGCGTGCCCCGCCGCGCGCAGGGCTGCACGCAGGTCTTCGGCGGCGGCGTCCATGAGCTGGGGATCGGGGTTGTTGTCGACGCGGTGCACGTCGAAGTCGGCGGCGCTCTGCGTGGGCCAGACGTGCACGTGAAGGTGCGGAACCTCGTACCCTTCGATCAACACCCCGACCCGCTTGGCGCCGAACGCCTCCTGCTGGGCCCTGCCGATCGTCTGGGCCACCTCCATCACCCGTGCGAGCGCCGAGGGGTCGGCGTCGAGCCACTGCGCAATCTCACGGCGGGGAACCACAAGGGTGTGTCCCTGCGTGATCGGCGCAATCGTCAGGAAGGCGACGACGTCGTCGTCCTTCCAGACGAAGCGGCCGGGGATTTCGCCTTCGATGATGCGGGTAAACAGGGTGCTCACACGGTCTCCTTGGGGTGGGGGATGCGCTGGTCCTTGAGGCTGCAGAGCCGTCCGCAGCGGCGGGGGCGAGGGACGTCCTGGGGTCATGGGCTCGACGCTACCTGCTGCCCCGGGCGGAGGCCACCCGGGGCAGCAGCAGGGCGGTGCAGGCTCAGCCTCCGGTGGCCACCGGAAGATCGGAACGCGCGGACCACTGGGACCACGACCCGGGATAGAGTGCCGCCGAGAATCCGGCGATCTCCAGCGCGGCAATCTCGTGGGCGGCCGTGATGCCCGAGCCGCAGTACACAGCCACGCGCCCGGCCTCCGTCACACCGAGCCGGCGAAACCTCTCCCGGAGCTCCCCTGCGGTGCGGAAGGTCTTGTTGCCCCGGAGATTTTCGGTGGTCGGCGCGCTGCGCGCGCCGGGGATGTGTCCGGCCTTCGGATCAACCGGCTCATGCTCCCCCCGGTAGCGCTCCACGGCGCGGGCGTCGAGGAGCACCCCGTGCGCCGGCAGCTCGGCGACGGCGTCGATGCCGATCACGGGCATGGCGCCGGTGCCCAGCTCGACCGAGCCGAGGCAGTGCTGTTCCTCTCCGCCCTCCACCTCGAACCCCGCGGCCTGCCATGCGGCAAGCCCGCCGTCGAGGAGGTGGACCGCTTCCAGCCCCGCGTCCCGGAGCAGCCACCACAGCCGGGCGGCGGCCATGTTGCCTGAGTCATCGTAGGCAACGACGACGTCGTCGGTGCTGTTGATGCCCCACTGCTGTGCCGACTCCTGGAGCGCCAGCGCATCGGGCAGCGGGTGCCTGCCCAGCTCCGGCGCGCCTGGGGCGCACAGCCGTTCCTCAAGATCCACGTACAAGGCGCCGGGGATATGCGCCGAGCGGTAATGTTCGCGGCCGTGGGGATCGCCCAGGGACCAGCGGACATCAAGCAGAACGGTCTGCAGGCCGGAGGTCATCCGGTCCCGCAGCGTCTGCACGTCCATCAGGGTCTTCATCAAGATCTCCTTGTAGAGGTGGAACCGACGCCGCGCCGGTCCCGATGCACGCCAGTCCACCACAGGCTCCGAAGGTATTCCAGTCCACTTGTACGCTTGGGGAATGATCACCTACCCGGCCTCATCCGGCCGCGCCTGGACCGAGGAGGCAATCCGCCGCATTGAGGCGGAGAACAACAGGTCCGCCGATACGCATCTCATCTCCGTTCCCCTGCCCAGCCGGTGGGGGGTGCAGGTCTACCTCAAGGACGAGTCGACGCACGCGACGGGCAGCCTGAAGCACAGGCTTGCGCGCTCGCTCTTCCTGTTCGGACTCGTCAACGGCTGGATCACCGAGGGAACGACGATAGTCGAGGCCTCAAGCGGCTCCACCGCCGTATCGGAGGCATACTTCGCGCGCCTGCTCGGCCTGCCGTTCATCTCCGTGATGACGGGCACCACCAGCCCTGAGAAGATCGCGTTGATCAAGCAGTACGGCGGCACCTGCCGTTTCGTCGACCACGCCTCAGAGGTGTACGCAGCGGCCGAGCGGATCGCCGGCGAGACCGGCGGCCACTACCTTGACCAGTTCACCTACGCCGAACGTGCAACCGACTGGCGGGGCAACAACAACATCGCCGAGTCGATCTTCGGCCAGCTCGCACTCGAACCGCACCCGGTGCCCGAATGGGTCGTTGTTGGCGCGGGAACCGGAGGAACCAGCGCAACGATCGGCAGGTACATCAGGTACAACCGCCATCCCACGCGGCTTGCGGTTGTCGACCCGGAAAATTCGGCGTTCTATCCCGCGTGGAAGGATCCGACGGCACCGGCCACGGGGCTGCCCTCGCGCATCGAGGGAATCGGGCGCCCGCGCCGCGAGCCAAGCTTCATTCCCGGCGTGATCGATGCGATGATCCAGGTCCCCGATGCTGCGTCCATTGCCGCCGCACGGCACCTGCGCAAGCTCACCGGTGTCCATGCGGGACCATCGACCGGGACGAATCTCTGGGGGGTATGGCAGCTCGCCGCGTCCCTTGCCGCGGAGGGACGCGCGGGAAGCATCGTCTCCATCATGTGCGATTCCGGGGACCGCTACGCGCGCTCCTACGAGGACGGGGAGTGGCTCGCCGGACACGGACTCGATCCGGCTCCCTACCAGGAGGTCCTCGACGGGTTCTTCGCGACCGGGCGCTGGTCGGAGTGAAGCCGCCGGCGGCGCTCGGGGCCTACGGGCGCCACTCCCTCCGGTATTCAGGATGGCCGGCATACGGCAGGGCCATGAGCCGGAGGAACACCCCCATGTAGTCCTGCTGGTCTGCCGGCACCTTCGCCCAGTCAACGCGCTGGTAGTGCGCCACCATCAGGCGCTTGGCCTCGCATTCGGCGAGGGCACGGTCGAGCACCGGCACCGATTGGACGTGCCACCACGAGTGCACATTCTCTTCATCGTCGGCGATGCGTGCAAGGAGGAAATCGATGAGATCACTCAATGTCGAACCCTCCCGAACCGACTTGTCGCAGTTTCATAGGCGGTTTCCTATTTCTCCCCATCCGCGGCGGGAGGTGCGGCGAATATGCCATGTGCCCGGATTAACGCAATCCGGACGGCATAACTTTCATCACGCACCATCAGGAGAAAACAATGGCAACATCACAGCATTCGCAGGCGCCTACCCGGTCGGGGGAAAAGACCGCCGTGCAGAAGGCCGCACTCGCGGTCGGAATCGTCTTCCTTCTTGTCGGCATCCTCGGCTTCGTTCCGGGGATTACTTCCCAGTATGACCAGTTGGCCGTTGCCGGACACCACTCGGGTGCCATGTTGCTCGGACTTTTCCAGGTTTCCGTGCTCCACAACGTCGTCCACCTGCTCTTCGGGGCAGCCGGTGTGGCTATGTCGCGCAGCATTTCGGGGGCCCGCTCCTTCCTGCTCGTCGGTGGAATCATCTACCTCGTGCTGTGGATCTACGGACTGGTCATCGACCAGGAGTCGGCCGGTAACTTCGTTCCGCTGAACGCGGCCGACAACTGGCTGCACCTTCTCCTCGGGATCGGCATGATCGCCCTGGCGCTCGTGCTTGGCAAGAAGCGCGCTGCGAACCGCGTCTAATCCCTTCCACTTGGGCGGATGAAAAGGGGAGGCCGTACCGGGCCTCCCCTTTTCTGTGGGCGGTCCCCACGACAAGACGCTGCCCTGCCCCCACCGGCGGCATCCGCGGCAGGCTCACGCCCCGGACTCGGTCCGCTTGCCTGCGGCGGGCACCGCCTCGTAGGGCCGCCAGATGATCACGTTCGCCTTCGAATGGTGGAGCACGGCATGCACGGTGGACCCCAGGCGCACAGCGAGGCCGTCAGCGCCCCGGGCGCCGAGGACGAGGCACGCCGCATCCGCAGCGAGGGCAACGAGCTTGCCGGCGACGGAGCGTCCGCCAAGCTGCGTTTCCTTCACATTCAGGTCCGGGGCCCGTTCGCGGGCCAGCGCCGCCGCATCCTGAAGCAACGTTTCGCCGCCGGGCGTGGCCTGGTGGCGGTGGAACCGCAGTGCAGGGAGATCCTGACTCACATGGACCAGCTGCAGGTCGATTCCTTCCTCAGTGGCGAGCTGACAGGCGAGGAGGAGTGCCTCCCGGCTCGAGGCCGAACCGTCGACGGCGGCGAGCACTGAGTCGCCGCCGGACTCGGCACCGCGGATCACCGCCACGGGGCAGCCGGCCGAGGACGCGAGGTGGAGACTCACCGATCCCACGAGGAGCCCGAGAAAACCGCCCAGCCCGCGGCTTCCTGTGACAACCATCGAGGCGTCGGCCGACAGGCGCGTCAGAATCGCCGCAGGGTAACCCGTCTCAAGACGGGCCTCAACCTCAACGCCCGGAGCCGCGGCCAGAGCCGCCTTCCGGCCCTCCTCAAGCGCCGCCAAGGCAGCGTTCTTCAGCCCGCTGCCCTCGACGCCGTCCACCGGCCCGAGGTCATGCGTGAACAGCGGCCAGATCCAGCAGTGGACGACAAGGAGTTTGCTCCCGCTGTGCAGCGCGCGGCGAGCGGCCCAGGCCACCGCCTTCGTGGCCTCCTCGGAACCGTCATATCCAACAACGACCGGCTTCTTCCCGGAGCTCACCGGGGACCTGCTTCCGGCACGCGTACCCCCGGATCGGAACCTGCGACCATGCCTGCCTCCTCATACGCCGTGGCACCCGGCATGCGGGTCCTCGCGTGCCGCTGCTCCTGGTCTTCCCAGCCTCGTTTGCACCGCGCCCTGCGGTAAGGGTCTTTAGTCCTCCCTTGTCCATACCCGCCGATCAATCGATTGTCCAGCACCGCGTCAATGCGCGGAAGACCGGACGGGGAATCCACGAAGCCGGACGGCACGGACTTTCGGCCCTGACAAATGTGCCCTCGACGCTGGATCATGGGGGGAAGACGTTCATGGGGACGCCTTTGGGGAAGACGTTTGGCAGGACGCCGAGGAAAGACGGTCACGCACCCAAGGGAGGCGGAAGTGAGCGGTCCTGAGGTGGCACGCGCGCCCGAAGCCGGGCGTCAAGCGGCAACAGTTTTCATCGTTGATGACCACGAACTCGTGCGGCGTGGATTGAGGGACCTCCTCGAGGGCGAGGGATTCATCGTCGTCGGCGAGTCGGCGTCGGCGGAAGACGCTTCCCGCCGGATTCCCGCGCTCGCACCCGATGTCTCGATACTCGATGCGCGGCTGCCGGACGGCACCGGGATCGAGGTGTGCAGGAACGTCCGGTCGGCCGACAGCTCGCTCCAGTGCCTGATCCTGACCAGCTATGACGATGATCAGGCGGTGCGCGGGGCGGTGCTCGCGGGTGCGGCCGGGTATGTCCTGAAGGAAGTGCTGAGCACCGACCTGATCGTGAAGATCCGCCACGCGGCTTCAGGCAAATCTCTCTTCGATCCCGCCGTCCGGGCGGATATTATCGCCGGGCTCGGGCGGGCTGGACAGGAGGATGCACGGCTCGATTCGCTCACCGCCCAGGAAAAGAAGGTGCTCCAGTACATCGGCGAGGGCCTGACCAATAAGGAGATCGGACAGACGATGTTCCTCGCCGAGAAAACGGTGAAGAATTACGTCTCCTCGATGCTCGCGAAGCTCGGCTTCCAGCGAAGGACCCAGGCCGCGGTTTTCATTGCGACCGGCAGGAACTCCCCCCAACCCTGACCGGGCTACCCCAGATCGCGCTGGGCGGGGACTATCCAGTCGAGGCGGGTGCCGCGCCCGGCCACGCTGTGCACCCGGAAGTGGCCGTCGCACAGCTCCGCCCGCCGCTGCATGTTGTTCATTCCGCTGCGTTTGGCCCCCGGGGCGATCCCGCGGCCGTCGTCGGTGATGCTCAGGTGGACCTCCGAGGGAAGGACGTCGACGGAGATGCCGATCGAAGAGGCGCCGGCATGCCGGACGGCGTTGCTCAGTCCTTCGGAGATCACCGCCATGAGGTGGTCGGCGATGTCCTCCGCGACGGCGGTGTCGACGGGGCCGGACAGCTGCACCACCGGGTTGAAGGGCAGGATTGTTGCACACTCCTCGACAAGCTTGAGGATGCGGGCACTCAGGCTCGTGCCCGCCTGGGGAACACTCCTGAGGGAGTAGATGGTGTCACGGAGCTCCCGGATCGTCTCATCGAGCTCTCCGGTCACCTCGTCGATGCGTTGGAGGGGTCCGGGATCGGTGACGAACCGCCGCAGGCCCTGGATTCTCAGTCCGGCCGCGAAGAGGCGCTGGATGACGAGGTCGTGGAGGTCCCGCGCGATCCGGTCGCGGTCCCCGAAGACGGCCTGCTGTTCCCGAAGCCGGTGTGCCTTGACGAGCTCGAGGGCAAGGGCGACGTGCGAGGAGTAGATGGTGCTCATCGTGGCGTCGCCGGCAGTGAAAGGTGCCGAGCCGCGGGAGCGCAGGAGGATCAGGATGCGCGGCTCCCCTTCGCTGTCCGAGAGGCGCACCGCAAGCGTTGAATCGAAGTACTCGAGGAGAAGCCCGGAGGTGGGCGCGAAAACCCGCGCCACCCCGGCCAGCAGGGCCGGTCCCGTGCCGTCGAGCAGGCTCAGCACCTCGTCCGTCACCGCCAGCTCCTGCCCGGCGACGTGGGCGGCGGAGGGGCCGGCCGCGGCGGCGCAGAACAGGGCGTTGCCGGAGATTCCCTGCACGGCGACCAGCGCGAGGTCCGCCCCGGCGACGTCGGCCGCCCTGCCCGCGACCAGATCAAGGCCGTCAAGGCCCGGATCCTCCGTTGTGCCGACCAACTCGCGCACGGTGTCCATTCCGGCTTCGAGCCACCTGCTGCGCCGACGGGACTCATCGAAGAGGCTTGCGTTCTCGATGGCGGCACCGGCCGCTGCGGCAAGGGCCTTCACAAGCTCCTCATCGGCCGGCGTGAAGTCACCGCCCCCGCGTTTCTCGGTGAGGTACAGATTGCCGAACGTTGAGTTCTTGACCCGGATGGGCACGCCGAGGAACGAGCCCATCTGCGGGTGGTGGTCGGGGAAACCGTAGGCGGCGGGATGCTGCCGGAGATCGGTCAGCCGGAGCGGGCGGGGATCGGTGATGAGCTGTCCCAGCACGCCGTGCCCGACCGGCAGCGAACCGATGCGACGGACCTCGTCGTCCTCGAGCCCCACGGTGATGAAATGACTGAGGAAGTTGTCGGCCCCGATGACGCCGAGGGCTCCGTACCGGGCCTGGACGAGTTTACAGGCTGAGGAGATGACGCGCTCCAGGACGCCCTCAAGGCCGAGGTCCTCGGTGATCGCCGCGAAGCCTGCCAGAAGGCTCCGCAGGTCCTCCTGGCGCAGTGGGATCGCCTCTCCAATACGGGGCGGCAGCGGCGCACCGGACGAACCGTTCGGCCGATCCTGAAAACTGCCCATACAGCTACATCCAATACGTCGACTTCCGGCACTTTCCGGGTCCGAGGATCAAAAAGGGCCGGGGCGGGTACGGATCCCATCATATCGGGGTGAATGGCCCCGTCGGGGGTTTAGTCTGGAATTCAGACTTCCCCTACCACCGCCGCGGAGGAAAAATAATGAGTTCAACGGACAACGAATTCTGGGAGATGCCCGGAACCCTTCACGCTTCGACGGAGCTGTCCGCCGATGAGTGCTGGGCGCTGCTGATGACGCAGACCACAGGACGGATTGGATTCTCCCGGGAAGGCTCAATCTATATTTTCCCTGTCAATTATCTTGTCCATGAGCAGGGGATCTATTTCCGGACTTCCGAGGATGGCGATATCGGCAGGGGCCCACTGGAGAAGGCGGCATTCCAGGTCGACGAGCTCCGGACCGCCGAGATGGCCGGGTGGACGGTGCTTGCCCAGGGTTCCGCCGTTCCCGTCAGCGACGAGGCGCTGCTGACAGCGCTGTGGGGCAGGGCCAGCGAGGAACCATGGGCCGGCGGTCTCCGGCAGCGGTTCGTCGGAATCCGCCCCATCAGCGTGACGGGGCGGCGAGTGGGGACCGCCTGACGGGCTATTTTCCCTCGGTGCCTTCGTGTACAACGAGCACCGGGCATGCGGCATGCGAAACGCAGGCCGCGCTGACCGATCCAAGCAGCAACCCCCGGAATCCCCCGTGGCCGCGCCGGCCCACAATCAGCATTGCCGCGTCCGCGCCCGCCTTGACGAGCACCTTCGAAGGGCGCCCGAAGAGAACCGATGTGCTCAGGTTCGGCGGAAGGTCCTCTCCGAAGGCTTCCCTCAGGGTCTTTTCAAGCCGCTTCTGGGTGACTTCGTCGAAGTTGTCGCTTCCCAGCGGCACGTATCCTGCATATTCGGCCGGATAGTCCCACACTGCAACAGCTTCGATAGCCGATCCGAGCCCCGGTGCGATGCGCGCCGCAAGGCGCAGCGCTTCGATTGAGGCTGTTGACCCATCAACTCCGACAACGACGCGGTTTACTTCGTTGACTGCCATTGGCTCCACCGGCTCCCGTTCGCCATGTACCCGGCCATCTAGGCAGGATTATTCTCCGCCCTCGGCGCGGCGGCAAGGTACGGCCACACCGCCCTGGCTATTGCGGGGCGGGTTCGAGAAGGTTCAGGAAACAATCCTGCTCAAAGGGATCGATCGAGGCGGGTAGACGCCCCTCGCTCACGCTGGTACGGAGCCGGTCCAACGCCTCGTCCTCGGCCCGCGCTGCGGTGAGGTCAATAGTGATGGCGGTTCCCCCGAGCAGGGCGTTGGTCCTCCGCGCGACGACATAGAGCGCCTGCAGGTTTTCGGGTGTCACGGTCCCCTGAACATGGATCCGTGCCGACTGCAGCTCAGAATCAAGACGGACCAACACCCGCAGCCTTCTGGCCGCCCAGTTCGAGGGGTGTTCGTCCATCGCCTTCCTTCGCGCACGTTGGATCTCAAGGCGACTTCCCCGCGTGCTTTCCCCAACTGACAACCGGCCCTCTCGGCCCGTGCTCTCGCCACCGTTTAATTTTGTCTTCACTGCTTGTCCCCTTAGGTGACGCCTGCACAACTTCCGCTCTTCCAGAGTCGCCGGTGATCGGCAAGGCGGGTAAGGGGCGAAAGTCCCTTACCCGCGCCGCGTTCCCGGCAACTCTGGTGCCGACGGCACCCATGGGTCACGTGAGGTCGGTGATCAATGCCATCGATGCGCAGTCGCGGATTCCGTGGATCCCGGCGACAGTCGTCTCTTTATCCTCGTAGGCCTCGCTGGTAACGAGCGTGGTCCCGTCGTCGCCGGTGAGCCGGAACCGAAACTGCTCCTGATCATCCCGGAATATCTCGAACGTGCCAGCCATTACAGCCCCCAATCTCGCTCATGCATCCTTACAGGGCGACTTTAACCACGGCGCCGCACTCCGTGGAACCCTTGCGGGACCGCAAGGGGGCGGGTGGACGGAGTGAACCGTCCTGTGCTCCCGCCCTCCCTGCCGGTCAGCGCCCGAAGCGTTCGGGTGCGAGGTTGATCCGGCGCAGCAGCTGCGCGTTCAATGCCACGACGATCGTCGAGACGCTCATGAGTACAGCACCGGCCGCCGGGGAGAGAAGGATCCCGGCGAAGGCGAGCACTCCCGCCGCGAGGGGGACGGCGAGGATGTTGTAGCCGGTGGCCCAGACGAGGTTCTGGATCATCTTGCGGTAGCTCGCCCGCGACAGGTCGACCGCCGACAGCACACTGCGGGGATCGTTCCCGGCGAGGACAACGCCCGCCGACTCGATTGCGACATCGGTGCCCGCACCGATGGCGATGCCAACCTCGGCACGGGCCAGGGCAGGGGCGTCATTCACGCCGTCACCGACCATAGCGACCTTCAGTCCGCGCGCCTGCAGCTCCGCGACCTTGGTGTCCTTGTCCTGCGGGAGGACCTCGGCGAAGACCTCATCGATGCCCAGCTCACCGGCGACGCCGTCCGCGACCTGCCGGGCATCGCCGGTGATCATTGCGACCTTCACCCCCCGTTCCTTCAGCGCCTTCACCGCGATGCGTGATTCATCGCGGATGCGGTCCTCAAGCCGGAGCGCACCGATGACGGTGCGGCCGCGTACCACGTGCAGCACCGCTGCGCCCCTGCTGGTCCAAGCCCGCACCGTTTCCGCGATGTCCGGCGGTGTTTGCAGGGAAAGCTCCCGCAGCAGGTTCGGTCCCCCGACGGAGATCTCCGATCCGTCGACGACAGCCCTCACGCCGCGCCCGGTCATCGATGAGAAGCCCGTTCCCCGGTAGGCGAATTGGGCGGCGGCGGGATCCTCGGCGGCCGCGGCGACGATTGCGCGGGCCACCGGGTGTTCGCTGTCGGCCTCCGCGGCCGCCGCCAGGGCGAGCAGCTGCGCCGTGTCCGTTCCCGCCGCGGCGGCAACGGCGGTGACTGCGTGGCGTCCCTCGGTAAGGGTTCCGGTCTTGTCGAAGAGGACGACGTCGATGGTGCGCATCCGCTCCAGGGCCAGCCTGTCCTTGATCAGCACCCCGGCCCGCGCGGCGCGTTCGGTGGAGATGGCGATCACCAGGGGGATGGCAAGGCCCAGTGCGTGCGGGCAGGCGATGACCAGGACGGTCACCGTCCGGGTGACGGCGTCGTCCGGGCTGCCCAGGGCCAGCCAGGCGACAAACGTCAGGATCCCGGCGCCCAGGGCGAAGTAGAACAGCAGGGCAGCGGCGCGGTCGGCCAGCGCCTGGGCCTTCGAGGAGGAGGCCTGCGCCTCGGCGACGAGCCGTTGGATCCCCGCCAGCGTGGTGTCCGGGCCGACGGCGGTGACCCTCACCCGCACGGCGTTGTCGGTGGCCACCGTTCCTGCCACAACGGTGTCCCCGGCACGGCGGAGGACTGCGCGGGATTCACCGGTGATCATCGACTCATCGAATTCCGCGGCACCGTCGATGACCTCGCCGTCAGCCGGAACCCGCGCGCCCGAACGCACAAGCACGACGTCGCCCGCGGAAAGGGACGCCACCGGGACGGTTTGGATCCCGGTTCCGGCAACTTTCTCGGCTTCGTCGGGGAGCAGCGCGGCCAGGGCATCGAGGGCGCCGGCGGCCGAACCGAGGGCGCGCATTTCCATCCAGTGGCCGAGGAGCATGATGACGATCAGCAGGGCGAGTTCCCACCAGAAGTCGAGATCGAAGCCCCCGATTCCCAGGGTGGTGACCCACGACGCGCCGAACGCGACGGTGATGGCCATGGCGATAAGCAGCATCATCCCGGGTTGCCGGGACTTCAGTTCCGCCAGGCCGCCCTTCAGGAAGGGAGTTCCTCCGTAGATGAATATTGCGGTTCCGAGGACCGGCGGGATCCATGCCGACCCCGGGAATACGGGCGGCATGTAGCCAAGGAGCATGGCGAACATGGGGCTGAATCCCACCACCGGCACGGCGAGGGCCAGGCTGAGCCAGAACCGGTCGCGGAACATGGCGGTCGAATGCCCGGCGTGCTGACCGGAGGAGTGGACCTGATGGTCATCATCGGCCATCTGACGGTTCCCCGGGTGCTCCTGCCCGGGACGGGTGGAATGGGCGTGCGCTTGGGGCACGGGCTGCCCGTGGTCATGGGCGGCGCTCCCCCGGGCTGCGGGCTCGAGGTCTGCGGCCTGCCGTTCGCGGTTTTTCATTGTCTTCTCCTCCAGGCACCTCGACGGTGCCGCGCCTTGCCAGGATCTGGACACCTGGCGGCCTGCCTTCGCCGCTGCGGCGTATCCGGCGGATGTAGTGCCACCGGCGGGTGTGCCGCCGGGAACGAGAGGAGCCCGATCCGTGGCGGTACCTTCGGTACGCGGATGAACTGCCTCCTGCAACACCAGTAAGCTATACCCCCCAGGGGTATACGTCAAGGGGTGGCCCGGGAGGAGAAAAGATCACGGCCGTCCTGCTGGGCAGCCCGGACCTCGGCATTGAAGCCAACTGGACCAAGGGGAAGAGACCCTTCCGGGTTCACCGGCCGCCCGGCGGGCTCTTGAGGTGGTGTTCAGAAGAAGAGCGCCGCGGACTTCCTGCAGGGAAGGAAGGGATGCCCTGCGAAGGGGCCGCGCGGAAAGATGGGGCTGGCGCCGCGCTATCCCATGGTTCCGGCGGCCGGAACGGTGATCGTGCCAGGTACGGCGATTGCGCCCGGCGCGGCAGCTGATGCGGAATCGGAACTGGTGAGGCGGCCGACTGCGGTCTGGATCCTTGAGACCGCCGTCGGCACTGCAACACTGAGCTTTTCGGCGACTTCGCCGCAGGTCAGCCCACCGTAGTAGGCGAGCAGGAGGGCTTCATCCTGCCCCTGAGGCAGCGCATAAGATGTGCCCGCCTCTCCGCGCTCCGGTCCGGCCGACGGGACCTCGGCGTGGGCCGGTACGGCCCCGGCCGGTGCGCCTTGCGCCGCAGCGGTGCGGCTGCTCTGGACGGCACACAGATGGGTGAGGGAGAGGAGCCAGGTCATTGGTGTTCCGACCCGCGGGCCGTAGCTTCCGGCCGAAGCCCACGCCTTGAGATAAACCTGCTCGACAATCTCCGCCGCGGCATCCTGCCGCTCCGTCATCCGCAGTGCGAGCGCGTACACCCTTGGGGCAGTCCGCCCATAGAGTTCGCTGAACGCGGCCCGGCTGCCGCCTGCCACGGCACGGACGAGAGGTTCAAGGCTTCCTGGGGCGTTTCCACTGTCGCGCACGAGAGTCCAATCCGCATAAGGCAAAGGGCCGGTCCCTCGGCCCTTCCCCGACAATAGCAGCCTTGCTTACTTCTCGATAGACTAGCTAAATCCGGAAATCACCATCACGCGTTCAAAGCTCCACCGTTTCACCCGGCGTCAGGTGCTTGTACTCCGTTCCATACTGGGCGCCGAGCCGGCCGACATGGTTTTCGACAAGGCCGAGCCCTGCCTCGTTGAGCAGCGCATCGTGAATCGGATAAGCCCGGGCCGCCCGCACCGAGGTGACGAAGTCGATCACCTCGGCGGTTTTCGACCAGGGGGCGTGGATCGGCACCAGGAGGGTCCGCACCGCCACGCCGTGGGGAACGATGAATGAGTCCCCGGGATGATAGAGCTCGCCGTCAACGACGTACCCGATATTGGCGATGACCGGGATGTGCGGGTGGATCAGTGCGTGTTGGCCGCCGAAGGTGCGCACCTCGAACCCGGCCGCGGTGAAACCGGTGCCGGGTTCGGCGTCGTGAATCCTGGCGGCGGCGTTCCCGAGCGAAGAGCGCAGTTGTTCGGCGAGCTGAGCCGGTGCCCACAGTTCGAGGGCTCCGTTGGCGGCCAGGGCCGCTGACACCCGGTCGCGGTCGAGGTGGTCGGCGTGTTCATGGGTGACAAGCACCGCGCCTGCGCCGTTCAGAGCCTCCTCCACTTCGGAGAACGAGCCGGGGTCGATCACCAGGACGTGTCCGTCTTTCTCAAGTCGGACACAGGCGTGGGTGTACTTGGTCAGCTTCATAGCGCACAGAATACCCCTCAGCCGACTGATAATCTTGATCAGGGTTTAGGCTTAATTCGCCGCCCGATGCGCGGATTGCCCGCGTGCCGGCCGCCAGGCCGCCGCCTTTCCACCACCTGCTCCGAAAGGGATCCCCATGACGTCCGAAGCGGAGCAGTCAATGCGCCGGGGCTCCGAGCAACGCATGACGCGCCAGCGCCGCGCTGTCAGCGCAGCCCTCGACGAACTCGATGACTTCGTCAGCACCCAGGACCTGCACCGGGTCCTCCAGGACCGGGGTGAATCGGTTTCCCTTGCCACCGTCTACCGCGTCCTCCAGTCCATGGCCGACGACGGCATGGTGGACGTCCTGCGCAGCGGCGACGGCGAGGCCGTGTACCGCAGGTGCGCCGTCGAACACCACCACCACCACCTGCTATGCCGCAACTGCGGCAGGGCGGTGGAGATCGAGGCACCGGCGGTGGAGCAGTGGGCCGGACGGACCGCCGCGGCGCACGGCTTCAGCGAGGTTGCCCACACCGTCGAGATCTACGGCCTGTGCCCGGATTGCACCGCGGCGAAGGCGGCCCGGAGCTAGAGCGGAACGCGGCACCTATCGCGGGTGCAGAGCCTGCCTGCACCCTGGGTCCTCGGACCGCGGCGCGGGTGATCTTCCCGCTCGGGCCCTCAGGCGGCAGGACCCTGCGCAGGGACGGGCCGCGGACTGCTCCGGCGCCCGCCGACCGCCCTGCACACCAGGTAGATGGCGAAGGAAATCGTCGTCACGTACGGACTGATGGGGATCCTTCCGCCCAGGGCGAGGAGGATGCCGCCGACCACCGAGGCGGTGGCGAAGGCGATGCTGAGCACCACCACGAGGCCCGGTGTCGATGTCACTTTCAGGGCCGCGGCCGCCGGGGTGATCAGCAGTGCGAGCACCAGCAGCGCCCCCACCACCTGGATCGACAGTGCCACCGAGACTCCGAGAAGCACCATGAAGACGATCGACAGCCCGCGCACCGGAACACCCCGGGCTTCGGCGAGGTCCGGATCGGCGCTGGCGAAGGTCAGCGGCCGCCAGATGGCGGCAAGAACGATCAGGACGGCCAGGGCGCAGAGCACCAGCAGGTTCAGCTGCACGCTGTCCACCGAAACGATCTGCCCGGTGAGCAGCCCGAATTTGTTGGCGGCCCTTCCCTCGTAGAGGGCAAGGAAAAGGATGCCGAGCCCAAGCCCGAAGGGCATTACAACTCCGATGATCGAGTTCCGGTCGCGCGCCCGGATACCCATCAGCCCGAGAACCAGGGCAGCGGCGACCGATCCGATGAGGGAGCCGAAGACCACGTTCGCGCCGATCAACAGGGCGAACGCCGCTCCGGCGAAGGACAACTCGGCTATGCCGTGAACCGCGAACGCCAGGTCGCGCATCATGACGAAGGTCCCGATCAACCCGCCAAGCAGGCCGAGCACCGCACCGGCCCAGATGGAGTTGCGCACCAGCGGGAGCAGTTCCCGGTAATTGTCGAACGTGAACACCGCGTCGATGACATCCTGGAAATCCATGCTCAGAGCCCTCCGGCCCGGTGGTGGGCGGTGGCGTCCGGAAGGCCAACGACGACGATCCGGCCGTTATGGTGAAGGACCTCAACGGGGCTGCCGTAAAGGTCGGAAAGCACCTCGCTCGTCATGACTTCCTGGGGCGATCCGATGCGGAACCTGCCCCCGGCCAGGTACAGCACACGGTCGACGTACTCGATGATGGGGTTGATCTCGTGGGTGACGAACACAACGGCGCTGTTCTTTTCATGGGACTGCCTGTTGATCAGGCTGCTGACCGCCTGCTGGTGGTGCAGGTCAAGGGAGAGCAGCGGCTCATCGCAGAGCAGGACGCGGGGATCGCTCGCCAGGGCCTGGGCGATCCGCAGGCGCTGCTGCTCTCCCCCGGAGAGCCGTCCCACCGGCGCATCGGCGTAGGAGGTCGAGCCCACCTCGCCGAGCAGCTCGTCGACCCGGTCGCGGTAGCTCCTTCCCTTCAGGCGCACGCCCCAGCGGTGGCCGTCGATGCCGAGGCCCACCAGGTCGCGTCCGCGAAGCGGCGTCTCGGGCGCGAAGGATTTTTGCTGGGGCACGTACCCGATGGCGCGGCTGCCGCGCTGGATGCGTGCTCCGTTGATCAGTGCCGTGCCCGAGTCGAGCGGCTGGAGTCCGAGGAGCACTTTGAGGAAGCTTGTCTTCCCTGAACCGTTGGGTCCGAGGACAGCGAAGAACTCTCCCGGATGGATGTCGAGGTCGAGGCCGCTCCAGAGCGTGCGGTGGCCGAAGGAAAGGCTCGCACCGCGCAGGCTCACCACCGCACCGGCAGCGGGGGGCGGCGCGTGGCCGGACCGCCCGGGGGCGGCGCTGCTCACCTGGCGTTGAGCGCTTTCACGATGCTGTCGGCGTTCGCGCTCATCCATGAGACATAATCCTCCCCGACGGGGAGGGTTTCAGTGAAATTGACGACCGGGACCCCGGCCTTCTCCGCGGCATCGCGCACCGCCTGGGTCTGGCTGCCCTCGGTCTGTTCGTTGTAGGCCAGGAACTTCACGGTGTCCGATGCCACAAGCTTTTTCATGTCGTTGAGCACCCCGATCGAGACGTCGCTTCCCTCTTCGACCGCCTCGGCGTAATGGGCGGGGGTGACGTCGGTGAGACCGGCCGCCTCGAGAAGGTAACCGGGAACGGGCTCGGTGACGGCGACGTCGCCGCGCCCGCCTGCGGCGACGGCATCGCCGAGCTTCTCCTCGATGGCGTCCAGTTCCTTGGAGAGCGTCAGGGCGCGTTCCTCGAAGTCCGCCGCGTGTGCCTCGTCGAGGGCGCCGAGTTCGCTGCTGACAGCCGCGGCCAGGGTGCGCATTGCTCCGAGGTGGTACCAGACGTGTTCGTTGCCGGCGCCGCCCTCCCCCGCGTGCCCTTCGGCATGGTCATCGCCGTGCTCCTCGGCATGGTCCTCGTGGGAGAGGCCCTCGATGCCCGCCACTTCGACGGCACTGAGGATCCGCCCGGCGTCGAGGCCGGTCTCCTCGGCCAGCCGGGACAGGAACGGGTCGTAGCCGCCCCCGTTCTCGATGACCAGGTCCGCCTTCGACACGGCGAGCTTGTCCTGCACTGTCGGCTCGTAGGAGTGGGGGTCCTGGCTGAGGCTGTCAACGACCGCGGTGACCTCAACGGCGTCGCCACCAATGAGTTCGACGATGTTGCCGTACACGTTGGTGCTTGTCACAACCTGGAGCCCGCCGGAGTCAGCCGTGCCTGCCGGCGAACCGGCACCGGCGTCGCCGCCGCATCCCGCGGTGAGCAGGGCGGCGGCGGCCAGCGATGCCAGGCCAAGTGGACGGCGGAAAGGTGCCCGGAACATGCTTGCCTCGATCTAATGAGAAACGTTTACGTTAGCGGAATCAGTCTAACCTAACGCGAATCATTCGCAGAACGGGCTCACTGCATGAAGTTCCCGCTGCGCTCGGTCATCCCCTCGCCGGAGCGGCGGGCGCCCTGGCTCTGGGTGGCGTCCCGGATTTCTCCGACGAGCTGCTCGATCACGTCCTCGAGGAAGAGGACGCCCTGTGTTTCCCCGTTGGGCCCGAGCACACGGGCAAGGTGGGAGCCGGTTTTCTGCATCACCGTCAGGGCGTCTTCGATCTCGTCCGAGAGGTTGAGGTTGGCAAGGGTCCTCACCTTGTTCTCGGTGATGGGCTTGCGGTACATCGCCTGCGGAATAGACATGATGTCCTTGAGGTGCATGTACCCGGTGAGGTTGTCGTTCTCGTCGACGAGGACGAATCGGGAGAAGCCGGTGCGTCCAACCGCCCTCTCGAACTCCTCGGGCGTCGCGTCGGTGCGGACGGTGACCAACTCGTGGAGGGGCACCATCGTGGTTTCCGCGGTCTGGCCGGAGAACTCAAGCGCGCCGGTGATCAGCCCCGAACCGTCGTCGACGAGTCCGCTCTTTGTCGACTCCTCGACGATCGACTGCACCTCCTCGAGCGTGTAGGTCGAGGAGACCTCGTCCTTCGGCTCGACGCGGAGGGCGCGGAGGATGTGGTTCGCCGCCCAGTTGAGCGATGCGATGATCGGGTTCACCGCCCGGGCGATCATCACCAGGGGAAGCGCAAGGAGCAGGGCCGCCTTGTCTGCGGCCGAGACCGAGATGTTCTTGGGCACCATCTCCCCGAAGGTCACGTGGAGGAAGGTGACGAGGAGCAGGGCCACGCCGAAGGCCATTCCGTCGGCGAGGCCCGGCGCGATGCCGACCGCCTCGAACGGCACCACCAGCAGGTGGTGGATCGCAGGTTCGGCAACCTGGAGGATCAGCAGGGAACACACGGTGATGCCCAGCTGGGCGCATGCCAGCATGAGGGACACGTGCTCCATCGCCCACAGGGTTGTCTGCGCCCGTTTCGATCCGGCGTCCGCCAGGGGTTCGATCTGGCTGCGCCGCGCAGAGATGACTGCGAATTCGGAGGCGACGAAGAACGCGTTGCCGATCAGCAGCAGCACCAGCCAGAGGATTCCCGCCCAGTCGCTCATTGTGCCGCTCCGTCCGTTGCCGCATGCGATCCGGTCCGGACGTCGGTGTCGGCGCCGTCCGTTGTGGGCGCCGGGATGAAGCGCACGCGGTCGATCCTGCGCCCGTCCATGCGCTCCACCTCGAGTACTCCGTTCGTAACCTCGACGCGGTCGCCGGGCACCGCAATGCGGCCCAGTTCGGACATCATGAAACCGCCAACTGTCTCGTAGCCGGGCTCGTCGGGTACGACAAGTCCGGGAATGTGGTCGGTGACCTCATCGGGGCGCATCATGCCCGGGAAGTACCAGTCCCCCGAGGCGCTCTGGAGCACCCCAGGCTTGAGCTTGTCGTGCTCGTCCGCCACTTCGCCGACAATCTCTTCGACGAGGTCCTCGAGGGTCGCGACTCCTGCCGTTCCGCCGTACTCGTCGAGCACGACGGCCAGCTGGAGGTTCGCCTCGCGCAGTTCGCGGAGCAGCGAGTCAAGGTGCACCGTCTCGGGCACCCGGAGCACCTCGGTCATGATGGTTCCGGCGGGCAGGCCTGCGCGGCGTTCGCGCGGCACGGCGACGGCCTTCTTGACGTGCACGACGCCGCGGATGTCGTCGGCGGATTCACCGATGAGCGGAAAGCGGGAGTACCCGGTGCGGCGCGCCGCTTCGACGACGTCGGCGACGGTCTGGTCGGAGTCGATGGTTTCCATGCGGATGCGCGGGGTCATGACGTCGGCAGCCGTGCGTTCGGAAAAGCTGAACGTCCGGGCCAGGAAGTTCGCGGTGCCCTGATCCAGTGTTCCCATTTCGGCCGACCGGCGCACCAGTGACGAGAGCTCGGCTGGGGTGCGGGCACCGGAGATCTCCTCCTTCGCCTCGAGGCCGAAGATGTTGAGGACGCGGTTGGAGAACCCGTTGAGCACGATGATCGCCGGCTTGAAGACGGCAGTGAACATCAGCTGTGGCCGCGCCAGCGCCTTGCCCACGCGGAAGGGAAGGGCGATCGAGAGGTTCTTCGGCACAAGCTCGCCAAAGAGCATCGAGAGCAGGGTCGCCAGGATCATCGCCACGATGAGCGAGACCGAGGCGGTCGCCGGACCGGGAAGCCCGAGCATTGCCAACGGCGCCTCGAGGAGCCGGCCGACCGAGGGCTCCATGACGTACCCGGTCAGCAGCGTGGTCAAGGTGATGCCCAGCTGGCAGCTGGAGAGCTGGGTGGAAAGCGAGCGCAGGCAGCGCAGCAGGGGCTCTGCCTTCCGGTCGCCCTGCTCCACGGCGCGCTGGACGTAGGTCTGGTCGAGCGCCACAAGGGCGAACTCAACGGCCACGAAGAATCCGGTTCCAAGGATCAGCAGGATCCCGGCGCCTAGATAGAGCCACTCCATGAGCGCTTCACCGCCCGCTGGGTGAGGGGCGGTTCGGCATTACCGGGCAAGCCCGGTCTGGAGGGCTCCGATAGCGCTGCGCCGGAGCGGTCGTCGGCGGCGTCGTCATGTGCCTCATGTGGCACGGTGACGGCCAGGGCAGCTCGAACGGAATGATGGGCAAAAGAACGGGATACGCCGGCGCTGAGCGAACGCCGCCCGGTTGACGAGAAGTGCTTCGTCAACCGGGGGTTCGCTGGCCGGCCCCTAGAGGAGCTGTCCATAAGGCCATCAGTTTACCCTTGAGGCCGCCTTCCGGGAAACAAGGCTGTCCGGCCGGCTACCAGCTTTGCTGGACGGGGCGGCCTTCTTCGTATCCGGCGGCGGACTGGATGCCCACGACGGCGCGGTCGTGGAACTCGGTCAGGGAGCGGGCTCCGGCGTAGGTCATGGAGCTGCGCAGCCCGGCGGTGATCATATCGAGCAGGTCCTCCACGCCGGGGCGCTGGGGGTCGAGGTACATCTTGGAGGTGGAGATGCCCTCCTCGAACAATCCCTTGCGGGCCCGGGCGAAGACGTCCTCGGCCTGGGTGCGGTTCTGCACCGCCCGGGCCGAGGCCATGCCGAAGCTTTCCTTGTACCGGCGCCCGTCGCCGTCGGAGTGCAGGTCCCCGGGGCTCTCGTAGGTCCCGGCGAACCAGGACCCGATCATGACCTGGCTGGCCCCTGCGGCAAGGGCCAGGGCGACATCGCGCGGGTAGCGCACCCCGCCGTCGGCCCAGACGTGGGCGCCGAGCTCCCGGGCGGCCGCGGCGGCCTCGTGGACGGCGGAGAACTGGGGCCGGCCCACGGCGGTCATCATCCGCGTGGTGCACATGGCCCCCGGACCCACGCCGACCTTCACGATGTCCGCCCCGGCCTCGACCAGGTCCCGCACCCCGGCGGCGCTGACGACGTTCCCGGCCACGACGGGGACCTGCGGGTTGAGGCTGCGCACGATCTTGAGGGCATCGAGCATCTTGCGCTGGTGCCCGTGGGCGGTGTCAACGACCAGGACATCGACCCCGGCCCCGAGCAGGGCCGCGGCCTTGGCCTCGACGTCGCCGTTGATGCCCACGGCCGCGGCCACCCGCAGCCTGCCCTGGGCGTCAACGGCCGGGGCGTAGATGGTCGAGCGCAGCGCACCGGCCCGGGTCATGACCCCCTCCAGGATCCCGCCGCGGGTCACCGGCGCCAGCGGGATCCCGGCGGCCTCGAGTTCCTCAAAGGCCCCCTGCAGGCCGTTCGCGGGGTCGGCGTCGAACCGGGCCGCGTCGATCGGAGTCGGGTTCAGCCGCATCACCGACTCCAGGGACGCGAAGCGGTCAACACCCTCGCAGTCCGAGGCCCGCACCAGACCCACACAGCGCCCGGCGCCGTCGACCACGACCACCGCGCCGTGGGCGCGCTTGTCGATCAGGTGCAGGGCATCAAGGACCGTGTTCCCGGGCCCGAGCTTGAGCGGGGTCTCAAACACCGTGTGCCGGCCCTTGACCCAGGAGGTGACATCGGCGATGACCTCCACCGGAACATCCTGGGGCAGCACCGTGAGCCCGCCGCGGCGGGCAACGGTCTCGGCCATCCGCCGCCCGGCCACCGCCGTCATGTTCGCCACCACCAGCGGAATCGTTGACCCGGTCCCATCCCCGCTGGCAAGGTCCACATCAAAACGGGAAATCACCTCCGAGGCCGAGGGCACAAGGAACACATCCGAATACGTCAGATCCGTGCTGGGCTGGTTGATGAAACGCATTTTTACTCCCGGAGTCGGTTACCTACAGATTCTAGGTCCTCCCCGCGGCGCGGCCGAATCGCGGGCGCGGTGATTGGCCTGTTCCTTGCTCGTGTTACTAGACTGGTGAAGGGTCCGACTGCAGGTTCAGCACGGCCGAACTCGACATCACCGCGCTCAGGGCAATTTACGGAAGAGGCGTATACCAAGTGTCAGAACAAACCAGCCACCGTCTACCTGAAGAATTCGGCGGAAATGAGTGGCTCGTTGACGAACTTTACGAGCAGTTCCAAAAGGATCGGAACTCGGTCGATAAGAAGTGGTGGGAACTCTTTGATTCCTTCGATGCCGAGAACCAGCCCAAGGAAGACCAGCCCAAGGAGAACGGCCGCCGGTCCGCCGCACGCACCGAACCGGCCGCGCCTCCGGCCCCCGCAGCCAGCCCCGCCACGCGCGAGCTCCCGGTCGTAAAGACCGAGGAGAACGCTCCGAAGGCCTCAGGGGAATCCCCTGCAGCGACGCAGGAATCGGGCAAGGCACCCGTTGCGAAGGAACCGGCCCCCGCGGCCGAGAAGAAGCCGGAGGCCAAATCCGACAAGCCGGCGGCCACCCCGATCCCCGCCCAGCTGCCGGAGTCGGCCCGCAACACGGAGATGGACGAGGACACGGTGAGAGTCCTTCGCGGTCCCGCCAAGGCCATCGCCACGAACATGGACGCGAGCCTCACCGTCCCCACTGCGACAAGCGTGCGCGCCATCCCCGCGAAGCTGCTCATCGACAACCGCGTCGTCATCAACAACCACCTCGCCCGGGCCCGCGGCGGCAAGGTCTCCTTCACCCACATCATCGGCTATGCAATCGTGAGGGCGCTGGCGCAGTTCCCCTCGCAGAACGTGTACTACGACATCATCGACGGCAAGCCCTCCGCGGTGCAGCCCGCGCATGTCAACTTCGGGCTCGCCATCGACATGCCCAAGCCCGACGGCTCGCGGCTGCTCGTCGTGCCGAACATCAAGAAGGCCGAGAACATGAACTTCTCGGAGTTCTGGCGCGCCTATGAGGAACTCGTCAAGAAGGCCCGCGGCGGCAAGCTCGGAGCCGACGACTACGCCGGCACGACCGTCTCGCTGACCAATCCCGGCGGCATCGGCACCGTGCATTCGGTGCCCCGCCTCTCGAAGGGCCAGGCGTGCATCATCGGTGCCGGCGCCCTCGAGTACCCGGCGGCGTTCCAGGGTGCCAGTGAGAAGACCCTGGCCCAGCACGCCATCTCGAAGACCATCACCCTGACCTCCACCTACGACCACCGCGTCATCCAGGGCGCCGGCAGCGGAGAGTTCCTGCGGATCATCCACCAGCTCCTGTTGGGCGAGCAGGGCTTCTACGACGAGATCTTCGAGTCGCTGCGCATTCCGTACGAGCCCGTGCGCTGGAGCGCGGACATCCAGGTCGATCCGATGGACGAGATCAACAAGGTCGCCCGGATCCAGCAGCTCATCCACGCCTACCGCGTGCGCGGGCACCTCATGGCCGACACCAACCCGCTCGAGTACGTGCAGCGCAAGCACGCCGACCTCGACGTGCGCACCCACGGCCTCACCCTGTGGGACCTCGACAGGGAGTGGCCGACGGGCGGGTTCGGCGGCAAGCCGATGCTCAGGTTCCGAGACATGCTCGGGGTGCTGCGCGATGCCTACTGCCGCACCACCGGCATCGAGTACATGCACATCCAGGACCCGGTGGAGCGCCAGTGGTTCCAGGATGAGCTCGAGCACCCCTACTCCAAGCCGAGCCGCGAAGAGCAGCTGCGCATCCTGCACAAGCTGAACTCCGCCGAGGCGTTCGAGACCTTCCTGCAGACCAAGTTCGTCGGCCAGAAGCGGTTCTCCCTCGAGGGCGGCGAGTCGCTCATCCCGCTGCTCGATGCGATCATCTCCGGGGCAGCCGATGACGGGCTCGACGAGGTCGCCGTGGGCATGGCCCACCGCGGGCGCCTCAACGTGCTCACCAACATCGCCGGCAAGACCTACGCCCAGGTCTTCCGCGAGTTCGAGGGCACCCAGGATCCCCGCTCGGTTCAGGGCTCCGGCGACGTGAAGTACCACCTCGGCACCGAGGGCACGTTCACCTCCGACGCCGGAAACCAGACGCGCGTCTACCTCGCGGCCAACCCGTCCCACCTTGAGGCCGTCGACCCGATCCTCGAGGGCATCGTGCGGGCCAAGCAGGACCGCCTCGACCAGGGGGACTCCTTCCCCGTCCTGCCGATCCTGATCCACGGCGACGCGGCGTTCGCGGGCCAGGGAGTAGTTGCCGAAACGCTCAACCTGTCCCAGCTGCGCGGCTACCGCACCGGTGGCACCATCCACGTCATCGTGAACAACCAGGTCGGCTTCACCACCTCCCCGACGTCGTCGCGCTCCTCCGTCTACTCGACGGACGTCGCGAAGATGGTCCAGGCGCCGATCTTCCACGTCAACGGTGACGACCCCGAGGCCGTTGTGCGGGTGGCGCAGCTCGCCTACCAGTTCCGCCAGCGGTTCAACAAGGACGTCGTCATCGACATGGTGTGCTACCGTCGCCGCGGGCACAACGAGGGAGACGATCCCTCGATGACCCAGCCGATCATGTACAACCTCATCGAGGCCAAGCGCTCGGTCCGCAAGCTGTACACCGAGGCCCTGATCGGCCGCGGCGACATCACGCAGGAAGAAGCCGAGCAGGCCCTGCGCGACTACCAGGAGCGCCTTGAGCGCGTCTTCGCGGAAACCCATGCGGCGCAGACCTCGCCCATCCCCGTCGTCACGCAGGACCCGGCGGCCGTTTCGAACATCGAGCGCCCGTCGGCCCAGCAGTCCGACACCGGCGCCGACGCACCGGTTTCGACGGCGATCACCGCCGAAACCCTCGCCCACATCGGCAAGGCCCACCTGAGCGCCCCCGAGGGATTCACCGTCCACCCCAAGCTCAAGACGCTCCTGGAGCGCCGCGAGCAGATGTCGCGCGAAGGCGGGATCGACTGGGGCTTCGGCGAGATCGCGGCCCTCGGATCCCTGCTGATGGAGGGCATCCCGGTGCGGCTGGCCGGCCAGGACACCCGGCGCGGCACCTTCGTCCAGCGCCACGCTGTCTTCCACGACCGGGCCACCGGCGCCGAATGGCTCCCGCTCGACGGCCTCAGTGAGAACCAGGCCAAGTTCTGGATCTACGACTCGCTGCTGTCCGAATACGCGGCAATGGGCTTCGAATACGGCTACTCCGTCGAACGCCCCGACGCCCTCGTGATCTGGGAGGCCCAGTTCGGCGACTTCGTCAACGGCGCCCAGACAGTCATCGACGAGTTCATCAGCTCGGCGGAGCAGAAGTGGGGCCAGCGGTCCTCGCTCGTGTTGATGCTGCCGCACGGCTACGAAGGCCAGGGTCCGGACCACTCCTCGGCACGTATCGAGCGCTTCCTGCAGATGTGCGCCGAGGAGAACATGGTCGTTGCGAACCCCAGCAGCGCCGCCTCGCACTTCCACCTGCTGCGCCAGCACGCCTACCGCAGGCCGCGCAAGCCGCTGATCATCTTCACGCCCAAGCAGCTGCTGCGCCTCAAGGCCGCCGCGAGCTCGGTGGAGGACTTCACGCAGGGCAGCTTCCAGCCGGTCATCCCCGACACGCTCGCAACGCCGGGGAACGACGTGGAGCGCGTCATCCTGGTTTCGGGACGCCTCTACTACGACCTGGTTGCCGCACGGCAGAAGGCCGAGGACACGAAGACGGCAATCGTGCGGGTCGAGCAGCTCTACCCGCTGCCCCTCGACGCGATCCGCGATACCCTCGGCGCCTACCCGAACGCCGAGGTTGTCTGGGCCCAGGACGAGCCGGCCAACCAGGGCCCCTGGCCCTTCATCGGCCTCAACCTGCCGCAGCACCTCGACCGCCGGATTGAGCTCGCATCACGCCCGGCCTCCGCCTCGACGGCCACCGGCTCGGCGAAGCACCACGCGGTGGAGCAGGAAATCCTGATCCGGAAGGCTTTCGGAAGAAAGTAATCGGGCTGTCCGTATGATGTTGGGTGGGGCCGAGCGGTCCCACCCAACGCATTTAAGTAGAAAGCGCCTCCGAGCAGCCGCCCGGAAGCCGCGCACCGATCGATCAGCAATCCGAGGGAACCAGTGGAACAACGCAGAATCCGGCTAGCCGCAGTGGGCGACGAACTTCTCGCAGGACTGGGAGATCCGCGCGCCCTCGGCTGGCTTGGACGCGTCATGGCCCGCACCGCCCCCGATAATGTTTCGGTCGAGGCCTACAGCCTCGCGGCGCCGCGCGAGGGCACCGAGTCCCTCGCCAACCGGTGGCTCCAGGAGACGGGACGCCGTTTCGACGACGGGTTCGAGAACCGCCTCGTCATCGGACTTTCCGACAGGGACCTCGACCTCGAACTGTCGACGGCGCGCAGCCGGCTGAATCTGGCGAACATCCTTGACGGCGCTGCCCAGATGAGCGTCAAGGTACTCGTCGTCGGCCCTCCCCCGGGTCTTGACCCCGAGCGCAACCGCCGCCTGGCCGACCTTTCGGCTGCCTTCGCCGACGTCACCACCCGGCGCAAGCACGTCTACGTCGACACCTTCACCCCGCTGCTCTCCCACGACCAGTGGCGCAACGACCTCGCGGCCAACGGCGGCACTCCGGGCCAGGCGGGCTACGGACTCATGGCCTGGCTGGTGCTTCACCGCGGCTGGTTCCAGTGGCTGGAGATCCCTGCGGCCTAGCACCCGCCGGGCACCGCCCGCTCCCCCTCACCCGTCGAGTTCGCAGAAAATCCCCTTTTGAGCTGTGACAGGGGTGATTTTCTGCGAACTCAATTGTTACTTTCTGTATCAACCGGACCCCCGCAATATTTCCGGAGTGTAACGAATCAGTTATTACTTACTTACTGGGTGTCCGAGGCAACAAACCTTAGCTATGCTGGCCGAAGTGTGATCGCTGTCACTGGAGCAATCCACTGAAACGGGGCTACTCCACCCCGTGCTCCCCTAGCACAGTAAGGAAAACGAATGCGTAATAAGCGCACAGCCACGCTTGCGGCTCTTTCCATTGGAGCGCTCATGCTCAGCGCCTGTGGATCGGCCGGCGGCACCGCCACCCCTTCCGAGGGCGGGGAGGAGGAAAACCTCGCGACCACCATCAACGTGGCGATCAGCCAGACACCCGATGCCTATAACAGCGATACCGCCAACGCCAACAGTGTCTACAACACCTACGTGGACAACCTCGTTCACAGCGGGTTCGCGGCTTTCAACGCTGATGGCGAGCTTGAACGCAACGAGGAGTTCGGCACCTACGAAAAGACCAGCGATGACCCGCTGACCGTCAAGTACACCATCAACGAGGATGCAGTGTTCTCGGACGGAACGCCCATCGACTTCGACGACGTCATGCTCACCTGGGCTGCCTTCTCGGGCAAGCACCCGAGCGGAGAAAAGGACCCGGACACCGGGGCCGAGACCGACCTTTTCCAGGCTGCCTCGACTAACGGTTGGGCCCAGATCGAAATGCCCGAGGGGGAAGCCGGAGACAAGGAGTTCGAGCTCGTCTACACGGAGCCGTATGCCGACTGGGAGTCCCTCGTCGACAACTTCCTGCCCGCCCACGTCGCCGCCGAGCAGGGCGGCATGTCCCCCGAAGGCGACGGCGCTGAGCTCATCGAGGCCATCCGTGCCACCGACATCGAGGCGCTGAAGCCTGTCGCGGAGTTCTGGAACACCGGCTGGAACTATGAAGCCGACCTTCCCAAGCTGCCCGACGCCGCATTGATCCCGGCCTCCGGCCCCTACAAACTCGACAACGCGGTCAACGGCACGCTGACCCTCGTGAAGAACGACAAGTACTGGGGCGAGAAGCGCGCAGGCAAGACGGAAACGATTGTCTACAAGACGGTCGTCGATGAAGAAGCCGTCCAGGCCCTCCAGAACGGCGACGTCGACGTCATCGACCCCTCGAGCCCCACGGTCGACACGAAGACCGCTCTCGAGCAGATCGGCGAGACGGTCACCGTCGAAACCGGCGAAACCTTGACCTTCTCGCACATCGACCTCGATCAGCGCCCCGGCGCCGTCTTCGAGGACCTTGAGGTGCGCCAGGCTCTTGCGAAGTGCGTCCCGCGCGAGGACATGGTGGAGAAGTTCGTGAAGCCCATCGAGCCCGAGGGCCAGGTGATGGACCTGCGCGAATACCAGCCGGCCCAGCCCGACTACGACACCGTGCTCAAGGGAGCCCCTGCGGCAACCGAAAACGCCGAGCTCGACATCGAGGGCGCCAAGGCGCTGCTGGCCAAGGCAGGCAAGACCGAACCCATCAAGGTCAGCCTCATGTACTCCTCAACCAGCCAGCTGCGCGCCGATATGGTCTCCCTGATCAAGGCCTCCTGCGATAAGGCCGGCTTCGAAATCATTCCCCAGCCCGAGGAAGAATGGTCCGCAAAGCTTTCCGAGCCCGGCTCCTGGGATGCTGTGCTGTTCGGCTGGGCCGGATCGGGCCTCGTCGCCTCCGCCGAATCAATCTACGTCTCCGGCGGCGAGCAGAACTTCGGCGGCTACACCGACAAGAAGGTCGACAGCATCTGGAAGGAAATCGTCACCAACACGGACCCCGAAAAGGTCGTCGAGATGAAGACCGAGCTCGAGCAGCGGCTCGCTGAGACCCAGTACAACGTAGTGCTCTACGCCAACCCGGGAATCGGTGCCTGGAACTCGAAGGTCGAGGGCGTTAAGATCAACCCGACGCAGACAGGTCTGACCTGGAACGCGTACGAGTGGACGAAGAAGAACTAACCCGCTGACGCGGGGAGGTGCAGATGGGGCGGGCAGATCTTTCGGATCTGCCCGCCCTTCTGACCGAACCCGGCTCGTTTGTATACCGTTCCTAGGAGCCCCCCAGTGTTCTTTTTCATAGCAAAACGTTTGGTCATCTCGTTCTTCATCATGGCTGCGGCGACAACGCTGATGTTTTTCCTCACGATCTCCTCAGGGGATCCGCTCGGGGATCTGGGTGAAGCCTCGGGCTCCGCCAAGAAGGCCACCATCGCAGCCCGCACCGAGGCCATGAACCTCGACCAGCCCCCACTGATGCGCTACTACCTCTGGCTCCAGGACCTCGGGCACTGCCTGGTGCCGGGCGGGGTTGAATGCACCCTCGGCACCGACCGCGCCGGGAACGCGGTGCTCCCCCAGCTCGAGAGCGCCATTGGTTCAACTTTCCGCCTCGTCCTCGTGGCCACGGTCCTTGCCCTCGTGCTCGGGGTCATCGTTGGAATCGTCACAGCGATCCGCCAGTACAGTACGTTCGACTACTCGATCACCTTCATTTCCTTCGTCCTGTTCTCCCTGCCGCTGTTTTGGCTGTCCACACTGCTCAAGCAGTACCTGGCAATCGACCTCAACACCTGGCTTGCGAATCCGCAGTTCTCCTACCTGACGATCCTCCTGATCGGTGTGGTGGCGGGCGTCATCTGGGCGGTCGTCGTCGGCGGCGACAGGAAACGCCGGTTCGCGGTCTTCGGCATCGCCGCCGGAGCCACCGCCGTTGCCCTGTGGCTGCTGCTCGTCACCGGCTGGTTCCTCACCCCGGGCCTGGGACCCATCGGGATGCTGATCTCCGCCGGGGCCATCGCTCTTCTGTGGACCGCCCTGCTTGCCGGGTTCCGGCACCGGCGCATCCTCAACGCGGCACTAACGGCCGCTGCAATCGGCTACGCCGGCTACCTCATCTCCATACCCCTGCTGGAAGAGCCCGGCTGGCTGCTGGTGATCGCGCTCCTTGGGCTTATCGCGGTCGTCGCCTACGTCGCAGGCGGACTCGTGGGCGGTCCTTACAAGGCACGTGCGGCACGGATCTCCGCCGTCATTGCCCTCAGTATCGGGCTGCTGATCTTCCTTGACCGTCTCCTCCAGGCCTACCCCACCCTCTCCTCGAAGGCCGGCGGCCGGCCCATTCCTACGACCGGTTCACAGTCCCCGAACCTCAACGGCACATTCTGGGAGACCAACCTCGATTACGCGCTGCACCTGATCCTGCCCACCATCGCGATCACGTTGATCTCCTTCGCCACCTACACCCGTTACACGCGGGCGAGCCAGCTCGATGTCATGAACCAGGACTACATCCGCACGGCACGGGCCAAGGGGCTGAGCGAGAGGACGGTGCTGGTCAAGCACGCCTTCCGCAATGCAATGATCCCCATCACCACCCTCATGGCGTTCGACTTCGCCGGGGTGCTGGGAGGGGCGGTCATCACCGAACAGGTCTTCGGCTGGAACGGAATGGGCAAGATGTTCGTCGACGGCGTCCACGCCGTCGATCCGGGTCCAGTGATGGCCTTCTTCCTCGTCGTGGGAACCGCTGCGGTGCTGTTCAACATGCTCGCCGACATCGCCTACGCCTTCCTCGACCCGCGCATCACCCTCAGCTAGGAACCGAATCATGAGCAGACATGACATCGAGCCGGGGGATTCCCGGTCGCAGGTTGAACTTTCCGAAATGACGCTCCAAAGCCAGGACACCGACATCGCCCGCGGAAGGCCAACGCGGGAGCAGACCGATCGGATCCGTACAACCGAAGCGAAGAGCCAGGGGCGCCTGGTTCGCGAGCGATTCTTCCGCCACAAGGGCGCCCTGGCCGGCATCGCACTGCTGACCCTGATCGTCCTGCTGTCCTTCAGCTCCATCGGTGTGGCCGGCATCCCCGGCTGGTGGAACAAGGACTACGACTTCCTTGGCGCCCGCTTCAACGAGGGAAAGCCGACGCTCACGCTATGGCCGTTCAGCCTCGGTGAGCACCCCTTCGGGCAGGACGTGCTGGGCCGGGACTACTTCGCGCTGACGATGCGCGGTATCCAGACCTCCCTCATCATTGCCCTGACCGTGGGCCTGGTTGCCACGATTGTCGGCACGGTCGTCGGAGCCATCGCAGGTTACTTCCGCGGCTGGACCGAGGCGGTCCTGATGCGTATCACCGACGTCGTCATCACCATCCCCATCGTCGTTATCGCCGCGGTCATGGCGGGCATCGTCGCCCGGTTCGGCATCATACCGTTCGGCGTTTTCCTCGGCCTCGTCTCGTGGACGGGGCTGGCACGGATCGTGCGCGGTGAATTCCTCTCGCTGCGCGAAAAGGAGTTCGTCGAATCGGCGAAATCCGTCGGTGCGAGCTCCGCGCGCATCATCTTCCGGCACATCCTGCCGAACACCGTCGGGGTGATCATCGTCTTCGCGACACTCGCAATCTCCGGGGCAATCCTGCTCGAGACCGCCCTGAGCTACCTGGGACTGGGCGTCGTTGCCCCCGACACTTCCCTCGGCAAGGCCATCAATGACAACCGCTCGGCGCTGACGGTGCGGCCATGGCTGTTCCTGTGGCCCGGTGCCTTCATCGTCGGCATCGCCCTCGCTGTGAACTTCATCGGAGACGGCCTGCGTGACGCCTTCGATCCCAAGCAGACAAGGATCAAGCAATGACAGCCCAGCACACAGGAATTCTCTCGGATGATTCGGGCTTCCCTACAACCGGGCCCATCCTTTCGGTCCGCGGACTCGGCGTCGACTTCAACGTCGACAATGAATGGGTCATGGCCGCCGAGGAGGTCTCCTACGACATCCATCCCGGTGAGATCCTCGCCATCGTCGGCGAGTCCGGCTCGGGCAAGAGCATGTCCTCCATGGCGCTGCTGGGGCTGCTTCCCCGCAACGGCCGGTCGAAGGGCAGCGCCAAGCTGCTCGGCAAGGAACTCATCGGCGCTCCGCAGTCGGCGTTGCGCAGGATCCGGGGCAATGACGTCGCCATGATCTTCCAGGAGCCGATGACGGCCCTGAACCCCGTGCTGACGGTCGGAGAGCAGATCCGTGAGGCGGTCGAGCAGCACACCGAAGCCTCACCGGCCGTGGCGAAGGAACGGGCAATCGAGCTGCTGCGCATGGTGGAGATTCCCGAGCCTGAACGGCGATACGACTCGTATCCGCACCAGTTCTCGGGCGGGCAGCGCCAGCGCGCCATGATCGCCATCGCCCTGGCCAATGATCCGATCCTCCTGATCGCTGACGAACCGACGACGGCGCTTGACGTCACGGTGCAGGCGGAGGTCCTCGAGCTCCTGCGCCGGCTCAATAAACGGCTCAACAGCGCCATCCTGCTCATCACCCACGACATGGGGGTGGTGGCGGACCTCGCCGACCACATCGTCGTGATGGAGCGTGGCCGAATCGTCGAGGCCGCTCCGTCCCAGCAGCTGTTCATCGCGCCGAAGGAGGCCTACACGCGGCAACTGCTCGACGCCGTCCCCTACCTCGGCTCACAGGTCGGAGGGGTCCTCTCCGACGTCGAGGTTGTTGACGGCAGCATCCGGATCCACGAGGGCTACGCCGAACGCGCCCTGGCACACCGGCAACAGCACGTTCAGGCCGGAACCGTGCCGGCACTCGAACTCAACGGTGTCGACATTGAATACCCGGGACGTTTCCGGCAGGCCCCCTTCAAAGCCGTCCACGACGTAACCTTCACCATTCTCCCGGGCGAGGTCATGGGACTGGTGGGTGAATCGGGCTCGGGAAAGTCGACGATCGCCCGTGCGGTCACCGGACTGATCAAGACCAGCGGGGGCAGCGTGAAGATTGCTGGAACTGACATCACCACGCTGACAGCCCGCCAGATCCTGCCCCTGCGCAAGAAGTTCGCCATCGTGTTCCAGGATCCGGCGGCCTCGCTCAACCCGCGCCTCTCCATCGGGGACAGCATCGGCGAACCGCTGTTCCTCCACGAGAAGCTCTCCCGCGCGGACCTCGACCGGCGGGTGACAGCGTTGCTTGAAGATGTGCAGCTGCCCGTCGCGTTCAGGAACCGCTACCCACATGAGCTTTCGGGCGGCCAGCGCCAGCGGGTCGGTATTGCGCGGGCACTCTCCCTCCGACCCTCCCTGCTGGTGGCCGACGAGCCGACCTCGGCGCTTGACGTTTCGGTGCAGGCCAAGGTCCTTGAGCTGCTCCAGAACCTGCAGCGGGAGCATGGCTTCGCCTGCCTTTTCGTCAGCCATGACCTCGCCGTCGTGGAACTGCTGGCGAGCCACATCGCTGTGCTCAACAAGGGGCGGCTGGTGGAGCAAGGCACAACCGAGCAGGTGCTGAAGTATCCACGCGATCCCTATACCCGCCGCCTCCTTGCTGCCGCTCCGGTGCCCGACCCGACCGAGCAGGCATCGCGCAGGGAGCAGCGGAACGCGATCCTCGCAGCGGGCGCCGCCGGGTAGCCCAGCCCCCGGCGGCCGGGCACGAGCTCGCGCCGCCGGGAAACCGCCACCGGGGACTGAAGTGACGCCAGAAGACTGCCTCCCAGGGCCGGGAGGCGCCCCCGCGCGCCGCCACGTATGCTGAGCGCACAGCACAATTCGCGAGCGGAGTACACGTGGTTAAGGGGCCTACCGTCTATGACGTAGCGGAGCGAGCCGGCGTTTCGATCGCCACCGTGTCCTTCACGTTCCGCCAGCCGCACCGGGTGCGGCAGTCGACGCGGGAGGCAGTGCTGGCAGCGGCGCAGGCCCTGAACTACCTGCCCAGCGGCAGCGCACGCGGACTGGCCCGGGGCCGGACCGGGGCCCTGGGCATCTATTCGTTCGACTTCTACTTCCTGGACGATCCGTCGAGGGCCGGTGGCGGAGAAACACGCTCCGGCGGGGACCTCGGCACCGACCCGAACGCCGATTACCGCCTCTTCCCCCTCTACGTCGACGAGGTGCAGCGCGGAGTCGCCCTGGAATGCTGGCGGCGCGGCTACACGCTGATGGTCAGCGGCGGCAACCGGACAACAGGTGAGACCGCGATCGCCGACATCGCGGGGCAGGTGGACGGCCTTGCCGTCTTTCCACGGACCGTCCCCGAGGAGGTGCTGTCGCTGATCTCCCAGCGCATCCCGGTGGTCGAGCTCTCCGAGCCTTCCCACAACGACAGCCTCCACCATGTGACCGTCGACAACGCCGCAGGGATGCACGCCCTCACCACCCACCTGATCTCCGCGCACGGCCTCCGCAACCTGCAGTTCGCCGGCCCCAAGGACCCGTGGTCCGATTTCCAGCCCCGGTTCCGGGGCTTCCAGGCCGCCCTGGCGGAGGCGGGCCTGCCCGTTCCGGCCCGGCCGGTGACCGAGGGCGACGGCGCGCCGGCATCGGCGGACGACCTCGCCGCGGCCCTCGTGGCGGACGGGCCGCTGCCCGACGGAATCGTCTGCGCGCACGACGAATACGCACTGCCGCTCATCGATGCCCTGATCCGGGCAGGCATTGACGTGCCCGGCCAGGTGGCAGTCACCGGGTTCGACGGCATTGTTGCAGGCCGCCTTCAACGCCCGCAGCTGACCACTGTGCGCCAGCCGATGGAACAGATAGGACGCACGGCCGCCGCCATCCTCATCGACGGTTTCGAGGACCCCACCCTTCCCCCGCAGAGCAGGCAGCTGCCCGTCCAGGTGGTCCTGCGTGAAAGCTGCGGCTGCCCCCCGGCATGAGCCAGGCCCACCCTTCCCGGACGCCGGAGAGGGCATCCGCCCGCAGCTGATCCGCCCTGCTCCCCGGTGCCCCGGAAAAGACGGCATCCCTCCCGTCCGGCACCACCCTGCCTCCTGCCCAACCTCTTGCCAAGCCAGTGCCTATGCGCTTAACTGAGGGCTGCGGGCATTTCTAAGCGCATAGACGGCCCAGGCACTTCGCGAGTTCAAGCTATGGGGGCATGTTCTTTTCCTGCCGCCGGTGGACGTTGGGCGGACGAAATAATTCATGAAAGGAACAATGATGATCCGAGTGAATGTTCGAAAAGCGGCGGCCCTCGGGCTTGCCGCTGCGATGGTGATGACCGGCTGCGGCCGCGACGAGGGCAAGTCCGAGGCAGGTGAGGCCGCCGCCATCACCGACGGCCCCGCCACGGGAACCCTCACCATGTGGGCACAGGCGGCCGAGGCAGAAGCGCTTCCGGAACTGCTCAAGGAGTTCGAAGCCGCCAACCCGGACGTCAAGGTCGAGGTCACTGCCCTGCCCTGGGATGCGGCCCACAACAAATACCAGACGGCCATTGCGGGCGGCAGCGCACCCGACATCGCCCACATGGGCACAACCTGGATGGGCGATTTCGCCTATGCCTTCGACGCCGCTCCGAAGGAGATCGACACCGAAGCCTTCTTCCCGGGCTCCGTCCAGTCAACGGAGATCGACGGCGAGAAGTTCGGTGTGCCCTGGTACGTGGACACCCGGATGGTCTACTACCGCACCGACCTCGCCGAAAAGGCCGGCTACGAGGAGTTCCCCGACAACTGGGACGACTTCAAGGCCCTGGCCAAGGCAATGCAGGACAAGGCCGGCGCAGATTACGGAGTGGGCCTGCCCGCCGGCGGAGCCGACGCATTCCAGTCGATGCTGCTGTTCCCCTGGTCCAACGGCGCTGAACTGCTCAACGAGGAAAACACCAAATGGACCTTCGACACCCCGGAGATGGTCGAGGCGCTTGAGTACTACCAGAGCTTCTTCACCGAAGGCATCGCCGATGAGAACGCCGCCACCGAGGCCGGCGCCGCTGAAGCCGCCTTCGTGAACGGCAGCACCCCGATGCTCTTCGCGGGCCCGTCGATGATCGGCCAGCTCGCGGCAGTGGGCGGCGAGGGGTTCGCCGAGAAGTACGCGGTGGCCACGGTGCCGGCGAAGGAAAGCTCAACATCGTTCACCGGCGGCGGGAACCTTGTGGTGTTCAAGGACACCGAGAACCGCGACGCGGCGTGGAAGCTCGTCCAGTGGCTCAGCCTGCCGGAGACCCAGGTGAAGTGGAACCGGGCGACGGGCGACCTGCCCGCCGTGGCGGAGGCCTGGGACGCCCCCGAGCTCGCCGACGACCCGAAGCTCGCCGAATTCGGTGAGCAGCTCAAGGACACGAACTCCCCGCCCGCCGTGGCGACGTGGACCAAGGTATCGGCAGCCGCCGATACCGAGCTCGAGCAGATCGTCAAGGCCGGAAAGGACCCGGCGGAGGCCATGAAGACCCTCCAGTCCACCGCCGACTCGCTCGGAACAGGCGACTGACAGTGGCCGTCGCTGCACTCCCGCTGGCCGGCACCCCCCGGGGTTCCGGCCGGCGGGCCCGCGAGCGCAGGAACGGTGTTGTCGCCTGGCTCTTCGCCCTGCCTTTCGTGCTGATCTTCACCGCGTTCATGCTGATGCCGCTTGTTTCCTCGTTCGTGATGTCCTTCACCGACTTCACCAGCCGCGATGTCCAGGACCCGCTGACCGTGGAGTTCGTGGGCCTTGAGCAGTACACGAGCCTGTTCGAGGACCCCCGGTTCCGGCGCTCCATGATCAACACCGGCTACTTCGTGGTCGTGGGAATCCCGCTGACCATGGCGGTGGCCCTTGCCCTGGCCGTGGCGCTCAACAGCGGAATCGGGCGGCTGCGGACACTGTTCCGCACGGCGTTCTTCACCCCGGTCGTGACAAGCATTGTGGCAGTTGCCGTCCTCTGGCGGTTCATCCTCCAGCCGGACGGGCTGCTCAACACGATGCTCGAAACCTTCGGGGGCACCGCTCCCGACTGGCTGAACAGCACCACCTGGGCGATGCCCTCGATGATCCTCATGGCGGTGTGGCGCAACATGGGCACGCTGATGATCATCTTCCTCGCGGGCCTGCAGACCATCCCGCGGGAGATGCTCGAGGCTGCGGAGGTCGACGGCGCCAACGCCGTCCAGCGGTTCTTCTCGATCACGGTTCCGATGCTTCGGCCCACCCTGCTGCTTGGCGCCGTACTGCTTTCCGTCGGCTACCTCCAGTTCTTCGAAGAGCCCTTCGTCATGACCAGCGGAGGCCCCCTCGATTCGACCTACTCCGTCAGCTACTACACCTACAACCAATTCGGGTTCGGGCAGTACGGGCTTGCCTCGGCGGCGAGTTACGTGCTCTTCGTGGCGATAGTGCTCCTGAGCATGGTCCAATTCCGCGCCCTGCGATCCAAGGACTGACAGGTTCCCCATGACAGAGCTGAAGTACGCACCCCCCGAGGCGGCGGCGCCACGGGAGAAGACGCCCTCCCGCCGCCCGGCCCGCGGTCGCGGCGTCAGGGCCCTGACCTACGCCGCCCTCGTCGCGGCCGCCGCCGCAACCCTCCTCCCGTTCATCTGGATGCTGCTTGGGTCCTTCAAGACCCAGGGGGAGCTGCTCCGCCGTCCCCTCACCTGGTGGCCAAAGGAGCCGATCCTCACCAACTACACCACCTGGTTCACCGACCACGGCATCGGGCAGTTCTTCGTGAACAGCCTCATCGTTGCCGTGGTGACCGTCCTGGGCAATCTGCTCTTCTGCTCGATGGTCGGCTACGCACTGGCGAAGATGGAGTTTCCGGGCAAGCGCCTGCTGTTCCTAGTGGTGATGGTGACCCTGATGGTGCCCGGCGTCGTGACCTTCGTCCCCCTGTTCGTGATGGTCAGCAAGCTCGACCTGGTCAACACCTATCCCGGGCTGATCCTGCCGTTCCTTGTCTCACCGCTGGGGGTGTTCCTCATGCGCCAGTTCATGCTCGGGATTCCCCAGTCGCTGCTCGAGGCGGCCCGCATCGACGGCGCCGGGGAGTTCCGCACCTTCACCCGGATCGTGATGCCGCTGTGCGGGCCGCCCCTTGCAACCCTGGGGATCCTGACCTTCCTCAGCTCCTGGAACAACTTCCTCTGGCCGCTCGTCGCTGCCCAGAGCGAGGAGAAATACACCCTGCCGGTGGCCCTGGCGCTGTTCTCGACGGGCCAGCACGCCACCGACTACGGGCTGCTGCTTGCCGGGGCGGTGCTGATCATCACGCCCATCATCCTGCTGTTCGTCGCCCTGCAGCGCTACTTCATCCAGGGCGTCGCCGGCACCGGCATCAAGTAACCGCACGGGCCACCCGCCCGCGCACCGGCCGGACGGCACTTATCCAATCCCTTCGTGAAAAGGACAAGCAATGCTTCATTCAGTACAGCTCTACACCGTCCGGGCCGCCCTAGAGGCGGACCTGCCGGGCACCATCGCCAAAGTGGCGCGGGCCGGCTTCGGCCACGTCGAACCGTACAACTTCGCCGCGCGGGCCGAGGAGCTAGGGCGGGCGCTGCAGGAGCACTCCCTCACCGCGCCCTCCGGGCATGCACCCCTGCTGAGCGCCGACCAGGACGAGATCTTCGCCGCCGCCGCGGGCCTCGGCATCGGCACGGTCATCGAGCCCCTCGTCCCGCCGGAGCGCTGGCAGGACGCCGCGGCGATCGAGGACACCGCCGCGCAGCTCAACGCTGCAGCGGCCAGGGGGGCGGACCTCGGGATCCGGGTGGGTTACCACAACCACGCCTGGGAGCTGGAATCGATGATCGAAGGGACCACGGCCCTCGAATACCTCGCGGCGCGCCTTAACACCGGGGTCGTCCTCGAAGTCGACGCCTACTGGGCCGCGGTCGGCGGGCAGGACCCCGCCCAACTGCTGCGCCGCCTCGGCGACAGGGTCCGCTTCCTTCACATCAAGGACGGACCCGCCACCACCGACACCATGGCGCAGGTCCCCGCCGGCCAGGGCAGCATTCCGGTGCGCGAGGTCCTCGCCGCGGCCGGGTCCCTCGAGGTGGGCGTCGTGGAGTTCGACGACTACGCCGGCGACATCTTCGACGGCATTACCCAGAGCCTTGCCTTCCTCCGCCAGGACACGGTGCGCGCATGAACCGCACCGGCCCGGTCGGCGTGGGAATCATCGGCGCCGGCAACATCAGCACCCAGTACCTAGACAACCTGACGGCGTTCCCGGACCTCGCGGTCCACGTCATTGCCGACCTCTCGGAAGCGGCGGCATCGGCGCGGGCGGCCGAATACCGCATCGACGCGTGGGGAGGAGTGGATGCGGCCCTTAATCACCCGGACGTCGAGATCATCGTCAACCTCACGACGCCGGCCGCCCACGTCGAGGTGGCCACGGCGGCGGTCCGAGCCGGCAAGCACGTGTGGAGCGAGAAGCCGTTCTCCCTCGACAGGGAGAGCGGGCTGGCCCTGCTGCGCACCGCCGAAGCGGCGGGAGTGCGGCTTGGCTGTGCCCCCGACACATTCCTCGGCGCCGGGCTGCAGTCGGCCCGGCGGGCGATCGAAAACGGAGACATCGGGGTTCCGCTGACGGGCCAGACCGTGATGCAGTACGCCGGGCCCGACGTCTGGCACCCGAACCCGGACTTCCTCTTCGGAGAGGGCGCCGGACCCCTGTTCGATATGGGACCGTACTACCTCACCGCCCTGATCCAGACCTTCGGACCTGTGGCCAAGGTCGCCGCGGTGGGATCCCGGGCCCGCGAGGTCCGCACCGTTGGGTCGGGGACCAGGGCAGGAGAGCAGTTCCCCGTCACGGTTCCCACCCATGTCAGCGCCCTCGCCCAGTTCCGCAACGGCACCTCGTCGCACAGTGTCTTCAGCTTCGACTCTCCCCTGACCCGGATGGGCTTCTTCGAGATCACCGGCTCCGAGGCGACGCTGGCGCTCCCCGACCCGAACTTCTTCGACGGCGAACTGCGCATCCTGGCCCGGGGCTCCGACGACTGGAAGACGCTTCCGGTGACCGGATCCACGGCCGGCCGGGGCGTCGGGGTGCTTGAGATGGCACGGGCGCTGCGTTCCGGCATCCCGCATCGGGCGCAGGGCGAACTGGCCTACCATGTGCTGGACACGATGGCCTCCATCAGCGAGTCGATCGATACCGGAGCCTTCGTCGGCGTCGAAAGCTCCGCGGCTCAGGTCCCGGCCCTTCCCGAGGACTGGAACCCCGCCGAGGCGACCCTGGGCTGACCGAAGGGTCCCCCTGTTCCCGCCGGCGCCGCCCCCTGCGGCGCCGGCGGCGTCGGTTCCGGAGCTGCCCGGTCAAGATGATGTCGGTCCGGGGCGGAACAGCGCCCGATCCGTTCCGGCGGCGGCTTCCGGAACCCGCAGGCCGGGCTAGTGGCGGAAGACGATCTTGCCGAACACGTCACCGCCTGCCATCCGGGCAAATCCCTCCCGTGCGTCGTCGAAGTCGTACACCGCGTCGATCAGCGGGCGCACCCCCGTTGCCACGAGGAACCGGGTGAGGCGCACCAGTTCATCGCGGGTTCCCATCGTTGATCCGAGGACCCGCAGCTGCAGGAAGAACACCCGGTTCAGGTCAGCGGACGGCGCCGGCCCGCTCGTCGCACCGCAGGTCACCAGCGTGCCGCCGGGCCGCAGAGCCTTGAGCGAGTGGGCCCAGGTCGCCTCCCCCACCGAATCGAAAACGACGTCGACCCGCTCGGGCAGGCGCTCCCCGGCGTCAAAGGCTTCGGCGGCGCCGAGCCCGCGGGCGCGTTCGCGCTTGTCCGCGCTCCTGCTCGTCACCCAGACCCGGAATCCCGCGGCTGCGGCAAGGAGGATCAGTGCCGTCGAAACACCACCCCCGGCGCCCTGAATGAGGATCGTCGACCCCGGCGCGGCCGGAGAGACGGTGAACAGCATGCGGTACGCGGTGAGCCACGCCGTGGGAAGGCACGCAGCCTCCTCGAAGGTCAGCTCGTCGGGCTTGGGCACCAGGTTGCGCTCCGGGACCCACACGTAATCGGCCATTGTTCCCGGATAGCGCTCCGAGAGCAGGGACCGCCGTGGGTCAAGCGTCTCGTCGCCGCGCCAGTCCGGGGAGGAAAGGACCCCGTGCACGATCACGCCGCGTCCTTCGTCGTCGATCCCCGCGGCGTCGCAGCCCAGCACCATGGGAAGCCGGTCGGCGGGTAGCCCGACCCCCTGCAGCGACCACAGGTCGTGGCGGTTCAGCGAGGAAGCCCGCACCGTGACGCGGCGGAAACCCTCGGGAGGGGCGGAAGGTTCGAGGTTTCCGACGACCAGCCCGTCGAGCGGGTTCTCCGGGGATATCTCGCGGGCATAGGCGGCACGCATTCTGGCTCCTTTGGCTACGGCTGTGCGACCATCCTAGGACCCCGCCCGCTGCCGCCCGCCCGTTTAGGCCGCGCCCGCCGGATGTGGGAGACTGGACTGCAGTTCTGAAGGCATAACGAAGGAGGCACTCATGAGCAAGCGAGCACGCAAGCGCCGCGACCGCAAGCGCGGAGGCGCAAACCACGGCAAGCGTCCCAACACCTGAGGTGCGCCGTAGAGCATGAAAATACCCCCGGGCATTCGCCCGGGGGTATTTTTCTTGCTCATTAGTCCGCCATTCGACGGGCACTGCCCATGGGCGTCACCCGGCGGCACCGCGACGCGTCAGTGATCCACCGTCTTCAGCTGGCTGATGCGGTTGAGGATGCTGTCCTTGAGGGACGTTGGCGCAACCTCCTTGCATGAGCGCTTCACGACGGATCGGATGACGCACTCAAGGTCGTGTTCCTTCGCGCATTCCGGGCACCCGTCGAGGTGCTCCTTGATCTCCACGAGGTCCTGGTGCGACAGCGCGCCGTCGAGGTATTCGTAGAGCCGTTCAATCCGGGAGTCGGGGCAATCGCCCAGGCTTTCGCAGTCGCTCATTTTCCACTCTCCTGCTTAGTGCCCGCGCCTGCGCCGGAGACGGCCGCGGGGGTGCCTAGGCCCCGTTCGAGCGCGTACTCCGAGAGGAGATCGCGCAGCATCTTGCGTCCGCGGTGCAGTCGGGACATGACTGTCCCGATGGGCGTGTTCATAATTTCTGAAATTTCCTTGTAGGCAAAGCCTTCGACATCGGAGAAGTACACTGCGAGGCGGAATTCCTCGGGAATGGACTGCAGCGCGTTCTTGACATCGGAATCGGGCAGGTGGTCCAGCGCCTCGGCCTCGGCCGAGCGAAGTCCCGACGACGTGTGCTCCGCGGCCTTCGCCAGCTGCCAGTCCTCGATCGTGTCGGAATGGGACTGCAGCGGCTCGCGCTGACGCTTCCGGTAAAGATTGATGTACGTGTTGGTGAGGATGCGGTAGAGCCACGCCTTGAGGTTTGTTCCCGGCTTGTACTGGTGGAACGCCGAGAACGCCTTCGTGTAGGCCTCCTGGACGAGGTCCTCAGCATCGCTGGGATTGCGGGCCATGCGCATCGCTGCTGAATAGAGCTGATCGACGTACTGCAGCGCGTCGCGCTCGAAGCGCGCCTTGCGGTCGGCTTCTGATTCCTCGGAGACGTCAAACTGGTCATCGTCGGTCTGGCTGCTGCCCGTCGGGGCTGTTGTATTCATCGAAGAGAAGTCTACGCGTCCGCCACCGCGCGTGTCTTTGCGCGCACGGACGGCCGGCGTGACCTCCAACTGGAAGTCGTCGGCAAGCGGCGCAACGACGGGTGCTGATGTGCTCAATGTCAACCTCTCCTGTATTCCTACAACAACTCCAACCTGACGCGCCGGTATCTTATTCCGGAGCCTGCCAATTCGGCGCCCTGATTCTTATGCGGATCGCACAGCAGGACCAAAAGTGCAAAACTAGACCCAGCGTGCTTCGTAAGTTCCGAATATCCACGAACACCGGCGTTCCAGCGCCGGCAACCAGGAGGCAATTGTGACCCTTGTCCGTGTTTTCGCCCGCCCACTGATCGCCAGCAGCTTCGCATTCTCGGGTGTGGACCGGGTTCGAAGCGCGGGTGCAGCCGCTGTGCAGCTCGAGCCCCTCCTCCGCAAGGTAAGCAAGGCAGTGCCTTCGGCCGCGCCGCTGACCAGCAACCCGAAGCTCGTGGCCCAGGTTCTCGGGGCAACGCAGATCGGCGCGGGCCTGATGCTGAGCATTGGGCGGTTCTCGCGCACCGCGGCCACCCTCCTCGCGCTATCGGCAACAGTGAACACGGTTGTCGACTTCCGTTCCGCGGATTCCACAACGCCGACGGCGCGCAAGGAGCGCAGGAGCCAGCTGCTCCGGAACCTGACCCTTATCGGCGCCGCACTGCTCGCTTCGGTCGACACGAACGGCCGCCCCGGCCTCGCCTGGCGCGCCGAACACTTCGCGGCCGACGCACGGCGGAACGCGGCAGGCCTGAGCAAGGACGCCCGGAAGCAGCTGAAGAAGGCCGACAAGGTGGTACGCAAGACCGCGGCGGAAGTTGTGGGTTCCTAGCCTCAATGACCGGAATCCGCCTCGGGGAATCCGCCCCGGCCGCTGCAAACTCCTCCTGGCCGGCTCCCCGGCCCGCCGCACCCGTGAACGCCGTCGTTGATGTTCCGGGATCGAAGTCGCTGACAAACCGGTATCTGGTCCTCGCGGCGCTCGCCGACGGTCCCTCCACGCTGAGGGCTCCGCTTCACTCCCGGGACTCGGCCCTGATGATCGAGGCCCTCCGGGCGCTCGGCGCCCGGATCACCGAGGTGCCGGGGGACGGCGGCTTCGGGCCCGACCTGCATGTGGAGCCGCTGGTGCGGGCCTCCGCGGACCGCAGCATCGACTGCGGCCTGGCCGGCACCGTGATGCGTTTCGTTCCTCCCCTTGCGGCTTTGCAGTCAGGGACCGCGGCCTTCGACGGCGACCCGCACGCGCGCCGCCGCCCCATGGCGGTGATGATCGACGCGCTGCGCCAGCTCGGCGTCGCCGTCGAAGACGGCGGCACCGGTTCGCTGCCCTTCACCGTGCGCGGGACGGGCGAGGTGCAGGGCGGACATCTCAGGGTCGACGCAGGGGCCTCGTCACAATTCGTATCGTCCCTGCTGCTTGCCGGTTCAAGCTTCACCTCCGGGCTTCACCTCGAACACGTCGGCGGTCCGGTGCCAAGCCTCGACCACATCTCGATGACCGTGCGCGTGCTGCGCAGCGTCGGCGTTGAGGTCGACGACTCCGTGGCCAACCACTGGCGGGTGCGGCCCGGTCGGGTCGGTGCCTTCGATATCACTGTCGAACCCGACCTCTCGAACGCCGGCCCGTTCCTCGCGGCGGCCCTGGTGACCGGCGGGACCGTTCGCATCCCCCACTGGCCGGCCGACACAACGCAGGTCGGGGATGCGTGGCGTTCAATCCTGCAACGCATGGGCGCGTCGGTCAGCCTCGCCGGCGGCGTCCTGACGGTGACCGGCGGGGCGGGGATCACCGGGGGGCACTTCGCCGACACGAGCGAACTTGCGCCAACCGTCGCCGCCCTCTGCGCGCTTGCTGATTCGCCGTCGACCCTCACCGGGATCGCCCACCTTCGCGGGCACGAAACCGACCGCCTCGCGGCGCTGGTGCGCGAAATCAACGCCCTGGGCGGAGACGCAGTCGAAACCTCCGACGGGCTGCGGATCACCCCGGCGCCCCTGCACGGCGGGGTTTTCTCGACCTACGACGACCACCGCATGGCGACGGCGGGGGCAATCCTCGGGCTCGCCGTCGACGGCGTCCTGGTCGAGAACATCGGCACGACCGCGAAGACCCTGCCGGAGTTCCCCGAGCTCTGGGCGCGGATGGTGGCTACCGCCGGCAGCGGGGAACCCTCGGGTGTCTGAGGCCGTCAACCGGCGCGGAGGCCGCGCCTGGGATGAGTCCGACGTCCGGATCCGCCCCAACAAGAAGGGCTCGCGCCCGCGCACGAAAAACCGTCCGGCCTATGAAGACGCCGTGACCGGACGCATCGTCACGGTCGACCGGGGGCGCTACACGGCGGTCGTGGACGAAGACACCAGGGATGAGCGCCTCGTCGTCGCGGCACGCGCCCGGGAGCTGCGCAACAGTGCCGTCGTAGCCGGTGACCTCGTGGGCCTCGTTGGGGACGTCAGCGGCGGCCCCGACTCGCTCGCCCGCCTCATCCGCGTTGAGGAGCGGCGCACCGTGCTGCGGCGCAGCGCCGACGACACCGACCCGGTGGAGCGCGTCGTCGTTGCCAACGCCGACCAGCTCGTCATTGTTGTGGCAGCGGCAAACCCGGAGCCGCGCACCGGCTTCATCGACAGGGCGCTGGTTGCCGCGTACGACGCCGGCATCCGCCCCCTGCTCTGCGTCACCAAGGCTGACCTCCGCGATCCGGCTGCGCTCCTGGCCAACTACGACCATCTCGACCTGCGAGTCATCATCAGCCGGACGGCCGACGACGTCGAGGGAATCGACGCCACCTCCGACGACGGCGCCTCGGCCCGGCTCTCCCAGTCCGCCGTAAACAAACTCCGCGACGAACTCGACGGGCAGGTCAGCGTGCTCCTTGGCCACTCCGGCGTCGGGAAATCGACAATGGTCAACGCCCTCACCGGCTCGACGCGCGCCACCGGCGGGGTGAACGCCGTCACCGGGCGCGGCCGGCACACCTCCTCCTCCGCCATTGCCCTGAAGGCCGCCGATTCCGCCCCCGGCACCTGGATCATCGACACCCCCGGCATCCGTTCCTTCGGGCTCGCGCACGTCAACGCCGACCGGATCCTCCAGGCGTTTCCCGACCTTGAGCCGGGCACCGCCGACTGCGACCGCGGCTGCCGGCACGACGCCAATGCGGTGGACTGTGGGCTCGACGCCTGGGTGGCCAGCGGCGCCGCGGGCGAATCCGGCCCGGCACGCCTTGCCTCCCTCCGGCGCCTCCTGGGCGCCGGTGCCGCCGAGGCCCGTCAGGACGCGAAGGAACTTGGCAGCCAATAGACCTGTTAGACTGAATCCAGTTGTTGTGTTGCGCATTAATTTCAAGCCTTGAATCCTCCTTTTGGAGTTCGAAAGCTTTTTTGACGAGCGAAAACGAACACCGCGACGAGCGCTTCGGATTACGGAGCGACTCTCCCAAGGTAAGGATTACAAAATGGCTACAGGTACTGTGAAATGGTTCAACGCTGAAAAGGGCTTTGGATTCATCGCTCCCGAAGACGGCGGCGCCGACGTGTTCGCTCACTTCTCGGCAATCAACTCGAACGGCTTCCGTTCACTCGAAGAGAACCAGAAGGTCAACTTCGAGACCACTCAGGGCCCCAAGGGTCCCCAGGCCGAGAACATCACCGTTCTCTAAGGTTTCCCACTTCTGGTGTGAACCTCCAGCTGCGTTCCGCGGCTGAACCGAAGGTCACCGCTGCGGCTTCCGCCGCCGGTGGCCTTCGGCGGTTAACGTTCCGCTTTCCTTTGGTTCCCTCCCAGAGGCGATAGGTTGAAGAGTATGAATCTCGTCCAGAGCTACAACGATGATCTGCGCCTTGCCCACGTCATGGCCGATTCCGTCGACGACCAGACGATGTCGCGTTTCAAGGCCCTTGATCTGCGCGTCGAGACCAAGCCCGACCTCACTCCCGTCACCGACGCCGACAAGGCCGCCGAGGAGTCGATCCGGAGCCAGCTGTCCAGGGTCCGCCCCCGCGACGCGGTGCTGGGCGAGGAATTCGGCAACACGGGAGCCAGCTCGCGGCGCTGGATCATCGATCCCATCGACGGGACCAAGAACTTCGTTCGGGGCGTGCCCGTCTGGGCCACGCTGATCGCGCTCGTCGACGAGGGCCGGCCCGTCGTTGGAGTGGTGAGTGCACCTGCCCTGGGCAAGAGATGGTGGGCGGCAACAGGAACCGGTGCGTTCATGGGCAAGTCCCTCGCCGCGGCGACCCGCCTGCGCGTCTCAAACGTTTCAAAGCTCCAGGATGCCTCGCTGTCCTACTCGAGCCTCTCCGGGTGGAAGAAGCGTTCGGCCCTGCCCGAGTTCGTCAACCTCACCGAACGCGTATGGCGCACGCGGGCCTACGGGGACTTCTGGTCGTACTGCCTCGTGGCCGAAGGCGCCGTCGACATCGCCTGCGAGCCGGAACTCAACCTCTACGACATGGCCGCCCTCGTGCCCATCGTCACCGAGGCCGGCGGCAGGTTCACCTCGCTCGACGGCGTCGACGGACCGTTCGGCGGCAACGCGCTGGCCACCAACGGCACCCTGCACAGCGAGGTGCTGCGCATGCTCAATCCCGAAGTCGACGACCTGCTCTAGCCGAGCATCCGAACACGAAGGAGAACCCGCACGTGGTGCGTGGAGGGCCGCGGATGGACGCCGCCCGGCGCCGCGAGCTGGCGCAGGGCTACATGACTGGCAGTGAACGGTACGACAGGGTGCGCCCTTCGTATCCCGACGAAACCGCGAACTGGCTGGTCCCCGCCGGCAGCGCCGCCGCAGCGGACCTCGGGGCCGGAACCGGCATTTTCACGCGCCTGCTCGTCGAGCGCGGGCTGGCGGTGACGGCGGTGGACCCGTCCGTTGAAATGCTCGCCGTCCTCGGGTCCCGGCTGCCGGGGGCCCGGGCCGCGCAGGGCACCGCCGAGCACACCGGCCTTCCCGCGGCCTCGGTCGACCTTGTGACAATCGTGCAGGCGTGGCACTGGCTCGACCACGGGGCCGCAGCCGCCGAGGCCGCCCGCATCCTCGTCCCTGGCGGAACCCTTGGCATCGTGTGGAACCAGCTCGACGTCGGAGTGCCGTGGGTCCACCGCCTCTCTCGGATCATGCACGCCGGAGATGTCTACTCCCCCGGCTACCGGCCCGACACCGGCCCCCGGTTCACCCGGCCCGAGGAACAGGTCCTCACGTGGACCCAGACGCTGCCGACCGAGGACGTCATCGAGTTGGCGAAGTCGCGCAGCTACTACCAGCGGGCCTCCGAAACCATCCGGGCACGGGTTGAGACGAACCTGCGCTGGTATCTCCACGAGCACCTCGGGTACGCGCCGGGTTCCGCCGTCGTCCTGCCGTACTCCACCCATGCCTGGCGGGCGACAAGCCGCTGACCTCTCGGTGACCCGCGGCAACCCGGGCCGCAGCACTGGAGTAAGGAACCCCTAAGCCTTATATTTAGGTATGCCGAAATTTCTGCCCGTGCTGGGAGTGTGCCTCGCCCTGACACTGGGCTCCTGCGCCTCGCCGGCCGCAGTGCCGGACCTCGAGCGCACCGCCGACGACCGGCCCGTGGTGCTCACGACCTTCACGGTGCTCGCGGACCTTGCGGAAACGGTTGGCGGCGGCCACGTCAGGGTGGAGTCCATCACGAAGGTTGGGGCGGAGATCCACGGGTACGAGCCAACGCCCTCCGACCTCGTCGAGGCGCAGGAGGCGGATCTGATCCTCGACAACGGGCTTGGGCTCGAACGCTGGTTCGAGCGGTTCCTCCTCTCCGTCGACGCCCCCCACGTGGTGCTCTCCGACGGCGTCGAGCCCGTCGACATCCGCTCGGGCGACTACCGGGGGCTCGCGAACCCCCACGCGTGGATGTCCCCCCTCGCCGCCCAGACCTATGTCGACAACACCGTGGAGGCCCTCAGCGACCTCAGCCCCGAACATGCCGCCGAGTTCGAGCGCAACGGCTCCGGCCTCAAGGCCGAACTCCAGGAGATGCTCGAGGGGCTCCGGAAGCAGTTCAGCGGCAGCGCGGAGGCGGCCCTTGTCACCTGCGAAGGAGCCTTTTCCTACCTGGCGCGCGACGCCGGCCTGAAGGAAGCCTTCATTTGGCCGGTGAACGCCGACGCCGAGGGAACACCGCGCCAGATCCGGGAGGTCATCCGCTTCGTCGAGGAAACCAACGTTCCCGCCGTCTTCTGCGAATCGACAGTCAACCCCTCGGCCCAGGAGCAGGTTGCCGCCGCAACCGGCGTCCGGCTTGAGGGCCCGCTCTACGTCGATTCCCTGTCCGGGCCCGAGGGACCGGTGCCCACCTTCCTCGACCTGCTCCGCCACGACATCCGCCTGATCACCGAAGGACTCTCCTCTTGAGCTCGCACGCTGCCGCCGCCGGCGCACCCGCCCTGAAAGTGCGCGGCCTGACCGTGAGCTACAACGAGGTCCACGCGCTCGACTCGGTTGACCTCACCGTGGAGGGCGGGAGCATCTGCGGGCTGGTGGGCGTGAATGGTTCCGGGAAATCGACCCTGTTCAAGGCGCTCATGGGCCTGCTCAACCCCCAGTCCGGCAGCATTGAGCTGTACGGCCGCTCACACCGCGACGCCCGCCGCAGCGGCACCGTTGCCTACGTTCCCCAGGCCGAGGATGTGGACTGGGACTTCCCGGTCTCGGTCGGCGACGTGGTGGAAATGGGCAGGTATGCGCGGATGGGGCCGGCCCGCCGTCCCTCCCCCGCCGACAACGCCGCCGTCACCGCCGCCCTGGAACGCGTCGGCCTCGCAGACCTCCGCCGACGGCAGATCGGCGAACTCTCCGGCGGCCAGCGCAAACGCGCCTTCGTTGCCCGGAGCATCGCCCAGGACGCCCGGCTCCTGCTGCTTGACGAACCCTTCGCCGGGGTCGACAAGGGCAGCGAGGCCACAATGACGGCGCTGCTCAAGGACCTGCGCGACGAAGGACGGTCGGTGCTGGTCTCCACCCACGACCTTGCGGGGATTCCGCAGCTGTGCGACAGCGTGCTCCTGCTCCACAACCGGGTCCTCGCCTTCGGCAAGCCCGCGGAGGTCCTGACGCAGAGCAACCTCGCCCTGGCCTTCGGCCGCACCTCACTCGACCTGGAGCACTGATATGGATCTTCTCGCGTGGCTTGCCGAGCCACTCCAGTACGGGTTCCTCACCCGGGCCCTGATCGTCACCGTCGCCGCAGCGGTTGTCTCGGCGGTGCTTTCCTGCTGGCTGATCCTCATGGGCTGGTCGCTGATGGGCGACGCCGTTTCCCACGCCGTGCTGCCCGGGGTGGCCCTGGCGTACCTCGTCGGCCTCCCGTTTTCGATCGGCGCCTTCATCTTCGGGGCCGGCGCCGTTGCCCTGATCGGGGTGGTCCGTTCGACGACGAAGCTCAAGCCCGACACGGTGATCGGCGTGGTGTTCACGTCGCTGTTCGCGGCGGGCCTCGCCATCATCTCGAGCACGCCGTCGCAGGTCGACCTCATGCACATCCTGTTCGGGAACGTGCTCGGGGTCACCGACAGCGAACTGGTGCAGGTGGTGGGACTGGGCCTGCTGACCCTCGCCGTCGTGCTCTTCAAACGCCGGGACCTGACGCTGCTGGCCTTCGACCGGACGCACGCCCACGTGATCGGGCTCAACACGCGGTTCCTTTCGGCGCTGCTGCTGGGGCTGCTAGCGCTCAGCGTTGTTGTGGGCCTCCAGGCCGTGGGCATCATCCTCGTGATCGCCATGCTGATCACCCCCGGGGCAACGGCATTCCTGCTCACCCGCAGCTTCGAACGCATGCTCGTCCTGGCGGTGTGCATCACCGTCGCCGCCTCGCTGGCGGGCATCTACGCCAGCTACTACCTCGACATTTCAACGGGGGCGGCGGTTGTCCTGGCGCAGTCCCTCGTCTTCACCGCTGTCTACCTGTTCTCCCGGCCCAACGGCGTGCTGTGGCAGCAGCTCCGCGCGCGCGACAGCCGCAGGCGCTCCCGGTCCACCACCGACGCGCTTGCCGGTGGAACAATCTGACGATGGGACCGAAGAAGGGCACAGTACTCAGCACCGACTCCGCCAGCGTCCAGGACTACGTCAAGACGATCTACGGGTTTACCGAGTGGCAGGACAAACCGATCACGGCATCGCAGCTTGCCGGGCGCCTCTCCGTCGCCAATTCCTCGGTGACCGAAATGGTGACCAAACTGGTTGACCTTGGCCTGGCCGAACGCCGCAAGTACAGCCCGATCACGCTCACCGGCGAGGGCCGGCGGCTGGCCCTGGCGATGGTGCGCCGCCACCGCCTCCTTGAAACCTTCCTGGTGGACGAGCTCGGCTACCGCTGGGATGAGGTGCACGACGAAGCGGAGCTGCTTGAGCACACGGTCTCCGATGCCTTCATCGAGCGCCTCGATGAGAAGCTCGGCAGGCCGCGGCGCGATCCCCACGGGGATCCGATCCCCACGGCCGAGGGCGAGGTGGAACTGCCTGCCGCAGTGCCGCTGGGAACCCTCGACGACGGCCACCGCGCCCGCGTGGCGCGCATCAGCGACGAGGACCCGGCGGTCCTTCGCTACCTCAGCTCCAACGCCGTGGGTCTCGACACCCCGCTGGAGGTGCGTGGACGCCGGCCCTTCGGCGGTGCGCTGACTGTTGTGGCAGGACACGGAACGGGCAGCGTCGAGCTCGAGGTCGGCGACCTGCTCGCCGGGTCGATCTGGGTTGAAACCGCCGACCCCCACCCCGGGTGCAGCCTGGACTCCTCCCCGGCCTGAGCGGCGCCGGTCAAGCCGTGAGGGTTTCCGGCTTCCGTTCGGCGGCGAACGTCAGCATCCTTACACTTGGCTAAGAACGTCCCTTCGACATTGGAGCTGCCGCGTGACAACACTTGGCCTGGAAGAGGAGTACCTGCTGCTTGAGCCTGATTCGGGCCTTCCCTCAGCCAGGGCCACGGAGGTGCAGAAACTGCTTGAGCAGGTACCCGAAATCCGGGCCGACGACATCCAGCGCGAACTGCTCAGCTGCCAGATCGAAACGGCAACGCCCGTGTGCGACACCCTCACCGAGGCCGAGGAGTCGCTGCTCAACTTCCGGCGCCAGCTCGACACGGCCGCGCGGAGCATGGGGATCCTCGCCGCCGCCACGGCCACGGCCCCGCGCTTCGAGCCGGCCTACCCCGACATCACCGACAAGCAGCGCTACCGGGAGCTCAAGGCAAGCGCGCCGGGAATTGTCGGGGACCAGTTCGTCAACGGCCTGCACGTGCATGTTGGCGTCCCCGACAAGGACACGGGGGTCCAGGCGCTCAACCGCATCCGCCCGTGGCTTCCCATCATCACGGCGCTCAGCACGAACTCCCCGTTCTGGCTGGACCGGGACAGCGGCTTCTCAAGCTGGCGGCTGGTGCACTACCGGCGGTGGCCGGTGCAGGGCATCGCCCCGGTGTTCGCCGACGCCGAGGACTACGAAAGGCGCATCTCCCGGCTCGTCGGCACGGGGGCCATCATCGACCGCGGGGTGCTGACGTGGATGGCACGGCTGTCCGACCGCTACCCCACCCTTGAGGTCCGGGCCGGCGACGTCCAGCTCGAAGCACAGGATTCTGTGCTGATCGGCGCCCTTGTCCGTGCCTTGGTGAACACAGCCCTTCAGGATACGGTGGCGGGGACGGTGTTCCTCAACCCCGACCCCGAACTGCTCGACGCGGCCCTGTGGCAGGCGGCGCGGGACGGGCTTGCGGCAAGCGCCGTCGACCTGCGCTCCGGGGAGCTGGTGCCGGCGCGCGCCCAGATGGAAGCCCTGCTCGACTACGTGGGGCCCGCCCTTGACGCCGAGGGAGACTCGGAGTGGGTGAGCGCCGGGCTTGAGTCGGTCTGGCAGCAGGGCACCGGTGCCGAACGCCAGCGCCGTGCCATGCGCGAGGGCGGCATGCCGGCACTCATCGACCTCTACGCCGCGGCCCTCACCCACGAGCGCTGACGGGCCCGCTCACGGCACCTCGAGGATCCGGACCTCCCAGGGCCGCAGGGTCCTTGGCGCTCCGGCGTCGTTGTAATTGCCCAGCAGCAGACGGCCCTGCCCATCGCTCTCGTCCAGGGCAAGCTCGGTTCCCGAGACATTGCCGAGGATCCGCAGCGTCGTGCCGTCGAGGCTCCGGGTGAAGGCGTAGAGCACCTGGTCGTCGGGGTGCTCGAGCTCGAAGCGGCCCAGCCGCACCACCTCGCTGTCGTGGCGCAACGCGATCAGCCGCTTGTAGAAACGGAAGACGGAGCGGTCGGAGGACCTGTCCTGCTCGGCGTTGATGGCCGTGTAATTCGGGTTGACCGCCATCCACGGCGTCCCCGCGGTGAACCCGGCATGCGCGGCACCCGACCACTGGACGGGGGTGCGGGCGTTGTCCCTGCTCATCCGCCGCAGGCCCTCGAGCACGTCCGCGGGCTCCAGGCCCAGTTCAGATGTCGCTTCGGCGTACCAGTTGCACGATTCGACGTCGTGGAAGTCCTCGATCGAGGTGAACGGAACGTTCGTCATGCCGAGTTCCTCCCCCTGGTAGATGTACGGCGTGCCGCGGTGCAGGTGCAGCAGCGCCGCCCACAGGGTTGCGGATTCGTAGCGGTACGCGGTGTCGTCGCCGAACCGCGAGACCGAGCGCGGCTGGTCGTGGTTGTTGAGGTACAGGCTGTTCCACCCGGTGTCCGCGAGACCCTTCTGCCACCGGTTCCACGAGGTCTTCAGGTCCCGGAGGTCGAGGCCGCGGTAGTCCCACTTGCCGCCCGGGCCCTGGTCGAGGCTCACGTGTTCGAACTGGAAGACCATGTCCACTTCCCGGCGCCCGGGGTCGGTGAAGCGTCGAGCCTCGTCGATCGTGACTCCGGGCATCTCCCCCGCAGTGATCAGGTCGCCGTCCCTGCCGTCGAACACCTCACGCCCCATTTCGGCGAGGAATTCGTGGATCCGCGGCCCCGACACGTAGTACGGGGCGCCGTCGGCCCAGAGCTGGCCGGGAGGCACAACGCCGTCGGGCAGCGCCGGGTCCTTCGAGAGGAAGTTGACAACGTCCATGCGGAACCCATCGACGCCCCGGTCCAGCCACCAGCGCATCATCGAATAGACCGCCTGGCGCACCTCGGCGTTCTCCCAGTTCAGGTCAGGCTGCTCGGGCGCGAAGAGGTGGAGGTAGTACTGCCCGGTTTTCTCATCCAGCGTCCAGACCGGTCCGCTGAAGAACGAGCGCCAGTTGGTCGGTTCTGCTCCGCGCTCCCCCGCCGTGAACCCCTCGCGGGGGTCCCGCCACCAGTACCAGTCGCGTTTCGGGTTATCGGGCGAGGACGCCGACTCAACGAACCAGGGATGCTCGTTGGAGGTGTGGTTCACCACCAGGTCCATGACCAGTTTCATGCCGCGGGCATGGAGGCCTTCAACGAGCCGGTCGAAGTCATCGAGCGTTCCGAACACCGGATCGATGTCCTGGTAGCCGCTGATGTCGTAGCCGTTGTCCTTCTGCGGTGAGGCATAGATCGGCGAGAGCCACACCACGTCAACGCCAAGGTCCGCGAGGTAGTCGAGGCGGGTGATGATCCCGGGCAGGTCTCCGATGCCGTCCCCGTTCGTGTCGGCAAAGCTGCGCGGATAGATCTGGTAGACGACGGCGCCGGTCCACCAGGGCGGCGATGCTGGAGACGTGGGGCTCACGGAAAAGGGCCTTCCTTTGGGCGGACGCGACCCCTCGACTATGCCACGGGGCACCCGCTTCGCCGCGGAAGACGCGTCAGCGCCCTTCGTTGCGCCGAAGCATCCCAACGATCATGCACACCAGCCCCACAAGCAGCGGCACAAGCGTCAGCAGGGTGTGCGTGCCGCCGACGTAGCTCATGACGAAGATGTAAATGAACGTCCCACCGACGAGCAGCCACCCGAAGACGAGCAGCACCTTGCCCCGGTTGGGTGGGGGAAGCGGCGGCAGCCACGGCGGCGGCCGGTCAGTCCAGCTCATGGCGCAAGTCTAGTGTTGCCGGGCACCGCACCGGGCCGCAGGGCAGGCGCGGACCGGTCCTTGCCAGACCGCCGAACGCTGGTACGTCCGGCGGGGTGGCGGGTCGCGCGCAAAAAACGGCAGGGAAGCGTCCGAAAACGCTTCCCTGCCGGGAGTGTGGAGATGGCGGGAATTGAACCCGCGTCCGATGCAGTGTAGTCAGGGCTTCTCCGGGCGCAGTTTGCGTCGGTTTTTCTCAGCTCCAGCCATCGTGCAAACAAGTGGCTGCCGAGCTCAGTTGTATAAGAGTCCCCCTGGTTCCTACAACAAAAACCAGGAGCAGTGGCCCTCTAAATGACGCCAGGATCCGGGGCGAGAGCAAACCCGGTCTGACGGACTAGCTACGCTGCTTAGGCAGCGAGAGCGAAGTCAGTGCGCTTAGATTCGGCACTTATTGTTTTACAGAGAGCGTTTACGAGATAACCCTGTATCCTCGGCCCGCTTCCCCTGTCGCGACTAACATCGTCGAAACCTGTCATCCCCGTATGTAGTTATCAAGCTCCGGATCCACCGTGCGGTTTCCCCAGACGTTCAGTGTAACGCATGCGCCGCAGCAGTGATTCCCTGCCCGGGCAGGGATCAGAACCGGATTCCGAGGATGACGATCTGGGCCTGCCAGAGCAGGACCACAACGAAGGAAACGGTGACGAAGGCGATGCCCAGTGCCGCCAGCGCCGTGGTCGCCGCCTGCTTGCGGCGGAAGCTCCACCAGAAAATCGCGGCGTTCAGCAGCAGCAGCACTGGCGAGATCCACACCAGGGCCTGCGCGAGGTAAACGTACACAAGGAAGAAGAACGGGATGAGGGAAAGGATTCCCACGGGGATGATCGCGAACAGCAGCAGCAGGTCAACGACGGCGCCGGCGGTGACCCACCAGGGCCGCCGGAAGCGCAGTTCGGATTCCTCGACGTCGTCACTCGTGTCCTGGGCTTCCCAGAAGACATTGCTCATGGCTCAGGCGCCCAGGTTCTTTTCGCGCATCGCGCGGAGCGCCTCGCGGTTGTCCTGCTTTTCGCGGAGGGTCTGCCGCTTGTCGTAGTCTCGCTTGCCCCGGGCGACGGCGATCTCGACCTTTGCGCGTCCGTTGAGGAAGTAAAGCTGCAGCGGGACGAGGGTGAAGCCGGACTCCCGGATCTTCTGCGAGATCTTCGTCAGTTCGTCGCGGTGCAGGAGCAGTTTCCGGCGGCGGCGCGCGGCGTGGTTCGTCCAGCTTCCCTGCGTGTATTCGGGGATATGGATGCCTTCGAGCCACAGCTCGTCGTTGTAGAAGATGGCGTAGCCGTCCACCAGCGAGGCCCTGCCGGCCCGCAGGGACTTGACCTCGGTGCCCATCAGGGCGATGCCCGCCTCGTAGGTATCGAGGACCTCGTAGTCGTGCCGGGCCTTTCGATTGGTGGCCACTACCTTCCGGCCACTTTCCTTAGGCACGGCAAACTCCTTGATCGGCGCGGGGCGGACCGGGCGGTCCGCCGGAGGACAACGCGTCCTATTCTACGACTAGAGCAGCCCCATCGGATTCACGAGGCTTCCATTGAGGACCGTCTCGAAGTGGAGGTGGCACCCCGTCGAGTTACCGGTGGTTCCCGTGTAGCCGATCAGCTGGCCGGCGCTCACACGCTGGCCCGGGTAAACATTGAAGCTGCTCAGGTGGTAGAAGTTCGTGGCAAGCGCGTTGCCGCCCACCACGCCGTGGTTCAGAACGATGCGGTTGCCGGCACCCTGGAGGGCGTTCGAGTCGGCGTACCAGACCTCGCCCGAGGCCGGGGCGTAGAGCGCGGTTCCGCAGCCCACACCGTAGTCGATTCCGGTGTGCGTGTAGCCGCCGGAGCCGTTGAAGTCGATGCTTCCCACCGGCGTCGGGCGCCAGCCGAAACCGGAGCTGATCGGGCCGCTGACCGGCGGGCGGAGCCCGAACGCGCTGGGGTTCGACGCCGGCGGGGCCTCGGGGGTCACCGGGCGGACTGGCGCAACCGGCGCGGGGGCGACGGGGGCCGGCGCCGGGCGGTTCGCTGCTGCTGCCTCGGCTGCGCGCCGCTCGTTTTCGGCCTGGGCCGCTGCGGCTGCCTCGGCTGCGCGGCGTTCGGTTTCGACCCGCGCCCGCTCCTCGGCTTCGGCCCGCAGACGGGCCTCCTCCGCCTTACGTGCCTCTTCGATGAGGCGCCGCTGGCGCTCGGCGATGTCGTTGGTGACCTTCTGGTGGGCCTTTTCCACGCTCGCCAGTTTTGCCTCGATCACCGGTTTTTGCTTCTGCAGCTTCGCCGAGAGGCTCGACGTGTCTGCGATGAGCGTGTCGACCTTGGCTTTTTGGGCGGCCGCGGCGTCGCGCGCCGACTGTTCCGCGGCGAGGGCTGCCTCGGCCTTGGCCTTGAGGTCCGAGATTTCGGCTTCGACGGCCGCCAGCCGGGCCTGGCTGTTGGCGTTGGTGGCGTTCTGCTGGGAAAGGCGGTCCATCGCGGCATTCTGGCTGCGCAGTGCCTGGTCGACCATGTCCATGGAGTTGGTGAGGCTCTCCGCGCCCTCGGCGCCGAGCATCAGCGAGACGTCGGAGGGAACCCCGCCGTTCTTGTAGGCCTGGGTGGCGATCTGGCCGATGACCTTGCGGGTCTCCTCCATCTCCGCCTTGTCCTTGGTCAGCTGCTCAGTGATCTTGGACTTTGTCTCCTGGGCGAGCTGGACGCGCATGCCCAGTGCGTTGACCTCGTTCGTCGCGGACTCAACGCGGCCCTGAGCGTCGGCCAGTGCCTGCTGGGCGCCGGGGAGCTGGCCCTGGTACACCTTCAGCTGGGCGATGGTCTCGGTGATGTCTTCGTCGAGGTATTCGATCGACTGCTGGACCTCGGAGATTTCGGACTCGAGGGCCGACTTTTTGTCTTCGAGGTCGTCAGCGAAAACCGGGCTGCTGAAGCCAAGGGCGAGTGCCGCGGCCAGGGCAATCGATGTCCCTGCGGCCGTCCGAAGGATGAACGGGCGCCTGCCCGGATGTGCCGACCGAAGATTCATGAAACGTCCCCCATTTTCACTGAGCATAGCTGTTAAACCTTCACGTAACGTCGCAGGGTAAGCAGGGATGAGATGCCTGCCAGTAGTGCACCCAGCAGAATGAGCGCCGGGACCAGCAGGAGAACCTGCTGGGTTGAGATAAAAGCCGTCTCCGGGTATTCGCGGGCGAGCCATCCGCCGATCAGGAAACGGGAAACTCCCCAGAGCGCCGCCGACGCGAGCAACGCGCCCACGACGGCGGCGATCACTCCCTCGAGGATGAAGGGAAGCTGGATGACGGCCTTCGACGCTCCGACAAGCCGCATGATGCCGGTCTCGCGTCGACGGCTGAACGCCGAAAGCCGGATCGTCGTCGCGATCAGGAGGATGGCGCACACCGTCATCACGCCGGCCACCACCAGGGCGGCCAGCGAGGCCCGGTTCATCACCGAGAAGACCTTCTCGAGCAGTTCACGCTGGTCACTGACGACGTCGACGCCGGGCGTGGAGGAGAACGCCTCATTGATGACCTCGTACTTTTCCGGATCGACGAGGTTCACGCGGAACGATTCGGGCAACTGGTCGGCGGTGACCGAGTCGACGATCGGAGAGTTGGCGAACTGGTCCTTGAAGTGGCCGAGCGCATCCTTCTGCGACTCGTACTCCACCGACGCCACGTAGGGGCTGAACGCTTCCGACTCGAGCATGCCGCGGATGGACTCCCGCTGCTCTTCGGTGACCGGGCCGGCGGCGCAGCTGGGCGAGGTCGAGTTCTCGACGCACAGGAACACGGCGACCTGCACGCGGTCGTACCAGTACCCCTTCATCTGGTTGATCTGCAGCTGGAGGAGCCCGGCCGCGCCGACGAACGTCAGCGAGATGAAGGTGACGAGGATGACGGAGATGACCATCGAGAGGTTCCGGCGCAGGCCTGAACCGATCTCGGAGAGGATGAATGCAAGCCTCATTCGGCGGCCACTCCGGTTTCACCGATGTAGATGCCCTGGGCGTCGTCGCGGACAACCGCTCCGTTGCGCAGCTCGACCACGCGCTTGCGCATGGTGTTCACAATGTCGTCGTCGTGCGTTGCCATTACTACGGTAGTGCCGTTCTGGTTGATGCGGTCGAGCACGCGCATGATGCCCATCGACGTGGTCGGGTCGAGGTTGCCGGTGGGCTCGTCCGCCAGCAGGATCCCGGGGCGGTTCACGATGGCGCGGGCGATTGCCACGCGCTGCTGCTCGCCGCCGGAGAGCTCGTGGGGTAGGCGGTTGTCCTTGCCCTCGAGTCCGACCGTCTTGAGGACCTCGGGGACGGTCTCCCGGATCACGGCCCGGCTGCGCCCGATGACCTGCATGGCGAACGCGACATTTGCGAAAACCGTCTTGTTGGGGAGCAGCCGGAAGTCCTGGAACACGACGCCGATGCCGCGGCGGAGCCGCGGTACCCGCCAGCTCGGAATGTTGGCGACGTTCTGTCCCGCCACGTAGACGGCGCCGCGCGAGGCGGCGTCCTCCTTGAGCACGAGACGGATGAACGTCGACTTCCCGGAGCCGGAGGCGCCCACCAGAAAGACGAACTCGCCGCGGTCCACCTCAAGGGAGACGGAGTCCAGCGCCGGGCGCGACTTCTGGTCGTACACCTTGGTGACGTTTTCAAATGTGATCATGACTAGTCCGCGCCGAGTCCAGCCGGCAGGTTCCCGGGCGATGCCCGCTGAATATGGTTCCTGCCCGCTGGCGCTCGACGCGCCGGTTCGCCTTTCGATGATGCACCGACGTTGTGTCGGGTGTGAAAGATGTGAAGGATGTTACTCGGAGGATACCGCGCAGGACTGGATTTCACCAGAGAGGTAGGCTCCATGCACCTTAATATAGGGCCGCCGGGGCCGTCCGTCGCCCCGGAATTGGCGCAAAAATAAAGTGGTGCGCCGCTACTGGTCGGCGTTGCGGTTGTTGGTGCGCCAGCGGATGCCCGCGTCGATGAAATCGTCGATCTCGCCGTCGAAAACGGCCGAGGTGTTGCCCACCTCGTGCTCCGTCCGGAGGTCCTTGACCATCTGGTACGGGTTGAGCACGTAGGAGCGCATCTGGTCTCCCCACGAGGCCTTCACATCACCGGCGAACGCCTTCTTCTCAGCGTCCTCCTGCTCCTTCTTCAGCAGCAGCAGTCGCGACTGAAGCACCCGCATGGCGGCGGCCCGGTTCTGGATCTGGGATTTCTCGTTCTGCATCGAGACCACAAGCCCGGTCGGGAGGTGGGTCAGGCGGACCGCGGAGTCGGTGGTGTTGACCGACTGGCCGCCCGGGCCCGAGGAGCGGAAGACATCGACGCGGATGTCGTTGTCGGGAACCTCGATGACGTCTGTCTGTTCGATCAGCGGGATGACCTCGACCGCCGCGAAGGAGGTCTGCCGGCGGCCCTGGTTGTCGAACGGGCTGATGCGCACCAGGCGGTGGGTTCCGGCCTCCACAGACAGCGTGCCGAACGCGTAGGGCGCCTTGACTTCAAAGGTGGCCGACTTGAGTCCGGCTTCTTCGGCGTAGGAGGTGTCGAGCACCTGGGTCGGGTACCCGTGGCGCTCGGCCCAGCGCAGGTACATGCGCAGCAGCATCTCGGCGAAGTCGGCGGCGTCGACTCCCCCGGCACCCGACCGGATGCTCACCACTGCCTCACGCTCGTCGTACTCACCGGCAAGCAGTGTGACGATCTCGAGCTGGTCGAGTGCCTTGCTCAGCGAGGTCAGTTCCTTCTCCGCCTCCGCGAGGGTGTCCTCGTCGTCCTCGGCCTGGCCGAGTTCGACCATGATCTCGAGGTCGTCAATGCGTGACTGGAGGGTTTCGAGCCGCTCCAGGGCCGACTGCCGGTGCGAAAGCTTCGAGGTGATCTTCTGCGCTGCCGCCGGGTCGTCCCAAAGGTCGGGAGCGCCGGCTTCTTCGCTGAGTTCGGCGATGTCCTTACGGATTCCGTCGACGTCGGACACCTGCTCAATTGACGTGTACTTGGCGCGCAGTGCGCGGATCTCTGCGGGAAAATCAGTGGCTGCCATGGTGGTTCTAGCCTACGTCATCAGCGCCGCGGCGGCTCCGGAGCGGACCGCCCAGGTGGTTCCGGCAGGGCGGGCAGGACCGGGAAATCCCGTTGACAGCAACCAACGGCGGCTTTAGGTTGTAGCCGTTACGCGCCGTTTCCACAGCCGCAACGCAGCATCGCCCACCGGTCTTGTCGCCTTCCAGGCATCGAATGCATTCTTTGGGCAGGACTCGCGACAGCAGCACTCCTGCCACGGCCAGGAGCCTGATCATGAAAACCTCAAACAAGCTGTGCCTTCCGCTTCTCATCACGCTGTCACTCACCGCCGGAACGGCGTCCGCCGCCGCGGCCCCGGAGGAGGAAGCCCCCGCCCCGTGGCCTCCCGAAGACACCGGGGGCCGGTACCTGCCCGTTCCCGACGATTACTACGCGCCTTTCGAGGTCCAGGCGTGCGGTAGCACCGTCACCATCGCATCCGGAGACGTCCGGGAGGTCCGGTACAAGTCCCGGGTGAAGCGGGACGGATCTACGGTGGTGAAATTCCGGGGTGACTCCACCGTTGACCTGACCCGGGCCTCGGACGGTGCGTTCATCGACGAACTCGACGTCTCAGGGCGGGGCTCCCAGCGCATCTCGGCTGATCAGCGGACCGTTGTCGAATCGTTCAAGGGTCCCTCAATCGTCTATCCCATAAGTCCCGCTGATGCCGCGGCGCTGGCCGAAGAAGGCTTCCCGGAGTTCTTCTACTTTGAGCACGGAAAGCTGTCCCTTGAGCTCGAATTTCAAGGAGATCCGACCGCCGTCGGACCAACCTCGGTGGAGGTGCTCATGAACACCGCCATGAACGTCCGCGATGTATGCGACATGCTCGATGAGGCGGCGGAACGGGCCTAGTCCTGCAGCCCGCCGCACGCCGGCCGACCCGACTTAGGGAGCGTAGCGGTCGGCCGGCGGGTGGCGGTTCTTGCCCGCTGGAACGGGCGGCGGTCGTGGCCGGTTGCCGGGGTGGCGGTCCTGCTCGCGGGGCTTATCGCCGGCCCTGCCGCCTTCGCCCAGTCACCGGTCTCGCCTGAGTCCGCTCCGGTTGTGACAGCCGGGAAACCCCTGCCGCCGGTCGATGAGACCGCGTTGACAGCACCCAGCGGCGGCCTTAGGTTGTACGCGTTAGGCGCCGCTTCCACGGCCGCTTCGCAGCATCGCCCCACCGGTCTTGTCGCCTTCCAGGCATCGAATGCATTCTTTGGGCAGGACTCGCGAGCAGCACTCCTGCCACGGCCAGGAGCCTGATCATGAAATCCTCGAACAAGCTGTGCCTTCCGCTTCTCATCGCGCTGTCTCTCACCGCCGGGACGGCGTCCGCCGCCGCGGCCCCGGAGGAAGCCTCCGCCCCATGGCCTCCGGAGGACACCGGGGGCCGGTACCTGCCCGTTCCCGACGAGTATTACGAACCTATCGAGGTCCAGGCGTGCGGCACCACCGTCATCATGACGACCGGAGACGTGCGGGAGGTTCGGTACAAGGCCCGGGTGAAGCGGGACGGATCAACGATGGTGAAGTACCGGGGCGATTTCACCGTTGACCTGACCCGGGTCTCGGACGGTGCGTTCATCGACGAACTGGACATCTCCGGAGCGGCATCCGAGCGCGTCTCGGCTGATCAGCGGAACGTTGTCGTATCGCTCAAGGGTCCCTCAATCGTCTATCCGCTAAGTCCCGCTCAAGCCGCCGCAATGGCCGAAGATGGTTTCCCGGAGTTCTTCTACTTCGAGCACGGAAAGCTGTCCCTTGAGCTCGAATTTCAAGGAGATCCGACTGCCGTCCCACCAACCTCGGTGGAGGTGCTCATGGACACCGCCATGAACGTCCGCGATGTGTGTGAAATGCTCGATGAGGCGGCGGAACGGGCCTAGTCCTGCAGTCCGCCGCACGCCGGCCGACCTGGCTCAGGAAGCGGTCGGCCGGCCGGTGGCGGTTCTCAAGCCCGTTGCCCGAGACCACGTCGCGCGGAAGAGGCGGTTCTTGCCCGCGGGAATGTGCCCTCCCCGAGAAAGCTGAAGTTTTGCGCAGGATTTCCTCAAGGGCCGCAGTCGTGGCCGGTTGCCGGGGGTGCCACCCCTTACAGTGATGCCGACCGGATGAGCCGGTCACTCGCTATCTGGGGAGGAGACGTCATTGTCTCTGCATGAAAACGTCCGCACTCGGACTCCACTGGACCGCCTGCTCAAGGGGACCACCCTTGCCGGGGTGGCGGTCCTGCTCGCGGGGCTTATCACCGGCCCTGCCGCCTACGGCCAGGCACCGGTCTCGCCTGAACCCACTCCGACAGTGACAGCCGGAGAAACCCTTCCGCCGGTCGATGAAACCACGCCCGTGCCGGTTCCCAGCGAATCGGCACCCACCGAAACCACCGAGCCCATCGAGGAACCCGGCAATCCGGTGAACGTGACTCCGCCCGCAGTCACAGGCACTGCAGTGGTGGACAGGCCGGTCACCGTGTTCACCGGTGAGTGGACAGGCGTTGACTCCGGGCTCCTTTGGCTGCAGTGGATAGCCGACGGCGAAGTGGTCCACGGAGCCAGCGCTCGGCCTGGCGAGACATTCCAGTTCTGGATACCCGGAGGCGCCGGGGGCAAGAACCTCGTTCTGTCGGTCCACCCGTGGCCGAGCGGTGAACCGGTTACGACAGCACCGCTTAAGGTAGGCATCGGGGTCATCGACGGAGTGGGGTGGACCAACACCGTCAACGGCAAGCCGATGGTCGGCCAGCAGTTGAGTGTCTACGAACCCACCTGGACAGACAGCTACCAGATCGAGCCCACCAAGACCTACCAGTGGTACCGCGGTGCCTCCCCCATCATTGGGGCCACCTCCCGTACCTACACTCCGGTGGCTGCCGACGTCGGGCAGAAGGTCTGGGCGCAAGCCACCCTCAACGCACCGGGATATGCGCCCGACGTCGCCGCCTCGATCCAGGTGACCGTCGCACCCGGGGTCCTCACGGCTCCGGTGCCCACCATCACGGGCACGGCCCGCGTCGGGCAGACCCAGACCGCCACCCCCGGTACCTGGCCGGTGGGCACCACGCTGACCTACCAGTGGTACCGCGGCACAACACCAATCGCCGGGGCAGTCGGGCGGACCTATACACCCACAGCTGCTGACAACGGGAAAGCGATCAAGGTAGGCGTACGCGGGGCCAAGGCCGGCTACACCACCGTCTCCAAGTACTCCGGCGCGCGCACGATCGCACCGGGAATCATCACCGCCACCTCGTCGGTCGCCGTCAGCGGCACGCACCGATACGGCCAGACGCTGAGGGTATCCCAGGGCTGGTCCCCCGCACCAGCCGCCATCAAATATCAGTGGTACCGCGCCGGTGTTGCGGTACCTGGCGCAACGGGATCATCCCTGTTGCTCAACTCCTGGTATGTCGGCCAGACGGTGTCAGTCAAAGTCACGGTTTCCAAGCCTGGCTACACCACACGCTCAACCACCACCGTGCGCAAGACCGTCGGCGAGGCCATTTTCGCCGTGACTTCAGCACCGCGGATCAGCGGAACGCCGAAGGTCGGCTACACGCTCACCACAAGCCTCGGCACCTACAGCCAGACGCCGTCCAGCTACGCCTACCAGTGGTACCGCAACGGCACCGCGATCTCCGGCGCGACGAGCCGCTCCTACAAGCTGACCTCCGCCGACGGCGGAAAGCAGATCACCGCACGCGTCTACGCCAAGCGGAACTACTACGAGACGCGCTCGGCCCTCAGCGCCGCCGTCACCGTGCCCGCGGTTCCGGTTGTGGTGCTCGGCGGTGATGGAACTTACGAGGTTGGAACCGCGCTGAAGCCAGGACTCTACAAGGCCACCGGCACCGGAGCATCCTGCTACTGGGAGCGGCTCAACGGTTTCGGCGGCGGCTTTGAGGACATCAACGCAAACTACTTTGGATCGGCCCGGACCTACGTGCAGATCCTTCCCACCGACGCGGGCTTTACGACCTCCGGCTGCGGCAAGTGGACAACGGTCACCACGGCGGGGGCGCGGGCGACGAGCATCACGGCCGACGGCACCTACCGGGTGGGCATCGACATCCTGCCGGGGACCTACTACGGGTCTGGCACAGGGAATGACTGCTACTGGGCAACCCTTTCGGGGTTCACGGAAGATTTCGATCAGCTGCTCGACAACCATTTCGGGTCCCAAAGGACGATCGTGACAATCTCGTCCGATGTAAAAGGTTTCACGGTCGCCGGCTGCGGCACGCTGACCCGGAAGTAAGACACAACGAAGGCCGGGCACTCCCAGAAGGAAGGGAGAGCCCGGCCTTTGTTGTGCACCCGCCATGAGCGGCAAACGGTCGATACTCAGGGGCAGCTCTCACAGGGCAACGGCTGTGCCGGCCCTGCGAGCGCGGCGGCCCTCAACCGCCTTGCCCAAGCCGGCCGCCTGAACCGGCCCGGAATCCTCATCAAGCCCGGGCGGCTGAAGGAGTCCAGACGGATCCGAAAGTCCGGGCGTGGGAAGAGGGAGTGGCGGGGCTGGAGCGGGTCGGGGTTGCCCGCCCGACGGCGTTCGACGTTCCGGCGGCGCTCGGCGGTCTCAAGGTAGGAAGCCATCTCGGCATTGTGCAGGCTGAGGAAGTATTCGGGTGGTTGGTTCAGCATGGGTGTTGCTCCTGCGTCTTTGGTGGATAGAAGGCACCAACACGAGGCGGATAGGTCCGCCTCGATTAGCGGCTTCCCCTCAGGGCTCGGCTTTGAGCCGGTCGGACATGAGCGGGGCTTTCGAGCAGAGCTCGAGTCCCCTGTGGGCATTGGCGAGGAGGTCGGCAACCCTCCACTGGGTGAACGGCAGCCTCTCACGGGCGGGTTGTGCTTCCCACCCCACCCGGGCGAAGACGGCGAGGGTCACCGTGAGGACGATCAGCAAAGACATTCGTTCTCCTATTCGGGATGGGGTGGCGGAGAGCACCGGAATTCAGATCGAGGGAGTGTTGCCGAACGGAATGCTCGGTAACGTCCCGGCGCTCCACGAAAGATGCGAAGCGGGCGGAAGCCCCACCTCTTTTCCGTCGGAGTGGACCAGCCGCAGGACTCCCCTTCCGGAGAGCGCGACCACAAGTACGCCAAGTACTGCGAGAACAATGAGGAAGTCCATGCATCAATTCTGAAACTTGGGGAGGAGAACAAATAGTGGCAGAAACGCCACATTGCATCTGATTTCTGCCATAATGTGGTTGTGCTCACATCTGTTGCTGTCATCGTCCTTCCCGGAGTCGCTCCCTTCGAGTTCGGTGTGGTCTGCGAGGTCTTTGGCATTGACCGCTCCGGCCTTGGCGTCGGCCTGCCGAAGTTCGATCTCCGGTTATGCACACCCATCCCTGGCATGGTGAAGACCGACACCGGGTTCTCCATAGAGGTTCAGGGCGATTTAACGGCCACCAGGGATGCCGATCTGGTGATCACGCTCCCTACCCACTCCTCAGACCCGTTGCCCACCTCCGTCATTGATGCCCTGCAGAGCGCGGACCGCCGCGGGGCGCGCATCTTCTCCGTGTGCTCCGGAGCGTTCGCCCTTGCCGAGGCGGGGCTGCTCGATGGGCGGAGGGCAACCACGCACTGGGCACACTCCCAGGAGCTCGCCAGCCAGTACCCAAACGTCCGCGTCGATGAAAACGTGCTCTATGTTGAGGACGGCAACATCCTGACGAGCGCCGGCACCGCGTCTGGAATCGATGCAAGCCTCTACCTGATTCGCAGGGAATTCGGGGCAAAGGCCGCGGCCGCCATCGCACGGGGCATGGTTGTTCCTCCGCACCGCGACGGCGGACAGGCGCAGTACATCGAGCACCCCATTCCCGTTCAAAGCGAAGACCCGATCGAACAGCTCCTCGCGTGGCTTGACGGACACCTCAATCAGGAATTCTCGGTGCCGGATCTCGCCAGCAAGGTTCACATGTCGGAGCGCACCTTCGCACGGCGCTTCCGGGCGGTCACCGGCGCAACCCCGGCTGCGTGGCTCACGTCCCGCCGGGTGCAGCGCGCGCAGCTGCTCCTCGAGGACACGCACCTCAGCATCGACTCGATCGCCCGCGAGAGCGGCTTCGGCCAGTCGGTGCTTCTGCGCCAGCACTTCCACAGGGCGGTGGGAGTCAGCCCGGCCGCGTACCGGCGAACCTTCCACGGGCCAGCCGAGACCTGCTGCACCCGGTCCGAGATGTCCGAGCTTGCCGACGAACCGGCATGAGCACCGGCCCCTCCCCGTCATCCCTGCTCGGGCTAACCTGGTCGGCCCTCGACGAAACGCCCGAGGCCCTCCAGCGGGTGGTCCCGGGCGGAGAACCCGCCCTCGCCTCGAACCTCCCGGTTGCGCTTCTTGCCCGGGAGTCGGTGGCGGCAGCCTCGCTTGCCGCGGCTCTATGGGCCGACCGGCTCACCCCGAGCAGTGACGGTCGTCCCCGACTGGTGCGCCTCGATGGAACCCGGATCGCAACGGCCTTCACCAGCGAACGGCACCTCCGCATCGATGGCCAAAGCCCCGACCTTTGGGCCCCGCTGTCCGGGTTCTGGGAGGCCGAAGACGGCTGGATCAGGACCCACGCCAACTACCCCCACCACCGGGACCGGTTGCTGGCCGCTCTGGCACTGCCTTCCGAGACCGGTCCCGACCAGTTCGCTGCCCGGGTCCGCTCGGCCCCGGCGCGTGAGCTCGAGGAAAGCGTCTACGCAGCGGGCGGAATCGCGGTCGCCGTCCGCACGCCCAGTGAGGGCCTCAGCGACTGGGGCGGCGACCCGGAGGGATCGCCCCTGGTCAAGACCCTGCTCGGCCCCGGAACCGTACGTTTCACCGGTTCGGGGGCCGCTTCGCCCGCGGCACCACTGCGCGGGCTGCGGGTGCTCGATCTGACCCGCGTGATCGCCGGACCGGTGGCCGCCCGCACCCTCGCCCTGCTGGGCGCCGACGTCCTGCGCATCGACAGCCCGGCGCTTCCCGAAATGCCGGTTCAACACCTCGACACCGGCATCGGGAAGCGCAGTGCCCTCCTTGACCTTTCACACGGAGCCGACAACCGGACGTTCCGCGGACTCCTTGAGGAGGCGCACGTCGTCATCACCGGCTACCGGCCCGGCTCGCTGGACCGTCTCGGCCTGGCACCGGATAGCCTTGCGGCGGACAACCCCGGCCTGATCGTCGGGCGGTTGAGCGCCTGGGGAACCACAGGGCCGTGGGCACACCGCCGCGGGTTCGACAGCATCGTGCAGGCGGCGACAGGCATCGCCATGCGGGAGTCCCCCGACGGCGTCCGCCCCGGCGCCCTGCCGGCCCAGGCGCTTGATCATGCCGCCGGGTACCTGCTGGCCGCCGCCGTCCTGTCCACGCTGCGGCGCCAGCAGGACGACGGCGGGTCGTGGCTGCTTGAGGCGTCCCTTGCCGGCCTCGCCGCGGGACTGCTGCGCGATGAGCGTCCAACCCCCGCTCCCCTGCCGCCCCGCCCGCCGACCCTCGCGGCTAGCATGAACGGCCGCCTCACGGTTGCGCTTCCCGCGCTCGGGTACGACGACGGACCACGAGGGTGGCCCTCCGACCCCAGGCCCTGGGGCGGGGACCAGCCGCAATGGCTCAGCTGAGGTTGCCTCCCGGCAGGAAAATCAGCCGGTTCACTCGTTCGCCCACGCCTGTCGGCGCCGAGGTGGGAGACTGAGTGAATGACCGCAGTGCTGCTTGGCTGGAACCCCTCGTTGTGGGACTGGCACCCCAACTACCCCTCCGCGATCGACGTGGTTAGGGCCACCGGGGTCTTCCGGTCCCGGTGGAATCTCGGCCGCGGCGTTGACGTGCCGGTCGGTGCCGACGCCTGGCTGCTGATCCAAGGGCACAGTCCGAGGGAGCGCGGGCTGATCGGCCACGGCGTCGTCGCATCCGCGCCTTTCGAGGAGGGCCGGGCCGCCGGTCCTGATGATCCGGGCCTGTCGGTGAACGTCGACTTCGACGCCCTGCTCCCCCGCGGTGACCAGATTCCGACGTCGACCCTGCTTGAGCGCGCGCCCGGAGCCGGATGGAGCACGGTGGGTTCGGCACGGCGGATTCCAGAATCGGTCGAGAGGAGCATCAGGACCCTGTGGGCCGAGCACATTCCGGGCGACCTCGACCCGATCCTGCCGCCCCCGGGAACCTATCCGGCCGACGCCCTGACGCGGGTGATGGCCAACCGGTATGAGCGCGACCCCGACGCCCGGCGGGTGTGCCTAGCCCATTTCGGCACCTCGTGCGCAGTATGCGCAATGGACTTCGAGGCGGTGTACGGGCCGGCCGGGCACGGGTACCTGCACGTGCACCACCTCGTTCCGGCGTCAGAGCTGGGTCCGGGGTATGAGCTGGACCCGGTCCAGGACCTCGTGCCCCTGTGCCCCAACTGCCATTCAATGGCCCACCTGGGCTCGCCGGTTCCGTATACGCCGGCCGAACTGCGCCGCATGATGTCGGACTCCGGGTTCCTTCCCGGCACCGCGCTGAGCAAACAGCAGCTCAGATCCCAGGCCGACGCCGCACGGCTTCTGGGCCCCTGACCGCCGGCGCGCCGCCTAACCGCCTGATGTTTCAAGCGCGGCGGCTTTTTCCGCCTGCCGGGAGCACGAGATCAGGACTCCGATCATGGCCAGCAGCGCGATCATTGAGGAGCCGCCGTAGGAGAGGAAGGGCAGCGGGATCCCCACGACCGGGACCAGACCTGTCACGACCGCAATATTGAGCAGTGTCTGGCCCATGATCCAGGCGATTGCCGCACCGCAGACGCAGATGGCGAAGGGATCCTTGGAGAGGCTTGATATCCGGTAGATCGAGAAGGCCAGCGTGCCGAACAGGAAGAGCACCAGCACGGCACCGGCGAACCCGAGTTCCTCCCCAAGCACCGCGAAGATGAAGTCGCTGTGGGCCTCGGGGATCCAGTGGACCTTCTGGCGGCCCTGGCCGAGGCCCATCCCGAACATGCCGCCGCCCGCCAGCGCATAGACGGCCTGAGCTCCCTGGTAGCCGAGCCCCTCGGCGGATCCGTCTCCGGCGGGGTCAAGCCAGACGGAGATGCGGTCCATGCGGTTGGTGCTGGAAGTGACGGCAACATAGGCGGCCGGTACGACGGCGGCGAGGCCGATGATGAACACCTTCAGGCTTGCCCCGGCAAAGAAGTACAGGGCCGCGATGACCAGCGCCAGGATCATGCCGGTGCCGAGGTCCTTTCCTGCGATCACCAGGCCCAAGGCGGCAAGTGCGACGGGGAGGACCGGGGTGATCAGGTGCTTCCAGCCGCGCAGGGGTCGGGCGGGATTCGTCAGGGCCGCGGCAGCCCAGAGGATCAGGCTGAGTTTGAGGAACTCCGATGGCTGCACCGTGAAGGAGCCGATGGCAATCCAGTTCCGGTTGCCGTTAACTTCCACGCCCAGCGGGGTGAAGACCAGCAGTGCGAGTGCGAACGATCCAATCAGCATCAGCCGCGAAAGCTTCTTGAAGCGCTCGAAAGGCGTCCTTGCGAAGATCAGCAAGGCAACAAGACCGATCCCGATCCAGATGCTCTGCCTGCGCAGGGTGTCGTAGGGCGAGCTGCCGCGGGATGCCAGCTCGAAGACCGATGCGGAAAGCACCATCATCAAGCCGATGGCCGCAAGCGACATCGTTGTCGCAATCAGCAGGTTCCGGGCGTTGTGGTGGGAGCCGGGCCCTGTCGAACTGAGGAATTGGACGAGCCGTGAGAGATGCGGAGCCACGATGCTGCGGCGCGGCACGCCCGCAACTGCTGGTCTGACTGCTGTCATAGCGTCCTGCCACCTCGGGTTGACTACTCCGGTCGCGTCGGCGCAGACGCCCTGCGGAAAAAGCCCGCGTTTCCGGGTGGCATGAACCAACACGGCGACGGTACGTCAGGCCGCAGGCGCTTCAGTGGTGGGCACGCACCTGCTCGGTACCTGACTTACGCGCAGAACTACTTGGGTTTTCGCCCCCACCCACGTGGACGCTACGGGGCTTAGGCGGCGCCGACGTGCGGATCACTCCCCACCTCGGTGGGCCGGGCACGTCCGCGCTGGCTTGGCAAAGCCGCGCGAGGATACGCCGGACGCAGGATTAGGACGGTCGGTCTGGGACTGTTGGCTTAGGACGGCTGGACGCCGGGAGCGGCGCGCACCAGCAGGTTCGGGTGGGCGACCTTCCATCCCTCGGCAACGCTCGCCGCGAGGTCGGCGTCATCCTCGACCAGACGGGCCTGTACACCGAAGCCGTCGACACCGAGCACGTACTCTGGAGCGGGACCGTCGCCGCCGCAACCGGCCACCGACTGTCCGTCCTCGTTGTACATGATGAGGCACACCGAACGCTCCGGGTTTTCCTGCAGGTGCGCGAGGTAGTACCTGTCGCCGTTTCGGTCGACCAGCAGGCGCGTGCTGAGCGGGTCGATGGGTGCCCCCGGGGGAAGATCCTGTTCCGGGAGCCGGTCGGTCTCGGTCTGCTCCTCTTGGAACCGGGCAAAACCCATCGGCACTGCCTCAGTGGTGCATGCGCCGGCGAGCATCGCGGTGCCAAGAGCAAGAGCCAATGCGGGCCTGAGTTTCATGCTGTCCCCAACAGTCGTATGTCGGGCCAGCCTACCTGTCTGCCGCAAGGCCAAGCGCCGTCCGCGGTGCGCGCCGGCTCCCCCTAACCGAGTCCATGCGGATCCTCCCGCGGGCCGGTTTCCCAGCCACGGGGACCGCCTCGATCGGAATTGACCCGCTCTTCCCTCACGGCGCACCATAGCCATATCGGCTTCGACGCTGTGAGGAGCGAGCTGTGAAACATAACGCCGATGATCCGCAGCAGAGCGATTTTCATCCGTGGCCACATCCTCTCGGCCCAGGGCAGCTTGCGCTCATCCGGAAGTCCTTCGTCGTCGTCCTGCTTGGCGTGGTGGTGGTCGGCGCCTTCAGTACAGACCTGACCTTCGTGCGCGTGATCGTGAACTGCGTGATCGTGTACGTCGTCGTCAAATGGGCACGTCAATGGTTGTCGGAGAACAAGGAAGGGCCGGGAAGGCCGGGGCCCCAGCCCTAGCCTGGTACCCGCCGGTTCCGAGCGGCACTCACCCGCGCCCTCGGCCACGGTGTTTACGCGAGCGGCTTTTGAAGCACGCCGCGCATTAGGCAAAAACTGCGCAAACCCTGCGGATTATCGATCAAAGATTTCCCTTCCTTCGTGGGACTGTTGATGCACGGGCGCGTCTCACGCCCTATCTTTCGCATTTGTAGTTTCACTCTGGGGAAAAAATGATCAAGAAAACCGGCATTATTGCCGCGCTCACTGCAGGCCTCCTTCTCACCGGAATCGGCGTTCCCGCCGAGGCCGGGACCACCTACACCGGATACCTCCGAAGTGCCGCCCGCGCCCTGCCGGTCGCTTCGGAAAACAACACCGGCTACGACCGCGACCGGTACTTCGGACAGTGGAAAGACACGAACGGCGACTGCCAGAACACGCGCGCCGAGGTACTGATTCAGGAGAGCAAGGTCGCAACCACCTACACGAGCACGAGGCGCTGCACTGTCGCCAAGGGCCGGTGGGTGACCACCTTTGACAACAGGACGCACACCTCCGCCACGACGGTGCAGATCGACCACATGGTTCCCGTGCACGAAGCGTGGGGATCCGGCGCCCGTTACTGGACTCAGGCGCGGCGGGTCGCGTTCTACAACGACATGGGCGATGGCAGGTCGCTTAACGCCCAGACCAGCGCGCTCAACTCGTCAAAGCAGGCGTCCGGGCCGGAACAGTGGCTGCCGCCGAGCAACCGCTGCTCCTACGTGGCCCAGTGGGTTGCGGTGAAGATCCGGTGGGGCCTCAAGGTTGATCCCAATGAAAAGGCGGCACTGGTTCGTTGGGCCGACGCCTGCGCCAATGTCACCCTGAAAGTCACGCGCGCGTAGAAATGCCACGTAAAGCGGCCCCGGCTCCTTGAGCCGGGGCCGCTTTCTTTTGGATCCATGGTCCGAAAGACTCAGATTTCGGGAATGCACGGTCCCGCGCCAAGAATGGCGAGCCCTGCGAGGTCGCCGGGTGCCAAATCTGACGACTCAGGCGTCATCTCCGCGAACATGAGCTGTTCCCGGTCCTCGACGTGGTCAAGTCCCACAACATGGCCCAGTTCGTGAAGGATCACAGCACGAACCAGCTTGTCGTCACCGGCCGTGACCATGGGGGTGAGCTGCGGGGCGTCAAGGACCAGCTTTCCGCTCACGTAAATCTCAGGGTATCCGTCGGCCTGCACGCTGACACCGCCGCCTATCCCAGTCACCTCCCCTGCTAGATCGATGCTCTCCTCCGGTGTGGACCAGACGATGAGGACGGGCGCCCAGCGGTCGCCGTAGAGTTCCATCTGCACGTTCTCGCGGAAAAGGCCCAGCGGTTCGGCGGTACCCCCGTCATACACGAATTGCAGCCCGGTGGCCCGGGATATCCGGTCGACCGGTTCCTTCACCAGCGCTTCACCGCCGGGCGGTGCGTTGTCGGGGCGGATGACATAGTGGATGGGCTCGCAGGGGTCGAATCTGGTCGGGGAACCGTCCGTGCCTCTTGCGAACACGTACGCGTCGCTCTCCTCGGCCAGCGGCTCCGGTGTTCCAAGCGGTTCCGCCGGCTGGCTCAGGAGCGGAGTGGGCCAATTGGCGTAAAGCGCCCGGTTCGGCGGTGCATGGCCCTCCGCGTCCTGGGACAAGTCGTCCACGTTGCCCGCCGCCGTCCAAATGAGGCCGGCCGCCGCCAAGCATACCGCCGCCCGGACCACGGTGGCACGCTTCATGCCGGGGGCTGCCAGCCCGAGAGGCACGACGGGCGGAGCTGAACGAGGTCGGGAGCCGCTATGGCCATGCGCTGCCTTCCTGAGGGAAATTCCGGGTGCCAACCACCGGGGCGCCGACGCTGTGCACGGACGATCGAGCAGTGGATCAGCCGATGCTAACAGGTGGTGCCGTCGTCGCCGTGTGCCACGCGGCGGGTCGTCGATGCCAGGCGCGGGCACTTTCAAGCAGAGGGGCATGTGCCGCGTCCAGGTCAGTCGTGGCCCGCACCTTGATCGACGACAGAAGAAGGAGCAGCACCAACAGGGGAATCCGGACGGCGCTGGGTAGGCCATACCCGAACCTCCGGCAAGAGCTCCTTTATCTCCGGTACGGGTTTTCGTGGAGGTCGAGCCACCAGATGGTGTCGGAGCGGTGGTCCCGGCGCTCCACCGCCTTTCATCCGCCATAATCAGGCGCATGTATATCTCTGCTAGAAATCTGCGGGAGCTCATCCAGATACAAGACGACCCGGACGGACATTTTGAGGTCGTTGGCGAAGGTGACGGGGAGCGCCTCCAATATCACCTCGCCCCGCCGAACAAGGGAGTCTTCGAATTTCAGCTACCCCTCCGCGAGCTTGCCGAACAGGTCAATGCCACGTACCCAAGAGGTGCCGCCGGCTCCGGGATTTCACTGCTGGGCCTTTTTACCATCCACGTTTGGGAAGCGGCACTGACGGCCAAGGAAGGCGAGAGGTTCATGGAGCTCGGCCCATACGGAGTCCGTACCTATAAACCCGGTTCCCGCGGGCATTCCCTCGCTGGCCGGTGATCCTCACAGGTCGCTGCGGCAGCCCGCGCAGAGCCGATGCGTGAGGATGTCACCGGGCTGGGGCAGAATAGGCGCATGTGCGGACGATTTGTGATCGCGGGGAACAAGGCGGCAATGCTCGACGCGTTCAGCGTCGACGAGTCCTTTCAGGATGAGGTGAACCCGTCTTGGAATGTGGCGCCCATGACGGGCATCCCGTTTGTCTCAGAGCGCCTGCGGGACGGAACGCTCACCCGCCGGCTGGACATCGCGAAATGGGGTCTGGTGCCCGTGTGGGCGAAGGATCCGAAGATTGGTTCGAAGATGATCAACGCCCGCGCCGAGACCGTCGTCGAGAAGCCGTCGTTCCGGCAGGCGGCCGCCAAGCGGCGGGCACTGGTGCCGGCGAACGGGTACTACGAGTGGGCCAAGAATCCGGACGGGACCAAGACGCCCACGTACCTTCACCCGGAGAACGAGGACGACCTGATCGCCTTCGCCGCCCTGTTCGAGTACTGGCCGGATCCGGACAAGCCTGAGGACGATCCGGAGAAGTGGCTGACCACGGCCACCATCATGACCACCGACGCCACAGACGCCCTCGGGCACATCCACGACCGGTCCCCGCTCATCGTGCCTCCAGACCTTTACGCGGACTGGCTGGATCCGGCGACGACGTCGAAACAGGACGTGCAGTCCCTCATTGACTCGATCCCGCCGCCGGTCCTTGTTCCCCGCGTTGTCGGCAAGGAGGTGGGATCAGTGCGCAACGACGGACCCCACCTCATCCGGCCGGCCGAGTAGGGAACCCGGGTCAGCCGCCAGATGCTTCATGGCAGGGACCCCGGCGGGCTTCACACCTTGGTGAGTCTGGCGCGAAGTGCGGCGTTCTCGGCTTCAAGTGTGTCCATGCGGCGGCGGACGGGGTCAATGACCTCTTCAAGTTCGGCCAGCGTGTATTTGGGCGTGATGTGCTGGGGGCAGTTCCAGTCAAAGGCTTCGACGTCCACGACGACGGCGCGTTCCACGACGCCGCCGTAACCCTCAACGGCCAGGGCCTTGAGCATTTCCGGATCCTCGTCCCGCGTGATGATCCGCGCGTTTCCGAAAAGCTTCAGTCGATTCTGATTCGCATAGTCAACGGCGATGATCGAGACCTTGTCCGTCGAAGCCATGTTTCCGGTGCTCACGTACTGAAGGTTGCCCCGGAAATCGGCCCAGCCGATCGTGTGCTTATCGAGGACCTTGATGAAGCCGGGCGGGCCACCGCGGAACTGCACGTAGGGCCACCCCGTCTCTCCAACACTGGCAAGGTACATCCCGTCCCGTTCCTCGAGATAGGTCTGCTCCCGCGGCCCCAGCGGGTCGGACCCGGGCGCCGCCAACGCCTTGTCTGCCTTGGGGCCATAGAAGTCGCCGCTTCCGTGGCGCTCCTGGGCCTGCCGGACTGCCGGTGTGAATGCTATGCCCGCGTAATGCTTGCTCATGGTTGGGTCCTTCGACTCATGGTTGGGTTCCTATGCTTATGGTTCCGCCCCTGGGCTGATAGCCGGCGAGCCGCGACCGTGAGTGGGCAAGGACTCGGATGCGCCGTGGGACTGACGAAAGGCGCTTCCACCGGTGCTGGCGCGGGCATCGATGCCGACAGCCCCGCCTCTCCCACTCCCGGTGAGGGCGGGAGAATCGGGGCAGCCGGTCGTGCCGGCGGTCACAGGGACTCGGCGATGATGGTCGTCAGGTCGACGAGCCTGTTGGAAAAGCCCCATTCGTTGTCGTACCACGCGACAACCTTGACCTGGTTTCCCACGGCCTTTGTCAGCCCGGAGTCGAAGATCGCCGATGAAGGGTCTCCGACGATGTCCGAGGAAACGATCGGGTCCTCGGTGTAGCTCAGGTAGGGGCTCAGCGGTCCGGTTTCAGCGGCGGCCTTGAAAGCAGCGTTGACCTCCTCCGCGGTCACTTCGCGGCTCAGGGTCACGGTGAGGTCGGTGGCGGAGCCTGTCGGGACCGGGACCCGGATGGCGTAGCCGTCGAGTTTGCCCTTGAGCTCGGGAAGGACGAGGCCGATTGCCTTGGCCGCCCCGGTGGAGGTGGGCACGAGGTTCACTCCTGCTGCGCGGGCCCTGCGCAGGTCCTTGTGCGGTCCGTCTTGCAGGTTCTGGTCCGCAGTGTAGCCGTGGACCGTGGTCATCAGCCCGCGCTCGATTCCGAACGCGTCATTGAGCACCTTGGCCACCGGCCCCAGGGAGTTGGTGGTGCAGGAGGCGTTCGAGATGATGCTGTGCCGCGCCGAGTCATAGTCCTTGTCGTTGACGCCCAGCACGACGGTGAGGTCCTCACCGCTGGCGGGCGCGGAGACCAGGACCTTCTTCGCTCCGGCGTCCAGGTGCTTGCGGGCGTCGGCTGCGTTGGTGAAGAACCCGGTCGATTCGATGACGATGTCTACGCCGAGGTCCTTCCACGGCAGCTTCGCTGGATCGCGTTCGGCCAGAACCTTGATCGTCCGGTTTCCCACGACCAGGTTGCCGTCGTCGACCGTCACGCTGGCGTTAAGCCGGCCTCCTACGGAGTCATATTTGAGCAGGTGCGCGAGGGTAGCCGGGTCGGTGAGGTCATTGACCGCCACGATTTCGAAGTCAGCGTCCCGCTCGAGGGCGGCTCGGAAGTAGCTTCGCCCGATTCGGCCGAATCCGTTGATGCCAATGCGTACTGTCATGATGACTCCTTCTGTCCCCGGGCAGGGACTTCTTCCTTGGGGTTGATGGACATTTGGGGAGGTCTGGAAGGCAGGCACCCGGGTGCTGCGGGCAGGCAGGCCGGGGCCTTTGCGTTGTGGTTTGTGAAGTTATGAGGTCAGCGCCGGGTGCTGGTCCGGGCTGACCGCCTGGGTAGAAAGCGCGGCTCTCGGGAGCTACCGCACCAATTACAGCACCGTTAGTGCACTAATTATTCCGCGCGATGTTCCGCCCGGGCGAAGGGGCACGGGTGGCTCGTCATGAGCACCGGATGGAGCGCCGGCACGTAGGCATCGATGAGCAGGCCGATGCCCGGACCAATCGGCGATCCAATGACCAGGGCTGTAGGCACGTCCGCGAGCCGGGGAACCCGGGAAAAAGCCAGTGGGTTCCCTGGGCGCGAGGCGTGGATGAGGTAGCGAGACTTTTGGGCATCAACTGACCACACCGGTCGGTGCTAGGAAGGAGATCTTCATGAACGCCTCATTTCCGGAGCCGGACACCGGACAAAGCCCCGGCAGGGAGTCGACCCCACCCCGCGCCCGGCGCCGGTACGCACGGCGCGCGCTGAGCATCATTGCGCTGCTTGGCGCCTGCATCGCCCTGCTTGGCGCCTGGATGACGCCCGCCTTCTCCGTCCCCGGCTCCGCCGAGCAGCAATCGGACACCGGAACGGGCAACTCGGCCGAGCCGGTAATGCCGACGATCGTGTTCGTGCACGGCGCCTGGGCCGACAACAGCGGCTTCGCCGCGTCCATCACGGATCTCCAGGACCAGGGCTACCGCGTCATTGGAGCGTCGAATCCGCTGCGCCATCTCACGACCGATTCGGCGTATGTCGCGTCCCTTCTGGCCACCATCGAAGGCCCGATCGTCCTGGTGGGGCACTCGTACGGCGGCGCCGTGATCTCCAACGCGGCTTACGGCAACGAGCAGGTCAAAGCCCTGGTGTACATCAACGGCTGGGTGCCCGATGAGGGCGAAAGCGTCCTCCAGCTCGCGCAGCTGAACGAGGGCAGCCTGGTCCCCGAGGCCCTGGTGCCGGTTCCCTCAACGAACCCCGACGGAACCGAGGTCGTTGACCTGTACCTGGACCCGGAGAAGTTCCGCGAGGCCTTCGCCGCCGACGTTGACGAGGAGACCGCCGCCGTTTTGGCGGCCACGCAGCGGCCGTTCGCCGAAGCGGCCTTCGGTGCGCCGTCCGGACCGGTCGCCTGGAAGACCATCCCGTCCTGGTACCTGCTGGGCACCGAGGACAAGGCCATTCCCCCGGCCACCCAGCGTTACATGGCCGAACGGGCAGGCTCCACGATCACCGAGGTGGAGGCATCGCATGTGTCGATGATTTCCCAGCCGGAGGCCACGACCGAGATCATCCTCGATGCCGTGCATGCGACGACCGGCGAACACCACCACTAGGCAACAGCTCGGGCATCGACCGGAACACGGAACCGGGTGGCGGCTCGCTGTCACCCGGTTCCCCCGCCAAGCGGTTCCACCCGCTGAACCCCGCCGGGGCAGTTACGACCCGGAATTCATCGATAGAGCCGGCAACCCCTCACATACCTGCGCGCCCACCCGCCGCCTCTACGCCCGGGAGGGTGTGACCTTGCGCAGCGGGCGGGTGATCCAGACAGCCAGGACCGCGGCAACTACGGTGAAGACGAGGATGGGCCAGGCGTCACGCAGGGTCGGCGGGATTCCGAGGGAAGCGGCGCTGATCAGCACCATCGCCGATGCGCCGACGGCGGCAGCGGGGGCGCGGAGCGCCGGGGCCCGGCGTTCAGCGAGGCCGTGCAACGCCAGTCCCGTGGCTGTGCACACGAAGCCGACGGCGAGACCCGCACCCAATCCGAACAGTGCAGCGAAGAGGACCAGGCCCGGCGCGGCGGGCAGCGGCATGTAGAGGGCTCCACTGATCGTCCCCAGTGCCCCGCCGGTGCCCACTCCCCTGAGGAGGACTCCGAGACCGGGTCCCGCGGGTCCATCCTCGCCGGCTGTTTCACGGATCAACATGGGCTGAGAATACCTCCCGGTCGGCTGAGGGTTTGCCGTGCCGATCCTTCGCCTGTGCGGAGGGAATCATGCCCTTGGCGCTGATCTTGGTCTCGTCATTCCTGCTTCATGGCGGCGATCTGAATGAGGTTTCCTACCGTGTCGTCAAGGACTGCCGTGGTGACCGGGCCGCTTTCCGTCGGCGGCTGCGTGAACACCACGTCCAGGGCCCGGAGCCTCTCGTATTCGGCGTTGACGTCGTCGACGGCGAAGGAGGTGAAGGGGATCCCGTCCTCAGCAAGCGCCTGCTTGAACGGCACGACGGCGGGGTGGTCCGATGGCTCAAGGGAGAGCTGCGTTCCCGTTGGATCCTCCGGCGAAACGAGCGTGATCCACCGGTATTCGCCGACGGGGATGTCCGACGCCACCTCGAACCCCAGTTTGCTGGTGTAGAAATCCAGAGCGGCAGCTTGATCGTCCACGAAGACGGTTGTGAGGTTGATTTTCACGGGAACTCCTTCACGGGCCAGCGCTCGGCGATCTGCGCGAGCGGCGTTGTGTCGAGCGTATGGAACTTGTACCTGCCGCGGCGCTCGCTATGGACAAGCCCCGCCTCCTCGAGCACGCCCAGGTGTTGCGAGATCGCCTGTCGTGAAGCGCCGAGTCCGTGCTTCATGGCGAGCCGGGTACAGATTTCGAAAAGGGTCTGATCACCCCGTTCGAGAAGTTCATCAAGGATGGCGCGGCGGGTTTCGTCGGCAAGTGCCTTGAAAACATCGCTCATGGGGCGAGCATAGGCAAGCAGTTGCTTGCATGTCAATGGATCACAGAGCTGCTGCTATTGAGAATCGAGCTAGGCGGGCCACCGCCAGATGAGCCAGCCACAGGCCGGGGGGCTTTTGAACTTGCTGACTCCGTGGCAGATAGCCCGTCTGACTGCGTCAGGGAAGGCTTCCACTCCACCGCTGCACGCAGGGTCACTGCAGGAGCGTTCCTGAGACGCTTGCCCACGTGATCACCCGGCCCAGTGCCACCCGCTTCTTGTAGATCCACCCGCCGATGACCATCACGAGCACGCCGACGTCAAGGTGCCGGGTCCAATGATCCCACCCGCCGCCGAACAGCAAGTGAGAGAGGAAAGCCCCCAGCACCAGGAGGAGCGGCACCCCGACGGGCAGGTGCCGGGTGTAGTAGGCCCGCAGGGCCTCACCGATGCCGTTATCCCGCACATCGGCAGCCCGCCGTTCGGCCGCCACCCAGTGGCTGGGCCGCTCCCCCTTTTTGCCCCCTGGTTCAATGCGCATTGTCACGGCCCAGACCGGAGCTCTCGGTCTCCCGGAGGAACCGGCCCTGGCGGCGGAAATCGCGCATGAGGAAGGAGATGGTCACCAGCAGGATTAGGGTCAGGGCGGCAGCCGTCCACCACAGGTCCTGCGAAACGATAAGGAACAGGTAGAACGGCGCGACCAGCAGGAAGGTCGCTGTCTGCTTTCGCATCTGCACAGCCGCGGCCCGCACCACCGTCAGGTGTTCCTGGTCCGGGGGCTCCTTGCCTGCGATCTGCCGCCTCACCGAAGCCCGGTCGGCCTTGTTGAGCGCGACCATTACGTCTGCCCTGCCCAGGTCCACTGAGGGCTTGACCCGCTTGGTGTTGTAGACGAATCCGCCGATCATGCAGCCGGTGGCCATCAGCAGCACGCCGATCTGAAGGTACTCCAACCAGGAGGCCTGCCCGCGCCCCAGCAGATAGGAAACCCCGGCTCCCAGGGCGAGAAGGGGCAGGGCCAGAGCGGGGAAATACCGGGTGTAGTAGATCCGGACCGCCTCACCCATGCCATTGTCCCGGGTGCCGGGCGCCCACCGCTCAGCCGTCACCCAGCGGCTGGGTGGTTCCTCGCTCTTGCCTGTCTCCGCCACTTATCCCCCATGGTTCAGTGCCTTTGCTGCGGCTCAGTCTTGCGCGGGATGGTTCCTCGGTCGCTGAACGCGGTGAATTTGAACCGGCTGCGAAACGATTCGACTCCTGTGCGCGGCGCCGGCGGGAAGCAATTTTTCAAAGGCATCACCGCAGACAATTCCGCCCTGGCCGCCGGAGGCAAACGCCGCCACGGGCATGCGCGGATCCATCCGCATCCCAGCCGGCTCGGAGAGCCCTGCGATGGCCTTGATCCCGGCGGTGATCTTGGCGACGGCACGGTCGACGCAGCCCACATGGGTCTCCGCGTTGAAGGCCTTCTCGAACAAGGCGGCATCAAAGCCGTCATCTGCCGGAGCGGTCACAGGGGTCTTAGAACTCTGGTAGTCGCTCATGCCGGTTATGTGTGGGGCAGGGGAGTCTCCGTCCCCAATGGCGCCGTGAGGCGCACTCCCCCGGATGGGTGGTTTCGCCCAAGTCCATCCAGGGGTAGCGGCACCAGGTGAGGTTATGAAGCCGCAACGACCTCGACGATCGCGTGTCGCTTGGTCTCCTCGGCGAAGGGCTTCGACCGGACCAGGATTCCGTAGGTGCCCGGCGGGAAGTCCACTTCGAGGCGAATCATCACGGAGTAGCGGCCGTTGGCGTCGGCGAAGACAGTCGGGATGTCGAAGGCTTCGCCGTCGGTTTGCCACCCGCCAAACGAGATTTCAGTCTCGGTTCCGGGCGCGTAGCCGTCCCCGACGACAAACCAGGATGTTCCCGTCTTGCGCTCGACACGGACCGGCTCCGGCCCCGGGACGGGCGCCAGATCTGGGTAGTTCCACGCGTGGGGTGAGTGGGGTGCCGGAACGAACGGCGGCAGCGTTTCGGCAGGCTGCGATGCGACCGGGGGTACAGGGGCCGGCTGGGGTGCCTCGGGCATGATGGGCGCCGGGTGGGGCGCTTCAGGCACCAAGGCGGGATCCGCCACGACCGGTGCAGGCCCAGGCGGCGCAGGCGCCGGCGATGGGGCGGCCGTCGGCTTCGAGGTGGCGGGTGCTGCCTTGGTGGGTGCCGGTTTCGGGGTCGCGGAAGGCGAGCTGGATGCGCTGGCCGAAGGTCGCGGTGTGGGTGCTTCGGCAGGTCCTGACGCTGCCGGGGCGGTGCATCCTGCGAGCAGCATGGCTGCAGCGGAGAGTGCGAGGATGGATGGCTTGTTCACGGTCGTTCTTTCATCTGGAAGGGTGGCGCCTTGAATCAGTCCTGGGCGCCGGGAAAGGCGGCAGGCTGGGCTCATCGAAACCGGGATCGGGGCACTTTCTGGCCTCCGCACGATGTGCGTCATCCGCATCCAGCTGCCCCCACAAACCGGATGATGAGACGGACTGTACAGCCACGAAGCTCCGTCGAAGTCGGGTTCTGATTACGGTCCCGCAACGCTTTTCCGCGGAGCGCCCGGAACGGTCGCCGGGCGCTCGGATCAGGGCTCGTCGACCGGCAGCACGAAGATCTCGCGCGTCTGACAGGGGCCGCTGAACCGCCGGACCGCCGTCACGGCAACGTCCTCCCGGCCCAACCAACATTCCACCTTCGGGGCCCGAAGTTGCACGTCCCCGCCTCCGCCTTCGCGATGTCCCTGGGGGCCAGAGTGATCGTCGCCTGCTCCCGCTCAAGGTCTCGCATGAGCAGGTCGATGAGGTTGTCCTTCGCCCGCCGGACGATGCTGTGGTCGTACCCGGTCTCCGTCCGGGCACCCCGGGGCATTCCGTGCGTCTCGCAGTAGGCACAGGTCACCGGACGGTTCGGCTCCCCGTCGGGGTGCTTGACGACCGCCTTGCAGGCGCCGTAGTGCCGCCGGACGCTTCGGTCCACGTTGGGGTCCCCGCCGGGCTTGGTTTGGAGGAACTGATGTTCCAGGTTCGCGAGGGCCCGCTCGATCACCTGGATAGCGGCAGCGGCCTCACTCTTGGCGATCCGCAGCTACAGGCCCCCTCCCGGCGGGGAGGTGCTCGAGTCCTATGCCTCGCGAAGCCGCACTTCCGGCAGGAGCCGCGCAGGCGTAGCATCAGCCCCATCATCCTCAGAGCGGGCGGGGAAGTCCGTGAAATCCAGGACCCTTCGATGGATTGCATCTGCGGTGACCGTCTTGGCCGCGGTCACTATGTCGGGCTGTGACGGCGATGAACCCGACCCTCCGCGCGAGCCGGAAGCCACAGCATGGTCAACACCGACCGTCGCCCTGCCTTCGGCGACACCGACAATCGATCCGGCGGCCATTGAAAAGCTCCTTGCGCAGCTGAGGTCAGAGCCACCGGAGACATGCCCGGAGTGGGCTCCAGGGTACGAGAATGCCGGGTACAGCGGACTCGGGCCTGATGAGGCCGAGGTGTACTCGGAGGTACTGGTCTGCGCGGGTCCGGCGGACACGTTCCTCACGAACAAGAGTGACGGGGTGTGGGTCTTCGACAGCTCGGTGACCGAAATGAGAATTCTTGAGTACGGCACCCATTCCGAGTTTTTCCGGACCTCCGGGGTTGCGGTATCGGGCCTCCTGTACATGGTTCCCGGGGACTCGGTGGACATCCCCGACGGGGCGGTTCTCAGTTGGACCCCCGACCCTCAGTTGACGGCAGCCTGGGCAGTGCAGGAGTTTGGGATTGATTATGCGGCCAGCTACGGCGCCAAGTACCTCGACCGGACCATCAAACAGCAGACCGGGCATTCCCGCGCCATCGCCCAGTGCATGCTGTCCGCTACGCAGACATCGCATGCGGCAAGCGAACTCGATGAAACGAGCGAACTGGTCGATCAGCTCCAGATGGGCCTGAAGGCGACCGGGGCTGGCACCTGCTGGCCGGCGATGCAGAAAGCGGACAACGCCGCTCAGGCGGCCGACGACGTCCCGCCGGTCAAGACCAGCTGGAATACGCACGTCAACGGTTTTTCAGGGCAGATCGACAACGGGCTTCAGATTGGGAAATACCTCAACTTTGCCTTTGCCTGCAAGATCATCCCGCGGTGCGGGTAACGGCTGACCTCAACGATGCGAGGGCGCGTTCAGGACGACCTAGCCGAGACGTCCGCGGACGATCTCGCTGACCGCCTTACCGTCGAAGCGGCCCGCCACCTCGGCGGTGACGGGCTTCATGACAGCCCCCATCTGGCGCATCGTTGGTTCCTGGCCGTCCGCCTTCAGCGCGGCGATGACCTTGTCGACGATGGCTTCGACGTCGGCCGCGGTCAGGGCCTCCGGCAGGTACGCCTCGATGACCTCTGCTTCGGCGATCTCCGCGGCGGCGCGCTCGGTCTCCCCCGCCTCGGTGTAGATCCGGGCGGTGTCGCGGCGCTTTGCCGCTTCCTTCTGGAGCAGGGAGGTCACCTGGGCGTCGTCGAGCTCGACGGGCGTCTTGCCGGACTTCTCGCGGGTGGAGATTTCACCGAGCACATTGCGCACGGTGGTCAGCTTCAGCCGGTCCCCGGCCTTCATGTGGGTGATGACATCGGCCTTGAGGCGTTCTTTCAGGGTGGTCATGGTGCTCCTCGCTTTATGGTCGGTGCGTCAGCACCGGTAACGATGGGTGAGGCAGGAGGATCCTGCCTCACCCGGAGCCCTCCCGCAGTGCCGCGTTCCACCCGGTGACCGCCCGGCTCTTGGTTCTATTCTGCACCGTTGGCTGGCACCGACGTCCGGCCGACGAGGAATAGTTGGCCGCCGCAACCAACTCCTCGATAGGGTGTCGCAATAATCCGGCGAGAGGGGACACCATGTCTAAGGGAGATGTCGAGACCTTCCACGAGCACGGCCTGTGGATGAATCGGCGCGAGGTCGTTGATGACAAGCCGTGGGGCCTGCGGGACACCAAGGAAGAGGCAGCAGCCATCGGCAGGGGTGTGGCCAAGGCGGAAAAGGTCGAACACATCGTCCGAAACCTCGACGGGACCATCGACGAACGGACCTCCTACGGGCACGACGCACGCCGTGTCCGGGGCTGAGGGAATCCCGAGCCGGCTGCAGCCGCCCATCAAGCTGGCGCTGGCAAAGCCCGTCGCCTCAATCCCGGAACCGGGCGCGCTTCCGGGCGGGTGCCTTTACGAACCCAAATGGGACGGCTACCGCATAGCGATCATCCGCGAGGAAGACGGCACCGAGCTGTGGTCAAGGAACGGCAACAACCTCACCACGTACTTCCCTGACCTGGCGCTCATCGCCGACGACCTCATCCCACCGGGCTGCATCATCGACGGCGAAGCGGTTATTTGGAACAACGACCGGCTCGACTTCGGCGCCCTTCAGGCACGGGTCGGTGCATCAAAGCGGAACCTCGCCCGGGTGGTCCAGGACCTGCCGGCCCACTTCACCGCGTTCGACCTGCTCTGCGTCGCCGGCCGGGACGCTCGAAAACTCCCCCTGAGCAGCCGGCGAGAACTACTCGAGGAACTCGCCGCGGATTGGGCGCCGCCGATGACCCTCTCCCCCGCCACCCGGGACCCGGACCTGGCGCGGACCTGGTTCGAGACGATGCCCGCCACCGGTATTGAGGGCCTGGTCATCAAGGGCACCGGCACTGCGTACGACGGCGGCGAGCGCCAGTGGCTCAAGGTCAAGCACCGCGACACCCTCGATCTGGTGTGCGGGGCGGTCACCGGGCCGATCAGCCGTCCCGCGACGATCATCGCAGGGATTATGCTCGACGGTGACCTGACGATCGTCGGAAGAACCGTCCCGCTCTCCGCAGACGCTTCCAAAATCCTGGGCCGGATGCTCGCTCCAGCCGAGGCCGGTCACCCGTGGCCGGAGGAGTTCATGTCGGCTTCGATGTCCCGATTCAATGCAGCCAACGGACCCACCCGGCTGACGCTCGTGCAGCCGGTGGTTATGGAGGTCACCGCTGACGCCGCGTTCTCGGGGACTTCCTTCCGGCACCCGCTGCGCTTCGTCCGTCTGCGCCCCGAGCTCAGTCCCGACGAGGTGGACGTCCCGGCCCGCTTCGGGCGGTGAGATTCGGTTCATCCCGTCAGCGCGCTCCAGTGTGCCCTTGAAGGGGCGGTCCAACGCGCCTACCGTTGTGGGAAAGACCGATTCTTCTGGAGTGAATTCATGGCAGAACTACGCATCGAGCAGTGGTGGCTCCTTCTGGACGTCACCCACAAGGAATGGTTCCGCGAGAATCTCGGGGCATCGGAGATCGATCCTGACGCCGCCAGTGCCGTCAGTGCGGTCGGTGGCCCCAATCTCGAAGGGACTACCCTTTCTTCCGGTGACTGGGACTTCATCGAAACCCAGTCGGAGTTTGTGGACTGAGCGCTGTTACACCGCTTCTCCCCACCTGACTGCATTGTCGGGCTAGCCCGCGCATGCAGGACCAGATGCCGGCGCGCCTCACGTGCGCTCTTCAATGCTCGTTCGAAGAGCGTTCATACCGTGTCTGGAGCGGTCAGCGGGTGAGTTCCGAGCGGGCGTTGGCGGTGACCGCAATGGGGACGCCGTCGGGGACCAGGATGTTCACCATGGGCGGGTGCACGACGGCGGTCAGCGCCACCTGTGCGGTCCTGCCGTCGGGCGTGCCCGTCCCCGGCCCGACCTGCAGGCCGTGAAAGCGCGCCGACGCCGACGTCTGCTCCAAGTACCCGTGCACAGCCGTCGCCACGGTGCCCTGTTCCAAGACCGGCGCGGTCCCGCCGCCGTGACCAGTGCCGATCGTGAAGGAATCGGCGGCGGCGAGGGCCGCGCCATCGGCGACAGACAGCAGCCTCTTGTGCCCCAGATACACCGAGGTGGCGGCGAGGACCACCGACAGAACGAGCAGGGACACCACAAGGTATCCGATGATCAGCACTCCCACTTGGCCCTCTTCACCACGCAGGCGGGACGGAAACGGCGGCCGACCCGGTGTTCCCCCTTCCCAAGGCGGCTTCATCCGAACCGCTGCACAATCTGAGTTGCTGAGGAGTCGACCGTGGCCGCCGAGGCGTTGGTTCCGGGCATTGTGGGAATCAGGGGAAGGGGCACCTCCAGGTGCACCGTCACTGTGGTGCTCGACCCGGGTGAAAGGCACTCACCCGCACAGGTGATGTGGATGCGGGACTGGTCCGGGGTGAAACCGAAATCGGCCAGCGCCGTCAGTGCCGCCTGCCGCGCGTTTCCCTCGCCCTCCTCGGTGCTGTCGGCCTCAACGAATACCTTCGCGGCGTGGTCCGCGGCACCAATGACGGCGAACGACCCGGCCTGCAACTGAGCGGCGGTGAGGATTAGGTAGACAACGGGTACAAGCAGAAGCAGCCCCAGAAAGGTGAACTCGAGAACTGCGCTTCCCTCCTGCTTCCCTGCCGCGTCGAGCAGGCGCCGGTATGTCCCGCGCGCTGTTCCGCGTTCAGGACGGGAGCACCGCATGGCCTGATACTTCCAGCGTCCCCGTCGGACCGATGAGTCCGATCACCGGCAGCGGCGCACGCACGATGACCTCGACCGTGCCTGCACCACCAACGGTGCGGCGGCGCACCGATACGTCGCCGGCGAAGTCGTCAGTCAGTGCCGTGGAGATCAGTGACACCGTGCGCTCTTTCGCATCCCCGGGCGTCCGGTCCGCCAGAGCTCCGTATCGGGCTCCGGACGACGCCGCATCGATCAGTGTGTTCCGAACGTGCAGAACCAGCGTCAGCTGAATTATGGCGACGAAAATCACCGTCAACAGTCCGCCGATCAAAGCGAAATCAACCACGGCCGCCCCGCACTCGCCGCTTCCCGGTCGGGGCCGCCGGCTCCGGGCGCGGATCCGGTCCATTTAGGGAGCGACCTGGCTGATCGCCGATTCGAACAGTCCCTGGAGTGCCGGCCCCGCAACCGCAAGCAGCCCCGCCACGAGGACCGCCGACATGAGGGTGATCATCACCCACCCCGGGACATCGCCGCGTTCCGGATCATCCTCCCCGGTGCGGGCGAACAGCGCTGCGAGCCGGGCAATGAAGACCGCCCCGTGTCGTCCGAATGGTTCTAGCATGTCCGTTCCTTTCCCTCGGGATGTCAGAATCCGAGCTGGATCAGTGCAAGGCCGGGGAACACCGCGAATAAGACGGTCAGCGGAAGCACCCCGAAAACAACAGGGATCATCATCGCGATCTCCTTTTTCCCCGCTGACTCCATCAATTCGCGCTTTGACAGGTCGCGCACGTCCTGCGCCTGGGCCCGCAGAACATCGGCCAGAGGTGTTCCGCGCTGCGCCGCAACCGTGAGTCCGTCCACGAACCGCACCAGAGGCGCCAGGCGGTTCCTGTCCGAGAACGCCTGAAGCGCGTCAATCAGGGGCATACCGGCACGCGTGTCGGCCAGCAGTTCGCCGAACTCCTTCGCGAGCTCTCCGTGGGAGGTTCGGCATATCCGCTCTAAGGCGCCGGTTGCGCTTTCGCCGGCGCTCACCGCCAGTGCCATCAGCTCGGCGATGCTCGGAAATTCGGCAAGCATTCTCGCTTCACGTCGGCGTATCCGCGACCTGAGACGCATCTCAAGCACAGCCCCGGACCCGACGGCGCTGCCCAGAACGATGGCCAATGCAGCTACAACGCTTCCGCCGCCTGAGACGCCCCACAGGACCATGAGGACCGTTGAGACGCAGAAGCCCACTGCGCCGGTGACGATCTGCCGCGCCCGGAACTCCATAACCGACTGACCTGCGCCAGATTGGTCCAGGCGAAGTGCCAGGGCCCTCGAAGCGGGGCTGAATCGAACGAACCACCCGGCCAGGTCGTAAAGTGCCGACCGGAGGATGTGTCCGAGCGGACCGGCAAGAGTGGATACCCCGGACCGGCCCCGGCCCAATAGCCGTGATGGAGCCTCGACGGCTCTCAACTGGGGGCCGATCCGATCAACGAAACGCGCCCTCCGCGCTGCCGGGTGCCCGATGCCGGCGAGCCACAGACCAAAACCGAGCACGCTCCCGCACAAGGCAGACAACGCAAGGTAGGGCATCATCGCAGCACCCTTTCGTCCCTGGGCAAGGAACCGACACGCAGCATCACCCGGTAACAGAGAAAGGAGACCGCCAGCCCACCCAGGAGCACGACGGCCCCTGCCGCTGTGCTGTAGGCACGCACTGCCTCGGGGCGGGTCGCCAGGAGCAGCAAGACAAACCAGGGAGCGGCGACAGCCAGACGGGCCGCATTGATCGTCCAGGATTGCCGGGCCTCTAGTTCGTTGCGGGTACGGGCACTGTCCCTCAGAAACTCGGAAAGAGTGCCCAAGAGGCGTCCGAGGTCCGATCCGCCGACCTCGCGGGTGAGGCGCAGTGCCTCAACGATCCGGTCCGCCACGGGATCAGCGAGCCTGTCCTTGAGGCTGTTCAGTGACTCGTCGAAGCGGCCTCCGACCCGGTAGTCGGAGCCGAAGGCGACGAACGCGGCACGCAGTTCCGCCGGCCCCTTCTCACCAAGCTGAATCAACGCCTCGGGCAGCGAAAGCCCCGCTCGGATTGCGGAGCGCAGATGGTCGACGACGTCGGGCCACAGCTCCTGCAGGGACGCCGTCCTCCTTTTCGCCCGCCATCGCACGATGCTCAGCGGAAGGGTGCCGCCGAACAGCGCGAAGCATGCCGCAATCGGCACCGACCCCGAGAAAGCAAGGCCGCACAGCAACACGATCAGGCCAACGGCCAGACAGGTTCCAACAAGCCCCCGGGGAGAGACCTGACTCAGGCCAGCGCGAATCAACAGGCGGCTCAATCTCGACTGACTCCTGACCTGCGCCGCCCGCGGCGGCACAGGGGAGGACCAAGAGGACCACCACATCAGGAAGAGGCCGGCCCCCATTGCCATCCCCAACACCGCACTCATCGGTGGTCCTCAAGCAGAGCGGAGACGTCGACACCTGCTGCAGCGAACTTCTCCTGGGCCGGCATCGATGAAGCATTGAACCGGAGCGATCCGTCGATACGGGTGAAAACCGAGGCCGATTCGATGACGCCGTTTTCCACCCGCCGGCCGAGCGCCAGGACCTCCTGAATCTGGCGCTGCCCGCCGCGCAGCCGGGCACAATGAACCACGAGGTCGATGCACGACGCAACAGTCGGCACCGCAAACTCACTGGAGATGTTCTTGCCCGCCAACAGCGGAAGCGTGCAAATCTTCGCCACGGCATCGTGGGCCGAGTTGGCATGGACACTGCACATCCCCGGAAGCCCGCTATTTAATGCGATCAACATATCGAGGCTCTCCGCCTCGCGGACCTCCCCGACGATGAGGCGATCCGGGCGCATCCGCAATGCTTCCTTCACCAGCCGCCGCAGCGGAATCTCTCCCTGGCCTTCAAGGTTCGGCTGCCGGCACTGCAGGCCCACGACGTCGCGCAGCGGGAGTTGAAGCTCGAAAATCTCCTCGACCGTGACAACACGCTCTCGCGGGCCGATCGCGGCGCCAAGGCAGTTCAGCAAAGTGGTTTTCCCCGCCTGGGTCGCGCCGGAGACCAGGATGTTCAGCCCGCTCGCCACCGCCACGTCAAGGAACCGGGCGGCCTGATGGGTCAGGGTGCCCAGAGCGACGAGCTGTTCGAGCCGGCCCGCACGCACGATAAACCGCCGGATGTTCACGGCCCAGTGGCGGCGCGTGACATCCGGGATGACCACGTGAAGCCGGGAACCATCCGGCAGCGACGCATCGACGAACGGCGAGGAAAGGTCAAGGCGCCGGCCCGAGGACTTGAGCATCCGCTCCACGAGGTCGCGCACCTGCCGCTCGCTCAGCGTCAGCGACGTCAGCTCCGATTCCCCCGCCCGGGCCACATAGACCTCCGACGGCGCGTTGATCCAGATCTCCTCAATCGTCGGATCATCAAGGAACGGCTGCAGCGGTCCGAACCCGGCGACGGCGTCGAACACGTGCTTCCGGGCGCTCTCAAGGGGCCCCAGCGGGGGCAGCGATCCGAGGACCGCCCGTTCGCCGTAGTCATCGACAGCGGCATGAACCAGGCTCATCACCTCGGCCGCCTGATCCACCGGGTCCAGCCCACGGCGGCGGATCAGTTCGCGCACCTCGTCTTCGACAATGCCCACAGCATCCATGACGGTCCCCCGGCGGTCGAGCGGCACTAGCGGCACGCACCTCCGAGCTGGGCGCAGTCACAGCCTACTGAGCGGTTCCGGAACGGACCAGAGTACAACTGGTTATTGTGGACAACTTTCCCCGACTAGCCCAGCGCCCGCCACTGTGCTTCAAGGGGGCATAGCCCGGAGCACGCGGAATCATTGATCCAATTCACCTGCACCGTCTATTCGATCCGGAGGCCTTCAGCTACGCTCAAAGCACCCGGCGTGTTTGTGGCGCTCAGAGTTGCGGGACCGATCGCTCCATCGGCACCGTCCTGAACGCCAGTCGATAAGCGCGAGGCGGTGCTGTCTCGCGCTGCCGCCCAGGGTGAAGAACCGGTCTCGGAGCACTTGTTTGGGGAAATGATGAAGTCAGCACCTTGGGCTCCCGTGCCCGGATCGCGGGAGTCCAGCACCGTCCCGCGCCCGCAGAGCCGAAACTCAGCACATCGGTTCGCGTTCCACGCGAAGGCTGCGGCCGTATTGCTCACCGCACTGGCCATTGCCGGCTCATCGCTGTCACCGGCCTATGCGCAGGAAGTACCGGTCGATCCGGAGCCCGGCACCGAGGTTCCCGCCCCCACGCCGCCGGCCACAACCATCGACGAAGCGATCGCCAACTTCAACGCCGCCCGCGACGAACTGGGCTTCGAACCGGTGACGCTCAGCGAGGAGGCCGGCGCCTTCCTCGAAGCGATCCACGCCGACTCCGATGATGACAAGGCCCTTCAGACAACGGCCTTCGAACTTGAGCACAACCTGACGCCGCAGTGGAAAACCTATGCCGAGAGGACCACGGCAGAGCCGGCATCTGAAGTTGAACTGCTCGAGGCCCACCTCGATTCGCTGCTCGAGCCCCCGGCATCCGATGATCCGTACTGGGCAGCCGACATGAAGAGCGCCGTCGCCGTTGGTTTCTTCGCCAACACGACCGAGAATGAGGACGGCGACACCCAGGACAGCGGAATCGGCCTCTTCGAGAAGCCGACACCGGCCTTTGACGAACCGCCCGTCGTCAGCGGATCGAGCCAGGTCGGCCAGACCGTGGTCTTCGAGCACACCGGCTATACCAGCGGAGCCGCCCTCTCCCTTCAGTGGTTCCGGAACTCCGACCCCATCGAGGGCGCCACGGAACCGGCCTACACCCTCCGCGCGGAGGACCTCGGCCAGGACATCTCGGTCCACGCAACCCTGTCCCGCGAGGGCTGGGTCAACAGCCTCTCAACCCACAAGCTGCCCGACGTCGTGCAGCCGGGCACCCTGACCGCCCCCTCAGTCACTATCTCCGGTAGCCCCAACCTCGGGATGCCGCTCACCGCCGTCACCGGCGAACCCGGTCCGATTCCCGCAACGCTCAGCTACCAGTGGCAGCAGGAAAGCACGCCGATCGAGGGGGCTGTCACCGCAACCTACATCCCGACGGCGGCCGACGTCGGCCACCAGCTCAGCGTGACCGTCACCGCCTCGGCGCCCGGCTACACACCCGCCTCGCAGACGTCCGAGCCGACGGCGCCCATCACGAGCCTTATCGCTCCGGTACCGACGATCAGCGGTGCCGTGATGGTCAATTCGAAGCTGACGGTCTCACCGGGTGAGTGGGGGCCGGCCCCCGTGACGCTGACCTATGCGTGGTACGCCGACGGTGTGCGGATCGACGGCGCGTCCTTCGCCTCGTACGTGCCGACGCCGTCAATGCTCGGCAAGCGTCTAACGGTGCGCGTCACGGGTTCGAAGCCCGGCCACACGCCGGTCGGCAGCATGTCGAAGGCCACCGACCCGGTGGCTCAACAGGCCCTCATCGCGCCGGTTCCAAAGATCACAGGCAACGCCATTCTCGGGTCGAAACTGACGGCGGCCGCCGGAACCTGGGGCCCGGCCCCGGTGAAGCTCACCTATGCCTGGTACGCCGACGGCGCCCGGATCACCGGGGCGTCCCTCTCCTCCTACGTGCCGACGTCCTCGACCGTCGGAAAGCGCCTCACCGTCCGGGTGACCGGCTCCAAGACGGGCTATGTTTCCGTTGGCCGGACGTCCGCGGCCACCGACCCGGTGGTCAACCGGACACTCGTTGCGCCGGTGCCCAAGATCGTTGGCCAGCTTGCCGTCGGCACGAAACTGACCGTTTCGGCCGGCGAGTGGGGGCCCGCGCCGGTGTCGCTGAGCTACGCGTGGTACGCCGACGGAGCGCGGATTTCCGGCGCCTCCGCGGCGTCGTACGTCCCGACGTCGGCGGTGCGGGGCAAACGCCTGCAGGTGCGTGTGACCGGATCGAAATCCGGCTACACAACCACCGGAAGGCTCTCGGCGACCACCGTCCCCGTGGCGCCGCTGGAGGAAATGCCCCCAACACCGACACAGGCAGGATCACGCGCCTGGTGGAACTCGATCGCCAAGGACATGCTGCACCGCATGGAGAGCGACCCCGGCGGACAGCGCGCCTACGACGCATGGACCTACGCCTACCAGGCGCGCCTTTCGGCCGAATACCGAGGCTGGAAGGATCCCGCCACCCAGCGCTACCTCGCCCGCACCTACAGCCTCGTCAAGCCCGACGGTGGCTACGGCATGGACCAGTCGTGGGATGCCTTCTCCAACGGCACCGTCAACAGCGCGTCGACCACCTATACGGTGACGACGGCGGACCATGTGGGAGAGGTCCTGCTCACGGGGTTCCTCGGCGGCGGGGTTCCCAAGGCGAAACTCCTCGCGGCGGTCGATTCGCTGCTCAGCACGCCGATCGACGACACGCCCCATGGGAAGTGCATGGCCTACTCCAAGAGCAGCTATGACCGCCCCTCGTCCTCGGGCTGCGTGGTGAATGTGTCCCTGGGTGCCGCCGCGTTCCTCGACAAGGTGGTCGATTCCGGCGTCCTGAACAACGAGCCGGCCCGCCTGGCACGCGCCAAGGCCGTTGTTTCCCAGCTGAAGTGGCTCGGCATCAACACCTACAATGCGACGGGCGGCGGCTGGGCCTACATGTACCTTCCGTCGGGGCAGCTCCCGATCGGCCGCCCCCTCGTTCAGGACGCGAACCACAACGCCTACACCTTCGAATCGGCCATCCGCCTCTACGGGAAAAACTACGTCAACGAGGGAATGACGAAATGGCTGTCGCGGCCGCCGAGCTTCGTCAACTTCTTCGACGTGACCGGCAGGGTCCGGCAGCAGTCACTGACCCCCGGCGTGTACGCGAACAACGCCCTGAAGGACGCCGCGTACGTCTCCTCCAACGTCACCCTGCGCACCCAGTACGCCCAGCTGGGGCTGTGGGCGATGAGGCTGGCCAAGACCGCCACCCTCCACTCGATGCAGTGGCGGCCCACGGCCTACGTCGAGCCGATCGCTGCGTACAACGCTCGGGGTGCGCGCGTCTGGAGCACGGTGCCGAAAGGCTCGACCGTGACCCTCCGTTCGGTCGTTTCGTCACCGGCGGGAGTCCGCAACGTCAACCAGGCGGTGAAACTTGGCATCGGCGGTGCCTACAGCACCCGGAAGGCAACGGGCCATCTGGGCAACGTCGCCTTCGTGGTGACCGTGACGCGAAGCGGCTGCTACTCAATGGTCGTCGCGAAGGCATACACCTCAACGGGGGCGGACGTCACGCAGTCAATCTGCTTCCAGGCGGTCTGAGCGCGAGACTAACCACCGCGCGCCAGACGTGCAGCCCCGCCCCGTGGACGGGGCTGCACGTCTGCCACCGGTACCTCAAAGGCTCAAAGGCCCGGAGGCTCAAAGAACTCCGGCAATCACCTCAAGATATCCCTTGACATTTTGCGACACGCCGCCTCGGGGAGGCCGAAACGCCGAGGGGGCGCATAATATTCCGCTTTCACACAAGAATCATTAGTCACATACGTCACTCCCATGTAGTCTTCGATGGATCGCCCGCCCTGGCTCCGGCCTGGACTATGGAGAACCACTTTGACATCGACTTACCCCCGTAGACTCTTGTGCTCCGCAGCCCTTTCCCTTGCGCTTTTCGTCAGCGCAGTGCCCGCCGTTGCTGTTGCCCAGGTCCACCCCGCACCTTCGACAGCTCCCACCGCGGGAGAAGCGCCCGCGGTGAATCCTGCACCGGAGCCCACCGGCCCGGCCGTTGCGCCTGCTCCGGCACCCGCACCGGCAGAACCCTCCGCGGAGCCCGCCGAGGCTCCGGAGCCGGCCACGGCGCAACCCGCCGACGACGAGGTGACATCCTTCGTGCCGGACCCCACCTGGAACCCGCTCCTTGAGCCCGGAGCCAACCCCCGGCTCGGAGAGAACCACCCCGAGCCGGGCGACCATCTGCACAAGGCGCAGTCCACCGACGGCACCGCCGGTGCGGCCGCCTTCGGGCCCCGCTACGGCGACTTCAAGGTCAAGCTCGTCACGGTGAAGCTCGCGGACAAGACAACCGCGGATGTGAATGCCATCGACATGGCCGCCGCCAGGGCCTCGATCACCGCATCAAGCTCCTACTGGAAAAGCGCATCGATCAACCGCCTCTCCATGACCACCGTCTCCGAGGTGCGCGGGTTCGTGTCGAAGGCCAAGCACACCGACTCCTACGACCAGATCATGGCCACGGTGACACGGGAGCTGAACTGGCAGTACAAGCCATATGAGGCCCTCGTCATCTTCGTGCCGCACAAGGACCTGAATTCCTACGGCAACTGGGGAATCCTCGGCGGCGGCTTCACCGACAGCGCGACAAGCGGGCGCGTGATCATGCCCTACCCCTCGGCAACAACGAACAATGTTGTGGCCCACGAATTCGGCCACGTGCTGGGCCTTCACCACTCGAACTCCCTTAACTGCGGCAACGGGCGCCTCGACGTGGCCCGGGTTTCCGGGGGCTGGGGCGACACCAGCTGCAGGACCTGGGAGTACGGCGACACCGTGGACATCATGGGCTTCGCCCAGCTCCACACCCCGATGATCAACTCCTTCATGTACGAATACGGCGGCTTCGGCCGGGGCGACGAGATCCGCAACGCGGGCGTCGCGACCGGGACGAAGCGCTACACGCTCACGGCATGGGCCGGAAGCGGCGTGAACCGCGCAGTGAAGTTCACCGACCCGGTTAGCCGCGAGGTCTACTACCTGGAGCTGCGCCTGCCCGTGGGCCGGGATGCGAGCATCGCCACCGGCGGCAACCGCGGCGTGAAGATCATCAAGAAGGACCACCTCGGCTGGAGCGGCAACGCCTCGATCGCGCTCACCCCGAACAGCCGGTGGGCCGGCTACTACAACACGAACCACTCATGGCAGGCCGGCTCGACTTTCACCACCCACAAGGGAACCAAGGTGGCGATCAACACGGTGAGCAGCACCAGCGCCACGATCACGATCACCGCTCCGGCGTCGGTGCCTGCCCCCGCTCCCGCCCCGACTCCTGCTCCGACGCCTCCTGCTCCTGCTCCGGCTCCGGTGGTGTTGGATAAGACGCTGGCTGCGGTCAATGCCGGGGATTTCAACCGCAACGGCACCGATGA